>CAZZCG010000015.1:0-83366 GCA_964653145.1 uncultured Synechococcus sp. | reverse complement strand
CACATCATCGGGCTGGGATACGGCATATAAAACGGCTCTGGCGATCGCATCCGGGGTTAGGGCGGTTTTACGAAATTCTTGCAATGCCTCTTGTGCCGAATCATCTGTGATATCAGAACCCAGCTCTGTTTCCACGACACCCGGAGAGATCGTGGTCACGCGGATATTTTTCGATTCCTGCCGCAGTCCTTCGGAGATTGCCCAAACTGCATATTTCGTTGCACAGTAGACTGCGCCAGTCGGCACTACCACATGGGCACCGATGGATGCGGTGTTGATAAACTGTCCGCCGCCTTGCGCTTCCATGATCGGCAAACCTGCTGCAATGCCATTCAATACGCCGTTGATGTTGACGTTAATCATATTGTCCCATTCTTCAACTTTGAGAGCATTCATGGGAGATAAAGGCATGACACCCGCATTGTTAAAAATGACATCAATGCGCCCAAAGGTGTCTTTGGCAAAGTGAATGAACGCTTTCATATCCTCCTGATCGGCAACGTTCACCGGTTTGAATTCTGCCGAGCCACCCTGCCGACGAATCTCCTCAACAATCTTTTCTAGCCTTTCTGCACGCCGCGCTCCCAGAACAACCTTTGCGCCATGTTCAGTCAATAATTTGGCAGTAGCTTCACCAATGCCGCTACTCGCTCCAGTGATAGCAATGACTTTATGTTCTACGTTTAACATCGTGATTTTCCTTTTTGTTTCAGTTGACTTGAATTAGAGAAACATGCCGCCAGAAATTTCAATTCTCTGGGCATTGACCCATCGGTTTTCTTCTGAAAGTAAGGGTGCGATCGCCCCCCAATGTCATCGGGAAGACCAACACGACCTAAAGCAGTCTGCGAAGCGATGAAGTTGTTACTCTTTGGATTGTCACGCATTGCACCCTCAGCAAAATTGGTTTCAATCGCGCCAAGAGCCACTACGTTCAACACAATCTGTCGTTGTCCTAACTCCTTGCTCTTTTGACATGAGTTCATCATAGGCTTGAAAAATGGAGCTTCAAATACACAAATCTCGCATGTTATTGCCTATTCCTCTCAGAGAAGATGTTGATGGGGAAGAATATTCTCTATCATGAACGAATGGGAACGGTTAAGTCAGTCAGGAAACCAGCATGATCATTGGAACACCGAGGCAGAGTACAGCCATTCGTGCGTGTCAAGAACTGGCGGCATTGGTGGCACAACATACCGACTATCACGGAAATGGTGCTCATCAAACTGCTATCAGTCAGGTAGAATTCATGCGGGAATCGTCTGCGTCCACAGCAATCTGCGGTGTCTCTGAACCGATTCTCGCCATCGTTATTCAGGGCAAAAAAGAAGCATTGCTGGGAGAGGAAACGTATCAGTATGGTGCCGCTCAGTATCTTGTCGTCTCGGTGGATTTGCCACTCAGTGGATTGGTGACCGAGGCGACTCCAGACAAGCCGTACTTAGGATTTAAGTTGAACTTAGACCCAGTCCAACTCTGCGACATTATTGCTCAAATTCAACCCCAGGCAGAGAAGAAAGAAAACTCGGTTCGAGGTTTGTTTATTAGCAACGCTGATATAACATTGATTGATTGCGCCATTCGACTGACACGGCTTCTAGGTACACCGCAGGATATTCCGTTTCTGGCACCGATGATGATTCGCGAAATCTATTACCGTCTTTTGATCGGCGAACAAAGTGAAGCAGTTCGGCAGATTGCGACATCTGGCAGCAACATGCAGCGTATTGCTAAGGTCATCAAACTGCTAAAGGCTAATTTCACAGAGACGTTACGAGTGGAGGATTTAGCTGAGCAAGCCAACATGTCTGCTGCATCTTTCCATCGTCATTTTAAGAAAGTGACATCAATGAGTCCCTTGCAATATCAGAAACAATTGAGGCTACTGGAAGCGCGTCGGCTGATGCTGGTCGAAAATGCCGATGCGACCCATGCAGCTTATCAGGTTGGGTATGAAAGTCCTTCACAGTTTAGCCGAGAATATTCCCGTATGTTTGGAGCACCACCCATCAAAGACATTGAACGTTTACGGATAGCTTGAATATTCTCTACTAGTCTGTGTTTAGATCAAACGTCGGCTGAATGCAATCGCCACCTAACCAGTCGCTGCAACAGACGGAGCCAAAATTCTGATGAAATGCTAGGGTTGCTTGCCGCCGTTGAGCTTGTTCGTTAGGTGAAATAAGTTCTGAATAGTCAGCGCATGAAAAACAAACTTTTGCAAGGTCAATCATTCATGCTCACAAAGGTCAAAATTCCCAGTAAACCTCCTTACTACGAGTCATGATATGTTCAGCCAACTACCCCATAATTAAGACAAAAGCGGGGGTGGTGGCATCCACGAGCAGCCGAAAAGAAGATGCACATTTTGAAGTGAGTTTTTATGAAGCGCATTGCCGTTGAGGAAGCCTTTGTGACTCGGGAAATTGCTGAGGAATGGGAAAAGGTTCTCAAGAGTAACTATGTTGCATTTGGTTTCCGGGAAATGGGCAAGACGATTCCTGGCGATAATCCTGGCACACAAAAGCCACATTGCCACTTACTTGATCTTGGTGCCAGTCAGATTGCCCACATGGATACCAAAGGTATTGATACGCAGGTCTTATCCCTCACCTACCCAGGGGTTCAGGTATTCAATGCGTTCACCGTTTCTAAACGATATAGCAAACAGAAATGATTTGTGAAAACTTACCATACATATTGAGATAAGAAGAATGGAGAACAATAGGACTATTCAAATCATCCTCGAGTTATTTCACATCTAAAAAAAGCTTGCTGTATGTCTATTAATTTTGACTAGGATTGGCCGGTTTACAGTCGAGACAAAGAAACAATCTTGAGATACAGAGATAAAATAGACTTTATTGGGGTGATGTTCTCGGGATGGGGAGGTAGCGATGGAGTCGATTTCAGTCCAGGCCTTGGGGCACTATTTAGCCAGTGGGGACGAATCCGTGCAGTTGGTCGATGTGCGTGAAGTCGAAGAACTAGAAATTGTTGCTATTCCGGGATTTATCAACTTGCCTTTGAGTCAGTTTCAGGCCTGGCAGCCCCAAATTTCCGACCTTCTCAATCCAGATCAAGAGGTGTGGGTGCTTTGTCATCATGGTGTCCGCTCTGCCCAGTTTTGCTATTGGCTTCAACAGCAGGGCTATGGCCACGTCAAAAATATTAGCGGTGGCATTGATGCTTTTGTCCGGCAAGTGAACCAAAATTTGCCCCTTTATTAATGGCTGAGTGGTCTGAGCTGCAAAACTTAACCCGCATCTCTCCCATGGGTTGCCGGTATCCATCAAAGAATGGACTTAAGTGCAAAACTCGAGGCTTAAACGCCCCCCTGGCCTGGGCAAAAATTCGGAATCTCCCTTAAACTAACCCTATATTTAGATTTTTTTAAGTATTGGATATTAGCAAACCCCTTGTGGATGCCCCCGATGCCCATCGAATTGAGTCAACGTCAACAGCAGGTTCTTTCCGCAACGATCAATCACTACATTGCCACAGCCGAACCCGTTGGTTCCCAGGTCTTGGTGGATGAATATAACCTCAATGTCAGCTCAGCAACGATTCGAAACATCATGGGGGTTCTGGAGAAATGTGGGCTTCTCTACCAACCCCATACCTCCGCTGGACGCGTCCCCTCTGACTATGGTTATCGTATCTATGTGGATCAGCTAATTACTCCAGTTCCCAGTTTCGCCCGGCAAGTGGAGTCTCTGCTCTCGGCCCGATTAGATCAAGAAAAGCAGGGCCTGGAGATGATTTTACGGAGTGCGGCCCAGTTGCTTTCAGCCCTTAGTGGCTGCGTTACCCTCATTACTTTGCCCTCCACCATTGGTCAAACAATCCGCTTGGTGAAACTCGTGGCCCTGGATGCGGATCAGGTGATGGTGATTCTTGTCCTCGACAGTAACGAATCCCAATCTGCTTTGTTTCAACTGCCCCCAGGCCTGGATCCAGAAACCAGCGACCAGGCCCTACAGGTTTTAAACAATTTTTTAAATCACCAACTTCAAGGACAAACCCTTGATCAACTGGCCCATCTCAACTGGCAAGTCCTTGATTCAGCCTTTCAAAGTTATGGCCGGGCCCTCCAACAACTCCTTATGCAGCTCATTCCTGCTATCCGCCCTCGGCAAACGGCTCCCTTTATCGTTACAGGCCTGGCGGAAGTCATACAACAACCAGAATTTGCTCAACTGGAACAGGTAAAGATGCTTTTGCAGTTGTTGGAAGCCCAGACAGAACAGCTTTGGTCTTTAATTGGGGCCTGGGAAACCACACATTTACTAGCGGGCACCACCGAGAGCCATCCCACCCCGACCCAAGCTCATGCCTCCAGTGTTCGCGTCACCATTGGTGCAGAAAGCCCTTTGCCACCGATGCGATCCTGTGCTTTGATTTCCGCAGTTTATCGCCGGCGCGCGACCCCTGTGGGTACTATTGGTCTCCTGGGGCCCACACGCATGCCCTACGCCCGGATGATTACTTTAGTGGAAACCGCTGCAGACTATTTGTCCGTTACACTCCACCCCTAAGTCGTGAGTTACTCGAGGGGATAAACGTGGCCGGGTATCCGTAATTAGCCTGAGGATGTTAAGTTTTAATCACTTGTGCTTAATTTTGCTAGTAGGTTGATTTAGGAGAACATAACTATGGAATTGGTAGCATACGGTCTTTGGGTTGGCGGTGCCTTGGGAATTGCGATCAGTCTGTTCTATGGACTACGGCTGATCAAACTGATTTAGTCGTGGGTAAACCGTCGGCGAGAAAGTCCAGGGTGCAGGAGTTGAACCTGCCTAAGGCGAATTATGAGTTCGCTGCCTCATCCGCTCGGCCAACCCTGGAAATGAAGTTGCAGTTAGGAGTCAGGACAAACATCCATGAAAATTTGTCACCCTAATCCCTTGCATTGGCTATTTTAGTCGGTTTTCGGTGTTGATTTTTTCACCTTGTTAGGTAACGTTGGGCAAATATGGCGATTCGGATTAGTCCCCGGGTACAACTGAGTGTGGTGCTCCTGGGCATCATGTTCATGGCTGGTGGACTCAGTGCCTTTGGCGGCTATTTATTTGGGCGTGAATCGCTGCGTGGAGTGACCCAGCCCGTAGTTAACCCAATTTTGGGAGATTTCAGTAGCAATGCTCAAGACTTAGGTCAGCGCCAGGCCTTGCTGAAAGAGTCTGATATTATCGCCCAAGTAGAACGAGTAATTCAGGGGCAGACAACTTCGACCCCAACGCCAACCCCCACCCCAGCAGAGACGCCAGAGGAAACCCCGGCCCCGGAATCAACCCCCATTGCTGGCTTCCCGAAAGAGACATCAATGCAAGGGGTACACATGGCCGTAAACTCTGCGGAAATAGCTGATGGAAACCTAGTCCTAGAGGTGAGCTTAACGAATGACAGTGTTTCTAGCTTGCAATTCATCTACACATTCCTTGATGTCACCAGCGACTCGGGTACCCCCCTTATTGCCATTACCCAAGGGCTGCCCACAGAACTCCCAGCTGAGAGTGAGACTTTTACTGGCACAGTGGCCATTCCCCTTACAAGTTTGGATGACGTGAAGTCCCTGAACTTGTCCCTCTCGGATTTTCCCAATCAAGATATTCAGCTCAAAATTCAGGACATTCCCGCTCAACCCTAATGCTGTCACTATTTTTGGGACATCCCGGGCCTGGGATTTTTGAACTGGCATTGGCTGCACCTTTAGAGCCTGGCCTGGGCTGGCGGATTCTTTCAATTGTGGCTTTGCTGGGGGTGAATGCGTTCTTTGTCCTGGCGGAGTTTTCCATTGTCAATGTTCGTCGCACCCGGATTGAGCAACTGGTGGCCCAGGGAGATGGTGGAGCTAAACAAGTCCAAGTTCTCCAACAACGGCTGGAGCGGCTGTTGTCCACCACACAACTTGGGATAAGTTTGGCCTGCTTGAGTCTGGGCTGGATTGGGGAAGTGACGATGGCCCCCCTAGTGGCCCAATTGATTGGGGCTATTCCGTTCCTGCCAAGACAAGCCCCCCTCTGGAGCCATTCCGTTGCCATTTCGTTCGCGTTTCTCCTGACGGCCTACCTACAAATTGTGCTTGGCGAATTAGTCCCTAAAAGCTTGGCCCTACGATTTCCGGAACAGTTGGCCCGCGCCCTTGGCCCGACCAGTCTGTTGATTGCCCGTTTGGCTAAACCTGTGATCTGGCTCCTGAGTGCTTCTACTCGGACTCTCTTACATCTTTTTGGCCTGGGGAACCATGACATCCTGTTGTCTTACCAAGTCACCCCAGAGGAATTAGAACTTTTGATTCGCTCGGAAGAATCCAGTGGCCTGGAGGAAGATGAACGGGAACTCCTAACCAATGTTTTTGCCTTTGGTGATGTCCTGGTGGAGGAGGTGATGATCCCGCGTACCCAAATAGCGGCCTTACCCGACACTGTGACCCTGGCGGATGTCCTGGTGACCATCGCCGAAACTGGGCATTCCTATTTTCCAGTTATGCGGGAGTCCCTGGACTCTGTGCGGGGAGTTTTAGCCTTTAAGGATTTGGCTGCAGCTTTAGCTTCTGGAGAATTAACCCCAGAGACTCGGGTCTTGCCCTGGGTGCGGCCGGTTTGGTTTGTCCCGGAAGGAACCCACCTGGGGGATTTGCTGCCCTTAATGCAACGATATCGGTTAAGTATGGTCATGATTCGAGAGGCAGAATCGCGGGGAACTGCGGGCCTGGTCACCCTTAAGGATGTGATTAACGAAATTATTGGCGGCCATGAGTCCGATGATGCTCCAATTCCAGCAATTCGTTCACTGGATGCTCGCACCTACTTAGTCCAGGCCCAGACCGATTTAGAGGAGGTTAACGAGCGCTTAGACCTAACTTTGCCCGTGGGAGATGACTACCAAACCCTGGGGGGATTTTTATTCTATCAATTCCAGAAAGTTCCAGATGTTGGCGAAACCCTGGCCTGGGGATCGGTGGAAATAACCGTAATTTCCTGCGATGGGCCCCGCTTGGATCAAATTCAAATTGTGATTAACTCCCCACCAGTTGAGCCAGATACTCCCTAGAACCTTTCCTTTTTATATATCCAAAAAAATTAACGAATAAACTCAGCGACTATTACACGCCGATCAAGCAGATGCCTCACCAGGAAGCTCCCAAATTTCACCGTAGGTATTGCGTAGGGTTTCCCAGGCCTGGACTTGTCCCTCTCCATATTCCCCAGGTTTGCCCCACTGTAAAAACGCACTCAGGGCCGGTTTATCGTCAGCAGTCAAAAAGCGGATGGCATAGGTGGGAAAATTACCCCGCTTGGCCTGGGCTGTTTCAAATTTGACCCGGGTGATTTTATCCATATTCAAATGAAACTCAAAATCCCCAGCGTGCATGTTAGCGTAACGACCTTGGGGCAAATCTGCGTAAAAAATCTTTTCTAGGGGAGTTTGTACTTCCAAGACTGCTACTTCATTGGTCACGATCAACCGTAATCGTCCTAGGCTGGCACAGTCGGCAAGGAAATCAGGTAAGGATTTTGGCATCGGATGGGTTTCGTCAAGGGGCAGAAATTCAGTCGCTTTCATTGTTACATTTGGATGTACGGCCGCCAAGGAAATGGGAACCCATCAGTTTAATCCGTCTAAAATGGATCGAACCACCGTTTGGCATAGGCTTTTTAAAAGTAGGTATTTTTAGATTTATGGACGAGGCGACTCCCTCACTGACTTCCGCCCCAGCCCAATTGGAGTTACCTTGGAGCATTCCGACCACACCACTCGCTGAAATAACTGATGGAGATCATTGGGCCCGCCCTACCCCTACGATCTTCTCCCGAGGCCCCAACCCTGAGCCCTCCCAGGCCACAGATACACAGGCCACAGATACAATCGCTCTAGGCCAGTTCAACCCCGCTGCAGAACCCTCAGGGGAAACCACATCTGAGACCCCGATCTCCAGTTCAAATAATCGACCCTCGCGTGTAACCCAACTCGAGCAAGCTTTGGATCAATGTCAGGTCTACATTGAAGAGCTTAAGCAGCAGTTGGTAGAGCAGCAATTTTTAGAGGATATTCTGGCTCGAACGGAAGAAACCGCCCAAATCCAACAACAGGCCATCCTCAGCCTCAAACAACAATTAGCCCAACATCAAACCACTCAGGCCCAATTCCAAGAGCTACAGGCCAGTCACGAGAAACTCAATCAACACCTTCAGCAACTCCATCAAGCCTACCAGGCCCAGAATCTAGCCCTTGCGGAAACTCAAACCCAACTCCAGCAACGGCAAGAGGAGCTTCAACACCTGCAAACCCAACTGCGCCCTAATCAGGATCAAATCAAGCTGTTGCAGTACCGAATTACGCAATTGGAAGCCCAGGTTCAAGAGCGACAACAAAGCATCAGTGAATTTGAAGCCCGACTGCACCGTTCAGCCCAGGTTGTCACCGCCCAGCAGGACATTATTTCCGCCCTCCAGCAGGCCCAGGGGAGTGATTCGAACAAAAATCAAGTCATTCAACGCCTAAGTCAAAATCTCCTGGCGGCCCAAAACAAAATTCAAGGGCTCGAAGCGGAATATGCAACCCAACGACTTCAGCAGGCCAAGCTCCAACACCATGCCCAAGAAGTTGAAGAACACGCCATTCAGCAACAGGTGCGGATTAACAAGCTGGAACAACAGGTGGCAGAAATGCAGGAGCAAATTCTCCATCAGGCTCAACAGGCCCGGGAACAGGAAACGGCTATTCAACATTGGAAAGATCGCCATTATCACGCGGATAAAACCGTACTCCAACTGAAAGCCGTCTTGAACAACATCCTCAATGAACGACATTTTCTCGAGCTGATGAACTTAGATGCGGATTCACTCTCGGGAACCTGGGGGCCGGGCAACGAGTTGCTGGAGGAGATGGCCCAAGTCATGGGATTGCTGGGGGAGCGGGAAAAAGAGACAGAAGCGGGGGTTGGGGCTTCGGCCTATCTCCTGGCTCCAGATCATGGCAACCGAGGGGAAGAACCTTGGGACTTGAGCAGCTATGGCATCAGAACTCGCAGCCACTGAGGCAATTGCCCAGGGAGAACAGCCAGGGTAGAATCGAAGCATTCTGAAAAAATTCTTAAGATATCCGGGAACACTCGCCCTATGAACCTGAATCGTTCGTCCAAATCAGTGGTCATTGCCCCATCAATTCTTTCTGCTGATTTTAGTCGTCTGGGGGAGGAAATTCGGGCTGTGGACGCCGCTGGGGCTGATTGGATCCATGTGGATGTCATGGACGGACGGTTTGTTCCCAATATTACGATTGGCCCATTAATTGTCGAAGCGATTCGCCCCGTCACCCAAAAGCCTTTGGATGTGCATTTGATGATTGTCGAGCCAGAAAAATATGTGGCGGACTTCGCCAAGGCTGGGGCTGATATTATCTCTGTTCATGCTGAACACAATGCCTCCCCCCATCTGCACCGGACGCTGGGTCAAATTCGGGAATTGGGCAAACAGGCCGGGGTGGTCTTAAACCCCTCAACTCCCTTGGAACTGATTGAGTACGTTCTGGAGCTTTGCGATTTAGTCCTGATTATGAGTGTGAATCCAGGGTTTGGTGGGCAAAAATTTATCCCAGAAATCCTGCCAAAAATCCGGAAGTTGCGGGCTATCTGTGACGAGCGGGGCCTGGATCCCTGGATTGAGGTGGACGGCGGCCTGAAAGGAGACAATACCTGGCAGGTACTCGAAGCCGGGGCCAATGCGATTGTGGCCGGATCTGCGGTGTTTAAAGCGAAGGACTATGCCCAGGCCATTGAGGGAATTCGCCATAGCAAACGCCCCACCCCTGAGCTAGTGACGGCCTAGGGGATTCTTCTGCTGGAAGTTCATCACGGTTCAGCGGTTGGACTGGGAGATGGAGACGCAGGTGCATTGGGACGGGGCGATGGACTGGTGGGGGTGGAGGTGTTACCAGGATTGGTGGCATTGGGGCGAATCACTGCGGTTTTCATTTGCAGTAAAGGTTCATCGGGATTGACTAGATCGATGTGCACCAGTTGCTGCGGGTTTAAATACTGCGGTAGCTGTTGTAAGCGTTTGAGGGCCGCCAGTTGGGTCGGTAGTCGCTCACTGTAGGCTCCCAGATAAACCCGTCCCAAGCGCGTTTGCAAAATTAGATTTTCTGAGTTGCGCCAATCAATTTGTGAAAGCCCGACATCGGCGGTTGTGAGTAGCGGGTAAAGGGTTTGCCACTGGCGTTGACGTTCCGGACCAATTTCCCAGGTGTTCGCGCTACCCCCAGCTTGCGGGACAAAATAACCGAGGATTTTCGGGTACTCGGCCTGGGGTTGGAGTTGACTATTGTCATAGCTGGTGCGGGGTGCGACTTGCCCTTGGGCATCGATCATCCAGAGACTTGCAGGGCCTTGGGAAATTTTGGCAGGACTGTTGACCACACACCGATCACAGACAACCATGGCTACTGGCAACCGTTCGTTAATCCCAACAATCAAGGTGGGGGGAAATAGCTGGCGGGCGATGGTGACCCGTTGAACCGGTAAGGTTTGCCCCAGGCCTCGAATAATCGCCTCAGGATCCAGTCGTAGTAGGGACTCTGGATAGGTAACGGGTAAAAGCTCTTGAATCGCTGGGGTCCCTAAGAGTTGGTTGCCGACAATTTTGACTTGGCTCGGTTGATAGATGACCCAATCGGGTAAGGTTAAGCCCCAGGCCAAACTCCCCGTTAACCCCATCAGCACCCCAGTTCGCCAAATGGCCGCCAAGCTCCGTAAACGCTTTTGGGTTTTCAGTTGTCTGCGCCGTTGCTTGATTTCATCGATGGGAGTGACTTTCGAGGACGGCACGGCTAGCCTCTGGGAAATCTAAGATGGAAGAGATTGAAGTACCATTCTAGGGAAATGTGCTGCGATGATCACGAGTACGCCCAGGTCAGGTGCTAAGATACCCGATGATCCTCCAGGCCCCGTCCCGGAATGGGCTATTTCTATCCTAAGTAGAGGAATTTCCACATGGTTGCCTTTTTTCACCCACAGGTGATGGTTCGTCCGTTAATGCTGGTCTCGGTGGTTAGTCTGGGGCTATTGAACGGTACTAGCCTGGCCCAAACAAGCGGAAATAGCAACACCCCCAACGTCCAAGTTGTCACGCCCACCTTACCCGCCGGAACCGCCTACACCATCGCTGGGGGGCAACGCCTGATCGATGAGGCCGCCGCCGCCGTAAGTAGCCAAAACCTGACTCTGGCTGCCCGGAAGCTCCTCGAAGCCCGCACCACCATGAACCAATTATCTAACTATTATCAATCCATAAGTTCCAGTTTTCTTGGCATTGATGGCCCCGCCGCCGATAGCAGTCGCCGGAAAGCCCTGGAATCAGCCCAAATGCGGGATGTAGCCACCTATCAATTGGCGTTGGTTTATCGGGCCAACAATCAACCAGAACTGGCAATTCCCCTCTTAGTTGAAATTATTCGGAGTCAAAACCCGACTCGGGAATTGGGGCAAAAATCCTATCAGCAGTTAGTGGAACTTGGGTTTATGGATGTGGTCTTCCCCCGTGGCCCCATTGGTGCTCCCATTCCCAATACGGAAACCGCCTCTCCAGCACCAACTCCAGCTTCACCCCCGACTCCAACTCCGGCTCCGGCTCCATCTCCCAATTCCTAGGCCTTGTCGAACTCATGACTTTGTCAGTTCATTCACTTTCTTAGTACGACTAAAAATTGCTATGGTAACCCCTGAACAACTGCGCGATTTAATTCAACGTCAATTGCCCGATGCCCAAGTTGCCCTCGAGGATTTAACGGGGGGGGGTGATCATTACCAGGCCACGGTGGTCTCGGAAGCATTTATTGGCAAGCGCTTGGTTCAGCAACATCAACTGGTGTACGGCAGTCTCAAGGATGTCATGGCCACCAATGAACTTCATGCCCTGGCCCTGAAAACCTTCACCCCTGAGGAATGGTCTGCCCAAGCTCAGGTCCTGAATTAAAACTTTTTAGGGTTGGGATTGAAAAGTACTGGGTTCCCGGCCTGGGGATTGCCATCGCCCCGCACCCTTTCCTTTACATTGGAATCAGAGCATTCACTCAGACAACTACCGTTAGAGGTGTACCCATGGTCGATACGCAACAACGCATTGATGAATTGGTAAAAACCAACAAAGTCATGGTTTTCATGAAGGGCTCAAAATTAATGCCCCAGTGCGGATTTTCCAATACGGCGGTGCAAATTCTCAACAGTTTGGGCGTTCCCTTTGAAACCTTTGACGTGCTCTCGGACTACGAAATTCGCCAAGGCATTAAAGAATATTCCAATTGGCCCACGATCCCCCAGGTGTACATCAATGGGGAGTTTGTCGGCGGCTCCGATATTTTGATTGAACTGTACCAAAAGGGTGAACTTCAAGAGTTGATTGCGGTGGCCTTGGCCTCCTAGTGATGGAACCCGGCTAATTTGGCCCTATTGTCATGATTTTTAAGGTTTTGTCCGTTCCCCCTCGCCTCCTGGCAGGCTTTTGGGCTGGGTTCCGGGGCCTGGGGTTTATTGCTCGCCATCGACTTTGGGGCTATTTGGTGCTACCGGCGGGGTTAAGTTTGCTTCTCGGCCTGGGGATGATGGCTGGGAGTATCTGGCTGGTGCGGACAGTGTTATTGCCCTTTGGTGGGGGGCTGAGTTCCGATTGGTTGCCGGTTTATGAGGCCTTGAGCCAGGTAATTGCGGTTTTGGTGGCTCTATTTTTGGCCTTAATTGGCTACCAGGCCCTATTGCCGTTGCTGGTGATTCCATTTCTAGGCCCCCTCCTCAATCAAACGGAAATTATCCTCACGGGCCGGGCCGTGGAGGTGGGGTGGCGGCGGGACTTGGCCAACGGCTTGCTGGGAACTTGGTTTGCTCTCCGGGATACTCTTCTGCAATTGCTCTGCTTGGTGTTGTCGTTTCTGATGGGCCCTGTCCAACCGTTTTTTATGGTGACCATCAACAGTTACTTTCTTGGGCGAGGGAGCTTTGATTACCTTCTGGAAAAACATCATGAAACCCTAAAACAGCGGCGACACCAGACTCGGCAGCTTTGGCCAGAAATTCAAGGACTTGGCTTAGCTCAGGTTTTAGGCCTACTAATTCCCTTGGTGGGGATCATCGTTGTGCCGGGAAGTGGCCTGGTGGGTGCAGCCCTACTGTTTTACCGATCACAAAAGAAACACCCCCTAGTCACAAATCCGGAAATTTCCCCCGTTGGCCCCGTATGATCAGGCAAACCTAATGGTTTCGTTTCATCGTTGTCTGGAGTTCTATGACCCGTTTTCCCACCTCACCTAAGTCTGCCCCCCCTGCTGAACAACCTGTGGCCTGGGAACCCGAGTTAGACCTTGAATCAGGCCTGGGGCCAGAGAACAACCCTGAAACTGTCTCTGATGCCCAATCCGCAAATCCGGGCAAGCAACGATTGGTCAAGCGAGTTGTAACTCCAGCGTTTCGATGGTGGCTCAACACTCAAGTCCAGGCCGCGACCCAACTGGATATTCAACTCCACGCCCAGGATCGACAATTATTTTCTGGGTATCTGCCGCTGGTGCAAGTAATTGCTGCTGGAGTGATCTACCAAGGACTTTATTTGTCCCAGGCCCGCCTGCAAGCCGAAAATATCCGCGTTAATCTGGGGCAAGTGCTGCGGGGTAAACCCTTAAAGCTGATGGAACCAATCCAGGCCTGGGGAGAGATCCACCTCAGTCAATCTGACCTCCAGCAATCCCTTGACTCGGAGCTGATGCGTGGGGCCCTCCGCGACTTGTTGGGGATTTTGGTAACAGAATTGGGAATTTCCCCCCCAGACATTTCCGCCGAGTTCATCATTTCCCAAGCTGCGATTAATTTTGGCGATGGAGAATTAACCTGCACCTTGGATATTCAGGCAACGACCATAACTCAACTGACCTTTACCTCTGGCCTGGGACTAGCCTCACCCCAAATTCTTGAATTTCGGAATCTCAAGGGGTTGACCCCAACACCACAAACCCTACAGATCAACCTGGGAAATGACGTTTACTTGGAGGATCTAGCTCTAACTCCTAAGGGACTGACCTGTACAGGCGGCCTCACCATCTATCCCTAAGGTTCAGCAAAAAAGGACTAAGAGAGAAAATATATCCAAATAGGGTAAACCCCTAGAAAAATCCAGAATCAATATCACCAATCCGCGACTGCAACTGAAGTAGGGTAGCGGTTAAGGATTCTGGGTGGCTGAGGGGCCAGTTGATCGCTTCAGCAATGACCTGGAGTTGCTCAGTAATTGTGGTCAATTCAGCAAATAGGTGTTCTTTGGGAAGTGCCGCAAACAAATCCGTTGCCCCTTGATTTTTGGCCCATTTACGTTCAGCCATAAAAACTTCTTGACGCATCCCATTGAGAAGAATAATTTTTAAATCTGGATAGTTGGCATGGTACCGCCGACAGAAGTCGTAGGGATTCGTTTTGGGCATCCCTAAATCCAGCATCAACATGTTGGGATGGACGCCGATGGATTCAATGTGATTGATCACCTTCTCTAGTTCAAAATGGGAAGTGGCCCAGATGGTTGAAATTCCCTGAGAATTGAGAATTTCTCGCCACATGTCCCCCTGCGCCCGGGAAATATGGGTCATGACCACCCACGGATTGGGAGTATCTGAATAAATCCATTGCTGTTGTTGCTCTGGATAGATAAACTCTATTTCTGTTTCCCCAATGGTGATGATATCTTGATGGCTTAATGCAAAAGGCTTGCTAATTTTTTGGCTGTTGACAAAAGTCCCATTTAAGCTTTCTAAATCAACTAGATTAAAGCCACCTTTACTATCAAGTCTTAAAACAGAATGGTTTCGAGATGCCCAGCGATCCGGTAAGCAAATTGAACTATCCTTATTGCGGCCAATCACCCACTCTTGGGCTGAGGTGAGAACGATGGAGCGCTGCATATAGGGGGAGTAGGTCACCAACCGCGGAATTGGCGCCACGTAAACCGCATCGGTGTGGGGGACAAAACCACGGGATGGTTGAGCCAATGCCAACGGACGATTTGTTTCCGGGACATGGGTTGATTTATTTTCAGGGGATTCCATAGACCAAAGCATCTTAAACATCGGCTCAACTCAGCAGGGTCAATAGCTGAAACACGCTAATGGAATTAACGCATTTTCTACCTTCACCCTAAAGCGATCCTCATCCTGTCAGCTACCGTGTAAGTACTGAACATCTAACCTGACAGTGACGACTCAGAACTGAATAACTGCCCTTGCAGCACTGGACTGGGTGATTTCACTGATGATTGGGAGGTGGACGCTGTTTTTCGTAACCCTAGGGCAATCTTACTATGTTGCTCAATTTGCTGCATGACCTGACGGGCCCGCTGAATCACAGATGGGGGTAAACCTGCTAAACGTCCCGCCTCAATGCCATAGGAACGGTCGGCTCCACCGGGTTGCACCTGATGTAGAAAAATAATTTCTTCAGGTAGTTCTTTAACAACGACTTGATAATTAACAACATTACTTAACAAACTGGCCAGCTCATTGAGTTCGTGATAGTGAGTTGCAAAGATTGTCCGAGATTGAAGAGTTGTTGCCAGGTATTCCGCTACCGACCAAGCAATCGCCAATCCATCAAATGTGGCTGTGCCTCGGCCAATTTCATCCAACAAGACTAAAGATTTGGGTGTGGCATGGTTGAGAATATTGGCGGTTTCGTTCATTTCCACCATAAAAGTTGATTGCCCTGTGGCCAGATCATCCACAGCCCCAACTCGAGTAAAAATCCGATCACAAATGCCAAGTTTGGCTGATTGCGACGGAATAAAACTCCCAATTTGGGCCAAGAGTTGAATTAACCCCACTTGCCGCAGATAACAGCTTTTACCACTGGCATTGGGGCCGGTGAGAATCATCAGATCTGCCATCCCGCCGAGGTGCGTATCATTGGGAACAAAAAAGCCTGCGGGTAGGGTCTGCTCCACAACCGGGTGGCGGCCAGCACTAATGAATAACTCCCGACTTTCCACCAGTTCTGGACAACAATAGCCTTGGTAAATCGCCACTTCCGCCAGGCCCCAGAGGACATCAATAGTGGCTACTGCGGTTGCAATTTGTCGGATTACACTGGCCTGGGCGGCGACTTGGTTGCGAAGGTCGAGGAAAATTTCATACTCCATTTGAAACAGATCGGCCTGGAGCGTCATTAACCGGGCTTCCCGTTCCTTGAGTTCGGCGGTGATGTAGCGTTCTTCGTTGGTTAGGGTTTGCTTGCGAATGTAGTCCGAGGGCGGGGTCTGGGTTTTGCTGCGGGAAATGCTGATGTAGTAGCCGGCCGCCTTGGTAAAGCCAACTTTGAGGGTATTAATGCCGCTGCGTTCCCGTTCTTGGGCTTCGAGGGTGACAAACCACTGTTGATCCTGCTCCAGTTGTTGTTTTTGTTGATCCAAGTCAGGATTTGCCCCAGGCCGGATCAGTCCTCCTTCCATCAGCGCAATTGGGGGAGATTCAACTAAAGTTGCGTGGAGTAAATCACCTAATTGTTCCAGTTCGGGTGGTAGGGTTTGCAGGGCTTTGAGATAGCTGGATTGGGCAGTGGCTAAGATAGGGGCTAACTTCAGCAGGGTATCAAAGGAATCCCGGAGCGCGATTAAATCGCGAGCATTGGCTGTTCCCGACCCTGCCCGCCCGGCTAACCGTTCTAAATCATAAATGTGTTGGAGATGGCGTTGAATTTCTTGGCGGAGATAGGTGTGTTGGATCAGTTCCTGAATCGTGGCCTGGCGATCTCGGATGGCTTTAATCTCTAACAACGGTTGCAATAACCACCGACGGAGAAGACGCCCTCCCATCGCGGTACAGGTTCGATCCAGGGACCACAAGACTGAGCCTTGAAAGGTGCCATCCCGGACGGTTTGGGTGAGTTCCAAATTGCGCCGAGTTTGTTGATCCAGGATTAAATAATTGGTGAGTTGATAGGTGCTGAGGGGCTGGAGTGGAATTGGTTGTTCCCGATGGGTATCCCCCAGATAGGCTAAAAGTCCCCCAGCAGCCCGTGTGGCTAAGGATAATTTTTCACAACCCAGGCCCTCTAAGGATCTCACGCCAAAGTTTTCCAGTAA
Source organism: uncultured Synechococcus sp. (assembly GCA_964653145.1). Lineage (GTDB taxonomy): Bacteria > Cyanobacteriota > Cyanobacteriia > Thermosynechococcales > Thermosynechococcaceae > Pseudocalidococcus. The sequence continues at coordinate 66,252 of CAZZCG010000015.1, read as the reverse complement.
GCGTTGTCGGGCTTCGGGATGATGAAAATCTGCCATCGGCCGGAGGGTATAGCAAAACTGAGTGGGCAGGCCCTCTGGTAATAAATCCCCCCCTTCCCCAGGCCTCAACAGCCGATTTAAATCTGGGGCTTCACTGGCCAGTAAAATTTCCGAGGGTTGGAGACGAGTCAGTTCTTGGTGCAGTTGCTCCCGGTCTTGGTCTTGGGTGGTGAGAAATTCCCCGGTGGAAACATCCGCATAGGCCAGGCCCCAGTGACTTCCCGCTAAAATCACAGCCGCTAAGAAATTATTTTTTCGGGGTTGGAGTAGGCCTTCATCTAAAACCGTACCAGGGGTAAAAATCCGCGTAACTTCCCGCTTAACTAAACCCTGGGCCTGGGCAGGATCCTCGACTTGATCACAAATCGCAATGGCATAGCCTTTTTCCACTAATTGCCGACAATAGCGTTCTAGGGCGTGATGGGGAACCCCGGCCATGGCAACGCGACCAATATCTTTTCCCGCTTCTTTGCCAGTTAAGACCAGTTCCAGTTCGCGGGCAATTGTGCAGGCATCCTGAAAAAAGGTTTCGTAAAAATCCCCGACCCGATAGAGCAACAACGCATGGGGATATTGATCCTTCATGTCGGCGTAGTGCTGCAACATTGGGGTGAGGGTGGCCCGGTCTAAGGCATTGTGGGTGATTTGCAGGCCTGGGTTACGGCCAAGTCGCAGGGGTTGATCAGGTGGGGGAGTGGACATTAAATCAGTTATGCAGAAAGTTCAATGACGATCAGAGATGGTTTGTAAGGAGAAGTCGGCTGAGTGAGTTTTCAGCTGATTGAGAAACTTAAGTAAAGGACTTATCCATTATGACAAGCGACCTGTTCTATTCCTTACACTGGAGGATGTCGCCAACTCCCCTGACCTGAAGCACAAAGCTAAAAAAAACAGATTTATGAAAACGATTTTGCTCCACGCACCCGGCGACCCCACTGCCTTGAAACCGAGTGATCTCCCTACTCCCAGGATTCAGGACCCTGATGAAGTTTTGGTGGAGTTAAAAGCCGCGGGAGTCAATCCGATTGATACCAAACTGCGCCAACGGGGGACGTTTTACCCAGAGTTAATGCCAGCGATTTTGGGCTGTGATGGGGCGGGGATCATTGCGGACGTGGGGGAGGCGGTAACGGATTGGTGCGTGGGGGATGAAGTGGTCTTTTGTCAGGGGGGCCTGGGGAAACGGCCGGGAACCTATGCCGAATATGCAGTTGTGCCGAATTATTGTCTGGCCCGGAAACCGGAATCTGTCTCGTTTATCCAAGCCGCCGCTTTGCCCTTAGTTACGATCACAGCCTGGTCAGCCCTCTATGATCAAGCCAATGTGAAATCTGGGGAGAGGGTTTTGATCCATGCTGGGGCGGGTGGGGTCGGTCATGTGGCGATTCAGTTAGCAAAATTACGCCAGGCCAAGGTGGTAACGACCGTGAGTGATTCGGTCAAGGCAGAATTTGTTAAAACCCTCGGAGCCGATCTGGTCTTGAACTACCGAGAGCCGGGCTGGGAAAGGGAATTATGGGCCTGGAGTAGGGAAACTGGAGTTGATCTTGCCTTCGATACGGTGGGGGGGGCGACCTTGACTGAAACCTTTAATCTTGTTAAACCCTATGGGCAAATTGCCACGCTCTTGGAACCGGCATCTGATACAAATTGGAAACTGGCCCGGCGCAAAAATCTCACCCTGAGCTTTACCCTGATGCTGACCCCAGAATTAGATGACCTCAGACCGGCCCAACTGCACCAGGCCCAGATTGTCCAACAGGCCATGGATTGGGTCTTATCCGGACAGTTGCAGGTTGAAGTCGGCAAAACCTTTCCCCTGGGAGCGGCCGCCGATGCCCATCAGTTTTTAGAATCCCATCAGGGCCTGGGTAAGATTGTGTTAATCATTTAAGTTTCTTGCCACGGATTCAAAATGGCATCCGGATTAATTGGGCTGTTTAGCTTTATTTCGAAGTGATCAGGTTTTCCCAGGCCTGGTCAATTTGTGGCACTAACTCAGCCAGGGGGCCATTATTATCCAAAACCACATCCGCCAACTGAACTTTTTCAGCAAGGGGCATTTGACTGCGGATCCGGGCCTGGGCCTGGGCAACGGTCAGGTGATTACGGCCCATCAAACGTTGACATTGCACTGCCTCGGAAACGGTCACAACCCAAACCTGATCCACCAAGTCTGTCATCTGTGCCTCAAACAGTAATGGAATCACCATCACAATTCGGGACTCTTGTTTTAAAAACTGATCAGCCTGAACAATAAGCTGTTTGCGCACCACGGGATGAATCAGGTTCTCTAGCCAATGTCGAGCTTCGGGGTTATTGAAAATAATTTCTGCCAAACTGCCCCGGTTAAGTTCGCCGCTTTCTAAGAGAACATCGGGGCCAAATCGGGCTTGAATTGCTGCTAAACCTGGCGTTCCGGGATCAACCGCAACTCGGGCCAAAAGATCCGCATCTAAAATTGACACCCCCTTGGTCTGGGATAAATAGTTGGCCACCGTGGACTTTCCTGAGGCAATTCCCCCGGTAATTCCGACTATGGTTTTGCTGAAATCCTTATCCACTAACGGTTCTAAAACCCTCACAGAAAAATTCAAAATGTATAAGTTAGTATAAAATACTCATTACATTGTCTTAATCTCTCACCCCTTGTTATGGTCAATGCAGCCCGTGTCAAGACAATAAGAGATATTATTCACTGACGATATTTCTGTTTCTGGTGATTCTGGATTGTGACCTAGAATTCTGGCGCAGTTCGGAGGGTTTCTCATAGGTACAAAAATTACTCTTTTTCTAATTTAATTCATACATTGTTGGAGCAGATAATGACCTTGCCGGATATTAACGATGTCGAAGCATCGGTTTTAGACCTCTTGTCCTTAGCCAAGATTGAAATGGAGGAACGACGGCTGCAGCAGGAACGAGAGGAGCAAATTGAACGGGCCACCCAGGAAATTCGCGACCGACTGCAACCCCTCCTAGATCAAGTAGAATCTTCCTTAAAAGTTTTTACCGATCAGGGTTTTACGGACAGTATTAACTTTAAGAAATTACAGGAAAAAGCGGATGAGCTGCGGGAGAAAATTGCAGATGCCCCAGCTTTAGCAGTTCTCAACGTCGAGCAGCAAATCATTCTTAACGAAGAAAGACTTCTGAATGAACGTACCAGTGAACAACTAAATGCCTGGCGCCGTCAACTCAAGGAAGATCTTCTGGAGATGATTGCCGAGCAAGAGGACTTTTTTACTGCCACCGATGCGGCCATTGCGATTCGCGGCTATGTTTCCGACCTGAAGGCGATTAATGCCCTTGATGAAGTGGTCATTGCCCTGATGGATCGGATTAACTCCCTCAGCAAAGAGGGTGCCGTGGCCAAGCTCCGGGGATCCTATGAAAACAGCTTGAACTTTATCTATCACAAGGCCCTCGATAACCGCTCCAAGATTGAACGACCCTACGAGATTCAACCCAAAACCCGACATCGTCCCTCAGACAAACGGCCAAATCCCTACAGTGAGCTTAACGGTAAAGTCGTTGTGTTTGGCGGCCATGATCGTCTGGAAACTGCTGTTCGGAATCGGTTACGGGATTCTGGGGTCACGCTAGTTTGGTGTACTGCCCAGGCCGGGCCCCAATTAATGGAGCAAGCGGAATCCCACATTACCTCTGCGGATTTAGTCATTGTCGTCACCGGGTATGCTAGCCACAAGCTCACAGAAAAAGCGATGAAAGCGGCGGAAAAATCGGGAAAAACTGTAGAAATGATCAACACAACTGGCATGATTCGCTGTCTGGAAGCCATTGAAGTTGGCCTCAAAACTCGACAGTTGGCCCAGCGGTTTGGCTCCTAATCCACTATTACGCCTGGTTTAAATCTCTGCCGCAACGGGGTTGAGGAACTGATAATGGGCCATCCCCTCAAGAATTCCCCCAGCATAGTGGGCCTGGGCAAAGTAAATCCCGTCGTGCTGTCGGAGTTTTTCCAGTTCAGGGCTATGGTTGCCCACCACAACAGCTAGGGTGTTCCCCATAAGCATCTGCTCATCATTGCCAGAGTCTCCCGCCACCATAATATCTTTCATCGAGAAATTCCACTTCATGGCGAAATAGCGTAATGCATCCCCTTTTGAGGCCCGCAGTGGCAAAAGGTCGAGAAACTGTTCGTGGGAAAAAATGCCTTGGACATGGAGTTTTTGTCGACGGAGGTGTTTCAGGATACGCGGAATGGGTGGGGCTTGGCTAGTATCGACCAAGTAACTGATTTTGTGGGGACGTTGATTCTCGGGTGCTTGTAGGGTAACTCCCGGAAAATCGGCCATGGCCTGGTGAACCAATTCTGGCTGCCAACGGTAATTAATGTGGTGCTTCCAACTGGTATCAGGGGTCAGCTTAGGCCCGTAATAAATTTCACTACCTACAGACGTAATAAACACATCTGGCCAGGGTACATTCCAGTCCTGCAAAATTTCAATTGCACTTTTTAAATGTCGTCCAGTGGCCACGCCAAAACCCAGGCCCTCATCTTGGTCTAAGGCGGCGATCAATTGACCTAAGGATTCTTGATCCCCCAGGAGGGTGTTATCAATATCGGAAATCAGCATCCGATCGGTTTCTAACAAACGGTGTCGCACCGAGCCTGGGGGGGTAAGGCTCAAGACTTGCCGGACTGGGTTGAGAATGGAGATTTGGGTATTTGCGGACAGATGCCGGATTTGTTGGAGATATTTTTCCACATGACTTGTCCAGGCATAGTGCTGCTGCACCCCTTCAATTCCCTGGAGAGACCAGGCCAGCCATTGTTCGGGATCTGACAGGGCCTGGTGGAGGGTTTGCCGAATTTCTTCGGGGTTTAGCGGATCAAATAGCAGGCCATTGTGACAGTGGGCAATGATATCTTGGGGGCCCCCATCCGCCGTCGCTAAAATTGGCAAACCAGAGGCCCCAGCTTCAATCAGGGTCAGCCCAAAGGGTTCCGTCAAGGCCGGATTGATAAAGATGCCTTTCAAGCGGGCTGCTAGGCGATAGAGTTCCGGGACATCATCGGCCTGGTGAGTTTTCGGGTAGGCAACTCTTCCGTAGAGATCATAGCGATCCACCAACAGCAGTAATTCGGTTAAAACCTGCTTGGGGCCCGTATCGCTTTTGCTGATATCGTCCCGATTACCCAAAACCAGGACAAGATTGGCTTTTTCCTGTAATTCCCGGTCTTGGCCATACACATTGACCAACGCAGCGACATTTTTGCGGGGCACTGGCCGGGACAGACAAAGGATCATCGGCTTGAGGGGATCACATAAAAATCGTCCCAATTCTTTGGCAATGTCCGGTTGAGTTGTAATGGACGTGGCATTGTCAGGAAAAAATCGGTGTGTATCCAGGCCTGGGGGAATAACCACCATGTGTTGCGGGCGGTAGTGGTCGTAGAGTCGATATTGCTCTTCAATTTCCTGGTTTGTACTGGCAATGACAAGATCCGCACTGGCCAGGGTTGTTTCCTCGGCTTCAATGCGGGTTGCAAAGTGAAATTGTTCCTCCATGCTTTCCCGCTTCAGGCCATTGGCTAACATTCGCTGCTGTTTCACCCGGCCCAAGGAATGGCCTGTAAACACGAGGGGAATCCCCAACCATCCTGCCACTCGGCAAGCCACATAACCGGCATCGGCATAATGGCCATGAATCACATCGGGTTTTGGGTCTGACCCGCGCAGGTACTTGAGGAGTTCATCGGCAAACACATCCAAGTGGGGCCAAAGTACTTCTTTGCGTAAATAGCGCCGGGGGCCACAGGGTAATCGGACGATCTTCGCCTTCTCTGAGAGATGTTCAATGGGTTGGGCGTAGTCTGGACTGACCTTGGGATCATTGATGAGGCGGGTCACTAGATCAACTTGGCCAACCTGAGGATGTTCAGCGAGTTTGCGGGCTAATTCAACAACATATTTGGTTTGTCCGCCAGTATCGGCATCACGGCCCAGTTCTAAGTTTGTTCCCCGAATCAGACCATGTAGACTCACCAGAACAAAATAATGGGGATGATCGTGGGGCATGATGACACTACCGCAGTTAAACGGCCCTCCAGTGGATAACCTTTCCCCTTTTACAATAAAGCCAGGCCCCCCCGCTGTCTTGTTGGATGTTTGAATGTCACCCTCCCCCACCGTGTCCATGAAGCCCCAGGAAATCCTCGAATCTGCACGGCACTTGCTCTACAACAAATCCTTGGTTTCCTTTCAGGGCAAGCCCATTGGCACTGTCGCCGCAATTCCCCAAAAGGTAAGAAATTATCTCAACGGCAATGTTGCTGTCACAGTTCCTGAGCAGGATTTGAATTACACAGAGGTCTTCATTCGTGACAATGTCCCGGCCATGGTGTATTTCTTGGTGGATGGCCGCCCGGAAATTGTTCGCAACTTCCTTGATACTTGCCTAAGTTTACAAAGTCGCCATGCCCTGACCGCCGGTATTTTTCCCACCAGCTTCCATATTTCCCCCGACAGGTTAACGGCTGACTACGGACAACGAGCCATTGGGCGGGTGGTTTCTGTGGATGCGACCCTCTGGTGGCTGATTCTGGCTCAAATTTACTACCAATGGACCAATGACCAGGCCTGGGTGGAGCGGGATGAGGTTCAGCATGGACTCCAACAGTTTTTACGTCTGATTTTACATCCTGGCTTTCGGGAAGCTCCAACCCTCCATGTGCCCGATGGGGCCTTCATGATTGACCGTCCCTTGGACGTCTGGGGCGCACCGTTGGAAATTCAGGTTCTACTTTTTGGGGCCTTACTCAGCACAACCCATCTGATTCTTAACGGACGCGGACCGGACATCACCCCTGAAGAACTGGAGCAAGTTGAACGTTCCCTGGATTTGGCGATTCGTTTGCGGCGTTATTTACTCAAGCACTATTGGCTCAATACCCGGATTGTCCAGATTCTTCGACGACGGCCCACCGACTTGTATGGGGATGGGATTGTCAACGAGTACAACATCCGCACCGAAACTATTCCCCACTGGCTGCAAACCTGGTTGGGGGATCAGGGGGGCTATTTAATTGGCAATGTTCGGACTGGGCGCTTGGATTTCCGCTTTTTTACCCTGGGAAATTGTCTGGCTGCCATTTTTGACCTCTTACCCCGCCGCCAGCAGAAGGCTCTGTTCCAACTGGTTTTGCAAAATCGCCAAGAACTCTTTGCCGAAATGCCCCTGCGGATTTGTCACCCACCCTTAGATGATGAGGATTGGCGCAACAAGACCGGATTTGATCCCAAAAACAAAGTCTGGTGCTATCACAATGCTGGTCACTGGCCCTGTTTGTTTTGGTTTTTAGTGGTTGCCATTCTCCGTCAGGAGTCCCCCACAAACGAACTGGTGCCTGACAGCTATGCCTACCATCGCCTGCTTAAAGATGGCTATGAAACCCTCCTCGACCGCTTACCAGAGCAGCAGTGGGCAGAGTATTTCGATGGGCCCACCGGTGTTTGGATTGGTCAACAGGCCCGGGCCTATCAAACCTGGACGATCACCACACTGCTGTTGTCGGAGCATTTTTTAATCCGTAAGCCAGAAGACAAGCACATTATGGATTTACCCTCTTTGAAATCCCTGCTGGGTCTGTATCGAGAACTCCAGAAATAAACCCAACTGCCCAGGTTTCCCAATCTTCTTCTAACTCCCATCAGCTACATCAAAATATTTGGGATTGCCCCTAACCCAACTGGGCTGAGGAGGTATTATTATCATTTTCCTCACCAATCAAGTAAAGCCCCAAAATGCTGCCAAGTCCTAGGGACGGTACCGAGAATATCATCAGTTGGACTGCAATACCCCTAGACCCCAGTGGCAAACGCCTCAATTGGGTAAGTGGTAAGGTTGGAACCATAGGACAGACTCTGTTTTGACCTTTTAGACTAAGGCAAAGCCCCGGGCAGAGAGTTGAGGTAACCGACATGGATCAAAATCTGCAGATTATGGTGCTTGTGACCTTAGCTGTTCTAGCTGGGATTGGTTCACAGGTTTTAGCGAGTCTATTGCGCCTTCCCAGTATTGTCCTACTGCTGACCGTTGGGATTGGTTTGGGCCCCAGTGGCCTCGGCTGGTTACATCCCCAGATTTTAGGCGATGGTTTGGAGGTTTTGGTCCCCCTGTGCGTGGCCCTAATTTTGTTTGAAGGGGGCTTGACCCTAGAATTGCAGCGAACTGAAGCGGATGTGACCAGTAGTGTGCGCAATTTGGTGACCATTGGTGCGCTGATTACATTGGTGGGTGCGACCGTGGCGGCCCATTGGAGTGGCGAATTTCCCTGGCCGATTGCGATTCTCTATGGGGCTTTGGTGGTGGTGACCGGGCCAACGGTGGTCGGCCCATTGTTACGGCAGGTGGGGGTTGAGCGCAAACTCGGGGCCATCCTTGAGGGTGAGGGGGTTTTGATTGATCCCCTTGGGGCCATTTTGGCAGTGGTGGTTCTCAACTTAGTTCTCAGTCACGATTTAGATCCCTGGTCTGGCCTGGTGAGTTTGGTGGCGCGGTTGGGGGTGGGGGCTGTGATTGGCTGGCTTGCGGGCCTGGGATTGAGCTGGTTTTTACGCCAGGCCCAGTTTTTGTCGGAGGAGCTTCGTAATTTATTGGTTTTAGCCTGCGTTTGGGGCACTTTTACCCTATCCCAGGTGGTGGTGAGTGAATCGGGGTTAATGACGGCGGTGATGCTGGGGATGACGTTGCGCTGGGCTGAAATTCCTGGAGAGCGATTATTACGGCGGTTCAAGGGGCAACTCAGTACCCTGGCAATTTCGGTATTGTTTATTCTCTTGGCGGCGGATCTCTCTGTATCGAGTATGTTTGCCTTGGGGTGGGGTGGGCTGGGTACAGTGTTATGTCTGATGTTTATTGTGCGTCCGATTAGTGTCTTAGTTTCAACCTGGAACAGTGGGTTACGCTGGCAACAAAAAGCCTTCCTGGCCTGGATAGCCCCGCGGGGAATTGTTGCGGCTTCCGTGGCCTCGTTGTTCTCCATCAGTTTGACCAATGGCGGGATTAATGGGGGCGATGCGATTAAGGCTCTGGTTTTCTTAACGATTTTATTAACCGTATTTGGGCAAGGTCTGACGGCAAAAGTTTGGGCGGAATTTTTACAGGTGCGAGCCCACGGAAGTAGTGGCGTGATTATTGTGGGTTGCAATCCCTTGGGACGACTGCTGGGGCAACTCTTGCATCAGTGGGGTGAGCCGGTGACGATGATTGATAGTAACCCCACCTATTGCCACCAGGCCCAGGCCGAAGGCCTAACCGTATTTGTTAGCAGTGCCTTAAATTCCGAAATCCTACGGGAAGCGGGAATTGAGAACCTGGGGACATTTTTGGCTTTAACAAGCAATCCAGAGGTGAACCGGGTTCTGGGCCAACGGATTACGGAAGAGTTTCATCCCCCGCGGGTTTTGGCAGCCTTACCAAAAGTTTCGGAACAGGACAATGGATTGCGGGAATTACTCCAGCCCCTTCCCGCGGCCCTGGCAACTAGTTTGAACGTGAAGGATTGGAATGAATACATCAGTTCCGATTCAGTCCGCCTAGGGGAAGTGATCTTAACGGCGGATCGGTTAGAACGACAATTGGGCCACCTCACAGCCCTAGTCAAATCTGGTAAGCTCCTGCCATTGCTCTGGATTCGTGAGGATGTGGTACGGGTGGTGTACGAGGGGTTGGAGTATCAAGCGGGGGATAAAGTTGTTTACCTGCTCCACACCCCACGGCCCTATTTCTCGAGTCCAATGCCCACGATTCAGACCTTGGAAATCAAAACAGTTTTAGCCAATGCAAATCTTTCGTTTATGGAGCAAAATCGCTAACTGGCCAGGGCATTGTCTAGGGTATTGATTACGATTTGATTGCGTCCTTGCCGCTTAGCCTGATACAGAGCTTGATCCGTAGCGTTAAATAACACCAGGGGTGATTCTTGGGGGGGAGGCGTCATGGCGGCTATGCCAAAACTGAGGGTGACATAGGGATGGATCAGGGAACCCGCATGGGGAATTTTTTCTGCGTCTAGGGCCTGACGAATATTTTCGGCAATTTGGGCGGCTCCTTCCACATCGGTATTCGGCAAAATCATCACAAATTCTTCACCGCCGTAGCGGGCCACTAAATCCCGGGGACGATGAATCGAGGCTTTGATCACCTGGGCCACCTGCTGCAAACAGACATCACCAGCGTGGTGTCCGTAGTCGTCGTTATAGCGTTTAAAAAAGTCAACATCCGCCAAGATCATCGCCAGGCTGTTTTTTTCCCGAATCGCACTGAGCCATTCTTGACTGAGAACCGCATCAAAATGACGCCGATTGGCTAAATCCGTCAAGCTATCTGTGATTGAAAGGCGCATGAGTTCTTGGTTTGCACGTTCCAACTCAGCAGTGCGGGCGGCAATGATTTCAGACTGTTGCTCGACAACGGTTTTTAGCTCTTGATTGGCCTGGGCCAATTCTTGGTTGAGCTGCATGAGCCGATAATTTTGCTCGTCGATTTTACGATCCTGGAGGTAGCTATGCACGGCATCCAACACCGTCAGTTTTAAGTCCTCGGGATTCCAGGGTTTTGAAATATACCGATACAACTTCGACAGTTTCAGGGCATTACTCACGGCTTCTAAATTGGCCTGGCCCGTCAACATTATTTTCAGGGTGTTGGGAGACATTTGGTGAATTTTCCCAAGAAGCTCATCGCCCTTCAAATCCGGCATGATGTAATCCGAGAGGACTAGGGCAACTTCACAGTCTTCTTGTTTCAGTTCCTCCATCAAAGACAGGGCATCCTCTGCTCCCTCAGCGGTTTCGATAATGCACTCATTGCCGAGGGCCCGCCGGAGTTCGATCCGTAAACTTTCTAAAACGGCTGGCTCGTCATCGACACAAATGACAACGGGCTTGGGTGAGTGTGGTTTTAAGGTTGACAACGATAAATTCCAGGGGGCAGATCGATAAAATGACCGACTCAATCAACATCTTAGGAGGATGCTTAGGAAACGACTACCGCAATTGTACAGAAACAGGTTTTTCACATGGGTTGCGGCCCCAGGCCAGAAATAATGGTTTCAACCAGTTCCTCACTATGCCAAGGTTTACTCAAACAGCGGTGGAGATTGGCGTGTTCTAGGGCTCGTTGGACAGCAGCTTGATCCGCCTGGCCGGTAAGCATGACTTTGACAACCTTGGGAAACTTTTGGTGAACTTGAATCAAAAATTCATCTCCCCGAACTCTGGGCATTAGCCAGTCGGAGACAATGACAATGACGTCTGCACTTTCGTCTTGGAGTTCGTCAATCAGTTCCAGGGCTTCATCGGCACTTTCGGCAGTTTCGTAGAGATATTGATCCCCAAAGGCATTCTTGAGCTGGGTTCGTAAGCTTTCCAGTATGACGCGTTCATCATCCACGCATAAAATCACAGGCTTAGGCATGGGGGCTGCTCTCCTCCACGGGCAGGGTAATTGTAAACGTGGTTGCTCCAGGCCGGGACTCAACGGCAATTGTGCCTTGGTGTTTGTCAATAATTTTACGAACAATATCTAAACCTAGGCCATTGCCTTCACCGATGGGTTTAGTGGTAAAGAAAGGTTCAAAGATCCGCGGCATCACCTCATCTGGGATTCCCGAACCGCTATCTGTAACTTGGACTTGAATCGACTGCCCTAAATTTTTTACCCAAATGTCCAGGCGGCCCCGTTCCTCCATGGCCTGGAGGGCATTATGAATTAAATTTGTCCAAACCTGGGTGAGTTCATCGGGATAGCAGGGAATCAGGGGAACAGGGTCATAATTCCGGCTGACTTCCACCCCATGTTTGAGCTTGTTGTGATACAGGGTTAAGACGGTTTCAATCCCATCGGTTACCTGAGCCACCACTTTTTCACCACTCTGATCAAACCGAGCATAGGTTTTTAGGGCAAAGACAACCTTTGCAGCCCGCTCAATCGCTGTTGTAATGGTGTGGGTACTCCGTTCCAGTAGGGCTAGCTGATGGGCCAGTTCAATCACTTCTAACCCGGCCTGGGATTGTAGCAGAGGCAGAAAAGACTCTAACTCTCCCAAGACCCCAATATCAATTAAGGAATCAGCCCAACCATCCGGGTTGGTAATGCTCAGGCCTTCGAGAACCGGGATCATTCTCCGCTTGTGTTGTCGCCGTTCTCGGCTGGAGAGTTGCAGGGTATCAGCTAGGACACAGCTTCGCAGGGTTTGAAAGGCTGTAAACAAATCCGGTGAGAGGGAGCGAAGAGTATCGGGGAGTTTAGGTAAGGTTCGCTGGGTGCATAAATCAATGGTTTCGATGGAGGAGCGAATTGCCCCCAAGGGTGTGTTGATTTCGTGGGCAACTCCCGCCACTAACTGCCCTAGGGCGGCCATTTTTTCCGAGTGTACGAGTTCCCGCTGCGTATTTTGGAGTTCCGTCAAGGTTTCAGCGAGTTCCTGATTGCGTTGCTGTAGGCTAGCCTCTGTGGATTTAAGTTGATCCATCGCCAAGCGCTGTTGGGTAATATCTCGGACAAAGCCCTCGTAGTAAAGCACCTGCCCAAGGGAATCCCGCACCACTCGGCAGGTTTCCGAAATCCAAATAATGCTTTTATCCCGCCGATAGACTGCGGACTCAAAATCACTCAGGGTGTCCTGTTGACTCATCAAGTAAATAAATTCTTGACGGCGACCCGGTTCCACATAGAGGCTGGCTTTGGCATTAGGTTGTTCCTGAATCAGAGCCTCTGGAGAGTCATAGCCATAAATTTTGGCCAAGGACAAGTTAGCGCGAATATAGCGGCCGTCAATGTCGGTTTGGAAAATCCCCTCCGCTGCATTTTCAAAAATGCTCCGAAAGGCAAATTCTAGGGAACTGGGGTGACTCATACCGCTAATTTTTGGCCTTACTGCTTAGCATTATGCTCAACTCAGGAAAAACAAGCCACACTTGACTGAGCCATCTTGCTCTACATCGAGCCACTTATAAAGAGCTGTTCAACTAAGTTGCTAATCGATCTATGTCTCAATCTAATCATGAGTTCGGGAAGCCGTACTGAGGATCTGATTGCGGTGTCACTGGGTTTATCGGTAAGTTAGCAGTCAGTGATGGCGAGTGCTAAATTTCGAATCACAGGACATTCTGATTCAAGGTTGTAGCCTTTCCATCTTACTGAGTTAGGGGCCTGGAGTTGGGTATACCGACACTTCCCCTCATTCAACTCAAGCAACTTTAATTGTTGGGAGACAATGTCTGTATGGCAGCAGTATCTTTGAGTGTTTCGACGGTAAAACCCCTCGGTGACCGCATTTTTGTCAAAGTCAGTGAAGCCGAAGCTAAAACCGCTGGTGGAATTCTGTTACCCGATAACGCCCAAGAAAAACCGCAAGTGGGCGAAGTCACCGCCGTGGGGCCTGGCAAACGCAGCGATGACGGTACCCGCCAAGAACTCGATGTCAAAGTTGGAGATAAGGTTCTTTACTCCAAATACGCTGGTACCGAAGTGAAATTAGCTGGGGAAGAATACATCCTCTTGTCAGAAAAAGACATCCTGGCAATTGTCGCCTAGTGTTTAGCTCCCCTGAGCAAGTTTTGATGACGGTCGATTAAATTTACACAACGTGTTGAAACAGGATTAAACCTATGGCTAAGCGGATCATTTACAACGAAAACGCCCGGCGTGCCCTGGAAAAAGGCATGGATATTCTCGCCGAATCAGTGGCAGTTACCCTCGGCCCCAAAGGACGGAACGTCGTCCTTGAGAAAAAATTTGGCGCACCCCAAATCGTCAATGACGGTGTCACCATTGCCAAAGAAATCGAACTCGAAGATCACATCGAAAACACCGGTGTGGCTTTAATCCGTCAAGCCGCTTCTAAAACCAATGATGCAGCCGGAGACGGAACCACCACTGCCACCGTTTTGGCCCACGCCATGGTCAAAGAAGGTCTGCGGAACGTTGCGGCCGGTGCCAACCCCATCTCCCTAAAACGCGGGATTGACAAAGCCACCCAATACCTGGTGGATAAAATTGCGGCCCATGCCCGCCAAGTGGAAGATTCCAAAGCCATTGCTCAAGTTGCCTCTATTTCCGCTGGTAACGACGAAGAAGTTGGCCAAATGATTGCCAGCGCCATGGACAAAGTCGGCAAAGAAGGGGTCATCTCCCTGGAAGAAGGGAAATCCATGACCACCGAACTGGAAATCACCGAAGGGATGCGCTTTGACAAAGGCTACATCTCTCCCTACTTCGCCACTGACACCGAGCGGATGGAAGCGGTGTTGGATGAACCCTTCATTCTCTTGACCGACAAGAAAATCACCCTCGTCCAAGACTTGGTGCCGATTCTGGAGCAGGTGGCTCGGGCTGGTCGTCCCTTGGTGATCATTGCTGAAGACATCGAAAAAGAAGCCTTGGCTACCCTGGTCGTCAACCGCCTCCGGGGTGTCTTGAATGTCGCCGCTGTCAAAGCTCCTGGTTTCGGTGACCGCCGCAAAGCCATGCTCGAGGACATTGCTGTTCTCACCGGTGGGCAAGTGATTACCGAAGATGCTGGCTTGAAACTTGACGCTGCCAAGTTGGAAATGTTGGGTAAAGCCCGTCGGATCACCATCACTAAGGACAACACCACCTTGGTTGCTGAAGGGAACGAGAAGCAAGTTAAAGCCCGTTGTGAGCAAATCCGTCGTCAAATGGAAGAAACCGATTCCTCCTATGACAAAGAGAAGCTTCAAGAACGCTTGGCTAAGCTCGCCGGTGGTGTGGCTGTGATCAAAGTCGGGGCCGCTACTGAAACCGAAATGAAAGATCGCAAACTCCGCTTGGAAGATGCCATCAACGCCACTAAAGCTGCGGTGGAAGAAGGGATTGTTCCCGGTGGCGGCACAACCTTGGCTCACTTGGGCCCAGATTTGGGAACGTGGGCAGCTGCTAACTTGACCGCCGAGGAATTGATCGGAGCTGGCATTGTTGAGCGGGCCTTGACTGCTCCTCTGCGCCGAATTGCCGAAAATGCTGGTCAAAATGGGGCGATCATCTCGGAACGGGTGAAAGAAAAAGACTTCAATGTTGGCTATGATGCGGCCATCAATGAGTTTGTTGACATGTTCACCGCTGGGATTGTTGACCCCGCCAAAGTCACCCGGTCTGCTTTGCAAAATGCGGCTTCGATTGCTGGCATGGTCTTGACCACCGAGTGCATCATCGTCGATAAACCCGAACCGAAAGATGCTGCTCCTGCTGGGGCTGGTGCCGGAATGGGTGGAGATTTTGACTACTAAGATTTAATTCTTCGTTATCAGTCAATTTCTTAAATTCACACGATAAATTCATTAACTACGAGGCGGAGGGTTAAACTTCCGTCTTTTTTATTCAACAGCAACCAATGACTGTAATGCAGAATGACTGATATTGAGTTGCTCAGTAGTGGTTACCAAGGGGTCAAAGCCTAATTGTTCTGTGATTCGAGTTCGGGCGAGTTTTCGGTAATCCCAATAATGCTCTCCAATGCCGCAAAGGCTAAAGTATTGGGTTAAAAGGTCAGGCCGTTGCAGCAAAAGGGTAAAAAGTTGATGCCAAAACTGTTGCCGGATATCAGCCATGAGAATGCCTTGATGCCAGATCACCCAGGCCAGGAGTCGAATTTTTGCCAGCAGTGGAAATTTCACCGATTGTCGTTGTTTGATTGAGGGGCGTAACCGGAGGCAATGTTCAAAACTACGCCTAAGATACTGGTTGGGCTCATACATTTCCCAAAACCCAGTGACATAGTCTTGAGCAATTTCAGGAATTGGGCGCGTTGGGATGAAGTTCATCAGGGTGTTTTGATCCCCAATTAGGCTATCCTGATTTTCAATTAAACGACCTTCCCGTTTGAGGCGATCCCAGAGAGCAGTATTGGGCAGGGCCTGGAGAATCCCCAGCATCGGTTGTGGAATAGTAGTTTGCTCGATAAATGCTTGAATGCGTTGCCCCGCCCCTGTGCGTTCCCCATCAAAACCCAAGATAAAGCCAGCATAAATCATCAGGCCCGCATCGTTAATTTTCTGACAGGCTTCGACCAAGGGATTTCGGGTATTTTGGACTTTTCGGGTAACCTGAAGGCTGTCTTGATCGGGAGTTTCAATGCCAAGAAAAACTCCATAAAACCCGGCCTGGCCCATTAAATCTAGGAGTTCTTCGTCTTCCGCCAAGTTAACGGAGGCTTCTGTCAGGAAAGAAAAGGGGTAATTCCGAGCCTCTAGCCAGGGAATTAGTTTTCTGAGAAACAGTTTGACATTTCGCTGGTTACCAATAAAATTATCGTCCACAATAAAAACTGAACCGCGCCAACCTAAGTCATACAGGGTTTGCAATTCTGCCAGGGCCTGGTCGGGGTCTTTTGTGCGGGATTTGCGGCCATAGAGAGAAATAATGTCACAAAATTCACAGTTAAAGGGGCAACCGCGGGAAAATTGCATCGCCATCATTGAATAGGCATTGAGTTTCAGCAGATCAAAGCGGGGCCTGGGGGTAGTGGTCACATCTGGTTTTTCACAGGCTCGGAAGATACCTTGGTTTTCTCCCTTCTCGATGGCCTTGAGAAATTGCGGGATTGTCAACTCGCCTTCATCTAAAACTAGAAAATTTGCCCCTGACGCTATAGCATCTTGGGGAACAGAGGTGGGATAGGGGCCGCCCACTGCTACTTTTTTACCGAGATGGACTGCTTTTTGAATCAAGCTGTGGAAATCTTGTTTCTGCACTAACATGGCGGAAATAATTACCAGATCACACCACGACCAATCCCCCTCGGATTCCAGGGCAACATTCCGATCACAAAAACGGAGATCCCAATCGGGTGGAAGTAGGGCCGCTACAGTAATTATTCCCAGGGGTGGCATTACAGCCTTAAGTCCAACAATCTTCAAAAAGCGATCATAGGACCAAAAAGACTGGGGAAATTTTGGATAAAGTAATAATGCTTTCATTCAGTAATGTCCTATTAAGTTATGTAGATCTCGCGATACCCTTGGAAAGTACCGCTAGTGTTGAACGTCAATAATTATTAGGAACACTACTTCGACAGTTGCTGTTAGTATAGCTGGAGTTTTTATATCAATATAGAAACAATAAGAATGATTAAAAATATTTCCTTAAACTGTTTGAATTGTTTTATTTCGGCTGATGTTGTAAGAATTAGAATCCATGAAAAGGGATTGGATTTTCTCATGAATTCTCAGCTTGGTACAGAAGAAAAATTAAATGAACGATTACTCTTATCAAGCATATACACCAGATACTGGAAAGCTATGATTTCAAGTTTTTTGAGCTAGTCATGGGTTCATTCATCCCAATATCAGAGGTATTTACTGAGTTCTGCAAAAAGGCAATATACTCTCAAAATTCTTGTATTGCTTGGAACATCAGATATGTAAAGACTAGTTGGGCTCGGTAGCCATGTACATAATTGTCATTTCTGCCGATAGTAAGACACGCAAACCTAGGATTCGATGCCGATTCCACCATTTTGGGGTTTTGTACCTTAGTGAAATGACTCTAGTCCTAATTTACTGGATGATGATTCTGGCTTTGGGTTAGAAAAGTCCTTCGTTATCGCCTCAAATAAAGGTTAGCCCAGGCCTGGATATACTAGGGGAACAATTGAGGTCAGAAAAGCCCAGTGTTTAATCGTGTGTTAGTAGCCGTGGATGATTCAGACATGGGGGAGCGCGTCATCCAAGCCCTGTGTCAATTGGATTTGCCCCCTGAAAGTCTGATCATTCTCACCCATGTGATCTCACCCCAAGAGCTAGGCGTGGGCCAGCCCGCTGATGTGGCCAAACCTGCTGCACACTTGGAACAGATTTCAACCCAGCTTGAGAACTATGCCGCCGAGATTGACGAAACCTTTGAGGGCATTGTTGATATTGCTACGGAATTAACCGAGGGAGAACCGGCTGCGGAAATTGTCCGTCTTGCCCACATTCACCAGGCCCAATTGATTATCCTCGGCAGTCGGGGTTTGGTGGGAGTTTCGCGAATTTTGCAAGGTTCTGTGAGTGCCCAAGTGGTAGAGGAGGCTCCCTGTTCAGTTTTTGTGGTTAAATCCAGTTTTTAAGTAGGATGCAACTGGTTCTGATCCTCTCCATCGGCTGACCTCAATGTTGTGGAACACTGTGCCCTAGCCCCAATGACTGTCCAAACGGAATTAACCGGCTTAACGACTCCTGAGGTTGAGGAACGTCGCCACCGCGGCCTCGCTAACCACCAACCCCCAGCAACCACCCGCACCTATAAAGAAATTCTCAAAGATAATTTGCTCACGTTCATTAATGGCGTGTTTTTTTTCATCAGCCTGGTTTTGCTGGGTCTGGGGCGACCGGGGGATGTCCTCGTGATTGTGGTTGTGGTTTTTCTCAATACCGTTCTGAGTTTGGTGCAGGAGGTGCGGGCGAAACAACAACTGGATCAGATTGCCCTGCTGACCCGTCCCCATGTGGCTGTGTTGCGAGATGGTGCGGAAATTTCGCTGACGCCGGACTTGGTGGTTCAGGACGACATTTTAATCATCCGGCCTGGGGATCAAATTATTGCTGATGGTCGGATTGTCGGCCCAGGCCAGGTGCAGGTGGATGAATCCCTTTTGACGGGTGAATCGGACCTAATCAATAAGCAACTGGGAGATCTGGTTTATTCCGGCAGCTATTGTGTCCAGGGATTTGCCCATTACCAGGCCGAGCAGGTGGGAGCTGCCAGTACCGCCAATCAATTTACCGCCAGTGCCAAAGCCTTTCGCCGAAATCTCACTCCCCTCCAGCAGGATATTAATCTGATCATCCGCGTGATTTTAGTTTTGGCGATGTTCCTGTGGATATTGGTTCTGCTGTCACTGTTGGTGGGTCTGAGTAGTTTTCCCATGGCGGTGCAGACCGCGGCGGTTGTTGCAGGATTGGTCCCCGTGGGTCTGTATCTGACGGTAACCTTGACCTACGCCGTGGGGGCCGTGCGAATTGCCAAACAGGAGGTCTTGGTTCAACAGGCCAATGCCATGGAGTCTTTGAGTAATATCAATGTCCTCTGTTTAGACAAAACGGGAACTCTCACCGCCAACGCCCTGGAAGTGGAAAAAGTACATCCTCTCACGGGTTCTGAATCGGACTTACGGGCAAAATTAGGCCGCTATGCCCACAGTCTGACGGTCGCCAACCTAACCAGTGCTGCCATTGCCCAGGCCTGTCCAGGGGAGTATCAACCCCATCGCTTAGAAATTCCCTTTGCTTCAAGCCATAAGTGGAGTGCCCTGGCCTGGGAGAACGAGTCGGGGGTAATACTGCTCGGTGCACCGGATGTGTTATTTCCTGGAGACCGTCTGACCAGCGAGATTTTAGTTGAAATTGAAACAGCCATTTCCCACGGGACGCGGGTCTTAATGGTAGCAGCCAGTGAAACAGAACCGGCCTGGCCCGATCCCCAAAAACCACCCCAACTGCCCCTGCACCTCACCCCCCTGGGCCTGGTCTTCCTTCAGGATCAACTGCGTCCGAAAAGCCAAGAGGTTTTGCAACGGTTTACCCAGGCCGGGATTCAGATCAAAATTATTTCTGGAGATCATCCCAAAACTGTCCTGGCCCTGGCGAAACAAGTGGGAGTGGGAGAAGCCTTGGGAGGGGAACTGCGAATAATTTCTGGAGCCGAATTGGCCCAATTATCCCCCCTGCAATTTCAACAGGCCGCCAAAGACACCACGATTTTTGGCCGAATTACCCCAGAACAGAAACAACAATTGGTTCAAGCATTGCGGGATCAGGGCTTGCATGTGGCGATGATTGGAGATGGGGTGAATGATGTGCTATCCCTCAAGCAGGCCAACATCGGCATTGCCATGGAAAGTGGAAGTGCAATTACCCGCGGGGTTGCTGATATTATTTTGCGCCATGACTCCTTTGCGGCTCTCCCGGCGGCATTCCGAGAAGGACAACGAATTCACAATGGGATTCAGGATGTGACGCGGCTATTTTTGGTGCGGGTAATTAGCTTTAGCCTCCTGTTCATAACCACCGTGATGGCAGGACGGGTATTTCCTTTGATGATTAAGCAAAACTCGCTCTTGACTCTGTTTGGGGTGGGGATTCCAACCATCGGTCTAGCCCTCTGGGCCGTTCCTGGGCCGCGGCAAGAAAAACCCCTAATTCCCTCCCTCCTGCATTTTGTTTTACCGGCTTCCCTCACCTTGGGACTCTTGGGGATGTTGGTCTATTGGGGGTATCTGGCCAATCAAATTCTCCCCCTAGTGGATGTGATTCAAGGCAACATTCCCCTGGAAAAAATCAGTGATCTAGTCCGCCGTGAGCAAATTCGTGATGGGGTGGCCATCGCCCGGAGTGCCCTCGTGACGGTGTTGATGCTGGCTTCCTTGGCAATGATCCTTTTCCTCAAACCGCCCCACGGGGCCTGGGTTGGCGGCGCGCCCTTAAGTCAAAATTGGCGATATCCTGTCATGACCAGTCTTTTGTTCGGTGGCTATATCCTAATTTTGCTCAGCCCACGTTTACGGGATTTCTTGGAATTGGAGCTATTGCGCTGGCAGGATTACGGGATTTGTGTGTTGATTGTCCTGGCCTGGGGCTTAATTTTACGGGCTTTTTGGCGCTGGCGGCTTTTGGATCGCTTTTTGGGGGTGAGTTTAAGTTAACTTGCGTCCCCGCTATCTTCAGTCACCTAGGCGAACTCCCAACCCCCTCAACCCCGCCCCACGCCTAAAATATCCCTAAGACGCTTCGGGGATTTTCCCAGCACCTATGGCTATTCTGTCCTCTGCCAGTCCTCCTGATCCAAATACAACCCCCAATCTTCTCCAGGCCAGGCCCTTGCCGGAGGAAGTTCCAAATCGCCACGAGGAAAAAATTCGTCCCCAAACCCTAGGGGAATACATCGGGCAAGCCGAGCTAAAAGATGTCCTCCACATTGCCATTCAAGCAGCCCAGTCTCGCCAAGAAAGCTTAGATCACTTGCTGTTGTACGGCCCCCCAGGCCTGGGGAAAACCACCATTGCCCTAATTTTGGCGGCAGAAATGGGGGTGACCTGCAAAGTAACCAGTGCCCCAGCCCTTGAACGGCCGCGGGATATTGTGGGCCTGTTGGTGAATCTGAAGCCAGGGGATATTTTATTCATTGACGAAATTCATCGCCTCAGCCGCATGACGGAAGAACTTCTCTACCCTGCCATGGAGGATCTTCGCTTAGACATTACCATTGGCAAAGGTCAGGGAGCCCGCAGTCGTAGTTTAGACCTAAACCCCTTCACGTTAGTGGGAGCCACAACCCGCGCAGGTGCCTTAACCTCTCCGTTGCGGGATCGATTTGGTCTGATTCAACGGTTACGCTTTTACGATCCGGAAGAATTGAGTCAGATTGTTCAGCGCACAGCCGAGGTCTTACAAACTGAAGTTACCCCCGATGCTGCCTTAGAAATTGCCCGTCGAGCCCGGGGAACCCCGCGAATTGCCAATCGACTGCTCAAACGGGTGCGGGACTACGCGGCAGTTAAGCATGAAGGAAAAATTACCGCTGAGATTGCCCAGGCTGCGTTGGAATTGTTTAATGTTGACCCGCGGGGCCTGGATTGGACTGATCGGCGGTTGCTACAGGTGATGATTGAATCCTATCAGGGTGGGCCGGTGGGTTTAGAAGCCTTAGCTGCAGCCACGGGGGAGGATGCCCAAACCATTGAAGAAGTCTACGAACCCTACTTGATGCAAATTGGCTATCTCCAACGTACACCCCGCGGTCGTGTGGCAACTCCCCCGGCCTGGGCTCATCTCGGCAATCACCCCCCCACCGAACAACTGCCCCTACTGCCCTAAGGGTGCCTCAAGGAAAAGTAAAACCTAAGGCTGGGACACTTGGGCTTGGCTTGTGGCGGGTAGGGTTTGCCCAAAAACTCGGGGATAATCAGTGGTTGTGGCGAGGGTTTCTTGATTGCTGTCAACGGCCCAAATTTGCCCCTGGGCCTCTCCCATGACTTCAGTCCGGAATAGAACTTGCTGAGTCTGCTCATGGCTCCAACCTAAAACAATGGCATGGTCATAGTCCGCTTGCTGGGGCCAAATTGCGTGCAACGCCTGCTGAGGCCGAGACCAAATTACCGCTGAGTCGGAAACAAAATCCGTGGAGAAGATTCCCTGAACTTGACGCACGAGTAATTGCTCCCCGGAGGCTGACCAACCCACTGGCCAAAATACCGCAATTAGCCCCGCTTCATTAGCCGGTAACTCTTGCCGCATCCCCGGATCTAGGAAGGTCTGACTTTGCCACTGTTGGCTGGCCCCGGTTTGGAGTTGGGTCACGGTCAAGGTGCTGACTAAATGGTTTTGAGCAAAGTCAGGGGTAGCGGTGAGCACCAATTCGGCCTGGGCCTGGTAGAGTCCATCGGGAGAAACAAATAAATCCGAATAGTAAACTGCCCGCTGGGATTGCTGTTGCCGTTGGGCTTGCTGCTGCTGCTGTTCAATCCAGGCCCAGGGTAGGGGAAACGGACTTTGGAGGGGATCCTGGACTGAGGTGTCCGGGCTTTCAGGAAGGGATTGGCTCAGTGGGAGTTGGGCCTGGGCGGGTTGATGCCAAGATTGAACAGCGGTTTCAGTGCCCCAGAGTAAGGCTAGGGCCGCAATAATCGTGATAGGAGTGCGATGCCAGGGCGCTTGTCGAGTTAGTGTCACGGGGGCTTACCTCACGCAAATCACAAGTGTTAACAAACAAGCGGTGCGGTAATTAACAATTACTTAACAATCCGCTGTATCCAAGTAAAACAACATCCATCACCGAACAACTGTCACAATCTTTGTTAATTAATTCCCTTAGCCTGTAGGTTTCATGCAGCCTTGAGCCGTTGGATAACCGTACCTTTACGATAGCAACTGTCCTAGGGATGAACAGGGCCATTTACTAAAAGTTACGTTTAATTGGCCTAGGGAACTGTGACATTGATCAACACAATAATTTCTCATTGGGTGATGCTTTGCAGCGAAATCAATCGGGCCATAAAGCTGGTGTTGTTTGACTTCCATAGATTCAACCTAACTCGGTTTTTGCGCGCCTCCAATGATCGGGACTACGCCGTGCTGGTGATCTTGATCAATGGGGCAGACAGGGGGGTGAAGGAGTCTATGGGGCTGGGAAACAGGGGAATGGTTGTTGGAACCTGGAGGGATTTCAGGCAGGGTTGGGGCTAAACACCAGTAAAATTTGCTGACAAATGTGCTTAAGCTGCTGTTGTACCTCGGGGGTTGGCTGGTTTTCCCCAGTAATTTGCCAATGACCAATGGTGGAGAGTCGCCACTGTTCACCCTGAAAACTCAGACCGATGGCTTCAATGCCAATGGCTCGCTGCTCTGCGGAAATCGGATCTCGAAAAAGGCGAATTTGGAATAACAAACTTCTGGCCTGGCAGCGACGACTCCAACCGGGCAAGTGAAAAGCTAAATCAATGGAGTCGGGATCCACTAATTCACGGGTGTCGGGATCATTAGCCCAGGGCTTTAAATCCACCTTCATATCGGGAAATGTCTGTTTGACAATATTCACCGCCGCCGCAATTTTAGATGTCATGGTCAGTCCCACGGCTTGTTCGGCTGCATTCATGGATGTTGTCTCCTGCCCCAACCCACACAATTTTTCTAGCAATTCGATATTCCCAGAGCTATGGCGGGGATTACTTTCCGAGAATCCGGGTTACCGATTGCCCTTAACTTGCCTGTGATTGTAGCAGGTTCATCCAATCGCCATGGCCTGGGCTTCGGGACATGAATCATGACTTCTTTTTCATGGGCGAGGTCTCCATGCAACTAAGCTCTGGAAGTATTGCTATATAAGGATTCTCATTGAGACTCATTAATTGACTACCCCCATAGTTACCCCCAAGTGATACTGGCTTGGAATAGAGAGTATTGGAGATTTATAGACACCGCCAGGTTTTAATTCCTTGTCTTAGGCGTTTCGTCTGCCAGCCCCAGAACTGGTATGGACAGTCAGATGTCAGCTTTTATTTAGTTGTCAGGGTTTGAAAACTCATTCAGACATGGGACGATCACCAGTGAAAGTTTTTTAGTTGAATAACCCAGGCCCGGCAAAGCTTGGGTGTTTTTTTAGGGACGGTCAAACCATAGGACTTTAATCACCCCACTACCGACCAATGTCACCAGGCCCACAATGAAGGCCCATAGCCGCCCATCGGTAGAGCGTTGCTGAGTCCGAAGCTCGTTAACGTCATCTCGGAGTTCAGAGCGTAGAGCATCAACTTTTTCGTTAAGTGCCCTGAATTGCTCATCATTCTTGGCCTGGTTAACCTTGACCTCCAAGGTTAGGGCCTGGATAGCATCCATGATTTGCTTGGCTTCACTGGCTGTTATCGGCTCACTCATGGGTTTCTCCCTTGGGTTTACGCCCGCGCCGTTTAGGAGTTGCTACAGCTGCGGCAACATCCCCAGGCCTGGTATCTGCAACATCTACAGCTGCGGGTTCATTGCCCATCAGTTCACGCTGGGCAGCTTCAGTGATGACTCTGCGGAGCCAACCCACCCGATCTGATTTACTTAGGCGATTCACTGACTCATAAACCGATACCCCTATCCTTACTGCCACCGGCTTAGATGCCAATGGTTCATTGCCTGGGATGGGAGCAATGGGCCTGGTCAACTTCAGAAACTTTTCAGAAATTTTGGGATTAGGATTGCCCATACATTATCCGTGTAACACCACAGATAGAGTAACACAGATAAATATCGAGTTACACAGATAAGCCTAGCTTATTAAAATATGAGTGTTACACAGATAATTCATATCATTTATCTGTTGATGTTTCTGTGTAACTCAGATATATTAGAAATTGTAGAGGGAAGGCAAGAGCCGCCAAGCAAATCACCTTCCCATCACCCCGATAAAGGAGTTTCTCAAATGTACACCACCACCAAAGTCACCAAAACCGCCCAAGAGCTTATCTACTCTGTCTCTAACGCCATCCGCATCCTGGGCAAAAAGTTCAACGGCATCAAGGTTCAAGTTTGGTTCAACGTGGTTTACATCCATGCCAAAGGTCAAGTGTCCCGCTTCGTTTCTAAGGCTAAATTCCGTCAGCAATTCGTAGAGTTCCGCAAAGCTGGGGCTACTGGCTTAGAAGTTGTCAAAGTGCCTTTTGAGTCTGGGGAGTACATGGTTAGTTCTTCCAGCAAAGATGGTTCCTACTTGGTTCAATGCTTAACCGATAAACTCACCTGTACTTGCCAAGATTATCAATCCCAAGCTGCCGTGATGAAAAAGGCTTGCTGCAAGCATTGTTATGCCACATTAAACCATCTCGGTTTTGCTTCACTAGCCGATTACATCAATGGCTAGAACGTAATCAGGGAGGGGTTTACAGCCTCTCCCTGGTCACAACAATCTAACAGTAATCAACGTTAAAATTAGATAGGAATGGTGACAGAAAATGACTTATCAAGATTACATCAACAACCTTCGTGAACAACAAGATAATGACCGTTTAGCTGCTGAAGCTGACAGTGAGCCATTCATGTTTGACGATACCCATGAATCTGACTACTGGGATTGCTTAGAGTGTCTCCCACCCTCTGAAGTTTTGGAAGATTGCCCCCAATAATCTGATGCCCCTGGGGATGGGCTTATATCCCCGCCAATTTTGCCCCTAGAACCGATGGAGAATGACCAATGAATGCAACCTTACCTAATCCCATTTCCGAGGTCTTAGAACCGCCCTCTATGCCCGGGGAATGGAGTCTTAAGCAAATCCAGTCCGCACTGTCCCGACCCTTGCCCCCACAGTTACTCTCAACGCGCCGCCAAGGGGGAAAGGATTTGACCTACATCTCTTGGCACACCGCTAACAAGATTCTGGATAAGTATTGCCCAGGCTGGGCCTGGGAGATTACCAAACTTGAGTTAACCGATAGCCGCATCTTCATAGTGGGTAGCCTTTCCATCCCCACTGCTGATGGGCTAATCGTGCGATGTGCCACCGGGACAGAATTACTGGATTGCTCAAGTTATGGTGATCCATCCAGTAACGCTGAGTCTATGGCATTCAGAAGGGCCTGCGCTCGATTTGGATTGGGTTTATACCTGTACGACAAATAATGCTGATTTCCTGTTGATTTCCTGGGGAGTGACTAACCAGGGTTTACTGTTCACACTTTTTTAAGGATTGGCATCATGGAAGAACTTCAAGACAATCAAAAAAATCTAGGGCTTGCTGCAGCCAAGCTAACCGTACTGAGCTTTGGGCTTCACAGGCTGCGCGACCGGAATGATGGGGAGTTGTCGGATATATTCGATGCTCTTGGAAATGACCTCCAAGATATTGCGTTTGAGTTGAAGCATGTCAAGAAACGCCTAAACGAAGTTCGGCTTTAAGGTCGTTTCATCCAGGCCTGGGGGGAGCCTTAATCCCCCCCGTTACCTATTCAGGCATCTTGAGGATTAAGCAAATGGTATCCAAGTTTTTACCTGCCAAGGACGCTGCTGAACGGTTGGGATATAGAAACCAATTTTCGCTTTATCACGCCATTCGGACTGGAGTTTTAAGAATTGGTTACGAAGTCCAAGACCGTCGGACACCAGGCTCTAAGCGACCCTTCTACTTTGTCCACCTGGAGGCTGCTGAGAAGCGTTTGACAACCCCACCGGAGAAGCGTTCTGGCAGGAGGAAATAGGAAGTAATCCGATGGACTGGAAGTTATTCACTATTAACTTGGTTTAATTGGGCTTAATCGCTATAAGCCTTATCCATCAAGGTTTTTGGGATACAAGTAAACTAATAAACCAAATTTCAAGGTTTATATCTAGCGATAGTCTGCGCTTGCCGTATCCGCTCT
The DNA here is from genome assembly GCA_964653145.1 of uncultured Synechococcus sp. Classification (GTDB taxonomy): domain Bacteria; phylum Cyanobacteriota; class Cyanobacteriia; order Thermosynechococcales; family Thermosynechococcaceae; genus Pseudocalidococcus. The sequence continues at coordinate 39,349 of CAZZCG010000015.1, read as the reverse complement.
AGTAATCCCGGTAAAGTACCTTTTACTCTCAGCGTAAGCATAATACCCGTACTTGCACCTGGCGTTTAAGGTAGTCATCCAGGGATAGCTGTAATCGGCTCCCTGCTTTGAATACACGTCCCTGGTATGCACAGCAAAATCCATGTTTGACGATGCAAAGCACTGTAGTTGACGGGTTTTTAATCTTGGCTAAGAAATGCCTCGATGTTGCTGTACCCACCCCCGCCGCCTTGGCCAGCTTTCTAACACTTAGGGATGGGTTGCTCACCCAGGACTGGAGTAGTCGCTGCGTGGCCTGGGATTGCCGCCGCTGGTTTTCTAGGAGTAGCGACAATGGGTAACTCATGCCGTCACCCCTAGCAGTGTGATGATTGCTCCTGGGGTTTTACTCTTGACGTATCGAATGGTGAGCTTGGGAAGGCAAGATAATCGGTCATCTTTCAAGACTTGGGCCTGGGTTAAAACATCCAGAATTGCCCCGGCAAGGTTATCAGCGTCACCTCTCAGACTGCCACGCAAGTCAATCGCTACACAGGCCTGGGAGTAGGTTCTAAAGCCTAAAGGCAACTGGTCGATAACTGATGTGATGGCTTGCTCTTTCCAGGTTCGATAGTTCGATGGGAGATAGCTATGCCCCTTTGAAAATCTCGGCCGTGCCTTGGGGACTATTCGCCCGGATAGGGTCAACACGATTAAATCTTGCATTTTGCCGCGTCCTCATACTGTTTAATTTGCTCAATCGTTAACCCAGAAATTGCCCCAGAATCGGCTTGAACTAAGACGATGCCCCATCGATTTGCTTCGGTCGTGACCGTGTACCAGGCCGGTTTTTTCCAGTGAATCGGGGTTCTGAGTAACAGTCTTTGTCCGATCTGGTAGCTCATGCAGTAGCCTCCTGTTGAACTTTTCCGAGATACTTTGAACGCCGCCGCCCTTGCTCATCCCGCCAGCAACGGTATTTATAGCGGTTGCCTTTAATCAGCTTGGTTTCTTCCCATCCCTGGTTAGGTGGCATCTCTACGGACTTGCTCCCTAACTCATTGCCAAAGCTGTCCCATCCCGGCCGGGTCTCCCTGGCAAACAGTTCTAGATAGGGACCTGGTAAATTTCGCTCTGCATAGTCATGGATTGATTTAGGTTTACGGCTATGGTTAAACCGCTCGCTGCACAGAATCCCCAAGTCTGAACTGTGAGGAGCTTTAGCATTGCCCCTGGACGCAATCAGGATTAACTCGGAGCATCCCCTTACCCAATAACCAGGCCCATAGGCTAAGGTTTCGCTCTCGACATCATGCAGCTTGATCCATGGGAATGCAGTTTTGTAAGTGAATCCCCAGGCCTGGATGACTGCTATGGCATCGGGTAGGCATGGGTTTGTGGCCCACAGCAATAAAACGCAATCCCGATCCACCAACTTTGAGATCGGCAAGGCTTTGATCTGTGCTGCCGTCATCGTGGCGTAATGCTTTGCCGCCGCCCCATTCTGACGGTTGCTGTAACTCCACGGAGGATCAGCAATCACGCAACGGTATTTAGTCATGAGCTTTGCCCCTCTAAATGTTTCTCGACAATGGCAAGCCATAGATCGACCAAGTGATTTGCTTCAGGATTCCAGGCCCTACTGAGCAAGGCTTCAATCCAGTCCGGGGGAGTGGGTTGGGTAAATGTTTTTTTCATGGCCTCGCTTCCAGTCCTTGAGTTGATACCCATTGCTTCGTGCCGTCTTCCAGTACCACTAGGCTGTAATCCAGGCTTGGGATGATCACCTTGCCTTTAGTTCCATTGGGTAAGCTGACATCCCAAGTTGTGAAAGGTTTGGCCTTGGCCTGGGATTTTGAACTAAGCAGCAAATTTTTTTGAGCCATCCAATCTGGGCCTTGCTCCAATGCTCGCTCTAGCCGATACCAGTCCTCTCGACTGCGCTCAGATGCCTTCGTAGGGATGCCCAAATCTTGGCAAAGCTGTCTCACTTGATACGGTTGCCACCCGTGGGCCTGGGCAAATTCTGCAACGGGAATCATCACTCGATGCCCTCCCAATCATCAGAAGATGTGACACCAGATAAATAAGACTTTTTCATGTCCCAAACGTCCCTCATGTCCCGGTCATTTTCAAAACCATTGCTGTGACTAGGTTCTAGGGTTGGGACGTTAGGGACATTAGGCGGGACGTTTAGAGACGTTTGCGGGACGTTTAGAGTTTTGATGTCCCGGATTTCCGTTTGATGTCCCGCTTCATGTCCCGGGCTAAAACCATTGCTGTGACTAGGTTCTAGGTCTTGCCGGGACGTTTGGGACGTTTGGGACATCAAATAAGGCTGTTTATCTGGTCGGGCATCTTCTGACTGGTAAATCAGCCACTTGCGCTCGCGCTTGCCGCCGGGGACTCGGTAGTTATCGCACTCAATTCCGACCGCCTCTAAATCCTGTTTGAGACTACCGGATAGAGTTTTGCCCAGAGTACGCGCTGAGAGCTTCTGAACCTTGGCATCTTCCGAAACGGTTTTGAGCTTGGCCACCAGATCGGACGCTGTGCCATCGAATTGGGTTTGCTGCTCCATCAATGCCAAGATGGCCGCCGCTATCGGGTTGGCTTCGATGGCTTCATTCTGTGCCGCCTCGATGTTGGCCTGGTAGGTCGCCATAAAGCCACCGGATTCCAGGCCCAAAGCGGTTTCTGCCTTGATTGCGAATAGCCCAAAATCTGCAAGCCTGGGAAGTTTTTGCTCATTATGACCCCGATTAAATTCAGTTCCCCACGTCCCTAATGTCCCTGCTACCACGTCAAGCAATGCCCCTAACAGGCCTGGCGAGAGTGCCGCTAAAGTTTCCTTGAGTTCGGCTTCTGTCTTGCGCTCGTTATCCGGTATCCGGTCAAGTTTGATGAGTAAGCAACGGTCTAACAAGTCGCTACGGGTTGGGACTAAATCAACACTGGTGAGGATTTGGGGCCTGGTGTATTCAATGAAAGTTTCATCGAGATCGGTGTGTAAGGTTCGATGGCTAAACCCCGCCCCGGTTGCTGCACAACACAGCGCATCCTGTTGATCTGTGGACAGCGTTGTTAGGTTGTCATAACTCAACACCCAACGGTTAGAGGCTGCCACTGCCAGTCCCCGCCGATCACCAACTGCTGGGAGTAACGCCGCTTTGCCTGGATCAATAAGGGATTTGAGAACTTGCGTGGCCCACGATTTACCCGCCCCTTTTGCCCCGTGAAACGTCAGAATCGGCTTTGAGCCATTAGGAACAAAACAGAAAGCTAACCAGGCCAGCACCAGGCCCCGATAGTTTTTATTGACCGCGACCACGTCCCAAAGTTTGGATAGATCGCCGCCGTGTTCTGGAAGTGGTAACGGTAGCTGCCCCTCGTTGCGACTAAACCGGATAGGACAATCCTTAGAGGCAATCACCTCCCATCCCGCCGCCGTCACCTTGATTACGTCCCAGGCCTGGGTAGCGGCATCAATATAAACAGTGCCATCGGCATCTTGCCCAGTGCGTAAAAACACCTTACGCCCTTGCCCCTCAAAAGTTGCCTTAGCCTCTAGAACATTCAGGCACGAAGCCATGGCCTCAGAATTAGCCCCGGTTTCATGCCGCTTGTAGAGTTCGCTTGATAGCCAAGTCTTAAAGGCTTTACGCCGGATGGGGTAAGTGTGCCGGATACCTTCAATTTCTAAATCGGCATAGGCTACGCCGTCATCGGAATGCCAAAGGTCGCAATTTTCAGCAATTTCCATTAAGAGCTTAAAAACTGGTGGCCCTTTTTTGGCTTTGCCCTCGGCCGGCTGCTCACCTGGTGCCTGGGTTGCCTGGGGAGCTTCCACCGCTGCCCATAGCTTGGCCTGGATTTTCTCGCTGTCCAGTCCTTCACGCTTAAGCTGCTCGATCCAATCTTTAATATCGAAGCCGCCGCCGTGGGCAATAAATTCCGGTTCCCAATATGCTGACTCTGGGCATGGCTTCAGGAGTTTAGCCAAGGGATAGGCTTTAAGGACTTTTTCAGCTTTCTCCAGGCCTGGTTTATCCCGATCTGCCGCAACAATTAACCGATCTTCAAACCCCTCAAACCAGTGGGAATCACGGTTAGCCTTAAACCCATTTGCAAAGGCAACCGCCGAAATACCCAACTCCCAAAGGGCATCGGCTTTAGGTGGCCCTTCACAGATAAAGCACTTGGCCGCACCGTCTTTTAGGGACTGGATTGCCTCGATGTAGCGATAGGGGGCAAGTTTGGCGGTATCAACTCCTTTCGGTTCCATCCAGGTTTTCTTGTCACCCGTGGCCTGATAAATCCGCACTTCCTCAACTAAAAGATTGCCCTCAGTGTCGGTGAACTGATAGCGAAATTCTTGGCCTGGAGTCCGCTCTTTCTTGAACTCACCAGACTTTAAGAGCCATTTGCCCCACCCCGCCCCATCTGTTATTTCACCGAGATATATGAAGCCATTAAATTCTTCCCCTGGCTTGCGGCCGTTACGTTCGGTGTGGCATAGCACCAGTCCCTCATCTTCTGAAATACGGCAATCTTTATCCTTAGTCCGGCCACAGACTAAGCAAGGGTTCCGCTGACTTGAAACTTGAAAATTAGACATTTTCCCCTCCTTGGGAGTGTTTTAAGTGGACTGGAGGGGTAGAATTTAAGTGCTTGCTTAATTCCACCCCAAAAATTTCAGAAACCCTCATCGTTTTGCCCCGATGGGGGTTTCTTGCGTATTGGGTCGCCACCCGCACGGATCCGCTAGATAGTTTTGAACGTCAACACTTTTCCAAGCTGTGACCGTTTGGGAAAGCTTTACTGGCTTTGGGAATCTTCCTTGTCGCACCCAAAGCCACAACGTAGACTTTCCGATGGGGACAAATTTTAGAACTTCGTTAATCCGAAGGAATCCATTCTCAGGTTGCATGGCTAAATCTCAAATTAGACTGATTTAGCATACTTCGGATTTTATTGAATTGTCAGTAGATAGGAAGCCTAATTTTACTGGATAGGAATCTACTTTTTACTGGATAGGAGTCTCTGCAATGCTTCTGATATAAGGATTCCAGGGAGTGTGATTCTAACTAACTTAAATTCCTTGACTCCTGACGGATTCTTTACTTTTGTAACGACAACTAGCTCTTTGCGTTCCAAATCCTTCAGTGCTTGAGCATAGGCCCGATATTCGTTGTCATCCAAGCAGTCAAACCATATTTTAGGAAGGTAGAGAAATTCGTCAGGATACGCCGACAGCCATTCAGGAGTCTTTTCGTTAATCAATTTGCTGATTTCTTGAGAAACTTCATGCCGTTGCAATTCGTTGATAAATTTCAGTATCTGAATTTGATAAGTCGGCTTCGGTCGCTTTCTAAGCATTTTTTCGGCCATGGCCTGGGCCTGTTGCTCTAGCTGGATCTCTTCCGGATGCTTGCCTCTATGGGGAAAATCAAACATTGGGAGTAGCTCCTTTCACTGTTGGGGGATTTACCCTGAAAAGCACCCCCACTTACCCCTAGCTTACCCTAGACAACATGAGACTAGCTTAGACAAGGAATAAGGCTTAAACCCTTTACCAGTCATGCTTTATAGACAATCTCAGACTGTCTCAGATAGGTATTTTATGGGCGAGGTCGGACTCGAACCGACACTCCTCGCGGAACAAGATTTTGAGTCTAGCGCGTCTACCAATTTCGCCACTCGCCCGTGGATCACCATATTAGCGTAGTTGGGGAATCTATTTGAATAAGAAAATTAGAAAATTTTGGAAAAGGGATGGTTTTCCCAGGCCCCGGGGCCAAAATTAATCATGGCTGAAATGGTTTTTTATGCAAATAAATCTCTGGCAACGACTTTGGCAATGCTTACGGTGGTTAGGGCTGGGAATTCTGCTGCTGCAACTTTGGGGGTGTGCGCCGAGGCCTGGCGGGGATGTTGTCCACTTAACCCTCTGGCAAGGAGTCAATCCACCACCAAATCGCGAGATTTTGCAAACCCTGATCAATCGCTTTAACCAGACCCACCCCTCAATTCAAGTGGAAAGCATTTACGTCGGGCAACCGGATCAGCAATTGCCAAAAATCCTGGCTGCCGTCGTTGGCAATGCCCCCCCAGACCTACTCTGGTTTAATCCCACAATTACAGGACAACTGGTGGAACTAGGAGCGCTTCGGCCTTTAGACGATTGGTGGGCTGCCTCGGCGCGAAAAACAGAAATTGAACCCGTCCTCCTGGCCACGATGGTCTTTGAAGATCACATTTGGTCTGTTCCCTTTGATACCAATAACCTCGGGGTATTTTACCGACCCAGTCTCTTCGCTGCCGCCGGAATTTCCACCCTGCCCAAAACCTGGGGGGAGTTTCGCCAAGTTGCCCAAAGGCTCAGCCAACCCCAAGACCGAGCGGGGCAAAAACCGGCCCACGGAATTATGTTGGCCCTTGGTCGCGGAGATTTTGCCGTTTTCACCTGGCTGCCATTTATGTGGAGTGCTGGCGGAACCCTGGGAAATTCCCTGGAAACAGCCCGTTTGGATAGTCCCGGTGCCCTGGCTGGATTGGAGTTTTGGTCTGACCTGATTCAGGATGGTTCGGCGATTCTTTCTTTACCGGAGCGGGGTTACGAACTGGATAATTTCCTAACTGGACGTGTGGCCATGCAAATTACGGGCCCGTGGACCCTTGGCCAGTTACAACAAACCCAGGTGGATTATGGGGTGATGCCCATTCCTGAGGATGTTCGGGCAGCCACTGCTCTTGGCGGCGAAAACCTCTTTATTTTCAAAACTGACCCAGTGCGAGAAGCGGCGGCCTGGACTTTTGCTGAATACGTCATGGGTGAAGCCTTTCAAACTGAGTTTGCCCTGGGAACAGGCTATTTACCCGTCAATCGCCGAGTGCGGGATAACCCGAAATATCAAACCTTTGTTGCCTCCCAACCTGCTCTTCAGGTTTTCCTTGACCAAATGCCGCAGGCCCAGGCCCGGCCACTTTTCCCAGGGTATGCGCGCTTTTCTGAAAGTCTTGGGCAAGCCTTAGAATCTGTGTTACTCGGCCAAAGCAATGCCAACTCTGCCCTCACCCAGGCCCAGGCCCGTTGGGAACGCCTGCAACCCCAGCCTGAGTGAATTGACAAATCTAAAAGCCAGCGCTAACTCAAGCGGAACGACAGCGCTATGATGAGAGCTAATCTGGTAATTGCTGGCTGAAATGGCCTGGCTTAAGGCATTCACCAACCATGTTTCCAGCGGCGTTAGTGATGGGGTATGGAGACAGGTGTAAATTAAGTCAAGTCATGATCACGGGTAATGTGTCCATGATTGTTAACTCTGGAGAGGCCATCGGTAATGTCCCGGTTTTATCAGTCCGTTCTTATTGCTTTAACACTCGCCACCAGCAGCATCACACCCTTCATCCCCCCAGCTGCAGCCCAATCCAGTAGTTCTCGCACCAATGTTCCCGGTGAGTTACAAACTTTAATCCAAAACCTTGATGCCGCCGCCAATGCCAAAAATCTTCAGGCAGTTCTTGGGTTTTACAGCGATAGTTTCACCACCACGGATGGCCTAAACCGTGACATCCTTGAGCAACTCCTTCAGCGCCTGTGGGCCGAATATCCAAACCTGACCTACCACACCAAAATTAATCGGTGGCGGCGCCTGAACACTGGCTGGGAAGTGGAACTGACCACTGCGATTACCGGGGAAAGTAGTTTTCAGGATCAACCCCTAGCTCTAGATGCCAACTTGAGTAGTCGCCAACGGATCGCCAATGGCCAAATCGTCTGGCAAGATATTACCGCTGAACAATCGAAACTCACCGCTGGAACCGCCCCACCCACTGTACAATTTGACCTCCCCACCTCAGTTAGGCTGGGCCAGGACTATAACCTGGATGTGATTGTTCAAGAACCCCTGGGAGATGCCCTTTTGTTGGGATCAGCCTCTGTGCAGCCCATCAATGCTGAAACCTATCTCCAACAACCCTCCATTAAGCTGGAACTCCTACCAGCAGGGGGATTATTTAAAATTGGTCGCGCCCCCAACCAGGCCGGGAGTCAGTGGGTTTCCGTTACCTTGATTCGTGATACCGGCAAAATTCTCATGACCCAGCGATTACGAGTTGGGCAACCATGAATGAGCCAGAGCTCGGGGAATTACAGGAATCAGAGACGCCTGAGAATCTCCCCCTTGACCCTGGCAACGATTCCTTTGAACCAGGCCCGTGGGTTACAGACCTCAATACTGACGTTAATTTGGATGAAACCAATCCCACCGCTAGCCCGTTGGAAACTGGAATTACCTTCTATGGGGATGAGCAGGGCCTGGTGCTCCAACTTCCCCCAGAAACCGGTGGTGACTGGGAAACCCTTTGGCAGCAATTACAGCTCCATTTGCAGGGACGACCGATCTTCTGGCGACCCCAAGCTGAATTAGAACTGCGGGCCGGAAATCGCCTCCTGGATCAACGCCATTTGCAGCAACTGGTGGAAGCCCTGACCCCAGCCCAGATTTCCCTGAGTCGGATCGTCACTAGCCGCCGCCAAACCGCCATTGCTGCAGCCACTTTGGGCTATTCAGTAGTGCAACAGCCGCAATTGACCTTAACTGAGTCTGAATCTGACCTGGCAGAAAAAATCACGGGCCCGCTTTATCTGGAAACGACGTTACGCTCCGGGACTGAAATTTGCCATCCGGGAACCGTCATTGTTGTGGGAGACCTAAATCCCGGCAGTTCCATCATTGCTGGAGGTGATATTCTCGTCTGGGGAAGAATTCGGGGCATTGTTCATGCGGGGGCCCAGGGAAATCGAGCTGCCCGGATCATGGGGATTTATGTTGCGGCTACCCAATTGCGAATTGCCGATTTAGTCGCCCGCACACCACAACCCCCAGCGGACTTTTACCCCGAAGTAGCCTACGCATCCTCAGACGGAATTCGGATTGCCCCCGCCAGTCAGTTTCAACGTTCTCCACTGTCCAACCTTTAGAGTCAGGGGAATTCAGCCCTCGCCAGCCAATTCCAGGCCTGGGGGAATCTTAACGGGGTGGGGGCACATCAAAACCTTGGACAAAAACCAGGGGCATTTGAGGTTTGCTGATGGTCTGGGCGTAGGTGGGGGTTAAAAAGGCACGAAATGGGGCCTGGTTGGCGATGTGGGTTTGGGTAAAGGCCACACTCAGGGCATTGAGGTATTGTCGGGATAAGGTGGGATCCGGGCCATAAAAACTTGGTGGAAAGGGAACGGCTCCCCGACTTCCGGCTTCAGGATTGTAAAGGTGGGTTCCTTTCTCGAGGATGGCTAAATATTTTGGCGAGGCAGTGATCCAGGTAAAGGGTTCAACCTGCTCCAAAATCACCGGTGTGACCAGATCATCGGTACCCCCCACCAGCATCACAGGAATTTCAATCTGGGCGAGATTCTTAGGGCCAAGGACGGTGCGGAGGGTGGGATTGAGGGCAATAACCCCTTTAATTCGAGGGTCGCGCAGACTCCTGGAATCGGGTTTGAGAAGAAAGGCACTGCACTGTATCGGTTGGGAGATGCTCAAGGCAATTAACTCCCCCTGGCAGTCCTCTTGAATCTGTGACCAATTAATCTCGGCTCCAGCTAGGGATAAAACGGTCTGTCCGCCAATGGAGTGGCCAATGGCCCCGGCCTGGTTGGGATTGAGTCTGCCTTGGAAGCGTGCATCCGTTTTAGTTAAGTGGGTCAGTTCATCAAGGAGAACCGTCATATCCCGTGGGCGCTCAAGAAATTCCTCCGGACGAATCACCTGTCTCTCATAACCCTGGAGAAAGGCTAAGCGTTGTTGGGCATCACTCCCAGGATGGCTTGGTAGGGCGACGGCAATTCCATAGGAGGCAAGGTGTTTTCCCAATTCAGCAAAATCATTGCCATCGGAGCCAAGACCATGGGAGATCAAGACGACCGGGGCTGGAATTGGGGTTTGGGGAACATAAACGGTGGTCTGAAATTGGCGTTGACGTTGGCCATCGGTGACGGTGATGGTTTCAGTGGTCCATTGATAGGGGCCCGGTTGGCGTAGATCTGGGAGTTGACTGAAATCGATGGGGCCAATGGCTTTGATCTCAGCTTCAGCACGGGCATGGAGACCTTGCATGGCCTGGGTTGTGGATTCCATCACCTGACTAAAAATGCGAAATTGTCCGAGTACCCGTTCAGTATTGATGTTGATGCAGCACCCGGGCACAAGGCGAAGAATGTTGAGGAGATTTAGTCCCTGGGGATCGTTGGCCGCCAAGATAAATGCCGAGCGCAAACCGTAAAAACCATTTTGATTGGCCCTGGTGCGCAAATCTTCCCCAACGGATTGCAGCAGGGTTTCACCAAAGTGGGAATAGAGAAATTGAGAGACCGCAAATGGGGGGACATTAATCCGGGTGTTGAGGACTTCTCGAAGCTGAGCCATTTGTTCTGGGGTGGCGTGTTTGGCATAGCTGGCCAGTTCTCCCTGGAGCTTGCCCTCGGCGGCGTAAACCTCTAAATCTTTGATCGTCAAGTTAAAGCGCATCCCACTGTAGGGAATGGAAAACTTTTCTGCCGCCAGGCCAGGCCCCGCTGCCCCGAAAACCAAGCTGCCAAGGAGGCCCAAACACCCGAAGAATTGCGCCCACTGACAATTACGAGTCCGTGAGAAAAACTGCTGACCCATGGCTGAACTCCTGAGCCTTGATTTGCGGCTTCTAAATTCCGATCCGATTGGGAATGGCAATCTCAGACTTAGACTTTCATGGCGGAGAGAATTGCCCCTAAAATCAGCCTAAAAGATTCCCCCATGGATTGCCCAACCGTTAACACTTCGCCATGATCTAAGGGCTGATCCACCAGGCCGGCGCCCAAATTGGTAATACAGGAAAGCCCCAACACCCGTAAGCCCATTTGCCTTGCCACAATCACCTCAGGCACCGTTGACATCCCCACCACATCCCCGCCCAAGCGTTGCAGCATTTTAATCTCCGCCGGTGTTTCATAATTGGGTCCCGGCAGTGCCACATAGACACCCCGATGACACCGAACTCCCAGATGCTCAGCGGTGCGATGGGCTAACTCTTGCCAGGCCGGATCGTAGGCCCCGACTAAATCGACAAATCTCGAGCCAAAAGCGGCCCCATGGATTCCGCGCAAAGGATTATCAGGCAGGAAGTTAATGTGATCGCTAATGACGAATAAATCTCCTGGTTGAAACATGGATCGCAGTCCCCCAGCCGCATTGGTGGTAATGAGGCCCTTGGCCCCCATAAGTGCCGCCACTCGAACTGGGAAGGTGGTTTCCGCCAGACTATAGCCCTCGTAATAGTGGAAACGCCCCGTCAAAATCAGGAGGGATTTTCCCCCATATTCAGCACACAAGACGGTATTGCCGTGACCTGGAACCGTGGCTTGGGGAAAGTGGAGAATCTCTGAATAGGGAATTTTGAGCTTGACTGTCACGGCCTGGGCCAGTTCACCCCAACCGGAACCTAAAATCACCAATAAATCCGGCGATTGGACACCCTGTTCTTGCAAGAAATCAGCACTGGCCTGGGCCTGGTCTGGGAGGAGACTCATGGTTGCACGGAAGAAACGCCATGGCAGATCATAGGGGATGGGATGGGGGTTAACTGGAGCTTAAACTTGGGCTGAATTTAGGCCGTAGGGTTCGTCCTTGTATTTCTAAGTCCAGTCATCTTTTTTCGTGCTTCGGGGTTTGTACAGGCCCCCCAGTTGATGGAGTTTTCGCGTTCGAGTAAACAGTTCTGTTTCGGTTAATTGCCACCGCTTCAGGGCCTGGTCGAGATCAGTTTTGATGTCCGCTGCCCCTGGAAATCCCTGGTAACGAATTCGGAGACGGGCCAGCTCCACAAGATTTAAATCGGTTGGTTCTTCGCTCAACAGGCGTTGGGAAATCAGACGATCTTGACTGGCTTGGGGATGTTGTTGCGTTTTCTCAGGAGTGGCAGCCATAGTTTCGGAACCGCAGTGATGGATATCAAGCGAGAAATTTGTTTCGCAATTATCGCGTTTTTATTTGGGCTTGAAGTTGATGACCTGAATTAACCTGCATACCCCCAGGCCTGGTAACGTAACCTTACTTGGCAATTCCTTGGCAGTGTGACCGATGAACGGCTTGAAAAGATTAGGTCTCGGTATTTTAGGCTGCAGCATTTGGGCCCTGGGACTCACCCTAACCCCAGCTATGGGCCAGTCGATGCCCCGCATCCGGCCTGGAATTGCCTACCCGCAAATTCGGCAAGAATTGATTAATCGCGGTTGGATGTTAGTTCCGAACTCTGAGTTGGCCAGGAATCCGCGGAACAATTTAGAAAAGTATTTGTTTAAGCAAGGCTACATTGAGCTAATGGGCTGTACAAATGCCGGTGTCGATTTGTGTGCCTTTAAATTTGTGAACCGCCGGGGGCACACCCTAGAAATCAGCACGGTTCATTTGTCTGTCACCCTTGATGGCACAATCCAGGCCTGGGCCCGGCGTAAACCCGCTAAATAGTAGGCGCGGATGGCAAAGCGTTGAGATAAAGATATGATAATCAGACAAATGGTTAGCATTTAGGAAAAATTTACATGGTAGCTACGACTGTGAAGCTTGAGTACGATGTCAAAGACATTGGCCTGGCTCCCCTAGGAAAGCAACGGATTGAATGGGCTGGACGGGAAATGCCAGTTCTCAAGCAAGTCCGGGAACGGTTTAGCCAAGAAAAACCCTTAGCTGGAATTCGCTTGGTGGCCTGCTGCCATGTCACGACAGAAACAGCCCACTTGGCCATTGCCCTCAAAAGTGCTGGCGCTAATGCCATCCTCATCGCCAGTAATCCCCTTTCTACCCAAGATGATGTGGCGGCTAGCTTGGTAGTGGACTTCGGAATCCCGGTTTTTGCTTACAAGGGTGAAGATACGGAAACCTATCAACGTCATGTCCAAATTGCCCTTGATCACCAACCCCAAATCATCATCGACGACGGCTGCGATGTGGTTGCGACCTTAATCCAGGAACGGCAAGACCAAATTAAAGACCTGATTGGAACAACGGAAGAAACCACCACGGGAATTGTTCGCCTCCAGGCCATGTTGGCTGATGGGGTTCTGACATTTCCGGCCATGAATGTCAACGATGCCGATACCAAGCACTTTTTTGACAACCGCTACGGCACCGGCCAGTCTACTCTCGATGGCATTATTCGGGCCACGAATATCCTCCTTGCTGGGAAAACCATTGTTGTTGCCGGCTATGGTTGGTGCGGAAAAGGGACGGCAATGCGGGCCAAAGGCATGGGCGGTAACGTCATCGTCACTGAAATTGATCCAGTTCGGGCCATTGAGGCGGCCATGGACGGCTTCCAAGTCTTACCAATGGCGGATGCTGCCAAATTAGGCGATATTTTCATCACGGTTACCGGCAACAAACACGTGATCCGAGGCGAGCATTTTGCTGTCATGAAGGATGGCGCAATTGTCTGTAACTCCGGCCACTTCGACATTGAAATTGACCTCAAAGCTTTGAAAGCGGTTACCCAAGAAGTCAAGGTAGTGCGAAACTTTACGGAAGAATACCGCTTGAACAGCGGCAAATCTGTGGTGGTGATTGGAGAAGGCCGCTTGGTTAACTTAGCTGCTGCTGAAGGCCATCCCAGTGCCGTTATGGACATGAGTTTTGCCAACCAGGCCCTGGCAGCAGAATACTTAGTCAAAAATAAAGGTCAGTTACCCCCCGGTATTCACTCGATTCCGAAGGAAGTGGATCAAGAAATTGCCCGCCTCAAACTCCAGGCCATGGGAATTACCATCGACACCCTGACCACTGAGCAGATTGAGTATATTAATTCCTGGACATCCGGGACGTAAGTGTTCCATCGTGATCCATCTCCACCCATTCAGTCCGTTCAAAGCGTTGGTCATTTTGCTCAGAAAATATCACTTGGCATTGTGAGTTGACTGAATTACAAACAGATTAAATAAAGGGAGGTCAAAGATTCGTATCTGGCCTTCCTTTTTTCATGATCGTAAAAAGTTGTCAAAAAAAAGAGAGAGCACAAAACCCCCTCTTCCTTCAGTCATGAATAATCAAAAAGTTTGAACTATTTCCGCTTGGGCACCTTGCTCATGTAGTCAATTTCAAAGGAAGAAATCCGTTGAGCATAACGGGGTGTAGGGGCAATCGCATTGGCCATGTTCCGGAATTTACGGGGGTCTCCTTCCCGCAGTTGCCGCATTTCGTATTTCCGACTGTAGAACTGTTCGAGGGCAAAGCGCCAATCCGTGGTTGTCGTACCAACTTTATCCCGATACTCGTAGCCATAGCGGGGCGTGACCAAGTTAAAGGGTCGAGCCTCCATCCGTTTACGTTGGTAGGGAACAGTATAGTCACCAAAGGCAGCGCCATATTCCTCGGAATCAATTAGGGCATCCACAAAACCATGAAAGCCCTTCGTTCCAATAACAATAGACCAGGCAATTTTTTCAGCTTCGTTGTAAGCAGAGCGACCTAAAAACCGTTTTAAGCAGATATCCACCAAGCGGTAGTTATCGTTAACCACAACCACAGTGTTATAGAACCGCTCCGACTTTGCCAGGCCCCGAATGAAGTCCCGGACAGAAATCGCCCGATTGGCCACCTGAGACTCGAGGGTAATATGGCGATTGAACTTAAGAGTGGCGTGCTCACTAAACACTTGGCGGTAGGAAGCCCAAATGATTTCTTTAATTTCCGCTGGAGAAGCCGCATCCTCAATCCGATAGATATAGGGGGTATCTTCATCCAGGTCGGCCGGGCCAAAGCTGACGACACGATGGTTTTGAGTCGTGGGTTTGTAAGCCAAGAGCGGTAAAGTCATGCAGAACTCCCAAGAAAAAGCACAAACTAAAAGCGGTCAGGATTAACGTAACGGAAAGGATGCAGTCGAGTTAATGGAAGCAGGGACGGCCCCAGCAGTAGCCCGACTTGTATCAGGAATCTTGATATTGTCCGTCTTGACAGAATTATAACGGAGCGGAGTCACGCGCACAGAGCGGGCCATATCCAAAAAGTTGCGAATATCTCCCCATTTGTGCCGCCCTTCCTCCAGCTTGTTCCGCCAGTAATCGGCATAACGAGGGGTAACCAAATTAAACGGCCGATCCTGGTAGCGGCGGCGTTGGTAGGGAACAGTGTTATCGCCAAAGTTCTGGGTGTATTCGTCGCTATCGACCAGGGCATCAACGAACCCATCCCAGCCTTCCGTGGCAATTCTAATCGACCAGGCCAGTTCTTCATCTTTGTTATAGGGTGAGCGACCCAAAATCCGTTTCAAGCCCACTTCGACTAGGCGGTAATTAGAATTCGTCTCCACAACCAAGCGGCGAAATACCTCAGACTTGGCCAAGCCCCGAACAAAATCCCGGACAGAGATGGCCCGATTCCGCACTTGAGACTCTAAATTACCCTGACGGTAACTTTTGAGCAGAACATGCTCACTAAAAATTTGCCGATAGGCCGCCCAGATCAGCTCATCTAAATCTCCCGCCCCAGGGGAATCCTCCAAGGAGTATAGCCGGGGGGTTTCTTCATTGGCCACTTCAAAGCCAGCGACCCGTTGATTTTGAGAACTAGGACGATAGGCAAGTAAAGGAATAGACATGGATTACACCTGAGGATTACGGGGCAAATAACGATAGGGCAAGGCAGCAGCGGTGGGTTTGATCGCCACCCGTTCAGTCCGCTCCACAGTCGAATCTGGCACCGTGATTAAGCTTGAGGTTGCTCGGGCTACATGGCGCTGGGTTTCTTGGGTGGGGGTTAAAACACCTCGGGCCATGGAAAGAAAATTCCCTGGAATGGCAGAGCGGATGACCCGTTTGTCAAGGGGACCAGAACTGTAACTACGGACTTGATAGTAGGAAATGCCAGTAATTTTGACTTCTTGGTTGCGCCAGTAGTCACCATAGCGGGGGTTGACCAAGTTAAAGGGCCGAGCCATCCGCCGTCGCCGTTGATAGGGGACAATATCGTTGCCAAAGTTTTCTTGGTATTCCCCACTGTCCACAATGGCATCGATCAAGCCGTTTAAGCCCTTTGTCGCCGCAATAATTGACCAGGAAATTTGTTCCCCTTGATCGTAAGTGGGGCGGCCAAGAAAGCGTTTGAAGCTAATGTCCACCAGGCGATAGTTAGAGTTAGTATCTGCCACCAGTTGCCGATAGACTTCGGATTTACCCAGGCCCCGGACAAACTCCTGTACTGAAATCGCCCGATTCCGCAGTTGGGATTCCAGAAAGGGTTGCCGATAGCTCTCGAGAATGAGATGTTCACTAAAAATTTGCCGATAGGCAGCCCAAATCAACTCATCCACATCGGTACTTGAAGTTGCATCCGTGAGGCGATAAATGACCGGATCATCCTCGGCACTCACTTCGTAACTAGCTACCCGTTGGTCTTGGGTTCGGGGTCGAATTGGGAGGAGAGGCAAAGCCATAGCATCTATTCCTAAGGGGGACAATGATAAATTGAGCAGGTGAAAAACTAACTGGCCGTCCTGAACACTGGGGAGATTAAATATCGATAGGTGGGGGCAGACATGGCAAAAAGCTGGACTCGGGCCCGCACTGCAATATCCGGATCCCTTTGACCCAGGCCTTGGAGCAAGCTCACTAAGCGATTTTGTAACTCCGGTTGAGTCAACTGGGGCAAGAGGTCAGCCGCCGCCACCACCACCGCATAGCGCAGGGCCCAATCACTCTCAGTAATTAGGGTTTCTAACGCCGTCACCACTTCTGTTTGCGCTGGTGTAGAGTCAGCCGTTGCCAACATCTCCCAGGCCAAGCAACCTAACCCCTTTGTGGCCGCCCGGCGAACACTCGGAGCAAAATCACTCAGGGCTGCTTGGACGAGAACATCTAAGGCATCGGGATGACCAATGGCTGCCAAAGCCCGAATTGCATAGGCCCGCGCCCCATAGTTGTAACCATCCAGGCCCTGCAATAATGGCGGAACTGCATCCTGACCTAAACGAATCAAGCCGTTCATGGCCATAACTGCGGCTCCAGGATTGTTGAATCCCAAGACAGCCATCAAGGTGGGAATTCCAGACACGGATTGGGCATTAGCTAAAGCGGTAACTGCTTCCACTAAGGCACTCGCTGACTGGGCTTGATCCACCGCCGTAATCAAAGCCTGAATCTCTGCTGGGGAAACCTCAAGACTCATAGCAACCCATCCATCAAGGTCAGCACATCCAAAACTGAGGCATCCAATTCGGCTAGCGGATCAGTCTGGGGGTTTAGAGCCGCTGCCACCAGGCCCCGGAGAGCAATCAGCTTAAAACTGTTCTCCACTGCTGCTGTGGCAATGGACTGGGCCGCAGGTAGGTATCCGGTCGCACCCAGATCAAGCAGGGCCGAGCGTCTCAACTGGACATCACTAGAGCCTAGAGCTTGGATCAGAATTTCCGCTGCTTCGGTGTCTCCCGAGAGTTGACAGAGAGCCCGCGCCGCCGCAAACTTCACCCGCTCTATGGTGTGATCTAAAAACGGGCGAATCTGAGTAACGGCTGATCTGGCCTGGAGTTGACCAAGACTTTCTAAGACCGCCTCATAGGGCTGTGTCAGATGGGGCCGACCAGTCACCATTTGGGCTGCAGCAACACCACCATCCAAAAGCTGAAGTAACGGAGGAATTGCGACCGAATCACCTAACTGCCCCAAAGCCTGGGCCGCTGCTTCTCGGACATAAAAATCATCGCAGGCTAGGGATTGAATCAACGGATCAACCGCTCGCACATCCCCTAATTTCCCTAAAGCTCGGGCCGCATTGCGCCGTAAGGGGTAGCCACCTAGTTCTGTCCGATCTGCCTGATCCGCCAACGCTGAAATCAAAGCCGTGACTGCCTTTGCCCGTAACTCGGGAGTAACCTGAGCCTGTTGCCCAAACTTTCCTAACCACCAGGCCGCGTAATAGCGCAAGCTTGTATCCGCCTGACTCAGTTGAGCCACCATCTCCATAAAGACGGGTGTCGGATCGGCCTCACCAGTTGGGGCCTGGGGTTGATTGAGTTCCGGTTCAGACAGGACAGAAGCAGTCATGATCTAGACCGTCCTAAACCTCAGCCACAAGGGGAGTAATGTTGACGATCTTGCCGCCTAACCGGGAAATCCGCTGCATTTCTTCATTCATCCGCCCGTAGGGAACGGTAACAAAGGTGCTGCCACTGCGGCGAATGGGAAAACCCTGTTTATCAGCCTCTTCGTTTTGCCGAAGGCCCACGACTTCATAGCGAAAAACGCGCCCCGAAGACGGACTACTGGCTGTGCTGCTGGTAGCGGTTTGACCAAACATGATGAAAAACTCCCAACAAGAGTGAACTGAGGTGAATGCGGTATGAAACTAGAAATTTAAGCTGAACCTAAGCAGGATTCACGCTGACAATCCGACCGCCGGTGCGATGAATTTGCTGCATTTTCGGCAACAGTTGTTCAAAGGGCACAAGGTAGGCAGTGCTGCTCCGGCGAACGTTTGGATAACCAGCTCCCCGAATCCCAGCCACTTCCAGGCGATAGATGCGACCACTTTCCCCGTAGGAGCCACCCAAACAATTTTTTGGCGGTACATCGTCGGTGGCAGAGTAGAAGGCAAAATTTACCTCACTGCTGGAGGGGGGCAAAATTGAAGAGGCATTATTGCTGGCCAAATCCCGAGCTAACCGTGAGTTTGTCCCCCCGGCCTGAGCATTGTCACTGCTGGCATAGCCCCGATAGAGCTGGAACATCCGGGTAAAGCCAACCGTCCGACTCCCGGCCTGGACGCCAAAACCCCGGTAGTAGGGAACCACTGAATCACCGAAGTTATCGGTATATTCCTGGGAATCGATGTAGGAATCAATATCCGCATCAAAGCCTTGATTCTGATACAAATCCAAGTGATAAATCACCTCAGATTCATCGTAGGGAGCACGTCCGAGCAAATGCTTATAGTTCAACTCAATGACGCGAGTTTGAAAACTGTTGTAGAGAAACTTGTTTTTATATAGGTCTGACTTGGCCACAGCTCGGACAAATTCCCGCACCGTGATCTTGCCATTACGCAACAGAGATTCAGCCGTTGTCAGCCGCTCCGATTGCATCAAATAATCATTGCCTAAAACCTGACGATAAACGGCCTTAATCACCGCTTCTACGTCATCATCACTCCAGCTAGACCGTAACTCAACCGGGGCCGTGTCACTAAATGCGGAAGTCCCCAGACGAGATGCTGCTGCGGTAATTGCCACGACGCATTCTCCTGTTAAACAACAAAGTGGACAGGTGGACTATAAACAGGCCCGGCGCAGTCAACAAAGGATCAGAGTTTCCCCCGAAATCATCTGCTAACCACCCCGGGCACACCAGACTAGAACTTAGGAACTAGCTGAGGGCGTTAATGGCATAGTCAAGGTAAGCATTGGCTTCAACAGCGGCTTGACCACTCAACCCATGGCTGGCTTTGATGCTTTTCAGGGCTTCCACGTACCAGCTAGGAGACAGATCAAAGGTGCTGTTGATTTCAGCCAAACCAGCAACCAAGTATTCATCCATGGGGCCAGTTCCACCAGCCACTAAGCAGTAGGTCACCATCCGCAGGTAGTAACCGATATCCCGGGCACATTTGGCTTTGCCTTCGGGAGTTGAAGCGTATTGAGAACCTTGCATGGAGGTGGTGTAAGGAAACTTCTGATACACAGCAGAAGCAGCACCATCGATCAAGCTTTGGGCATTGCTGGTCAAAGCACGAGCGGCTTCCAAGCTAGCAGCAGCCCGCTTAAACCGACCATCAGCAGCCTGGAGTTCGGTGTTGCTGAGGAAACGACCTTGGGTATCAGCGGCGGCAATCGCTTCAGTAATCGGGGTCTTCATAGTCTTGAGATTTCTCCCTTAATAAGTTTCGTGTCTTAGAAAGCGGTCAAGAAAGATATTTAAGTGTAGTCATCCAGGGGGATTTAGGCTACGGCAGCAGCGGCCCGGTCAAAGTAACCAGCCAACTCAGACATTAAAGAGCTGCAATCGCCAGGGGTGATCCCATTGGGGTCGTTGGCAACGGCAATGGCGGCTTCTTTCATTTTTTGAACGCCAACAGCCACGGAAGAACCAGGAGTTCCCAAAGCTTGGTAGGTTTCGCGCAGACCATTCAAGCAACGGTCATCCAACACACTGGAGTCGCCAGCCAAGGTAGCGTAGGTGACATAGCGCAAGATGATTTCCATGTCGCGTAAGCAGGCAGCCATACGACGGTTGGTGTAAGCATTTCCACCGGGTTGAATCAACTGGGGCTGTTCAGCGAACAGAGCACGAGCAGCGTTAGCAACGATGGTGGAGGCATTGCTGGTGATGCGGTTAACGGTATCCAACCGCTTGTTACCTTCTTTCACCAAGTTGGACAGGGCATCGAATTGGGCGCTGGTGAGGAATTCACCCCGGGCATCGGCCTGAGCCACAACTTTGGCAAATGCGTCTAGCATGGATAAAATCTCCTTAAAAAGAAGTCTGGACTTCGTGAGCAATTTATAGAGAGTTAAGACAACTGCCGAAGCAGCGCAACAAGGATTTGTTTTAAAACTGTTTTGTATCCCAGGGAATCTCGAAAAATAAAGGGGAACCAGGCCCTGTGCAATCGTTTTATTGATCAAAGATGGCTGACTAAACTCCCTAGCCCCTGAGGCTAAAGCCATAGTCTTTATCTCTGAAAAATAATTGCTTACCCTTAGTTCACCAATCGGCTCAATCTGGGGTCAAAACAGCCTGTTCAACAGACCCTTCAGGTATTTCTTATACAATGCAGCGGGAATCGGTTTTATCAGAAGTTATCAATTCGTAAAACTTACGGCGGCTGTAAAATCTTTTTGCCTCTAAATCCCCGATTATCCCTGGGAATTCAGGGTTGTATGTGAAGTATTGTAACTTTACTTAAACTTAAGCTAATGATCTGACATGGTTGTGTATCCAAACCGCAATTAAAAAAACGACCAGGCCAAGGTGGACTTAGTCGCTTTTGCATCAGGGTTTATTTACCAAGGGGGTTGAACAGGGCCTGGGCTACGAAGCCTTAATGTCCTCCAAAAAATCCGTCAACCCCAACTCTCGCTTCAGCAAATCTACGGAGTTTACGTCGATGTAGCTTTCACAGCAAATTAAGCGCGGTGGCCGAATCAGATTTTCCCGAACCGAAGCAATGGTTGCCCGAACGTGATCTGAACTGGCGCGATCACTAATAATCGTGTGGGCTCGATGCACGAGGGCATTGAGTTTGTACGCATCATTGACTTGCGCCGTCACCAAGAGGAGATCATCGCCCCGCAAGCTGTGAATCATCACCTCAGCCACACCCAGGGTTCCGGAACTCAGACTCACCAGGCCAAGGCAGCAACCTGAGGGCAACTTTTGAATGACCTCTAATTCCCGTTGATAGTTGTAGATATCAATGAAAAAGAGCCGAATCCCTTTGGCGCGGGCAATGGCTTCCGTCATGCTGGCAAAATAGCGCACAGTGACCAGAGTTGCAGCACTGTCCGGCTGCAGAAGGGTGTCTAAATCCTCGAGGTAGATTAGCTCAACGGGGACAGGTAAAAGTTGCTGGAGTTCTTGGGTAATCAGTTCCCCGGCACCCTGGTCATGCTGGGGCACGGTGACAATGACGCGCACCCCTGCTTTTTGTCGGGCCTCAATTTCGGCTAAAAACAACTCCCGAATTTGCCCCAAGGAATAGCCCATGCCGAGAAGTGTATCCAAACTGTCTTGGACAAGCCGATGTACCGGTACCACTGTCGGTCGAACTCGCCGGGGAATGCTATCTTCCTGGCCCAAGGCCCGCACATAAATCCCCGAACCCACCTGTGCTTTAACCAGGCCAGCCGCTTCTAAACGTTCATAGACTTTGCTAATCGTATTGCGATGGAGGCCGGTTTGCATGGCCAACTGGCGCGTACTGGGAAGTCGATACCCCGGCGGAAACTGGCGAGCTGCAATCGCAAAACTGATCTGGTTAAAGAGTTGGGTAGAAGCCGGAATCTCACTCTCTGGCTGAATGTGAAACTGCACCGCTTGCCCCTCATGCTTTCTAAACTGTTCAGTCAATCCTTACGCCAAGAGATTACTCCCTATGCCAAAGCGATAAATCCCTCATTCTAGCCTATGAATTGCCGACATAGACTGCATAAACTTACCAAGTTTTACGCAAAGCCTTTTCCCTTATTCGGAGAGGGAGCAGAAGCCAGACAGGCCTGGAGTTGTTCCTTAAGTTTTGCCTCATCCAGGCCCTGGCCAATGAGAACCAATTGGTTTTTTTGTGGCCCCGTCCACTCTTCATCATCCAGAGAAAATCGTTTACCACTGAGGTGAAACACATGACGGCGGGGACTTTCCGCAAACCAGAGGATCCCTTTGGCTCGAAAGACAGCATCCGGCATTTGGTTGTCAAGAAAGTTCTGGAACTTGCGAATGGCAAAGGGGCGCTCGCTCTGAAAGGACACCGAGAGAAAGCCATCCATTTCCAGGTGATCGGAGTGGTGGTGATGGTGCCCGTGCCCATGGTCATGGTGGTGGTCATGGCCGCAGGTGTCATCACAAACATGGTCGTGGTCATGGTCATGGTCGTGATCGGGGTGGGCGTGGGCCTTCTGGTGATCACGGTGGTCATGGGAGTCAGGTTGGCTAGTCTCATCGGTTGCATTAAAGTACCGATCGCTTTCAAACAAGCCCACACTGAGAATTAGGGGCAGCGGCACTTGGGATTTAACCGTCCGAATAATCCTTGCCCCAGCTCGGGATTCCCGTAGGCGCTTTTCCAATTCCTGCACCCGGGTTTCTGGCACAAGGTCGGTTTTGTTCAGCAGAATGACATCCCCGTAGGCAATTTGGCTCTGGGCGGCAGTGCTGTTGAACAGATCCAGGCTAAAGTTTTCGGCATCCACCACCGTGACAATGGAATCCAGGCGGGTTAAGTCGCGCAGATCTGTCCCCAGGAAAGTCAAGGCTACGGGCAGGGGATCCGCCAGGCCAGTGGTTTCAACGACCAAATAATCCACCTTATCCTGCCGCTCCAGCACCCGATAAACCGCATTCACCAAGTCGTTATTGATCGTGCAACAAATACAACCGTTATTGAGTTCCACCATGTCATCGTCAGTTTTGACGAGTAGTTCCTGATCAATGCCAATTTCACCAAACTCGTTCACGAGAACAGCGGTTTTGAGGCCCTCTTGGTTGGAGAGAATATGATTCAGGAGTGTGGTTTTGCCGCTGCCCAAAAAGCCAGTGATGATGGTTACGGGGAGGCCGTGTTTGGGAGCATCCATTACGGTTGGGGCTACAGCAGAGGTGGCAGTCATAGGGCTTTGGCTCTTGGAGTAAACTGAGTTGCAGTAATTTCAAATTTGCCAATTCAGGCTGTCTTTGAAAGTGTCAGCAGAATTGGGTAACGTCTTCGAGGTTTAACTTTTATTTTAGCCCAGGTGTTTTTCCCAGCCAGCAATGAGTTCCCTGCAATGGATATTTTGCTCATGCTCGTTGATAAAAGGGGCGCTTAAGGACGGAGGCGGGTTGGGGAATGCCACGGATTTCGACGGCAATTTCCTGATCAAGACTGGCCAATTCCGCCGCCACATATCCCAGGCCAATGGGAACTCCCAGGGTCGGGGCAAAGCTGCCAGAAGTCACGGTTCCAACTCGGTTTCCCGCCACCAGAATTGGATAGTCATGGCGAGGGATTTGGCGAGAGTTCATCTTAAATCCGACTAACCTACGGCTTAAACCCTGACTTTTTTGTAGTTCAAGGGCCGAACGACCGATAAACTCCCCCTTATCCCAATGAACTAGCCAGCCCAGGCCAGCCTCCAGTGGACTTGTGGTTTCGTCAATGTCCTGTCCGTAGAGAGCCATCGCTGCTTCTAGCCTCAAGGTGTCCCGGCTCCCCAAACCACAGGGTACGACCCCCAAGGTTAGTAATCGTTGCCAAAGTAAACTCACCACCGCCGTCGGCACCATCAATTCAAACCCATCTTCCCCGGTGTAGCCTGTCCGAGCTAGCCAAAGGGGTGCCTGAGCGTAGGGGGAATCCACTCCCAAGTCCAGTGTGGCCGGGCTGTGGTGGTAGGACTTGACCTGACTCAGATCAATATCAACTAATGCCTGGAGGGTGGTGGCAGCCTTGGGGCCCTGAAGAGCAATTAAAGCAAGTTGGACTGTCTGATCAATTAAATCCACTTGGGATACGTCAAGGTGAGTTTGGAGCCAGGCCCAGTCTTTGGCGGTGGTTGCTGCGTTGACGATTAGAGACACCATCCGCTGGCTGTGGCAGTAAACAATCAGGTCATCAACAATGCCACCATCCGGATTGAGGAAAACCGTGTATTTGGCCTGGCCGGGTTGCAGTTGACTCAGATCGCTAGGGACTAGGGGTTGCAGGGCCTGGAGAGGTTGATCGCCTTTGATATCAAATTTGCCCATGTGGGAAATATCAAACATCCCAACAGACTCCCGCACGGCCTGGTGTTCCGCCACAATACCCTGGTACTGCACTGGCATTGACCAGCCACCAAACTCAACCATTCGGGCCTGGGCCTGCTGATGTTGCTCAAAAAGGGGCGTACGAGATAGGGACATGGGTTGGGAAGGATCCAAATACAGGATGGGCATGATTTAGCGTCGTTTCCCATGGTAAGCAATCCCCCCAGGCCTGGAAAGTCCGACCCTTACAAGTCTTTATCCCGCTAGACCCCAACGTGCGCAGACATGGATACCCTGCATTTCTGATTCCTCCAGAGTTCATTAAACCCAAAGCCGCTGCATCAATAGTGCTTTGCCATTGACCAAAATTCTTCCCCAACGTCACTCAAAATTGTTCGTAAATTTTATCTAGACATTAACTTATTCATAAAACTTCATTAAGAGAATCTGCTATTCCATAAAAAAACGTAAATATTCCCGAATATTATCCGGCTGCTTCTTTTCAAATTGTGACGGAATCTCCTGCCATTGCTGATTTTGAGCCAGTTCTTTGTTACAAGGTGATAGAAGGCTTGTTCCTCCAGGCCCTTAACGATTCTTCATATTTAAGAATTTTCAGTTACTCAAGGAGTTAGAACGCATGTTCACCCACGTCAAGTCCACAATTCGCCATTTGGCCCCAGAATCACTAAACGGGCGGTCTTTGATGCGAGTGGTCTATGTGGTGTTAGAGGCCCAATATCAAAGTGCCTTATCCAGTGCAGTGCGCGCCATTAATGCAAATAATCCTGGCCTGGCCATTGAAATTAGTGGCTATCTCCTCGAAGAACTGCGCAACCCGGAAAACTACCAGGCCTTTTGTGAAGATGTGGCTCGGGCCAATGTTTTTATTGCCTCCTTGATTTTTATTGAAGACCTGGCCGATAAAGTCGTCGCTGCCGTGGAACCCTATAAAGAACGCTTAGATGTGGCGGTGGTCTTTCCCTCCATGCCCCAGGTAATGCGCCTGAACAAAATGGGCAGTTTTTCCATGTCCCAACTCGGTCAGTCCAAGAGCATGATTGGCCAGTTCATGAAAAAGCGGAAAGAAAAAGCGGGTTCCAGTTTCCAAGATGGGATGCTCAAGCTCCTGCAAACCCTGCCGAAAGTCCTGAAATATCTCCCCATTGACAAAGCCCAGGATGCCCGCAACTTCATGCTCAGTTTCCAATACTGGCTGGGTGGCTCCCCAGAAAACCTGGAAAACTTTTTACTGATGCTCGGAGATCGCTATGTCTTCAAAGGCGAACTCAACATTGCCGAGCAAACCTATCAAGACCCGGTTACCTACCCCGACACCGGCATTTGGCACCCCCTTGCCCCCCAGATGTTTGAAGATTTTAAAGAATATTGCAACTGGTTCAACAGCCGCCGGGATATTTCCGATGATTTGAAGGATCCGCTGGTTCCGACTGTCGGCCTGATTCTCCAACGCACCCATTTAGTCACTGGCGATGATGCCCACTATGTTGCTGTGGTTCAGGAACTAGAATCTTCAGGCGCACGGGTGATTCCGGTCTTTTCTGGGGGCCTGGATTTTTCTAAGCCCATGGATCTGTTCTTCTACGATCCGCTGCAGCCCGAAAAAGCAATTGTGGATTGTGTTGTCAACCTAACTGGATTTGCCCTGGTTGGTGGCCCGGCTAAACAGGATCATCCCCGAGCCATTGCCGCGCTGAAAAAACTGAATCGGCCTTACATGGTTTCGTTACCCCTGGTCTTCCAAACCACGGAAGAATGGGAGGACAGTGATTTGGGGTTACATCCAATTCAAGTGGCCTTGCAAATTGCCTTGCCGGAACTAGATGGGGCCATTGAACCGATTATTCTCTCGGGCCGGGATGGAGCCACCGGAAAAGCCATTGCCCTGCAAGATCGGGTGGAAACCATTGCTCAACGGGCCATGAATTGGGCTAACCTCCGTCGCAAACCCAAAGTTGATAAAAAAGTTGCGATCACAATCTTCAGCTTCCCTCCTGACAAGGGCAATATTGGTACCGCCGCCTATTTAGATGTGTTCGGCTCCATTTATAAAGTCATGGAAGGCCTAAAAAACAATGGCTATGATGTTCAGGACATGCCGGCCAATGCAGAAACCCTGATGCAGGAAATCCTCCACGATGCCCAGGCCCGGTACAGTAGCCCCGAACTCAACATCGCCTATCGGATGCCGGTGAACGAGTACGAAAAACTCACCCCCTTTGCCAAGCGCCTCGAAGAAAACTGGGGGAAAGCACCGGGGGAACTCAACAGTGATGGGCAAAATCTCCTGGTCTTTGGTAAAGAATACGGCAACGTCTTTATTGGGGTGCAGCCCACTTTTGGCTATGAAGGCGACCCAATGCGGTTGCTCTTTTCCCGCTCAGCCAGTCCCCACCACGGATTTGCGGCTTACTATACCTACTTAAATAAAATCTGGAAAGCCGATGCAGTCTTGCACTTTGGCACCCACGGCTCCCTGGAATTTATGCCCGGTAAACAAATGGGGATGTCCGGTGATTGCTACCCCGATAACCTAATTGGCAACATTCCCAACCTTTACTACTACGCTGCCAACAACCCCTCCGAAGCCACGATTGCCAAACGCCGCAGTTACGCCAACACCATTAGTTACCTTACCCCCCCGGCAGAAAATGCAGGACTCTATAAAGGTTTGCGGGAACTGAGCGAGTTGATTGGCTCTTATCAAACCCTGAAGGAAAGTGGGCGGGGGATTCAGATTGTCAACACGATCATGGATAAATGTCGTCTGGTCAATTTGGATCAGGATGTCAATTTACCGGATCAAGATGCAGCGGATCTCTCAGCAGAAGAACGGGATGGGATTGTTGGCAAAATCTACATCAAATTGATGGAAATTGAGGCCCGCCTCCTGCCCTGTGGCCTCCATGTGATCGGTAAGCCTCCCAGCACGGAAGAAGCCGCCGCCACCCTGGTGAATATTGCCAGCTTGGATCGTCCCGAAGATGAGATTATCAGCCTGCCCCGAATCATTGCCCAAAGCATTGGTCGGGAAATGGAGGAGATTTACAAAAACAGTGATGCCGGGGTTTTAGCGGATGTGGAACTCTTACAATCTATCAACCAGGCCACGCGGGCGGCAGTAGATGCTCTCGTCCAGGCCCAGGCCGATGCCGATGGTCGGATTTCTAAGGTCTCTAAGCTGAATTTCTTTAACATGGGCCGCAAAGAACCTTGGTTGGAAGCGCTCCATAATGCCGGATATACCCAAGTCAATGCCGCTGATCTCAAGCCCTTGATGGAGTATCTGGAATTCTGTTTACAGCAGGTAGTGGCCGATAACGAATTGGGGGCCTTACTTCAGGCCTTGGAAGGGGAATATATCTTACCGGGGCCTGGGGGCGATCCGATTCGGAATCCGGATGTCTTGCCAACTGGGAAAAACATTCATGCCCTCGATCCCCAGGCCATCCCGACTGCCGCCGCTGTCCAATCAGCCAAAGTCGTTGTGGATCGGTTGTTGGCTCGGCAAAAAGCAGAAAACAATAACCAATGGCCCGAAACCATTGCCCTCGTGCTCTGGGGAACGGACAATATCAAAACCTATGGCGAATCCCTGGCTCAAGTTCTCTGGATGGTGGGGGTGCGGCCGTTGCCCGATTCCTTGGGGCGGATGAACAAGTTGGAACTCATTGGCCTGGAAGAACTGGGCCGGCCCCGGATTGATGTGGTGGTCAACTGTTCCGGTGTGTTCCGGGATTTATTTATCAATCAGATGGACTTAATCGACCGGGCCGTGAAAATGGCCGCCGAAGCCGATGAACCGGCGGAGATGAACTTTATCCGCAAGCACGCCCTGAAACAGGCCGAGGAATTAGGCGTGAATATTCGCCAGGCCGCGACCCGGGTGTTTACCAATGCATCAGGTTCCTATGCCGCTAACGTCAACTTGGCCGTGGAAAACAGCAGTTGGGAGCAAGAGTCGGAACTGCAGGATATGTATTTATCCCGGAAGTCGTTTGCCTTCTCGGCAGATTCACCAGGGACGATGGAGCAATCCCGGCAAATTTTTGAGTCGGCGCTGAAAACCGTTGATGCCACGTTCCAAAACCTGGACTCAGCGGAAATTAGCTTGACGGATGTGAGTCACTATTTTGATTCGGATCCGACGAAAGTTGTCAGCAGTCTGCGGAAGGATGGTAAGCAGCCTCTTTCCTATATTGCGGATACAACGACAGCCAATGCCCAAGTTCGGTCGCTTTCGGAAACCGTGCGCTTAGACAGTCGGACGAAACTCCTCAATCCCAAATGGTATGAAGGGATGCTCTCCCACGGCTATGAAGGGGTGCGGGAAATCTCGAAACGCTTGGTGAATACGATGGGTTGGTCGGCAACGGCGGGCGCAGTGGATAACTGGGTCTATGAAGATGTCAACACGACTTTTATTCACGATGAGGCAATGCGGCAACGGATGCTGAATCTGAATCCTCACTCCTTCCGCAAAATTGTCAGTACGTTGTTGGAAGTCAATGGCCGGGGCTATTGGGAAACCAGCGAGGAAAACCTAGACCTGTTGCGGCAGTTATATCAAGAGGTGGAGGATAAGATCGAAGGGGTAGAGTAGTAAGTTTATCTCACACGAGGATTTTGTATCTTTAGAGTATAGTGAATGGCTCACCCGATAAAATGTTAGCTACAATCAACGTCTATCGGATGGGCCATGTCTTGGTAAAGACAAATAAATTGAACATATTTCATGTCACGTTCAGTGGCAGAAACTTAGTTTTTCTTCAAAGTAAGTAAAGTTTGATTTTTATCCCATAGCTTGATGTATCGAGCTTTTTACCATGATGGAAAACGAAACAAATAACCTAAAGCTAAATAATCCAGAAGCATTTGCCACAACATTCTTAAATGAAGTTCTTAGGCAGGGATTTCAATCTTTAGGAAAGCGTGACCTTGAACTACTTATTTTTTATTTATTAGAAAAAGATGGAACGATCAGTCGAAACTCACGCAATCATGAGATAGCAAGGTTGCTCCGTATTCCAGAATCAAGACTTAAACTTCTCAGGAAAGACTCCTATGCTAGGTGGCAAGCAATAGATGACATAAATCAAACTGAAATCATTAAATATATCTTTTCTGAATGTTTCACAGAAGAAAAACTTAAGCAATCGCTCAATCATGCATCTAGTACTGATAAAAGTGATGGATTTATTCCTATTCGAGTTGAACATCCTGCATACAGGACTGAACTTGAAAATGAGGTGATTAATGTTAATGGCATACCAAAATATGAAAGAAATAGAGAGGTTTTATTGATTAGATTTGAAATTCTACTTAAGATTGCAGAAAAACATGGAATATTAAAAGATCAAAAAGACATGGAAACCGCCCTAAAAAAATTGGGTAAAAAATCTACAACTCTTGCTGAACTGTTGGCTAAAGATGTTAGTGAATTAAGCATTTCAGATTTTAGGTCAGCTTTAAATGACACATTAATTAAGATTGTTACAAAGCCCATAGATCAAGATATCTCAATTTCTGCTTTTTTACAGTGTCTTATTCTCATATAGAAAACATTGATTCTTTCTCACAAAGAGTAATTCTTACTGAATTACGTTTGAGTAGTGCTAAGAAAGTAATTATATAAAATTATTACCAGTGCTTTATTGAGAACAAAAGACTACTAAAATGCCTATTCTCCTATCCCCATACTCAATAAGTCTGTTTCTAAACATTACTCTGTTTGGAACTACCAATTAGCGAAAGTATCACAGCACTCTACTGAAAAGGATATTGAAGAGAGAAAGGGCACTTACAGCTATAAAGATTTTACTTAAGATGTTTGACTAAAGCACTGGTTAAATCTTGCAGTTTAGCTGCCACCTCAACTCTATGGCATTTTGAAGAATCCATCTCAGCACAGAGTAATAGAACGTTCCCGGTTTCAAGTAACTCAGCAACTTCAGACAAGGTTTGTTCTGCTTCTTTATTTTCAGGAGGAATCCAGTGACTGCATCCCGATAAATTACCGAGAGATGCTTTAGAAAAATATTGAATATTTTGAGAGGTACAAAGTTTTTCAAGAGCATCTCCATACCATTTCCTAGACCAAGCACGGGGATTTAACCTTACATCAATCACACAAGCAACATTAAATTCCTTTAGATAGTCAAGGAACGCATCGTAATCTTTTCGATTGCCATAGCCAAAAGTCAGTATGAGTTTTCTTGAAGTTATTTTTAGGTGAGACATTTTACAAATCAAATAAACTTGGGGTTTGCATTTCAGTTTTTGGAGGATAGAAGATTCCTATGATCATAAAAACTTTGCAGTGATTTTTAAGATTACCAACAATAAGGTATAAGTCTTTTTTAGATAGAAACTCATTCTCTAGCTTTTGCTTAACCTTAGATACTGCTTCGTTTTCTTTTTCTGTAAGAGTCTTGAATTTAGATTTATTCCTACATGTTCTATAAAGTTGAGATATTTCCCAGTCGCTTATTGTGTAAGAGTGTTTTAAGCCATCTACATCAGTAAATTTGTAGCCAAATTGATAGGGAATTTTTTCCAGGTTTACAGATGGTTCAAATAAATCTCCTTGATCCTGTATGGCCTGTTGCTTTGAACTCCATTCACGATCAGTCTTCTTAAGAAAATATTTCTCTATGCTCTTGGGCTTAATTATTCCTAAAGACTTTCCTTGTGCTTGAATGTCATTAATTGACCTAAATTGCAAAGGTAGGACAAAAGACTTACGCTCTTCCCAGTTATTTTTGGTTCCTATTTCTCTAACTACGCTTATTGAAGTATCATTAATTCGATAGCTCTCTTCTCTAAAATCTTTTTCATTTCTCTCAATTTCAGCACTAATAATAGACCACCTTTTGTATCGTTGCTCAAAATCTAGCTCTCGGAATCTAACAGGATAGATACGTATCCACTGCAAAGGCTTCTCGTCCTCGTCCAAGAGTATCCCTGCTGTGCATACAGTCTCTTTATATTTTGTACTTATAGATGGGTAAGTTTTAGTTGCAATTAAAATTTTTCTTCTTTGCATATTCTTATATTATTAACATTGAATTATTAGTAGCTTATTCTTATTGTACTTTGGGATATTACCGTTTAATTAAATTTACTGAAACACAAATAATATTTTATAATCTTCAAGCAGAATTATTATTGCCAAACCGGTATGACTGAATACAATCTGTACTTATCTAATAAGCCAATCAAATTGATACAAGGAGACACAACAATCCTCTTTACTTTGCTATTCCTAACGCTAGAGGTATTGCCGAGTAGTTTAGCCAGAGTTACAAAGAAAGAATTTTTGAGGTGACGATTAGTGCTCAAGAAACATTGCTAGAAATATGGAGCTACGATGATATTGTCATATAGACTTTTTTAGAGGTTATGGATATGACTACAGTATCCAACCATCAACCCAAGATTATTCGCACAGAGCGTGGATTAACCATTGCGGGCACTTGCATCACCCTCTACGATGTCATGGACTATGCAACGGCGCAGTATCCCCCAAAGTTTATTCGCTCCTTGTTTATCTAACTGAGGCAGAGATTAATGCTGCTTTGTCATACATTGAAGCCAATCACCCTTACGTGGAAGCAGAGTATCAACTGGTTCTAAAACAGGCTGAGGAAGATCGGCAGTATTGGGAAGAGCGCAGTCAGCAACATCTTGCCCACGTTACGAAGAAACCTCCCAGGCCGGATCAAGCAGCTCTCTGGGCAAAACTACAAGAACAGAAAGCCAAACATGAACTAGAAGTATGATCTTTTGAGTCGATCACAACCTGGGTGGACATGCAGAGATTTTATGGGGCAAATCGCGAGTCAAGGGTGGCTAGAATTACTTCCGATTCGCTTTTTCATATTCAGGTAAATTAACTTATCAATCAACATTAATGACCGTGTGGTTTAGCGGATTGCTCAGGCAAATCGAATGATTCTGCTGACTGCTAACCAAAGTATGAAAGGTCTAGACTCCCTAGAGCAGGCTATTTAAGAGGAGAATGCAGCCAATTCCCTTCCTGCTATTACCATTTTGGTTAAGTTCATTCATAAAATGACCGAAATTATCCTCTAGTTATGTCATATCTAAAAGGGTTTGCTATATCTATAATTTTGAGCTCAATCTCTCATCCTCTTAGGCCTATGCAAGAGGTCTAGTACCAGGGGATTGCGACTTGCTGTGATAAAACTGCTTGTAATTCTGAGGAGCCATGAACTCAGTTGCTTCAAAAATTTGGCTTATTTTTACAACTTTTTTTGCTCGCAGAGAGATGCCTCAGGTAAGCAGTTCAAAAATCATAGGCTTAAAGAATCAGTGCTTGGGTTGAATTGACTCTTACTTTGACTTTCTACACCTTTAACTTCAAAGTGATCAGTGGAGATCTGTGCGTGAATCAAAAGTCAGGCTATACTCCTACTGACATGGATTTTGAGGGATTTCCTGTGCTTGCATTTCGCACTTTGTTGGGCATCCTGTTGACTATTCTTGTGGGCTATACGGGCGTCGTCATCGCAAATCATGGCTTTGGCCTACTCAATATTTTCTTTGGAGACATGGCGGCTATAGGCTGGCCTGGGCAATTTAACCTTGACTTCTTGTTTATGCTTATACTCTCAGCCCTTTGGGTTGCATGGCGACATCAATTCTCAGGCATGGGTATACTTCTTTCGATATTGGCTCTTTTTGGCGGTAGTCTATTCTTGACAACCTATCTCTTGGTTTTGAGTTGGCAGTCCAGCGGCAATATGAAGCAAGTTTTTCTTGGCAAGATACGAGCACAGGATGATTTAAACACAATCTAAATAAACGCAAGGGTAGACGAAGTCAGTTCTTGGTAATTACGCCCAGACTGAAATTCATCTAAAGTGTTGATTTTGTTGACTTTTTGTAATCTTATATTCATAACTAACAATGCTTGATAGTAAGGAAAATACCCGTAAAAATGGTGATGTGGACAGAGTACTGTTGATTGATTTAGAAAATTGCCCAGGTCAAATTGATCAGCTACCAGAAAAGTTAGAACAATTCTCACAAGTTTTGATTTGCTATGCCCAGACTGGAGCAAGAATACCTCTTGACTGGCTCATCCCATTAAGTGTAACAGTTAGCTCAAATAAGTTAAGAATCTTCAAGATGACTAGTGGTGGTAAAAACGCAGCAGATTTTGGTATTTCCTTTTTTGCTGGAGCCTTAATGCAAGAGTTGAATAGAGAAACACATTTTGTAATCATTTCCAATGATACTGGCTTAGATCATGTTGTAAATTTGCTTAAGGCTCAGGGACGCTCGGCAGAACGTATAGGCAATAAAAAAGAAGAAAGAGAAAATAGCAGTACTAAAGCTACTATAACTACGGTTGAAACTACGGCTTCAGTCTCACCAATCAAAATTTATTGTACGCATCTTGTCACCTACAGCAAAAATAGACCAGTCAGGAAAGATACTCTGCTTAATAGCATTAAAAATAAGTTTAAAGACTTTCCTGAAAAAGCAGATGAAGTTTTCCAATTCTTAACAACACAAGGTGCAGTAAAAGTTTCAGAAAATAAAGTATCTTATTGTGACAAGAAAATCAAAGAACTTGCAAAATAACTCAGATAC
The DNA here is from genome assembly GCA_964653145.1 of uncultured Synechococcus sp. Lineage (GTDB taxonomy): Bacteria > Cyanobacteriota > Cyanobacteriia > Thermosynechococcales > Thermosynechococcaceae > Pseudocalidococcus. Next base: position 5,268 of record CAZZCG010000015.1, on the reverse strand, counting down.
TCTAAATATTTAAAAGTAATACTCATTTTTTGCATTGCTGAGACATTCACTGGTACTGCCAGTAATGGTTTCAGTCATTTCTACATTATCTTATTGTCTTCTTTCGAAGCTAAGCAGCCTATAGTAGACGAACGCTACCTCTCTTGAATTTGGGACTCGGTGATGCCCAGTATTGTTCAAGATGCAGCTAGGGAACCCTCTCCTAATTGTCGGGGGGGGCGATTAACGCGAGGGTTTCGCCCCAAGTCCGATAGATCCCAGAAACCAGGAAAAGTGTGGTTGAGCTTGCTATGGCAAAAGGGGCAAAAGCCTCTCCAGCGATCAGCCCAGCGCCACCATAGATCAGGATAACGCTGGCGATGATTGGAGTTACGTTGTGGAATATCCTGTCTATCTTGCTCTGAATGGCCCTTAAACGAAGTTTACTCCGCATACGAACTGCATTGATTCGATAGATTGAGTCAAATATCCCAATCACGACAAAAATAACACCACTTTGCCAATTAAATTTCCACGGTACCAGTACTACCATGCCCTGGAGTAGAACTTGAGCAAAGCTGTACAAGGCAGGAGTTAATAATGCACGCGCGATATCTAGCTTTCGGGAGGTTGAAACGCCTGTGCCAAGCGTGACGACAATAAACAATAACCCTAAAAGGGTTGCACCCGCCGACCCAGTCATTGTGAAGAAATCACTCCAACCATTCAATAACATAGAACTATGCCTCAACGTTTTTGCAATACTATGATCCAATTCAGAATCTCGCAATGAAGTAGCAGTATTCTGAGGGCTTCGACATAGCATAAACTCCTAATTTTATAGGTGACTGGACTCTCAGTATGCGGTAAACGTGCTTATCCTCTCCAACAGGTGTATGAAGGACAAAAGACCAAGGTGACTGGAGGAATAGCTCACTCCTGCTGGGCTGCGATAGGGGAGAATTTAAAGTTTAATGAACATCAATGATTTTCTCCAGTTCATTCAACAGCACTCACTTTCCCATCTCAGACCCGATCATGATGTTGTTCTGATAACCATAGGATTCACAATCGGCCCAGGATTCTGGAAACTCACGGTAATGCGGGGATAATCGTCTCCTCTCTACCCCCTTACTTTCCAAGCTTTAATCCTATCGAGATACTTTGGTCCATAGCAGTGAGTCTTGATATGTGAGAATAACTACTCATCAAAGGACTGATTAACGAATAGCCATTTCCCAAAGCCAGGCTGAAATCAAAGCTTCGTAATAAAGATAAAATCGAATGCTAATTTCACGAATCATTGCTGTTTGCTACATCGCTCGTGATTTAATTGTTGGGTTTCGTTGCCATGGTCTTTGAAATTTACGAATTCGGGTCTAAGGCTTTAAGGACAGCTTCCAGGCCAAGAGCAACATGAGTCCAATGGGTTCCGCCCTGACAAAACACCACATAGGGTTCCCGTAAGGGGCCATCTGCAGAAAACTCAGCTGTACTCCCATCAATAAACGTGCCCCCAGCCATGACCAGTTCTGACTCATATCCAGGCATCGGTGCAGGAATCGGATCAAGGTAGGAACCAATCGGTGAAAATTGTTGTAAGGCTCGACAAAAGGCAATCAGTTTTTGGGGTGTGCCCAGTTGAATCGCTTGAATCACATCACGACGGGGGGCTAAGGGGGCAGGGTTGACAGGATAACCTAATTGAGAAAAGACATACCCGGTTAAATAATTGCCCTTCAACGCTTCACCCACCATTTGGGGCGCCAGGAATAATCCTTGAAACAACAGCCGATTTTGATCAAAGGTGGCGCCACCTTCACTGCCAATTCCAGGGGTGGTTAACCGACAGGCTGCTTGTTCAACCAATTCTTGCCGCCCGGCCACATATCCCCCAGCGGTGACAATGGTGCCGCCCAAGTTTTTAATTAACGAACCAGCCATTAAGTCTGCTCCCACTGAGCTGGGTTCTCGGATATCCGTCAGTTCGCCGTAACAGTTATCGACAAAACAAATGACGCTTGGGTTTTGCTGCTTAACCAGGCCAATGATCTTGCCAATGTCTTCAATACTTAAACTCGGCCGCCAACTGTAACCACAGGAGCGTTGAATCGTCACCACTTTAGTTTTAGGTGTTAAGGATTCAGCAATGGCCGGCCATTCTGGAGTTCCAGCCGGAGTTAGTTCAATTTGTCGGTAGCTAATTCCAAAATCCCGCAACGAGCCTTGATTTTCCCCCCGGATACCGATCACTTCCTCTAAGGTGTCATAGGGACTTCCAACCACAGATAGGAGTTCATCCCCCGGCCGCAAAACACCATACAAGGCCGCAGCAATGGCATGGGTTCCAGAGACAAATTGGACACGCACTAGGGCCGCCTCCGTCCCTAAGACTTCGGCAAACACATGATCTAGGACTTCTCGCCCCAAATCCCCATGCCCATAGCCGGAAACGCTACTGAAATGATGGGGGCCAACCCGATGACGTTGAAAGGCAGTTAAAACTTTTGCCAGGTTATCTTTAACCCGTAAATCAATGTCATGGAAAGTTGGGGCCAACTCGCGCAGGGCCTGGGTAATCAGGGGATGGGTCATGGAAGGTCAGTTAAGGTTACGCACCCCAAACGGCACATGCACAGAGGGAATGTTTTTCGCAACTGAGGACAAATGTGTCATTTGATCATCAAAAAAGATGTGGGGTTTCATCACTTCCAGAATAGAGCGTTTTTCCAGGCCCCCTAAAAAGAACGTTTCATCGGGAATCACACCCCAGGCCTTCAAGGTGGTCACAACCCGTTCACTGGCGGGGGAATTGCGGGCCGTAATAATCGCGGTTCTGAGAATACGCTGATACTTGGCATCGGTTTGGCTACGTTCGGATTCAAGACGTTGAAAGGCGGCTAATTTTTTAAAGAGTTGACTCAAGGGGCCAGGATTGTGGGGGACATGGGCTTTTTGGATTTCATGGGCCTGGAATGAATCTAAATCCCCGGAAAAGTAAACCGCTTCAGCCTCATCATCCGCTAACACCCCATCAAAATCAAAGGCAATTCGGAGCTCCCGATCCGTTTCTTCATCGGTAATCTCCGAGGGTAAAACCATACCGGCGGGATGACCAGCTTGCAGGGCCTGGCGCACATCGACTTCATTGGCGGATAAAAATAAGGCAATATTAAAGGCCGGAATGTAGGGGTGGGGAGATTTACCACTGAGGAAACCAGCTCGCGTAATCCCCAGGCCATAGTGCTTGATGCTGTTAAAGACCCGTTGCCCGGTATCTGGATCATTTTTGGAAAGCAGAATCACCTCAACGGGTTGCTGTTCGGCATGGGCCTGGTTAATGGAGAGAAACCGCTTGATAAAAGGGAATGCCACACCCAAGGGTAGGGGAACCTGACGCTTTTCCTGTTGAAACTGCCGATAGACCTCGCTTCCTTGTTCAATAAACACCTGATGGGATTCACTTAAGTCAAATAGGGCACTGGAGGCCACCCCGATGACTAATTTTTCGGCAAGGGAGTTGGGCATGGCATTGAGAAATTTTTTCTAGGGTACTCCTTCAGGATTAAGTCCGGCTTAAGGGGGCGACAAGGTTTCAAGGGTCAGGACTTGGGGCGGCGTGGCATCTGGCGGGTAAACCAACTCGACTTTCACCCTGCGTTGACTTTGGGGGGGAATCGCTAACGTGAGGAGGGCATCTCCCAGTTGGCCGCGGCGTTGGACTAAATGAAAATATTTGGTCTCGGTTTTGCCATTGTCCTCGTATTCAAGCCGAACCGGGCCGCGAAAAAAGATTTGATTGGGAGGAGTCGTAAAATACCGTAACCCGGCCTGGGACAGTTGATCTTCTTTAATTGGAGTTTGCAAACGGACGGCAACTTGCTGGGCCTGGGGAGAAGGATTGTGTAACGGAAAGGTTAGCTCGTAGACAACACCATAATTGCCATGACTGCGGTAGGCTGTGTCGGGATAGCGAACCAGCATCGGCGCGCTTTGAATTTGTTTGGTACCCAGTGTTCCGCGATCAAGGGTGTTAAGGGCATAGGAAATAGCTTGGTTAGGGGCGGGAATTGTCAAATAGGGGACTTCCGGCCGATCCGTCACAGTTGCCCGCCATTGAGAACCTTGGGAGACACCGGCCACCCGGCCATAGATAAATTGACCACTGGTTTGATTGAGAGGGGTTGGCGGACGGTCGCGGGGGGTAGATAAAGCTCCGGCTTGGGCCAGTCCTTGCCAGTCAGCGAGAGTTGGAACCTTGTCGGGGCCGGGTTTTTCCCAGAGAGCCAAAGTCGCTAAGTTCACCGGGCCATTACTAAACAGCCGCATCAGCACAGTTCGACCATTGAGGGCACTAGCTGGAATTGGTAACACAGTCAACATCTGACTGGACTGGGGCGGAATTTCATAGGCTGCTGGAAAAATATCATCCCGTTCCCGTCTTAAAAAATCGCCACTGGTGCGACTACCTGGGCCAGCAAAAACTCGATTCCGTTGATCCAAAACCTGGCTGGGTAAATTCACAAACGGGGCATGGGTAGTCAGACGGGTATTGGCCTGGAGGACGAGAATACGCACTGGCCGTTTATTTGGGTTTTCTACTAATAGCCCCAAATACATCACCTGGGGAGCCGGAACGGGAGCTGCTTTTGTCACATGGTGCGCAAAAATATCAAATCGGTCAGAAAAACCAAAATTCAAATGGGCCGCAGGATTTTCTTTTCCGGCAGGGTTGAGTGTGGAGAGTAAAATACCTTCCTGTTCAATTTTCTCGGGGCTATTACTGTTAAACACAGGCACTTGATCGAGTTGCCCCGGCAAGGCCCGAACCTCATCAGGACGAATAATTTCTGGGGGGGGTATCAGCGGGGCCTGGGCGAGATAAAGACTAATGAAAGCAGGAAGAGTGGGTAGCACGATCGGGGATTCACAAATTACATCCTCGTATATTCTCTGGGATGTCGGGTTCCATGCAAAAGAGAATTTCCACGAATAGATCGCCCCTTTATCATTGCGCAGTTTTCTACCCGTGCATGACTGGTTCAGACAATGACATCTGACTTCTGATTCCAGTGAGAACACTCAATTTCTGGCAATTCTGTGGAGGTATATTCATTGCCCTGAGGAATGAGACAGAACAATGGGCGAAGGTGTCGACTCTGTGCTGGGTCTGGGAAATTTCAGCATGATATAGTCCTAGGGCTTGCTTTTTGGGGATTTTGGATGCTGACTCATGGGGCAAACCTAATTAAACAAATTCTAGATAGTGCCAGTTTTTCCCTATCGCTA
>CAZZCG010000014.1:0-94823 GCA_964653145.1 uncultured Synechococcus sp. | reverse complement strand
CATGGGGCAAACCTAATTAAACAAATTCTAGATTGTGCCAGTTTTTCCCTATCTCTAATTCAGGTGAAACTGCCCTCGCTTTCATGCCGAAACAGCCGTTCAAATTGGGCGAATTCTCGATGTGGACGCTCCCTCCTCCCTGGGCAATATTGACCCTGGAACCCGTTTTAAGGTGGGTGATTTAGCAAAACCACTTCAAAATTGAGGAGTAGTTGCCGCAGTTCCCAACCCAAAAAAGATATCTTGAATCCGTCGGCTCAATAAACCGCTTCAGCCCAGGCCTTAGCCCAATTGAGGGTAGCTTGGACGCGCTCCGGGGAGGTACTTTCGCAATAAATCCGCAACAAAGGCTCTGTGCCACTGAATCGAATCAATAACCAGCCCATATTCCCTAGGTGAAACTTAAAGCCATCAATGGTTTGCAGCTTGTCCACTGGGGTATCCAAAACCCTTTGGGGTGGCTGAGTTTGGAGTAGAGCCTGGAGTTTATCTTTAACCTCAAGGTTGGGCAGGTGTAGGTCAATGCGGTCGTAGTGGGAGACAAAACCAGTTTTTACTTGCAGAGATTGATAATAGGCCGACAAATCCAGGCCCGACTTGACCACTGCTTCTAAAACATAGAGAGCTGACAACAGGGCATCCCGCTCAGGCGTGTGATCCCCATAACCAATGCCACCGGATTCTTCACCCCCCAGGAGAACTTGATTTCCCGCCAACATTCGGTCACCAATGTACTTAAACCCAATCGGGGTTTCATGAATTGCTAAGCCGTGGAGAGCTGCCACCTTGGGGATCAAATCCGAGCTACTGATGGACTTAATCACTTCCCCAGAGGCTCCATGGTGGCGGGTCAGGTGATCGATCAAGATTGGGATCAGTTGCTGGGCGGTGAGTAAATTTCCCTGGGCATCAATCGCTGCAATTCGATCCGCGTCCCCATCAAAGACCAGGCCCACGGTTTTGGCTTGATTATCTTGAGCGGCTTGTTTAATTTGTTCACAACTGGCCTGGAGATATTTGGCAATCGGTTCAGGGGCACCACGATCAAAAAATGGGTCTCGGCTGCTATTCAACTCATGAATGGGTTGTCCTAAGAGGCGTTCCAAACCCCCAGCCGCGGCACCATGCATGACATCGGCCCAAACCTGGATGCCCCCCCGTTGAATTACCGCTTGAATCGTACTTAAATCCACCTTGGCCTGGAGGGCTTGGCAATAGCTGGGCCAGGGATCAAATTCGGTAATACTGCCAGAGGTGGGGTTGAGACTGGGATTGGGGTTTGAGAGTTCGGTTTCAATGGCTTGGGTCACTTCCGGCGGCACAGAACCCGCAAACGCGCCTTTAACCTTCAGTCCGGAATAAATCCCCGGATTATGACTGGCGGTAATCACCAACGCCCCCAGAGCCTGGAATTGTTTGACAGCCCAACTGAACGCCGGAGTCGGAGCATATTGATCCGCCAGAAGAACATCAAAGCCCAAAGCTTTCAAAGTTTCCGCCGTGGCCTGGGCAAATTCCTCTGCTAAAAACCGCCGATCGTAGCCGACAATAATCTGATTGCTTCCCGTTTGCGCACCATAGGTATTCCTTAAAACCAGTGCCGCCGCCCGAACGGCCCGAATTAGGCGCTCAAAGGTAAACTCCGCCCCAATGACCCCCCGCCAGCCATCGGTGCCAAATTTAATCGGACTGGATGAGGTGACATTTTGCCAAAACATGAGTGCTTACCTGGGATGCAATGTTTCCAAAATACCGGATTCTGGCAAAGAGCAATGCTGACTAAAATTGAAAAGTTGGCTCTCACACCATGCCCAAATTTGTTGTCCGGATTCCGCACCGATATGCCCCTCTCCGAATTGCCCGTTGGCCAGGCCGCGTTCATTAGCCATACAATCCATCATGCCTTGGCCCCCGGTCTGGGAGAACGATTAGCGGCCCTGGGATTTATAAACGGCCGCCGGGTCGAGGTTTTACGGCAAGCGGTTTGGGGTGGCCCGATGCATGTCCGGGTGGGCTTTAGCACAGAAATTGCCATTCGCCGCCAAGAAGCTGCCACGATCATCCTCAAACCAGGCCCAACAGGGGAAGGGGCATGACCACCTGTCATCAGGGGGCAACTCCAGCCAGAACTGAATTAGGGATCAAACGGGTGGCTCTCTTGGGAATGCCCAATACTGGAAAATCAACCCTGTTTAATCGGATTACCGGCGCGGGTGCCTTTGTTGGCAATTGGCCAGGAATCACGGTGGACTTACTCCAGGCCCAGGTCAAGCTGAAGGACGAGTTCGTTGAATTTGTAGATTTACCGGGTATTTATGATCTGCACGGGTTCAGTGATGACGAAAAAATTGTCCAGCAGTTTTTAGAAAACTTCCCGATTCACTTGGTCGTAGTTGTCCTCAATGCGGCCCAGCTAGATCGGCAAATTCGGCTCCCCCTGCAACTGAAATCCCTGGGCTTGCCCACGGTACTTTTGCTGAATTTGGCCGATGAAGCCCGACGCTTTGGTGTGGAAATTCATCCCCAGGCCCTAGCCAGCAAGTTGGAAACCCCGGTTTGTTTACTCAGCGCCAAGTCTGGTCAAGGCTATACCCAGGCCCTAAAGACCATTGAACAAACCCTGATGGCCCAGGCCAATCCCTATCAAGTCGTCAATTTACAAGCCTGTTTAAGTGCCAGCAGCGATGATTTAGCCAGCCAAGTTGATCAGGTCTTAGCCGATACGGTGGTGATGCCGTCGCAATTGGGAGTCACCCTAACCGCCAGCTTAGATCGGGTTTTGTTGCATCCTTGGTTGGGGATTCCCCTGTTTTTTACTGTCATGTTTGCGGTGTTCTGGGTTGTATGGCAATTGGGATTAGCGGCGCAAGAGATTATGGGCGCATTGACCGATGGCCTCTATGGCCTGGTGTTAGAACCCGCTGTACGTCCCCTACCTCAAGTAGTCCAAGACTTTATCACCAATGGTCTCTGGAATGGCCTGGCGACGGTGGCTTCCTTTTTGCCCTTGGTGGTGATCTTTTTCCTGATCATGGCGGCGATTGAGGACAGTGGGTATCTCTCGCGGGCGGCCTACCTAACCGATGCCTGGATGGGGCGACTGGGCCTAGACGGACGGGGCTTTGTCATGCAGATGATGGGGTTTGGCTGTAATGTCCCGGCCTTGATGGGAACCCGAGTGATCCGCTCCCAGGCCCTGCGTTGGTTAACGATGCTAATTATTCCATTTTCTCTGTGTTCGGCTCGTTTGCAGGTGTTTGTGTTTATCTTGGCGGCGGTTTTACCGGGAACTAACGGGGCGATTGCTCTGTTTTGTCTGTATCTGTTGAGTTTTGGGGCAGCATTTTTGGCGGCGGCGGTGTTTAGTCGAGCGCAACAGTTTAAAAGCCAAGAACCCTTTGTCCTGGAGCTGCCTCCGTACCGCTTACCGACGCTGAAACAGGTGCTTTTACGGGGATGGGGTGAGGTCAAACATTTTCTCTATCGGGCTTCAGGTTTCATTACCTTGGGTTGTATTGGGGTTTGGACAATTACTAACTTACCGCCGGGGGCCACGGGCCTGGATACGATTGGCGGACAATTGGGGGAAATGCTTGTTCCTGTGATGGCGCCCGTGGGGATTGATCCTCAGTTAACCCTAGCTCTGATCTTTGGATTTGTCGCCAAGGAAATTGTGGTTGGTTCCCTAGCTGTAATTTATGTGATGAACGCGGAGGGGGTTAGTGCTGCGATCAATGCTTCGGTGACGATTCCCCAGGCCCTGAGCTTTTGCATTTTTTGTCTGCTCTATACCCCCTGTCTGTCAACGGTGGCGGTACTCAAAAGCGAATCCAAGTCCTGGGGCTTCACAACATTTTCGGTGCTGTTTTCAATTGCCTATGCCTGGCTGGCGAGCTTGATTTTTTATCAAACGATGCTTTTTTTACATTGGGGCTAGGGGAGTCACTCAGCAGTAAAACGTTGATAAATAGTTGCCAAGGCCTGGGCATCGCCGACATTTCCGGGAAAGAGTACCACGGGCAAATTGGGAAAACGGGAATGATCTTCGGGGGTTTTAACCACTGAACAACCGGGCAAAATTTGACCAAGCAAGCGAGCCGTGGGGAGATTCAATCCGGTACTCAAAACATCATTGGAGGTGATCCCACCTTTGCTGACTAAAAAGCTAATTTCGGTAGGCAGGGCCTGGACAATATCCATCAATAATTTAGAAACTAATTGCCCAAAAGCTAAACGGGTTGCCGAATCCACAAACGTCAGTTCCTCTCGACTGGTATAAATCACTGGGGTCAAGCCGGCCTGGTACGTTTCGTTGATCTCCGTTAAGGTTTGCTCCAAAAGCTGCGGGGCCTGGTTGGCATCATCGGCCAAGGGTTGGAGTTCCAGTTCAATCCCTTTGAGTCCCGATTCTTTGAGGAGTTCCGTCAGTTGTTCGGTGGTTTTGCGGACATGGGAGCCGACTAAAATTACCCCAGGCCCCGGATTGCGTTTAAATTGCCCCATGTGTTCTGCGGAAATGGGTTGGGGTGGAAGTTGGGCCAGACCCGTCAGTAAACTTGCCGCACTGCGAAAGAGAAAATGCTTACCCGTGGCGGCCACCGTGAGAATATCCTGAGCAAACCGATTCATCTGGGCCTGGTTCACCGCATCCACGACCACGCATTGATTGTTCTCCAGAGCTTGGAGTTTCTCCTGCACCCCGGCCTGGATATCGACTTCTTGGAACCGCACCACTTGATCGGCTGGGATTCGCCCCTGGGTTTTCTCGGCAACATAATCCGGCATGAAACTGTGGCTGTAGGCAAAGACCGAATCGCGGGCAAATTCAGTCTCATGCACTGGAGTTGGGACACCATTGACGATCAGGTAGTGGATACTGTTTTGGGTAAACCGGCCGCCTTCAAAAAACGCTGGGACTAAAAAATGCGCGGCAAATGGACCCATGGTTTCGGCAATGGCATCGGTTTCAATCGGGTAATGGCCGCGCAACGTGGAATCAGACCGACTGACGACTAAAAAATCCGCAATTCCCTCCGCTGCAATCGCTTGTTTCAAGTTGAGACAGACTTCTGTTGTGATCGCCTTGGCCTGGTCTGGAGTTAAAGCCCGGGTATTGGTCAGGATGAAAAAAATTGGTGACGCATCCCGCAACCCCAAACGCAGGGTTTCCACATCCCAACGAGTTAATAACAAGCAACTGTGTACGGTTTGGGAACCGGTGGGATCATCGTCCAGAACAATAATTTTCGGTTGGGAATCAGTCACGGTCATTTCCTTAGGAGATCAAAAGCTAATCTGGGAATCGGGCAAGCTGGGGGGATGACTCCAGAATATCCTGAAGGTTTGCGGCTTCGACACCGGGGAAGTTTTTGCGACAATGGAGCCGAGACCCTTGCATGGAGTACCAAAACCTTGCCTACTTTGGGAGTGAATATTGATCATGTCGCCACAATTCGCCAGGCCCGGCTGACCAACGAACCCGACCCGATTGCCGCGGCGATTTTGGCCGAGTTTGCTGGGGCGGATGGCATTACAGCCCACTTACGGGAAGACCGTCGCCACATCCAAGAGCGGGATATTCGACTATTGCGACAAATCGTTAAAACCCACTTGAACTTAGAAATGGCAGCAACCCCGGAAATGGTGGCCATCGCCCTCGACATTAAGCCGGATTACGTCACCCTTGTGCCAGAACGCCGGGAAGAAATCACAACGGAAGGGGGCCTGGATGTGGTGGGGCAACTCAGCAGTCTCACAGAAACCGTTAAAACTCTCCAAACTGCGGAAATTCCCGTGAGTTTATTTATTGATCCCAATCCCGAACAAATCCAGGCCAGCGCCAAAACCGGAGCAATTTTCATTGAACTGCACACCGGAGCCTATGCCGAAGCTAAGGATGAAACCCGCCAAGATCACGAACTCCATGAACTGATGCGGGGTGCGGCCTGGGCCCAGGAGTTAGGCTTACGGGTCAATGCTGGCCATGGTCTGACCTACGAAAATGTGACTCCAGTGGCCAAAATCGTGGGGATGGAAGAACTTAATATTGGCCATAGCATTGTCAGTCGGGCGGTTCTGCTGGGCTTTGAGCGGGCTGTTAAGGACATGAAGCAATTAATTTCGATTTGAGCTTTTTTAAATGATCACGGCGATTCGTCAGCAAGTTCCCGCACTGCAGGGGAAAACCTATCTCAACTTTGGTGGTCAGGGGCCTCTCCCCAACCCGGCCTGGGAGGCAATTCAAAACAATTACCGCTACATCCAAGAAACCGGGCCCTTTTCGACAAAAGGCTATGGCTGGGTCTCGCAACAGGTGAAGCAACTCCGCCAGGCCCTGGGCCAACACCTACAGGTCGAATCTCGCACCATTACCCTCACGGATTCCGTAACAACGGGTTGCAATATTGCCCTCTGGGGCCTGGATTGGCGACCAGGGGATCATTTGGTGCTAACGGACTGTGAACATCCAGGGGTTTTAGCCATTGCTGAACAACTCCGGGCCCGGTTTGGAATTGAGTTTACGGTCTTACCCCTGCTGGAAATTTTTGCTGCCGACCCAGTCCAACTCGTGGAATTTTTCCAGGCCAACCTCACCACCAAAACCCGTATGCTCGCCATCAGTCATTTGCTCTGGAATACGGGAACCACCTTACCCCTGGGAGAAATCTGTACGCTTTGTCGTGAGCGGGGAATTTGGGTCTTAGCCGACGCGGCCCAGTCGGTCGGGATGATGGATTTAGATTTACCCGGCCTGGGGGTGGATTTCTATGCCTTTACCGGACACAAATGGTGCTGTGGGCCCGAGGGCTTAGGCGGGCTGTATATTCACCCAGGGCGATTAGAGCAGTTACTCCCGACCTATGTGGGTTGGCGCAGTATTATCAATGGCCCCCAGGGGTTTGCCGAACGCTGGAAAGACTCCGCCGAAAAATTTGAAGTGGCGACCGCGGCATTTCCCCTAGTCTCTGGCTTAACCGCAGCCCTTGAGTTTCATCACCAGGCCGGAACCAATGGTCAACGCTATCAGCAAATTTGCCAACTCAGTGCCTACTTGTGGTCAGAGTTAAATACCATTCCCGGAGTTCAATGCCTCACACCCACACCACCCCCCTCTGGATTGGTCACGTTTCAACTGGACTCAGGGAAACATAGTCAACTAGTCGAGTGGCTAGAGGCTCAAGGGATTTTAGTCCGGCTGTTGCTCTTCCCCAATTCAGTACGGGCCTGTGTCCATTACCTGAGTTTACCCAGTGAATGTGACCGTCTGGTGGCGGCAATTCGGCAATTCCCAACCCAGGCCTGATCTTGCTAAAGTTGCTGATTCTTTGGCCTCTCCCTTAGGATCAGCACAGCACCAAGATTTTTCAAGTACCGTATCTCTTACTTTTTTCCAACGAGTCGTTTTACCCCTATGACCACCGCCATCAGTCCGATTTTTTCCCGTGTTCAAACCACCGCCAGTCACCTAGGGATTAAAAAGTTTGATTTGGGCGGCTCGATGGTGGATGAGGTCTCGGTGCAAGTGCAAAATGGGCAACCCAAACAGGTCAAGGCCTCCCAACGCTCTGGGATTACGGTGCGGGTCTGGAATTCGGCGGGACAAATGGGGGTCACGAGTACGACTGATCTCGATGACCGGGGCCTGGAATTAGCCCTGGCCATGGCCCGCGATGCTAGTGAATTTGGCCTAACGGAACATTCCCCAGACTTCAGTCCCCAAGCCACAACTGCCCTAGACCCCTTTGAATCGCCCGCAGTTACCCCAGCCCCAGCCAGTCAGCTTTTGGATACCTTGATTACAGCCGAGCAAGCGGTTCTCGATGCCCATCCAGCAATTACGAGTGTGCCCTACAATGGCTTATCTCAACGCAGCCTAACCCGCTTTTACCTCAACAGCGATGGGGCAATTCGCCAAGAGGGCGGTACCTATACCTCTATCTATCTCTACAGCAAAACCGATGTTCCCGGCCGCAAACCCCGCAGTGCAGGGGCCTTTCGTCTCAGTTATGGCTTGGAAGACCTAGACATCACCAGTTGTGTTGCCGAAACCACAGAAAAGACCCAAAGCCACTTGGACTACCAACCAATTCCATCGGGCCAGTATCCAGTCGTTTTCTCCCCAGAAGCCTTTTTAAGTTTGCTCTCGGCCTTTTCTAACCTCTTTAATGCCCAAAATATTCTCGATGGTCAAAGTCTTTCCACCCCTGCCTCCCTGGGCCAGGCCATTGCCGTGCCGATGTTGAGTGTTTTCGATGATGCCCGCCACCCAGAACACATCGGCATAACCACCTTTGATGGCGAAGGTACCCCCACCCAACGCACCCCACTGATTACCAATGGCATTTTTACTGGATTACTCCACAGTGCCGGAACCGCCAAGCGCCTGAACGCCAAGCCAACGGGTCATGCCAATCTGGGAGCCAAGGTTACCATTGGCAGCCATTTCTATGATGTGTTGCCCGGAGCCAAAGCCGACACCAACTACGATTTAACCAGGGCGGATGGGGTTGTTTGGATTGACGATCTCCATGCCCTCCATGCTGGGGTGAAAGCGTTACAGGGATCTTTTTCGTTACCCTTTGATGGTTGGCTGCTGAAAAATGGCGAGAAAATCAGCATTGAATCGGCCACGGTTGCGGGGGATTTTCGCTCACTCCTTAATTCCATTGTGTACCTCGAACCCGTGGCGGAATTTACCCAGGGGGGGATGTGCCCGAAGGTTTGGGCGGATGGCTTAGCAATTACAGGAGAATAACGGTGGCCTTTGCCCCGGCTCAGTTCAAGCTAATTCTGTTTCGTGGTGGGGGATTGCCGGTTTTAGATCGGTACTTACTCCTAGAACTCATTTCCCCCTTCGTCTGGGGCTTGGGGATTTTTTCCACCATTGCGGCTGTAATTGGTACCGTTTTCGAGCTTATTCGCCGGGTGATTGACTCTGGCCTGCCCGTGTTCGACGCCATTCTGGTGTTTGGATTACGGTTACCGAGCTACATCGTCTTGGGCATTCCAATGGCGATCTTGTTTGGAACCTTGATGAGCTATAGTCGCCTGTCTCGCCGTAGTGAAATTATTGCCTGTAAGAGTGTGGGCATTGGTGTCCTTCGCTTAGTCGTTCCCGCAGTCTTGGCCGGAGTGCTTTGCATGGGAGCAACCTGGTTTTTAAATGAAATAGTGGCGCCACGGGCATCCAACCAGGCCTTTATGACCCTCAAAGCAGGGATCGATCAACCCATTGCCCCCTACCAGGAACGCAATATTTTCTATCGAGAATTTGCTGAACGCTATCTCCAGCAGATTTTTTTTGCCCATGAGTTCGATGGTCAAGTTATGGGGGGAATTACAGTCTTAAATTTTCAGCAGGGCCTGCTTTCAGAAATTGTAGCCGCTGAATCTGCCCGCTGGCTGGAACCCGACCAGGCCTGGGAATTGACCAATGGCACCCATTACTTTTTAGGAGAAGGTCAATCCTATCGAGCAGTAATCCCCTTCCAACAGGAACGTTTTGCCTACAATCGCACCCCCCTAGACCTAGCCTTAGAAGTTCGCACGCCAGAACTGATGAGTAGCACCGAAGTTAAAAGCTTCCTGAGCCTTTTGATTCAAAGCGGGGATCAGCGGCGGATTCGGAGTTGGCGGGTTCAGTTGCAGGAAAAACGATCTTTGCCTTGGGTCTGCTTGCTTTTGGCCTTAATCGGTGCCGTTTTAGGAATCAATTCCCCGAGAAGTAACAATGCCTGGGCCTTTGGTCTAAGTGTGGTCATCATTTTTGCCTACTACCTGATGTCCTTCATCACAACCTCCTTTGGCCAGGGGGGCATTCTCTCTCCCACCGTCGCGGCCTGGTCACCCAAATTGATTCTGCTGGGGGTGGGGGTGCTGCTGCTGTTCCAGGCCCAGAGGCGATAAAGCAGTTTACTCCTCAAGAACCAGGCCAAAAAGAACCTTGAAAGGATAAATCAGGATACTATTCCCCGCTGAGAACCCGAGGCCGCCCTTCATTGAGTTCCTCCAGGTGCTGTTGGGTCAAGGGATCAGTATTGAACAAAGGCTCCCCACTTTCTTGGAGGACTAAACGCTGGCAGGGAATTGTATCCGACAAAATTGCGCTGGCCATCATTCCCGAGTGGATTTCTAGTTGAGCTTCATGCATGGCTTCAAAAACTAGGCGTTGGCCGGGAAAGACAACCCGCTCAAAATACCAGTTAGGAATGTTCGTGATCCGAGCGATCTGCATTTTACTTGTGGCATTCACATAGCAACAGACGATGCGGTCAGGGGCATCACTGGGGACGGGATCAAAAACCTGAGACATGGAGGAGATCACTACACTCAGCGCACGACATATAACTCTTAGACCTTAACACTGCTCAAAATTACTGATTGTAAAGTCAACTACAACTTTTGGTTCTCCCCAGCACACCCCAGGCCCCAGCGATCCCAGGCCCCAAGCCATGAGCCGTATGTTAGAAAATAAAGAAGTGTGAAGATTCTGAAGCCCTCTCCTTAGGCAGTACCATGGCTAACCCCGATCTTGAACGTGTTCTGTATGTCCGTCTGCCCTGTAATCCCATTTTTCCCATCGGGGTGGTCTATCTTGCGGATCACATCCATAAACAATTGCCGGGGGTTGAGCAGCGGATTTTTGATCTCGGCACGATCCCGCCTTTGGATTTTCGGGTGGCCCTGAATGAATGCATTGATCAATTTCGGCCCACTGTCCTAGTGTTTTCTTGGCGGGATATTCAGATCTATGCACCCGTGGGTGGTCGTGGTGGTAATCCCCTCCAAAATGCCTTTGAGTTTTACTACGCCAAAAATCCCCTGATTAAACTACGCGGGGCCTGGGGCGGGCTACGGATGGCTTCGACCTATTTGTTTGAGCTATGGCGGAACTTAAGCTTAATCAAGCAAGGGTTGAACCGCGCCCAGAAATATCATCCCGTGATCAAAACAGTGGTTGGCGGCGGGGCTGTCAGTGTTTTTTATCAACAGTTGGGCAAAAGTCTTCCCAAGGGGACAATCATCTCCGTCGGGGAAGGGGAAAGTCTGTTAACGAACCTATTACAGGGTAAAGAATTCCGCCAAGAGCGCTGTTATGTGGTCGGAGAGGCTGCACCACGGGATCGCTTAATCCATGAATGGCCCACCCCAATCGAGAAAACCGCCTGTAATTACCCCTACATCAGCAGTATTTGGCCAGAGTTTGAGTACTACTTCCAGGAGGATGACTTTTACATCGGAGTTCAAACTAAGCGTGGCTGTCCCCATAACTGTTGTTACTGCGTCTATACGGTGGTGGAAGGGAAACAGGTCCGGATCAACCCAGCAGATGAAGTCGTCCGGGAGATGCAACAACTCTATGCCAAGGGAATGCGGAACTTTTGGTTTACAGACGCCCAATTTATCCCAGCCCGCAAGTTTATCCCGGACGTGGAGGAGTTGTTAGAGAAAATCTTGGCTGCTGGAATGAAAGATATTCACTGGGCGGCCTATATTCGGGCCGATAACCTGACGCCCCGCCTCTGTGATCTGATGGTTAAAACCGGGATGAACTATTTTGAGATCGGGATCACCAGTGGCTCCCAGGAATTGGTGCGAAAAATGCGCATGGGCTACAACCTACGGACAGTATTGGAAAATTGCCGAGACTTAAAAGCGGCCGGGTTTAATGATCTCGTGTCCGTGAACTATTCCTTTAATGTGATCGATGAACGCCCGGAAACCATCGCTCAAACCGTAGCCTACCATCGGGAATTGGAACGGATTTTTGGGGCCGATAAAGTCGAACCGGCAATTTTCTTTATTGGCTTACAACCCCACACTCACCTGGAAGAATACGCCTTTAAGAAAAATATTCTCAAACCAGGTTACGACCCCTTAGCAATTCACCTACCCTGGGTTGCCAAGAAGCTCCTTTGGAATCCGGAACCCTTGGGATCGGTGTTTGGGGAAGTCTGTCTCCAGGCCTGGCAACGGAATCCCAATGACTTTGGCCGGGAGGTGATGCATATTCTTGAACAGAGGTTTGGATGTGCTCCTTTGGAGGCAGCTTTACACGCCCCGATTGAGGAAAAAAGTCCTGAGCCAGCCTTAGTCGGAGCCAGCCGTTAATTCGGTAATCGATATCACAGACGCGGATCAAAAGTTGCCGTTCCCCCTTAGGATATGATCTAGGGCATTCCTGGAATGGGGTATTGCAGCCGAATTTTTTTGACGTAGTTTTTGATACGAGGAAGGAATCAGGTGGTTAGAGTCGCAATTAATGGTTTTGGCCGGATCGGGCGTAACTTTATGCGCTGCTGGCTACAACGGAAAGCGAATAGCAAACTCAATATTGTTGCCATTAACGATACGTCTGATCCCCGCACTAACGCCCATTTACTCCGCTACGACTCGATGTTAGGCACCTTTAATGATGTCGAGATCAGTGCTGATGATAATTGTATCTACGCTGACGGCGAAACGGTGAAATGTGTCTCGGATCGCAACCCAGAAAATTTGCCCTGGAAAGATTGGGACATCGATTTAATTATTGAATCCACCGGGGTTTTTGTCAGTCGGGAGGGAGCCAGCAAGCACGTCAACGCCGGGGCGAAAAAAGTTTTGATCACTGCCCCTGGAAAAGGCAATGTGCCGATGTATGTGGTCGGGGTCAACCATACAGATTTCGATCCCAACGAGAACATTATCAGTAATGCCAGTTGCACCACAAACTGCTTGGCCCCCATCGTCAAAGTCCTCCACGAGCGATTCACCATCAAACAGGGGATGATGACCACCACCCACAGCTACACCGGGGATCAACGCTTATTGGATGCCAGTCATCGGGATTTACGGCGGGCTCGGGCGGCAGCGATGAATATTGTTCCGACTTCCACAGGTGCAGCTAAGGCAGTGGGCCTGGTGATCCCGGACTTACAAGGAAAACTCAACGGGATTGCTCTGCGGGTGCCGACTCCGAACGTTTCCGTGGTGGATTTTGTTGCTGAAGTGGAAACCCCAACCCTAGCTGAGCAGGTCAATGAAACCCTGAAACAGGCCTCAGAAACAAACATGAAGGGGATTATTCACTACAGCGATCTGGAACTCGTTTCCAGTGACTACCGCGGTCATCCGGCTTCTTCGATCTTGGACGCTTCGTTAACCATGGTCATGGGCGGCAATATGGTCAAGGTCGTGGCGTGGTATGACAATGAATGGGGTTACAGCCAACGGGTGTTGGATTTAGCCGAATATGTGGCCGCCAACTGGTCTGTCTAAGGCTCCCTCAGAACTATTAGCCTAGAATTGAAATCTCTACTGCGATTGTACTTAGGTTTGAGTTGAATGAAAGATAAATCCATGCTCATGATCCCCGGCCCTACTCCGGTGCCAGAATCGGTTCTGAGGGCATTGGGTACTCATCCCATGGGGCATCGCAGTGGGGAATTCAGCCAGATTTTTGCCCGTGTCACCCAAGGACTGAAGTGGCTTCATCAAACGGAAAATGATGTCCTGATTTTGGCATCAAGCGGAACCGGGGCAATGGAAGCGGGAATCATTAATTTCCTCAGTCCAGGCGATCGGGTTTTAGTCGGGTCTAATGGCAAATTTGGCGAGCGGTGGGCAGAAGTGGCTTTGGCCTATGGCCTAGATGTGCAAGAGGTCAAATCTCCCTGGGGAACGGCCCTCAATCCCGATGATTTCAAAGCGGCTTTAGAGGCTGATACCCAAAAGGCAATTAAAGCGGTTGTGATTACCCATAGCGAAACCTCTACGGGTGTGATCAACAATCTGGAAGCGATAAATGCCTATGTCAAAGCCCACGGCGCCCTGATTATTGTGGATGCGGTGACTAGTTTAGGGGCTACTTCTGTTCCCGTTGACGATTGGGGCCTGGATGTGGTTGGCTCTGGCTCACAAAAGGGATATATGATGCCCCCCGGTTTAGGCTTTGTTTCGGTCAGTGCCAAGGCCTGGGAAGCCTACAAAACTGCCAAACTACCCAAGTTTTATTTAGATTTAGGAAAATACCGTAAAGATGCCGGGAAAAACACCACACCCTTTACGCCACCAGTAAACTTATTCTTTGCCTTAGATGCGGCCTTAGAGATGATGCAAGCGGAGGGATTGGAAAATATTTTTGCCCGTCATGCCCGACTCACCCAGGCCACGCGGGCAGCGATCAAAGCAATGAATTTAGCTCTTTATGCTCCTGATAATGCAGCGAGTCCGGCAATTACGGCGGTGGCTCCAGAAGGAATTGATGCTGAGAAAATTCGCTCAATTATGAAAAAACGCTTTGATATTGCTCTAGCGGGTGGTCAAGATCACCTCAAGGGGCAGGTGTTTCGAATTGGGCATTTAGGCTTTGTCTGTGACCGGGATATTTTAGCGGCGATTGCAGGCCTGGAAGCTTCATTACGGGAGTTGGGCTATGAGTCCTTTGCACCAGGCGCAGGTGTGGCAGCAGCAGCTAAAGTCATTTCCGCTTAATGAATCATTCACCCAAAACTTAAGTTAACCCCCATGAGTCTCCCTGATTTCAGCAACATTCCTGGAGGTGAGGCGATTTGGCATGAATTTCCAGCGCGGGATTTTGTCCGAGTTCGAGCCACCTTAACAGAAGAAACAGCCTATATCGTTTGGCAAGGAGCAATCTATAGCCTTGTACCTGGCGAAAAAAAGCAACATTTATTCGACATTGTTGGCATGAGTGCAGCCCGCTGTTTGGCTCATTCAGAAGGGGGATGGGACTTTACTTCACGGGAATTGCTGTTTTATCTAGACCCCAAATCCGGTGAGCTACTCCACCAGTGGCATAATCCCTGGACAGATGAATCCGTGACTGTGGTTCATGTTGCTAACAACCCTGTTCAAGGCCGATTTCGCCATGATTTCCCCGCTCTTGTAACTCCTGAAACCACCACGTTTATTTTCGATCTGTTTCCCAACTATCCCAATGCCCTTGCCGATGATCCCAAGTTTCAAGACTACAGTCCCCAGGCCCTGTATCAAGCGGTAGAACTCTTTAAGCTGACTGTGCCCACGGCAGAGATTCTAAACCCTGACTCACCCTGTATTGAGAACTTGCTCTTGGCCTGGAGTCGGATTGGCCCGTGGTTGCCCTGGATGAAGATGGGTTCCTGGCCTGGGCAGATGATTTACAGTGCCAGTGGTCGTAAGGTGATGCAATTTGAGCAGTTACCTCGGTTAATTCAAGAGCAAATTGAAACCCGTTTACCTCTCTTTACCCAGGCCCCGTCTCAGAAACTCGACACCGAAGACATGACCTCGTGGAGCTATTTTGCCCAGAACTTTGAAGCCTATTTAGCGGGGGAGCAGTTTCCCTTACCCATGCCAATTGATTAAAATACCATGCCATCTTGATTCATAAGCATGATTAATTTTCACAATCCTTCACGGGGAAAAGGTCTTAATTGAAGCTGGTCTGAAGCTGACAGAAAATGGACAACCGTTCCGACTAACCCCGCATCAGAGGAGGTTGATTCCGCATTGACCGCAAGGCATTAAGGCACAGGGGACAGTCACAGCCAAAAAGCTGCATTGCAGTATCACTTTCCTCCTCGGTAAACTCCAAAATTGCATTTGGGTCAACAACGGTGGTGCGAGTTTTGGCGACTTCCTGATTAACCCCAGGCCCTGCTGCCCGCGAACAAACAAGATTGAATTTGCTGTGGGGGTTTTCTAGACAGACTTGAGTTTCTGGGGGAGGCACGGGGATCGCAATGGAAACTTCCGCCGCCGCTGGTTGGATTATTTGCCCCAGGCCAAGGACAGACAGAAAAACCGTCGGGCTTGTCATCAGGAGTAAACGCAACATAGATATTGTTCCTAGGATCGGTAAAGAAAAATGTCAACAAACTGGGCTAAACAAATTACAGAGGTAATTTCGAAATCATGCAGAGTTTTAGGACTCCACCAAACGCGGTACCCCCAAGCTGTAGTTTTGGACTCGGGCATTGAGGTTATAGCCAATTTCACCCCGCTGCAGCAAAGATCGGATAAAGTGCTCCAGGTCGGAACCAATTCGACGAATATTGTACTCAGTCAAATCCTCTCCCCGATAGGTGGCAACTAATTCACTGAATTTTCCCTGCACTTGGTTTACAGCTGCCTCATTCCAAGCCAACTCATTTTCAGGGTCAATATCCAGGGTCAAGCTGTCAGTGGAAGGAATTAGCTCGCCTGATTCGACCTCGGCTGCATAGATGTGAATATGGCGTGTGGTGGACTTAAGCAGCATAATTGACGCAACCATCCCAGCGTGAAGATTTGACTTGAATTTTACCATGCTGAATTTTGTTAGCAAAGCTTAAATACTTTGATTCCTCTCTATGGCTAACTGGGGCAAAGGCCGACACAAGTCCCCTGACTGGTTGGCAACTACCCCTCTTTAACGTCATTGGGCTGGGCAATTAAACCTAAAATGCATAAATTTATCGCATGCAGATGATTTTAATGTCACACATTTGGCCAAAATGACGACGGTTAGCTCTCTAAAATGGAGTTGTTGTTCCAAGGCGCGGCGACCACAACCCAAGCCACCCAGACAAAACACGTTAGAAGGACTTGATTGTGAAGTCTCTACTCATCCAATTGATTCGGATTTACCAGGCCATTATTTCTCCCCTAACCCTCCCCAGTTGCCGCTTTCAACCCACCTGCTCAAACTATGCCATCGAAGCCATTCAACAGCATGGGACGTTCTTCGGGGCCTGGTTAGCAATCAAACGTATAGCTCGATGCCATCCTTGGGGGGGTAGTGGCTATGATCCTGTGCCTGAACATAAGCATTAGTTAATAAAAGTCATGAAGAAGTAACCGCAGCCTCAGGGAACAGGGAATTTGCTAAGCAGACTGCACCGCGGGACCTAGATCATTGAGCTCTTCAATTCGCAGCATCCGAATATCTCGCACAGAATCTGCAAACCATGGTAATTTCTTGGCCAAGTCCTGAGCGGCTAAAACACAGGTTACAGCGTTCACCGTACTATCTCCAAAGTAAACACTTCCCTGCTGTGGGCTAAATCCGTGGGACTGAAGAACTTTGCGGATCTCTGAGTAAGCATTATTGTAAGGATCGCCGTAATTTTGCTTTAACGACTCAATATCCATATCAAATGCAATGGCGTACACTCTTGCCTCCTCACGCCGATGAGTGAATCCATGGAACTTACTTGTACTGAAGGCCAAGGACGCAATACTTATTTGAGTTGATTGAAGTGGCGACATCACCTAATCCCTCTGCTTTGGTCAAATATAACTTAAGGAGTCTCGGGATTAACGCAAAAATTACTGCTTTCTGTTGTCACAAGGGGCTAAGGTTCTCCCAGTCCAACGGCAAGGGCACAGGCGGCAAATCCAACAACCAAAACGACTGGGGAATGGGTGGCAAAACTAGTCAAAATTGAACCCACAGCCGCAACAAAAACTAGGGCCTGGGAAAAAACTTGCCGTGGAGTCAACGCCTCATCAAAGCTAATTTCTTGGAGGGCACATTCCGGTAACGGCAACGGCATCACCCCCCCTGGCGGAAAGGCCCAAAGGCGATATTGTTCAATAAATAGATCGCTCCAGCCGTTCTCCTGACACCAGGCCCGGGCCACCTCAAGGGAATATTTCAAAATTGGGGTTGCTGTGATGCTGGCTTTCATAGATCTATAGGTTTTGTTCTATAGCTGAACTTATCAAAGTCCCCTAACTTCTGGGGTCAGCTTGTAGTAAGTCTTAATGTCCAGGCCTGGGGGCAAAATCCCAAAATCGACCTCAACTCCATAGCCCATCTAGCCTGCAACCATCCCCAGAGATCCTAAGAACTGTTACAGATTCTCAAGAAATTAGGGAAACCTGTAAAGCCCAGTGATACGATTCCTTCAGTTATTAGCGTGCGTGCCCCATTGGCCGGCTGATTTGACTACACAATGACTGACACAGAACAAACCTTTTACCTTGTAGAGTGCAAGATTGGGAGTTGTAGCTCATGCCTGAAACCCTAACTGGACAACCGCCTCTGTACGCTGGCAGTACCGGGGGACTCTTGACCAAAGCCGAAGTTGAAGAAAAATACGCCATTACCTGGACAAGCCCGAAAGAGCAGGTCTTTGAAATGCCCACGGCCGGTGCTGCGGTGATGCGGGAAGGGGAAAATCTGGTCTACCTGGCCCGGAAAGAGCAATGCTTAGCCCTGGCTGCCCAACAACTCCGCCCCCGGAAAATTAATGACTACAAAATCTATCGGATTTTCCCCGATGGTGAAATGGTCTATCTGCATCCGAAAGATGGTGTATTTCCAGAGAAAGTCAATGCCGGTCGGGAAGCGGTCAATAGTGTGCCGCGCTCCATTGGCGAAAACCCCAACCCCGGCCAAATCAAATTCTCTGGGAAAAAGCCCTATGATCCATAGGTTTTAAACTCCTGAAGTAATTTCTCGTGAAATGCGGGGGTGGGTTGCTGCTCCCGTTTTTTATTGGCTAGGTTTTAGGAAAGCTGGATAAATTCCGATGACAACACGCCCTCTTGCGCCAATTCTGATCAAAAATGCCGACGTCTTACTACCGGAAGGGTTGTGTAGAGTGGAGGTGCTGCTCGCGGGCGGAAAAGTTGCCGAAATTAGCGAAAGTATTGACCCGTCGAATTTGGAAAACTTACGGGTGATAGATGGGGCGGGATTAGTGCTGATGCCTGGTGTGATTGATCCGCAAGTCCATTTTCGCGAACCCGGTCTGGAGCATAAGGAGGATTTGTTTTCGGCCAGTTGTGCCTGCGCCCACGGGGGAGTCACCTCATTTTTGGAAATGCCCAACACCAACCCCCTAACGATTACCCAAGCCGCCTTAACCGACAAACTCCAACGGGCCGCCCAAAAATCCCTGGTTAATTATGGTTTTTTCATTGGTGCCACCGCCGAGAACTTACCGGATTTACGCACCGCCACCCCCACCCCCGGCATCAAAATTTTTATGGGCTCCATGCATGGGGATTTATTGGTGGATCAAGAAGCGGCCCTCGACCCGATTTTTTACCGCGATTTGTCCGATCCAAACTACGAAAACCGCTTAATTGCTGTCCATGCCGAAGACCAGGCCCGGATTAAAGCCCGTCGTCAGGAGTTTGCGGGTCGAACCGATGTCGCTGTCCATTCCCTCATCCAAGACAACCAGGCCGCCCTCAATGCCACCCAAATGGCCCTAAAACTCTCGAAGAAATACCAACGCCGCCTGCATATCCTGCACATGTCCACCGCTGAAGAGGCCGAACTTTTAAGAGTTGATAAACCGGCCTGGGTGACAGCAGAGGTAACGCCCCAGCATTTATTTTTGAATACTGAAGCCTATGAAACCATTGGAACGCTGGCTAAAATGAACCCGCCCTTAAGATCTCCCCATGATCAAGCGGTGTTGTGGCAAGCCCTCTTGGATGGAGTTGTGGATTTTATTGCCACGGATCATGCCCCCCATACCCTGGCCGAAAAAGGCCAAGAGGTCACTGATGAACCCCTCGCTGACCATCCCGCCACAGTGTTTTTAGAACCCGCCAATGCCCCCTCAGGAATGCCCGGTGTCGAAACCTCTTTGCCTTTAATGTTGACTCAAGCGGCTCAGGGCCAATGCACAATTGCCCAGGTGTCTCAATGGATGTCCTTTAACGTGGCCCTGGCCTACAACATTCCGAATAAGGGCTTGATTCAACCGGGCTATGACGCGGATGTAATTTTGGTGGATATGAACACCTCTAAGCCTGTTCTCAAAGAGGAATTGTTGACCAAGTGTGGCTGGAGTCCCTTTGAGGGCTGGAGTTTAACGGGCTGGCCAATTTATACAATCGTTGGTGGGCAAGTGGCGTTTGAAAATGGAAAACCGAATATACAGGTTCGCGGGCAGGCTTTACAGTTTGACGGATGATTTCAACATCTCTAAAGCAGTATCGATTAGCTCCCCAAGAAAAGACGTAAAAGTGCTGTCGTGGCCTGGGGTTGTTCGATGGGTGTTCCATGGGCAGCATCTTCGACAATGGTGAACTGGGCCTGGGGGATGGTCTGGACTAAAAACAAATTTTCGTCTAGGTCAAACCAAGGATCATGACGGCCGTGAATGACGAGAGTGGGACATTGAATCTTAGGCAAAAGATGGCAAATATCGTTGTTCTGAACCATTGCCGTCCACTGTTGCGTAATCAACTCTTCTGGCATGGCTTCATGAAGATTTTTGAGAAATTCCACATGGTGAATGAAGTTGGGATGATGAGAATAGAAAACCTGGGGTCGGTGTTGTGCAAGGGTTTCTTGGTGTTTCTTGGCCTGGAATGCCTTTAATGTCCCCTCCATCTCCGCTGCTTTTGCAGGGTTACTCCGAGCCCAGCCATCCATTAGCACTAACTTGGTAATCCGTTCGGGATACATGGCCGCAGTGGCCGCGCCAACCCAAGACCCCATGGAATGTCCCACTAAAGCAAATTGACCAGGAATGCTATTGACAACTAAATCCACCATATCCTTGAGGGTATTTCCCTGCATCACCAGGCCTTGAGCATCAATGAAATCCCTGAGATGGGTTAATTCGTAATCCCACATGGTAGTTGTAGCGGCAAATCCAGGGATAAATAAAACCGACTGTTTCAAGGAAGCTTCCCCCGTTTGGCCTGGTGATTATTATCCTACTGTGCCCAAAGTTATCTATGCTGGTAGGTAGCGATGGAAAGGTTACATGACTCGGCTGGCCCTCTTAAGTACTTCAGACAAAACTGGAATTGTGGAATTGGCCCAGGCCCTGGTGAGCGAATTTCAGTTTCAACTCCTCAGTAGTGGCGGGACTGCTACAACCTTAAAAGAAGCTGGCATTCCAGTGACTAAAGTTTCAGACTACACAGCCTCTCCGGAAATTCTGGGGGGTCGCGTTAAAACCCTACACCCAAAAATTCATGGGGGAATTCTGGCTCGGCGGGATTTGGAGGCAGATTTAGCGGATTTAGCGGCCCAGGCCATTAGCCCGATCGAACTTGTGGTGGTCAACCTCTACCCATTCCAGGCCACGATCGCCCAACCGGATGTGACGCTGCCAGAGGCCATTGAAAATATTGATATTGGTGGGCCCACTCTGGTGCGAGCCGCAGCTAAAAACCACGCCCATGTCACCGTTTTGTCGAACCCGGGGCAATACGCCGAATATTTGGCTCAACTCCGGGACAATGCCAAGCAACCCAGCCCTGAATTTCGGTTGGAATGTGCCCAGGCCGCCTTTGCCCACACCGCCGAATATGACCAGGCCATCGCCAGTTACCTATTAGCCCAAACGAAGCCCATCCAAGCAGATCATTTACCCAGCAGCTTCACCCTCAGTGGCATCATTCAGCAAACCCTGCGCTACGGCGAAAATCCCCATCAAGAAGCGGCCTGGTATCGGACAGGAATTGTCAACACCGGTTGGTCGGCAGCGGAATTGCTCCAGGGCAAAGAACTCAGCTACAACAATCTTTTGGACTTAGAAGCCGCCCGTGCACTCGTGGTGGAATTCACAGAGCAACCCACCGCTGTAATCATCAAACATACAAATCCCTGTGGAGTGGCGACGGGATCAACCCTGGTGGAAGCCTACGAGCGGGCCTTTGCTGCGGACAGTGTTTCTGCCTTTGGCGGGATTGTGGCCCTGAATCGGCCCTTGGATGCGGTAACGGCGGAAAAACTGACCCAAACCTTTCTTGAATGCATCGTTGTCCCCAGTTGTGAACCCGAGGCCCAGGCCCTGTTAGCCCACAAACCTAAAGTTCGGGTCTTAGTTTCGCCGGATATGACTGTGGAGCCACCGATTGTCATTCGCACCATTGCTGGGGGATTTTTAGCCCAGGAAACCCGCGATCATGCCCCTCCACCCGAGGAATGGGAAGTCGTCACCATGGCCAAACCCACTTCAGAACAGTGGCAAGACCTAATTTTTGCCTGGAAAGTTGTCAAGCACGTTAAATCCAATGCCATTGTGGTGGCCCAAAATCTTCAAACCCTGGGCATTGGGGCCGGACAAATGAATCGGGTTGGGGCGGTGCAAATTGCCCTTGGCGATGCCCATCAGAAGACTCGGGGTGCGGTCTTGGCCAGTGATGGCTTTTTCCCCTTTGCTGATTCGGTGCAAACTGCAGGGGCGGCGGGGATCCAGGCCATTGTTCAACCCGGGGGAAGTTTACGGGATCAAGAATCGATTCAAGCGGCGGACGAACTGGGCCTGGTGATGGTCTTTACGAATCGGCGTTATTTTCGGCATTAAGCCAAGGAACAGGGACGGATGGTTCGCTTCGGCATTATTAGCGATCCCCACATTGCCCTACCCGAAACCTTGCCAGAACCTGGGCGGCGTTTTCCCTTGGTGGAATACAGTATTGCCGCGTTTGAAGTGGCCATTACCCATTTCCAGGCCCTGGGGATTGATTTTTTACTATTGCCTGGAGATTTAACCCAACACGGTGAGCCAGAAAATCACCAATGGTTAGGGGCCTATTTAGAGCAACTTCCTTTTCCCTGCTATGTCATTCCCGGTAACCATGATGTACCCGTGCCCCACCGAGATGGCCGCTCAATTGGGTTTAGAGAATTTCCCCACTACTATGTCCAGGCCGGATATCAAAACCCTGAACTCCCCTACTACAGTTGCGAACCGGCTCCTGGACTACGCCTGATTGCCCTGAACTCCAATGACTTTGATCCGGCTGGTCGGCAGATTGGAACCGTGAACCCAGAGCAATGGGCCTGGTTAGAAACCCAACTTCAACACCCCAACCCTGGCCAAATCACCCTGGTCATGATCCACCACAATGTTATCCCCCATCTGCCCGACCAAGAGGAGCATTGTTTAAGTCAGCGGTATATGGTCAACCAGGCCGAGGATCTTCGGCAGTTACTCCAACGCTATGGGGTTCCCTTGGTGATTACAGGGCATTTGCATGTGCAGGATATTTCCTACGACCAAGGAATGTTTGAAATTACCACCGGTTCCTTGGCTAGTTATCCCCATCCCTATCGCGTCGTTGACTTGACAGATTTAGGGGCGGGGCCACCAACTCTGAGCATCCAAACCCACTATGTCCAGGCCGTGGTCACGGCTCCAGAGCTCCAGGCCCTTTCTCGCCAATGGCTGGTTAACCGCAGTTTAGGATTCATGGCCTGGTACTTAACATTGCCACCCCTGGGCCTGGACGCTGAACTGGCTCAACAATTAGCCCCCGAATTACAGGAGTTTTGGGCCATCATCTCTGCGGGGGATGCGGTTGTCCACTTACCGAATTTACCGGCCCCGGTGCGAGGATACTTTGAACGGTTTAACCACTGCTCACCGCCGGAATACCCACACCTCAGCGACAACAGCACCCAAATAAGTTTACAGATTCGCTCCAGCCAGACCCATTCTTAATCCCCAGACCCAAGGGTCAACCCAGCCGCCACCGAACCTAAGATCAACCGCCGAAATTGGGCATCCCGTTCCCGATCACAGAGCACCTCCAAGAGATGAATGCCCCGGCTTGGAAGCTGTTTCAGGTGGGGTTCTAGTTGCTCCCAGGTGGAGATTAAATGATGCCTCACCCCATAGGCTTGGGCTAAGTTGGCAAACCTGACCCGTTGGGGGGTAGCAAAATAGGGTTCAAAAACTGACCTGGCCTGGTGAATCGGCAAGTGGCCAAAAATCCCACCACCCTGGTTATTCAGCAAAATAATCGTCAAACTGCCCTGAACGTGCTGCTGGAGTAAAAAGCCATTGGTGTCGTGCAGGAGAGCTAGGTCACCCGTCAACAAAACCGTGGGTTGATTTTGCCAGGCCAGGCCCAGAGCGGTTGACAGCGTCCCATCAATTCCATTAGCACCCCGATTAAAGAAAAACTGGACTTGGGTGTGATTAGGGGGCCAAACCATTTCCACATCCCGCACCGGCATACTGCTGGCAACAAATATGGGGGTTTTGTCCGGTAATGTTTGCGCCAGGATCCAGGCCACTTTGGGTTCACAGAGCCAATCCACCTGGGAAAATAACTGCTGAAGCTGGGCTTGAATTTCCCCATCAAGGGTTTGCCAGGCCTGGACATAGGGCCTTGAGGCATTCTGGTGCAAATCCGGTGGGATACGTTCAGCCAACTGGGTTACGGAAATTCGCAGGGTTTGACAGGGGCCATGGAGAGGATCGTAGTTGTCGGCCTGGGGGTCAAGAATCCAGCGGGGGACTTGCCCGGATTCTAACCAAGTGCGGAGGGGCTTACTCGTCGGCAGTTCTCCCAGTTGCAGGACACAATCGGGGTGGAGAGCCTTTCCTAGATGGGATGCTCGCAAAATTAAGTCGTAGTGGCTGATCACTCCGGTTGAGGGTGTCCCCTGATGGCGCAATGGTGAAAGGGTATCTGCCAGAATTGGCCACCCCAAAACCTGACTCAGACGATGAACTGCACGGGCGTACAACTCCGGGGATGAAGATTTACACGGCCCCGCAATAATTAGACCGCGTCCCACGGATTGCCAGCAAGACCAAGGCAGGGATTCAGGCATCGGTTGACTGGGGATGGGGGCCTGCACCGGGGCAAAAAATTTTGACCAATCCTGGGCCTGGAAAAATGCTGGGGTAATGGAGTCAGGAGTAGGGGCAAGGGGGTCGCGCAGGGGGCAATTCAAGTGTACTGGCCCCGGTGTGGGAAATTGGCAGCGGTTCCAGGCCTGGCATAGGGTTTGGCGTAAATAGGCCAGTCGTGGCATCTCAAGACTAGGTAGTGCCAGTTCCGTTTGCCAGCGGGGATAGAGACCATAGAGTTTAAGTTGATCCATGGCCTGGCCCGCATGGCAATCCCGTAATTCGGGGGGGCGATCAGCGGTTAAAACCAGGAGCGGTACGTGACTCAGGTTGGCTTCAATCAACGCGGGGTAGTAATTGGCAGCGGCAGTTCCCGAGGTGCAGATCAAAACCACGGGTTCCAGGAATTGTTGGGCCAGGCCCAGGGCAAAAAAGCTGGCTGAGCGTTCATCCAAAATTGGTATCGCCTGAATCTTGGGATGTTCAGCCATGGCAACCGTCAGGGGCCCAGAACGAGAACCAGGGGAAATGACTGCGTATTTAAGCCCCAACCGCCCTAAGGTCTCTGCCAAAACCCAGGCCCAAAGGCAGTTAACGTTTTGCTCCCGTGAAGACAAAGTCAAATCCTGATGGCAACGGCTCCTCAGTTAAAGCTGGGTTGGGGGTGAGCCGGGCCAACGTTTTCTGATTTGCCCAAGAATGCCGCTGAGGATCGCCCCACCCATAAACAACCCAAGGGCAGGAGTAAAGAAGGGCTCCCACAACTGCAACCAGAGATCAAACCCCAGGGGAACCTCAAAGGTGCGCCCCACTAGACCCACCACAAACCATCCAAAACCTAAGAACACAACAAAACTGTTAATGACCAATAGCCAATTGAGGTATCGTCCCAGGGTTTCAATCATGGCGTTTGTCCTGAAGTGTGGTTAAAAATGCGGCGGCAATTCCTGGCTCCAATCCCATGACAGGGTGGATAAAGGCCCAGTTTCTAGTTTCCTAACCAGGCTTGAACCCGCTTGAGGTCATCCCAATCCGGTTTACGGGTTAGACCCTCTTCAATATTTTTCAGGACTTCATCCCGTAACTCCGGCACCACCAGAATAATGTTTTGGACTAATTCGATGTGGGAGCGAACCCCTTTTTGCCCCTTTGCCAACATGGCCAGCACCAAATTAACTCGGGCCTGGGGATCCTCAGGATTTAGCTTCACCGCTTTTTGGGCGGCTTTGTAACCGGATTGGGCTTTCCCCGCCAGCAGGTATAACCAGGCCAAACAGGTCCAGGCCGGAGCACTTTTCGGAGCCCGCTGACAAACCGTTTCAAAGGTGGGAATTAAGTCCGTTACACTGGCTCCCGCCTGATAGTCAGCAATGCCCTGATCAAAAAGCGCTTCCACCGTTGCCGCCGACACCATCTCATCCTCAATGTTGCATCTCTTTAGTAGTCTAGCCTTCTTAGCCCCCCCGCAAAATAACTTTTTGATTCTGACGGGCCACCAATTCAAGCTTCATGGGGCCAGCGGTGTAGATGGATTGGGGCACAGTGCTACTAATTTCCAGGGGCCCAGCGTGATTTTTCAAGGCCAAAATAAATTTTACCAACTCAATTTGATCAAAGGAACCGACTGTCCCCGTCACCGGATCCGGCCAAACTCCGGCGGCAATGGCCCGTTGATTAGAGGTAGTGAACAGACCATCTAACCGCTGCAAAATTTGCTCATCACTTAAATTGGCCGGATTGAGGGTAATGGAGGCAATGGTTTCGCCCGCGGGAAAGACCAAACTATTCTCCGCCAACTGGGGCACCACAAGAATATTGGATTCACCTTGGAGATAATTAGCCGCGGCCAAAATGCGGACAGTGAAGGTCTTGCTGGTCATTAACTCCTGGGTCAGGCGATCAATATCTGCCTTCGTGACTTGGATCACCTGATCGCTAGGCTGAATATCCTTGGGGTCATTGAGGATAATGGCGTTGCGGCGGGCCTGGCGGAGAAATTCTTCCACGGCTTGACGGGCTTTTTCGGGGGAATCAATGCCTTGAACTAATCCCGCAGCTAACACCTGACCCGCCCGAATGGTGATATTCCCGCGACGTAGGCCCAGCAGCAACACCTCGACATTTTCCTCAAGCCGTTTACGACTCAGTTCTAAATCACTGATTTCGGCCCGGAGACGGGATTGCTGATCCAAGAGAGCTTGGCGTTGTTGATCGGCGGTGGCTAGTTGGGTCTGAATGGTGGCAATGGCGGCCTCGAGGCTTTGTTTTTGACTTTCCGCCGCCGCTAAGCGAGTTTGAATTTGCCCCAGGGCTGTTTCCAGTTCTTCCCGTTGATCCTGGGCAACTTGGAGTTGGGCTAAAGCCGCCGCCTCCTGATCTCGAAGTTGAGCAATTTCTCCGCTTAGGGTCCGACTTTGGGCCTGGGCAGCAGCAAGGTTTTGTTCAGTTTCGCGATATTGGGCCTGGAGTTGATTAAATTGCCGCTGGGTTTGCTGTTGACGGGAGAGGGCGCGGGTGAGGGTATTCATGGCCTGGTCGAGTTGCTTTTTCACCTCTGCCAAATTGGCCTGGGAGGCTGCGAGATCTGATTCAATCGTATCTTTCTGAATTAGGGCGGTTTCAAGTTCCAACTCGGCTGCTTCCTGCTGGCGGCGAATCGTGCCAATGCGTAAAACCGCATCCTGTAATTCTTTACTGGTGGCCAACAAAATACCCAGTGTGGCTCCGGAAATTAAACTACCGGTCAAAATCGTGATTAAAACAGCCGTCTGCTTGGGTCTGAGATTAAAGAGCGTTAAACGGGCTTTACCAACTTTGGAACCCAACCGATCCCCAATCGTGGCAATGGCTCCACCTAAAACAATAACCGCCAAAATTAAAACGTATCCAGCCACGGGTAAATACCCACATTACTCACGCCAACACACCCAACCGAGCCGAAGCGGATTGCAACCGGAAATCTAGCTCCCAGGCCCAGCCAGTGTGAAAATGACTAGCCCCATCATAGGAGATTTACGCCTGTATCCCAGTCTGCACTTGCCCGCAATCAATTCCAGGCCCCATTAAAGTTCTACACCAGGCCCCCGGGAAAATAAACCGGAGTTACCATTCTGGCTACAGTCTTTCCCCAACTTGAGAGTCCAGGGAGTGGGTCTAGGTAAATTTAATTTTTCGAGCCGCATACCAACACATTCGTAATAACACCAGGCCTTCCTTGACATGTTGAATATTTGAGCGGCCATAACTGCGGGGAAAATAGCGCACTGGAATATCTTGAATTTTCAGGCCCAGTTTTGCTGCCCCAAATAACAAATCAAAATCCCCAAAGGGATCAAAATCGCCAAAATAGACCCGATTGGCCGCCAGCCGTTGATAGTTATCCCGAGAAATCACCTTAGTTCCACAGAGGGAATCTTTAATTTGGGTGCTGAGGAGATAGGACAACAACCAGGCGAAGAAACGATTGGCCAACCGATTTAACCAAGGCATGGCCTGGGGACTAACAGGATAAATTAACCGGCATCCATTGGCCATTTCACAGCGACCCGATGCCACCGATTCGTAAAAATAAACCAAGTCCTCGGGTTGAACCGTTAAGTCGGCATCCAAAATCATCAACACATCCCCCTGGGCCTGGTCAAACCCCAAACGAACCGCGTCTCCTTTGCCTTTGCCAGTTTGTTGAAAAATTTTGATGTCCCACTGATCGCCATAGGTGGACTGGATCCGTTGAATTTCCGCCCAGGTGTGATCACTGGAGTGCCCTTCCACAAAAATCAGTTCCGTATGTTCTC
Organism: uncultured Synechococcus sp.; assembly: GCA_964653145.1. GTDB lineage: Bacteria > Cyanobacteriota > Cyanobacteriia > Thermosynechococcales > Thermosynechococcaceae > Pseudocalidococcus. The sequence continues at coordinate 66,493 of CAZZCG010000014.1, read as the reverse complement.
CCAACTTGGGCATGCGCGTCACACAGGCTTCAATGTTGCCAGCTTCATTCCGGGCCGGAATAATCACTGAACAGGTGCGGTGACGGGGTTTGTCAGGCCAGGCCTGGGGGCGAGCAATGAGGTATTCCGTCAAACAAAGCTGATTCAGAATCGGTAATGGAGCCAGATAACGGTTCACCAAATGGGCAAGCCAGGGAATTCGTTTGGGCAACAGAAACCGCTTACCACTGGTCACCACCTCCAGGCCAGCCAGGTTCAACATATTGGTTAAATCATCCCGGTTCAGCCAATTTAGGGGGGGGAGTGGCATGCGCTGACCGATCAAACTGGCAAATTTCAGCAGCGGCTCCCAGGCCGGGTTATGGAAAATAATCAAAATTCGGGTTTCGGGCGTCGCGATCTGCCTCAGGTTTTGGAATGCCCGGTGGATATTGCCAAGTTGGCTGACCGTGTTCGCTAGGATGATCCCATCAAATTCACCCTGGGGGAGAGTTTCTTCAGCATCGGTCACTTTAAAATCCAGTTCCGGAAACTTGGCCTGGGCCATGGCCACCACATCAGAATCCAGATCAATGCCTAACCCAAATCCAGGTTTAACCGCTGCCAACAAGTCCCCCAGGCCAGAACCAATTTCGAGAACGCGACTCCCCGGAGCAAGGTAAAACTGACATAGCCGCTCAAGGTCTCGGTGATAATAGCGATTCCGTCGCCGCCATCGGGTTAATTGCTCTGGATTAGGGTAGGAATTTGTCAAAACCAGCAAACTCGTCAACTTGCCCCGCCATTATCCCATCCAATCCGGCGGTAAATACTTTTGCACTACCGCCCACCCCGACCAGGCAACACTCACCAAAGCCAGCAAAAGCCCCCCATTCAGAGCAAGGTGAAGCGGTCGGGCCCAGGGCCGTTGGGGGTGGATCAATCGGGCACTAAGCGCAGAACCCAAGCCCAAGGCAACAACAACTAACCCCGCGCCTAAATGCCAGGAATGCCCCAAGGAGCCGTAATAGCCATAGGTGCCGATGAGTCCAATCGATAAAAGTAACAAAATTAACCCTACCAGGCCAGTCCCAAGGCACAGGTGCAAAACTCTTAATCCACCAGGGCGTTTAAGGTGTTGGCGACGGGTATAACTTAGACCTAACCCTGAGAAAAGCAGTAAAACATAGCAAAATAGCACCCCACCCATGGACCAGGCTGCAATTCGCCACAACCAGAGAAAGGAGGGCAAGTTAATTTTGGCAATCAAGAACACAAGGGACAATCAAATCCACAACCCTGACCAGAATTTTCCCAGATTTTGAGGCTGTGGTGGATTAGTGTTATAGCTGGATTGAGCCATCCCATTGGTTCCGAGGACAGAGTTAGGATATTTTTCCTAAACCTAACAAAAATTCAGCGCAAGTTATCATTTCCTATCTGATCGCCTGGATGGAGAATCACGAGCTATGAGTCTGTGGCAGCAACTCACCTTAACCACTGTTCCCTGGGAAACTTGGCGCCAGAACAGTCTATTTGGGCGATTCATTGGTCTGCTCCAGGCCTGGCAGCGGGGGAGTATTTTCTGGCCGTGGGTGCAGGGACTCGGGGCGATTTTAGTGGCCTTAACCCTGGTGATTGCTCCTTTCGTTCCCAGTGGCATGATTGGGGTCATTTTGGCAGCTGGGGGCTTATTTTGGGGTCTGTGGAGTCTGAGTACCCCAGCCGAAACCCGCTTCAGTGGCATTCATGTGCTGGTGTTGGGGTATTGGTGCATCCTAGCCATTGCCACGGCCTTTTCCCCCGTGAAAGCAGCAGCCCTTCAAGGCTTGATTAAGTTCACCCTCTATGTCCTATTTTTTGCCCTGGCGGAACGGGTGATGCGAAAACCCAAATGGCGATCGGGTCTCATTACGGTTTATTTACTCACGGCCTTGGTGGTCAGTCTCTATGGAGTTCGGCAGTGGATTTTTGGCGCCGATGCCCTAGCCACCTGGACAGATCCCAATTCAGAATTAGCCAATACCACCCGTGTCTACAGCTATCTCGGCAATCCAAATCTGTTGGCAGGGTATCTACTTCCGGCCATTCCCTTGAGTTTGGCGGCGGGGTTGGCCTGGCGGGGTTGGCTACCGAAACTCCTGGCTGTAGTCATGGTAGGACTGAATATCAGTAGCTTGGTTCTCACCTATAGTCGCGGCGGTTGGCTGGGCCTGGTGGTGAGTTTGACAGTGTTATCCCTGTTATTGCTCTATTGGCTCCTGCCTTTGTTACCTCGATTTTGGCAGTTTTGGGCCTTGCCCATTTTGCTAGGCAGTTTAGGGGTCGTGGTTGTTGGGGCAGTCCTCTTCATCCCGACTGTGCGCACCCGAGTGTTGAGTATTTTTGCGGATCGCAGTGACAGTAGTAATAATTTCCGGATTAATGTTTGGGCCGCAGTTCAAGAGATGATTCAGGCTCGCCCGATTATTGGCATTGGCCCTGGCAATGATGCGTTTAATCAGGTCTATCCCCTCTTTCAAAGGCCAGGTTATACCGCCCTCAGTGCCTATTCAATTTTTCTGGAACTGTTGGTGGAAGCGGGGGCAATTGGCTTGGCGACCTTTCTCTGGTTCTTGCTGACAACCTTTAACCGGGCCTGGCAAACCCTGAATCACTTACGCACACTGCGACATTCTGATGGCTTTTGGTTAATGGCCGCCGTGGCAACCATGCTGGGAATGCTCACCCATGGCCTGGTGGATACGATTTGGTATCGCCCGGAAGTGGCAACGCTGTGGTGGTTGATGGTGGCGATTGTGGCCAGTTATCCAGCCTTTGTCCAGGCCCCGGCGTTAGAACCCAAAGCATCGATACTTTGATCTCCCAGGCCAATCTGGTATGATGATTATTCGTCTATAGAACCTGGGATGGAAAGAGTTTAACCGTGGCTAACATCAAATCTGCCATCAAGCGTGTCGAAATTGCCGAGCGCAACCGCTTAGAAAACAAGGCCTACAAGTCCGTCGTCAAAACCATGACTAAACATTACTTGGCAGCCGTGCAAACCTACACCAGTGAACCGACCCCAGAAGCTCTCGCCAGCGTTCAAGAAAAGATGTCCGTTGCCTTCAGTAAAATTGACAAAGCGGTCAAACGGGGTGTGCTCCATCGGAATACCGGAGCCCGGAAAAAAGCTCGGTTAGCCCGGGTTCTCAGTAAAGCCACGGCCACAGCTTAAGCTCATTTCTTCAACTTGATTCAGGAGGGCCTGGGATGTTACCGCCACTGGTTGATACCCATGTTCACCTGAATTTTGACGCGTTTACCCCCGATTTGCCGGAAATTGCCCAACGTTGGCGGGATGCAGGGGTTGTGGCCCTTGTCCATTCCTGTGTTGAACCAAGTGAATTTCCAGCAATCCAGGCCATTGCCCACCAGTTTCCCGAAGTTCATTTTGCCGTGGGGCTTCATCCCCTGGATGCCGAACAGTGGCGGGCCTATGACAAACTTCAAATTCAAGAATTAGCCAGTTCTGATCCCAAAGTGGTGGCCATTGGCGAAATGGGCCTGGATTTTTTCAAGGCGGATAACGTCGAACAGCAAACCCAAGTGTTTTGGAGTCAATTGGAAATTGCCCAGGCCCTGAACTTGCCCGTGATTATTCACTGTCGGGATGCAGCGGCACCAATGCGAGAGTTACTGGAAAAATTTTGGCAATCCCAGGGGCCAGTCAAGGGGGTCATGCATTGCTGGGGCGGCACACCCGAAGAGACTCAGTGGTTTTTAGACTTGGGGTTTTACATCAGTTTTAGTGGCACTGTGACCTTCAAAAATGCCCACAGCATTAAAGCCTCAGCCCAAATGGTGCCGGAGGATCGACTGCTGATTGAAACCGATTGCCCTTTCCTTGCCCCCGTCCCTAAACGCGGTGAAAAACGTAACGAACCCAGCTATGTCAAATTTGTCGCGGAACAGGTGGCAAGTCTCCGAAAAATTTCGTTAATGGAATTGGGACAACAGACAACCCAGAACGCCGCCAAGCTCTTTGGCCTGGATTTTTCCCAAGTGACTGCTGGCTAATGACGGATTCACAACTTGGCCTGAAGGGCTTTAGAGCATGGTTGCGCCCAAACCCGGAATATCCTCATAAATGGCATCGAGGGAATACACAAGGTTATGTCGGGGAATTGTCAACGACTGTCCAGGCCCAAGGGAGGTCAAAAGCCATTGATTGGGCCCTTCCCGGTGATAGAGATCAACTCGCACCTGGGTTTGGCTAACCAGCAGATAGTCATCGAGGGATTCCAGGGTTTGATAGGCTTGGAATTTAAGCCCACGGTCAAAGGCTTCTGTTGACGATGAAAGAACTTCTACAATCAGGCAGGGAAATTCCAGGCCATCATCTCGCTGCCGATCCTTGGGGTGACAACTCACGACTAAATCCGGATAAAAGTATGCCGGTACTCTCGGAATTAAAACATTCGTATCCGCTGCGTAAACCCCACAGCCCGAACCCCGTAAAGAGGACCGCAAAAGCCCAACTAAATTTGAAACAATTAAGGCATGGGTATTACTCGCACCGGCCATGGCGAACATTTGACCTTGAAAATACTCATGCTTAACCTGGCTCATTGCGTCAAAGGCCAGATAATCCTCAGGAGTACAGTGGGCAGGGCATGAGTTAGCAAGCATAGCCAAGCAAAATCAGGTCTTGTTCAATCCTAGAAAAGGATTCATGCTATCAGTGTGGCTGATCAGGCCTCCAAATTGTCAAGGAATAACTGCTATGGATGTGCAACGTTGGTTAATTCGGCAAGAACCCCAGTGGGCACTCCTCGAGCAGCTACTCCACCAGGCCGAAAAAGATGGGATTAAATCCTTGTCAGCGGCTCAAATTCAACAGTTGAGTAGCTTATATCGGTTAACAACTGCAGATCTGGCCCGGGTGAAAACGCGTCAGTTAGGCGCAACGCTCGAGGATTATCTCAAGGATTTAGTCCGGCGGGGCTACAGTCAGGTTTATCAAGGGCGACAACGCCAGGAATGGCAATCGATTTGGAGGTTCTATCAATCTGGATTTCCAGCAACGGTTCAGAAAACTTGGCCCCATACCCTCGTGGCATTTCTGATTTTTGGCCTGGGCTGGGCCATCGGCTCCTGGTACACCGCGCATGATCCGCAGTTTATGGAATTGGTAATCCCCGAACGGATTATGACGATGGTGCAGGATGAGGGCAAGCTGTGGATGGGTTCGATTGTCGGCATTGAACCGCTAGCATCCAGTCAAATCATGACCAACAACATCAGTGTTACCTTAGCGGCCTTGGCGGGGGGCATTTTTGCTGGCCTGGGAACCCTCTATATCCTCTGGTTTAATGGGCTGCACATTGGCTCGATTGCGACATTGGTGGGCCAAAATGACCTAGCCTATCCGTTTTGGGCCTTTGTCTTTCCCCACGGAGCCTTAGAACTACCAGCTATTTTTCTTTCCGGTGGTGCAGGATTATTACTGGGGCAAGCCTTTGTTTTTCCAGGCCCCCGGCCGCGATTAGTGGCCCTCAAACGCCAAGGACAATTAGCCGCTCAATTAATGTTTGGGGTTGTTCCATTGCTGATTGTTGCTGGAATTATTGAAGGCTTTTTTTCCCCCAGTCCATTGATTCCCGATGGCGTTAAGTATCTAGTTGGGACAATCCTGTTTGCAGCTCTTCTGTTGTACTGCTTTTGGCCATTCCCTAAAGGGTCAAGCTCCTAAAATCGCGCCGAAATCCCAGACATTGGTTGCCACAAGCCTTTACCACGATCTGGAAACCGAAGAAAGTCAGCCCAAATCAACGCCAAGAACAGCCCTAGGGTTCAAGATCGCAGAATTGGGCTGAAAATAACCTCACTTATTTCACTGCAGCGGCGGACTGCTTTTGTGCGAGAACCTTTTCATTCAAAATTTCCAGCGCTTTGGCGAACTGTGGATCTTTGAGGGTCGCAATGTCATCACGGGTGAGGGTTTCCCGTTGAGCTTCCGTCAAGGTCACTTCCACATCCGGCTCGATCCCTTTTTTATTAATGTCCCGCCCGTTGGGGGTAAAGTACTTGGCGATGGTGACCGCAATTCCTGAGCCATTTCCGAGGGGCTGTACGGATTGCACCAGGCCCTTACCAAAGGATTTTGTTCCCACCAAAACAGCGCGTTGGTTATCCTGCAATGCTCCGGCAAGAATTTCACTGGCACTGGCCGAACCGCCGTCAATTAAGACAACTAATGGCTTGTCAGTCAAGAAACCTCGACCGGCCCGTAATCGATCCGCTTCTCCTTGGCGATTCACGGTAGAAACAATCGTGCCTTGGGGTAAAAACATTCGGGCAATTTCAGCACTGGAGAACAGCAACCCCCCAGGATTGGAGCGCAAATCTAGGATAAAGCCAGTAACCCCTTCTTCTTCTTGTTGCCGAATTGCGGCCCGCATTTCTGCTGCAGCATTGGAACTAAATTGAACTAGGCGAATATAGCCAACCTTACCGTTGGGGGTATCTTTCACACTCGCTTTGACAGGATGAATTTCAATCCGGGCCCGAGTTAAGACCACATCAAAGGTTTCTTTACCCCGTTTCACCGTCAGCGTGACCTTGGTGTTAATCTGTCCCCGAATCAGACCCACCGCTTCATTGATATCCATGCCCTTGGCGGGGGTGCCATCAATTTTGACAATAATGTCATTGGGTAAAATTCCCGCTTCAGCCGCCGGGCTACCTTCCACAGGGGAAACCACCGTAATTTCCTTTGATTTCTCGTCCTGGGTAATCGTAATCCCAACCCCTGTCAACTCCCCTGAGGTTTCAATTTGCATGGAGCGAAACTGTTCTGGATCCATGAAGCGGGTATAGGGATCGTTGAGCTTCTCCAGCATTTCCCGAGCCGCAGTGTAGGCCTGGTCAGGAGTGGTGTAGTTTTTTGAGAGAAACTCCCGCCGCACAGCCCGCCAATCCAGGCCATTGAAGGTGGCATCTACATATTCCCGGTCAATGACCTGCCAGACTTCATCCACGAGTTCTTTTGGACTTTCCCGGAAACCGGCCCAGCTTTTCGACCCGTGCAGACCTGCCCCCGTCAAGGCAACCGCAGTGGTCAATAGGGCAGTGGCCCCAACAACAAGTCCTTGCTTTTTCAATCCCATGATCTGTTCCTAGCCGTGGATTAGATCAAATCTAGCATAGGAAATTTAGAGCGGCCGGGCCCGCCAGCTTAACTAGGGATCAACCCAGCGATCATCAGATTTAATTAAGTCAATTAATGCCGCAACCCCCTGATCTTCGGGAACTTTTGTCACCTCATCCCGTCCGCGATAGAGCGAAATAAAGCCCGGCTGCTTACCGACATAACCATAGTCCGCATCGGCCATTTCACCCGGCCCGTTGACAATACAGCCCATGACGGCGATGTTCAATCCTGTTAAATGACTCGTGGCAGCCCGAACTTTTTGCAGGACTTCTTCCAGGTTAAAGAGGGTGCGACCACAGGAGGGACAGGCCACATACTCCACCATTGTCCGGCGTAACCCCAGGGCCTGGAGAATGCCATAGCAAACCGGAATTTCTTTTTCTGGAGCCTCAGTTAATGAAACCCGAATCGTATCCCCAATCCCTTCCGCCAAGAGGGTACCAATGCCCGCAGTGGATTTGATCCGGCCATACTCACCATCGCCCGCTTCGGTAACACCTAAATGCAGGGGATAATCCATGCCTAACTCATCCATGCGTTTAACCATCAGGCGGTTGGCGGCAATCATCACCGGGACACGGGAAGCCTTAAGGGAAATTTCCAAATTAAAGAAATTCATGTCCTCACAGAGACGAATGAACTCCAGGGCTGACTCGACCATACCTTCAGGGGTATCCCCATAGGTAAACAGCATCCGTTCAGCGAGAGAGCCATGATTCACCCCAATCCGCATTGATTTGTTTTGATCGCGCAAAGAAATCACCAGTGGCTCCAGGGTTTCCCGGATTTTTTCGCCAATTTCGTCAAACTCGGCCTGGGTATATTCGGTACGGTCAGCTTTCAGTTTTTCAAAAACATAGAGGCCGGGGTTAATCCGGACATTGTCCACATACTTCGAAACTTCCAGGGCAATTTTCATGCCGTTGTGATGCACGTCTGCCACGAGGGGAACGGGTTGATAGGTTTTCTCCAAGGTGTCGCGAATTTCTGCCATGGCCTTGGCGTGGGCCATACTCGGAACTGTGACCCGAACAATTTCACAGCCAATTTCATGGAGCCGCCGAATTCCTGCCACTGCCCCCGGAATATCCAAGGTATCTTCATTGATCATCGATTGCACCGCCACTGGATACCCACCGCCAATGGTGATTGAGCCGACTGGGACTGGCCTGGTTTTGCGCCGAACAATACCCATATCCGTTGTTGCTGCGGGTGTTGAGGTTGCCGTGGGTGGGGTCAGAGTTTGCATAGGGTCTAATCCAGCCGGATACGCGACATATAACTACATACTACGGGCAGTTGTCTTTTTCTTAAATCCAGGCCAACTTGAACCGATCAAGCACACCTGAGGGCGACACTTGAACTGGGGTAGAGCTTTTACTCACCTGGCCTGGGTTTAGCACTGTGTGGAAGACCCCAACCCAGTTTTTGCCGCAGGACATGGAAAAACTCCGGATCCCGCAGGCGAATAAACCGAGCTGCATAGGGAGAGCGACTGACAAAAACTTGATCCTCCGGTTGAATATAGCAACTGGCATTCCCATCAACCACCATGATTAGGTGCCGAAACGGGTTAGCGGGATAGATGCGGACGGGTTCTGAATTGGCAAACACCAGGGCGCGGGCGGCGAGGGAATGGGGACAAATGGGCACTAGCTGGGAAACATGAACCCCAGGGGTAATCACAGGGCCCCCCGCTGACAGGGCATAGGCTGTTGAACCAGTGGGCGTGGAGAGAATTAAACCATCTGCGGCAATATCCACCCGAGCGTGCTCACCAACATCCACTTCGAAGTGGCACATTCCCGTTAAGGGTTCTTTGTGCAAAACCATCTCATTCAGGGAGAGAGCTTCCCAAATGACAACACCATCGGGATGACTGCAACCGTTTTTACGAATAACTTGAACCGTCAACATGGTGCGATCTTCAATGGTGTACTGACCACTCACCAGTTGTTGGAGGGCCTGGGGAACCTGATCGACGTAGGCCTCAGTTAAAAATCCCATGTGCCCGGTATTAATCGTCAGGAGGGGAATACCACAGGGAGCCAGTTGTCGAAAGGCAGAAAGAACCGTCCCGTCTCCCCCCAAAACCAGAGCAAATTTCATATCCGGTTCAAACCCGGGCGGAGTTAAGCGATCGATGGGGGTGTGACACACTGGGCTATCGGGCCGGGAATACCCAAGGATACCGCCAACACCAGTGGCAACACTGACCTGCCAACCCCATTGTTCGAGATTTTCTTGAATTTCACTGGCTAAACGGCAGGCTGCGGGTTTGGCTTCGTTGTAGATAATCCCTGCTTTCACGGTGGCTCAATACCCAGAATTTACGGCGCGTTGGAGGATTTGAATGGACTACGTTTTCGAGATTGCTTTTTCTGCTTACTTTTTTCGTAATCCAACTCCTTGAGTTTACGCATAATCCGACTGAAGTATTCCTGCATGTAAGCTTCCAGGGTCAGGGTGTCGGTTGGATCCAACTGAAATGTGGGATAGATATTTTCCATGGAGGCATTTAAAGCTTTTCCCGTGGCAATCACTTCCGTAAAGGCGAGACGATCGGCAACATTCCAACCCCATTCAAAGAAAGAAACCATGTTTCGGGCGGTGCGGAGTAATCCCAGGGGCATGCGGGTAAGTTTTGCTGTTTTTCCAGATAACCGTTCACAGAGTCGGACAATGTCCTCTGACCCCCAGGCCTTAGGCCCAGCCAGATCATAACTTTGGCGAATCGTGTCGTGACAGTGGAGGGCTTGGATGGCAAATTTGGCAATATCCTGGGTATCCATGTAGGCGATGGGCGTATTTTCACCCACCAACCAAACCGATTGTCCCTCAAGGATCGGAATGCCGTATTGGCCAATTAAACCTTGATAGAAACCACAGGGGCGCAAAATGGTGTAGTCGAGCTGCGTGGCCTGGATCAATTTTTCAGTGCAGTATTTTACGTCCATCAAGGGCACGTGGGGGTAGGCCGCCGCCGACATGATTGAAAAGAAGATATAGCGTTGAACCTTGGCTTTTTCCAAGGCTTGAATTAGGTTTACCTTACCCTGCCAGTCCACGTCTTTAATCCCCAAACTGTCGGTAGCTCGGGCCGTGGCGGCATCGATGACTTGGGTAATCCCCTCCAGAGCAGAACCTAAGGACTCGGGCTCACAGAGATCGCCAGGGACTAAATGCGCCCCCCATTCCTTTAAAAAAGCCGCCTTACGTCGATTGCGGACAAGACAATGCACCGTTAACCCTTGGTCTAGAGCACGTCGGACAATTTGCCGCCCCAGAGTGCCAGTCGCGCCAACAATCAATAGGCTCATGAAAATTCCAAGTAAATAATCTTAACTTTTGTAATACTTTATCAGAATTGGTATAACTTTCGTTAAGCATTCCCGGCTTGATGGTCAGTCTCAAGAACAAAATTTAGGGTCATTTAGGAGTTGGAGGCCACCACAGCGGGAGACAATTTCCTCGGTGAGAAGGGCAGTTTTTGACTCAAGCTCAAGTTCAAAGCTAGCCAGATCAAACCTCAGGCCTGAATCAAGGCGGCGACTTGGTTAATTAAGTCCACAGGTTGAAAGGGCTTGACAAAATAGGCGTTTGCCCCAAGTTGTTTGGCTTTATATCGATGTTGGTCTCCACTGCGGGAGGTTAGCATCGCCACGGGCAGAGTTTGCCATTGGGAACTACGCCGAATTTCCTGTAACAGTGAAAATCCATCAAGGCGGGGCATTTCCACATCAGAGATCAGGAGGGCCGGGGCTTCCGATTGTCGCCCTAGTTGTTCCCAGGCCTCGTGGCCATCTCGACAGGAAATCACCGCATACCCGGCCTGGGATAGCACCCGCTCCAAAAGACGACGCACGGCCACTGAGTCATCCGCAATCATCACCGTGGTTTGTTTGATCCGTTCAGGTTCGGATGCCTGGCGGGGGGGGGGCAGTTTGCTGGGGACGCTCCCGGGAACAATCAGCAAATCAAAATTGGGAGGAGACAAAACCGCAACCACCGCGCCGGTTCCCAAAACGGTACATCCCATGACATAGGGCGGGACTTTAATGGTGGGGTCAAAGGGTTTCAGGACAAATTCCCGCTCTTCCAAGAGGGCTTCCACGCCAAGGGCCACCGGTTGCTGGCTAACATCGACAACAATGGCAATCTCATTCAGTCGAGTTTTACCACCTTGGGGGCGGGCATAGGGAAGAAATGTCTGTAGGGGATAGTAGGGAATGGTTTGTGCTTTCCAGGAGATCGTCGAACTGGGTTGTTTGGGGTCGGTATATTCAGCCAATTTAATGACTTCGAGAATGTTGACCGAGGGAATGCCCAGGGTATGGTCATGGGTTTGACACAATAGTAGGGGCAAAATACTGAGGGTAAGGGGGAGCGCGAGGGTAAAGGTGGTGCCTTTCTCGGCCTGGGTTGAGACGCGAATTGTGCCCCGAAGTTGCTCCACTTGGAGACGTACCACATCCAGGCCAACGCCCCGTCCAGACAAATCCCCCACTTTGGTGGCCGTTGAAAAGCCAGGAGCAAAAAGAAAATCTAAGATTTGTTCTTCGGTGAGCAAGGGTACTGATTCCGGGGGACAGAGCCCCAATTGCACCGCCTTTTCTGTGACCTTGGCGAGATTAACCCCGTGGCCGTCATCTTCAATGCTGATTAAAACCTGATTGCCGATGATTTTCGCACCCAGAATAATCCTGGCAGTGGTTGGTTTACCCCGTTGCTGACGGATGGTGGGAGGTTCAACCCCGTGGTCAAACGCATTGCGCACCAAATGGGTCAGGGGGGTTTTAAGTTGCTCCAGAATGGCCTGGTCAATCAGGGCATTTTCGCCATGGATCTCAACGGTGACCGGTTTTTGATAGCGTTGGCTAAGGTTGGCTAGGGCCGGAATAAATTTTTCTGCGATGACACGGAATGGTACTAGCCGCGAGTCAGTTAAGTCCGCCCGTAAACTGCCCAAATATTGCCGACCATCATCCAAGGCGGCCTGGAGTTCCCGATTCAGGAGGTCAATGTCAGCCCCAGTTTCTTGAATTCGGGCAATGATTTCTTGGAAGTCTTGGAGTGTCGTGTGGAGTTCGGTGTAGCGGTCAAATTCGAGAGTATCAAATTCATGTTCTCCCAGGGCCCCATTGCGTCCCAACAGGCCAGGCTGCCCCGATGTGGTTGCTAAGCGGTCGTAGAGGGTTTGCACCTGTTCACGGATGGGGCTGAATTGATTAATCCGTCGCTTGAGTTCACGACTAATTTGCTGGAACTGGGCCTGGTAAAGGTTAAGGCGTTCCTGACTAATCAACAGTTCACTGACGGTGTTGCCCATCCGATCCATTTTGGTCACGGGAATTCGCAGGTTAATCCCATGGGTCTGTGGCCTCGAGGGGGATGGCTTAACCGGTTTTTGGACAACGGGGGAGTGAAGGGGGGCTACAGTTGGGCTAGCTTCCGGAAGGGTGAGGGGCAGGGGGAAAGGTTCAGGGCTTGGGGGGGGTGAAGTTGATAACTTGCCAGCAAAAAACGCCTCTCGACTGGCCCGAACTTCACTAATCAGGGCAGACACCAACTCAACGGGGGGAATTTCTGTCAGCAATGGACTGATTTGTCCGGCCAATTCCGTTAACCAGGCCAATCCCAAGGTTTGTCCCATCAACCGTAACTCGGACAAAAATCCCGCCAGGGCCTGGGGTAACTGCTGTGGTTGGGCTTGGCTTTGGGCAAGGAGCTTTCCAAGGCTCTCTTCTAAGTCCGTACTTAAAACCGAGCGCACTAGGGGGGAAAGGGTGGGGGTGGCGGCGGGGGTTGGTGGGGCCCTGTGGGGAGCCAATTGACCCAAGTACTCATCTAGGGCCTGGAGCAATGCACTGCGGGCGCTATCTGCTTGGGGAAGTTGTTGATGGCTTGCAGCGTCCACTAAATGGTGAATTTGCTCAACCCCGAGGGACAAAAACTCAAAAGCTGGGCCGTAGTCCGAAACTCGTCCTTGGTGGAGGGCCTCGAGTAAATCTTCAAGGCGATGAGCCACCTGTTGTAGTTCAGGCAATTGGGCAATACCAGCACCGCCTTTGAGAGTATGGGCCGCCCGCATTAATTCGGCAAAGGTGTCCTGGGTGGGGCGGGTTCCAGTGTCGGCTAGGGCCTGGAGTCCCTGTTCCAACATGCCGAGATATTCCGGGGCATCCTCCTGCAAAAAGCAAAGCCGAGCCTCTTGGGTAATTGCATCCAGTTCCGCTGCATTTAATGGCATATGCCCCCCAGCCCTTGACCTATTCAACTTGGAACCGCGACACGGTATTTTGCAGCTCCTGCGCCACGGACACCAGAGCCTGCATGGCCCCCGCCACTCCTACTGACTCCGAGGAGGTTGTTTGGGCAATCACAGCAATTTCTTGAATCGTTTCATTGACGACCACCGCTGCCTCGGTTTGCGAAACTGTAGATGTGGAAATTGTCTCCAGGAAAGCATCAATTTTTTGACTAATGGCCGCTAAACTTTGGAGGGTATTTTTGGTCTCGGCCACCAACTGGGTTCCTTTCACCACCTGGGAGGTACTGGTCTCCATTTGCCGAAGGACGTCAGCGGTCTCTTGTTGAATCCCAGTCACCAGTTGCTCAATTTCCTTAGCTGAGTCTGTGACCCGCTCTGCCAACCGTCGGACTTCATCTGCCACAACCCGAAAGCCCTGGCCGTTTTCCCCCGCCCGAGCCGCCTCAATGGATGCATTAAACGCCAGCAGGTTAGTCTTTTCCGAAATTCCAGAAATAATATTGACAATTTTTGAAACTTCCTGGGAGGATTCCGCCAATCGTTTCATCCGCTTTGATGTTTCCGCCACACTGGTGCGGATATTTTCCATACTGTCCACGGTTGAATCCATGGTTTGGTCACCCACTTGGGCTGATTCCCGGGCCTGGCGGGCAATTTGCGCGGCTTCTTGGGCGGACTGGGCAACGCTTTGGATGGACTGGGTAATATCCCCGACGGAATCCAGGGTGTTAGCAATGGCATCGGCCTGGGTACGGGCTTCTTCGGCTAAGCGTTGAACTGATGTTTCACTGGTTAGGGCGGCAACTTGAACTTGATTGGCTGCGGCTTGAACCTGCAAAACAATTTCCCGCAAACTTCGTACCGTGGCGTTAAAGGCATCGGCAATGGATCCCATCTCCCCTTCATCCACCTTGGCTCGAACGGTTAAATCCCCCCGTTGTGCCCCCTCAATATCCAACAGGAGATTAATCACTGCCTCTTGCATTTTGAGCCGTTCTTGTTTTTGCTCTAGGGCCTTCCGCTGGCTTTGAGTCTCAAGATCATTAACTTTTTGCGTCAGGCTTTGAATGGTCTGACCCAGGCCCCCCAATAGATTTACCAGGCCAAGCACTTGCCCATCTTGCCAGGCCTGGGATTGAAGCGGCTCAAGCCAATCTTCTGAATGGGTTTGAAAAATTTCTAAAAGATGACTTAATTCATGGCGTAGCTTTTTATCACTCCCACCTAGGAAATTAAAAACCGTTGGGGCCGGAGCGGAAATACTCTGGGGAGTTGGCGGACTGACAAACGCACTGACTTCTCCATCTAAGGCTGCTAAGCTATTCTGGGCGCTGGTGCCATAAAAACCAGAACCATCCTGAGCAACCAACAATTCATAAATCTGACGAGCTTCATTGACAAGCCCCAAATTTTCGTAGGCAGTCGCTAAACTAAACTGGGCCAAGTAATCTTGGGGGTCAGCGGCAACAATATCTTTCAGTACTGAAATATCCTGCCGAACAATTGCGTCGAAATAGACATCATTACTGGGAAGGCCTGGAATTGAGGCGGGCAGAGTTTCAGGAGACAAAGTCATAGGGGAGCCAAAGTTGTGGAGGGATGAGGGGGTTGGATGGCATTAAACAGGGCAGCAACGTTGAGTCTCAGAAGGGAATTGCCGGGGGGGCGTAACCAGGCCGAGAAAAAATGCTGCATCCGTTGCTCTAAGCGGGGTGGCACGGGTTGAACATCAGACGGTGGACAGGTAATAATTCCCCGCAGCTGCTGAGCCAAACATCCCAGGCGCAAATCCTCAGTTTCAGTTTTCCAAGTCACGACTAATACCGGAGAGCGGCGGAGTCGCAGAGTTCTGGTTTTGTTCAGACCCAACAGTGCATCTAAATCGGCAATCCACAGCAGCCGTCCCCGTTGATTGACAACACCGAGCAAAACAGGGGAAACCCCAGGAATTGGACACAGATCTTGGGCTTCAACGGTTAACACTTCCGCAGCTTGCTCCAGGGGAACGGCAATCTGAACCGACTTCGTCAACTCAATGTGAAAATACTCTTGCTCGGTCATGGTCTATGTCAACCGTCAACTCCACCAGGGATTGATCGCCTTAATGTAAATATTCCGCCACCGTTGAAATCAATTCATCCGGGTCAAAGGGTTTAGTAATGTAGGCATTACCCCCTTGGCGGAGGGCCCAAAAGCGATCAAATTCTTGATCTTTGGATGAACAGAAAACAATGGGAATTTCCTTAAGGTCAGGCTTGGCTCGAACTTCCCGGCATAACTCCAGGCCATTAGCTCCAGGCATCACAATGTCGAGAACGATTAAGTCTGGAGGTCGGTTTTCCGCTAACCAAGCCAGGGCCAACTCGGCTGATTCGGCTAAGGCTACCCTGTGCCCTGAACGTTCCAATAGCCCGGTAATTAACTGTTGCTCTGTGCGAGAGTCTTCCACCACCAAAACCGTTTTCATGGGCGATGCTTCCTTAATGTTCTTCTAGGCTGAGGCCAAACTTGGCTGGTGGGCAAATCGATTGGCCAAGGTTAACAATTCCTGAGGTGTAAACGGCTTGGTCAAATAATCTGTGGCTCCCACCATCCGGGCCCGAATCCGATCAATTAAACCATCCCGGCCGGTCAACATCACAATTGGAACATCCTTGAGTTGATCCGACTGGCGTAGCATCCGACATAGCTCATAGCCGTCCACTTCTGGCATCGTAATGTCCATTAGAACTAAATCTGGCTTTTGACGGGCAAGGGCAGCAATGGCCCGAGCGGGTTCGGTTAATCCCATGACCTGGTAGCCAGAGGTTTCCAAAATCAGGCGAACATTGCGCTGGACAGTTTTGCTGTCATCAATGCAGGCCACCACTGGACGGTGATCTCCCTCCGGCTGGGCAAAAGGTGTAATTTTAATCACACCGCAACCAAAAAGAGGCTTCAGTTTGATGGCTAGCTCATAGGTGGGCATTTTGAGGGACTCTGCCAGGGTATAGAAGCACATTCCCGAAACTAGCGAGGTCGGCAAAGAACTCAAGGTGGACAGTTCGCCACTGTGATCCCAAAGATACTGTTGCAACTGATTCGGGTCTGTTAAGGTTAGTCGCTGCAGGGGAGAGCAGAGAACTGTTCGCAGTTGAGCCCAGTCAGAGATTTTATCGCGCAGGGGGGCAACGATTTGGCGGATCGGCACAGAGAGGACGAGGTTATCCAGGCCCAGGGCTCGATCAAACTCCACCTCAGCTTGGGGCAAAGACAACAGATGAACAAGGGCTTCTTGGCTGGCAAAAAAGAGAATTTTTCGTAACTGCGGCAGATTAAGGGTGCCATTTTTCCACAACTGACACAGCCATTGATAATCCGTCTGATTGGCAGACAGGGTGGCATTCATGCGGAGTCCAGCCCGTCGGAGCAAATAATTCAACCGCTCGGATTGTCCAGCCAGGGAGTTGACGTAATGAATTTGCCCATTACCGGCATACAACTGCCACGAAATCGACCGATCGTTAGGATCCGTGAATGTAAATCGCCCAGATAGCAAGGAAGCCGAAATTTTCTGGAGCACCTTGGCAGGAAAAACCACGGGCTTTCCTTTGTTTTCTGGCTTAACAGTGGGCGATGCGGTCATGGGCACAGCGGTATAGGTCATAGAGGCTCTGGTCTGGTCTCAGGAACGGTGCTGAATTTTATGAAGGATTGCCAGGACGATCAACAAAATCTGCCGCAAACTGGCTGTAATTAAAATAGTCTCCCCCGCATTAGGACTGCCACTCTCGGAAGTGACTGGAATCATATCTCAAAATTAGATACAAGATTCCATCTAACGAATACACTCCTAATCTTAGGGACTCAATTTGGGGATAAATGTATCTCAGTTAACTTTTTGGCGGTTGCTGGGTCTGGCAGCGGATTGAACTTAAGCCCATGGGAGGTGTTGAATGATCAATGGATGGGCAACCCCGATCCCTGAAAACCCCAAAGATTCAGGATTTCTGACCAAGATAGCCCCAGGGATCAAGCAGGCAGAGTCAGAAAGAGCGGACGGGCTGAATGCCTATCAAGCTTATTTATCTCAACAATAAGCAGGACACATAACCCAATCAGAAAACAATTAACAGGATTCGTCATAAATTCCCATCAATATTTACCCCTTGCCCTTGCTTTGGCTACTTGAGATTATGCCGTTCTGTGGCAGGCTATGGTTGCTGGCTTAATCTTGTTTTGAGGCTATTTAGAGGCTATTTATGGGAGACGACAGCAGCCAAATTAACCTGTTTGAGACTGGAACTCGGGTTGAGCAACTACGCCAACTCATCCACCAGGCCAGCTATGCCTACTATGCCTTGGATGCGCCGATCATGGAGGATGCCGTCTATGACCAGCTATATCGAGAGCTCCAGGCCCTAGAAACTCAGTATCCCCAATTGATCACTCCAGATAGTCCGACACAACGGGTGGGGGAAAAACCGGCCAGTCAATTTAATTCTGTGGAGCATCGGATTCCGTTATACAGCTTGGAAAATGCCTTTGATCTCACTGAAATGCAGGCCTGGCAAGATCGCTGGCAACGCTATTGGCAAAGTAATTCTGGATATGAGCTATCCCAGGCGTAATATGTCTGTGAACTTATAATTGATGGCTCGGCCTTAGATCTCACCTATAAAAATGGGGTCTTAGTCCGGGGGGCAACGCGGGGGGATGGAGTTTCCGGGGAAGATATTACCCCCAACGTCCGGACGATTCGCTCAATTCCCTTGCGCCTGAACTGGGACAAGCCACCGGAAATCCTAGAAGTGCGGGGGGAAGCCTTTTTGGGGCTAGATGTCTTTCATAAAATTAATCAAGATCGAGAAGCCAAAGGGGAAAGTTTGTTTGCCAATCCCCGCAATGCCGCCGCTGGAACTCTCCGTCAACTGGATGCTCGGATTGTCTCCCAACGTCAACTGGATTTTTTTGCTTATACGCTGCATTTACCCGACACCGATTTAAGTCAAATCAATTTCCCAGGCCCCGTGCCCACGACCCAATGGCATAGCTTAGAGCTTCTGCAAACTATCGGTTTTAAGGTCAATCCCAATCGGCAGCTCTGTCCAGATTTAGCAGCAGTCCAAACCTATTACGACCACTGGGCCACGGGACGGCTCACTTTGCCCTATTTAACCGATGGGGTGGTGGTTAAGCTGAATGATTTGGCGGTACAGCAGGGCCTGGGATTTACCCAAAAATTTCCCCGGTGGGCAATTGCGTGGAAGTACGAACCGGAACAGGCGATCACGGAAGTTTTAGCTATTACCGTACAAGTTGGTAGGACGGGAGCCTTAACCCCTGTGGCGAAACTCAAACCTGTGCAACTCGCCGGAACCACCGTCTCACGGGCAACCCTCCACAATCGCGAGCGCGTTACAGAGTTGGATATTCAAATTGGCGATCGGGTGGTGGTGCATAAGGCCGGAGAAATTATTCCAGAAGTCTTGCGGGTATTTCCAGAGCTACGAACTGGCCAGACTCAGCGGTTTATTTTTCCTACGCACTGTCCGGAGTGTGCTGAACCCGTCTTCCAACCGGAAAATGAAGCAGTAACTCGCTGTGTAAACCCAACCTGTCCAGCAATTGTCAAAGGTTCCTTAATCCATTGGGTGAGTCGGAATGCCCTTGACATTGATGGCCTGGGGGAGAAAATTATTGCTCAATTGGTGGAAAAAGGTTGGGTGAGGGATGTGGCAGATCTCTATGACCTCCAGGCCCCGGCACTGGCAACCCTAGACCGAATGGGGACAAAATCAGCCACAAACATTATCACCAGTTTGGAAAAATCGAAATCAAAACCGTGGGCAAGGGTGCTCTATGGCCTGGGGATTCGTCATGTGGGGGCGGTGAATGCTCAACTGATTGCCGCCGAATTTCCCAGTGCGGATCAACTTGCTCAAGCTACTTTTGAAGATTTGAACACGATTCACGGAATTGGCCCCGAAATTGCCCAGGCCGTGGTGGAGTGGTGGCAAAGCCCAGGGAATCAAACCCTGATCACGCGTCTTGAGCGAGCAGGCCTAGAACTCACCAGTCCCGAATCTACCCGATCAGATTCCGACAAGCCCCAGATATTGCAAGGAAAAACTTTTGTGATTACCGGAACTCTGCCTAACCTGAGTCGTGAGGAAGCCAAAGTTCTGATCCAACAAGCTGGGGGGAAAGTTACCGAAAGTGTCAGTAAGAAAACCAGTTATGTCGTGGTTGGGGAAAATGCGGGTAGTAAATTAACCAAAGCTCAAACCCTCAAAATTCCCTGTATATCAGAAGCAGAACTCCTGCAGTTGTGTGCTGCCAATCTTCCAAGCTAGGAATCTGCACTCAGCGGGGCTAACTTTAAATTGGGTTGCGGGGCCTGGAAAAAATCCAGTAGGGCCTGGACAATGACCTCATTGCCATTGGTGGCTAGGGCATGATTACTCTCTGGTGGCATTGGGTCTTGCTTGAGAAAACTCCAGTCGCCCGTAAAGAACTCAGTCGGAGTCAGAATTTGATGGGAACTGTGGGCCTTCAGACCTTGAAGCAGCAGGGGACTTTCGGCAAAGTTTTCTCGGGTCACGGTAGTTAAGGGAATGCCCAGGCGCATTGCTTCTGAGAATGTTCCATAGCCAGGTTTACTCAGTACCCGACCACAGGCCGGCATCACATCCACGGGGCGGTAGGTATGACCACAAACTTTCAGGAGATTAGGTAGCTCGTTCGGGGCCTGGGAATCGAAGGTGATGAATTGCCAGTCAGGAAAAGTACTGAGGTTTTGGTAGGGGATTTGCTCCAGGCCCAGGCCACCAAAGGTCAGCAGCACAGTTTTCTCGACCGGATGATCCAGGCCCAGTTGAACTTGGAGATCGCTGAAGGAAAACTTAGGAGAACTGCCCGTCAACCCCACATCTTCTTGGATAGGAAAGGCCGCCATTGGTTCATGGAACGGTAAACGAAACAGGCGATCACACTGACTAAAATGCTCGGCAATCCAAACCACAAGCTCTTTAAACGGTTCACCCCAGGCCTGGTAAATAAAATCCCAACCAAAGTTACTGGCCATCCAACAGGGAATTCCCGCCCTTTTCGCAATGGCTGTGGCTAGGCAGGGAATATCCGCAAAAATTAAGTCCACCTGATTTTGTTCAATAAAACTGACTTCTGCGGCAATTAACTCCGGGGCCTGGGCTTGAATTTGCTGCCATTGGCTCAAGGTTGCTGCTAAATCCATGGTTAAGCTGTCCGCCTGAATCACCCCTAAATCCAAGCTCCGGGGCCGATGAATAAACTCTCCCGGCAGATAGACTTCGAGGAGCCACCGGGGAGCGCTGGTGACAAAAATTGGGAGTAATTCAGGGAGAGCCTGTTGAAGTTGGGCAATGACGGCGGCGGTGCGAGTAACATGGCCAAACCCATGATTGGTAATAGCGATATAAAGGGTTGGCCGCGACATGGATACCGATGTGTAAATTTTCGTAAACCTCTTGTCCGCCCCCACTATAGCAGTCACGTTTCCAGAAATCACCCGCAAACCATGGATTCAGGTCTTTAAGGTGAACAACGCCTTAGTCGTTAAGCATTCGCCGCAGAATATCCTGCACCAGGCCTTGTTGCTCTAGGGAAGGTTGAGTAGCCAAATAATCGAGTAAATCCCGGCGTGCTTCTGACCAGCGGCCCATCTGGTAGTAAAGGATTCCCCGATCCCGTAACTCCTCCTTGGCCTGGGGTGTGATCAGAATAATTCGTTCCACCGCCGCCAAACACCGGGGTAAATCCTGTTGCTCCAGATAGATTTGTTTCAGGTTGCGCAACATCCGCACTAAAAATTGCTGTGGACTAACGGGCTGGAAAAACTCTGGCCGTAGATTGACAGGTTGCTGATAAATCTCCTCAAGGCGGGCCTGGCAGTCTTCGGGAAACAAAATGTCACCACCGTTAAAGGCATCCACATGAAAGTCTAAGTCGGGTAAATCTGGACGGATCAGGAAATGTCCTGGAAACCCCACGCCAACCATGGGAAATGCCAACTCTCGCGCAACTTCCAAATAAACCAGGGCCAAGGTAATGGGAATTCCAGTCCGGCGGGTGAGAACTTGATTTAAATAGCTGTTGTCAGGGTCATAGTAGTGGGTCTGGTTACCCCGAAAGCCCAGTTCACCGTAGAGGTAGTCATTAATGCAGCGAATAATCCGTAAGGGGTAGCGTTCCGAGGGGAGACGAGCCTTAACCACTGCTCCCATCTGCTGCAATTGTTCTAGAAATTCCGCCACCACCAGGCCTGGGTATTCTTCCTGGGCCAAATACAACGCCGCTTCCGCCAAGGGCAACGGGGCCTGGTGCAGGGTAGCAAAAAACTGACGCCGAGCCAGACTTAACTCCATCTGTGCGGTTTACCCATGAATAGAACCATCGGGCATCGTCGCCCCGCGTAAAATTGCCCCCTCAAGGTCGGTATGGAAGAGGTCAGCGCCTTGAAAATTTGCCCGACAAGCATTGGCCTTAATTAAATTAGTCTCAATCAAAATGGCCTGGCTAAGGTTGGCATCAATCAAACTGGCAGACTCCAACACAGCCTCTGTTAAGATCGCCTGACTAAGATTGGCTTGCATCAAGTTGGCCTGGAGTAGGTTCACCCGCGTCAGATTCGCCCGTTCCAAGGTGGCTGCAGCTAGGTTGGCTCGCCGTATTAAAGCCCCCACTAGGTTGGCCTGGCGCAGATCCACAAGGGATAAATCCGCCCGATAGAGATCACTGCCTGCCAACGTGGCCCCCGACAAACAGGCTCCACTGAGATTAGTTTCAATGAGATCGGCCATGTAAAGGTTAGCCCCAACCAGGTGTGCAGAGATGAGGTAAGCCCCACGCAGATCTGCCCCCGCCATGCGAGCCCCATCCAAGTTGCAAAAACTCAGGTTATATTGACCCAGATCGACCCCAGTCAATTCTGCCTGCCCCAAGTCAGGTCTAAGATCCGGGTTTTCCTCACGCCAACGATTCCAGGCCTGGTATCCCTGCTGCAGCTGTTCTAAGTGTTCGGGATTAGCCATGGCCGACCTGAGAAAAAAGCATCTCTAGACTTAATCCTATCGGCAGTGATGAACTCTAGAAATGTCAACCACAAACTGTGGGTGATGGTCCATCGCCATTTAGTGTAACCATGAGCCAAAAAGATGCTTGATTAAAGCCATTGCAAGGAGTATTTTAGAGGGCCTGAGTTGCGTCGGCAAAAACCATGCTTCTCCTCCAGTCAGGAGCCTAAACTCGCAAAAACTTTATTTTCGGTTAGCTGAGAGTTTGCCCTGGGCACATTGGCTTTGCAATTGGGGGTTCTGAAGCCTAAGTCTGCGAAACATCTGAAGAAACTCGTTTCTCTTGCAGCAGGGTTATGGCTAAGACAATGCCAACAATAGCCAAGAGAGCCATGGGGTAAAAGATCACAGTGTACGATCCCCACATATCCCGCAGTCGTCCGGTGATCACGGTTCCGATTAAGGCCCCCAGGCCATAGGCGGTAAAAACTATCCCGTAGTGCTGGGCATAGTGCTCCGGGTCAAAGAAGCGCAAAGTCATAGTCGGCGCCATTGCTAACCACCCACCCAAGCAAAACCAAAACAGGCAGAAGGCAACCACATAGCGAGCCACCTGCCCAGGCTCAGCCCTAGCCATGATCAGCGAGGCAATTAGAATCAAAACGTAGGAAAAAATGGCCACATGGTGGGGCTTAAAGCGATCACTGAGCCAACCAAACAGAGGGCGACTGAGGCCATTAAACAAAGCAAACAAAGCCACACTTCGGGCCGCCACGCTGGAGTTGATTTTGATCATTTCCTCGCCCACGGGACTGGATATGCCAATGGCACTCAATCCAATCAAACTCCCAATGGCATAGCAGAGCCATAACCCATAAAAAGAGCGGCTTTGAAAAAGATTTTTCGGGTAAGTGGGCAGGGTGGTGCGGCTTGCAACAGTCATTGTTCCCTGGGGTTGCCAGTGCTTGGGAGGGAGTTTCATCCCCAGGGAAATGGCCAAAATCATGCCCGTAAAAAGAAACCCAAGAATTCTGAGGGTGGGCCGAACCGTGTACCCCTCAATCAAAAAATTAGCCAAAGGGGCTGTAATCAACGGCGATAGGCCAAAGCCAACAATGGTCAGTCCCACCGCTAAGCCTTTTTGGTCAGGAAACCAACGGGAAACCACCACCATCGGCACTCCATAGACCATGCCAATCCCAGTGCCAGTGATCACACCGTAGGTCAAAACCAGGCCCAAAACATCGCTAGCAAAGCTCGACAGCAGGTAACCCAAGCCCACAATCATCCCCCCCACCGCCGTGATTCGGGCCGGCCCAAACCGAGGAATATAAAACCCGGTAATCGGCATCAAAACCGCATAGAAGACCAAAACAACTGTGTAAGGGAGGAGGCTTTCGGTGGCACTGATACCCAACTCCCGCTCCAAAGGAGTCCGGAAAATACTCCAGGAATAGACACTTCCCAGACACAACAGCAGAAGCATCCCCAAGGGAATTAAGCCCCAACGCCCATAGTCCGCCGGATACCCCCAAAGCCTGACCTCAGTTTGCGGTGATGCACGATTAAAACCCATGGATCATTGAACTCCTCCCATACCGCTTCAAATCAAGAGTTTAACCAGTGGGCTGTGAACCTGACCCGACCTAAATTTTTATTTATGATTTTTTAATGTTCAGTCGTTTCTGAAACCCAAAGACACTCACAGGTATTTCTTACTGAGGGTGCCCGTAGTTCTCCAGCGAATACCTGGGCAAAGGGTGATCGCTCCCAGATGTCCGATTTTTCCATACAACTCAACCTAAGGTTAGCCTGGGAGCCAGGGATAAATCGGCAAACATTCCCGAGCTGAGCTCCTGTAACAATTCACAAAAAATACCCAATAATTCACAACAATTCGAGAAAAATGTTTGGGGATCAGAAACATAAAGAAATTATGAAGTTCCAGGCCATGGGAAAAAATCTTTGTAAATATAGGGATTGTTGAAATGAGGCCAGCCCATATAGGCCTTAACCTTAAATCCATTTTTAATAAGCACACAGAATGCTGGTTCTCATCTCGGGATCAGCATTTTGTTTATGAAAAGTTTTATCAAGTTCAGTTACAACCTGTTAAGCTCCCGATTAAACTTTGATAGGATGGCTTGCTCACCGTTCACATTTTGGACTTAAGTCTTTCTCGCCATGGAGCCAAAATCCGCCAAGATTGTCGTCAAAATCGGCACCTCCAGTCTGACCAATTCGGACTCAGGGCATCTGGCCTTGGCAACGGTAGCGCGGTTGGTGGAGGTTTTATGCCAACTGCGGCAATGGGGGCATCAGGTGGTGCTGGTGTCATCGGGGGCTGTGGGGATTGGCGCGGCGCGTTTGCAGTTAACTTCACGTCCCCAGGCCCTGGCCCTCAAACAAGCTGTGGCGGCGGTCGGGCAAGGTCGCTTAATTCGGTGCTATGACGATTTTTTTTCCCTTTTAGATCAGCCCATTGCCCAGTTGCTCCTCACCCGACAGGACTTAATTCATCGACAGGGGTACATTAACGCCTTTAATACGTTGCAGGAATTACTGGGACTGGGGGTTATTCCCATTGTCAATGAAAACGATACGGTGGCGGTGGAAGAATTGAAGTTTGGCGATAATGACACCCTTTCGGCGTTGGTGGCCAGTTTGATCGAAGCAGATTGGTTGTTTTTGTTAACTGATGTGGATCGACTTTACTCCGCAGATCCCCGCCGGACTCCCACGGCCCAACCGATTGAAGTTGTCCATGATCTTGCAGAATTATCCAGCCTTGGGGTTGAAGTGGGGGGACAGGGATCGGCCTGGGGCACAGGGGGAATGACCACAAAAATTTCTGCAGCTGAAATTGCCACCGCCGCTGGTGTCCGCACAGTGATTACCGATGGTCGGCATCCCGAAAGTATGCTCAAGGTTTTACAGGGGGAGTCGGTGGGAACACAGTTTATGCCCCAGGCCAAGCCCGTCAACGCCCGTAAACGTTGGATCGCCCGGGCCCTAGTTCCCCAAGGCAAATTGGTGGTGGATGCCGGGGCATTACAGGCCATTCAAAACCAAGGTCGGTCTTTGTTGGCGGCGGGGATTGAAGCAGTTCTGGGAGACTTTCAAGCGGAAGATGCCGTCCAGGTGTGCGATGGTTCCGGCCTGGAGGTGGCCCGGGGCCTGGTGAACTACAACAGTGCTGAATTGACCCGCATTTGTGGCAAACGCTCCGAGGATATTCCGGAATTAGTCGGCTATGCGGGGCCGGAAACGGTGATTCACCGGGATAATTTGGTCTTGCTATAGCTAGCCTCTTTTAATCGCCATCAACACATGCGCTCTGTCCCTATCAGCCAATGGCGGCGAAAATAACGGGCTAAGGATGATTCCTGGAGAGATAGACAAATGGGACGACCGTGGGGACAGGTACGAGGATGTTCCGTGCGCTGCCATTGGGCAATCAGGGTGTGCATCTCACTCAGGGTCAGGGGCGTCCCGTTACGAATAGCACTGCGACAGGCGGTGGTGACCAGAGCTGCAGCAAGATCCTCCGATTGACTCAACTCCAAAAGAATTTTGACCAAATCCGGATGCTGACTCACAAGGGCCGGGGCCTGGCGGACTAACCAGAGATCTGGTCCAAAGGGTTCAGGCGATAGGTTTAAGTGCTCGAGTCGAATGACCTGCTGGGGGGAAAGGCGTTCAAGGGTAACGGGCTGGACTAAATCGACCACCTGCCAGGCCCCGAGCAATTGCTCATACAAGACTCGTTCATGGGCGATGTGCTGCTCAACTAACCACAGACCCGTGGGCTGCTCAACCAGGATATAGGTTTGATGGATTTGCCCAAGCACCTTAAACCCTGGCCCCTGGTTCAGTTGGGTTTGGGCCTGGAGGAGTGCAACCCCGCGGCCATAGTCTCCGGAGGTCTCAGCCACAGAAGCGGTCGGGAGGGTTCCTGGGTGAGTCTGCAGATTGGGACTGAGGGACTGTGGTTCGAACCGGGGAATGGGGATGGCTGGCTTTTGCCCAATGAGTTCCGTTAAGGCGGTCTCTAGGCGGGTTTGCCAGGCCTGAGGATCCGCCAGATAGACCTCTTGTTTACCCGGATGACAGTGCCAATCCAATTCGGAGTTGGGGATGTGTAAATGAACAAAGCAGAGGGGATAACGATGCCGGGGAAGGGTTTGTTGCCAGGTCTGGAGGAGACTGTGCTGCAATTGTTGCCCACGTTCGCCTTTGAGGGTGACACAGCGGCCATTCACAGCCAACAGGAGCCAATCAGGCTTGCGACGATGCTGCCGATCCGGCAAACCCACCACCAATTCAAAATGTTCAGTCCGGATCGAAGCTAAATCTCCGGGGTGAACCTGGGGTAAAACCTGTAAAACAATGTCCTTCGCTGACTGTCCACTGCTGATATGTAGCCCGTTGCGGCCGCCGTGACTTAGTTGCCAGGTGACCTGGGGATGACACAGCGCGATGTGTTGGATTAAGCGCTGGATATGCTTCCAGGAGGGTGGTTGTTGACGATGGGGCCAGGCCTGGAATAGGTCTTTAACCCCGACGGTGGTGCCCGGAGCCATGGCCTTGGGAAGAGCGGTTTGCGGATTACCCTCCGAATCGTAGGCCACAAGCCAACCCGGTGCCAAATTTTGGGAGCGACTGGCAATTTGGACTTGGCCAACTTGAGTCAAACTGTGGAGTGCTTCCCCCCGAAATCCCAAGCTGGGGGGGCTTGGGAAGGTTATGGTTGGAGCAATTTTACTGGTGCGGTGGGCTAGGCAACACAGATCAAGGTCAGTTCGGGTCATGCCCACGCCATTATCACTGACTTGTAGCTGGCGGGCTGAAAAATCAACCTGAATTTGAATCCGCTGGGCCTGGGCATCCAAGGCATTCTCCACCAGTTCCCGCACAACTGCTTCCCAGGAATCCATAACTTCTCCAGCGGCCATGGTCTGGATCAGATTGGGAGAGAGAGCTTGAATGGCACTGGGCATGAAAAATTATGCGTTAGGAAATAAGGAGCCTGGGGTGTGCCGATTAATGTATCTCAATTTACAACCTCTAGCCTGCTTCGGGGTGGATGAGCGCCGGAGAAATCTGGAAATACAACCCGACCTATGACATCACAGGTTAAGTCCCCCTCTCGGCCAAAATATAGACAGTATCGTCCGTTCACTGGGGCACTGAACACAGCCAAGGGGCGGGAAATTTTGCCTGAGAAGCCTTAAAGTACAGTCAAGGTTCCCAATTTCGCTGCCCAATATCTGTGATTAAGTCCATGGCTCAATCTCCTAATGACCCGGTTGATGTCCTGATTGTCGGGGCTGGCTTGGCTGGATTAGTGATAGCACGCACGCTCGACCGATGCGGTCAGTCGGTCATGATCCTGGAAAAATCGCGGGGGCTGGGGGGGCGTTTGGCCACTCGACGCTTTAATGACCATTGCTGGGTGGATCACGGTTGTCCAGCCTGGTATGTGCCCGAGGATGCTAGCCAGATAGTCGAGGGGGAGTTTGATAGCGCGTCGTGGTTGGCCCTAACCCAAGAATTAATCGAGGCAGAACTACTCCAGGCCTGGGACGCACACCACCCCTGTCTACCCAGGGCAAAGGTCTATGCAGTTCCTCAGGGCATGTCGGCCATTGGCAAATATCTTGCTCAAGAGCTACGAGTTGAACGTCAACAGCGAGTCATCCAAATCAATACCAAAGAAACAAAAACAGCGGTTTGGCAGGTAACCACTCTCAACTCAGCCGGAAAAACCCAGGCCTGGTATGGGAAGACCCTTGTTTTGGCAATTCCCGCCCCCCAGGCCCTAGCCCTTTGTCAACCCCTCCAATCCCATGGCCTGGCTGCGGAGTTTATTCGCCACCTCGCCGCAGTCTCCTACAAACCAAGGATTACCGCCCTGCTGAAGTTTGCCAGTGGATCGATTCAGGGCCTGGAGAAGATTACCTACTTCCAGGACGATGATCTTGAATGGGGGATTGGGGATGCGAGTAAACGCCCCACGAAGCAGCCAGCCACCCTGGTTTTACACAGTACCTCGGAGTTTGCCAGCGGTCACTTTGAGGCTCAGCCTCTGGCGGCGGTGGGAGCGCTGCTTTGGGAGCGATTTAAAACCCTCAGTAACTTCTCCCGAGTCAATCACCCCCAAGAGTTGCAAGTCCATCGCTGGCGGTTTGCAGAAGTTGCTAAACCCTATCCCAGGCCCTATTTGGTCGCCCCCATGTCACCAGCCTTAATCTGTTGTGGAGATTGGTGTGGGAGGACACACTGGGCCTGGGGTTTAGGACGGGCCTGGCAGTCAGGAACAGCGGTGGCGACGCGGTTAATCAGTGGCCCCTTCTAGGGTTTCACTCGTCGTAGCTTCTGTTTCTTTATTTTCATTGCGGTTGTCATTGTAGAAACGCCGACCAAACCGACTGGGGGAACGTTTGCGGAATTTCCGGGCATAGGCCTGGTTGCGGAGGGCTTTTTCTTTCTTCGGATTGCGGCGTTTTGCCATGCTGACCTCTGACGTTAGATGGGCGGAGACGTGAGCGAAAAACTCAACAGACAAGAGCGTAAAACTCACAGGGAACAGTTGGATCGTCCCAAGCAAGTGAGCCTAAATTTAGACAAATTATTATTGTATCAGAACGTTTATCGCTCTAGGATATATAGTCATCTCACTCTAAAAGGGCCAGTCGCACGCACCGCTGGCCAGAGGTTGAGGTACTTGAGGGGGGTGTGATCAAACCCAATGGCAACGATGACCATTGAGTTACCTTTACCCCATGGCAATGATTTCAGAGTCGATTATGGGTTCATTGGCCCCGAGCTGAACTCAAAAACCTCCTGCAAGGGGGGAACTAACCACAACATTTCGAGGCCAAAGTTGAGATGGACTGCTCAGAACTAAAATCCTTAATGTTTGGGCCACCACAGGGAACGGGCGTTTTAATCGCAACGGAATCAAGGCTATCTAAGGCAATATCCGCCTCCAAGTGATAGGTTGTTCGGTCTAAAACGCGGTAAGGACGGCGGGAGCGAATTTCAATTTCGCCAAATCCAGCCTTGGCTAACTGTTGGAGATAGTCCCCCTCAGTCAAAGCCCCGGACAAACACATGGCCCGTAGCCGCTCATCCTGGCGTAAATGTTCCGGAATGGGCCTGGTTGCGATGGGATCACTCATTAACAAACGTCCCAAGGGGCGAAGGACTCGATTGGCTTCCGCCAAGGCCTGGGCTAAGTCCTGAGGTTCAAAAATATTAAACAGACAGTTTTGCGCCACCACATCCACACTGTGATCGGGCAGCGGTAGGGCAAAGGCATCCCCCGAAAGGATTTGGACGAATGCCGGATCAAACCACGGATTGAGGGTGGCAGCCTCCACGAGATTCTTGGCAGCAACTTCACGCATTTCCGACACCGGATCCACCGCGATCACCGCCCCAGGCCGCTGGGAAAAATAGGCAAACTGCAGAGCTTCCAGGCCTCCACCAACTCCAACATAGAGAACCGTGGACCCGTGGGTAAGTTCCTGAACTTGTACCGTTGTCCCGCAACCGTAGTTCATCCGCTGCATCATTTCCGGCACAACTAAATCCGGTAAAGATAAGGGTTCCTGGTTGACACAGCACAGGCCCTCATCCGGGGTTTGGGCAACCGAAGCATAAAATTCAGCAGCAGTGTCCAGATAGCTCATATAGTTCAAGAGATGGAGTGCTGTTATAGTCTAATCGGCGCTAAGACTGTCAGGGGTTGGCCAACAGAGGTAGTCTGCCACAATGTTGCCGTTCAAGAGATGTTCCTGAATGATTCGCTCTAGGACGTCCGGGCGAGCAGAGTGATACCAAACGCCATCGGGATACACCAGCAAGATGGGGCCCTGCTGGCAGATGCGTAAACAGTTAGCTTTTGTGCGATAGGTG
The DNA here is from genome assembly GCA_964653145.1 of uncultured Synechococcus sp. Classification (GTDB taxonomy): domain Bacteria; phylum Cyanobacteriota; class Cyanobacteriia; order Thermosynechococcales; family Thermosynechococcaceae; genus Pseudocalidococcus. The sequence continues at coordinate 36,090 of CAZZCG010000014.1, read as the reverse complement.
CAGGTTGGCTGGAGGGGCGATGGTTGGTCTAATCCCAGTTCCTTCAACCGTTTTTTCAGGTAATCCCAGGCCTCAAGCCCAACTGCTTTATCGCAACAGAGGGGTTTGGTTTGGTCTGCACAAAGGAATAAATGCCGGGCAATGGCGGGGATCCCCAATTGGGTAACGACCGTCGAGAGGTTGGGGGTAGCAGACATGGAATTTAGGTGGGGAGGTTAGATAAAGAACCAGGGGAAAACATGACCATTGTAGTGCTGGAGTTAGGTTGAAACCCAAGGCGATGATAAAAGGCCTGGTGGTGGGTTGTCATCAGGTAAATTCGCTCCACCTGAAGTTCAGGCATGGTCAGCAGGGTTTTAATTAATTTTTTGCCAATGCCCAGGCCCCGATAGTCCGCTGCTACCACGACATCCCAAATGGTGGCCCGATAGACCCCATCGGAAAGAGCCCGGGCCAAACCAATTAACTCTGCCTCAAACCAGGCCGTGACGACAACATCGCTTCCGAGTAAAGATTTCCGTAACTGATCAGAATCTCGACCTTGAGCCCAAAATGTTTCCTGGTTGAACAGGGTCTGGACTTGATTGATCTCCGCTGCACTGGGAACTGGGCCAGTCAAAAAACCGCGACGGATTTGGATGGATGGCCCACTCAAGGCCTGGGGAGAAAACAAGGTACTCAACGGAACTTTCAGAGAATAGTGGGGGCAATTTAGGGATTGGCAGGGGCTGTGGGGTTTGGCTCGTTGCCGTTGACCTCTGGGGGGGCTTGGCGGGGTTCCGGGGCCGGGACAAACCAGAAAATCACCGCTGCAATGGCCAAACTCGCCATACCCAGGCCAATGGGAGTCGCTTGCTCTGCCAGAGAAACCGTTGGGGCCACGTCCCGTCGATGCAGTGATTGCAGGTTTAATTGGAGGTGCGGCAGCGTCAGCTCATCTTGGCACAACTGATCTAGGGCTTCGACTAAATCAAACATTTGCACAGTGGAGAGCTTTAGTTCCAGGCAGTCAGGGTTAGGAGTTGGCGTCGAGGTTCCAGCTGCGGGCAGAGAATCCGCGGGGACTAGGGTGAGGAGAGCTTTGGGAATCAGAATTAAAAAAGAATGGAGATCGGGGCTTTGGGCTTGGACACTGATAGTTGCCGAGGGGGGCTGTTGGGGTCGCAGCGACCAATGTTTGATCGGTTTGACCCCGCTCAACCAAGTCTGGATCACCGGATTGATTGCAGCGACCAAGGCTTCTAAAAACTCTAGTCCCCCCTTCAGCGGTTGCGACTCCCCCATGATCTGGACTTGACAGGATGTAACTAGGTCTAAACCAAACTGATTCCCGGCCTGGGTACTCATGCCTTCCAAGGTAATGACACAATTGGGCAAACTGTAGTGGCGTTGACTCAGCATTTTGATTCCTTAGCCCTCTATTTCCCCATCAAACAAGCTAAACCAGAGCCGTTCCAGGCCCGCGGTTCCCGTACAAAACAACAATTGGGGCAATAGTTTGAGGGCCAGTTGGTTTAATTGGGCGGGATCTCGGTAGATCAACAGGCTGGAGCGATTCAGATTCATGCGCTTGCGAAAATTCCGCCGAAACCGATCCAAATACTCCGCCAAGGGGGGATAGGCTCCATAGTCAAGGTTCTGCTGCTCAATTTGGGGAATGATAAAAACCAATTGGCGCAGGTTGGCGGTCTGTCGGCGGGCTAAATCACAGACCAAAATCGCTAAAATCTTGCCTTCATCCAAGGGCATCGGGATGCGTTGGGCCAGGTTACGGAAGGGATTGGTGGAGCGCAATAGCCAAAGGACAACCCGATTCGGGATCATAACAGTCAGGTGGAGGTCGCGAATCACCTGGAGCATAGTTTCAGCAGCGGTTAAGTCCAGGGATTCCAGGGCCATGAGGAGCAAGTCCAAATGCCAACGGGCGCGTCGAGGACAGGTTGCCAGGCCAGGGGGGTGGGGTAATTTAGCTAACAGGGGCAGAGGCGTCTGATCTTCAACGGGGGTTAACGCCGCGGTGGGGGGCTGTGTCTCCATCAATTCGCTATTAATCTCGCTACCCTAAACTCCTGCAACAATTGGCGTGCGGCAAAACCACCCCAGCCTTACTGATGGTACACCACAGATCAACTGAAATAGGCCTAACTCCGGCGGCGACCATCCGGCATAATCGTGCCCCGTAGATCGACTTCACTCAAATTGGAGCCACTTAAGTCTGCAGCGGTGAGGTTCACTCGGGTCAAATCAGAACGGGATAAATTGGCCCCGAAAAGCTGGGCATCCCCCAAATCGGCGCCACTTAAATTCACCCCACTTAAGTCCACATCCCCCAAGCCATCCCCACTCAAGGTAACGCGGCTTAAGGTGGCTCCACTCAGGGTGGCCCGGCTCAGATTCGCTTCACTGAGGGTGGCCCGGCTGAGGTTGGCTCCCGACATTTTCGCCCGGCTGAGGTTAGCTTCCACCAGATCAGCGCGACTGAGGTTGGCCTGGTTCAGTTCAATTTCCCGGAGATTGGCCCCACTGAGATTGGCCCCGCGGAGAATGACCCCGCTTAAGGTTAGCCCACTGAGATTGGCACTCCGCATATCGGCCTGAGATAGATCAGCCCCATCCATCATTGCGCCAGTTAAGTTTGCCCCAACCAAGTTTGCCCCCCGGAGATTGGTGCCATTCAACTTAGCCCGACTCAGGTTAACCCCCCGCAAATTTGCCCCGCTGAGATCAGCACGACTCAGGTTAGTTGCAGCTAAATTAGCTCCGTTGAGATTGGCCCCACTTAAGTTGACATCACACAGTTCTAAGGCCGATAGGTCTGCTTTGCCCAGTTCAGCCCCACTCAGGTTAGCTTTCGTCAAATTGGCTTCCGTTAGCGTCACTTCCGTCAAATCTACCCGGGATAAGTCAGCTCCAGTAAGGTTGGCATGGGCAAGGTTGGCCCGACTCAGGTTGGCCCCACTCAAATTAGCCCCCGAAAGGTTGGCATTGCTTAAGTCCGCTTCGATTAAATCCACCCGTCCCAAGTCGGCCTTAATCAGTTCTGTGCCGTGAAGATTCGCCCCTTGGAGATTGGCCCCCCGTAAATTCACCCCACTAAAACCCAGGCCCCGGAGATCTGCCTCGGCTAAATCCACCCGACTCATGTCAGCCCCCTGGAGGTTGGCCCCGCGCAAGGTGGCTTCACTGAGTTCTGAACGGCTGAGATTGGCCTGGGTGAGGTTTGCCCAACTGAGATCCGTGCGACTGAGATTTACCCCTGTCAAATTGGCCTGGTTAAGGTTGGCGTTGATCAGGTTGGCATTGATCAATTCAGCCCCACTGAGGTTGGCATGGGTAAGTTTGGCACCACTGAGATTGACCCATTCCAAATCTGCGCGGGCCAAGTTCACCCCTTCCAAGTCGGCATTGATCAACTCGGCATTACTGAGGCTGGCCCGACTAAAATCTCGCTCCCCACTGGCGTAACGCTTCAGTAATTCCTGGGCGTTCATAAAATCATGGTTCCGTTTGTGGACAACGACCCCAAGTCAGGCCATTGCCCATGAGATTCTATCCTAGCGGCCGAGTAAAACAACTGGTTGCACTGATCTAGGTGGTGTATTCAGCATTAATTTTCACATAGTCATAACTCAAGTCGCAGCCCCAGGCTCGCCCCGTTCCAGGCCCCGAACCAATGCTGACCTTGACTAATACCGGATGCTCAACCGATTGTCCCCCTTGGCTGCTCAGTTCGGCCTGGTGTTTAAGATAGGCATTGGCAGCAGCCTTGTCGTAGTCGAGAGGTTGGCCCCGTTGCATTAGTAGAAAATCACCCAATTGAATTTGCAAGTTTTCCTGATCAAAAAAAACTCCCGCCCGCCCAGCCGCAGCAGCAATTCGGCCCCAGTTCGGATCCCGACCAAAAACAGCGGACTTAAATAGACTCGATCCAGCAATAGTCCGGGCCACTTGACGGGCTGAAGCTACATCACTGGCTCCACTGACTTCCACTTCAAGTAGACAGGTGGCGCCTTCTCCATCCCGGGCAATGGATTTGGCTAAGTAGGTGAGGACTTCCTGCAACATTCCAGCAAGGAGTTCTGCTTCTGGACCAGGTTCAGTAATGGCCGGGGTGCGGGATTGACCATTGGCCAGGGCTAGGAGGGTATCATTGGTGCTGGTATCGCCATCAACCGTAATCTGGTTAAAACTACCTTCATTGGCCTGGCTCACCATTTCTTGCCAGAGGTGGGGAGAAACAGCGGCATCACAGGTGACAAAGGCCAGCATGGTTGCCATATTGGGATGAATCATGCCGGAACCTTTGGCGATGCCACCCACCCGAATGGTTTGTTCGCCAAGTTTAGCCTCCAAGGCAATGGTTTTGGGGACTAAATCCGTCGTCATGATCGCCTGGGCCGCTGAGTCTGAGCCTGTATCCGACAGAAGGGTTTGGAGTTCAGGGAGAGCTGCTCGTATTTTTTCAATCGGGATTTGTTTGCCAATCACTCCAGTGGACGCCACTAACACGGAATCAGATGGAATTTCCAAGGCCTGGCTGACAATTTGGGCTTGTTCGAGAACCGTAGCCCACCCCTGCGCTCCAGTTGCGGCATTGGCCTGGCCGGCGTTACAAAGAATGGCCTGGGCGGTGGACTTAGCCTGTAACCGCTGACGGCAATAATCCACACAGGCGGCCCGAACTTGACTAGTGGTGAAGACCCCAGCGGCAATGGCCGGGACATCCGAGACGATGAGCGCAAGATCCGGAAGTCCAGAGGGTTTGAGTCCAGCCCGCATTCCCCCAGCCCGATACCCTCTCGGTGCAGTCACTCCCCCCGGAATTCGTTGCCAGTTGGTCATTGCTGCTCCTTTGTCGTGGTATTAATCTCGGAAAACGCTGTCATTATATCAGGGGACTTCGAATTCCTCTGCCCTGTTAAAAAGCCTTAATCAAACCCTTCAGCAAGACCTACGCGTTGAGAGTTCGACTAAGGATCGATGGGTTTTAGTAAATTTTCTTTGTTATCGTTAAGAGTTGTTGTCATGGTTCAGATTAGTTATGGGTGAGTCCAAGCGCCGCAAAGAGTCCCTCGGTGAAAAGTATGGACAAGAAGAACCTATCGTCCCGTGGCTGCCGTTGACCAAGTCGCAGGCCGGGAATATCCAAAAGATTCTCACCCGTAGCACTTGGGCAGGGATTGTTCTCCTTGTGGTGATTTGGATAACGGTGCGCTTTATCGGCCCAGGCCTGGGATGGTGGCAAATTTTAGATACTCCCTAGATTCTTCATACTTTACCCACAGCATGGAGTATTTTCAAAGTCATAGATTATGGTGTAGATTATTAGTCTTGAGTCTGCTTTGTTAGGGCGATTAGCACAGGGGTAGCGCACTTCCTTCACACGGAAGGGGTCACTGGTTCAAATCCAGTATCGCCCATTGATTATCGTGAATATATTCCAGAAGATACTACGGACTAGGTTCAACTCGACAACCAAAGCTTTGATCCTTGTGAATTCGCTAACTCCTATTTTTGATGTAATTTAAATTCATACATTTAGATTAAATTTACTCATGATCTTGTAACTTTTGAGATTTCTTGGGCGGTAAGTCTAGAGTTATTCCAATTACCCTTGGAATCATGAATCTTGGTACCAACATTGGGTACCTATGCCTGTAATCAGTACTCTATCGGTTACAGCATTAAGCAACAGACTCAATCCTAATTTTGTCCAGATTAGGCCGCAATGGCTCTGAGGCATGGACTTGAAAATCTGTAGTTGTTGTAAAGACAGAGAAACTCCTAAGAAATAATATCTACGATGGGGATGAATCACCCACTTTTGGGATGGCATCATGTCCAGTGAATTACCCGCAACCCAGGCCCCGCTTGATACCGACCTCACCCTCGACCGCGATTGCACCACCCTCTCCCGTCATGTTCTCCAGCAATTAAAAAGCTTTGATGCTGCTGCCCAGGATTTAAGTGCGATCATGAACCGGATTGCCTTAGCAGGAAAACTCATTGCCAGGCGGTTAAGTCGGGCTGGGTTAATGGCCAACGTCCTCGGTTTTACGGGCGAAACCAATGTCCAGGGGGAAGATGTCAAAAAAATGGATGTCTTTGCCAACGAGGTTTTTATTGCAGTTTTTAAACAAAGTGGCCTGGTCTGCCGACTCGCATCCGAGGAAATGGAAAAGCCCTACTACATTCCAGAGAATTGCCCGATTGGCCGCTATACCCTCCTCTATGACCCGATTGACGGCTCCTCCAATGTGGACATTAACCTCAGTGTGGGTTCCATTTTCTCGATTCGGCAGCAGGAAGGGGATGATCTCGATGGCACCGCTCAAGATCTACTCCAGGCCGGACGGAAGCAAGTCGCAGCCGGATATATTCTCTATGGCCCCAGTACAATGCTGGTCTATTCCATTGGTCAGGGTGTGCATGTGTTTACCCTGGATCCCAGCTTAGGGGAGTTTATTCTTTCAACTGAGAACCTGAAAATTCCGGCCCACGGCCCTGTGTATAGCGTCAACGAAGGTAATTTCTGGGAGTGGGACGAGCCTTTTCGGGAATTTACCCGCTATGTCCATCGGCATCCTGGCTATACAGCCCGTTACAGTGGCGCGCTGGTGGGGGATATGCACCGAATTTTGATGCAAGGTGGTGTCTTTCTCTATCCCGGCACTGTGAATAAACCGGAGGGTAAACTGCGCCTTCTCTATGAATCGGCCCCTCTGGGATTTTTAGTTGAACAGGCCGGGGGGAAGGCCAGCACAGGTCGAGAACCACTTTTAGATGTCATCCCAGATAAACTCCATGCCCGCACCCCCTTGGTAATTGGTAGCCCGGAAGATGTTGCCCTCGTCGAATCCTTTGTCACCCGCCCCCAACCCAACCCGCCCCTTGTCCAAGTTTGAAATTCAGCAGGACTGCACAGTATTATGGTCGCTTTGATTGAAAATCCGCTCCGAGTTGGTCTCCGGCAAGAACGCACCCCAGAACCACTGGTCTTGGTTATTTTTGGGGCCTCTGGAGATTTAACACAACGGAAACTGATCCCCTCCATTTATCAACTCAAGCTGGAACGGCGATTACCGCCCGAGATTACGGTGGTGGGTGTCGCCCGGCGGGATTGGAGTCATGAATTTTTCCGGGAGCACCTCAAGCAAGGGGTGGAAGAATTTGGTGGGGGCATCCAGGCCGAGCCAATTTGGAATGAATTTGCCCAAGGCTTGTTTTACTGCTCTGGGAATATGGACGATCCCGCTGCCTACTTGAAACTAAAAAATCTTTTGGATGAATTGGACAAAACCAGACGCACCAGAGGCAACCGGGTCTTTTATCTAGCGGTATCCCCCAACTTCTTTGTCGAGGCGATTGAACAACTGGGTGCAGCCGGCCTGTTAGCCGATCCCCATAAATCTCGCTTGGTGATTGAAAAGCCCTTTGGTCGAGATCTCACCTCAGCACAATCGCTCAATCAAGTTGTCCAAAAAGTTTGTAAAGAGGAGCAAGTCTATCGGATTGACCACTATTTGGGGAAAGAAACCGTCCAGAACTTAATGGTGTTTCGGTTTGCCAATGCCATTTTTGAACCCCTCTGGAATCGCCAATTCGTCGATCACATTCAAATTACCGTGGCAGAAACCGTAGGCGTGGAGGATCGGGCCGGCTATTACGAGAGCTCTGGAGCTTTGCGGGATATGGTGCAAAATCACATTCTCCAGCTTTTAGCCCTCACGGCCATGGAACCGCCTAACTCCCTAGATGCGGATAGTTTAAGGAATGAAAAGGTCAAAGTCCTCCAGGCCTGTCGCTTAGCTGATCTGGATAATTTGGATCACTGTGCGATTCGGGGGCAGTATTCCAAAGGTTGGATGAAGGGCAAAGAAGTCCCTGGATACCGCGATGAACCCGGTGTCAGCCCCACCACCTTAACCCCAACGTTTGTGGGGATGAAGCTCCTGATCGATAACTGGCGCTGGCAAGGGGTTCCATTCTATCTCCGCACAGGTAAACGCCTCCCGAAAAAAGTCACGGAAATTTCGATCCAATTCCGGGATGTCCCATTGCTCATTTTCCAATCCGCCGCCCAACAGGCCAACCCCAATGTCTTGACGATGCGGATTCAGCCGAACGAAGGAATTTCTCTCCGGTTTGAAGCCAAAATGCCTGGCCCCGATTTGCGTTCCCGGTCAGTGGACATGGACTTTAGCTATGGGTCTTCCTTTGGGATGGCCACCGCCGATGCCTATACCCGCTTGCTCTTGGACTGTATGTTGGGGGATCAAACCCTCTTTACTCGGGCCGATGAGGTGGAAGCTGCATGGAGGGTGGTGATGCCGGCCCTCTCGGCCTGGGAAACCCCGAGTGATCCCAGTAAAATTCCCACCTATGAAGCCGGCACCTGGCAACCGGAAGCAGCAGAACTAATGCTGAATAACGATGGGCGGCGGTGGCGACGACTGTAATTGACTGAGCTCAACGATGAAATTTGGTACTTAAACCCATGGCAACTCCCTCCACTTCTCTGGTTTCCCTCCAAGACCCGATTGATGTTTCCCTCAGTGACATTGAATCGGAACTGCAAAAAATCTGGCTGGCCCAAAGTCCCAATGGCGATAGTCAGGCGGTTCCGGTAGCGACCCGAGCGGCCACATTTTCCCTAGTGGTCTACGATTCCGATGACACCCAACAACTTCTCTCCCGTCTCGGTTTTTATAGTGGCCCCATAGACGGCATTGCCGGCCCTCGGATGACTGCGGCCTTGAAAGCAGCTCAATCTGCCTATGGTCTCCCTGTGACCGGAGAACGGGATGCCGCAACCCTCGAACATCTGCGCCAGGAATACGCCCGAAAACAGGCCGGAGACTTTGAAGGGATTGGGGAACGCTATGCAGCGGATATTCGCAGTGGCGGGGTGGCGGATGTAATTGCCAGTCAGAACCCCTGTCGCGTCATTGCCCTGTGTCCCACCCTGGGGCCTGATACCGGAGTCACCGCCCAAGTTGCCGCCTATTGCCCGATTAAGAAGCAAAGCCGTAGTTCGCTGATCTGTTGTGAGTACATCACCCTCCAGGGAACCACCGAAGCTTTAGGTCGGGTGGCGGAATTGATTCCATCCTTAACCATTGGTGACTTACCCAAGTTTTTGTGGTGGAAAGGCGGCCTAGATACGAATTCTGAGTTTTTAATGGCCATTGCCCCGCTGTTTGACAGCATCATTATTGACTCCAGTGAATCCACTCAACCGATCAGTGATTTACGTCATGTCTCAGAGTTGATGGCCAAAGGGTTGCCGATTGCCGATTTGAACTGGCGACGACTCGGGGCCTGGCAGGAACTCAGTGCTGAAGCTTTTGATCCCCCAGAGCGCCGGGCAGCAATTCATGAAATTGATCGGGTGACGGTGGATTATGAAAAAGGCAATCCATCCCAGGCCCTGATGTTTTTAGGGTGGTTAGCGAGTCGGCTGCAATGGCAACCCACCGAATTTAAGGCTGAGTCTGGGGATTATGAAATTTATCAAATTCAACTGTTGGGGCCGGATCAACGAATTATTGAAGCGGAACTGGCTGGGATTCCCACGGGGGATCATGGGGACGTACTGGGGGATTTGATTGATCTCAAGCTTGCCTCCACTAACCTCAAGGCCGATTGTTCCACAATTATTTGTTCGGAAACTCGGGGCTGTATGCGGATGGAGTCGGGGGGTGGGGCGCAGGTTGCCAAGACCTATCAGGTAAATCCCCTGAGTGAGCAAACTGCTGAAATGCTCCTAAGCCAACAACTCCAACGCTGGGGTCGGGATTTGCTCTATGAGGAAAGCTTTCACCTCGTGTCGGAAATGTTGAAACTGATGCCCTAGCCAGGGTTGATCATCATGTCCCATAGGCATGGAGCGGAAAAAGGTTGGAGTCCTCCACAAGCACCACTCTTGAATAGCTCTCCTATGGCAGGAATGATCTGTCCAGGCCGATTGGTGCGCGTACCCAGGCCCCATGGCTGACCAAGGTATGTACTCGCCAGTCTGGATCGGTATCAGGATAATCGTCGCGAAAGTGACCTCCACGGCTTTCAGTGCGAAATAAGGCACTTTTAAGAATTAAGTCGGCAATATCAAGTAAATTTCGGAGCTCGATCCAGGCCAGGAGTTGCGGCGTTTGTCCTGGGGTGTTGAGGGTTATCGTTTGGTCAGGGGTTAGGGACTGTAGCTGCTGACTGAGGGGTAACTGCTGAAATTCTCTGCGCCAGGCCTGGATTTGTTCTAGGGCATTGCTTAACGTTGCTCCATTCCGAGAAATTCCAGCACTTTGCCACACCAGGCCGGGTAACTGTTCTCGAACTCTAGTGAGATAGTCCTGATCGGCGGCAGTAACCTCCAGTTCCTTAAATTTTGTACATGTTGTTGAGCTTAAACCTGCACTGGGATTGATCGGAGGATGACTGGGTAATTCAACCTGAGCCAATTGCTCCGAAAAAACAAAGCACTCTAATAACGAATTACTAGCGAGACGATTCGCCCCATGCACCCCCGTACTGGCGGTTTCACCCACAGCGGCTAGGCCGGGTAAAGAGGTTTGTCCATCTAAATTGGTGACCACCCCTCCCATCCAATAGTGGGCTGCAGGTGAGACTGGAATGGGTGTTTGGGTAACATCAATCCCCCAGGCCTGGCAAACTTGAATGATTTTTGGAAACCGATAGGCCAGTCGTTGGGGGGGAATGGGCCGCAAATCTAACCAAACCTGTTCTGTGCCAGTTGTCTGCAAATGGCGATAGATCGCTCGACTAACCACATCCCGGGGCGCAAGTTCACCAGCCGGATGGTAGTCAAAGGTAAATCGGTATCCCTGGGCATCCACCAAATGGGCCCCTTCCCCTCGCACGGCTTCACTGATCAAAAACCTGGGGGCCTTGGACAGTTTTAAAGCCGTGGGATGAAACTGAAAAAACTCTAAATCCCGGACTTGAGCCCCCGCCCGCCAGGCCATGGCCACCCCGTCACCCGTGCTGATGGCTGGATTGGTAGTTTGGGAAAAAACCTGACCACCCCCCCCCGTTGCCAACACCACTAACCGAGCCGCCAGCCAATGAATTTGCCCATCCCCGAAGACGCAAACCCCTAAGCAGTGACCCCGTTCAGAATCTAACCAAAGGTCAATCACGTGCCAGGCCGGGAAAATCTGAATGTTGGGGTTTTGGCGAACCTGCTCTAAAAGTGTAGTGACCAGGGCCCGGCCAGTGGTATCCGCAGCATGGAGAACCCGGGGATGGGAGTGGGCCGCCTCTAGGGTCAGGGCAGGTTGGTTCCCGGCATAATCAAAGGCAACCCCCATAGCCAAGAGGCGTTCAACTTGGGCTGGGGCCTGGGAGACTAAGAAATCTACAGCTTCAGGATCGCAGAGGCCAACTCCAGCTTGAATGGTATCGGTGGCATGGAATTGAGGTTGATCATCAGCGGCAATTGCAGCGGCCATGCCCCCCTGGGCCCACATACTTGCGGATTGATCCAGAGTGTCTTTGGTAAGGATTCCCACACGGTAGCGCTGGGACAGGGACAAAGCCGCACTCAGCCCCGCTGCCCCACTGCCAACAATTAAAACATCACCGAGGAAATACTGAGAATCATCGGGGGATAGGAACGAAGACGAATCAGGCCTGGTCACTGCATCGGTTCCGAAATCATGATCCAGGCCGATTCCTGTGGATAAGGATTATTTATACAAGCCATTATTGAAGCGGTCACCACCTTCCACTAGGGCAGTTTCCACATCGGTCACGGTAAAGTTATCAAAGTTAGCCTTAAGAATTTCCTTTTGCCGCTCTGACAGTCCTGGAATATTCAAAACATCCTCCACGGAACCATAGGGAGCATTTTGAATAATTTTCCGAGCCAGGGTGGGATAGAGCCCGCGATATTCGATAAACGCCGCAATATTGGTGTTGTTTAAGTCTATTTTCTCGCCATAGGCACTGCCCAACTTTTCATCAACCACATTCACCAGTGGCTCACCGGATTCAGCAGCAACAGCCGGAGTAACCCAGCCGAATACCCCCAGCGACATAACCAAAAGTAGGCAGCCTAGACTCAACCAGCGGCCAAAGCGTTGCATAATTTCTCCCTCTCAATTAGGTGCAGCACGAAATAAATCAGCGGTAAGATAATAGTCTCGACCCAAAGGTGAGAAGAGTCTGCCCAGGAGCAAAATCGGACAAAACTCCTTATTAGTAGAGCGTATCATCTCGGTTGATCTTCATAGCCAGGAAATCGTGCAAATCCGCAAAGGTTCCAGTGTAGATGGGAACAGGAGCTTCATAGCCCTTTAAGGTAGCCAATTGCATTCGGAACGGCAGCAACTGCGTCTCACTGGCCCGGGCCGATAGATACCCAAATGTGGTGGCCCCTAGGGCAACATCAACTCGGAGCTCCTTGGTGACGGTTTCCAAGCGAAATGCCGCATTGACCGTATCTCCCAAAGCGGTATAGTCCGGACGATCGCCACTGCCCGCATTGCCAACCATGGCATAACCCGTATTCAAACCCGCTCCAACTCGCAAGGGCTTTTCCAGGCCATATTCCCGATGGAGATGACTGGTCATGTGGTGGAGATCGTGCAGGGCCATTAACACCCGTTGCATTTCTCGGGGAGAGACCTCATTACTGCTGTGAATCCAAACCGCCATCACCGCATCCCCAATGTACTTGTCCACCCAACTGCCGTACTGACGAATAATATTGCCGGCCTGGTGGAACCATGTCCCCATTACTTCCGATAACAGTGCCTCATCCAACTGCCGGGCCATGATGGTAAAACCGCGGATATCCACCACCAGCACCGTCAGCAGTCGCCGGACATGGAGCAGGGCAGTTGCTGAGCCTTCCAGTTTGTCCAAGGGAACACCATCAAGGTTCAACCCCAGAGTGGCGCTATCATCCCTGAGCTTCAGCTGAGTCGGCTGGGCAAAAAATTCCAGTTCGGTTTGGCCAAAGGTGACATGATCTCCATGGCGTAAAGAAACGGGCACATTCACCCGCCGCCCATTGACAAAGGTGCCATTCCGGCTGCCCAGATCGATTAAGTAAAACTCGTTGGGGGCCATGGCCTGGATGATGGCGTGATTTCGGGACATCCACCGGTCAGCTAAGGGGATGGAGTTGTCATCACTGCGCCCCACCGTCCAACAGGTTCCTTCATTCAACGTAAAGTAACAGTTCCCCGCTTCAGTGCGTAGAAGGAGATAGGGGCTTTTGGGCGGTAATACGGGCTGGGGTGGGGGTGGGGCAAATTTTGGGGCTTGTGCCTGTTCCAAACTCCGAATTAAATTCTGTTGATGCAGAATGATTTCCACTAGCTGAGAGGTGGGTAAGCTGGCAAGGCGAGTGGGATCGTAAAGGGCTTCAGGGGTGACAGGCGGTTGGTCGTCCATTGGCTCGGAACAGGCTGCATCCTATTGTATCGAAATGCCTGAGGCTCAAAAGCAATAGTGTAGGCGACACTTAATATCCGAGTATCCCCATCCCCAGGCCAACTCGCTATAATGCACCTCGGGATTCAGGTTGACCATGACCACAACAAAACCAGCGCTAAAATCAACCCCACAACCACAAACCCTTTCATTTCTGGATCGGCTGATTTGGACGGTGTTGGGCTTAATGTTGACGGTGGTGGGAACCTTCATTGAAGCGGTGGTGGCCCTACCGGAAATCTTTGATGCTGAAGGAAATTTGCAACTGCCCACAAACTTAGCTGCGGTTGGTACCATTCCGTTACCCGTTTCGTTTCAAGTGGCGGCTGTCCTGTTTGTCGGCTGCATGGGGGGGAAGTTTCCAGCAACCCTGTCTCAAATGGCCTACCTGGGCTTGGGGTTAAGTGGCTATCAAATTTTTTCCCAGGGAGGCGGACTCAGTTACTGGCAGGAACCCACCTTTGGCTACCTCTTGGGGTTTATCCCGGCAGCTTGGTTCTGTGGGCAACTGGCCTTTCAACAGCCGCCGCGCATCGAACGATTGTTTCTCAGTTGTTTAGCTGGGTTAGGGGTTATTCACGGTTGTGGCCTGGTGTATTTGGTGGGTTTAAGTCTGGGGCAGTTGTTGCCCTTGCCGTTGCCGAGCTTGATCCAACAATATTCCCTTAATCCTCTGCCGGGGCAATTAGTTATTACCTGCTTGGTGGCGGTGGCGGCCCGGATGCTTCGATTTGTCTTGATTTACTAGGATTTAGGGTGACGGTCATGGGCCGGTTGCAGAGAACACGAACACGGGAAAAATTAGGGCGATACTGGCTATCTCTGGGCCTGGCAACGGTGGTGGTTTGCTTGATCTTCCGTTTAACCTTCGCCATTGCCCCGGAAGTCACGGTCTTTGAGCCGGATTTAAGCCCTGAGTTGGTGCAGTGGAGTGGGGGGGATTCAGTTCCAGATTTACTCCAGAGTTTAAATCAGTTGTCCCCCCAGGCCCCGCCGGTACAAACATTGAGCAGCAGTACTATTACACCATCAGCCAATCCTCCTACCCAGACCCCACAAGCTTCCGTTTGTCCAGCCCCGCGATGGTTGAATATTCCAGCACACCCGACCAACTATGGGGAGAGACTTGCGGTGGATGCCCTGGGTAGGCCCGTCAACAATTCCTACTTGATCGTTCTCCATGAAACGGTTTTTTCGGGAATGTCGGCGATTAACACCTTTCGGACAGCCCACCCCCGGGACGACGATCAGGTCAGTTACCACGATTTGATTATGCGCGATGGGACGATTGTGCACTTAGTTCCCTGGGAAAAGCGGGCCTATGGGGCTGGTAATTCTGAGTTTCGCGGGGAGGCGGTGCAGACTAATCCTAAACTTCCCTCCTCCGTTAATAATTTTGCTGTCCACTTCAGCCTGGAAACACCCCCAGATGGGAATCACAATCGCCCGCGTCATTCCGGCTATACTCCAGCTCAATATCGCTCCTTGGCCTGGTTAGTGGCGGCAACGCAAATCCCCGACACTCGGGTCACAACCCACAAAGCTGTGGATCGCGCCAGTGGGAAACAGGATCCTCGTAGCTTTGCCAGTTCAGAATTTTTTGCCCAAGTCAACCAATTTCGCCAGGGTAATTGCTAGTCTCTGGAATCCAGGCCTGGAGCCATCATCACACTTTTGACAAAATCCACCGCAGTCAGCCGTTGTTTTGTGCCGTTGATTAGCCCCAGGCCCCAGACCGATTGCGGCGCGCGCCAAAGGGTTCCATGACTGACGGCGGGATGGGCATAAAACCTAGCCAGAGGCCGACTCAGCCGTTGAATCACCACATCGGTGGACCAATCATGGCAGAGGGTAAACACCGGAAAATCAGCCCAAAGCGGGACTAACCAAGCATCGACCGCAACAAATCCTTGGACATGCCCCCCCTGTTTTTGCCACTGTTGTGCGGCTCCAATGGCCCCCACATTCCCGACACTAAAGGCCACGATCATCAGAGGATCCGTTAACGCCCAGTGGGATGCAATAGTCGCAAACACGGCTTGGGGAGAATAGACCGGTTCCTGGTGCCTGGGAAAACAATAAACCTCTGTTGTGGGCCAACCCAACCCCCGACACCAACCCAAAGTCCAGGCCGGGTCATGAAATCCAGGGCAAACGAGAATTTTGGGAGAAATTGGCTCGCCCTTAGTCAACGGCACTGGTGGGGGTGGGAGTTTCCTCACGATTGATTTTGAACACTAACACCGCTAAGGGGGGCAAACAGACATCCAGGGAATAGCGGCGATTGTGGAAAGCCCATTCATCAGCCCACTTGCCCCCGAGGTTGCCCATGTTACTGCCACCGTATTCCCGGGCATCGCTGTTAAAGATTTCCGTATAGAACCCATGTTCTGGAACACCAATCCGGTAATGGCTGTGGGGCTGCGGCGTAAAATTACAAACCACGACAACAAAATCGGAGTATTCCTTAGCCCAGCGAATAAAGGCGACGACGCTATGGCGATTATCGTTACAGTCAATCCACTCAAACCCCGCTTCCCCAAAGTCTTGGCTATGGAGGGCCGGTTCATTCCGGTAAAGGCGATTTAAGTCCGTAATGCAGCGTTTGATCTGTTGATGGGGTTCGTATTGGAGCAAGTGCCATTCCAGATCGCCCCACACGTTCCACTCACTCCACTGGGCAAACTCCATCCCCATAAACATGGTTTTCTTGCCGGGGTGGGTAAACATATAGCTAAACAGGGCCCGGACATTGGCGAATTTCTGCCAGCGATCACCGGGAACCTTGCCGATAATGTTGCTCTTGCCGTGAACCACCTCATCATGGGAGAGAGCCAGCATGAAGTTTTCGCTGTGGTGATACCAAATACTGAACGTCAAATTGTTCTGATGGAATTGGCGGAACCAGGGATCCATGCTGAAGTAATCCAAGGTATCGTGCATCCAGCCCATATTCCACTTCAGGTTAAAGCCCAAGCCCCCGGCATAGGTTGGCCAGGAGACCATCGGCCAAGAAGTAGATTCTTCCGCAATCGAGAGTACACCCGGAAAATAGCTAAAAATCACATGGTTGGCCTGTCGGAGAAAATTGGCCGCTTCCAGGTTTTCCCGGCCACCATATTCATTGGCCACCCATTCCCCATTTTCCCGTTGATAGTCCAGGTAGAGCATGGAAGCCACCGCATCCACCCGAATCCCGTCAATGTGGTATTTGTCAAACCAAAACAGGGCATTGGCGACGAGGAAATTCCGAACTTCATGGCGGCCGTAGTTAAAGACTAAAGTCCCCCATTCCTTATGCTCGCCTTTGCGGGGATCTTCGTGTTCGTAGAGGTGCGTCCCATCAAAAAAGGCCAAGCCATGCCCATCCTTAGGAAAGTGTCCCGGCACCCAATCCACAACGACGCCAATCCCGGCCTGGTGGCATTGATCAACAAAATACATGAAGTCTTCCGGTGTGCCATAGCGGGAGGTGGGGGCAAAATATCCGGTGACTTGATAGCCCCAGGAACCATCAAAGGGGTGTTCGGCAACAGGTAGCAATTCCACATGGGTATAGCCGAGATCTTTAACGTAGGGAATTAATTTTGCGGCCAGTTCGCGATAGGTGAGAAATCGGGCCCAGGGTTTGAGATCAGCCACGGGAATAGCGGGTTCTGGTTCACCATTGGGCAACAGGGCCGGTTCATCCATGGAGGCATGGAGCCAAGAGCCTAGATGAACTTCATAGATGGAAACCGGTTGGGTTAAGGGTTCACTGTTACGCCGTTGTTCCATCCAGGCCTGGTCTGTCCACGAATAGGCATTTAAGTTGGTGACAATGGAGGCCGTTTTCGGGCGCGGTTCCTGTTGAAACCCATAGGGATCGGATTTTTCGTAAATATGCCCGGCCTGGTTTTTTACTTCATATTTGTAGTGCTCGCCCTCACCAATGCCTGGAATAAACAACTCCCAAATGCCGCCATCACGCCGAGCCATCTGATGTTGCCGCCCGTCCCAGGAGTTGAAGTCACCCAGGATTGAAACATTCCGGGCATTGGGGGCCCACACAGCAAAATACACCCCAGTTACACCATCCACTTCTGACAGGTGCGCGCCCAACTTTTCGTAAATTCGGTGGTGGTTGCCCTCGCAAAACAAGTGAATGTCAAAATCCGTTAGCTGTGAAGACCGGAAGGCATAGGGATCGTAGATGACCCGCTCATAACCGTTTTCTTTTACTTTGAATTGATAGTTGTTTAATTCCGGGGCCTGGATCACACATTCAAAAAAGTTGGGATGATGGTTGGGCCGCATCGGGTATTCTTTGCGATCCTCCGGACAGAGCACCGTCACCTGTTCCGCATTGGGTAAATAAGCCCGTACCACCCAGGCCGGTTGTCCATTCTCTTCATAGCGATGACAGCCTAGGACTTGAAAAGGATCGTCGTGATGATTCGAGACAATGCGGGCAACTTGATCGGGCGATATGGTCATGACGATTAACTATCTCGGAATATAAAAGGACAAGCCGAAAACTGGTCAAGAAGATATAAAAAAGTTAACAATTTTGCGAACTAACTTGACAACATACACTGATAATTTTTCCTGTGAAACAGCGTAAATTGCACTTCCCCCAGGCCTGGTCTCATCCTGCCTGAATTTTGTCCCCAATGATCGGGAGTGGCAAAATTACACCATCCTCAATTTTTCCGCAAACCAGGGGAAAGGGTCGAGATGATGAAGGTGCTTGTGATTCAAAACTTGAAAACGGGCTCAAAAGCTGGGAGGTAGGAATGGTGTTGATGTTTGAGTCCCTTAACCTAAAGCCTACCCGGAACGTCCTGGAAAGCCTGTTTTTTAGATGCCCAATCCGAGAAAAGCCTAAAAATCAGAAAGGACACCGACGACTTTCCGTGTTTCGTCTCGATGCCCTTACTGGTTCGCTCCTCACATTGACTAAAGTAGCAGACAATCCTGAATTTGTCACATTTGCTAGAGAAAGTTTATGAAAATAGGGATTTCGTTACCAGGCCTGGGGTTTGAGAAATCAACCGTAGCCTGAACTAGGATGTAAGGCGGTAAGCTGTGGTGTAATTGCGTCGAGGAGAAAATTACCCATGCTGTTGGGGCCGGGTTTGTCGATGTTTCCCCATTTAGCTGTGATCACAATCTCTGGATTAGTCCAAACCTTCATTGTGTTGTTGCTAGTGGCGACCGGAGTGGCGTTGATCAGTCGTCGCTTAGGAATTCCTTACGTGATCAGCCTTGTCTTGGCGGGATTACTCATTTCAAAGCAAATGCTCCCGGAAGCCATTGGCCTGAATCCAGAGTTAGTGATGAATTTATTTCTGCCAATTCTGGTTTTTGAAGCTGCCATTAACACTGATGCCCGTCGCCTACGTCGTAATCTTCTGCCCATTGGGCTGTTGGCGGGGCCTGGTACGGTGCTAGCGGCCTTCATTACTGGGGGACTGTTTAAAGTAGTTTTCGACTGGGCCTGGATGCCAACCCTTGCAGCAGGCGTCATTCTAACAATTACAGATACGGTCTCCGTCATTGCCGCATTTCGAGTTGTCCCAGTCCCACCCCGGTTATCCACCATTGTTGAAGGGGAAAGTTTGTTCAATGATGCCGTCGCCCTAGTCCTCTTGGGGGTGATTACAACGGTGCATGTCCAGGGGGAATTTACGCCGTTTCTCGGTCTGCAACAGTTCATGATTGCCTTTCCCGGTGGCATTCTTCTGGGCCTGGGCCTGGGGTATCTCTGTGTTGGTTTGTTTCAACAACTGGAGGATCCCCTCAGTAGCCTGTTACTCACTGTAGCCGTGGCCCTAGGAACATTTCAGTTGGGGACAGCGGTGGGGGTATCGGGAGCCATTGCGGTCGTGGTTGCGGGCCTGGTGATTGGGAATTGGGGCCTGGAGCGAGAAACCACCACAGCCCAGTCCAAGCTCACCCTGTTTAGTTTTTGGGAATATGCAGCCTTTGGGGTCAACACTTTTATTTTTCTGCTAATCGGGATTGAGGTTGACCCCCACATGGTTTTGGTTGGGGTGCCCGTGGCGTTATTGGCCATTGTGATCTATCAAGTTGGGCGGGCCTTGATGGTCTATCCATTTTTATACGTTTTACAATTTTTTGATCGTCCGGTTCCCCTGCGTTGGCAACATGTGTTGATCGTGGGTAATGTCAAAGGCTCCCTATCAATGGCGATGGCCTTGGGGTTACCGCGAACAATGCCATTCCGCAGTGAAGTCATTGCCCTGGTATTCAGTACGGTTTTAGTGTCCCTGATTTTGCAAGGCATGACCTTACCCTGGATCGTTAAGCGAATGAAAATTGCCCATCACTCTGAATCGGGGTTGAAGATGCAAACCCTGCAGTTGAATCTAATTACGGCAAAGGCTGCCCAGGCCCATTTACGGGAGATGCTCCAAACTGGAGGGTTACCGCAACCTTTGCACGATCAACTTTGGAATCAATACCAGGAGCGGATTTTAGCCACTGAAGCAGAACTCCAGGCCCTGTACCATCGCGAGATTGAATTTCCAGAGGATCAGGGAACCCGCAGCTATCAAAATCGTTTACATCGGCAATTAATTTTGGCGGAAAAAAGTGCCGTGAGCCAAGGATTACGCAGCGGAATGTTGTCCCACGAGGTGGCAGCACCCTATTTAGAAAACCTCAACCGCCAATTTATTGACCTAACCGATGACTGAAACTGTTGGTTTGCCGACCACTGCTGCCATTAAGGCCCAGGCCCAGGCCATTGGCTTTCACCGAGTCGGCATTAGTCAAGTGACCCAGGCCCTAAACTCCAGTTCTAAGATTTCCCAGCAGCAACAGCGATTACAGGCCTGGTTAAACCAAAACTACGAGGCTGACATGGCCTGGATGCACAATCCCAAACGCCAGGATATTTTCCAGGTCATGCCGGAGGTAAAGAGTGTCATTTCCCTTGGACTCAACTACTTTACTCCCGAGCAACATTCACTCAACCCTAGCCATGGCAAAATTTCCCGCTATGCCTGGGGACGAGACTATCATCGAGTTGTAGGTCAACGCTTAAAAGCTCTTTGTCGGTGGCTCAAGGATCAGAATCAAGGAATTGAAACAAAATTTTATGTTGATACTGGTCCAATTTCAGACAAGGCCTGGGCAGAACAGGGTGGACTGGGTTGGGTGGGAAAACATAGCAACCTTATCAGCCGTCAGTATGGCTCATGGTTATTTTTGGGTGAGGTATTGACCAATCTTGACCTTGAACCGGACTCACCCCATCTCAATCACTGCGGTAGTTGCACGCGGTGCCTGGAATCCTGTCCAACCCAGGCCATTGTTGCTCCCTACCAAGTGGATGCAAATCGGTGCTTAGCCTATCACACCATCGAAAATCGCCAAGACACCTTACCGGAATTTATTGCTGAGAACTTGAACGGGTGGGTAGCGGGTTGTGACATTTGCCAAGATGTTTGCCCCTGGAACCAACGCTTTGCCCAGGCCACAGATATTCCCGACTTTTATCCTCGCCCAGAAAACCTCGCCCCTCCCCTTGAGGCCTTAGCCCAACTGACCGTGAAGGAATGGGATACTCGGTTTACTGGTTCAGCCCTACGACGGATTAAACCCGAACAATGGCGGCGGAATGCCCAAGCTAATCTCAAACAAAAATCCCCCGAAACTTCAGGAGAGAAGTCCGAGAGATCTACAGATTAACCGCTGGGCCGAGATACATCAGATCCTCAGCCCCAATCCGCCTCGATACCTTAGAAGCTAAAGGTTAAATCAGGATGGTATTCTGCGCCCCGATAAACAATGCCCTGATCCTGTTTGGCGGGAGGATTCACAGCTTTGTGTGGATGGTAGGCAGCACCCCGATAGTGGGCAACAGCTTCAACTTCTTTGACATTGAGATGGGCGGGATTGGCTTCATAGGTAACGCCCCGGTATGTAAGTTTCATAGGATCACCCCATTACTGATTTAGGTTGACAACAAACGATGAGGCGCGTTCCTTCGGGATAGTCCCTACTTCCGTCTTCTTTAATTTCCACCCAGCCCAGCACTCCGAAGTAAGTTAAGGAGGATTTAAAGAAGATGAACGATTCATTTCTGTATCTAATTTAACAGTTTGCCAATTATGAGAGCAACTCTTGTGCAAAACGTTACAAAATCTCAAGACAAACAATTAAGGGGATAGTTTTTATCTGTTTTTCAGGTGTTTTCTCAATTTCAAAGTCTATTTCCGTAGTTTAGACTACGATTTCGAGTGGATTCTAACTTGAGAGCATTAAGGTTTATGTTCCCCAGGCGCGTTTTCTTAATAATTTATTTAGCTTTGTTCGCAAAGATGATTTCCAGGCCAGGCGTAGTCCCAACTCAAACCTGAACTCAGGGGAAAATCCTAAATAAATTCAGTAACTCTGGGTCAGCTTTGCCTGGGTTAGCTAGATTGATTCAGGTTTATCGCTATCTAGATTTCCAAGCCAAGGCCATGACTACCGATACATTGATTCTGATTTTGTTTGATATTTGCCTGATCATTGGCCTGGCTCGAATGATGGGAGTGTTGTGTGGCCGGATCGAACAACCCCCTGTGATCGGGGAAATCATTGCCGGCATTATGCTGGGGCCGTCACTGCTGGGGTGGTTTTGGCCAGAAGGACTCAAAACCCTGTTCCCCACCCAGGTGCTGCCGAATATTTATCTACTTTCACAAATTGGCTTAATTTTCTTTATGTTTCTGGTGGGGCTGGATTTAAGTCCTGATCATATCCGTGGGCGATTGCGGCAGGCGGTTCTAGTTTCCAATGCCAGCATTATGCTTCCCTTTGGCCTGGGGGTAATTTTGGCGGCGACGGTCTTAAAATTCCTGCAACCCAGTGCCACCAACGACTTGGCCTACACCCTATTCCTGGGGGCGGCAATGTCAGTAACGGCCTTCCCGGTTCTCGCTCGGATTGTGGCAGAGAAAAACCTTCAAAATACGGCCCTCGGACAGTTGGCCCTGACCGCAGCTTCAATTGATGACGTCACGGCCTGGTGTTTACTGGCAATGGCGATCATCGCAGCCCGCTCAGGGAATATCTGGTCAGCTTGGCCCACCCTGGTTGGCATTGTTCTCTTTGCAACAGCTTTACTCACCCTGGGACAAACCTATTTGGGAAAACTCATCGGGGCCTGGGAGCGACGGGGACAACTGACCTTAGCCAATCAAACCTGCATTTACATCCTGCTGATCTTGACGGCAATTGTAACGGAACTGTTGGGGATTGACGTGATTTTTGGGGGCTTTTTGCTGGGGGTAATTATGCCCAAAGATTCAATCTTGACTCAGTTTTTGCGGGAACGCATCCAGGACTTTGTCACCATCTTTCTCCTACCGCTCTTTTTTGCCTACAGCGGCTTAAATACCCAATTTGGCCTGGTGAATAGTTGGCCACTATGGGGTTTGACGGGATTGATTATCCTGGCAGCCATTTTTGGTAAATTCGGTGGGGCCTTTGCCGTGGGAAAACTCTCTGGAATCCCCCTGGGAGAGGCAGCAGCCCTGGGCTGGCTGATGAATACTCGCGGTTTGACCGAACTGATCATTCTCAACATTGGCTTGCAACTCAAGGTCATCCCCCCAGTTCTATTTACCATGCTGGTGATCATGGCCCTGGTGACAACATTTATTGGGGCGCCTTTGGTCGATCGGTTTTACCAGGCCCCAGTTAGTAACCATCCCTAGGCAGCAATCCTAAAAGTTTAAGAGCTTGCCCATGATCCACCCAAGGGCGACACCAATGATCAGGGCCCAAAGCTGCCCCGAATCAACAAAGTTATTCCAGGACTTGGCAAAATCACTGCCGAGAGTATCTTTAAATTGCTGAGCAATAATAATCTGCTGTTGATGGAGTTCAATGCGGGCGGGCAAGGGCAAGTAGGGGGAAGGGGAATCTGGAGAAGTCATGGGTTCAAGCAATCCTCAACAACAGGCTGGGTTTTTATAATTCTGGCGCAAGCGAGCAATATCGTTAAACATTAATCTCGCCCCTAGGATATACTCAGCGAACTCCGCAAATCCTCAAGGCTGAGCCACTTTCGAGAATGCACTAGGTTGTTTGGGGGGAGCTAACCAAACGGCAAACTCTTGGGTAAAGCGATTAGCCATAATGGCGGCCCGGATTTGTTGAGTAAACCGAATTAACTCGCGCAAATTGTGAATGGCCAATAGGGTAGCCCCCAACACCTCCTGGGAGCGAATTAGGTGACTTAAATAGGCTCGACTAAAGTTTTGACAGGTGTAGCAATCACAGGAAGCATCCAAGGGCTGAAAGTCGGTTTTGAAGCGGGCATTTTTCATGTTCCAGCGCTCCCCTTGGACTAAGGCACATCCATGGCGGGCCAGACGGGTCGGAATTACACAGTCAAACAAGTCAATCCCTGCGGCGATGGCCTGGGCCATTTCTCGATAGGTTCCCACACCCATCAAATAGCGCGGCTTATGGTCTGGGAGTAGGGGTGTGGTCGCTTTAACAACCTCAGCAATCAATTCAGGCGGCTCACCAACACTGACCCCACCAATGGCATAACCGGGTAAGTCCAGTTTGACCATTTCGGTGGCACAGGCCTGGCGCAAATCCGGATACACTCCCCCTTGGACAATGCCAAAAAGGGCCTGGGATTGTGACTTGGCCTGGTTTTGACCAGAATAATGAGCCCCATGGCATCGTTCCAACCAGCGAATTGTCCGCTCTGTGGCGGCCTGGACTTGCTCGCGAGTGGCAGGATAGGGTGGACATTCATCAAAGGCCATAATCACATCCGCCCCCAATTGGTTTTGGATTGCCATGGCAATTTCTGGACTGATGAAGATTTCCCGGCCATCTTTGGGCGATTTAAACTTGACCCCGGCTTCACTAATTACCCGCATTTGGCTAAGACTGAACACTTGAAATCCGCCCGAATCGGTCAAAATTGGTCCAGGCCAGGCCATGAACTGATGCAACCCACCGGCCGCAGCGACAATATCTTCCCCCGGTTGCAGGTGCAGGTGATAGGTATTAGCTAAAACCATCTGTGCCCCTGTGGTTGCCAATTGGGCTGGGGTAACAGTCTTCACGTTGGCCAAGGTTCCCACCGGCATGAATTTTGGAGTTTCGACTATTCCGTGGGGCGTATGAAACACTCCGGCGCGGGCTTGAGTCTGGGAACAGCGGGCCTGGCAATCAAATTCGAACACAAGCAGTGGGGGCCTGAAAAGAGGACAGGGACTATGATACAGCCGCCTCTGTGCCAAGAGAGCGCAACTTCTGAGCTAACCTAGACCTTAAGCTATGTTTTCTAGCTGCACCTCTGGAGGGCACCGACACCCGATGGAACCCCAATCTGGCCCTGCTCCGGCCCGTATTCTTTTAGTTAGCAGTGATACAGCCTTAACCCAGGCCATGGGGCACGACCTACAGCTAGCTGGATATGAAGCCGTCACAGCAAATTCCGGTGTTGAATGTGGCTTGGCCCTGGATCACTGGCAACCGGCACTGATGGTAATTGATTCCGTCGTGGGGAAAAGTAGTGGCTTAGACCTCTGCCAAGATTTACGCCAACAGGGTGTGACAGCCCCACTACTGATCGTGATGAGTAGCGACGGAGTGGAAGAGCGGGTGGCCTGCTTAGTGGCTGGTGCGGATGACTATGTCCTCACCCCCTACAATCCCCAGCGTTTTTTGGAGTTGGTGCAGTTTTATCTTCAACCGAGTCAAGATACCAGCGAACAACTGCGCTTTGACACCCTCACCCTCGATTTGGGAACCCGCCGGGCCGAGCGCAATGGTCGCGTCATTGAACTCACCATGAAAGAATATGAACTCCTCAAATACTTGATGGAACACCCGCGGCAAATTCTCAGTCGAGACCAGATCTTAGAAAACGTCTGGGGCTATGACTTTATGGGGGAATCCAACGTGATCGAGGTCTATGTTCGTTACCTTCGGATCAAAATCGAAGACAACAACGATAAGCGCCTAATCCATACAGTCCGGGGGGTTGGTTATGTTCTCCGGGAAGCTTAAATGGTGGCTATTGTTGGGGATTTTTCTGATCGGATTAAGCCTTAACCTTCTTCCCCAATCTCAATTCTCTCAATCCCAGGCCCAGTCCAGTAGCCGCAGCCAACCCCAGATTTTACCAGTCACGGCCCGGGCGATTATTCGGGATCAGATCA
The DNA here is from genome assembly GCA_964653145.1 of uncultured Synechococcus sp. Classification (GTDB taxonomy): domain Bacteria; phylum Cyanobacteriota; class Cyanobacteriia; order Thermosynechococcales; family Thermosynechococcaceae; genus Pseudocalidococcus. The sequence continues at coordinate 10,444 of CAZZCG010000014.1, read as the reverse complement.
TTGAACTTGAAGTGGCTCGGACTATTCCTGAACAAAGCAAGGGGTTAATGTTTCGGACGGAGCTTCCCCCTAATCGCGGGATGTTATTTCCCTATGACCCACCCCAGTTTGTTAGTTTTTGGATGAAAAATTGCCTGATTAGCTTGGACTTAATTTTCATTCGCGATCAAACGGTCATTGGTATTCAAGCCGAAGCCCCCCCCTGTGAGACCACCCCTTGTCCGGTTTACCCCTCCCCAGGCCCTGTGGATAATGTGTTAGAACTTGCGGGGGGGCAGGCCGCAGCCTTGGGCTTAAACGTGGGTGATCCCCTTGAGATTAAACCCCTCAACTAGGTTCTCATAGGTTCTCAAGCTTGCCTAACCGTGGAGTATTTACAACCCAACTCTGGAAAACACACCAATCATGGCTGGGGATGACATTCAAGATCGCAAAGCCGACCATTTACGCCTCTGTTTAGATGACGCGGTGGCCGCCGATGGCATTACCACTGGCCTGGAATCCTACCACTTGCGCCATGTCTGTTTGCCCGAACTGGATTTTACCCAAATTGATCTCAGCCAGGATTTTCTCGGTCATTCCTTAGGCGCGCCCCTCTTAATTTCTTCTATGACCGGGGGAACTGACTTAGCGGGGCTGATTAATCGCCGGTTAGCCCAGGCCGCCCAAAGATTTCGGATTCCCATGGGGGTGGGATCACAACGGGTTGCCTTAGAACGCCCAGACCTTGGGAATACTTTTGCGATTCGAGATTTGGCTCCAGATGTGCCGCTATTTGCGAATTTGGGGGCGGTGCAATTGAACTATGGTTGTGATGCGGCGGCCTGTGAAAAGATTATTGATTTGCTTGAAGCTGATGCCTTAATTTTGCACCTCAACCCGCTTCAAGAAGCTGTTCAAACCCATGGGGATCGCAATTTCGCCGGGCTTTTACCCAAAATCAGTCAGTTGTGCCTGGAATTATCGGTACCGGTGATTGTCAAAGAAGTGGGGAATGGCATTTCAGCAACGATGGCACGGAAACTGATCCAGGCTGGGGTGGCCGCAATTGATGTCGCGGGGGCGGGGGGAACCTCATGGGCAAAAGTGGAAGGAGCGCGGGCCCAGGATATGCGCCAAAAACGCTTGGGACAAACCTTTGCCGATTGGGGCATTCCCACAGCAGACTGCCTAGTTGAAATTCATCAACAGTTTCCCAACATACCCCTAATTGCCTCCGGGGGTATCAGTCATGGTCTGGATGTGGTCAAAGCCCTTGGCCTGGGAGCGAGTTTAGTGGGGTTAGCCCGCCCCATGTTACAAGCCGCCTACGAATCCGAAGCGTGTTTATTTGACTTTATTGAACTCCTCCAGGCCGAAATAGCCACCGCCCTATTTTGTACCGGCAACCCCAATATCGCCGCATTAAAGGCCTCAGATTGTTTGCAGAAACGCTAGGTGTTCGGAGCATTGAGACGTTTAGGGATAATTTAGTCTTGAAGCTTGCCTGAACAGCTAAGCTATGGGGGTTGGTGTTAAGCGGGAGATGATGTCCTGGTGTTGGGGAAACTGATCAATTAAAGATTGTCGCTCCCCCATTTCGAAATCCCGAAAATCGAAGCCAGGGGCAACCGTACAACCCACTAAGGCATAACTATCCGCTGACGTCACATAGGCTCCAAACCATGATCCCGCCGGAACCCAGGCCTGGAATTGTTCTCCTTCCTCAAAATTCGACCCAAGCAACAGATCTCGGCGTTCTCCAGTGGAAGCAAGGGTGACAATGGTTAACCCGGAACCAGCATAAAAATGCCAAAGCTCATCGGATTGGATACGATGCAGAGCCGAAGATTGGCCCGACTTCAACAGAAAGTAAATCCCGGTACTGAAGACTCGATCCCCACCGGCAAAAGACGAGGGTAAAACTTGGCCTGGAATAATTCCGGAAGCTCGATAGGTTTCTCGAAAGTAGCCACCCTCTGGATGGGACTCCAGGCCAAGTCTTTTGATCCAATCTGTCGCAGTGGGGACTTGCATCCTTAGCTGGCCAAGTATTCCCGCATTTGATGCCGCCGCCGCCGCAGATGATCAAGGGCTTGCCGTTCCAATTGCCGCACCCGTTCACGGCTCAGACTGAGTTGTTCACCGACCTTAGCTAAGGAGAGTTCTTGACCATCGGTGAGGCCATAGCGCAAACTCAAGACTTGCCGCTGTTGGGGGGTCAGTTCAGCTAACCAGTGGTGCATGTCATCCCGGAGTGCTTCCCCAGTGGTGAATTGTTCCGGCGAGGGCCCTTCATCCTCCAAGAGTTCTCCCAATTCCGTGTCCTGGTTATCCCCGACCCGCAGATCCAGAGAAATGGGCTGGCGAGCTAAGGTCAGGTACTCACGGATTTGAGCTGGTTCTAACTCCAGGGCCTGGGCAATTTCCGCCGGGGTGGCACTGCGCCCTAGACCTTGGGAAAGTTCCCGTTGCGTGCGTTTGATCTTGTTCAGTTTTTCGGTGATGTGAATCGGGAGGCGAATGGTGCGAGCTTGTTGGGCAATGGCTCGGGTAATGGCCTGGCGAATCCACCAATAGGCATAGGTTGAGAACTTGTAGCCCCGCGTGGGATCAAATTTTTCAACCCCCCGTTCCAGGCCAAGGGTACCTTCTTGGATTAGATCCAACAGTTCCAGGTTGCGTTTTTGGTATTTTTTAGCAACGGAAACCACCAACCGTAGGTTTGCCTCAATCATTTTTTGTTTGGCTCGTTGACCTTTGCGGAGGGTCACATTCAGCTTTTCTGGGGACATTTCTGCGGCGGTGGCCAGGTCTGCCAGGGAAGGGGCGCGACCCAGTTCAGTGGTCAAATTTTCTTCTAGCTCCCGCAAGCGCATCAATTGCTGCACCTGTTTTCCCAGAACAATCTCTTGCTCATGGGTTAGCAACGGAACACGGCCGATTTCGTGGAGGTAGGTGCGCACCATATCGGTATTGAGGGGCAAGGAGGGGGTGGCACTAGCTGTTTTGGTCATAGGGAGTCCGGGGGTAAGGGACAGTAGGGAAGCTGCAAAAGTAAGATGAGTTGGCTAGATAAATATCTCGAAGTCAGTATGAGTTTATATTTACAGGATACTGGATCAGGCTTGGAGAGTGAAACCCATGGAATGGCGATATATCCGTACCAAGGGGTGTAAAGGTTAGGGAAGATAATTTACCTAAAGGTTATAGAGGGATTTTTCAGCCAAAAATGTGGCCTACGCTTCTTTAGACTCTGATTCTGCCCTGAAAGTTGCCGTTACTTACCGTAAAACTTGTGAAATGATCCTTAAATTTCCTGGCTTTTAATAATTTTTTTAGAGTTCCGAGGCAGTTCCGCTCCAGGCCAGGGTTTGCGGGATAGCTAGAACTGTTAAATTTTGTGGACAACAGGCGTTTGGGCTGAAATTGGCCAAGGTTGTTCTTTAAAAGTCAGGTGAAAGACCGCTCCCAGGGCCTGGAGTAGTCCTTTTTCCACTTGGTCTGTTGTGATCCCAGGGCAAAATTGAGCCAGATTTCCCACGGGATGCTCACTAAGTCCGCAGGGAACAATGGCCTGGAACCCTGACAAATCCGCAGATACGTTTACCGCCAGGCCATGCATCGTAATCCAGCGACTGACCTTGATCCCGATGGCACAAATCTTGTGTCCCTGCAGCCAGACCCCCGTCAACCCCGGAAAGCGCTCTCCCTTTAGGTAAAATTGCTCCAGAGTTGCAATCACCACCCCCTCCAACTGACGGAGATACCAATGTAAGTCCGGCTGATAGCGCTTTAAATTCAGAATCGGATAAAGAACAACTTGACCCGGACAGTGATAGGTGACTTCGCCGCCGCGTTCAATTCGTTGCAGGGGCGCAGGGGGATGGTGGGGATCAAAGCGGAGATGGTCGAGGGTGGCCCCATGGCCGAGGGTATACACCGGGGGGTGCTGACAGACGATCATGGCCGGAGGGAGGTCAGGGTTTAGGCGGCGTTGCTGAACTAAGGTCTTTTGCCAGGCCCAGGCCTCAAGGTAAGGAATCAACGGGGCCTGGTAGAGATCACAGCGAGTGGGAGTTGGAAAGGGTTGCGCCAAGGGTGTCAAGAGAAAATAGACCAGTGGAAGTCCCAATCAGGGCCAAGAATTGTCACGGAAAGCAAAATATCATTAACAAGCTCTGGAAGTGATGTTATCCCCAATACGAAAGTGTTACGGTGATCGTAATCCCTAAGGAACGGAGGCAACCCTTATGAAGCTTGTGATTCACGGTAAAAACATTGATATCACAGATGCCATCCGCAGCTACGTTGAACAAAAATTGGAACGCGCCGCTGGTCATTTTCAGAACATTACCCAAGAAATTGATGTCCATCTCTCCGTCGCCCGCAATCCCCGGATCACGACAAAACAAACCGCTGAGGTGACTATCTACGTCAATGGTTCCATTATTCGGGCCGAAGAGAGCAGCGATAACCTCTACGCCAGTATTGATTTAGTCGCCGATAAAGTTGCCCGGAAGCTGCGGAAGTTGAAAGAAAAACGGCAAGACAAGTCGCGAACCAAAGATGTTCCAGCCATTGAGAATCCAGATTTGGTCTCGGATTTAGTGGGTGATCGGGCCCCTGAGTTACCCCAGGAAGTTGTCCGGGTCAAATATTTTGCCATGCCGGCCATGTCCATTGAGTCCGCTTTGGAACAATTGGAGTTGGTGGACCACGACTTCTATGTTTTCCGCAACAGTGAAACCGGTGAGATCAACGTCATATACGAACGTAATCATGGGGGCTATGGGGTGATCCAACCGCGCAATGGTCAGGATAACGCCAGGCTGGATGCCGATGTCCGCGTCCCTGTCCATGCCCATTGAGGAGAACCTCAGTCCGCAAAGCCTCAGGCTTCCAGGGGTAGAGTAGCCTAAAATGGAGGATGTTTTCCCAGGGAAAAATGTTTGCTTGGGATGACGACTTTCCTTTCCATGACCTCTAGTTCAACCCATCTATGGATGCTCCCCTCAGTTGGCCTGACCTGACTCAATTGACAGCTACCTATGCCGTGGATCCGGTCAATGGCCCCACCAATTCCCAGGCCAAGTTACGGTTATTTGGGCAGTCTGAGGCTGATATCCGGGTCACCCTCTATCGCGATCACCATGCCTGGTGTCCCTACTGTCAGAAGGTTTGGCTTTGGCTTGAGGAAAAACAAATTCCCTATCGAGTCACAAAGGTCACGATGTTCTGCTATGGCTCTAAGGAGGCCTGGTACAAGCAGCGGGTACCCTCTGGGATGTTACCGGCCCTGGAATTGGATGGGCAACTCATTACGGAAAGTGATGACATCTTAATCGCCCTAGAAACGGCCTTTGGGCCCCTAACCTACTGCATGACCGACCCCTGTGTCTTACCCCTACGCCGTCTGGAACGCTTACTTTTTCGGGCCTGGTGTAGTTGGTTGTGCTATCGGGCTAATCCCCAGCAGGAAGCTCGTCATCAACAGATTTTCTTGGAGGTGATTCAAGATGTGGAGCAAGCCCTAGCCCAAACCCCAGGCCCCTACTTTTTAGAGGAGTTTAGCACCGCCGATCTGGTATTTATCCCCTATGTGGAACGGATGCACGCCAGTCTCTTCTATTACAAGGGCTACGGCATGCGGGATGAAAACGAACATATCGGGGCCTGGTTTGCTGCCCTGGAGACTCGTTCCACCTATCGGGGTACCCAAAGCGATTTTCATACCCATGTCCACGATCTCCCACCTCAAATGGGCGGATGTTTTGCCAACTCTGACCGAACCACACACATCAACCAACAATGGGTCGATGCGGGGCCTTGGTTGACTTTGCCCGATGCCCGTTACCCAGAACCAGAAACCAGTCGAATTGAGGCCCTACATCGAGTTCTCAAGCATCGGGATAAACTCCTGCTAGTTAATCCGGCCCCAGTGGAAATTTTCGACTCAGCACTTCGGGCGGCCCTAACCCATCTGATGACCGGAGAATCCATCACCCCACCTCTGGGCTCTGATCAGGGTTTGCGGTATCTCCGAGATCGGATCAGTGTGCCTCGGGATATGTCAATCTATGCGGCGAAGCGACTGCGGGAATCCTTGGAACATACCGCAGCATTGGTTGGCCAGGCCCAGGGGGCGCCCATTCCCACCCAACACCGACGGGATCAAGATCCAGCCAATTTTGCCCAGGCCCGGTAAGGTTCTAGTTTATTCTTTCTGGTTGCTGCCAAATTATGCTTAAACCCCTGACTCGGCAAAAATTCCAACAACTCATTCCAGCGGTGGCCACGGGGCGGCAATATCGCTATGTCTGGGGTAAAGTCCCTGATTTTCTGCGGCGATTAATTTTCTCGGTGGTGGCGGTGGTGGCGGTCTGGTTTCCCCTCAGCTATGTGGGCCATGGCATTCAACTGGTGGCGGGCCTGGTGGCAGGGTTGTATTGGCTCTGGGGGCCGGCCATTACCGCTTCATTTCGGAATCAGACCTATCGTCGTTATCCCTACAGTGGGGTTTGGCAAGGGGAAGTAATTGATGTGTATGTCACCGAGGAACTGATTGGCAAGGAGGAATCTGTGGATCAATGGGGGGAGTTGGTCATTGTCGAAAAGCGGGAACGGCGTCTGAACTTGGAAATCGGGGACAATACCGGCTTTGAAACCAGAATGCAGGCCCGTCTCAGTCCAAAACATCGGGTGATTCGGCCAGGGGATCAGGCGGAAATGGTGGTGCTATCTCGGCAACCGGATCTGGAGGAGATTGACAAGATTTCAGATATTTATTTACCCCGTCACCGCCTTTGGGTCAGCGAATATCCCTGGTTACAGCGAGATATTTTTGAGCAGATGAGTACTGAACTAAATCGCGCCCGTCAGCGCCGCCCGGCCCGTCGTCGTCCTTGATGCACCGTTAATGAGTTTCAATGGGCAACAAAATTCTGAAGGATATCCTCAGGGGTGATGGTTGGGGATTGATAAGTAAATTGAATATATCTTATGGAACCCTTTGCAAAAACCATTGGAACACCCGGCCTGGGGGCCGAACAAACGGAAGATTTTCCCCTAGTATCAGAGATGGAGCATTTGGCCCCCTAAATCATCTAGGGAAACTTGCTGTACTTGCTCTAATGCCGTTTCCGTAAGTGAAGAGGACGATTGCATGGCGACCTATAAGGTGACATTAATTAACGAGGCCCAAGGTCTCAATACCACCATTGATGTACCCGATGATGAATACATTTTGGATGTAGCTGAAGAGCAGGGCCTGGATTTACCATTCTCTTGTCGGGCTGGAGCCTGTTCAACCTGCGCTGGCAAAATTGTTTCCGGTGAAATCGATCAATCCGACCAGTCCTTCTTGGATGATGATCAAATTGAAAAAGGCTATGTTCTCACCTGTGTGGCTTACCCGAAATCCGACTGTACAATTATGACCCACCAAGAAGAAGAACTCTACTAAGGTACGACTCGCCTTTAGTTTGGTTTAATCAAAGCTAATTTTTAACAATTAACCTCGGGATTTTCGGTAATCTTGGGGTTTTTTGTTGCAACTTGATTGATATTTTCTGAGCTGAGGAACTCCTAATTTCATCGTTATCTCTGCAAGCGCGAGACTGCCAAGGAGTTATCCATTTGAGCTTCAAGCATCTTGTGGTTCATTCCTGAGGAACATAGGTCAGCGGGCGATCCCAGAATTTCTACAGTTTTGTTAAGGGGAGATCGGGACAATTCCAGGCCCTGTTACCATCGGGGGTAATGTTATTTTGTCGTCACGTAGTTCTCTGAACCTAATCCTATGGCCTATCTCTGGTTTAAATCCTTTCACATTCTTGGGTTCGTGGCCTGGTTTGCTGGCTTGTTCTACCTGCCCAGACTTTTTGTCTATCACATTGAAGCCCAGGAAAAGCCGGAACCTATTAAAGCTGCCTTGGGGGAAGAATATAACCGGATGGAAGTGCGTCTCTACAAATTGATCATGAATCCGGCCATGATTTTTACGATTGCCATGGCTGTGGGCATGATTGTCATTCAGACTGACCTACTCCACGAAACTTGGCTCCACATTAAGTTAACCTTGGTGGTGCTTTTGGTCGGCTTTCATCATTGGTGTGGGCGACTGATTAAACAGCTCGAAGCAGGGACGTGCAAATTTAACAGTATTCAAATGCGCCGGATTAATGAAATTCCAACGATTTTACTGGGGATTATCGTCCTTTTAGCAATCTTTAAAAACACACTGCCGATCAACACCACGGTTCTGGGGATTGGGGCCAGCATCATCACCTTCGGTGTCGTTATCCAACTCTATGCTCGTAAACGCCGTTTAGATCAGGCCGCACAGCAAGAGGCCATTGAGGAACTAAGCACATCTGGTTAGTTTGGATTACTAATTCCGAATGCGGTTGGGCTGGGGACTTGGGCCTGGACTAGGATAGAGATGCCCACAACCGAATTAAACCCATGCACCCCTTTGCACCGCGCTTAACATTAGGATTGACCCTAATTTTGGGAATGGTTGCGATGACAACAACCGTAGTCTCCAGCCAGGCCAGGCCCCAAGCACAACCCCAATACCTAGCCCAAACTAACACCACAAATCTGGTCAATCACCTCAATCGGACTGGGGCCAAGATGTATGGGGCCTATTGGTGCAAATTCTGTAAAAAACAAAAAGAATTACTGGGCGCTGCCGCCAGTCAAGTGAACTACATCGAGTGCGATCCCACGGGGCAAAACGCCAAACCTAGCCTCTGTCAGCAGGCCAAAATTCAAGCCTACCCCACCTGGGAAATCAATGGTAAGCTCTATCCGGGAATGTTGACCCTGCAACAGTTGGCCCAACTCTCGGGCTACAAAGGTTCACTCTAATCCCGTTTCATCATATCTAGGCTGTTCAGAATCATGACTAAATTTGTCTTTGTCACCGGTGGTGTTGTCTCCAGTATCGGCAAAGGAATTGTGGCAGCCAGTTTGGGGCGCTTACTGAAGTCACGGGATTACTCGGTTTCCATTCTCAAGCTCGATCCCTATATCAACGTGGATCCCGGCACCATGAGCCCATTTCAGCATGGGGAAGTGTTTGTGACTGATGACGGGGCTGAGACAGATTTAGACCTGGGCCATTATGAACGCTTTACCGATACCCCCATGTCGCGTCTCAATAGCGTGACCACCGGCTCTATTTACCAAGCAGTCTTAAACAAAGAGCGGCGGGGTGATTACCAGGGCGGTACGGTACAAGTCATTCCCCACATTACCAACGAAATTCAAGAACGGATTTTACGGGTCGCGAAGGATACCAATCCGGACGTGGTGATTATTGAGATTGGGGGAACCGTTGGCGATATTGAATCCTTACCCTTTCTGGAGGCGATCCGGCAATTCCGAACTGAAGTAGGGCGACAAAATGTAATTTACATGCACGTTACCCTCGTCCCTTGGATTCCCTCCGCTGGGGAAATGAAAACCAAACCCACCCAACATTCCGTTAAAGAACTGCGCTCCATTGGGATTCAGCCAGATATTTTGGTCTGTCGCTGTGATCGGCCATTACAGCCTGGAATCAAGGAAAAAATGTCCCAGTTCTGTGATGTGGCGGTGAACTGTGTCATTCCTGCCCCCGATGCCAAAAGTATCTATGAAGTTCCGCTGATTATGGAACGGGAGGGCCTGGCCCAACAGGTACTAGAACTGCTGCACCTGGAACAACGCCACCCCAACCTAACCCGCTGGCAAGAACTGGTGGATCGCCTCTACCGCCCCCAACACACGGTGGAAATTGCCATTGTCGGGAAATATGTCCGCTTATCCGATGCCTACTTGTCCGTGATGGAAGCTCTGCGTCATGCCGCCATTAGCTCGGAAAGTGATCTGCGGGTTCGCTGGGTCAACTCTGAGGACATTGAAAAAGAGGGGGCGGCCCAACACCTGGCTGGGGTCTCAGGCATCATCGTCCCTGGGGGCTTTGGCGTGCGGGGTGTGGATGGGAAAATTTTAGCAATTCAATACGCCCGGGAAACTGGCACACCCTTTTTGGGTCTGTGTTTGGGGATGCAGTGCTCAGTGATTGAGTGGGCCCGCCACCTTGCCCATTTACCTGACGCCCACAGCGCTGAATTTGACCCAGAAACCGCCAACCCAATTATTCACCTCCTACCGGAGCAACAGGATGTTGTGGATTTGGGGGGGACAATGCGTTTAGGACTCTATGCCTGTCGCCTACAACCGGGTAGTTTAGCAGCCCATCTCTACGGGGAAGAAGTGATCTATGAGCGCCACCGCCACCGCTATGAATTTAATAATGCCTATCGGAGTTTGTTTATTGAAACCGGCTACAGCATTAGTGGCACCTCTCCCGATGGTCGCCTAGTGGAAATTGTCGAGTTACCCAGCCATCCCTTTTTTATTGCAGTTCAATTTCACCCAGAGTTTCGGTCGCGCCCGAGTGCTCCCCATCCGC
>CAZZCG010000013.1:33660-95528 GCA_964653145.1 uncultured Synechococcus sp. | reverse complement strand
CCACCCCCCCTAGACCTCTCGGACATCATTGCCCAAACCAGTGTTGAACTGAAACGACTAGGCTGGACCGAGGCCGAGGGTCGGAGTTATTTGCAACGCACCTACAAAAAGCGTTCCCGGCAACAGCTCAATGATGATGAACTCTTAGAATTTCTCGATTACCTGCGGCAACAGCCCGGTGGCGGTGAACCTGATTTTTAGGACTTGACCAGATTGTCTTGAAGAATCCAGGCCCGGGAGTTGAGACAATTTTTATAATTTCCGATGGGTTTGTTATCCTAAAATGAGTTGTGGCCTGGTGGAAAATTTCGACTGAGTCTGCAGGGACTAATCGTTGTTGCCGATAAACTTAACTTCTATTAACCATCGACGACCGCCCGTTTAAGAACCATGGATTGTGACTAATGAGCGAACAACCCTCTCCCTACGAGCAACTACAGGTATCGCAGGAGGCCACCTTTGAAGAGATTCAGGCAGCGCGGGATTCGTTACTCCAGGCCCACTTAGACGACGAACGCTCTCGAACACTCATTGAAGCCGCCTATGACGCGATTTTGATGGATCGGTTACGGTTACGCCAAGAAGGAAAAATTAAAGTTCCCGAGCGGATTCGCTTTGCCGAACGCATTGCCGAACAAACCCCGAAAAAGCAGCCGAAACCAGCCTCAAATCGAGTTAATGTCCAACTCCAGGAATGGCTGGACCAACCGCAACCGAAACAGTTACTGATTACCACTGGGGTCTATGGGGCCTTGGCGGGCCTGGGCCTGGTGGTTAACCACGATTCCTTAGCTCTGCTCCTCGCCTTAGGGGTTGGTTTTAATTTAGTTTGGCTGAATCGCAAAGAACAGCGCCTTGGGCGAGCCTTTTTGATTACCCTAGTGGCCCTCATGGTGGGTGCTGGCCTGGGGGCGGCCCTCTTTAGTAGCGGAATTCTGCCCTTAACGCTCTCCGCCGAAGCTGGAATTAGTGTGATTGTCTTTGTGATCTTCTGGCTTGTGAGCAACTTTATTCGATGAACTTTAACGATCCGCCCATGGCTGAGTTTGCGGCATCTATCCAGGGCCTGGAGCAACGGATTGGCCGCCTCGAGCAAATGATCCACTCCAATGCCCGCTCCATTGCCGCCAGCACCGAAATCCTGGGGGATATGAAAACCGTCCACGCCCAAACCGTCAAAAACGTGGAAAAGTTGGTGGGATCAGTTCTAGCGTTGGCGGAACACTTGGAGGCGGATCAAGCGCGGCGACAACGAATTCTCGATATCCTTGTGGAGCAGGTGGAGCGGGAGTCCCAGTTTTTGGATTCTCTCCATACCGCCCAACAACGGCAATCGGAACTCCTCTGTTTCTTGACTACCTTGGAGCAGGGAAATCAATCCTAGCTTCAGTCCTATTGGGCCCATGAGAAAATTGTGTCTTTGGCAGCGGCGATGGCCATATTTCCTCAAAGGGTTTTGGGTGTGGACGGGACTGATTCTCCTGTTTTGCCTTGGGACTTCTCCCGGTTTAGCCGCCACCACCACGCCTTCAATTGTTCCCTATGTCCAACGGGCCATGCAGCAAATCAGTGAATTTACCCTGGCCAATGGCATGCGGTTTATTGTCATGGAGCAACACCAGGCCCCGGTAATTTCGTTTCTCACCTATGCGGATGTTGGCGGTGTGGATGAACCCGATGGCCAAACTGGAGTCGCCCACTACCTTGAGCACTTGGCCTTCAAAGGCACTGAACAGATTGGCACCACCAACTACGGCAAAGAAGCCCCCTACTTGACACAACTGGATGATTTATTTGCCCAACTCCAAACAGCCAAACAGCAGCAGACTCCAAACATTGCGGAACTCTTAGACCAATTCAACGCCGTTCAAGCCCAGGCCAGCCAGTTTGTGATCTCCAATCAGTATGGGCAAATTGTCCAACAGGCCGGGGGGGTCGGGTTAAATGCCACAACCTCGGCGGATGCCACCCGTTACTTCTATAGTTTTCCGGCCAACAAACTGGAACTTTGGATGTCCCTGGAGTCGGAGCGGTTTTTGCAGCCAGTCTTTCGGGACTTCTTTACGGAAAAACAAGTGATTTTAGAAGAACGGCGGATGCGCAGCGAAAACTCAGCCTCGGGCCGCTTGTTTGATACTTTTTTGCAGACCACCTTTACCCAGCATCCCTACCGCCGCCCGGTCATTGGCTACGAAGCAGATATTGCCAACCTGACCCGCCAAAACGTTACGGATTTTTTTCAGCGCTACTACGCACCCGGTAACTTGACCATGGTTCTGGTGGGGGATGTGGAACCAAAAACCGTAAAAACCCTAGCTGAGCGTTATTTTGGTCGCTATCCCCGCCGGCCGTTGCCCCCTCCGGTCACCATCCAAGAACCGGAAATTACTGCCCCCCGCCAGGCCACGCTGCAACTCCCCAGCCAAGCCTATTATTTAGAGGCCTATCCCTGTCCAGCGTTTCAAGATGCTGATTATCCCCTCTACGAATTGTTAGCCCAAGTGTTGACCCAAGGCCGCACTTCTCGATTATTTCAACGATTGGTGGTGCAGGACAAAATTGCTCTCAACGTCCAGGCCTTTGTGGGCTATCCCGGCAATAAGTATCCCAATCGCTTTGCCATCTATGGATTGCCCGCCCCAGGCCATACCCCCGCTGAACTGGCCGCGGCCATCGAAACCGAACTCAATCGCCTCCGAGAAACCCCCATCGAACCTCCGGAACTCCAGCGACTGCAAACCCAGGCCCGGATGGATTTACTCCAAACCCTGATGTCCACAGAAGGCATGGCTAAACTCTTGGCGGAATATACCGTGAAAACCGGGGATTGGCGCAATGTATTCAAGCAACTGGATCAATTGCAAGCAGTTACGCCCGCAGACCTACAGCGGATTGCCCGGGCCCTGAAACCCCAACAGCGCACCGTGGTCGTGGCCACCCCCCAACCTTAAGGGCAACACAGCGATGGCACGGATTTGGCGGCAGTGGTTAGGGGCATTGGTTTTTTATTCAACCTTACCTTTACCAAAAACCTGGCCGATTGAATTGGCGGGAATTGCCCGTTGGTGTCCCTGGATTGGTCTTCTGTTGGGGTTGATTCTGGGCGGGTTGAACTGGGGGTTGGCCGTGCTGGGCTTGACCGATTTGGTGCGGGCGGGACTAGTGGTGGGAGCTTGGGTGGCCTTGACCGGGGGGCTGCATTTGGACGGGGCCATGGATACCGCGGATGGGTTGGCGGTTTTGGATCCGAGTCGGCGGTTGCTGGTGATGGCGGATAGTCGGACTGGGGCCTTTGGGGTGATGGCGGCGGTGATGATTTTGGCTCTGAAACTTGTGGCCCTGAGTTCCATTTCCGCGGATCAGGTTTGGAGTTTGGCCTTTGTTTTGGCCTGGGGACGCTGGGGGCAGGTGTGGGCCATTGCCAACTATCCCTATCTCAAGGCGGACGGAAAAGGGGCACTGCACAAAAGTACCTGTCGGTTTCCCCAGGATTACTTCCCTGGCCTGTTGGCGTTGATGGTGATTTGTGGGGTGCCCTTGGGGTTGAATTGGCGGGCTTGGCCAGGTCTGGTGGGCATTTTGGGTTGGAGCATCATCCTCAGCTGTGGTAGCGGGGCCTGGTTTAATCGGCAACTGGGGGGGCATACGGGGGACACCTATGGGGCGGTGGTAGAGTGGACAGAGGCTTTGCTGCTGGTGGGCTTGACCCTGCCGGTGTTGGGCCTGAGTTAGAGGTTCAGAGGGGATAGTCTTTAGCAAATCGTTTAGACCTGGGGGCTTTTGGGCAGTGGCATCTCAAAATGGGTGGAGCTGGCGATGGCTGGGACAACGACTCCCACTACTGTTGTTGCCGATGTTCTTGATCGTCATTGCCCTGATCGCGGGAATGTTTACGCCCCTGTTTCTAGCTCGCCTTGGCAGTACCACCATGCCAGTGGTTTTGACTCAATCTGGGGTGGGGGGGTGGGGCCTACGGCTCCTGGGAACGGCGGCGGCTTTTTGGACTGTTGTTGGGGCAATTTTTGCGGTCTTTAGTCAATTTTGGATTCCCTGGTGCTTGACCCTATTTTTTGTTGGCCTTGTGGCCCAGGTCTTGACTCTGCAGGGAAGGCGGATTCCTTGGTTTTATGTGGGGATTATCAGCCTCGGCTTAAGCTTTCTGATCCTCTGCCTGGGCTTATTTTTTCCGCCAGCCTTTGATCTTGTTCTACCCCTGATTGGGTTTCCCATTGGCATGGCCACCTTAGCCCTCATCCATGAGTTACATCACACCGGCTTGACCGGGGCCTGGAGTTTAGCCATCACCCTGATGACGATGATTTTTGCCGGGGTGGTGGGGGCTATGGTCATCAGTTGGTTGTTTGGCTTGACGGCAATTGGGGTACCGATGGGTGAACCTGGACATTCCCTGGCCTTGGTTTTAATGCCCTACGGCGCGGTGCTGGGCCTGGCCTGGTGCGGATTGATTTTTCTTGCCCTTGGGTATTATCCATTCCGATCCCGCAGGGGTCGAGCTTGAGAACCGGAGCCTAGATTCATAAAATTTACTTTTAGCAACAATGACGAAAATCAATATCAGATAAACTTATAACCAACAACAATCTATGGTTAAGATTAAGTGATAGATTCTGACAAATGCTGTTTTTAAATTTTATTGGCTAATTTCAATATTTATTTGGTTCTGAGACCAAGGGCATGACACTAACAAATCGGATACATTTTCGAAATTTACGGGGTGATCTCTTTGGTGGGCTTACGGCGGCAATTGTCTCCTTACCCTTAGCCTTGGCCTTCGGAGTTGCCTCTGGGGCTGGGCCAATTGCGGGCCTGTATGGGGCTGTCTGTGTCGGTTTTTTTGCGGCCCTGTTTGGCGGAACACCGACGTTAATTTCTGAACCCACCGGGCCAATGACAGTGGTGATGACCGGAATCGTAGCCAGTTTGACGGCGCAATACCCGGATCAGGGCCTGGCCATGGCCTTTACGGTGGTGATGATCGCGGGGATTTTTCAGATTATTTTTGGGGTCTTTAAGCTCGGCAAGTATATTACCCTGATGCCCTACAGTGTCATTTCCGGTTTTATGTCCGGGATTGGCGTGATTTTGATTATTTTGCAGATTGGCCCCTTTCTCGGCCAGGCCACGCCCAAGGGAGGCGTCTTAGGTACCGTCCAGGCCATTCCCGAACTTTTAACCAATATCGATCCAATCGCTACGGTTTTGGCGGCTATAACGGTGGGGATCATTTTCTTCACCCCTAAAAAGGTCAAAAAACTTGTGCCTCCACAATTGATTGCCTTAATTGTCGGTACCGCCTTATCCCTGACTCTGTTTCAAAACGCCGGCCTGGCTCGGATTGGCGACTTGGGTGAAATTCCGATGGGCCTACCCGAGTTTGTGATGCCGACCTTTAGCACTGGTCAAATTACTCGGATGCTCGTCGATGGCGTGATGCTCGGAATGTTGGGCTGTATTGATACCCTCCTGACTGCAGTGATTGCCGATAGCTTGACCCGCACCGAACACAAGTCCGACAAAGAACTGATTGGCCAGGGGATTGGCAACATTGTCTCGGGCATCTGTGGTGGTTTACCAGGGGCTGGGGCAACCATGGGCACGGTGGTCAATATTCAAACGGGGGCCCAAACTGCACTCTCAGGGATTACGCGGGCATTGATTTTGCTGGTGGTTGTTCTGGGAGCCGCTCGCTTTACTCAACCGATTCCCATGGCCGTCTTAGCGGGGATTGCCCTGAAGGTGGGGATTGATATTCTCGACTGGAGTTTCCTGAAGCGCTCCCATAAAGTCTCAGTCAAGGGCTCCCTGATTATGTATGGGGTGCTGCTGCTGACGGTGTTTGTGGATCTAATCGTGGCGGTGGGGGTTGGGGTATTTGTGGCCAATATCCTGACCATTGAGCGCTTGAGTAGCTTGCAATCCTCCGAGGTGAAGTTAATTTCTGATACCGATGATGATGCCCGTTTGACCGCTGAGGAAAATGCCCTCCTAGATGCGGCCTCGGGTCGGATTCTCCTGTTTTACCTGAGTGGGCCGATGATTTTTGGTCTCTCAAAGGCGATCGCAAGGGAACACAATGCCATGCGGGAGGCGGATGTTTTGGTTGTGGACTTAACTGATGTGCCCATGATGGGGGTAACGGCCTCCTTGGCGATTGAGAATGCGATTCAAGATGCTGCCGACAAGGGCCTGGAAATCTATTTAGTTGGGATGAGTGAAAAAGTCCTGAAACGGTTTGAGCGGCTGGGGTTGTTCAATTATGTGACGGCGGATCGTCTCGTTTCCGATCGATTAACGGCCTTGAAAACTGCGGTCGCTAAGCTGGAAGATCGGGGGCAATCTGACTCAGAGACCCCCACCCCAGTGAGCCTGTAGCTTCCGATTAGCCCATTCTCCCGCCCTGTTCTCCACCCGTGGATGATGGCTGCCCAGGTTTTGAGGTTCCTGGGAATGGGTTCTGTCTGCTGTTCTGAGGACTAATTCCATGGTCGAAGTCTGTATTTTACTGACGGTCTTAATTGGCTTTTGCGGCATTATTCTGAAGCGGAATATTCTCCTGAAAATAATCGCTCTGGATGTGATGAGCACGGGGGTGATCGCCTACTTTGTCCACATTGCTGCCCGGACAGGGGTATTTACGCCGATTTTGAATGCCCAACAAGCAGTGACCTATGCGGATCCGGTGCCCCAGGCCGTGATTTTGACTGCGATTGTGATCGGCTTATCAACCCAGGCCCTGATGCTTGTTGCGGCGATGAAACTCTCGAAAGATAACCCCACTCTGGAATTGGACGAAATCGAAAGCCACTATTTGCCATGAGAGATTTAACGATTATTTGGGTATTGTTGCCCCTATTTCTGGGCCTGGGAAGCTATGTCTTGCCCAAGGTGGATCGCGTTTGTGTGGTGCTTGGCCTGGTGGCTTCCCTCGCCTATGGCTGCCTGGCTCTGTTTAGTCCCGAATCTTTCAGCGTTGAGCTGTTGGATAGCTTTGGGGTGACCCTGATGGTGGATCGGCAGAGTAGCTTTTTTATTCTGACCAATACCCTAGTCAGCGCGGCGGTTCTGGCCTATTGCTGGTCTTTGGGGAAACCGGCTTTTTTCTATGCCCAGTTGTTGATTCTCCACGGTAGCCTGAATGCCATTTTTGTCAGTGCTGACTTTATTACGGTCTATGTGGGGCTGGAAACCATTGCCCTGTCGGCGTTTTTGTTGATTGCCTATGGCCGGAGTGAACGCTGCATTTGGGTAAGTATGCGCTACCTGTTTGTCAGCAGTGTGGCGATGTTGTTCTACCTTATGGGCGCAGTGCTGGTGTTTCAAGCCACCCATTCCTTTGCCTTTAGTGGATTTCTCCAGGCCCCGATTGAAGGCATTGCCCTCATTTTTCTTGGGTTGCTGACCAAAGGGGGGGTGTTTATTTCCGGGCTGTGGCTACCGATCACCCATGCGGAATCGGAATCTCCGGTGTCGGCGATGCTGTCGGGGGCGGTGGTCAAGGCGGGGATCTTTCCCTTGGTGCGTTTGGGGTTGATGTTTGAATCCCTGACCCCGATGTTGCAACTGTTTGGGATGGCTTCGGCGCTATTGGGGGTGGTCTATGCCCTCTTTGAAACCGACATTAAACGCCTGTTGGCCCTGAGTACTGTCTCCCAAATTGGCTTTATTTTGATTAGTCCACCCACGGCTGGATTCTATGCCCTCGCCCACGGTCTGGCCAAAGCCAGCTTATTTTTAACCACTGGTGCCTTACCCACCCGAAATTTGCCGGATTTAGCCAAAACCCCCATTTCGGCCCCCCTCTGGTTCGCCATGACATTGCCGGCTCTGTCGATTTGTGGATTTCCCCTTTTGGCAGGTTATGGGGCTAAAGTTGAGGCCTTGGAATCCCTGGTGGGTGGGGCCAATTGGTGGATGAATGGAGCCGCCTTTGGGACAGTGTTGGTGTTCAGCAAGGTGATTTTTACCCCCGTGGCCTGGCAATCGCCGGAATCCCCAGGAAAACCGTTAACCGTTGGCGTCTGGGTGGCGCTGCTGATTTTGTTCCTAGGGCTGTTGTTGGGCAATGGGTTTTACTTGCCAGCCTATAAACTCGCCAAATTGGGGGAAACGCTGCTGGTGATTGGCCTAGGTTGGTTGGCCTATGGACTAATTGTGCGGCGCTGGTGCGGGCGGCTGCCAATCTTTTTGGAACGCTTTGAGCAACTAATTGGCCTGATGAGCATTATTTTGACGCTGCTGTTTTGGGGGGTCTGGGCATGATTGGTGTTTTAGATTTAACCCTTCGGCTGACGATTTGGTTTTTGCTGACTTCGGATCTGAGTTTGGCCAATATTTTCATTGGGGTGGTCGTGGCCTTGGTCTTGCCCCGCAGTTCCCAAATTAAATCCAACCTCAAGGACTGGATTGGGGCAATCAAGGAAATTATCTGGGCGATTCCAAAGGCCTACATCGAAGCCTTTGAGATTATGTTCAGCCCCCACGACCGGGAAGAAGTCACCTTGGAGCGGGTTAGACCCAATCGTACTCCTGGCTTGATTTTCTTAGATATTTTTCTGATTACCTTTACCCCGAAAACCATTGTCCTCAAATATCGTGACGATGGCTGGTACGAGGTGCATCAGTTAGCGCGGCCCGATTCAACTCTGAGGAATGAACCATGATTTGGGTGTTGTGGGGAATGTTGGTAGCCCTGTTGATCCCGATGTGGGTGGCCTGGAAGCAGGGGGAAGTTTGGCAGAAAATGTTGGCTTTTGCCAGTGTCGCCACGAAAACTTCAATGATGATCCTGGTGGTGTCGGTACTGCGGGATGACTGGATGATTGGGGTGGTCGGTGTGATTATCCTCAGTGTTGGGAATGCAGCCTTAATGTTGCTGGCCCATGTGGTGAAGCGGATTAATGATGCGATTGCCTCCCAGGCCGAGATGGCCCTACAACCTAATCTGTCTCAACTCGATCAAGGAGGTCGCTAGTGTTAGATCTGCTGAGTTACGGCTGCTTTGGCCTGGGGTTGATCTTCTGGTTTTGGGGGACTTGGCCCCTGTTGTCAAAACGCTCGGTTCTCTATAAGCTGCACGGGTTGTCGGTGGCGGATACCTTGGGTTCCTTGACGATCATCATCGGCTTGCTGATCAAAATCCCCGATGAGTGGCCGTTGCTGATTTTAGCCCTGATTTCCCTGGCCATTTGGAACACGGTTTTAGGCTATGTGTTGGCCTACTGCTCCACTCCTCAGACCCCTAGTAATACTCCCCAGGCCCGATAACGATGTTTGATAAGACTGACCCAACCATTGCCACGATAATGATTCTGTTCCCATTGGCGGCGGGGATGGTGGTATTCCAGGCCAATCCCTACTATGCTCTCGTGACGCGGGGAATTTTAGGGGCCGTTGCAGCGATGATTTATGCCCTCTTGGGCGCGGCGGATGTGGCCTTAACGGAAGCTCTGGTGGGAACAATGTTGTCCATTACCCTCTACGCGGTGGCGGTGCGGTCGTCTTTAGTGATGCGCTTGGGGGTATTGGCGGATCAGTGTTCAGAGGCCCCGAAAAAATCCCCGAATTCTGAAGCAGCCCCTTTGTCCATTTGCGATCCGGTGCACCAGGCCCATTTTGCGGAAATTGTCGCGGCCTACCGCCAAGTGATTGCCCCCTACCATTTACGGCTGGAGTTAGTGCCCTACGACGATATTCCGGAGTTGAAATCAGCCTTAGCCCAACGGGAAGTTCATGGGATCTGTATGCCCACAGGGGCCGCGATTCCCCAGGCCTTTGAAACCCTAATTCGAGTCCCTCGCCTATTTGCACTGTTCCAGGCCAGTATCAGTCCCACCTTGATTCATCACACTTGCCTTAAACTCACCCCAACCCCCGTGGAAGCTGCCGAAAGTACTATCCCGACCATGGAGAAAACCCGATGACCCGTCCGGCCTGGAAACTCACCCCCATGCAGTGGCTCTATTGTTTAACGGCCCTGGTTTTTATCATTAAGGTGCTACTGTTGCCCAATCCCCGCTTGGATTATCCGGGCCTGGATATTGTTAAAGCCATTGTGGCGGAGAGTGGGGTGCCCAATGCGGTGACGGGGATTATTTTTCGGAATCGGCTCTATGACACGGTGTTTGAGGTGCTGGTGTTCACCATGGCGATCATGGGGGCCAATTACTTAATGTCCAATGAAAAACCCCTGAGTCAGATTGAGCAGTTTAATGATCAGCCTTCGATTGTTTTGGCCCGGTTGGGGGCGCCGCTTGCTGCGTTGGTCAGTATTGACTTGGCGAGTCGCGGGCATCTCAGCCCCGGGGGAGGCTTTGCGGCGGGGGTAGCGGGGGGAACGGCCATTGGCCTGGTGGCGATTACCTCCTCTCCGGTGTGGATGCAGAATCTCTATCAACGCTGGAATATTGCCACCTGGGAAAAAATCTCGGTTTTGGTGTTCATTGTTCTCTCGGGGTTAACCTTAATGGGCCTGGCCCTGCCCTTGGGAGAGTTGGGAACCTTGGTCAGTGGCGGGATGATTCCAATTTTGAACATTCTGGTGGCGTTCAAAGTGGCGTTGGGTTCCTGGGCAGCAATTTTAATTTTTATTCGCTATCGGGGCCTGTTGTAGTTGGTATCAGCTCTTCAAGTTTGAACTTGGCTGTCATCTGGCTTGGGGGAACGGCCTTGAGACTCTGGTATGGTGCAACTACTCAAGAGACGGATTATTTTCCGTGATCCATTAGATGGAATAAAACGATGAAGCGCCGCCAATTTTTTCAGCAAATGGTAGCCACGCTTGCCGTAATCACTACCAGTAAAATGACGGGGTGCGCTAAAGCTTCAGAGTTATCGCAAGGCTCATCGGGCACCCCAGCACCATTTATCTTTGAAGTCGAACCTCTGGTCACGGGTGAAGAAGATACTGCCTCAGAATTGAGAGAAAAAATAATCGCAACCTGGCAAGACTATCTCCGCATGGATACACCCAGTTATTTGAGCCATTGGGTCGGGGATGGTATTCGGATCAGTAGTCGGAGTGGGATGCGCCAAGTTGGTGTAGCGGCGATTGAGTCTGAGCTTCCGGCAGAGTGGGCATCATTTGAGCGCCCCGATAATCTGATTGCCGAAACCATGACTGTTGAGCGGGCTGAGTTTGATATTGGTGAAGACTATGCCCTTGCCACCTATTGGGTTGGGATCGAAGGGGGGGTGCGTTGGGAATACAGCGATCAAGGTTTAGTCTTTCAAGCATTTAGGAAAGATGAAGCAACGGAAGAATGGCAACTGGCCTATCAAACGGATACCTGGTCACTCGATTACGACGTAGAATCCCAAGAACCGGGAACCGCAGATACCCTTGATTTTGCTTTTGCTTATCCAGTGAATGACTTAGACCGAGCAATTGATTTTTATACGCCCTTACTCGGTAAACCTGAATCGGTCACATCCACCAGAGCGTCTTTTAATATTGAGGGGGGAAGATTTATTCTCGATGCCAACCATTACGAAGATACGGCACTAGTCAAACCCAATTTACCCAATGGTTATGCCCTGTTTTTAGTCGAAGATCTTGCCGCAGACTTTGAAAGACTCGAAAAGGCTGATGTTGAACTGTTAGGCAAACCCCAATCCATCAACGGTGATCGCTATTGTTTGGGTTTAGATCAGGACGAAAATGTCTTTATGCTATGGGAAAACAATTTCTATCATGCGACTGATTTCATCCCAACCGTGAAGGGTTTTCCCCGGAATAACAACTTAGCCAAAGCCGCCGCAGAGGTGATGACCGCTTGGGTAACCATGGATAGTGCCGCGCTTGCTTCATTACTGGCCCCCAACGCAACGTGGTTTGATAACACTCGCCTTAAAAATCGGGGTCAAGAGCGAGATGTAAAAATTACTGAGGCATTGGTTTCTGAGTATTGGCCTAACTATGACCAAGGGGATGAAGGTCTCACAGCTTCGATTATGGTTGATAATTTCCAGGCCCTGGCCTTGGGGACAGATCCGGGTGCAGGGCAGCTGGCCACTTACGATTTAACTCTCAAGGGAGAAGGGGTACATGCATTTCAAAACTCGGCCTGGGTGACACAGGTTTTTAACAATGATCTTGAGTTAGTCCATACGTTCATTGTCGATAACAATAACTCTAAAAATCCGGTTCTAGAGCTAGACTACACGGGCTATCCGGTGGAAGACTTGGAAGCAGCTCAGCAATTTTATGAACAGTTGGGGCTTGGGGAAGGCTATCCAGATGAAAGCTATTACGGGTTTTGGAGTAATCATGCGGTGTTTGGTTTATACGAAGCGGAACCGGATGTCGATGATTTACCTCAATCGCGTCAAACCAATGGGTATATGAGTTTTTGGGTGCGTTCAGTTGAGGATGTTTACCGTTATCTTCAGGAGCAGGATGTCAATTTTCCAGTGATTCCAGCCATTAATAGTGATCAGGGTATTGATCGACAACCGGGCTATAAACAACTGGTGGCAACGGATAGTGAAGGCAATGTGATTCTTTTCACTGAGTATAGTGGGAGGCCACGCTAAAGGAAGTGTTTATTCGCTATCGGAGGGTGTTGGGGTGGCGGACAGTTCGGTGGATGTAGGCTTGGCCTGGGTGCGATAAAAAATCAAGGCTGCGGCTAAACAAAGAGTTGTGTTGCCTAATAAGGTCAATCCGGCCTGGAGCGTTACAAGCCAAGCCAGACTTTCTGCATTGTCGTAATAATGCCAAGTACAGGCACACATCGCACTCACGAGGGCCGGAAACATCGCCACGGTCAACCATTGCCATCCTTGGCCTGGATGCTGCTGACCAAACTGCCAAATTAGACCCATGGCCACCATCCACTCTAAAACACTGGAAATATGAATCATCCATGTGGGAATTGATAGGGCGTGCATGGGTTTTTCTTGGAAGACCTTAGTAATTTAAGCTCACTGTATCAAGTTTTATCTACTTCAGAGGTATTGGAAATCAGGCGCTTTTTTTAGCAAGACCAGGCCAGAGGAAAAGATTAAGAAATCATACAAGAAGTTGAAAAAATCGCAAACTTCCAGGCCAGGCCAAAGATCGTCCCCTAAACTGGCACATAGGACAGCAGAACATTTTGAGATTTTATGGCAACTAAGGCTTTACCGGCCCATATCCAAGCTGAGATTGAACGCTTACACCAGTCCCAAGGGTATGACCTCAAAATATTAAGTGGATTGGCTCGTTTTGTTCTGGATAATCCGAAAACACGAAAAAAGTTGATGTTACCTGAACTCAAGCAGGCTATTTTCGATAAATTCAAGGTCTCTAATGCCGTAGCGCTACGGAAAAATGGCAAGTTTCAAATGGCAACAGATGGACTGGGAAAATTGAACTTTGCTCAAAAATCCACTTGGGAACAGCTTTACCGGGATCTGATTGGAACTTTACCGGGGGAAGAAGTCCAAACTGGGCGTGACTGTATTAATGGCGTAAATATTTTTACTTATTTTCGACCTTGGCAAGTTTTTGGGCTGAATCCTGAAACCGCAACTGAAAAAGATATTAAGGATGCCTATTATCGCCTTAGCAAGATTTATCACCCAGATAGCGACACCGGAGATAGACGAATTTTTGAACGCATCGAAACCATGTACCGTAGTTTGATTGACGCACCATGAACGAATTACAAATCAAAGATCAAGATATTGCTAATGCTCTCGGAGTTCACACTGCGGATCTAAATGATCTTGCGGATCAATTAAACTTAACCCTAGGAGAACACTATAAATATCTTCATCAAGGGAAACAAAAGCGAATTTATCTCATACCTGGATTGAAAATAATTTATACCCGCCTTAGTAGAAGTAGAAATAAAGCTGTTGCATCAAGGCTTAGGTGTCTAATTGAAAAAAAGCAAGAGCAACATCTTAAAGCACATGTGGATCAAGTGATTTTAGAAAACTGCCAGAGCTTGGTCACTATTAATAATTACTCCTACATATCAGTTCATGAAACGATCAGAATCCTAAAAACTGATCATAAAACATTTAGAAAAATCCTTGAAATCATAAGAACTTCTCAAAAACCTCTTGAAATATATGTTCATTTCAGGAAAGATAATGATCAACTTCTTTTCTCTATAATGGGCATTCTGAAAATTGCAGGAGTAATGGCTGATTATTTGACAAATCCTTATCGAAAAAAATGGTGTAATACTGTTGAGATTAATGTCCAGAAATTATTACCTATTCTTGGAAATAGTACTCGACAGCAAGCAGTTAACAAGGCAAAGGAGCAAGCGAAGGAACGCGATAAGAAAACTTGCCAAATCTCAGGTGCTTCAGAAATCAATGGTCAAAATGAGGTTGATGTTCATCATTTGTACAGTGCCAAGGATTACCCTAAATTAGCTGATAGTCTTGATAATCTTCTAACAATTAGTAAGAACTTGCAT
This sequence comes from uncultured Synechococcus sp., assembly GCA_964653145.1. Lineage (GTDB taxonomy): Bacteria > Cyanobacteriota > Cyanobacteriia > Thermosynechococcales > Thermosynechococcaceae > Pseudocalidococcus. The sequence continues at coordinate 81,093 of CAZZCG010000013.1, read as the reverse complement.
AAGGAGTTTCATCAATGGCTGGGTGGAACGGGTCAAGCCTGTACAGTAGATGATCTTATTCGGTTTGTTGTCCAACTCTATCCTGAGTATGTAGACTCACTAATTATCCTTAACCAATTTAGAACGAGACTCCATGCTCCATATCCACCAGTGCCCATCAGTTAGAAGCCTTCTAAGCACCCAAATTGCTTGAGATACTATATTGCTATAGCTCTGGATCACTGCTCCCAGGCCTGGTTAGAGTCGTTAGCAATTTATCCAGTGATTCGCGCAGATCATGTCACCTTGGCCTATCCTTCAATCATCAGTTCCCCAAATGCCAATACTTCTAATATTCCAACTGAGCGACCTGTCTATGACCCGGCCTGGTTAATGGGCTGGCAAATTGGCGATTTTGTGGAATTTTCAGTCATTGGTTGGGCGGCCAATGGCCGGGTACAAGCCGCAAAAGTAGAACTCAAGCATTCTTCTCTGCGGCCGTGGGATCAGGGAATTTTGCACATTACCATCAGTCGCCGGTCTGGGGTCAAATCGTCAGAATCGAATCAACTCTTGGCCACAAACCCAACCCTAAGGCCCATGGATCATCAACTCACGGGAACAATTCAATGGTGTCAGTCCGGCCAGTAGCGGATTACGTTAGGGCAGTCGGGGCCTGGAAGTCAGAGTCAGGTTTAAATCGAGTAGAACAGCGGAAATGCCTTTGATTCCTTGGGGGCCACATGGACACGTTGATTGGGTTCAAGTTGAAGTTGGTCAAATTTTTCCCGAGCTAAATGGGCAGTTAGAACTTGGCCATCATCTAAGGTCAGCTCCACCTGAATCTCCCAACCCAAGTGAATGATTCGACTGACCCGCGCCGGCGCAGAACTGCCATTGGCATCCGTAGAAATAATGATGTCGTGGGGACGTAGAAAAATATCGCACTGGGGGGCCTCGGCCTGGTTTTGAAACATTCCCGAAGAACTTCTGAGGACATTCACCGGGCCAATAAAACTCATCACAAACGGACTGGCTGGATTATCGTAAATTTCCGCCGGAGAACCCACCTGTTCAACTTTTCCGTGATTCATGACGACAATTTCATCGGCAACTTCCATGGCTTCTTCTTGGTCGTGGGTAACAAACACCGTCGTCACATGGACTTCATCGTGGAGTCGGCGCAACCAGGCCCGTAAATCTTTCCGCACTTTTGCATCCAGGGCCCCAAAGGGTTCATCCAAGAGTAAGACTTCAGGTTCTACGGCCAAAGCCCGCGCTAAAGCCACCCGCTGCCGTTGTCCCCCGGATAGTTGTGATGGGTAGCGATTTCCCAGGCCCCCTAACTGCACTAATTCCAGTAACTCATCCACTCGGGCTTGGATTTTTTCCTTGGGGTTTTTCCGTAGTTCCAGGCCAAAGGCAATATTCTTCCGAACCGTCATGTGCTTAAACAGGGCGTAATGCTGAAAAACAAAGCCGATGTTACGATCCTGCACACTTTGATAGGTTGCATCCTTCCCGGTCAGCAAAATCCGCCCCGTATCTGGGGTTTCTAAACCGGAAATTAAGCGCAATAGTGTCGATTTCCCTGACCCCGAGGGCCCCAATAGCGCCACCAAGGAACCACTGGGAATGGTTAGATCCACCTGTTTTACGGCCTGGAAACTGCCAAACTGTTTCGAGACATTTTCAATTTGAATACCCATCGTCACCAGACCCAAATGCCTGCAAACAATAATACCAAGTTATCCTATCAAGTTACCGTGGTTTCGTGGATTAGACAACAAAGCGAATAAATTTTTTCTTCCCTACCTGAACCACTTTCCCCGCCAATTCTCCTGGATCGGTAATCTGCCAATTCACATCGGTCACTTTTTCCCCCTCCAGCCGGACACCGCCTCCCTGTACCTGCCGCCGCGCCTCACTACTATTGGCACACAGGGGGGTTAAGCCGAGAATATAGAAAAACTTGGCCGGAAACGTCACCGCAGCTAAGGAAAACTCTGGAATTAACTCACTATCTTGGGTCACCCCGGATAAGACAATTGCTGCTAACTCGGCCTGGGTTTTGGCTGCCACTTCCGCCCCATGATACTGAGTCACAATTTCTGTAGCTAAGAGCTTTTGCTTTTGGCGGGCATCCCCAGGCAATTGATCCAAGGGTAAATTTGTCAGCAACTCAAAATACTGATCAATAACTGCATCCGGAACCTTTTCCAGCTTGGAGTACATGGAAATCGCATCTTCCCCCAGGCCAACATAATTCCCCAGGGACTTCGACATCTTCTGTATCCCATCGGTACCGGGCAAAATGGGCATCAATAACCCAAACTGGGGGGAAAGCTGAAAATGTCGCTGTAGATCCCGCCCCACCGCAATATTGAACTTTTGATCGGTGCCGCCCAATTCCACGTCACTCTCGATGGCCACAGAATCATAGCCCTGCATCAATGGATAGAGAAATTCATGCAAATACACTGGCTGCCCCTGCTGATAGCGTTCAGCAAACCCCTCCTTCGCCAGCATCTGCCCCACGGTCATCGTCGCCAGGAGTTCGCCAATTTTGCTTAAATTCAACCCCTCTAACCAGGTGGCGTTATAACAAATTTCCAACCGGCCGGGGGTCTCGAAATCCAAGATTGGTCCGACTTGATCCAAATAACTTTTCACATTCTCTGCCACTTGGCCTGGGCTGAGTTGGGGGCGCACGTCCGACTTACCCGTGGGATCCCCAATTTGGGCGGTAAAATTCCCCATGATCAAAACCGCTGTATGGCCCGCATCCTGAAAAGCCCGGAGTTTCCGCAAGACAATACTATGGCCCAGATGGACTTCAGCCCCAGTCGGATCAATTCCAAGTTTGATTCGCAAGGGTCGGTCAGTGGTTTCTAGCCGCCGCCAAAGGTTTTCTTCCGGCCGTTTTGAATCAGGCACATGGGGAAAAACCTCACTCACGCCTCGCTGTAATCGGACTAATACTTCAGACATCGCTGGTTAGACACAAAACCCATTCAAAACGGCAATTCAATTGGCCCTATCCCAGCGTCAAAGGTTTTGGGCCATAATAGAGGATCAAGCTGAGTCCAGGCCAAATGCTATGCTGACAGGCAAGACCGCGGGAGATTCCGCGCACTGATGCATCTCCAGCCATGGCTCTCACTACTATGATTTTGTAGCCTTACTAGATTACCTCTGATTGGGTAAGCCAACGTGCCAACAAACACCATCAGTCCAAAATCTCCTGCCTCGGCGACTCGACGGGGATTAGCCCAGGCCATTGTCCAAGTTGCCGGACAAACAGTGCTCCTGGTTTCCATGGTGGGCAGTGCGGTGGTGGCGGGGGGGCTCTTGGGCCTGGCCATTAGTTTTCGGAACTTACCAGATGTGCGCTCACTGCGGGGATATATTCCCAGTGAAACCACCCACATCTACGACATCAATGGCTCCTTGCTTTTGAGCCTCCACGATGAGGAAAACCGAGAAGTCGTGCCCCTGAATGAAATTTCACCCCACCTGAAGCGGGCCGTTATGGCCATTGAGGACAGCCACTTTTATCAGCACAACGGTATTAACCCCATTGGGATTAGTCGGGCCCTACTGGCCAATCTTGCCGCTGGACGTACCGTTGAAGGGGGCTCTACCCTGACAATGCAGTTGGTCAAGAATCTTTTTCTCACCCCTGAACGCGCCCTCGGCCGGAAAGTTTCGGAAGCCGTGTTGGCTCTGCGCCTAGAGCAAATTTTCTCAAAAGATGAAATTCTGGAAATGTACCTCAATCAAGTCTATTGGGGGCACAACACCTATGGCGTCCAAACCGCAGCCAAAAGCTATTTCAATAAACCCGCCTCGGACCTGACCCTTGCTGAAGCGGCGATGATGGCTGGGATTATTCAAGCCCCTGAGGCCTATAGTCCATTTGCGAACGAGAAAACCGCTAAAGAACGACAGGGCCTGGTCTTGGATCGGATGGTGGAATTGGGCTGGATAACCCCTCAAGAAGCGATCCTTGCCAAGCAACAAGAGATCGAACTAGGCAGCATTACCTCCTTCAGTGGCAGCCGTAGTCCCTACATCACCGATACAGTGATGCAGGAATTGACCCGTCGCTTTGGTCGGGATGCGGTGATTAAGGGGGGCATGCGTGTGCAAACCACCTTTGACCTAAAAACCCAAGAGATTGCTGAACGGGTGGTTCAAAATGCTGTGCAGCGATTGGGGGGAGTTCGGGCCAAGCAAATGGCGTTAGTGGCGGTTGATCCCCGAACCCACTACATCAAAGCTGTGGTTGGTGGGGTTGATTACGAAACCAGCCAGTTTAATCGAGCCACCCAGGCCATGCGTCAACCCGGTTCCGCCTTCAAACCCTTTGTGTTTTATCAAGCCTACGCCAGCGGTAAGTTCACCCCAGACTCAACGATTAACGACTCGCCAGTGACCTTTCGTGATGCCGGCGAAATCTACACTCCCCAAAACTATGACCGCAGTTTTTCGGGGCCCATGTCGTTACGGGCCGCCTTGGCTTCCTCCCGGAACATTCCCGCAGTGACCCTTGGACAACAGGTTGGCCTCAGCAAAGTTATCGAAACGTGCCGCCTCTTGGGCATCAAAAGTCCAATGCTCCCCGTGATTTCCCTACCCTTGGGGGCCGTAGACTTAACGCCCCTGGAAATGGCCAGTGCCTATGCCACCTTCGCCAATAATGGCTGGCAATCGGAAACCACCTCCATTGTCCAAATTACCGATAACTCCGGTCACCTGCTCCTCGATAACACCCCCAGGCCCAAACTAGTCCTCGATCCCTGGGCCGCCGCCGCAACCAACAATACAATGCAAAGTGTAATTACGAGCGGTACAGGGACGGCTGCCAGCATTGGTCGGCCGGCTGCGGGAAAAACTGGCACAACGTCCTCTGAGCGAGATGTTTGGTTTGTCGGCTATGTCCCACAATTGTCAACTGCAATTTGGGCCGGCAATGATGATTACTCCACCCTCGGCCGGGGTGCAACTGGAGGCGGGATGATGGCCCCGATTTGGCGAGAGTTTATGTCCCAGGCCCTGAAGGACGTTCCGGTGCAGTCGTTTACACCCATGTCAGAATTTACCCGTCCTAAACCCAGTAAGTAAGAACACTGGAGGGGTGGAATTTTTTATGGCTGCAAAAAGATAACTGTCCGTTGGTTCTGCCCTTGCCCGTAGCTTTGGTGGTGAAGTCATAGGCTTTAATCCAACGGGCTAATTTTTCCTACATTGGAGGTTCCTCAATCACAAAAAAGCCTTGGCCGCATTTTTACTTCAGCCAAGACTCGGGGAATATGAGAATTAATTTTTCGATTTGTAACAATCTTGGGTTAGACCCGGAGGGGAATCCCGATGAGGAGCAATCAGACTAATTTTTAGATTGGGCTTCGGTTTGCACAAAAAGAATGATTAGGAACACAGTAGGGACTAACACAAACATTGCGGTTGCCACCAGGCCTAAGTCATTAACTTCCATTTGAATATCCTCTCAAGTCTTTAAAATTACTGAACCAAACATTTACCAGGCACCGTAAATACCGTAACACTTCTAGGGCTTGGTTTTGACACTCACCGGGCCACAGACTTTGGTTTGGCAAGCGAGGCGAAAGGAGTCGGGCTTTTTCTTCAGTTTGCGGGTTTCGACTGGGGTGCGTTCCGACAGGTTTTCCATGCCCTCAACAATTTCCACAATGCACGTCCCACACTGACCATAACCATTACAATTCATTAACTTACCTTTCAAGGTGTAAAGATCAATGCCCGCTTCTAAGGCTCTGAGGCGGAGGTTTGCCCCATCTGCGGCCACAACTTCTTTACCTTCTTTAACAAACGTAATACTGGTCACTCGGACATCCTCAATCGTACTTGCCATAGGGTCTAATGATAGTTACACTTCTTTATACATTCTCATTCTGGCAGAAAACTCCTAGGGTATTGGCTATAGTGCGGTTAGGTTGACAGCTAACTCAGCGTTAGAGCAGATGCACAATTAGGACTTGGCCTGGGTTTCCCGGATTGAATCTTAGTTGAGCAGCTCCGGCATGGCCTGTTGCCTCTGACCTGTGATAGCAGTCCCGAATGAGTCTTGATTGCTGAAAATTGCTGGTAAATAATAAATTTCATCATGCAAACCCTGAAGTTTTGTATAGGAGGCCTGTAGTCAATGGGACTACCCTGGTATCGCGTCCATACGGTGCTGATCAATGATCCAGGCCGATTAATTGCTACCCACCTGATGCATACAGCCCTCGTTTCGGGTTGGGCCGGCTCAATGGCGCTCTATGAATTAGCCGTTTTTGATCCAACTGATCCTGTCCTGAATCCGATGTGGCGGCAAGGGATGTTTGTTCTGCCCTTCATGACTCGCTTAGGAGTGACCGACTCCTGGGCTGGTTGGAGTATTACGGGAGAAACAGGCGTTAACCCTGGCTTTTGGAGCTATGAAGGGGTTGCGATTGCCCACATTGTCTTGGCAGGCTTGTTGTTCTTAGCGGCTTGCTGGCACTGGGTTTATTGGGATTTGGAACTCTTCCGCGATCCCCGTACTGGTGAACCCGCATTAGACCTTCCGAAAATGTTTGGGATTCACCTCTTTTTATCTGGATTACTCTGCTTCAGCTTTGGTGCCTTCCATCTGACTGGCTTATTTGGGCCCGGGATGTGGGTCTCTGATCCCTATGGTTTAACCGGAAGTGTCCAACCCGTCGCACCGGCCTGGGGCCCTGAAGGCTTTAATCCATTTAATCCGGGGGGTATTGTTGCCCACCACATTGCGGCTGGGATTGTCGGGATCATTGCTGGTTTATTTCACTTAATCGTCCGTCCGCCCCAGCGACTTTATAAAGCACTGCGGATGGGGAATATTGAAACAGTTCTGTCCTCCAGCATTGCTGCGGTGTTCTTTGCTGCCTTTGTGGTCGCTGGAACCATGTGGTATGGCAGTGCGGCAACCCCAATTGAATTATTTGGCCCGACCCGATACCAGTGGGATAGCTCCTACTTCCAACAGGAAATCAACCGTCGCGTCCAAACTTCCTTGGCCAATGGCTCTTCCCCTGAGCAGGCCTGGTCCGCCATTCCGGAAAAACTGGCTTTTTATGACTACATTGGCAATAACCCTGCGAAAGGTGGCTTGTTCCGTGTGGGTGCTATGAACAGTGGTGACGGAATTGCCCGGGGTTGGGAAGGTCATCCTGTGTTCCGGAATAACTCTGGAGAAGAGTTGTTTGTCCGTCGGATGCCTAATTTCTTTGAAAACTTCCCGGTGATCTTGACTGACAAAGATGGGGTTGTTAAAGCTGATATTCCCTTCCGTCGGGCTGAGTCGAAATTCAGCTTTGAGCAACAGGGTGTATCTGTTTCCTACTACGGTGGGGATTTAAATGGTCAAACCTTTAACGATGCCAACACCGTCAAAAAAGCGGCTCGTCGGGCTCAGTTGGGTGAAGCCTTTGAGTTTGACCAAGAAACCCTCGGCTCCGATGGGATTTTCCGTACCAGTCCTCGGGGATGGTTTACCTTTGGGCATGCGGTCTTTGCCTTACTCTTCTTTTTTGGTCATATCTGGCATGGTGCTCGTACCTTGTTCCGGGATGTCTTCTCTGGGATTGATCCAGAACTCTCTGCTGAACAAGTTGAATGGGGCTTCTACCAGAAATTGGGTGATGTTTCTACCCGCCGTAAAGAGCCTGTTTAACCCTCACCAGCGAGTCGACCTATGGAAAGCATTGCTTACGTCTTTATTTTTGCCTGCATCATTGGCTTGTTCTTCTTTGCGATTTTCTTCCGGGAACCCCCGCGGATTACCAAAAAGTAGAGAAATTATAGCCCCAGGCCTGGGTCATGCACCCTAATCTTTTCTGGGGTTAAGCCAATTCTTAAAATTTATTGTTTGAATGGTCACTCGGAAAATGGGTGGCTATTTTTTTGTTTAAAACTCAGACCCAGGCCCCAACTCCAGGCCAATTTCCCCTAGGCAGTGCCTTTGTTGGTCAAGCATCGCGGTCAAATGTTCTTCATCGGGATGATCCCAACCCAGGAGATGCAAAAAACCATGACAGGCCAACCAGGCCAACTCCACGCGTAGGGAATGTCCTTGGACGGCTGCTTGATCCCGGGCCATTTCCATAGAAACCACAATATCCCCGAGGTAGGTCGGTTCCGCGTGATCGGCCAGTTGAGAAAGGTCTGGATAATCTATCTCTGTTGCCGCAAAGGCAAGAACATCTGTGGGGCGATTGATTTGGCGGTAATCCTGATTTAGGTGTTGAATCTCCGAGTTATCCGTCAATCGCAGGGTTAGTTCATAATCACCAGTTTCAGGGATGAGTTCCTTTGACCAGATTTGAAACCAGGCCCGCCACTGTTCCGATTCCGGAAGCTCTAAGGCTAAATCCAGGTTTTCGGTAATTTGGACATAGACCTCCAGGCGGGGAGCAGCCATAGTCATCAGCGGGTCAAGTAGGCCAGGCCAACCAATAATCCCAGCAATCCCACAGTGGTTAGGGCAAAATGCTTGAGGGATGTTCCCGACTTTTTCACCATATTCCGCATCGCCAGCTTGACATAACTATCCTGGGGCGCGGGGCCTGGTGCGGCCTCAGTCGGTGCTGTGTTTAGCGGGGTCGAGTTTTCTGTCATCGAAAATACCCAGTAATTCACTAATACAATAACCCAGGCCAGAGCCAAGACCAAAACCAATAACAGCCTGAAGCTTGAGTGATTCCAGGCCCTTGGAACTGCTTAATTTCCCTGCCCCTCTCTAACCATGCGTTCAATTGTCATGGCGCGAATAAAAGGATCGGGGCCCTCGGGAAAAATTTCGAAGTGGGTCTGGCCGGGTAAGCGCATGACCTGAATGTAGTCTTTATCATTTTGGATGAGAAAAACTCCTGGCGGCCATGTCTTAGCACTTTTAATGGGCATCGGGTCTTCCCGGTGATTGGTGCCATCGGATTTATACTGAATGGCCTGGAAGGTTGGACGAAAAATGACCCGTTCATGCCCAGATTGGGGATCTCGTATTTTCCGAAACAACAGGCGATCTAAAACACGGGGGAAAAGTTCAGTTTCGCTGCCTCCGAGCTGTAAATTGAGTTCAATGACAATGTCTTCTAAAGTCTTCTCTTGTAAAGGGTTATCAGGGGTTAAGGCAGTTTGTAAGGACTCTTCTGCGGCGGTGATCGGTGCTGGCTCCGGCTCTGGCTGAATCACGGTGTCCTTGGGGTGCATCCGGCTGAGAATATCCGTTAGATAATTCAAGTCGAGGAGAGTAATTTTTCCAAAGGTTAGTAACCAGGTTTGTAAACTAACCGCGACTGAAGGTTCTAAATCCTGTACCAATTGTTTGACATCAACATCATCTAACCGCAAGGCTTTTAATGCTAATTCGGTTTGACCAATAATCACGGAGAAATCCATAAAGGACATCCGTTTACCGCTGGGATAGAGCTCTCTCAGGTCAAGGTTGATTTGGACGGGTTGGGTCGAGATCTGGTAGGCAATGTCATAAATCCAATTCAGGGTCACAAGCTTTCGATCAATCATCCAAAGGGTAAAGTTAAAGGCAGTTTGCGAGTCTGTTTCTCGGGCAAGTACCTTGAGGATGACTTGACTCTGATCCAGTTGAAAGATTTTAGTAAAAAGCTCTAACTTTTCCTCTTTGTTCGTTAGTGAAGAATAGTTCAATAGTTGCTGAAAAAGCTCTTGATCTCGAGATGAGAGTTGGGAAAGGGCTAATTTTTGACTACTAAACATGATCTAAGCTCACTGAATGTAGCAAAACCAACTTGAAGACAACAGAGTCAATAATCTATTCTTTCCGGATGAAGATATGAAGGTCAGCCGAGAGATCAAGGGATAGATTCTCAAATAATTGACCGAAACAATTCTTGGTCATAGAGCAGGAACATGGATAATAAGTTAATTTTCAAGAAGAATAAAAAGTTAGTCTGATGCCATTGCCAAGTTGTTCGATCATAACTGAGAAACCTATTTTCTTAGGAGCCTTTTAATGCTCGCCCCAGGCCATGATTAAAAATGATTATCTCGTGATCATGATCACAGTTATTAAAAATTGATTCTTTATCATAGTCTTGGTGCAAAGTTTTAGGCCGGTTTTGGCTGACTTTGTAATTGCGGGGGAATCATGATGGTTACATTCCAGGAATCAACAGAACGCCATGTGCTGGTTGTAAATGGACAACGGGGCAAACAGGCAATCGCCCTTGAGGCAGCGGCTTACTCCATTGGCCGAGATTTGACCAATGCCATTATTCTCGATTTTGAAACAATTTCCCGCCAACATGCCATTTTGTTGAGGGTGCCTGTGCCGGGTACTAATCGTTATCGTTATCGCCTTGTGGACGGTAATGCTGATGGCAAACCGAGTACAAATGGCACCTTTATTAACGGTAAACGCTGTGTTAGTGAGACCCTTCACCATGGCGATACAATTCTGTTTGGTCGGAAGGTTAAGGCAGCTTACTTATCTGTGGCCATGAATGAAAATGAGTTTGCCCATTACCTGGAGTCAATTCGGTTTCAAAGTATTAAGTCCCAAGCCCTCAGCCCCAAGGAAACCCTCGTGGGTCAGGAGTTTTCCGGTGAACTTTTAGCTCAGCAACTGAATAAAATAACCAAGGAAATTTCTCCCACTCCCTTAGCTGCGGTGACAAAGCAATCAGAGCCTTTTCCCACGTCACCTGAACGGTCAACCCTCCCGACTTCATTGCCTGAGACTCCATCGCTTTCAGCCCCAACCCAGGTCCCCGACAATCCCAAAGAAACCCTGCCCGAAAACAGCCCTGACCCAATTCCCCGATCCAGAATTCAGACCCTCCTCTATGGAACCTTCGCGGCGTTGGTGGTTTTAGCTGGGGTGGGTTGGTGGTTTGCCTTAAATAATAATTCTCCTGGCCAGGATGAACTCCCCCGCCGCACCCCTAACCCCCTGCAGGTCAATTGATAGCCTGGACTTGATCAACGCCCCATATCCTCTGTCAACCTGTTCAAATCAGGGAAAAATTCAAGGGCACACAGCCATCCACGAGTCCACCTTTTGCATCAATTGGGAATCCTGGGCCGTTAGATGATTTGATAAGGGAGACTTGAATCCGTTGGGGAGTTAAGGTGCATGGGGATTGGGATTGCCATTGCGGTTATTGTTGGAATCATTCTCCTGATTGGCTTGGGCCTGGAGTGGAAATATCGAACTCGCCCGGCTAACCCCCTAGAAATAGTCCCCACCACCTGGCAATTGGAGACCTATGAGCCTCAGCATTACAAACTCACTGGCGAGTTGGGACTCCTGAATCCAGCAGCGGGGGTCGAAGTCATGGTTCCAGATTTATCTGCCCAGGCCACATTGCTGTCCGGCACCAGTATTCGCAGCCTTGATACCGAAATCACCGTCAATCCCAAACATCCCGATGCCTCAAGTCGAGCCGATGGCTATTGGTTTGCGTATATCGTCAAAGGCAAAAAACAAACCCAAGTTGAACTCACCCTAGACATTACCGGCCCTGATTTAACCTCCCTCAAAGCGGCCTGGGTCAAAATTCACTATGTTGTCTATGGGCCCCATGGTCGAGAAGCGCGCACCCACCATGATGTGATTCCCTTGGCTTTTCCCAGTACAGAAGCGTCGCGGAATTGGCGGCCCGTTCAGCAAGGAGATGTTTTACCAATCCACACCCATTTACTCACACCCCTCGATAACCCTGTTGATATCGTCAAGCGCTATGTTTTGCCCCATGCCCAACCTGGCGATATTGTCACCATTGGCGAAACCCCAGTGGCGATCATGCAAAATCGTTGGTTTGATCCGGCTCAGTTACAACCAAGCTGGGTGGCACGACGCGTCTGTCAGTTTTTCTTACCAACATCGAGTTTGGCAACGGCCTGTGGCATGCAAGCCCTGGTAGAACTGGTGGGACCAGGACGGGTTTTGTTGGCCTTTTTAGGAGGGTCTTTAGCTAAGGTGTTTGGCTATTCCGGTGGCTTTTACCAATTGGCTGGAGAGCAAGCCCGGTTGATTGATGACGTCACTGGCACGCTTCCCCCCTACGATCAATTTATTGTCCTTGGCCCGGCAGATCCCGAGGCGGTAGTTGCCCACATTAAAGCCGAAACTGGCCTTGAGGCTGCCATTGTTGATGTCAATGATTTGCAACGGGTCAAGGTGTTGGCTAAAACCAGTGGTGCATCGGATGATTTTCTACAAGCTGCCCTCAAAGCCAATCCAGCTGGCAATGCTGATGAGCAAACTCCCGTGGTTCTCCTGCGCCCTGCCGCGCCTGAAATTCAGTTGTAGGGGTCAGTGTTTGATGGCTAGTTCAAGGAATGATATTAAGTGGCGGTTGATCTAAATCTTACGGCCCCGGTAACGCATTTGGTAGCGGAAAGCATTTTGCTGAAAAAATAGCCGAATTTCCAGTTTGCGTCCAACGGTAATCAGCGTATCTTCCGGCTCAAGGCGATCATCGGGTTTCAGGTGGGTATGCATGTCCCAATTACGGTGGCGGATAGCAATCACCAGCATAATCCCCTTAGCCTTGGCCTCTAAGTCCTCTAAACTCACTCCGACTAGGGGGGAGTCCGGCGGAAGGGTAAATTCCTCAATTTCGACGGCTAGCTGGGTTAGTAGTTCAATCAGGTGACTGCGCTCGGCCCGAGCTTCTAAAAAATTCAAAATCGTTGGCCGGGTGATGAGTTGAACCATGCGTTGGGCGCTGATGGTGGCGGGTAGAATCACATGATCGGCTCCAGCCAGCTTTAATTTTGGCTCAGTTTCTGGAAGATCCCCACGGGCCAGGATTTGGAGATCGGGATTCAGCCCCCTCGCGGTTAGAGTAATAAAGACATTGCTGGCATCATCCGGTAAGACTGTGGCCAAGGTGCGGGCCCGATGTACCCCAACCCCCAGGAGTTCAGTTTCGTCCATGACACTGTCACCCACGTAGGTTAAGTAGCCTGATTCGGCAGCAATTTCCAGGTTTTCTAAGCTGGCATCGATCACCACAAAGGGGATTTGGGCCTGGGCTAATTGTTCAGCTAAACAACGACCAAGATATCCAAATCCGCAGAGAATCACATGATCTTCAAGATCCTTGAGTTTTGCTTCCAAGCTACTCATGATTGATTGTGGGCACCGCGGTAATGAAGTTTGCCTTTGATTGAAATTTCCCGAACATATTTGGGACGATCTCCCCGGTGGCCAAGGACAATGAGAGTATCTCCCAAAATTAAAATTGGATTATGGTTGAGTTTCGTCAGCAGGCGGCCATCGGGTCTGCGAACGGCCACAATAATGAAGCTCCCCAGGCCCCGGACCTCCAAATCAGTTATCGCCCGCCCAATATGGGGACAATCCTGGGTAATCAGAAGTTCTTCCAGGTGAATATCAATTTGCCCGAGAAGTTGGTTTAAGCCCTCCCGATCATGGGTTTGTTCAACAAAGTTCAAGCCCTTGGGGCGTAGGATCAGGTTTGCCATCTGGGCCGCCCCAATCGCCGTGGGTAACAGTACGTGATCGGCCCCTGCCAGGCGTAATTTAGGTTCTGTACTGGGATATTGGGCTCGAGCGATAATTTGCAGGTCGGCATTGATATTCCGGGCGGTTAGGGTAATAAAAACATTCATCGTGTCGTTGGGTAGAACGGTGGCTAAGGCCTTGGCCCGCTCGATTCCTACGAGTTTCAACGAATCTTCTTCGGCGGCACTCCCCAAACTGGCCAAATAACCCAAACCATCGGCCAAACTGATCCGCTCAACATCCGTATCTAAGATGACAAAGGGTTGCTGCAATTCCCGCAGTTGTTTTGCCATGACCTGCCCCAGGCGGCCAAAACCACAGATGATGATGTGCTGATTTAAGTTACTGATTTCTCGAGATGTGCGATGAATATCCAGGGCGCGATTGATTTCCCCCTCCGTGAACATTTGGACAATCCCGCCGATGGTATAGACCGCTGAGGAGGTGCCAGCAATGATCACAAAAATATTAAAAATGCGCTGGTAGTTAGTTGTTAGGGGCCGAACTTCCCCGTAGCCCACTCCGAAAATCGTAATCACATACATATAAATAGCATCCAGGAGGCTCCAGCCAAAACTGAGATATCCGAGGATTGCCACAACCATAGTCAGGAAGAAAAAAGTAATCCCGATAATGATCCGTTGCAGCGAACTCAGTTGAAATCGTTTTCGGGCTGACCTGGCCATGGGAAACGCAAAAACCTACTGTGACCGGGGAGGGGAGCAAATACTTGTCGATTGCGAGGATTGACCCTGAACTTTGGTTTAAGCTCTGTGGATATCAGGGATTATAGTCATTTCTGCTAAATGTGAGGGCCACAAGAGTTGGGATTGTCATGGCTTCCAGTGTTTTGTCTTCCATTCCCGAAGGAAAAGAATAGATATTAGCCTGGTCTGGAAGCTGCTGCCTGAATCTTAAGCCATGGATATCTCAGCCCCTGTCCTGAGCCTGAGCCATTTATTTCCTCTGCCCATCCCACAACCGTATCCCATCTCCACCGGCAACCGTGATAATAGGAGTGCAGTTTAGAACTAGGGTCATGGCCAGAACACCCTCGGAGTTTTCCGTCCATCTGTTTATTGAAGGGGGGCATCGGGAAGAAGTCCGGTTTCCTTCAATCCAGGATTTTCAAAAGTGGTATAGCAATGAAGTCGTGCCGAGAGGGGATTCCAACGAATTTATCTCAGTCCCCATCAAGACGATTCAAGGGGAATATATGGTAATCCGCCCCTCCAAAATCATGGCAATTCGGGTTGAGCCGATCTTTAGTTCGAGTGTGGATCGTTTTGGGGGTTAAGGATTGTGATCCGTATTAAGACAGGGAAAACCAGCTTGACAGTAACCTCGGAGTAATTTTTGGGCTGCTCCCTCAAGGGCATCAACGTCCCGAGGGATTCATCAAGGCGCAGTCAAGAAATTGGATTTTCCCTGTGATCAGTGGTTTTAAGCCTTAGATTGCAAAGCCAAAACAAGGCCTGAACAATTGAGTTAAAGCCAATCAAAACTCAGCTAAAAAACTTGCTCAACTTCGGCAATTTCCGGAATGGACTCTTTGAGTTTACGCTCGATTCCCATCCGCAGTGTCATTGTAGAACTTGGGCAAGAACCACAGGCCCCCTGTAAGCGCAACCGGACAATTGGCCCCTCAACTTCGACAAGTTCCACATTGCCGCCATCTGCCATTAAGTAGGGACGCAACTCATCTAAGACTTTTTCGATGTTTTCGTTGTTCAGTTCTAACGTGGTTGCCATAGTTGCCTCAACGCTTCTGATTGTTATCAGTCAATATGTCTCTAGTTTAGCATTGACCATTCTCAAGCGAAAATGCTGAAGCTAAGCTGACCTAGCCCTGGCAGGACAAATGGCCTGAACCGAGGGGTTGCTATGATAGCTTTGTGAATTAAAGATAGAAAAATTTACGAATCTTAAAGAATTCTCTGTCCTGTTATCACCCTCAGCCTATGAATAGCCCATCATTTCCGGTAACCCAATTGGCGGCCAGTGGACTCCTTTTTCTGGGCCTGATCCTGGGTGGGACGGGATGTTCCAGTTCAATGTCAACGGATGTTGCGGCTGCCCGGACAAGCTCCAATGAAGTGCCCGTGGATGTGGTTGCTGCTGAGTTAGGGGTGCTTGGGAGTCCCGCGTCATTTACTGGCACTACTCGGCCGGTTCAAGATGTGATTCTCCGGGCCCAAGTGGAGGGGCAGGTGCTGAGTTTGGGGGTTGATGTTGGCGATCCGGTGACCCGAGATCAGGTGTTAGCCCGCCTGGATGCTGCCCTCTTACGGGCCGAAGTGATTGAAGCTGAATCCGAACTGGCCGCCCGCCGCAGTGAAGTCATCCAGGCCCAGGCCCAGGTGAATAGTGCCCGTACTGCGGTTGAAGAAGCCCGGCTTAATTTGCAGCAGGCCGAATCCGATGCCACCCGCCTAAATCAACTCCTGGCCGATGGCGCGATTGCTGCCCAAGCCGCTGAACAAGCTGTAACCACCGCCCGCGCCCTGCGTCAAGTTCTTGCCTCAAGCCAGGCCCAAGTCCGCACTGTCCAACAGGGGGTCGCCGTAGCCCAAGGACGGGTTCAGGCCCAAGCAGCAATTGTTCGCCAAAGCCAGGCCCGGTTGGAGTATGCCCTGATTCGAGCCCCGATTACCGGAGTTGTTCTGGAGCGATTTACAGAAATTGGTAACCTGGTTCAGCCGGGAAATGAATTATTGCGTTTGGGAAATTTAAACCAACTCAGGGTAATTGTTGATCTTTCCGAACGAGAAGTTGCTGATTTAGACGTCGGCCAAACCGCCACCATCAACCTTGATATTGCCCCCTCAACCCCGCTGACCGGCCGGATCACCCGCATTTCTCCCGCCGCCGATGCCACTGCCCGGCTAGTGCCTGTGGAAATTTTGTTAGACAACCCCGATCAGCGGTTTGGTGCAGGATTGTTGGCGCGGGTCTCCTTCGGCAATCCAGGCCAGTCACGGATTATCCTCTCTCAGTCGGCATTGGTGGGGGAAGAGGAGGGGCGCATTTCCACTCAATCCGGTACGGTGTTTGTAGTTAACGGTGGGCAAGTGGAATCTCGGCCTGTGCAGTTAGGGAGTCGCCGCGGTGGCCAAGTGGAAATTCTTTCTGGCCTGGAGCCAGGTGAGCAGGTTGTGGTTCGCAGTGGCCGCCCCCTAAAGTCTGGGGATCAAGTCAGAATTAGCGTTCTTTCTCGACCAAGCTCTGGTTCAGACTCCTAAATGATATTGTCCCCGACCTCACCCCCAGCCAGTCCTTGCCTAAGGTTCCGATCCCTTGCCAAAGTCCTACCGGGCAGCATTGCTCAGGGCATTGAATAAACCATCCAGTACTGGGGGTCTGGGTAAGGGGGGATTATTATTAAAAATTTGCAGCGGGGTGAGATTATTTTTATCGTAAAAGGTGTTGCTGCTGGTGCTGTCAAAGGAAAGGTTGGCCCCCTCTAAGGATACCCCGGCAAACAAGCCAGAACTGCGGGCATAGGTAAAGACATTGGGGCTGGGGTCTGCCGGACTGACAACATCACCCCCCACTGGGCCAGCCGCTACGGAAACATTCCCACCTAGGCGAAAGGATTGGGCTAGGGCCTGGGTTACAACCAGTTTGTTATTAAAAACAAGAATCACGTCCGAGGATTGGGCCCCAATTTGTAGGCCAAAACTACCCCCTGTAATTGTGACAAAGGCTGGACGGCTCCAACTGCCATCGGTATTACGCACCATTAGTACCCCTGCGCCCCGCCGCCCTCCAAACAGAAATCCGGCCTGGACAACCCCAGGAATAATGGCAATCCCTTCGGCCCGGCGGATCACTGAGGCAGGAATCCGTTGACTAAATTCACTGGTAAATTGGGTCAGCACAAAGCTAGAATTCTCGACCCGTTGATTGAGGGTGCTGATATTGGTGCTGGCCAGGCCTGGGGTAGTCGCTGCAACCAAAACGATGGGGGCCACCCATAGGCTCCAGGCGTTAATCTGTTTCATCCCTTAATCCTCACTCACAACTCCATTCCCTGACTACATTTTGGTGCAAAAGGTGTCATTGCTCCGGAGCAAGTTAACCCAGTATCCCCATGAACATAACCCCACCTGGATTGATGCCATCAACTCTCGTTCCCGGAAGAACGGGGCAAGTTAGCGCGGTGGATAGTTCTTGTGCATTGAGAGCATGGGTAGGGCCCGGGCAGACTGGGGTGGTAAGGCGTACTGAGCAATTTTTTCCGGTGGATGTTGTCGTTGCCAGCGTTGCCAAACTAACCAGCGCCAAGCTAGGGCCCCACTGACGGCAAACAAGCCTAAAAAGACCAGGCCCCCATAACCACCCAAGCCACCCATCACCACATCCACCGACCCCGCAATGACGAGGAAGGCAGAAATCGGTTCTTTACGGGCAGCAGAGCGGAGAAAACGTGGCCAGATCATGATGGATAAAAAACAGTAAAAGATGCTCCCCAGTCTAGAACAAGCCCAACCAAGAGAGAAGCCCCTGTCCGGTGAAATATTCAAACAGAAGAATCGAGATTAAACCAACCATCGCCGCCCGGCCATTGAGCCGCTCAGCGAAACTGTTAAAGCCAAACTTGGGGGTTTCGAGGTTAGGAAGTTGAGTGGGTTCGGTCATAGGTATCGGGGTTGTGGTAGATAGTGGCTAGCCCTAAGCATTCAATTAGGAGCCAAGTTTGCCTACATTCTAACTTGAGCCGCTGATTGCACAAGGAATAACTCGCTGATCAGGGAGCATCTTGATCGGGCCTGGAGGTTTGGTTGATGGCGCGACCCAGGGTATCAGGCAGTTTTGTGATTGCTTCTTGGATGAAGGCCTGGATAAATTCATCACGGCGATTCAGTTGAAATTGTTGCTGAACCACCTCACTCATACCCCCATCTCCCCAATCCTGATCTTGGCGGAAATATTCAATAAAACTTTTGCCAGCAATCCGGGTTAAGTACGCAGCTCCAATGCTCTGAATGGCACGACCGACGACAATCCCCCCGACACTGAGTTGCAAGGCTGTGGCCACTAAATCCATAGCTCCTTTGACGATCCCTAAACTTGCCAGAGTTCGCCCCAAGGACAGGGCCAATTCTCGCCCCCGTTCCGCATTGAGATCGCAGCCATAGACCCGGCCAATTTCAATCACCATTTGGGCATTCACTGCGGCGGCCACAAGCAGATCTACCACCGGAATCGGCGTGACAAAAATTACCCCCGCTCCAATCCACTGATAGCGATCCACCACCTTATCAGCTTGGCGTTTGCGTTGGCGGTCAATGAGGCGGCGGGCTTCTTCCCCGAGGCGTTGAGATTGTAAAAGAATATTGTCGGCCACTAAGTCCTGACCCTCCGCCCGGAGAATGGCTGCAATGCGCTTCAGCACGGGCAAAATATCGGGATCGGGAATAATCCGTGTCCCCGTGTCCATGATGATCGGTTGGGGGGCAGCGGCGATGGCAACAATATCCTGGGGGACAATAATCCCGGCTAAGCGATGGCGGAGTTGGGCCATAATTACATCTCGATCTGAGGCGGTCATCCGATCAATTTTGTTGAGGACAACCATGGAACGTTTGCCCATTTCCACAAGGTTTACTAGGGGCAGATACTCCGATTGGCGCAGATCATTATCCAAAACAAACAGGAGAAGATCGGCTTCGGTGGCCAGTTGCCGGGCCTGGTGTTCCCGCTCAGTACCAGCAATGCCAGCTTCTAAAATCCCGGGGGTATCGGTGATCCAAATATCCTGTTCAATCCCCCGTAACTGCAAACAATAAGTGGCTCCAGCGGTGGTGGTTCCCATGGGTGCGCTGACTTCACCGACAATCCGGCCGACGATGGCATTGACGAGGGAGGTTTTTCCGGCGGAACCCGTGCCAAAGACTACCAGACGAATATGTTGACGCGTAAAGCTGTGCTCTAGTTCTCTGGCTTTAGCTTGCAGGGCGAGACGGGCGACTTCATCTTCCACTTGATCCAGTTGCTTTTGTAGGGCCTCTAGGGTTTCGGCGGCGGCTTCTGTTTTTTCCACCGGGGCCTGGGGCCGGATTTTTGCCCGTTTGGTTTGGCGCACCAGGCCCAGATAGTAAAGCACCGCATAAAGCAAGGACAGAAAGACAAGGATCAGCACCACCAAGAGACTATTGGCCAGCAGCGGGCTTGTGAAGGCAATTTGGACGTACAACCCATGTAATGCCGCGACTAACCAGAGCATTAACCCCAACACCAGGCCCAAGCCGAGAATAATCAGCAGTGCACGGGACATGGATTAGGGCAAATACTTGGCGAAATAACTAAAGAAGGGCAAGCTCAAGGCTTGATTGCGATTGAGGCGGATCATTAACCAAAACAGGGTTAAGAAATACCCAGAGGTCCAGAGGCTGTTAAAAAAAAGCAAGGTGGTTTCGGGCCAAGTTTCCGTGGCGGCGGCTCCCCAGGTTAACCCTCCGTACCCCAAGAACCAGGCCAGGCCAAGGACAATCACCAATCGACTCGTTTGCCGTTGGGGGTGGGGAATATCCCGTTGTCTCAACGTCCAAATCGCCGGGATCAGGCCAAAGACCGGAATTAGTGACAGATAAAGCCAGAGCCGAGTTGCCGGTTTCATGGGGATTCTAGGTTTGGGAGGAGGCGGGATTGATGACGCTTTGCCACCAGGCCTGGAGCGGGACACCCACATAGAACGTCAGCAGAGATTTAGAGCGGGGGACAAAATTATTGCAGCCACCCATGAGCCATTCCCAAAACCGCAGTTTCTGCAACCGATATTCTAACCAGTCATTTTCTTCCCGTAAGCTTTTGCTGTTACCGATGGCTTCTCCCACTTCCGACTCCAGGGCAGTTAACTCAACTTGGGTAAGCTGGTGCTGCTGTTGTAATTCTTCGAGGGTATTCTGAAGCTCTTGGTAGCTCTCAAGGAGGTTGACGTACTCAGTTTTAGTGGTCTGCCATTGGGTGTTGAGGGTGATTTGCTCGGATTCCAAGAGGCGATAACTTTCCTGGAGCTGACTGTGGGCCGAAGTTTGCTCAACCAAGGCTTGTTCCTGGGCCTGGTAATGTTCCCGGAGTTGTTCATTGTCGTAGTTGGCCCGCTCTAACAGGGAGTGGAGTTCGGCAATCTCGGCTTGGGCGTGGTTCAGTTCCCGTTGGCGTTGGCGAAGTTCTTCGTCCCGGGCTTCTTCGAGGCTTTGATAACTGGCCTGGAGGCTCTCGTACTCCTCGGACAGATGGGAATAGCGGGATTGCAGGCTGGCCAGTTGTGACTCGTAGGCTTGGGCCTGTTGCTTATAGGTTTCAAGTTGCTCAGCCTGGTAGCGATATTCCCGCCGAAGTTGCGAAACCTGGGTGACTAAGTTTTGTTTTTCGCCTTTAAGGTGCGTCACCACATCCCAGGCCTGTTTGAGGGGACCTTCATAACTTTTTTTCAAGATGCCACTAAATACAGTGACTCCTGTTAATCCTATTCCTATAAGAAAATAAGTTGTTAAGAAGGTGTGGGCCTGGTCAGAAACAAGGTGCAACATAGGACAGTGCCAAAGTCTTTAAGACAATTAGGGAAGGCCAAAGGAGCTAAAACTGGGGAAATCTTACCAGCCGGCCGCAAGGGTCAAGCTCTTACAGAACACTATACCAAGCTGATTCCCAGGCCGACTTTATACATAAATTCTACTTAAGGGGGAATAAGGAGGCGGCAATGATCCTCCCGAGTTTGTTTAAAGGGCTTGGCCTGCATGCATTATCTGCGCTGATCCCTGACCTCTGCCAATTGGGTCATTCCAGCTAAGAGTGATTGGCAGCCTGGGAGTCATGGGAATTTAGGGGCTGATAGTCGGCACAGCCTTGGCAGGGGCCACAGGGGTTAACGGCACAACGCAACAGGGGAGATTGGGCATTAAAGCGGCAACTTCTATCGCCAATACTCCAGGCCTGGGGGATAAATTCCGACTCGGCCTGCTGGGGAACCGCCTGGAGGTAGAGAGCAATTTTGTGGAGTTGATACCGACCTGAGCGCAATTGATAGCGATGGCGGCGTTCCAAAACTGCATAGGTGGCCCCGGCGTGGGTCAAAAAGGTTCCGGGTTGTGGGGCAGTTTCCAAATGCACCAGGCCCAGAAGTTGCTTGGGGTGGACAAGGTAAAGCTCAGTGGGCTGGTCAACTGGGGGCATTGAAGGAGGAACTGTAAAAGGATTGGAGAGAGTTCAACGGATGGTCGGATTGGGTGGCCCTGAATCAGAGAAATACTTAAAAGCGCTGGGAGTGGGATTGGAGAGTTCTTTGTTTATAAAAACTCCTAACTGGGTTGATTCTGGAGGCTCAAAGCCAGAAAACGCCGCCGTAAGCTGAATTGGCCCCGTATTCTAACATCTTGGCAATTGCTGGGGACTGTGCCGAGGCTTTTGGGGCTCAACCGGGTCATTCGGAGGTTGACTGAGGCGTTGGGTTGGACAAGTTGGGTTCGATGGAATCTGGACGAGTTCTGTGAAAACGCCGGAGATCCAAATAGAGTTGCCCCTGGCGATTGCGCACTAAAACATCCTCAAACCGCCGCCCCCAGCAAATGGTTTCCGGCAAGTAGGCATGGCGCGCATGAACTTGATTCACCAGGGTTTCATCGATTCCCGACAATGTCACCAAGAGGACGAGGTTTTTGGCCTGGATCCAAGTGGGACTAATCTGGGCAATGGGGCTATCGGCCGTCAGGGGGTGCAGGGCTAACCAACTCAAGCCAAAGACAGGGGAATGGTGGCGAACTAGGGGCAAGTCATAGAAACGGCGTAATTGTTCCCCCTCAGCAGTGGTTTCGTTTAGAAGGGCTACCAGTTGCACTTCCGCCGCTAAAATGTGATTCCCCCGTTGATTGGCCATCCGAAACATGAGGGTTGGTATGCCATTGTGGGGGGCAATCAGGGCCTCATGGCTAAATAAAACCCGAGCAGTGGGCCGGGCAAATCGCGCAAATACCAGGCCAGTGATCAGGGCAAACCCCAGTAGACCGGTCAAAATTTCCACCGAAACCACCACGTGAGCGTAGTCTGTATCCGGTGCCATCACCCCATAGCCAACGGTTCCAATCGTCTGGACACTGAAGAAAAATGCATCCCCAAAATGTCCAGGGCGAGTGTTGGTAATACAGTGACCACCCCAGAGATACAACTGGGCAAAAAGGCAATTCACCAGGAAAAATAAGCCAATCGCAAAGAAAAAGAAACTGGGCCAGGAGAGGGCCAGCAAGCGATGATAGGGGTCTAATAACGGTGAAGTGGCCCCCCGGCGAGGAATTTTAACCTGGCCATCGGGAGTCATCAGATTCGATGCCGAGGTGGCGGCCATGGGGGCTGACTGTTTCATAGTTGGTGGTGGATAGTTGGGGCTCAAGATTGGGGGATGTTAGGCATTCTGATGGCACATTGGGCAACTTCCCGATCATTAATGGTCTTGCTGCTCACACTGATTCCAGTTTGTGGATCCACGATTCCGCCCGTACCACCAAAGGTTCCCGCTCGCTGGCCGAAGAAAACTTCCCACTCGAAGGTCAGGTCACGGGGTTGGGGATAGAGGCAGATAATTTCCATGCCAGCGCCATCCGGAACACCCTGACCAAAGGCCGCCAAGCTCTGGATTAACTGATAGGAGATACATGCTCCCGTTGCTGTTGGCCCCCAAAGTTCAAAAATGCTATCGGCCGCAGCTATGCCTATGGAGACATCCATGGAAAATTGTTTGGGGGTACAGGTCTGAGTTGCTTCGAGCCAGCAGTCTTTGGTGTTGCAGGTGGTGGGATTAGTTGGGCGGCTAAAGATTCGAAAGAACGAGGATGGGGCCTGGGCGAAAACTGGGGGGATGCCTGAACTGAGGAGGATGGCTAAAGTTGCAGTGTTCAGCAGACGCAGCATTCTCATTCCCCGTTTCTGAGTAATGTTGAGAATTCTAGCTGTTTCGAGCCTAGGCTGAGTTTGCCCATAGACTGAAGAACCATTGCCTATTTGACCCGATGGGATGTGACCAGGCCCCGATGACGCCCTCTCCCAAGGTTCTCTGTCAAAGAGGCTGCAAGAATTGCCAGGGCCTGGAAGCCTTTTCTAGAAACATAGATAATTAAGATAGCTAAGTTTGCCGTGGGGTTATGACGATTAATATTGCAGATTTACGCCAAGACTATCGCTTGCGTCGATTGTTAGAAGCGGATGTTTTGTCGGATCCGATTGCCCAATTCCAGGCCTGGTTTACGGAAGCAGTGGCCGCTGAATTACCGGAACCCAACGCCATGACCCTGGCCACCCTGACCCCTGACAATTTCCCTGCGGCACGGATGGTGTTACTTAAGCACGTGGATGATCGAGGATTTGTCTTTTTTACCAACTACCTCAGCCGTAAAGGTCAGGAATTAGCTGCCCATCCCCAGGCCGCGTTGGTGTTTTGGTGGGCCGAGTTAGAACGTCAAGTTCGTATTGAGGGAACGGTGAGCAAAATTTCCCCCGAAGAGTCTGATGGCTATTTCCAAAGTCGTCCCCTTGGCAGCCAGTGGGGGGCCTGGGCTTCGGCACAAAGCGATGTGATTCAGGACTATGCCACCCTAGAATCGGCCCTTGCGAAGATTCAAGCTAAATATCCCCAACCCCCCATCCCGCGACCGGATCACTGGGGCGGCTATTGTGTTCAACCCCGGTTAATTGAGTTTTGGCAAGGTCGGCCCAATCGACTCCATGATCGGCTGTGCTTTGAATGGTCTGACGCCACTGGGGCCTGGAAGATGAACCGCTTGTGTCCTTAATTCTTGGTGTTGATAAAATTACTTCCAATCAAGGAATTCAAAGCTCCGATACTTTTGTTTTTAAGACCGTTGCCCAGGCCCCGAGAGTAGCAACAATGGGATGAACAACCCAACCATGACACTGGCCGTCAGTACCACGCCTAGAGGCAAAGCCACGGATTGGAACATTAAAAAGCTAATAACCGTGGGGCTGGCATTTTGAACTGAAAAAATCGCAATGGTTCCTAACCCCACTGCCACTGTCCCGAGCATCAAAAATTTAACCATATCGTCCTTTATGTTTATGCTCAGACATCCCAGGGACTCCTAACACTGGGGAATAGCCCAAATTATGGCTTCGGTTCGAGTCGATCAACTTCTCGCTGGGTGCGGTCATGGGGGTTAAAGGTTTCAAATCCAGAAAATAAACTCGATAACCAGCTATTGGCACCACTGCGCAAAGATTGACTAAAGCCACCGATGGGGCCTGGAATCGCCGCACCCCAGGCAATGTAAATCAATACAACCACCAGGCCGGGTAAAAATAAATCTTTGGGGCGCATCGAAAGCCCTCCACTCGTATTTAGAAGATAGCACCGAAAAAGTCTACCGCCTCTTGCAGCGCCCCCGCCAGAGAATCAATTTCTGCAAACGTATTATAAAAATACAAGCTTGCCCGTGCAGTGGATTGGACACCTAGGCAGCGGTGCAGGGGTTGGGTGCAATGGTGGCCCGCCCGAATGGCAATGCCCGCTTGATCCAAGATTGTGGATAGATCATGGGGATGGACCTCACCTGCTGTAAAACTGACCAAGGCCGCTCGCCCATAGCCTCTAGTATCTGGAGCCGGGCCCAAAAGCCTTAAGGCCGAAATTTCACTGAGCCTCTGCCAGAGGTATTGGGTTAACTCGGCCTCGTAATCATGAATTGCCTCCATACCCACCGAGGTTAAATAGTCCACTGCTGCCCCCAAAGCAATGGCTTCCCCAATGGCTGGGGTCCCTGCTTCAAATTTATGGGGCAAGTCGGCATAGGTGGCATGTTCAAGAAAGACATCGGCAATCATTTCCCCACCCCCCAGAAATGGCGGCATCGAGCGGAGAAGGTCTAATTTACCGTAAAGAAACCCAATCCCCGTCGGCGCACACATTTTATGGCCGGAAGCTACGAGCCAATCACAATCCATGGTCTGGACATCGAGCTTCATGTGGGGGGCACTTTGACAGGCATCAATGAGAACTTTGGCTCCAACGGCATGGGCTAATTCGGCAATTTCCGTCACGGGATTGATGCAACCGAGGGTATTGGAAACATGTACCACAGAGACAAGTTTGGTTTTATCGGAGAGCAGGGATTGATAGTGGGAGAAACTAAAAGACTCCTGGTCATCTAACTCGACAAACTTCAACACTGCCCCGGTTTTTTGCGCCACTAACTGCCAGGGAATTAAATTACTGTGGTGTTCCATCACGGTGAGGATAATTTCGTCCCCAGGCCCCAATTGACTCAACCCCCAACTGTAGGCCACCAAATTAATTGCTTCACTGGCATTGCGGGTATAGATAATTTCCTGGCGAGATTTAGCATTGATCAATTCCGCAACCTTGTCTCGGGCGCCTTCATAGGCCGTGGTCGCTTTGTCGCTGAGGGTATGTACCCCCCGATGCACATTGGCGTTATACCCCTGGTAATAATCATTAAGACATTGAATTACGGCCTGGGGTTTTTGGGAGGTGGCGGCATTATCTAAATAAACCAGGGGTTTACCATGAACCTGCTGCTGAAGAATCGGGAAATCGGCTCGAACAAAGTCAGCAAGGGGGCGGGTTTGCGTCAGGGTCATAATGGGGAGATACCAACTTAAATTGAGAAAAGTTTATTTCGAGGGGTTAGGTGTTGCTGGTTTTTGGTGAATGGTAGCTTCAATCTTGGCATCAAAATCTGGATTACTGAATTGGGGCATTAGGGGTTTAAGCTGCTACCGGGCACTTAACAATTTATCAAAAAACTCCCAACTCGATAGACTATTCGGATGTTTGCCTAGGGATGAAAACACCGGTAATTCCGATCTGTTCAAATCTCTCCAGACCAGGCCATAACTGGTTACGCGCAACACTGACCAAATTCAGGACTCTCTGGCTCTCTAGAGGCAAAATATGTGCTGGAAATTTAATGATAGCTGTTGCCCTTTGCTGCACCACTCAAATTTTGGTCGGCGAACGTCCCCACGATTGACAGGTGAGTTTAGTCAGCATTGGCACTTAGAATAATTGAGAATCTTTACAGTCCCAGGGGAATCCACCTTTGAACCTTGATCCTCTTGCTCAAATTCCGCCCCAGGCCTGGCAACGACCGATTGGTTTAGGGTGGGAAAAGCCTTATACCGTCCGCTATGCCAGTAATTTGGACGATGGCCCTTGGCACGGAATGCCCCTGGGCGGATTTGGCGCGGGCTGTATTGGTCGGTCGTCACGGGGAGATTTTAACCTTTGGCACTTGGATGGCGGTGAACATATTTTTCAAACGATTCCGGGCTGTCAGTTTTCTGTTTTTGAGCAGGTGGGTGAGCTATCCCAGGCCTATTCGTTATGTACTGAATCGCCTAGTGATGGAACCCTCGGGGCCTGGCAGTGGTATCCGCAACATCAAGGTACCTATGGCGCGCTTTATCCCCGCAGTTGGTTTCAGTATCAAGGGGTATTTCAGACTGCATTAACCTGTGAGCAGTTTTCCCCGATTATTCCCCACAACTATCAAGAAACCAGTTATCCGATTGGGATCTTTGTCTGGACGGCCCATAACCCCACGGATCAGCCCATAACGTTGAGTATTATGCTCAGTTGGCAAAATCTAGTCGGTTGGTTTAGTAACGCCACGCCCGCTTCCGAAATTCGCATCCGGGATGATGGGAGTCCGGTTTATGATTACACGCCGCGTTTAGGGCAAAGTGAGGGCAATTATAACAGCTTCAATCAATCCAAAACCCAGGCCAGTTGTTTACTTCAACGTCACCGCGATCCGAACTCAACGATTAAAGAAGGGGAAGGTGAATGGGCGTTATCAGTACCTGTTCAAGATGGTTTCGAGATTTTTTATCATACCCGCTGGAACCCGATTGGAGATGGGGCAGATCTGTGGGAGTCGTTTAGTCAAGATGGATCACTGAGCAATATTCAAAACAAGCAACCCGCAACTGATTCTGAACAAATTGGCGCGGCCTTGGCAGTGCGGTTTACGTTGGCTCCCGGTGAATCTAAAGAAATTCCCTTTGTCCTGGCCTGGGATTTGCCCGTAACTGAATTTGCTCCAGATATTAACTACTTCCGCCGTTACACGGATTTTTGGGATCAGTCTGGAACCAATGCTGAAAAAATTGCCCAAACTGCCTTAGAAAACTATCAGCAATGGCGAGCACAGATCCAGGCCTGGCAACAGCCGATTCTTGACCATCCCCATTGGCCCGATGACTTCAAAATGGCGTTGATCAATGAACTCTATGACCTCACCAGCGGTGGCAGTTTGTGGACAGCAGCAACGGAACTGGAACCCTTGGGACAATATGCCGTTTTGGAATGTTTAGACTATCGCTGGTATGAAAGTTTAGATGTGCGGTTGTATGGTTCTTTTGCTCTGCTCTACTTGTGGCCAGAGTTGGAAAAAGGGGTGATGCGGGCCTTTGCTAGAGCGATTCCCACAGAAGACCCGAAACTGCGGATTATTGGCTACTACTATCAAGGCGATCCAGAAACAGCCCACAAAGCCCCTCGCAAAATTGCCCAGGCCACGCCCCATGATCTCGGCGCCCCCAATGAACATCCCTGGGAAGCTAGTAATTACACCAGCTATCAAGACTGCAACCTCTGGAAAGATTTAGCCTCAGATTTTGTCCTCTTGGTCTATCGGGATTACCTGTTAACAGGGGCAACGGATCTTGAGTTCTTGATCTCTTGCTGGCCCTCAATTGTCAGTAGTTTAGATTACTTGAAAACCTTTGATACCGATGGCGATGGCTTGCCGGAAAACAGTGGGGCGCCGGATCAAACCTATGATGACTGGCAACTCAAAGGGGTCAGTGCTTACTGTGGGGGCCTGTGGATTGCGGCCTTGGAAGCTGCCTTAGCGATTGCCCAACGGTTAGAAGCCCAGGGAATCAACACGAAACCAGAACAAGAAAAATGGCAGGCCTGGTTAACTCAATCCCGGCCAACGTATCAAGCCAAACTTTGGAATGGTCAGTTTTATCGCCTGGATAGTGACAGTAACTCCCAAGTTGTGATGGCGGATCAGCTGTGTGGTCAATACTATGCCCGCTTGTTGAATTTGCCGGATGTAGTTCCCATAGACTGTGCAGAATCAGCTCTTAAAACCGTTTACGATGTTTGCTTTTTGAACTTCCATAACGGTCAATTTGGGGCAGCGAATGGCCTGTTACCCGATGGCTCTCCAGAAAAACCCAATGCGACCCATCCCCTGGAAGTTTGGATTGGAATTAACTATGGCTTGGCGGCGTTTTTATATCAAATGGGGATGAAGGATGGGGCCTGGAAGTTGACGCAAACGGTAATTCAGCAAATTTATGACAATGGCCTGCAATTTCGGACTCCAGAAGCGATTACCGCAGTGGGTACATTTCGGGCCTGTATGTATTTACGACCGATGGCAATTTGGGCCATGTATGGGCAATTAACCTAATTTTTTGCTCGCTCTAAGGGACATCATTAAGATTTTCGACAGTTCAGTAAATTTTTAAAACCAAAATTCTAGGATCACCTTAACGGGTTTGGGGCCTGGAGGTGGCAATGCGGGCAGTTTTGATGGCAGGGGGGAGTGGTACACGGTTGCGGCCATTGACCTGCGAATTACCCAAGCCAATGGTGCCCTTACTGAATCGGCCCATTGCTGAACATATTCTTGACCTGCTCCGACGGCATCAACTGACTGAGGTAATTTTTACGCTGCATTATTTGCCAGATGTGGTGCGGGAATATTTTGGCGATGGGCGGGACTTTGGCGTGGAAATTACCTATGCCGTTGAGGAAGATTATCCCCTGGGAACCGCTGGGTGCGTCAAGAATATTTCCTCTCTCTTAGATGAAACGTTTGTTGTTGTCAGCGGCGATAGCGTTACAGATATTGATCTCACAGCCGCCCTTGCATTTCACCGCCAACACCAGGCCCAGGCCACGTTGGTCCTAACCCGCGTGCCCAATCCCAAAGAGTTTGGTGTGGTGATCACAGACGAACAGGGCCGGATTCAACGCTTCCTGGAAAAACCATCACCGGGTGAAATCTTCTCTGATACGGTCAATACCGGCATTTATATTCTTGAACCCGATGTTTTAGAGTATTTACCCAGTGGCACTGAGCGAGATTTCTCTAAAGACCTGTTCCCTCTGCTGCTCCAGTCCCAAATTCCCCTCTATGGCTTTATTGCTGAGGGCTATTGGTGTGATGTCGGCAGTCTTGATACCTATCAACAGGTACAATACGATGCCCTCAATCAACAGGTCAATCTGGAACCCTGTGGTCGGGAACTCTATCCGCAAATTTGGGTCGGTCACAACTCAATAATTCATCCCCGGGCTCGCCTGCGTCCGCCTCTATTTATTGGCCACAATTGCCGGATTCAAAGCGATGTCTGTCTCGAGAGTGGCACGGTTCTGGGGGATAACGTCATTGTCGGCAGTCGTTCCCATATTCAACAGGCCATTGTTTGGAGTGGCAGTGTCATTGGTGAAGAAAGCATTTTGGACAGTTGTTTAATTGGACGGCGGGTACGGGTGGATCGGCATGCGGTTGTCCAAGAGGGGGCTGTGGTTGGGTCGCGCTCGCGAATTGGTGAAGAAAGTGTAATTGGCCGGGGAGTCAGGATTTGGCCGGGCAAGCAAATTGAGGCCGGGGCGAAAATTAATCAAAGTTTGATCTGGGGGAGTACAGGACAGCGAAATTTATTTGGCTATCAGGGGGTGGCGGGCCTGGCCAATGTGGATATTACCCCGGAGTTTGCAGTGCGCTTAGCGGCAGCCTATGCCTCCACCCTAGAACCTGGTACCAGTGTTTTGATTTCTCGAGATCAACGCAGCGTCTCCCGGATGATTGCCAATGCCCTCATGGCAGGATTAATGTCCGTTGGGATTAATGTTTTGTGCCTGGAAGCGATTGCCTTACCCATTTCTCGCTATGCTGTACAGGGATTATCTGTTTGTGGGGGAATTCATGTCCGGTTACATCCAGATCGGGATGAGCAACTCCTGATTGAGTTTTTTGATCACAAGGGAATTAATCTGAACCAGGCCAAGCAACGGCAAATCGAAACCGCCTATTTTCGGGAAGATATGCGGCGGGTCACGTTAACCGATGTGGGCCAGATTACCTATCCGAGTCAGATTGTCGAAACCTATGCCCAAGGGTTCAGTAAGTGGCTGAATACCCAGGCCCTGCAAAAGCACGCAGCAAAGTTGGTGGTGGATTATGCCTATGCAGTTTCGGGTGTGGTTTTACCCCAGCTCTTGAACAAATTTGGCTGTGATGCCGTAGTTCTCAATGCGACGCTCCACCAAACCCCCCTCAATGGCGAAGAACGACAGCACCTGTTGCGGGAACTTGGGCAAGTGGTGAAGGCAATCCAGGCGGATCTTGGTGCTCAGGTGTCTGCCAATGGGGAGCGCTTAACCCTAGTGGATGATCAGGGACTATTGATCGCTGGCGAAGAGTTGACAGCCCTGATGACAGATCTGGTGCTCTCGGCCTATCCCGGTGGTACGGTGATTGTCCCGGTGCACATCTCCAGCGCCATTGAGGCTATTGCCCGTCGCCACGGGGGATATGTGGTGCGAACCAAGGCCAATCCCACCGATCTCATGGAAGCCTGCCAAAGGCAATCGGGAGCAGTGTTTGGGGGCAGTGCGGAAACTGGATTTATTTTTCCTCAACTACACCCCGGTTACGATGCCATGTTTAGCATTGCAAAATTAATGGAAATGCTGGCTTTGCGTCAACAGTCCCTCAGCCAAATCCGTCGCAACCTCCCCCATGTGTTTCATATCCATGAGGCCCTGCGTTGTCCCTGGATTGCCAAAGGTTCCTTAATGCGCCATTTAGTGGAAACCCATAGCCCCAGTCACCTAGATCTTGTGGACGGGGTAAAAATTCTGCATCGAGAGGGGGATTGGGTCTTAGTTTTACCGGATGCTAGCGAACCCCTCGTTCACTTATTTGTCAATGGTCACGAGCAGGCCTGGATTGAGCAAATGACCCAAGATTACAGCCGACGCATACATGAATTTGCCCACCTCGAGCCCGCTGAAAGTCTGACCCCGTTTTAAGCCAAGATAGGGGGGATGTCTCAGCCCAGGATTTATGCGTCTGTTGCTCAGTAATGATGATGGTATTTTTGCCCCAGGGATTCGCACCTTAGCTGATACCTTAGTCCAGGCCGGGCATGAGGTCACAGTGGTTTGTCCCGATCGGGAGCGTTCCGCCACTGGGCATGGATTAACAATTTTTGATCCCATTCGTGCCGAAGAGATTGTCAATGTTTTTGACCCCCGTATCCAGGCTTGGGCCTGTTCTGGAACCCCCTCCGATTGCGTGAAGTTAGCCCTCGGTGCCCTGTTGGATCCTTGGCCAGATTATGTGGTCTCCGGGATTAATCAAGGGTCAAATCTGGGTACAGATATTCTCTATTCCGGTACCGTTTCCGCCGCCATGGAAGGGGTCATTGAAGGTCTGCCCAGTATGGCTCTTAGCTTAGCCAGCTTTACCGTCCGTGACTTTCAACCCGCCGCCGAATTTGCTGCCTACTTGTTAAATGAATTGGCCCATAATCCCCTACCCAATTGTCTGCTCCTAAATGTTAATGTTCCAGCCCTCCCCAAAGCTGATATTGCTGGAGCTGTGATGACTCGCCAGGGTTTGCGTCGCTACCATGATCAGTTTCAAAAACGAATCGACCCCCGGGGAAAAACCTACTATTGGCTGGCTGGTGAAGTCCTAGAGGATGTCCCCCAGGGGGATGGTGCACACCTGACCGACGTCCAGGCCCTGCAACAGAACCTGATTAGTCTCACCCCCTTGAATTACAATCTCACCGATCCCCAAGGGTTAGCGACCCTCTCGGCCTGGTTGAATCGCAACAATGCCCCACTGCCCTTTCGTTTCCCATGATCTAGATCACTACTACTGGGCCCACTGATCACTGGCAGCATTGGACGGTCTTAGGAAAATGAACCTATGCACTACTGTATGGGTGGTTCTCTGATGAATGCTGTTCCCGTTGTCCAAACAACCCCTGCGCCCTTAATTGCCTGTATTGACGATAGTAAAACTGTGCAACGCCATCTGGCCCTAATCCTACAAACCGCTGGCTATGATGTCCTGAACATTACCCAGTCCCACCAGGCCAAGGCTGAACTTCTAGCTCATCCTCCCGCTGCCATTTTGATGGATATTCTCATGCCCGATGTGGATGGCTATGAACTCTGTCGGCAATTGCATCGAACCCCAGGCCTGGGGGAAATTCCGATCGTGATCCTGACTGCTCAAGACAACCCGCTCCAGCGAATTCGGGCCCGTGGGGTTGGCGCCTCTGATTTCCTCGTCAAACCTGTGAACCCTGAACAACTCCTAACGCGCCTCAAAACCCTCCTGGCCAAAGGAAGTAACTCTAGTCGCCCAGTCGCCACCCCCGCCCAACCTATTCCTGCTCTCCCCTTTTGGGAACTTGCCCACCAACGTCTCAGTTTGAGCGCCTCCCATCGCGAGACTCTAAGCAGCACCAGAGTCAAGTTAGAGCGGGTTTTACGGAGCCAGCCACACCGACAGGAACTTTGGGAAAAACTAGCCATGGTAGCCTACCTCCTCAATCACTTGCCCCTGGCGTCAACGGCCCTCCAGCATTTAATCCAACTTGAAGGTGTACAGTCCAGCCACTACCGCAACCTAGGTTGGATCGCAGAGGAAATGGGGAATTCCAAGCTGGCTGGGGAATACTACCAATCTCACCTCCAATGCTCTCCTACCGATGTCTATGTCCGAGGACGCCTCAAACTAATCCAGACCCAGCAACCGACACATTCAAATTCCTCTCAGCCAGTGGCCTAGGAAAACCCCCTCCAATCCAAGATCGATCCTGGGATTGACTAAGCCGGTAGTGGGAGTTGTAGGGAGGCTAACAACCGATCTGTTTGGAAATGTTTTTCCATGAGTTGATAGACACAGTCCACCTTGATGGCCTCATGGAGTTGAACTTGCCCAAAGGCCTGGTCGACAATTTCCACGGCAGTCAGGGTATCGAGATCAACGGATAAAATCGGAATCTCTAGCTCCTCAGCCCGGGCTAACAAAGCTGGAGTCGGGGGTAAATGCCCGGTCAAAATCAGACAATGGGTTGAGGTTTCTAGGGCTGCCCACTGAATATCGGTACGGTCGCCCCCAGTAATCACCGCCATATTGTTGCCCTTGCGGAAATATTTTAATGCCGCACTGACATTCATCGCCCCAATGCTCAATTCTTCCACCAACAGATCCAACCGATCCCGCCGGCATAAAACTTCAGCTCCCAACTGCCGAACTAGCTCTTGGACACTAACGCTCCGCAATAACTGGTGACGGGGAAGCAGACCCAGCACCGGTAACCCCTGACGTTCCAAATAGTCCTTAACTGTATTGACCGTATCCCATTCGTGAGCAGGAATGTCGTTGATCAACACTCCCAGCAGATGACCTTGCAATTCCGATTGGGCTAAAAGCAGTGACTCCACCACCAAGGCAGATTGATAACGGGCAATCAGAAGGATTTTTGCCGGTAGGGCCTGGGCCATTTCTTGTAGGGAAAGACCAAACAAGCGTCCTTCCTCAATGGTGCTAGGGCCCTCCAGAAGAACCAACTCATCCGTCGTGCCCAATTCCTGGTATTGAGTTAAACGCTGGGCATAGTCAGTGGTATCCAGGCCCTGTAAGCGCTGTTGAACTAAACTTGAGTCGAGGGTAAGAATAGTTGGTCGCATTTGCCTGGCACTTAAGCCCAAGGTGGATTGGATAAAGGCCACATCCGCGTCCGCCCCCGCTGTTGTCAGGTCAATACCCACGGGTTTACCAAAGGCAATCTCTACCCCTCGTTTCCGCAATTGCTGACCCAGGCCCAGAACCGTAGCTGACTTACCGCTGTAGGGAGTGGTTGAGCCAATGAGAAGATGATGGGGCACCGCTGAATACTCCTCTGAGATCGTTGCGATTGGGGGATAGGGGCGGTCAGTTAGGCTTATTAGTTACCACCAGTTGACCACATAGCTAAAAGAACCCTAGTTCTCCTACTCTAACCGTAACAGTTTCCGATAGAACGTCTTAGAAAAATCTGCGACCCGGGCCCGCTTAAAACTCACCAAAACATCAATCAAATGATCCACTAACTCAAAAGTGGTCATGGTCATTTCGTAGGTCAGTTCTACATTGCCATCAAAAACAACGCTACACCGAGCCAAATCCGCCGGCAGATTAGAAATATTCCAACTGGCAACAAAATTGATGTTATCTCCCCCTTCAATGCTGCGCTGTCCTTCCAAACTCCCCTGTTGGTATAGGGCAATCCCTAGGGGCAGAAAAGCTCTCTTACCACTGGGAATGTAGGGGGTAAAAATATTGACATCTTTAGGGGGAGCCGGCTTCAGTAAATCCAGGTTCACAGCCATGGAGTTGTCCTTTGCAATGGAGAAAGCAATCTAGCGGATGGAGCCGGAACGGCCGCATATTTAAACTCACCTTGCTATTTTAGCTGCATTCTTTCCCCAGATTTGGCCTAAACTATTGAGCAAGTATGACCTCCTCGGGATTGACCCTTGATGTTTTTCTATTCTGAGGCTGAGTTTTATTTATTGTTTTTGAGAAAATTCTGGATTGTCTGATTACCCACATTCATTAGAGTCTGTTTAGGAACATTGCTATGGCCCCACTGGTTGCCAACTACTATCTCACCTACCGTTGTAATGCTCGGTGTCACTTTTGCGATATCTGGGCTTTAGAACCGGGTAAAGAGGCAGAATTTCCAGCAATTGAGAAAAATCTCCAAGACCTGAGGCGGTTAGGGGTTAAGTATGTGGACTTTACCGGGGGTGAGCCACTGCTGCGGGCCGATGCACCGGAAATTTACCGCACCGCTAAAGACCTGGGTTTTGTCACCAGCATGACCACCAATACGATCCTCTATCCCAAGCGGGCAAAGGAGATCCATGGTCTTGTGGACTTTCTCAACTTCTCTTTGGACGGAGCCGATGCTGAAACCCACGATCATTCCCGCGGTGTAAAAATCTTTGAAACCTTAGTGGAATCGGTCAAAATTGCCAAAGACCTGGGAGAATATCCGGTTCTGAATCACACCGTCACGGCCCAAAATTATGATCGGATTGGGGAAGTGGCTGAATTGGGGCAACGCTTAGGAGTGCGGGTCTGGCTGAACCCTGCTTTTACTGCCCATGAACACTACAACAGCAAGAAAAACCCCACACCTGCCATTGCCGACAGCATTGAACAGAATGCCAGGAAGTATAGTAACGTTGGTTACAATAAAGCAGCCCTAGCCCTCATTCGTGCTGGCGGAAACGATACCCAAAATCCCCGGTGTAAGGCCGTAGATGCGGTGATTGCAATTTCCCCCAATGACGAGTTGTTGCTCCCCTGCTATCACTTTGCCCAAAAAGGCGTACCCATCGACGGGAAACTCTATGACCTCTACAAGCAGTCAGAAGTGGTGGAAGAGTATCGGCAATCCCAAGGGCGGCTGTCGGTTTGTGAAGGCTGCACGGTGTGGTGTTACCTCATTCCCAGCTTCTTCAAAGGTGTTGATAAGTACTGGTTCCTCAATCAAGTGACCTATGCCGGAGAATTCCTGGCCCGAAAACGATTCCTCCAACGAGCTTGATCCGCTTGATGCTTTGTTGACCGATTGGGTTGATGAAACCGATCAGGCGGCGCTAACGCCTCAACCGATTTTAGATGGGCGGCGGATTAAGGCGGCGATGGTGCTGTGTGCGGTTTGGGTCGTGGTGATTGCCCTACATCTAATGGCCCACGGGATTTGGTTGGTCTGGGCATTAACGACTGTGATGACGGTGCATGGGGTGCGGTTAGTTACGGCTCGCCCAAAATCCGAGCTTGAATTACCGATAGAAGCAAATCAAGACTTAACTGAAGGGAGCAATATCCCCCTGCCCTCGGTTTCCTTAGTGGTTGCAGCGAAAAATGAAGCAGCTGTGATCTCGCGCCTAGTCAAATCTTTGTGCTGTGTTGATTATCCGGCAAACTTGCTCGATGTCTGGATTGTGGATGACAACAGTACCGATGAAACTGGCGCCATTCTCAAGCAATTGAAAATTGAATATCGACAACTCAATGTCCTTCGACGGTCAGCAGGCGCAACGGGTGGGAAATCTGGGGCTTTAAACCAAGTCTTACCCCTAACCAAAGGCGAGATTATTGGCGTGTTTGATGCGGATGCGGTGATTGACCCAGGCCTGGTGAAAACCGTTATCTCCAGATTTCAAGCGCCTAGAGTCGGGGCTGTCCAAGTTCGCAAAGCCATTAGTAACAGCGATGTCAATTTTTGGACAGAGGGACAAACCGCTGAGATGGCCTTAGATGCCTATTTCCAACAACAACGAATTGCGGTCGGGGGCTTGGGGGAACTGAGGGGAAATGGCCAGTTTGTCCGGCGGGCGGCCTTGGCGGATTGTGGGGGTTGGAATGAATCGACAATTACGGACGATTTGGATTTAAGTTTGCAGCTCCACCTTCAGGCCTGGGATATAGAGTTACTCATGGATCCGGCGGTCTCAGAAGAAGGCGTAACTACGGCAAAAGCACTCTGGCATCAACGAAATCGCTGGGCAGAAGGGGGCTATCAAAGTTATCTGGACTATTGGTCAGAGTTAGTCCGCAATCGCCTCGGCACTCACAAAAGTTGGGATATGTTGTTCTGGTTGATGATTAAATATGGAATTCCCACAGCAACAATTCCCGACTTAGTGATGGCAGCATTACGGGCCAAGTCTCCCCTGTTAATTCCTCTCACCAGCTTGAGCTTGACTCTCTCAGTAATTGGGATGTTGCGGGCAATTCCTCGCACCCAGGCCCTGCCGATGAGTGTATTTAATCTGGTATTTTCAGCGATCAAAGCGACTATTTATATGCTCCATTGGTTGCCTGTGATTGCCGGAGTCACCTTACGGATGTCGGTGCGGGCAAAGCGGCTGAAGTGGGTAAAAACGGTTCATCAGGGTTCGGCGGCTTCGGGGGCTTAGGGACTGAGAGAGTAACGAACCAAATTTGTTGGGGTGAGTTCTGCTTTAGAGACTGGCCTTTTTTGATCCCGACACACCAGGCCTTTACAGAACCCAGGAACTTATGCTAGAAATTTTTTAGATAACGAACGTTCGAGATAAGAAATCCCTGTTATGCCCAAGATTGTCGATCATGACCAATACCGCCGTGAGTTGCTGCGTCAGTGCTTTGATTTATTTGCAGAACAGGGGTATGCGGCCTTGACGATGCGGCAAATTGCCCAGGCCTTGGGTGTTTCCACCGGTACCCTCTATCATTATTTTTCCAACAAGGAGGAATTATTCGAGCAACTCGTCGCGGACATGGTTGAGCAAGACATTTATAGCTTTGCGGCTGAACTGGAAAAGCTACCCACTTTCAATGAGCGCCTTGAAGCGGCGTTTAGATTTCTGGAGCGCAATGAAACTCGGTGTCGGCAACAAACCCTGATTTCAATTGAGTTCTATCAGCAGCAGGGGCCCGATAAAGTCCAGAAAAACGTTGTGCTCAAGCAGGTTTCAGCCCATGTCGAGCAAGCTTTGGTGGATGTGCTCAAGTTGGAGGATCGGCAGCTGATTCGCTTAATGATGTGTTTTGTGGATGGGCTGTTACTGCAACGAATGTTTGAGGGCGAAACCGTTTCCATGACCGAACAACTAACCCTAATGCGCCAAGTCATTACCACTTACTTAGAACACCAGCACCATCAGGAGTCAGCGGATGTTAAGCCAATTTAAGTCCTTGGGTTGGAAAGTCCCTGTTTTAGTCGGCATCCTGATTGTCGGCACGGGCGGGATTATTGCCTATGGGGTCAGCCAACTGAGTCAACTCTCCCAGGCCAACGACAGTAGCGAAATGACGGCCACTCCCAGCCCACCCCCACAGGTAACAGCCCTCGGCCGTTTAGAACCCAGTTCTGAAATTGTCCAAGTGGCCGCGCCCCTAGCTTTAGATGGAGATCGGGTAGCCAAAATTCGGGTTGAACGGGGAGAACCGATCAAAGCGGGTCAAGTGATTGCGGTACTTGATTCTGCTAAACGCCTCCAGGCCGCGCTCAACCAGGCCCAACAGGAGGTGAAAGTCGCCCAGGCCCGCCTCGCCCAAGTTCAAGCTGGAGCTAAATCCGGCGAAATCCAGGCCCAGCAAGCCACCATCACCCGCGTTAATGCCGAACTGGACGGGACTATTGCTACCCAAAAAGCCACCATCGCCCGTTGGCAGTCCCAAGTCCGCACAGCCCAGGCTGAGTATGAACGGTTCTATGCCATCTACCAAGAGGGAGCCATTTCCACCTCACAACTGGATGCCAAGCGCTTGGATTTAGAAACGGCCCAGGCCCAACTCAGGGAAGCCAGAGCCGCCCTCAATCGTTCCATGAATACCCTTGCTGCTCAACAACGGGAAGCCAGTGCCACCTTGAACCGGATTGCGGAAGTTCGCCCCGTGGATATTCAAGTGGCCCAGGCCGAAGTCGAGAGAGCCATTGCCAATCAACGCCAACTTCAAACCCAACTGGAACAGGCCTATATTCGCTCGCCGATCAATGGCACGGTTTTGAAGGTTCATGTCCGGCCTGGGGAATCGCTGGGGGATGCAGGGATCGTCAGTCTGGGAACGACTCAGCAAATGATGGTTGTTGCAGAAGTCTATCAAACCGATATTGCCCGGGTTCAGCTCGGACAAAAAGCGACAATTACCGGCCAAGCCTTTCCTGACAAACTCTCGGGAACAGTGGTGGAAATTGGGCAACAGGTGGAGCAACAGGCCATATTCAGCAACCAACCAGGCGAAAACCTGGATCGGCGGGTCGTGGAGGTAAAAATTCAGCTTGATCCCAACTCCAGTGAACAGGTGGCGGGCTTAAGTAATTTGCAGGTGGCGACTCTGATCAATGTTGCTAAACCCATTGCCCAAACCCAACCTTGATGATTGTTGTCCAGTCCTGTTGATTGAAAGGATCACAAAGATTCAACATCCGTAAACAATTTGATGAGTGTGAGGTAAAGATGATGACTTGGCCACAAACTAAATTGCAATGGAGCTACCTCGGATTATGTGTGATCGGCACTGTCTTGCCCCTATCGCAACTTGTTGGATTTCTGAATGAGCATGGCCTCGATTTCCGTCTCTTTTTCCATCAGGTTTTCGTGAATCCCGCCGCCAGTATGTTTGGCTTTGATGTGGCAGTTTCTCTCATTGTCCTCTGGGTTTTAACCTTAGTTGAGGGCAGGCGGCTCAATTTATCCCATCTTTGGTTGCCCTTGGTGGCCAGCGTCACGGTCGGTGTTTCCCTGGGTTTACCCCTATTTTTGTTAATCCGTCAGTTTCATCTTGATTCAGCTAAACGTGATGTCTTGTTTTGACTTGAAGCATAACGAACATTCGATTTAACAGGTTAGTAACTATGCCCCTGCAGCAACTCCTAAAGCAAGCTCTCTCCCCTTGGCTAATCCTCGTAACGGCCATAGGCAAACTTCTCTGGCTAGAGGATCAAACGGCCATCCACCAGGAAAAAGCCCGACTGCTCTATGGCCTGGGGCTGCTGAATTATTTGGAAATTTACGCCTTTCTCGAAGATTTACCCTGGTGGTTTTTGTAATGTGATTCAACCTTGAGGAAAAAATTATGACGATTATTTACCCCTATCTCGATGAGGCCAAGACGACGACTCACCTCACTCGCTCCGATCTGCCCCAGGCCATTGAAGCGCTTTCCCAGGCCTTTGCGGACTACCCATTTTTGCAATATCTCGTCCCCGGAGCCAATGAATCCCGCAAACAGTCCTTAATCCACCAATTCTGTGCCACCACCGTCAACTATGCCCTCCCCTACCGCTATACCTATACTACTCCCAATGAAATTAAAGGCGTGGCGGCCTGGATTCCCCCCGGCGAAACGAACATTCACTGGTGGCGGTTTTTACAGGCCGGGTATTACAAAATGCCATTTTTATTGGGCTGGTCAGGTTGGCAGCGGTTGAACCATTTGATGGAGTTCGAGAAACATCGCTGGCAAGACTTACCCGAACCCCACTGGTATTTGATGCTTTTGGGCGTGGCTCCGGAATTTCAAGGTCAGGGGATTGCCAAACAACTGCTAAAACCAATCCTCACCCAGGCCGACCAAACCGAGCGCGCGTGCTACTTAGAAACTGGAACTCAAGCGGCGGTTAACTTCTATGAAAAACTTGGCTTTCAGATTCAACGCCAGGAACGCCTAGGTGAGACAGATCTTCCCTTTTGGACGATGATTCGCAAACCCCAACCCCTTTGAGGCCCGTGCAGATGTTACGCAAATTCTGGAAAAAAACTCCCCTGGCCTGGTTGCAGCTAACTCGGCAGAAAAGTCGCTTTATTGTCGCTCTGGCGGGGATTGCCTTTGCCGATATGTTGATTTTTATCCAAATGGGGTTTGAAGGAGCCTTAATGGATGCGGCCGTGAAGCCCCACATGGCCCTGAATGCCGATTTAGTCCTGGTTAATCCACAACTGCAAACCCTCTTTTCGGTTCAAAGTTTTGCCCGAGAACATCTTTACCAGGCCCTGGCGATTCCTGAGGTAAAATCCGTGAGTCCGCTCTACTTTTCTACGGGGCAATGGCGCAATCCTGAAACCCGTTTGAGTCGAAATATCTTAGTCTGGGGCATTGATCCGGCCCAATCACCCTTTAATTTACCGGATGTTAATAGTAACCTTGACCAAATTAAACCCTTGGGACAGGTGATCTATGACCAGGCCGGGCGACCAGAATTTGGGAATATCGCTCAACTCTATCAATCGGGAACCCCCTTAGAAACGGAAATTGGGACAAAACGAATTCAAGTGGCGGGTTTGTTTACGATGGGAGCCTCCTTTGCCGCGGATGGAAATGTGATTGCCAGTGATTCCACCTTTTTACACCTGTTCAATCGCAATCCAGATCAAATTGAAGTCGGATTAATTCATCTTCAACCGGGTGCAGACTTATTAGAAGTTCAAAAGGAGTTACGTCAGCATTTACCCAACAATATCAATGTCTTGACCATTGAAGAATTTGCCAAAATTGAGCGCACCTATTGGGCAGAAGGGACTGGAATTGGCTTCATCTTTGGCCTGGGAGTAATTATGGGCTTTATTGTTGGGATTGTGATTGTTTATCAAATTCTTTACTCTGATGTTTCCGATCACTTACCAGAGTATGCAACCTTAAAAGCAATGGGCTATGGGGATAACTATTTACTGGGCGTGTTGATGCAGGAAGCTCTGATTTTAGCGGTTTTAGGCTTTATTCCCAGTTTGGCTTTAGCAACGGGCCTCTATCAAGTCACCTATGCCGCCACGATGTTACCC
Source organism: uncultured Synechococcus sp. (assembly GCA_964653145.1). Classification (GTDB taxonomy): domain Bacteria; phylum Cyanobacteriota; class Cyanobacteriia; order Thermosynechococcales; family Thermosynechococcaceae; genus Pseudocalidococcus. The sequence continues at coordinate 39,154 of CAZZCG010000013.1, read as the reverse complement.
ATTTTCATGAAAACAGAGCGGGCGGTGAATGTGTTTGTTTTAACAGTGGTCATGTGCTTTATTTCTGGGGCCATCGCAATCCGAAAACTCCAAGCGGCAGATCCGGCTGATATTTTCTAAAAACAGATCGGGATAGGTTTTTAAATCAGAGGTGGGAGGTTCTAAAAACAGTTCAATCGCTTCTTGGATATTGGCTAAGGCTTCAGGTTCGGTCTTCCCTTGACTGGCTAGATCAATTTCTAAACACTGGGCCACATACCAATTCCCTTCTTGCCAAATTCCCACCGTAAAGTCTTGTTTCATGGAGTGTCAAGCAATGGTGATGACTACAGATTATCGAAATTTGCCCGATGTGGATGCTCAAACTCAAGCCCCAGTGATTAAAATACATAACTTGGATCATTTCTTTGGCACCGATAATACTCGCAAACAAGTTCTTTTTGACATTAACTTAGAGATCCAGGCCGGGGAAATTATTATCATGACTGGGCCATCGGGATCTGGAAAAACAACGCTGTTGACACTTATGGGAGGCTTACGGTCGGCTCAATCCGGTAGTTTAAAAATCCTCAATCAAGAAATCAACGGAGCTAATAAAAAAGAACTGACCCAACTTCGCAGCAACATAGGCTATATCTTCCAGGCCCACAATCTGATGTCTTTTCTGACAGCTAAACAAAATGTCCGGATGTCTCTCGAACTCCACGATCACTATCTTGATGGAGATTTAGATCAGCAAGCAACGGCAATGTTAGAGGCGGTTGGCCTGGGGCATCGAGTGGATTACTTTCCCCACGACTTATCCGGTGGGCAAAAACAACGGGTTGCCATTGCCAGAGCCTTAGCTAGTCGTCCAAAAATTGTCTTGGCTGATGAACCCACCGCTGCTTTAGATAAGAAATCCGGGCGGGATGTGGTGGAGTTGATGCAAACCCTTGCTAAAGAACAGGGCTGTACGATTTTGATTGTTACCCACGATAACCGGATTTTAGATATTGCTGACCGCTTGGTTTACATGGAAGATGGTAAATTAACGGAAAATACTGCTTTAACTCCCTCTGAATAAGGTGTTTAGGATTTACAAATATATATGAATTGCAATTTTCACTAAAACTCAGATAGTTGGGTGAGAAGGTGCTGAAGAGGTCTAATTAATCCAGGAATATTATTATTGATTGTTTGCCAGGTGATTTTGAGGCTGACTTGAAAGTATTCATGGGTAATGATGTTTCTCATATCAGACATTAATCTCCACGGAATTTCAGGGGCTAGTACTTGAACTGATCGGGGGATTTGGTTAGCAGCCTCGCCAATAACAATAAGGTCATAGAGAACAGCTTTGTTAATCGTTTCGTTATGGAAAAATTCCTCATAATTAAGGGTGGCAATTCGCTGTTGGATGCTTTGAATCGCGTTCAGGATGTCTTGGACTCTCTGGGATGCCGCTCTAGAAGACATGGATGGCGGAATCAAGGATGGGTTGTCTGAGATGTTCTCTAAGTGCATCAATGGTTCCGAGATCAATCGGGCATTTACAAAGGTCCTCTAGATAGTGCTGGATACGGAACAGTTCAAAGTAACCGAAGGATTCATCGAGTTCTATTAATAAGTCAAGATCGCTGGTTTCATTGGCTTGATCAAGGGCAACTGAGCCAAAGAGATTGAGGGATTTAATCCCCAGTTGTTTTAATTCTTGCTGATGGGCCTGGAGTAACCTAAGAGCATCTATCTTTTTCATGGTTTTAGGTGCAAGGCTTAGTAAATCATTTTCCCATTACAGCATAGAAACGTTTAGGTAGGTTGCAGCAAACCGTATCCAGGCCAGGGACAGAAGCTAGTAAGAACCAGGCCATAATAGAGTCAGAATTTATCAAAAGCTAAGTTGGTATGGCGTTATTAGAACGAGTCCAGGCCAGGTGAGACACAATTTTAGCGATTGCAGAATAGGTTTTGGGTTGAGATGTCAGTATAGAAAAAATGATCTGGCGTAACGATGTCTCAACAGCCAACTAACCCGCTTTTTCATGACAAGACTCTGACCACAGCGATTCGGGCGTTTACGTTTCCGGCTGATTTATCCGAGCGACATGGGAAGGTATTGCAGTGGATTGGTACTTTGAACTCAGGAACATTGGATCAAGTCAAGGAAACCTCGCTTCATGGCAGTTTTTTAGCTGATATTTTCCAGGCCAGCTTGGGTTATCGTTCCGTGATTCAGGGTAGTGGCCAGGCCTGGGAGATTCATGCCGAGCAGAGCATTACCGATGGGGGCGGTTCGGCTGATGGGGCGTTAGGATTCTTTACGGCTACTGAGCAGGCCAAAGGCGGGGTTAAGTTATCTGGGCGGGTGATTGCACCGATTGAATTGAAGGGGGCCAGGGATGATTTGGATCGGATTGCTCCAGGCCGGAAGGAGTCAGCGGTGGATCAAGGGTGGCGATATGCCAATTACACCTCGGATTGTAAGTGGGTGATTGTCTCGAACTATCGGGAAATTCGGCTCTACCAAACCAGTAAAACCCCGGCTTATTGTGAAACATTTCGCTTGCTGGACTTGGGGGAGATGGAGGCATTTCAGCGGTTTTATTTCTTGCTATGCCGGGAGAACTTTTTACCCAACCCGAGTCAACCCCAGGCCCGATCCCGGATTGATGACTTATTAGCGGAGTCCAATGAAGCTGAGGCAGCGATTACCAATGCTCTGTATCAGCAATACAAGCAAGTTCGAGTTGATTTAGCCCAACATTTCCAAGCCACAGCTCCCCAGACCATCGAGAATCGAGACACAATCCTGATTGAAAAAGCCCAGAAGGTGTTGGATCGGGTATTGTTTATTGCCTTTTGTGAGGATCGGGGGTTATTGCCGGATAAGACAATCCAAAAAGCCTATGAGCATCGAGATATTTACAACCCCAGGCCCATTTGGGAAAACTACAAGGCTATTTTTCGTTGGGTTGATGAAGGGAATGAGAATCCACAAATTCCGGGGTACAACGGCGGCCTGTTCAAACTTGATCCGCTTTTGGATAGGCAGCTTCAGATTACGGATCAACTCTGTGGGCAACTCAAGGACTTAACTCGGTTTGATTTTGATACGGAAGTGTCGGTCAACATTTTGGGGCATATTTTTGAGCAGTCGGTGAGTGACCTGGAGGAGTTGAAGGCGTTAGCGGCGGGAGAAGCATTTAACCAAAAGCAAGGCAAGCGCAAGACTCAGGGGGTTTATTACACTCCGGCATTTATTACGCAATACATTGTCGAGGTGGCTTTGGGGGGATATTTAAGCCGCCAGGAAGCAATGTTATCGGCACAACTTGGATTAGACAGGATTCCGAAGCAAGCAACCAAGAAACGGCGAGATACTGAAGTTAAGTTTTGGGAAGGGTATCGAGAGATTCTGCTTAATACCCGCATTGTCGATCCAGCCTGTGGTTCGGGGGCGTTTTTGATTGCGGCCTTTGATTACTTAAACCGAGAATATGAGCGGGTGAATGAAGCCTTAGCCGCTTTGGCAGTGGATCAACAAAGTAAGGGAAAGGTGGCGGCGGATGTGGTGGGGCAACGGAGTTTATTTGACCTGAACAAAACGATTCTCAATCGAAATCTGTTTGGGGTTGATTTGTCGCCGGAGTCTGTGGAAATTACGAAATTATCCCTGTGGTTAAAGACAGCGGAACGGGGCAAGGTGCTGACTTATTTGGATGACAATATCAAGGTGGGTAATTCCATCGTGGCTGATCCGAGTTTTCATCCCTTGGCGTTTGATTGGCAGCAGGCGTTTCCTGATGTGTTTGATGATGGTGGGTTTGATGTGGTGCTAGGAAATCCGCCCTATGTCCGCCAAGAATTATTGACCCCGTTTAAGCCCTATTTGGAAATTCATTATCAGTCCTATGATGGCGTGGCTGATCTGTATGTCTATTTTTATGAGTTAGGGTTCAAGATTCTCAAGCCGGAGGGGGTGCTGTCCTACATCGTTACAAATAAGTGGTTCAAGGCGGGCTATGGGGACAAGTTGCGGCGGTTCTTTGCTGAAAATTCGGTGTTTGAGCAAATTCTCGATTTTGGCCATGCCCCGATTTTTGTCGATGCCGATGTGTTTCCCTGCATTGTCTCGATGCGTAAGCCAACAGCCCCAACTGGAACGAATCAAACGGTGCGAGTCTGTCCGGTTCCCCGTGAGAAGTTACCCGAAATTAGTTTGCCTCAGTATGTGCAGCAGGAGGGGTTTGATATTCCTTGGTCTCGGTTTACAGATCAGGCCTGGAGCCTTGAACCCCCAGAAGCTGATGCTTTGATGCAGAAGATTCAAGCAGTTGGGATTCCTCTGAAAGATTATCTTGGGGTCAAGCCTAACTACGGAATTAAAACTTGCCTAAATAAAGCGTACTTAGTTGACAATTCCACTAAAGATCAATTAATTAATGCCGATCCAAAGTGTGCAGATATTATTAAGCCATACTTGCGAGGTCAGGATATTAAGCGATGGAATCCAGATTGGCAAAACTTATGGATTATTTTATTGAAATCGAGTAGTAATGAAACTTGGAGTTGGAGCGATCAAGAAGATGCTGAGTCTATCTTTTCTAAAACCTATCCATCTCTTTATCAACATCTAAAACCTTATGAAAATAGCTTAAGAAATCGTAGAGATCAAGGTAAATATTGGTGGGAGCTTAGACCATGTTCTTACTATTCACTATTTGAACAGCCCAAAATTATTACTCAAGACTTAGCAACTTATTCCTGGTTTAGTTTTGATGATGTTGGCTTCTATCCAGTTAATACTTGCTACATTTGGCCCACAAGTGACTTGTATTTTCTCGGATGGTTTTGCTCACCCCTAACATGGTGGATTTCTCACCGACTTTTGCAACACGCAATCAATGACACCTTAAGAATGTTTAGAGAACAAGTGGAAATTTTACCGATTGCCCCACCATCTGATGAAATAAAGTCACAAATTGAACCTAAAGTTAGCCGCTTAATTAAAATCACCCAACAAAACCAGGCCAGCCATCGAGAACTCCTGGATTGGCTCCAGACCGAGCAGAACATTGCCAAACTTGGCCAAAAACTCGAAAACTTTGCCAGCTTAGACAGTGATCAGTTTGTCCAAGAAGTCAGAGCCAGAAAACCCAAAGGAACAAGCCTTAGCCCCAAGGGATTGAAAGAACTCCGAGAAGCCTATCAAGACTATGCCCCCCAAATCCAGGCCCGTAATGCCGAAGCTCTCACCTTAGAAATTCAACTCTCAGATTTAGTCAATCAAGCCTATGGCCTCACCCCTGAAGAAATTGATCTCATGTGGAAAACTGCCCCGCCCCGAATGCCGATTCCCCGGCCGATTTAATGGATTAGTGGATTTTGGCCTGGAATGATCAAGCTCTGACCTCTGCGAACAAGCCTTGCTCTACAAATGATGAAGCTCTAACCTCGAATGATGAAGCTCTAACCTCGAATGATGAAGCTCTAACCTCGAATGATGAAGCTC
>CAZZCG010000013.1:0-33560 GCA_964653145.1 uncultured Synechococcus sp. | reverse complement strand
TAACCTCGAATGATGAAGCCCAAAGCTCGAATGATGAAGCCCAAAGCTCGAATGATGAAGCTCTAACCTCGAATGATGAAGCTCTGAACTCAGATGAACCTACCTAAGCCTAGGTATTAGCTGATTTTAGCCAAGCCTGGAGATTGAGCTTACTATGCAGTAACGATTTCTGTCGTATTGAGGCTCTGTGTTTTAGTTAAGTCCTCAATTTTCACCCAATGAACAGGCTTTCCCTCAGACAGAGCGATAGAAGCAAGTTTCTGGTTTTGCTCATTGATCCAAGCATCAGTAGTGATTGGAAAAACAGCGGCCCCATTTGGTATATCAGCTAAGACTTCAGGATTCTTCAGAGCTTTACCTAATTGTCGAGCGACTTGCATATTGACCGTAGCTAGACGTTGTTGTTCAGCTTTAGTTAAGTTCAGACTCATATCGTTCCCGCTCTTTGTACCAGTTCTCTAGTAACCAATCTAAGGCTACTTCATAGTTACTTAAATTATCGCCTGTATCTTTGCTCCATCTTTTGGCTACTGTGCCGTCAGGAGAGGTTCTGTCCAGATGGGGCCTGCCATCCCAATCATCGGCTCTAACAACTTCACACCACTTCCCCTTGATCTGACAGAGTAGCGTGACTGCGTAACTGGGCTGATTGGCAAAACCTTCTCTGAACCGACAAATTATCCTCGCCTCACCTCCTAAGCTGATTTCTACATATCGGTCAAGTCCATCCATTTGAATGATTTTAAAGATAATTATTGAGCAATCTTTATTAAACCGTGAATGGACAAATCCTCATCAATCAGGGGCCAGTGAATCTAATATTCTGCGGGCGACACTTGATAGATAGAGCGTTCTTGTTGGCTGGCCTGGGCTAATCGGGGCGAAATTTCACAGATAGGGGCGCGAGCAATTTTTGTGGGGCGTTGGAATTCGCTAGGCTGGTATTTATCTGGCCTGGAGGACAAGTAGCAATGGCAACCTATCAACTTCGGATTCCTGACTTGGCTTGTTCTGGATGTGTCGAGATCATTACAGCTGCAATCCAGGCCCTGGAGCCCACCGCCGAAATTACTGCTGACTTGGCGACAAAACAGGTGACGATTCAAACCCAGGCCCCGGTAACTACCATCCACGAGGCTATTATCCAAGCGGGCTATACCCCAGAGAGTTAAGCAACAAAGTTGGGGGGGAGTGTAAGCGATGGTGACGTTGCAATTGGAAGGGGTTCGCTGCGGGGCCTGTGTGAGTACGATTACCCAAGCGATTCAGCAGTTACCAGGGATTCAGCACTGTTCCGTCAATTTAGCCACAGCCCAGGCCCAGGTAGCATTTGATCCCGAAAAAATTTCGATTAGGGCCATTGAAGCCGCGATCAAAGATGTGGGTTATGGGGCCAGTTATTTAGCGGATCCAACGGCGGCACTATTCGATTCAGATACCCAAACCCAGGCCTGGCAGCGGGAACAACGACACCTAATTCGCCAAATTGCCTGGGGCGGTGGTTTAAGTACCTTGATTTTTCTCGGTTCGATTCCGATGATGACGGGTTGGGATCCGGGGATTCCGCAATTTCTCCAGGCCCCCTGGGTGCAGGCTCTCTTGGCAACTCCAGTGCAAGTTTGGGTGGGCGGGTCTTTTTATCGCCAGGCCTGGAAAGCAGCCAAACACAAAACCGCGACGATGGATACCTTGGTCAGTCTGGGGACAACCGCCGCCTATGGATATTCCTTGGTGCTGACGCTTTTTCCCGATTGGGGTCATCACCTGGGCCAGTCGCATCATGTCTATTTTGAAGTTTCTGCCATCGTGATCACGTTAGTTTTGCTGGGGCGGTTTCTCGAGCATCGGGCTAAACGGCAAACTTCCCAGGCGATTCGTAAACTTGTTGGCCTACAACCCCAAACGGCGCGTCTGGTCAAACCTGAGGGTGATGTGGAAGTGGGGATTCAAAGTGTGCAGGTCGGCGATGTGATTTTGGTGCGGCCGGGCAAGAAAATTCCTCTGGATGGACAAGTAGTTCAAGGGGGTTCAACAGTCGATGAGTCCATGGTCACGGGGGAAAGCCAGGCCGTGAGCAAAACCCTTGGCGATGAGGTGATTGGGGCGACGATTAATCAAACCGGCAGTCTCCAAATCCAAGTTACTCATACTGGCCCTGAGACGTTTTTAGCCCAAATGATTCGACTGGTGCAGCAGGCCCAAAGTAGTCGTGCGCCAATTCAACGGGTGGCGGATCAAGTCATGGCCTGGTTTGTGCCGATGGTGATGGTGATTGCCTTGGTGACGTTTTTGGCCTGGTGGGGCTTAACCGGAAATTTGACCTTGGCGATTTTGACGACGACCCAAGTGCTAATCATTGCCTGTCCCTGTGCCCTGGGCCTGGCCACTCCGACCTCAATCATGGTGGGGACTGGGAAAGGGGCTGAGTTGGGGGTCTTAATCAAAGGGGCCGAAAGCTTAGAACTGGCCCATAAAATCACAGCGATTGTGCTGGATAAAACTGGCACCCTCACCCAAGGCAAACCCACCGTTACCCAATTTCTGACTCAACCCGGATTGACGACGACGGAAACCCAAATCCTAATTGCCCAAGCTATGGCGGTTGAACGCTTATCCGAACATCCCCTGGCCCAGGCCCTGGTGAACTATGGCGAAACCCAAGCGATTCCTAAACTTGAGGCGGAAAACTTTCAGGCCATACCCGGTTCTGGGGTACAAGGGTTTGTGGGTCAGGATTTAGTGCAAGTGGGGAGCTTGGCCTGGTTCTCAGACATAAACATTGCTCCTGTGCTGGCGGTTCCAGAATTGGCTGCGGATCAAACCTGGGTGGGGATGGCTGTTAATGGTCAAATGCGGGGCCTGGTGGGAATTGCCGATGCCCTGAAACCCTCCTCTCGCCAAGTGGTGCAAACCCTCAAGCGCATGGGACTCAAGGTGGTGATGTTGACGGGAGATCGCACTGAAACGGCCCAGGTCATGGCTGAAGCAGCCGGAATTACGGAAGTGTTAGCCGAAGTTAAACCCAGCCAAAAAGCAGCCACGATCCAAAAACTCCAGGCCAAGGGGGAAATTGTCGCCATGGTGGGAGATGGGATTAATGATGCACCAGCTTTAGCCCAGGCAGATTTGGGGATTGCGATTGGAACCGGAACCGATGTGGCGATTGCGGCCAGTGACATCACCTTAATTTCCGGGGATTTGCAAGGCATTGTCACGGCGATTCAATTGTCCCGAGCTACCCTAAAAAACATTTACCAAAACCTGTTCTTTGCCCTGATCTATAACAGCGTTGGAATTCCGGTGGCCGCAGGGGTGTTTTATCCGCTCTGGGGCTGGTTGCTCAATCCAATTGTGGCGGGAGCGGCGATGGCCTTGAGTTCCGTATCCGTGGTGAGCAATGCGCTACGATTACAGCAGTTTAAACCCCCACAGCAACCCTGAAACGCCCTAACTTGATTGCCCCATGAGTCGAAAAAAACTTCACTATGTCCGCCACGTTGCCTTTGAGGGCCTGGGAAACATTCAAAAATGGGCAGAAGAACGGGGGTTTGAGATTACTGGAACACACCTCGATCAAGGAGAACCATTTCCAGACCTAACCAGCTTTGATCTGCTTGTGGTCATGGGTGGGCCGATGGGCGTGAACGATGAAGACAAGTATCCCTGGCTGGTGCAAGAAAAAGCATTTATCCTCGAAACAATCAATGCCTGTAAAACCGTGGTGGGAGTCTGTTTGGGGGCGCAATTAATTGCCTCGGTCTTGGGGGGTGTTGTCTATCCCGGCCCCGAAAAAGAAATTGGTTGGTTTCCCATCGAACTCACGGTTAAAGGCGGTCAATACGAAATCTTTCCCCCCACCAGTGATCAGTTTATGGCCTTTCATTGGCATGGGGATACCTTTACAATTCCTAGCGGGGCCTGGGTTTTAGCCAGTAGTAATGCCTGCCCTCATCAAGCCTTTTTGTACGATCATCGGGTTTTGGGCCTGCAATGCCATTTGGAATCGACACCGGGAAGCGTCCAGGCCTTGCTGTCCAACTGTGCTGATGAACTGGTGACCGGCCCCTATATCCAAACCGCCGAAACCATCATGGCTCACCCGGATTACTTTAAGGAACTGGAATTTACCTTATTTTTTGTCCTGGATCGGTTGCTTGACATTGCCGAAAACGAACCCTGCCTAATTGACGTTGGCTGAAACCCGCTGATAGTTGAGAAATAGTTCATCACCAATTTGCCGAGTTTGCTTCAGGTGAAATCGGGGCGCGTTATCCACAGAAAAGCCCAGGCCAGCCACGGGTGTTGCAGCAGTTGTTCCGCCTAGTATCAACGGGCAAAGCGTGACCCACCACTCATCAATTAAGTTTTTTCCCAGCAATGCTGCGATTAACACCCCACCCCCTAACACCGCTAATTTTTTGATGCCCAATCTCTCAAATTCTCCATAGGCTGCGACTAAATCCACCAGGCCATCGGCAGTGGTTGGTGTCAAAATTTGCTCAAAATGCTTGCTTTCGGGCCAGGCTCCAGCTCCAGTCGTGGTGGTTAATAGATAGCGGGGAATTGGTTGCTGAAAAAATCGTAAATTCGGGTCAATGTCTCCAGACTGCGAACACACAATTTGGATCGGTTGGGCGGGCGTTCCTTGATCAATCCGGGCCTGGATTAGGGATTCCCGTTGGACGCGCATGGCTGTTCCGCCTGTTCTGAGAGTGCCAGCCCCAAATAACACCGCATCGGCCTGGGCAACTAATTCCTCTAGGTGCTGATAATCATGAATGGAGCCAAAAAGCTGTTCGGGGGCTTGCGCTGAAGCAATTTTCCCATCCAAACTCATCGCTAAAATCACCGTGGCCCAGGGGCGAGATTGGCACATGACAAATATTCGTCCCAATATGAAAAAGTTAGACTCAGCCTATTGCGTTGACTCCATCTTCCTTGCGAGATCCTCCCCATGTCCAGTGCTGTGCGCCAGGCCCAACCGCCGTTAGAATATCTTCCGCCCACCTATAATCCACTTGTTCGCTGGGGGTTTGCCCAACTTCTCCCGGCCTGGATGCACTGGCAAATGGGCTTACACAAAATTGAAGGGGTGCATTTAGAGCGACTAGTCGAGGCCTATCGGGAGTTTCAAGCCAAGCGGGTCCGGATTTTGTTGGCGTTTCGACATCCAAGTACCGATGATCCGCTCTGTATGGGTTATCTCTTGTGGAATTTAGTCCCCAAACAAGCTAAAAAAATGGGGGTATCCCTCAAATCTCCGGTGCATAGTTTTTTTCTTTACGACCGTGGGATTCCCCTTTGGGCCGGAGATGGCGTCGGTTGGCTGTTTGGTCAGTTAGGTGGCAGTTCCATCATGCGGGGAAAACTCGATACCCAGGCCCTACGTTCTGCCCGCGAGCTACTCACCAATGGTCTGTTTCCCCTGGCCGCCGCCCCAGAAGGTGCCACCAATAACCACAGTGAACTCGTCAGCCCCCTGGAACCCGGCATTGCCCAGATGGGATTTTGGTGCCTAGAGGACTTAAGCAAAGCGGGCCGAACGGAAGATGTGTTGATTATTCCCATAGGAATTCAATATTCTCTCTTGAAACCTAGTTGGTTTAAATTAGGGCAAATTCTCACCCAACTGGAAACCCAATCCGGCTGTATTGTCCCGACCCAGGCCAATGATCTCGAAAGCCTCTATGAGCGTCTTTTTCATCTGGCTAATCATTTACTCGGGATTATCGAGAAGTTTTATGTGGCTTCATACCGGATTAAACTACCCGACCTGCCCCCAAGTCATGGTGCCAATCATGCGCTGTCTAGCCGCCTAAAACGCCTTTTGGATATTGTCCTGCAAGTGGCGGAAGAATTTTTTGCCATTAAACCCTCTGAAAATTTAGTGGATCGCTGTCGGAAAGTTGAACAGGCGGCCTGGGATCGGATGTTTCGGCAGGATTTAGAACAAATGTCTCCAGTAGAACGGGGATTCGCCAATTGGTTAGCTCAAGAAGCCGAACTTCGATTGCGACATATGCGCTTGGCTGAGCGGTTTACTTCAATTACAGGACAATATGTGCGGGAAAAACCCAGTCCAGACCGCTTTGCTGAAGTCCTATTGATTCTCGCTCGTACCCTCTGTTGGATAGAAGGGAAGACCCAGCCCGATAGCTTATTTCTTGGCCCCCGTCGTGTCCAGTTAACCGTTGCCCCAGCCATTACCCTCCGAGAATTTTGGCCCCAATATCAAGAGGATCGGCGCCAGGCCCGGCAAGTTGTCCAGGAAGTTACCAATAAAATTGCCCAATCCTACGATGAAATAATCCAGGCCAATGCCCAAACCCCGAATGATTCTGCTAAATCAGACCCAGCTTAACCGTCAAACCGTTGCACATAGTCTAAAAATTCCTTCAGCACCGCCTGTTGAGTTCGGTCTAAAATTGGCCAAAGCTTGTCCCAATAGTCGGCCGTTTTGAGAACATTGACCACCTGGGCTAAGGCCAAATGATCCATCTGGTTAAACCGAACCCCCATAGGATATAGGCCGGTAAGGCGTGGCGCATCCCCAACGGATCGAGAACACAAAACACGTCATAAAATTTCTCAATCCACTCCGCCGGAATCTCTGACCAAGGCAGATCCTGATCCATCCCACGAGCGGCAATAGGGTCTTGGTAATCGTCAATGGCCCTGGCCTGGTGCAGCGTGATTTCTTTTCCGAGGGTGACGGATGCAATCGCAGCTTGAATTTTCGGAATCAGGGCCTGATTGGACGACAAGTATTGATTGAAATACACCTGATTCTTGAGACCAATAGCCTTTAAGAAGCCCCTGAAATTAAGGAAATTGTTGAAGTCCGTCTCCAAGAAATTTTTCCCCCGATCCGAGTCATGATTCACATGGAGCTGCAAAACCATACCTCAGAGAACATCAATTATCCCCAGTCACCTGAAGATTGAATTAACATAACTTAATTCATGATCATTTTGATAATTACTGACTCAAGGTTAATATTTTTAAACCTCTCAAATTAATTTCGATTGCAATATCTATTTATATATCTAATCACTCGATAAAATATAAGTATGAGAGGCTTATATCTGCTTCTTAATATGGCTTTTATAGAGTCATAAAACAACAAAAAAGCTACTTTAAACTAGAACTCTAGTCTAAATAGGTTTTGTGCTGAGTTTTAGTGCTTAAGAGTTACGATTTAAGATTTATTTCATCCTTGAAACTAGCTTTTTTGTCAATCTCAACGTTCAAAACTAATTTGAAGTGAGGATTTCTTAAATGTTTAGTTAGAGAGGTGACTATCATGGAAACAATTACAGGCACAACAGGAAATGACATTCTTAATGGGACTTCCAATAGCGATGTCATCAATGGCTTGCCAGGGAGCGATACGATCAACCCAGGCCTGGGGTCTAATGACTACGTTAATGCTGGCACTGGCAATGATCTTTTAGTACTAAATTATTCTGTTGGGGATGTTGGTACTGGTGTGACAATGGGGGTGTTTAACTACAGCTACGGTGATGAGTACTCTACCTATGGATCTGCCAGACGAAATATTTCTAACACCAACAGTAATGTTTTGGACTACGTTTATTGGGATCGGGTTGAACGCTTTCAAGTAACCGGAACCAGTAAAAATGATGTTTTAGCAGGATGGATTTTTAACGACATTCTTAAAGGTGGCAGTGGGAATGACGTTATCTATGCATCTCAAGGGGGTGGCACTATGGATGGGGGGCCTGGGACTGACACTCTCTCGGCCGACCTCAGTAATGTCAAGTCCAATATCGCCTTAAACCTAGCCACTCCGGTAACGCTGAACCTAGCTTTCAATAGTGGTTCCTCAACTACCTTGGCAATCAGCAATTTTGAGTCGCTGGGGCGCAACGGCATCGGGGATTTTCGCACAGGTAGCGGTAATGACTCAATCACTGGCCTGGGACGCAATAATGACCGTATTTTTACGGGGGGTGGCAATGACACAATTAACCCTGGTGTAGGAGTTGATGATTATGTCAATGGAGAAGAAGGTCTGGACACTCTAGCCCTCAACTACTCACAACTGGATAGTGGGATGGGCGTGACGATGGGGGTCTTCAACTACACCTATGACAGTGGTTTATCAACCTATGGCTCAGCCCGGCGCAACATTTCTAGCACTAACAGTGATGCTCTTGACTACATCTACTGGGATGAAATTGAACAATTTAATGTCACCGGTACAAGCAAAGATGATGTCTTAGCTGGGTGGAACTATACGGATACCCTCTTGGGTGGTTCAGGAAATGACATGATTCACGCGGGCATGGGTGGGGGTGTTTTTGATGGTGCTGGTGGTATTGATGTTCTTGGGGCTAACCTAGCCAACTCTCGGACGGGTGTAGTGATTAACCTCTCTAGTGCTGCCAACCTTAGCCTTAATTTGGGTGGTACAACTCAATCGCTAAAAATCAGTAATTTCGAGAGTTTGGGGCGCAATGGCGTTAATGACTTCCGCACAGGTCTTGGCAATGACACTCTAACTGGCATAGGTCGTAACAATGACCGGATTTTTACCAACGGCGGAAATGATGTCATTAATCCTGGCCTGGGCAGTGATGACTATGTTCATGGTGGCGTAGGGCAAGATCAACTGATCCTCAACTTTGCCAACCTCGATTCTGGTACAGGTGTGACGATGGGTACCCATGCTTATAACTATGGCTGGGAAACATCAACCTATGGCTCGGCGCGTCGGAATTTAAACACAAGCAGTGGAACCGCCTTAGACTACATCTATTGGGACGCTATTGAACGCTTCCACGTCACAGGCACTTCAAAAGCAGATGTCTTAGCCGGCTGGCTTTATAATGACACCCTTAATGGTGGGGGTGGGAACGACATCATTCACGCCAATGGGGGAGGTGGCAGCTTTAACGGTGGCGATGGGGTGGATGTTCTTGGAGTAGCCTTGCAAAATGTCACCTCCAATATCTCCCTCAACCTAGCCCAAGCCAAAACTCAAACACTGACCTTCAGTGACGGTACAACTGATTCCTTATACGTTGCAAACTTTGAGTCCTTTGGTCGAAATGGGGTTAACGACTTTGCCACTGGGATTGGGGATGATACCCTGACTGCCATCGGTCGCAACAATGATCGGATATTCCTCTCTGAAGGTGACGATGTCATTAACCCTGGCCTGGGTAGTGATGACTACGTTAATGGGGGGGCTGGTCAAGATCTCATGATCCTGAATTATTCAACCCTCGATTCGGGTACTGGGGTGGTGATGAATGCTTCCCGCTATGACTATGGCGGAGAGGTATCTAGCTATGGTTCGGCTCGCCGGAATGTCAGCACTAGTAATAGCAACGCCCTAGACTACATTTACTGGGATGAAATTGATCGCTTTCAAGTAACTGGCTCCAGCAAAAACGATAGTTTAGGGGGTTGGGATAATGCTGATCTCTTCCGAGGCGGTGGTGGCTCTGACTCCATTTGGGGTGGTGGCGGCAACGACACTCTCTATGGTGAAGCAAGCGTGGATTACCTTTATGGAGGCTTGGGCGATGACACCCTTGATGGTGGGGTTGATAATGACATCCTCTATGGAGAACGGGGTAACGATACCCTCCTCAGCGGTGATGGCAACGATAAGTTGTATGGTGGTTTAGGGAATGACCGTCTCACCGGGGGTGGAGGCAACGATAGATTTGCCTTTGACCGCCCCAATGAAGGAGTGGATACAATTGTTGATTTCGTAAAAGGGGTTGACAAGATCCAAATTCTTGCCAGTGACTTTGGCTCTGGTTTGGCTGCGGGGACATTGGCCAGTTCTCGGTTTATTCTGGGGTCTAGCGCCACAACCGACAGCCAACGGTTTATCTTCAACTCTAGCTCTGGGGCCCTCTTCTTTGATCCAGATGGGGCGCGTTCCCTGCCGCAAATCCAAATTGCAACACTCTCATCCGTTGGTGGTGTGGTTCCTGTCCTTGGCAACACAGATATTGTTGTTGTCTAGGGAGGCATGAAGGAGCACTAGGTTTTCATGATGGTGCTTTGAAGCGAGTTCTCAAACGAGGTAGATTAGCCCCAGTCTAGGCATTAAGCCAGGGTAAGGATGATCTACCTCACTATTTTGAAGGTTAATATCGTCGTTTTTCCATGGAGTATTCCATAAAAACATTTATGGCAAGCAGTGTTGGCTAAGGCCAGGCCTGCCAGTTGTTGTTAAAAATCGACATTCCCGGAAAAGCAATCGGATTGTTATTGGCAATTAACCGCTGTTGCAGTTGGGCTAGGGGTTTACTTTCCAGGGGCAAAGGCTGAATTAAATCCGGCGGTAAGAGATTGCGCTCCAAGACAAAAGCAGCAGTAGTTCCAGATCCGGCTCCGGCAGACCATTCATAGGCCTGGACACGATAGGCGGCAGCGGCAATGTGACTAGCGGCAATATTTTTTCCAGTGACCAGTAGGTTATCAATTCCGGGGGGAATCATCGCTCGTAGGGGAATTTGGAAGGGATAGGTTTCAGCGGCACCTTGGCGTTCTCCCGGTCGTTCAATATTGCCCGGTTTTTCAGGAGGGCTTTCCAACATACAGGGGTGAAAATCAATCGGATAATGACCAATCCCTACACTATCGGGGTAGAATCGTGCCCGTGTGCGCCAAGCCATGTCAGCAATTGGTAACTCTCCCGTCATCACCTGTAGTCCCTGCAATTCCCCCAGGCCAATGGCTAGGTCTTGAAACATCCCCGGCGGTAATTGGGTTTGGTAGTAGGGATCTTTGGCGTAGTCTTTCCGAGAGATATCCACCTCGTTCACCTGAAACCCTTGGGGCCAACCACTGGCATAGCGACCAATCAAGCGCCGCCCCTCCCGCACATAGGGAAATTTCGACAGGCCATGCACCGTACCCATGGGGGAGTCCAGGCCAGACAAGTATTTTAAGTAGGGATTGGGCCGTTTCGGTTCAGTGAGCTTGGAATCCGTTGTCCCGCCCCCGAGCCAGTAGAAATACCCCAAGGCTAGTTTTTCTCCGCCCGCCAAACTGTCTGTCCGAATTCCCCCCAGCCACCCCCCCGGATTGAGTTGCCCGTTGGCCTGGAGTTGGGCGCGGGTATAAATCCAGTTATCTATGGGTGTTCCTGGCCCGTAATCGTTGCCACCGCCCCAGTTCTGCATGGAAATATCCCCAGGGGTAACCGAGCGGAAATTTTGCCCGACTTTGACACTCTTAATCCGGCGATAGGTAAAGACCAACTCTGGCTCTTGGGCATATCGGGGCAGGTCAAAACTATAAAATGGCTCAAATTGGGGATAAAACTCCGGCTTGGTGTAGGTTTGGGGTTCCGCAGTCGCTGCCATGGCAAAAGTATAGGTGAAGGCCTGGGGGCAGTAGGGATAGGGGGTTTTACTCGAAGCAGAAGGGTTTTGGGCATCAACCGGATCAATACCAAGTTTGTAGGGTAAATCAGCTAAAGCCAAAAGTTCCCCGGTTTCCGTGGCTTCGATGACGATCCAAGGGCGATTTGGAGGCGGTGCGAACTGAATAATCGTTTTCGTAAAATTGGCTGAGTCGGTTTCAGTGTAGAGATCCTGAAGAATTTCCGATAACAAAAATGTATTCAGGGGCGGGGCGTTGGGAGTGGGTTGGTGTTGGATGGATTGCAGGGTTTGGATTTGTTGACCCTTGCCCACTGGCTGAACTGTTAAATCCTTGGGAACGGTATTTAAAAACAGATGGAGTTTCCCTTTCCCTTTTTTCTCTGCTTCTAGGAGCATTTGGCTAATGATTTCGTGGCCGGCCTGGGGCAGAAAACAAACTTCACTCACCCAACAGTCTCCTGGGAGCGGGTTCTTGGCCTGGGTAATCAGACGTTCCCGCAATGTTGAGTAACCTCTGGGGAAATACCAAAGCTGTCGTTGCCGCGGGCGTTCATCTAAGGCCGAAGTTCCCTGGGCCGAAATTTGCCCACCCAGCCAATCGGTCATTTCCGTCAGACAAACGGTTTTCCCAGCCAACAGAGCTTCATAGGTTGCCGCAACACCGGACAGTCCCCCACCAACGACCAAAATCTCACAGGCCACGGTTTGATCAATTCCTCTGACAGATTCTTCCGTAATCCCAGGCCCAACACCGGCAATCCCCACCAGGCCCAACACCAAACCCACTGCCCCCAGCGGAGACCTAAGCCCACCACGAATTCTAAACATTGCCAACTTACTCCCCCAATGACCGCATCTGATCACAATATCGGCCTATGGACTCCAGATCGGCCTCTGAGGGTGGATTAGCCTGAACCTCGGCGCAACGGGCCTGGATGACGGGCAACCATGCTTCATTCCAACCATCTTGAGGAGTGTAGCGTTTGGAAACAGGTTGTTGGAGTTGACGGCGGTTTAATTCTTGCTCTAATTCAACCTCGCTGAGGAAATAATCCACCCGACTTGTCACTTCATCAAATATGAAAACTCTTTTAGCTGAAACTCCCACTACCAGGCCTGGGTAATATTGCCACCACTGAATTTGATCAACATAAATCAGGTCAGCTTCAGTTTTGGATCGCAAACTTACTCCATATTTTTCTTTAAGCGGATCAATGTAAGCAATGTGATGCCCGCCGGGGGTGGAAATTTCCCATTCTGCCAGTCCAATCGTGGCCCTCGCCTGTTGTTCCACAACACTTTCGACTCCCAGTGAAATAGCGGTAATTGGCAAAAGCGGCAACATAAACCAGAGGCGAGTGGGCATCTGCGGGTGGCGGTGTTTAATTCTCAAGTTAGAAATTTAGATTAGGTTGATCATAACGAACCCAACCCCAGGCCCCGCTGTTCCCAAGACTAGGATAAAATCAAGGGCCGCAAGGCCAGGCCTTGACCGGGTATTCTCCAGGCCCGATTTCTTTTTCCACCCTTCAGATCCTCATGACAACAAAACAACGGGTTCTATCAGGCGTTCAACCCACCGGCAACTTACACCTCGGCAACTATCTGGGGGCAATTCGCAACTGGGTGGTTGGCCAGGCTGAGTACGAGAACTACTTTTGTGTGGTGGATCTACACGCGATTACGGTTCCCCATGACCCCAAGGTTTTAGCGGAAAACACCCTCAAAATTGCCGCCCTCTACCTGGCCTGTGGCATTGACCTGGAACACGCCCATATTTTTGTGCAATCCCATGTGTCTGCCCACGCGGAACTCACCTGGCTCCTGAATTGTGTGACTCCCCTCAACTGGCTAGAGGACATGATCCAGTTCAAGGAAAAGGCGATTAAACAGGGTGAAAATGTTGCCGCGGGCCTCTTGGACTACCCGGTCTTGATGGCAGCGGATATTTTGCTCTATCAGGCGGATTTGGTGCCCGTGGGGGAGGATCAAAAGCAGCATTTAGAACTGACACGGGATATCGCGGTGCGGGTGAACTACCTGTTTGGCTCAGAGGAACAACCGGTGTTGAAATTACCCAAACCCTTGATTCGGCCAGAGGGGGCGCGGGTGATGAGCTTGACCGATGGTACGAAAAAAATGTCCAAGTCCGACCCTTCAGAACTCAGCCGAATTAATTTACTTGACACTCCAGAGGAAATCCGCAAAAAAGTCAAGCGCTGTAAAACGGATCCACACCGGGGCCTGGGGTTTGATGATCCAGAGCGCCCGGAATGCAATAACCTTTTGGGTTTATACATGGTTTTATCGGGTCAAACCAAGGAAGCTGTGGCTGCGGAATGTGCCGACATGGGCTGGGGCCAGTTCAAACCCCTCCTGACCGACGCGATCATTACTGCCCTAGAACCAATCCAGGCCAAGTACGGGGAAATCATGGCGGACAAGCGCTACTTAGCTGAGGTGTTAAAACAGGGGCAAATCCAGGCCGAAGCCGTAGCGAACCAAACCCTGAACCAAGTCCGAACCGCCATGGGCTTTTGTCCAAGGTTTTAGAAATTCTTCAGGCCCAAAGAGTTAACTGGCCAAGTACTCGTGGATATCGCCGCGGCGTTTGCGGAGTTTACCCAAGGCTTCCCGTTCAATTTGCCGCACCCGTTCCCGACTAATATTGAGCCTGTCCCCCACTTTGGCTAAGGTGAGAGGCTGACCATCCTCCAGGCCAAACCGCAGAGAAATGACCTGCCGCTGTTGGGGGGTTAAATCCGCTAAGAGCCGTTCTAAATCTGCTTTTAAGGCTGACTGGGAGGTGAAGTCTTCCGGGGACACTGAGGTATCTTCCAACAACTCTCCCAATTCCGTATCTTGGTTATCGCCCACCCGCACATCGAGGGACAGGGGTTGCCGGGCCCGTTCCAGGTATTCCCGCACCTGGGCAGGTGTTAACTCTAATTCTGAAGCTAATTCGTTGATGGTGGCGGCCCGACCGAGTTTTTGGGAGAGTTGCCGTTGGGCTTTTTTAATTTTGTTCAGCTTCTCGGTGATGTGTATGGGCAAGCGAATGGTACGGCCTTTCTCGGCAATGGCGCGGGTAATGGCCTGGCGGATCCACCAATAGGCGTAGGTTGAAAATCGGTACCCCTTGGTTGGGTCAAACTTTTCCACCCCCCGTTGCATCCCAATGGTGCCTTCCTGGATCAAATCCAGTAAATCCACATTTCGCTTAATGTATTTCTTGGCCACAGACACCACCAGCCGAAGATTAGCCTCGACCATTTTCCGCTTAGCCCGTTCACCGTTCATGATCAGGTCGGTTAATTCTGCCACGGGCAAATTTACTTTCTGGGCCCATTCTTCCAGGGTGGGTTCCCGCCCCAATTCTGCCTCCAGGCCCGCCTTGGATTCATTTAAGCCTGCTAGCTGCTGTACCTGCTTCCCAAAGAGAATTTCCTGCTCATGGGTTAACAGGGGTACACGGCCAATTTCACGGAGGTATGTCCGAACCAAATCCTTAGAAGTGTCAATGGTATCCATAGGTCTTAAGTCTTCCAGGGGGTTTACAGGAGCAAGTGCTAAAGACAGGGCTCAGCCAGGAATGGGGAGTAACGTCAGTCGCAACAGTGGCTAGGGAAATGTATCTAATATATTAAGAATCTTAACATTTCTAAATCTGTTACCCGGAATACGAAACCTAATTCTGAGAAGGATTTAACGTTTTCTTTATGATTTCCTCAATAAATTTTGAGTAAGGCCTTGACGGGCTCCAGACCCTCCCTCTATCCACGCCCGGCCTGGGAATGCAGCAAAAGAAATGTTGGAAACTAGTATGCGGGATATCGGTTGCCTTAGTTTTGTATAGACATGGCCCTGAAGAGAGATTAACACTCCGACAGCTGGGCCAAAGATTCCCGTCCAGGCCAAGAGAGTCACCCCTCAATCCAGGGTCATTCAGTTCGGAATCCAGCCCAGAGGGCCTAGGGACAGGTCTTAAAGTCTGGGGAATTGGGATCAAAATTACACTGATAGACCACAGAGGACTGCCAACTGAGGGGAATTTCCAGGAGATCCCGCGTCCCTGTGATGCCTTGAAGAACGAAAAGAAGCACTGCCAAACAATTCAGGACAATATGGGCGATTCGCCACTTCTTGCTTTGATAAATATCCTGGACAATGGCAACGGCAAAGATCATGAGAAAGACGGCAATCAGTCCATAGTAGAAGTGTGAGACCCACCACTCATCATCCCGGCGAAAAACTCCCGGTTGCCAGGCCAACACCGCCACCCCCATGCCTGCCAAGGTCGCAAACACCCCCCGCCAAACTTTTGTCCGGGCCTTGGTCATCAATAACGTCATCGACACAATCGTTAAGACCAGCATCACCGCCACAAAGCCCACCTGCAGCGGATTTAATGTCCCGTCCTTGGCCTGGTCAAGAAAGCCCCGCCAGCCAAAAATTACCGAATAGACCAATGCCACTAGGACTGAACCGACAATCCCCGCTGCTAAGAGATTGCCCACCGCGACATGCTCCCGGCCGACAATGGGGGAAATTTTGCTCTTTTCTCCAGAGGCCGCTGCAAGCCGTCGTTGTCGGGTTTGCCAGGAGAGATAGCCAACGATGCCAATGACCGGAAAGATAAAGGTACAGGCCAGGATTGGATGTAACAGCAGCACAATATCTTTGAGGTTGAGAAACATGGTGAGGATGCTGTAACGACACGCATATTTTAGTCCCGTTTCCTGAAAATTGCCTGAGGGGGGCTGGCTTGGCCGGGGCGACCTCCCATCGATACCATAAACTTAAGATATGTAAAGCATTTATTAAAATCCGGATTTGAGGCGGTCTATGGTGGCAATGCTGGTGAGGATGGGGTTGGGGCAGTTGGGAAGCTTATTCCGGCACAAAGTCACTCAACTCGGATGTTTTGGTTTAATGCTGGTTGCAGTTTGGAGCCTAGCTGCCCCGGCCTGGGCCTTTAATAATCCCGAGTTGTTGCCGCCCCATCCAACACCAGTGGTGGATTTAGCCAAGGTGCTCACCCCCATTCAGCAGGAACGCCTCAGTTTGGAGTTAGGGCAATTTGAAACAGATACGGGCTGGAAATTGCGGGTGTTAACCCAGTACGATCGCACTCCAGGCCTGGCAGTGAAAGACTTTTGGGAGTTAGATGATCACAGTATTTTGCTGGTGGCTGACTCCCGTGGCGGCAATATACTCAACTTCAATGTTGGCGAAGATGCCTATCGCGTTCTCCAGCGCACCTTTTGGGTGGAATTACAAACTCGGTTTGGGAACCAATATTTTGTCCGGGAAAATGGAGAAGACCAGGCGATTATTCAGTCCCTCCAGGCCATTGAGAACTGTCTAGTTAGAGGAGGGTGTCGAGCTGTGCCGGGGCTGCCGTCGGAGCAATGGATCTTAACCCTGATTACGTCCTGTTTGGGGGGAGTAATTTTTGGTTTTGCGGCCCGTCCCCGGAAAGAACACCAACTCGTGGCCTGGAAATGGATTTTACTCTTTTCGCCCCTCTGGGGAATGTTATTTGTGGTCTTTGGCTTAGGCCCAGTCCTAGTCCGCACCTCTGAGTGGATTCCCATTGCCCGAAATGTGGCTGGGTTTATGATCACGGCGTTGTTGGCCTTTCTGATTCCCACTCCCACCCCAAACCCCACCTCGGAAACCTAGGGTAATTCAGGAAGAAATTCTTGGTTGACCCAGTGCAAATTCCGTAAACGTTTAGGCTTTATTCTGACCCGGCCTGGGAGCAAGCGACGGCCCACGTTAAATAATTGCCGCTGTGGGGAGACCGCAAGACTTGTTTTGAAATGATCAGTTTTCCTGAATCAGTCGCCAATAATGCCGCCGCTTCTGCCACGCTTGGGGTCTGGATCAGGGTTTTTACTTTAGGTGAGGGATGGTAACTAGGGATTTGCGCCAATTGGGTTGATGAAAAAAAACGAACTACTCCCCCCCAGGCCTGGGTAAATTTAAGGAATTCTGGGTCTGATTGTTTGCGAGCAATTGTGGCAATTCCTGACGGGGCCTGGGAATTCAGAGGAGAGGTATCCAGGGCTATGGCTAGGGCCTGGTGAAATTCTGCCGCCGATAATCCTGATTGAAACCCCCAGCCTAACCAGAGATTCATAGTTCCAAACAAACTCGAGATTTAGGACGTAAATGTATCTTTCAAAACTGTGCGGGCGGCCAAATGGTTGCGAGTGGTGGTTAAAATTTCTGCTTCCCGTCGGAGTCGCTCTTCGGTTACCTGCATTTCCAAGAGCTTTTGCTGTTCCCCAGCCACCCCATGAAAATTACTGGCAATCCAAAACGACAGTTCCCGAGGCAGTTGCGGTAAATCTGGCGGTAGTTGAATACTTTGCTCCGTGAGTTTGGAAGAGAGACGCACCACATCATCGAGTAAGGTTCGCACCTCCAGGCCCAGAGGGGTCAAATCCTCGGTAATGGGCTCATCTTCAATCCACTCCACCAGGCCAACACGATAGGGCTTTTCCCGGACATAATCTAGAACCCGAAATCTTTGTTGCCCTAGACATTCCACCACCATCCGATCATCGGGCAAACGTTCATAGCGGAGAATTTCTGCACAACAGCCCACTGCTGCCGGCCGCCCCGATTGTTGATCCCACATCAGCACCCCAAACCGCCGATCATCAGACAAAATCGTGTTCATCATGATCCGGTAGCGAAATTCAAAAATATGTAGGGGTAGGGGTCGCCCGGGAAACAATACAACTTCTGGTAAAGGAAATAACGGCAATTCACGCACAGCAATGGAAGAAAATGCCATACCGCAAGCGCCACCGAGGTGATAGGACAATAGTTCTTACTCTATCTTATTTCTCTGATCTGCACTGGAAACTTAACGGCTGCCCCAGGGTGAGCAAACCCACTAAAACTCAGCATTGCCGGGAGTGCGGGGGAAGGGGATCACATCACGGATGTTTTCCATGCCAGTCATAAATTGCACCAATCGCTCAAAGCCCAGGCCAAATCCAGCATGGGGGACGGTGCCATAGCGGCGTAGGTCTAAGTACCACCAATAGGTTGCGGGATCTAAGCCCTGGGCCTGGATCCGCTGGGTCAAAATATCCAACCGTTCTTCCCGCTGGGAGCCGCCAATGATTTCGCCAATTTTCGGAGCCAGAATATCCATGGCCCGCACGGTTTGCCCATCATCACTCAAGCGCATGTAAAAGGCTTTAATCCTAGCGGGGTAATCTGTGACAATCACCGGCTTTTTGAAATAGTCCTTGGCCAAATAGCGTTCATGTTCCGATTGCAAATCCAGGCCCCACTCCACCGGAAACTCAAACCGCCGACCACATGTTGTCAATAGCTCAATCGCCTCTGTGTAAGTAATTCGGGCAAACTCGTTGTCAATGATTTGCTCAGCGGTAGCGAGGACAGTATTATCTATCCGGTCTTGGAAAAATTGCATATCTTCCGGGCAACGATCCAGGACAAACTGAAAAATAAATTTGAGAAAGGCTTCCGCTAAGTCCATATCCCCATCGAGATCGCAAAAGGCCATTTCCGGCTCCACCATCCAGAACTCGGCCAAATGGCGGGAGGTGTTGGAATTTTCCGCGCGAAACGTGGGGCCAAAGGTATAGACGTTACTGAAGGCCATGGCCATAATTTCCGCTTCCAATTGCCCACTCACAGTTAAATAGGCAGGTCGTTCAAAAAAGTCTTGACTGAAGTCAACGCGGCCATCGGCTAATCGGGGGGGATTCTGTAGGTTGAAACTGGTAACGCCAAACATTTCTCCGGCCCCTTCACAATCGCTGGCAGTAATAATTGGCGTATGCACCCAGAGAAAACCCCGGGACTGAAAAAACTCATGGATCGCCGCCGCACAGGCATTCCGCACCCGAAACACTGCTCCCAAGGTATTTGTCCGAGCCCGTAAATGGCCGAGGGTTCTTAAAAACTCAAAACTATGGCGCTTTTTCTGGAGAGGATAGGTGGCCGGATCTGCTTCTCCCCAAACGGTTAGGGCCAGGGCCTGGAGCTCAATGCGTTGATTTTTGCCCTGAGAGGCCACTAAAACTCCCGTACATTCCACAGCGGCCCCAGTGTTGATCTGTTTGATCAGGGCTTCGTAGTTGGGCAATGTGGGATTCAAAACCGCCTGCAAACCCACAAGGGAGGAACCGTCATTCAGTTCTATAAAGGCAAAGTCTTTTAATTCTCGTTTGGTGCGGATCCAACCCTTGACGGTTACAACCAGGCCGGGGGCTCCGGTGGCTAATAGCTCTTTGATGGATGCCATAGGGATGGAACTCATGTACGCGAGGGACTAACCCGGATTTTACTGGTTTTGGCTGGTCAAGCTATCAAACATAAAGATTGCCTGTTCAAGGTGCTGCTGCATCGGTGCAAAGGTAACTTGCCTCAGGACTGAAACCGAGACATGCTGGACACTGTTATGGGTTTGACGAAAGACTGATTCACTGCGAGTTGATTGGAGGGATTTCGAGGCGCAATTTCCACCACAACCTATGCTAGGGAAGCATCTCCTAACCACGATAGTTGTGTTCCCCCCGTAACTTGAACATCGTTAATTCCAGAGTCAAAAATAAAACAGACGACCCCAGCGCTACAGGTGATCTCCTGAATATCTTGCCACTGGCCATCAATCAGAAGTTTGACAGTGGTTAGTTTTCCCCGCCGCCAACTCCGCCAAATTTCACTGGCTGGTAATTCATAGACATGAAGGTTTTCGGCATAGGGAACGGCGGTAAACGGAACCAATGGCTTTTGAAGTTCCCGCAGGTTAGGAAATAGGTTGTGGGCACTGAGAATTGGCCGTAACTCATCCCAACAATCACTATGGCGTTTCACCATGACCTGAATCGGCTGTTCCGTAACTTTTGCTGTGGCGACAACACCGAGCTTATTATCCACAAGTTGGAGCATCCCAAAACTAGATTCGAGTCGATAATTTGGATTGGATGCAAGGGTGGATTCGCCGTTCAAAAGGTCATTGATAAAGATTCTAAAGAGTTCCTGATCGTTCATATTTAGTAAAAATAAGTGATGTCTGAGGAGGATTGATTAGGATTAAGTTATGGGGTAAGAAGGATTTTATCACCATGAATTATCCATACCTGCCAAAACTTAGGAAGTAGTTAGAGAGTCCGTAGCCCCACTCCTAGGTTCTGAGGATTGAGATGAGCTATTCCTTAGGGACATGACTCCGCTATTTTGTCTGCAAGATCAGTGGAATAATTTCTAGCCTACACCTTATCAGAGCCGTGACACTAGGGAAACTTTGCCTAACTGTTGCAAGCATCTCCGCTATTGAGGCTTGTGGCCCCGAGGAGCGTTTCAACACGGAGGCAACGTTGGGCATTGCTACTTGTATTGTTCACAGGTCGGAATGTAATTCGTTGCGGTAGGGTAGTTGTCCCGAAGACTTGGCCGTTAAATGCAAAACTAATGAGATATTCACCATTATCCGCACTGAGGTTTGTATTTGCGGTGTTAATTTCAATCAAGTCTGCATCGTCCGTTAAATCAGTCCAGGCCCAGCTCGTAGATGGATCTGTGCTCCGATAAGCAGTCCATTGAACACGGCCGTTATTCGTCCGAAACCGAATTGTCCAGGGTAGGTTTTCGCGCCTTGCTCCGGCCTGGGCTAATCGTAATGCGGAGAGGGCGTTGGTGGATGCGGCTCTGATCCGTTGATTATTAACTAACCCAATCCAACTGGGTACTGCAATTGAAGCTATCAGCCCAATAATGACAACTATGACAACAGTTTCAATTAGACTTATCCCTCTATTGTTCCGAAAAGAAGGGGTAGAGTTAGCTAATCTTAGTAATTTCACAAAATTAGGCCTCTGATAATCCTCGAAGGTGTTTTATGTGGAGCTGGGTGTTTTGTTTCTCACCCCTCGATTGAGAATGGTCACATTTGCAGTGGGCCGACTTGGGGTTTCACCACCGGTAAATCCAGGTTTGCCCGTTGTATTGCCCCTTAAATACACAAAGGTGGACTGGTTGAATGTATCGCCAATCCTGAGGACACAGGTGTAAAAGCTGTTGGGGGTGTTGGCGGCAGTGCTGCGAACCTGGACGAAGCCAGTGCTAGAGACGTTGGCAGAAACTGTCGGGCAAGGGACAGGGGTCGCTCCGAGGCTGGCAAAGTTGGCATCAATGAAATCGGTGAGTACGGGCAAGTTGGCAATGTTGTTGGAGGGTAACGCAGTCTGGTTGTTGGTCAGGGTGCCGGATGAGTTGGGTTTATAGGGCCAAACCCGAAAATCAGACCCGCCGGGATCAACGTAGCCAGGGGTGATCGCTAAGGAGGTTGAGGTCACAGTGGAAAACTTCCGCAACAAATAGCGGCGTATCCGGGCTGTGCCGACCCAACCCTCATTAGGTGTGGTGTCCAGGTAATATACAGCTAAAGTATATGCCCGCCGACCATTCTGGAGTGCCACGCAATCCGCAGCTAAGGATCCGGAAAAAGTTGAACAATCGGTGGGGATTGATGTGGCGGTATTGCCATCGTAGGGAACTTTTTCCAGTAACCACATGGCCAGAATTGGAATACGATTGGCCCCAAAGTTGGGTAGGTGATTCACCAGGCCTGGGCAGAAGGTATTGGGGGCTGAGGCTGCTCCTTGGCCTTGGATACAATCTCCCCCGGTCGTAACAGCACTGTAAACATAAACCGCCTGAGCTAGGTCTGCGGCCATAAAGTCAAGGGCGGCATTCACATCATTTTGGACTTCCGCACGGGAGGCATTTTGGGCTTCATCCCGCAACAGACCAACTAAGACGCTTCCCAAGACGGCCACAATAATTGTTCCAATTGCCAAGGTTGTAATTAGCTCCACCAAGGTAAAGCCCGACGGAGTCCACTTGGTCAATTTACGCTGAAGCGATTTAGGCAAAAGAGAGTGGTGAATCATGGTAGGTCAGCTATTCACAGGTTCCAATTTGGCAGAGGGTTGCAGCTAAGTCACCGCGAATGACGTTAGTGGTCAGGACAACCAAGGGTAGTCTTTGGGCCCCTGGAAAGGCCGTAAAGGTCGCTGGGGTTTGGGTTACCGGAAGGGTGGAACTCGGAGAACCGCCATTGTCAAAGACACTGGAGCTATAGACCCTCACTTGCATCGGAAAGGCGACGGGCTTCCCTAGGAATGATGAACCAGCCCCGCGAAAGGTTTGGATAATGAACTCATTGTCGTTAAAGGTACGAGTACAGCCAACGGTTGCGGAGGTGGCAAAGCCGTTACATGCTTCGGAGGATGTCATCACAGGCTGCGAGGACAGAGCATCGGGGTTGTTGATGGTTGCGGTAACTGAACTAACCGGGGGTAGATCATTTTGATAGGAACCGCCCTGTTCAACAATTGTCCGAACCCGATCGACTTGGCCGCGAGCCAGGGCCGTGGCTTGATCTATGCGGGTATTTTGCACCCGAGTTGCCGCAATCATCAGCAGGGGGGGAGCCATGGCTGCCGAGACGATGCCAACAATTAAAATAGCGGCGAGACACTCGACTAAGGTTAGGCCGAGATTGGGATGTAGCGACAAGACGGAGGGATTCAAGCGGGGGGATAGGGACGTCTTCATGATCTGATTTCCTCTGTTTCCTTAGGTCGGACATCCGGTAACAGTTGGGTCAACGGTAGTGCCATCAGCACGAGTCGCACAGCGCAACCGCAAAATATAGGGATCGTCTGCGGGTAATTCAGCAAAGAACTCACTGCGATTTCGGGCGGGGCTGGTAAACCGATCGGCAATGGGGCCAGCGGGAGCTAATTGCAAGCCGACATCATATCCCCAACGACGGGCTGGTGCGCCATAGTAGGGAATTTGCTCAGCGGTGTTAGCGGGTACGGCACTGAATGCTGTAGCTGCTGGAGTGCCACTGCTGGCTTCCCAATCGTTGAGGCTGAAGGGGGCTGTACCCTGGTTAGAAAAATTCAACTGAATGAAGGAGCCTTGAATCCAGAGGTTATTCCAGGCCTCAAGGAAGCGAGGGAAGTTATGCATTCCACCGTAGGACATATTGGGACGGGAGGGGGTAATCCCACTAATGATCACCGCATTGACGCGGGTCCCGTCGGCAGAACTGTTACGAGAGCGCGCTTCAGCAAGGGTTCGGAAGGCCCCACCGTAATTTCCCGGCGCGCCAGTGATATGGTTCAGGATTGCGGGAGTGCCATTGTTCCCAACGTAGATCGGAGTTGTGGGATCGAAGGGGTCTTCTCGTCGCCAGACAGTATTGGCTGCATTAGCTCCAGAGGGCCGGGCTGCATTCAGGAAAGAGGTTCTCAGGTCAGTGTTGGCTGCCCCGCAGCGGGTGTAGATGCGATTCGCTGCATCGGAATTGGTGACACGGGCGCCGGAACCCGTATTGTTAGGGTAATTTGTAGCGACATTTTCTGGAGAATTAGCCCCCAAAGTCCGAATATTGGCATTGTAGGCCTCAGCAAAATAATCATTGGCACTGCCTGGGCAAAATGCTGTGGAGGTAATGCTGATGGCATCGGCAACGATCTCCACGGGGCGCCAAGTGTCGGTGGTGGGTCGGGCAAAGCGGGTATCGAGGTTGGTTCGCCCATAAAACTGAGTCGGGTTAAAGTCATCGGGGAGGAGGGTCGTAAATTCTTCCAACCGATTCGCGTTATTGGTGGAGCCGTTGGTGCTATGCCAGTTAAAGTTGCCGTGGATATAGGCGACGTTGTCGGTAACCAGGGAAATGCCGCGGATATTTTTGTTGGCATCCGTCAGGCCACTACGGTCAACACGAACCCCATTTCGAAGACGAAAGCCATTGGGCCGGCGCATTGGATCAGCGAACATATCCACCGGTTTGATGGAAATATTGTTTGCCCCTGGGCCAGGGTCGCTGGGACTGGTGGGATTGGTGTTCATCCAGGTGCCCACGGGTCTGGCAATGCCATCTTCCCGAACCGCATCTTCTCGAAACGCATAGACAATGCCGCCCAGGGGGAGCCAGGTGTCACCGCCGATGGTTGTGGAACGCAGGAGATTGAGGTCTAAGTCCATCGCCCGCACCGCCATGTTTTCCCGACCGTTGTACAGGCCCGTGTCTAAAAAGGCGATGTTACGCGCATCACCGGTAGGACTCAGAATTTGGTTAAATTCACCGGGGAAGCCATTAACAGCAGTACCAGCGGAATTGGGAATGGTGAAGTTACTGAAATCTGCAGCTTTGGGGGTATAGGCAATGGCACTGGGGGCAACGTTGGCAGCTCCACCGGGATTAAACAGGGCCTGGAGGATTGGGTATTTCCGCACTGAGTTGTAGGTGTCAATGGGCGCTACCCCAGGCCCAAGGTTTGTCACCCGTGCAGTTACAGGGATGGTTGTACTACCTGAACCTGATAAACTCGTACCCCCCAGGTAGGTTAAACCTAATTGCCCAGTTGAGGAATCAAAGGATGTAACTCGAAAACGCCCAGCAATAGCGGCATTAGATGCACCTGACCCCCTGCCTATGTAAACATGATCGCCCACGGCATAGTCGCTACTGGTTGAGCCAGTCACCGTAACAGTTACAGTTGTTGGCGATGTATTAGGAGCCGCAGTCGGGGTATTAGGCATTGAAAACGTGGCACTCAAGTCGCGGGTCACTGGAGCCGTCGTGTTCAGGACAACCGAATAGCGGCCACCGGTCGGAATCGAAGAATTAACTGGAGCATCTCCTGCATCAGCTGTCGCTAATCGACGCAAGGTCAGGGTAGTGGATGAAATTGGTGCTGCAACCCGATACCTTCCAAGACCGGCCACATAGACAATTTCATTCTCTGCAAAGGGACGAAAATCGTAGTTAGGGGGAGTCTCAATGGTAAAAGCGAGATCGGTTGTTGAGTTTGCCGCTGGTTGTGTGGTTGTAGCTGCTGTCCGAATGACAGTCATTCCAGGCCGGGTTAAACAGAATGCCCTCGCTAAGTTGGGATAGGTCGAACCATCAATGCCACAACTGTAGCCACTGGGATTGAGGTCGTAATTGACCTGCTCCTTCAGGGCAATCAATCGAGCTAGACGGCTACTGGTGCTTTCGGTGGGTAAGGGACGGGCTGCCCAGTTTGCCGGAGCACCACTGACAAAGGCATCGGATGGCAGATATCCCCCAGAAAAGCTCAAGGTCGAGCTGATATTCGGACGATAGAGTTGAGTCACCAATTCAAGGGGATTGCCACTGGTGGGGCTGTTGTAGCTAAAGGACAATTCCCCAGACGCACTTAAGGGTGTGCCTGCATTGTTGACAATAGCTCCGTCACTGAGTGTCCCAAGGTCAGCGTTCAGGGTTGCAAGTTGAGTTGCATCTAAGCTGGAGTAGCTGAGCCCTGTTAGTTTGTTGACACTATCCGCCAGCATTCCCATGGTGCAAGCCGCAGAGTCGATGTAACTGTTATCGGCCAAGCTCCGATCCGCCGCCGCAATCCCAAGGGCGCGTTTTAAGTTAGAAAAATTACCGTTGCGGGTTTCTTGGGGATTGGGGTGAATGACGGTTCCAGAGCTTTCCTGGGTGGGGGGAAAGGCACCTTTATTGCCGTCGGAGTCGCTGGCAACATTTGCTCCGTTGATCTGGGCATTGACAAGGTTGGTTAGGGCCTGGGTCATGTCTGTGCCAACGGTTGCGGGGGTGTATTCCCAACCATCCGTACCGCGGCCAGTGAAAAAGTCTGAGAAGATCTGCGGCGCGCCGGTCACACCAGAATATTGGTTGTAGCTAATGCTGCGGAGCGCGGACTGAGAGGTTCCCGAGTGATAGGTACTGGCCTGGCAGGCAATGGGGGCAAATCCACCGGTTGTGTTTCCAGCATAGACCGTCCCACTGGGATCGGGAATTGAGGGGGTAACCGTTGTGCCCACCGCTTTGTAGTGATACAGGACGGTTCCTTGAGCAGCGGCTAAATTATCCCGTAACGTCCGCCGTTGCAGGGTTTCGTTAATCCGGGTTGTGGGAAATCCAGTGCTGCTGGGGGCATCTAGGGCTTTACCTAATTCAAGACGTTCACCGACAATAATCCGCAATCCTTCCTGACGGGCCCGGCGTTCCCAATAGCCATCCAGGCCCACATCATCCTTACCTTCGCCGGTGGGTGGATTATTCCGAGTCAGTTTGGTATTCGTTGTGGGAATAGCATCGCCAGCGGAACTGCCACTGGGAATAACGAGGTCGGGGTCGGGGTTCGTGAAGTTGCGGTCATAAATGGGTTTCGGCCCGTAGCGGTTGTCGGCCCGATAGGTATCATCCACATAGGGCTTGGGTTGGGTTTGGTTGAAAATGCGCCCCTGCTGCACCAAATACTGGGTGTCCCAGGTGGTATCCCGAGCGGAGGTGTTGGTCGTATCCGTTCCCCGCGCCCGACTCACATCTTCTGTTTGCAGGGCAATGGGGTTCAGGGCAATGGGGTTCACACTGGTCACGGTGCTAGCCACAGAATCCCGATCTGCATTAATCAAATTATTGGGTTGTCCTGGGGTCCCGGAACTTTGGTCAAAGACGGGCTGGGCTGGAGGTTGGCGATAAACGTGGTAGTTGCTGCTGCCATTGAAGTTATTGAGTTTCATGCTTCCGTTGACAATTTGCCCTTGGAAGACGATCCCCCCAGTTTCATTGGCCACCTGGGTCACGGTAATTTCGGAGGAGGAGGGGGTGTAGATACAGGAACTCGGAGAACTAACTAAGTAAGCCGTAAAATTACTACTATCGCCAACAATCAAACTGCCTTCGGTGTGAATTGCGCCATTCCAACGAAATGCGGGGCCTGGGAATATTTCTAGGTCATTCCGAAACCAGGCACCCCACTTATTACCCCGGTCAAGCTGCCGTTCCTGAACCATATCGATCGTTGCCAGGGCCTGGCCGCCATTGCGGTTTTCAAAAACAAAAGCATTGATTTGAAAGTTTTTCCGCAGAGTTGAGGAGCTAATGGGATCCCAGCCCCCCTCCGTTCCACCCGCTGCCGCACCTAAAGCTGCCGCACACACCCCAGAGGCATCAGCAATGGTTTCCAGGGGACGACTACGGGTAACCAGAGCCTCAGCTTTGTCAGCATCCGATGCACTAAGCAGGGTATCCGTAGGCCGTTGCATCAGGATCGAGTAGGCCACGATGGAGGAACCAGAGGGCTGAAAATACCAGGCATTGTCAACGGTTCCATCGCCGTCTAGATCGATTCGGGTTTCATCGGCAAAGGTGTAGGGATCTGGACTGGCTGAAACATTGAGCATCATCTCCTGCAGCCGGCCTTCCCCTGGAACCCCATTGGGAAAGCGAGGATCTTGGAACAGATACTCTAATTTTGAGCGGGCTCGATCCAGGGCTGGAGCAGCCGTGTTCAGAACTTGGGTATCCTGGCGCCCACCAGCAACTTGGGTTGTTCGATTTAGGGTTCGGAATAGCAACGCCCCAATGGTGATACTAAGGACTAAGACAATTAAGACAGCGGTGGGCAACACAAACCCTCGAGACCGCCGTAGTTGCCAATCTGTCTGTCTTTGCTGACCTATACCCCGGAGTCTTCGCCGCATCCATTTCTTGAGTTGACGAAAAAGGTTACGCAAGAAACTCATATGCTTGCGATAGGCCCGTTTACTTAGCCCAAACCGACGATCACCCTTACTCATGAAATTTTGACCTTAGACAATCCATAGACAAAACTTTGCAGAACCTAAGAAAGCCTGACCCTGTTTACCCTATTCTGGATTCTTCTCCTAATAAATTTTCAGAAATGGCTGATTTGATAGGAATTCGTAATGTTTGAGTGAGGGAAGTTGTGATGAAACTTTAATCACAACTGCGCCCATTTTTTAGGGAAGGCTACTCATGAAATAATATCAATGGATAGCTGAACGGGTGTGATTTTAGTCACACTATAATAATTGTCCCAGGCTTGGGTTTCATGCACCCTCTGTGAAAAATTAGGAACTCAGCAAAAAGGTGTAAAGACTGAAAAACACTAAAGCGACCACAAACGCCGTTGTCCATTGAGGCGCACAGCCCATAAATCGATCTCCCAATTTGTCAAGCCTGCGAGCCTGATCCACCTCAATCCAGGGAACCTCACCCCGCCGCCACCAGCCTTGAACCTCGATTTCCTGATTCTCCCAGGCCTGAAACCCGCGACGAAATCCATGACTAAAGGGGCCCCAGTAACCCCAGGCCTGAAGCTTAAACAAACCGACAGGGGTTTGGAGCCAAAGTCGTTGCCCCCAGCAATTTTCCAGGCCACCTGTAAATAATAGTTTTCCAGTCAGCTTCAAGGGAACACTATCTAAGGGAAGAGCGGTGGGGTTTTCCAGCAAGGGTTTTAGCCCCATGGCATCCGTGATTGGCTCCTTGATCACCGGATAGTAGGCATTGATCCGCACCAGAATTCCCAAGGCCAAGCCGAGGCTACCCCACCCCCAAAGCATCAAACTAAGATTTGAGAACCACCACATGGGCATGCCAATCCGGCCGGAACTGACGGCAAATGCCCCTAAACGCCACGCAATCAGCGCCAGGACAATGCCCACCACCAACCCCCACACAGGAGTGAGTTGCCGCCAGGGATGTTGTCGTTGGGGAACCCTAAGGGAGGCTGCGGATTGTAAATAGGGTTGTTGTCGCAATTTCTGTGCGTAACCACTCAGGGCCTGGAGGCGAGTCCCGAGAAAGGGGTGGGAACTTAAAAGGCTGAACCAGTCTTTGATCGGGTTAAGTCGCTCCCAGGCCGTAATTTTGTCCCAGTCCCGTAATTGCGAACCGAACTGAAGACCACCAAAGGTTGTGGCAGCGGAGGGTTCTACGGGTAGGGCAAGGCAGTACTGCTCAAGCTCATGGGGGTAGGTCTGCTGCTGTTGAACTGTGGCTGCAATATGCTCTGTAATTTCAACTAGGGCCTGGCTGAGGCTCAAGGCATCTTTAGTCTGGTTAACGGTTATCCGATCAGCGTGATGTAGTCTAGTGCGGTTGGCAGGGGCCATGATTTTTTTCAAGAGCCAGAGCACGGCGTAAACCATAACCGTTGCCCCACAATACGCTCGATAGAGGAGCTGATGTAACAGCAACACTCCCCAGTCTGGTTTGCCCTTGGCCTGAAGTGTCATCTGTTCAAGCCGATCCGCCTGTTTGTTGCTCTGCCGTGCGCCTAACCGATACAGGGCATAGAGGGACTGATAGATAAAAAACACTGGCCCAAGTAAAAGGTTATGCTGCTGGCGTAGTTGCAGGAGT
Source organism: uncultured Synechococcus sp. (assembly GCA_964653145.1). Taxonomy (GTDB): domain Bacteria; phylum Cyanobacteriota; class Cyanobacteriia; order Thermosynechococcales; family Thermosynechococcaceae; genus Pseudocalidococcus. The sequence continues at coordinate 3,944 of CAZZCG010000013.1, read as the reverse complement.
TCCGAGGTTAGGAGTACTGCGATTGATGAATCAGACAGAGTTGTAAGTAGCCCCTCGCTAAGGATAACCCTGCGGATACCATGACCAAAACTAAAAATTAACGGAGTCGCTGTTGGCAATAGGGCCAGTTGAGGTTGTCGCCAAGACCAGGAAAATCTCCCCCAAACTTCGAGGCTCTTGGGACTGTAACGATTGAGTGTCGTCAGGGACAGCGGTTGAAGTTGGCAACACCGTCGTAACCATCCCACCCAGGCCCAGGGGTAACCAATCCCCACCACCAGGCCTGTGAAAGCGATCACCAACCCAGCGATGGGAGTTCCCAGGCTCGATAGGTCGTACCACATTCTTAGCTGGCTGAGGATCGGCCCAACCAGGATAAATAGGAGCCCCCAGACCCCCACCAGAGCCAAGGCCCCCAAGCAACTGATCTGGATCAGCCATAGTTGCCATCGGTTGCTGGGTAGTAGTGGGTAGTTGGCTGGAGGCGCTTGCTGTTGGGGGGAGGTTGGAATCGGCAATGGCTCCAAGGGTGGGGGTAGGTGCCCGGAGACTTGTTTCTTTTGTTGCAACCTAGAGAATGCCTTTGCTCCCCAGGACTGAACCTGTGGATAGGAGGATTCCCTCAAGAGATTGCACAGGGTTAGGGCCCGATCCCATTGAGCGGTTTCGTCATAGACCTTGACGAGGTACATGTGGGCAGTGATTCCCCAGGACTTTAAACCATACTCATTGCGAATGGACTCCAGGGCGGCAATTGCCACTGTATAGTCACACCGATCAAGGGCCGCCAATGCTGCAACTAAACGAGGCTCTGTCTGATAATGATCCGGCAGCATGGTGATTTGCGAGAACTGTTATGGCCGGCGGGCGGCAAGATTGGATAATCTCAGCTTAACAAGATGTTAATCATAGCTTGTCCCTACTCACGAATCTAAGACCAAGATAAGGGGGATGCCTAAAAAATTCCTGTTAACTTAACACGGTAAAGCCAAAATAGGTTGTGCTGTTGGTATTATTCACCAATTCCTAACCATTAACTGCCGGTTATTGTGGTTAAGCCCAAATCGTTTGATAAACCATCGATCAAGGTTGCAAGTATTTTCGAGCCAGGTTCCAGAGTTCTGACAATCAGTAAAATTATTTTAATAGGTTAGTAATATAACCAAGTTGTAAACGCATACTTAATTCCTGTGGTCACCGGTAGGGCCTGGTGAGGATGGGTGAAATAGGAAGGAAAAACCAACACCGAACCAGTTTGAGGTTTAACTTTAATATCCTGTCGATCGAAGTAGGTTTCGCCACCCTCAAAGCCTTGATTTAGGTAGCCAACAATGCTGACATCACGGGTCGGAATTCCTTGATTTAATTCCATGATCCGATTGGCTAAAAGCAAGTTATCCACATGCCGACGATAGCCCTCTCCAGCTTGATAGCGCAAGATCGAAAAGGTTTCAACTTGAGGAAAGTGAATACCATAGCGTTCGAATAAGAGTCCCTGAATCGACTTGATCTTTTCGTAAAGCAAGGCTTGCGTTGATTGCTTGAGCGGTTCGTTGCCATCCAACGATAGGAGCTGTCCACCCCTGACATCCGTATCAACAACCCCCATAACTATGCTGGAGGGGTGAAATTCTAAGCATTCAGCAACTTGAATAATATGATCACAGATTGCAGAATCAAGGAGATTTTCCACCAGCAGAATTTCATGGCCTAAATCAGTCAGTTTCGGAAGCATAGTCACAGGAGATAATCTAAGAGTAGTTTACAGCCAATGGTCATTTCACCTTAATCAAAAGTCTAATCTTTAAGTTTCTTGAGCTTGACATTCCTAATACTAATTAATTTGCCATTCCCAAGCTTTTTTACCTGTGAACTGACCCCGGCCTGGGCTGGTCAATTTCTGGACTGGCACAGCCATGAACCCTTGATTGACAATTGTTTGCAGTCTTAACTATATTTTGTGCCAATTTCAAAACCTACTTAGACCAGTCCACGGCGATTTTCCGATAATTGCCCTATTCCGGTTGCAAAATTTTGTGACATTCAAAGAACTGACCGCCATCTTCTAAGGAGCCGAATCACCTCAGTTACCTTAGGGAAAGTGTTAGGTTGTCCACAGTTGTGGCGTTCCTCGAATTGTGTTTCTTTTTCCTAATCTGATCAAGTTTGCATAAGGCTTCCATCCTTAACTTATGTCTGTGTAGTTTCCTCTTACGCTCCTCTTGTCTGCGATTGATTCCGTCCGTCCATCTCGGTTTTCTGGGGAATAGGTGCAGTTGTGATTGTTAGTTTGTTTTCTAAACCAAAACAAGGCCTGGGTATTGAGCTAACCCCGGAACGGGTGAACATTGCAGTGCTGGAGCAAGGCCGCCAGGGCTTTAAGTTGGACTCCTTTGTCTCGGTTCCTCTGGTCGAGGGCGCGATCGAAGAGGGGCGAATCATGGATACATCTGCCGTTGCTGATGCAATCCGTCAAGGCATTGATGAGAAGAAAATCAAGGTTAAGTCGGTTGTCAGTGCCATACCCATGGGGGAAGCTGTGATTCGACTCATTCGGCTACCGGCGGAACTCAGTAACCCAGAACTACGGGAAATGGTTCTATACCAAGAAGCTCCACTTTATTTGCCCTTTCCCCGAGAAGAAGCAGATGTGGACTTTCAAAAGCTCGGCACTAGCCTCGATGATGATGGGATTGAGCGGGTTGAGGTGCTGTTGGTGGGTACCCCTAAGGTGGTCACGGATTTGTTTGCTAGTACCTTCAGCCAGGCCGGCTTAACCCTCTCTACCCTAGAGGTCAGCAGTTTTGCCCTAATGCGAACCATGCGGGAACAGTTGCAGCAACTGGTGGGTGAGGCGGTTGCCATTGTTGATATTGGCTTTGATGGTACCGAAATCAGCATTGTTAAAGACGGCATTCCCCAATTCAACCGTAAAGTCCCCATTGGTACTGCCCGGATGCAGGAAGCCATTAGCCGGGCCATGAATCTCCCCCCCTCAATGGGTGTGGATTTACTCAGCAGTCTCAGTGTGCCCGTTGGCCCAGTGGATGGGGCCGCCAATAATCCCAGTTCTGCGGCCATCCTCCGAGTCCTAGGCGACTTGGCCGACGAACTGCGGCGCTCCATTGATTTTTATCTTAATCAAGGCGAAACCCTGGAAATTTCCCAGTTGCTGCTGGCAGGGGTCGGGGCTGGGATTGGTCAAATTGATGAATTTTTCAACCAGAAATTGAGCTATATCACTCTTCTCATGGATCCCATTTCGAGTTTGGCGCTCCAAGTTACCGATGAACTCCCACCGGATAAACGTCCAGGCCTGGGAACGGTCATTGGCCTGGGGTTGCGGGGCGTACTATAAGCAGGAGATGAGCCGATATGTATGCAATTGACATCAACTTACTCAGAGATCGTCCAGAGCTTGGCGGTGATAGTGATCTCGGTGCAACCAGTGGAGCCGTAGATAACACCCCCATCATCATTGGTGGCGTTGCTGCCTTTATTTTTCTGGGCCTGGTGGTTCTGGGAGCAGTTGGGGCAGGATTTTGGGTCGGACAACTTCGTGCTAAGCAAGCCGAAATCGAAGACCGTTTAGCCCAAGTAACTCCCCAACTCCAAAAATTATCTGAACTGCGGCAACAAGCAACTGCAATTTCAGCAGAAACCCAGGCCTTGACCACCATCTTTAACCAAGTCAAGCCCTGGTCAGCACTCTTGCAAGATTTTGCCCGGATTACTCCCAAAGGTTTGCAGATTAGTGTCATCTCCCAAGCGGTGCCACCCCCCCCACCCCCACCCCCTCCACCCGTTGAAGGCCAGGAACCACCCCCCCCCCCGGCCCCCGTAAGAACCAGTGAACAAACCCAAGATGGTCGAGCTGTATACATTATCGACCTCAACGACTTTGTGCTTTTTTTAAAAAAGAAATACCCCGTACGATGTTCAAA
>CAZZCG010000012.1:0-96241 GCA_964653145.1 uncultured Synechococcus sp. | reverse complement strand
TTTACCCCAGACTGTCTTAACCCAGGCCCCCCTGCCCCCCCCTGATTCCACCCCTGAGCGGAAACCAAGCCGCCGGTCTCTCCCCAACTCAATGCGCCCCCTGAAGGATCTGTTGCGGAGTGTGAGTTATTTTTCCTCCTGTTCAGAAGTCGAGTTGCGGACGTTAATTGAATTGGGCTATCGGCAGTTTTTTCCCTATAACCGAGTGATTTGTCGAGAACAGGAGGAGGGGGATACCTTTTACATCATTCTCTCCGGCTCAGTCGAAGTCCGTTCCGAGCAATTGGATCAGGTGTTGGCGGTGTTGGAGCGGGGGGACTTCTTTGGGGAAATGTCGTTGTTGACCGGAATGCCGCGAACAGCCACAGTGCGGTGTTTGGAAGATACAACCCTATTTGTGGTGGATCGGCAGGTTTTACAAAAGCTCCTCAAAGCCTATCCAAATCTCGCCGACGAAATTGCCAAGGAATTATCGGAGCGGCAACAGGTGTTAATGGATTTGGGCCTGATGGATGCCAATGGAAAGTTGGAGTCGAGTATTCCGCCGTTACTATGGATTCGCCAACGGCTGCGGACATTGCTCAATCTGGAAAGCTAGGGTCTGGGAATTTGCTGGGCAGAAACCGGGGGTTGACGTTGGGGATCGCCGAGTTGCGGGTATTGGGCTTTGCCTTGAAACTCGCGGGGTAATTCTTGGGCCGGCTGCAGTTGTTGACTCAGGGCCTGGACAAAGCGATCCTGTTGCGCCCGAAACCCCTCAACATAGTCCACCGTGGAATTATTAATCAGGGCGAAGCAAACGGTGCCGTATTTTTGAGTCGGAACCACACCAACGAGGGCACTCACATTCCACAGGGTCCCAGTTTTCACAAGGGTAGCTGGGGGTAAACGCCGATATTCCACAGTGCCAGCATCCCGCCCAGCCATGGGAAAAATATCCGCGATGGTCAATTTCTGGGGTTCTAACCAGGCCTGGAGACGTTGAATCAGACCGCAGGCCCCCCGCGGAGACACCCGATTTTCCACCCCTAGGCCAGAACCATTGATCAGTTGAATATCTGTGGGTGCCAAGTTTGCCAGTTCCCGTGACCGGCGTGCGACTTCGGGCCCACCCCCCACCAGATTCGCCAGTTCATCGGCAATAATGTTGTTACTATAAATATTCATTAGTCGAACAATTTCAATCAAGGGCAAAGACTTATGGCTCAGAAGTGGCCGAATTCCTGACGGGGCCTGGGGTTGAACCACAACCGTACCGTTGATCACCAATTCTGGCTTTGGTAAAGGGGGTTTAGCCTGGGCCGCGGCCTGGCGCAAATGGGGCGGCCATTGACGAGCATCCAGGGATTGACGCAGAGCGACTCCCGCAGCTAGGGGATCAGTTTCAAAGTCCATCACAAAGGGGCCAACAATAACCAAATTCCCCTGAACCGCACCAATTCCCAGTTGGTTTAGTCGCTGCCCCAGAACGGCCCCCTCCTCGCCAACAAAAAGAGGATCATGGCCGCCGATGATCACCAAATCCCCCCTAAGAACTCCATTTTCAATGGGGCCAGTGGCAGCCACCTCGGTGATGAATTGATGATCGGGGCCGAACTGGTCTAAAACCGCCAAACTGGTGGCAACTTTGGTCACGGAGGCCGCCGAAAGCGGAGTCGTCCCATTGTGGTCGGCCAGTAACTCATCCCCGGCCTGGAGCCATACACCTTGAGTTTGGGGAGAAAATCCGAGACTGTTGAGACCGTCCACATAGGTTTCGGTAGTTTTCTCCAGGCCCGGATCCAAGGGTGCCAGCCAACTCTGGGGTTCGGGTAAGGTCAGGGCAGGTTGTCCGGTTTGACTATGCCAGAGGAGATCAGCGGCGGCGAGAATGTCCCACATAACAGGCGATTTTTAAATTACAACTCAATGCTGGGTATTGATGGAGCCTGGGGAGACGGTTGCCAGTCAGAAATTTGTAACATTGGGCACACCATTTCCCGACATCAATACCGATGATTCTAGAGGGGAAATTCAAGTTTTTATAGTTTCAGTCAATTCTCTAGCACTCAATCGCCAACGACTAAAATTTTGGCCTTGGGGCTGGGAAATTACTCGACTCGCCATCACCCAGATTCATCGTTCATTGAGGAAAATCCAGTGTCCCGTCGTCGCCCTTTGCTTCGTCGCTCTCAGCTCAATCGTTGGCTGACCCAACCGCCCAAATTACGAACGATTGCAGGCCTGGCTGGACTAATCTTATTCCTCTCTGCATCCGCCACCTACGCCCAAGATGCGGTTGCTGAGATGGATGCTCTGGCCTTAGCGGCGGGCCTGGCTGATCTGCAAGTGGCAGCGAATACAATTTGGGTCTTGTTTGCCGGTAGTCTGGTGTTTTTCATGAATGCTGGCTTTTGCATGCTCGAAACTGGGTTTTGTCGGCCGAAAAATGCCGTTAACCTACTTTCTAAAAACCTGATCGTTTTTGCGTTATCCTCAATTTCCTTCTGGGCCATTGGCTTTGCGATTATGTTTGGGGATGGTAACCCCTTTCTGGGTACATCTGGCTTCTTCCTATCCGGGGACGACAATAGTCCCGCCGTGGGTGAGGCCTATGAAGGGGTCTATGGCTCCCTCAGTTGGACTGCTACCCCACTTTTAGCCAAATTCTTCTTCCAACTGGTCTTTGCGGGTACGGCTGCCACCATTGTTTCTGGGGCTGTGGCTGAACGGATCAAGTTTTATGCGTTTTTTGCCTTTAGTTTGCTCCTCGTGGGGATCTCCTACCCGATTACGGGACATTGGGTCTGGGGTGGCGGTTGGTTAGCTGAATTGGGATTCTGGGACTTTGCTGGCTCGACAGTGGTGCACTCCGTGGGGGGATGGGCCGCTTTGATGGGGGCTGCTCTCCTGGGGCCGCGGATTGGGCGATTTCCTGAGTCTGGGGGTGCCGTAGCGATTCCCGGTCATAATTTTTCCATTGCCACCCTTGGTTGCTTGATTCTTTGGCTGGGCTGGTTTGGCTTTAACCCAGGTTCAACCATGGCGGCGGATCCAGGGGCAATTGCCCATATTACGGTGACGACAAACATGGCTGCGGCCTTTGGTGGGGCAACAGCAACAGTCATTTCCACACTCTATTTTGGTAAACCCGATCTCTCGATGATCATCAACGGAATTTTGGCGGGTCTGGTGGCAATTACGGCCCCTTGCGCCTTTGTCAGTGTTGAAAGCTCAATTTTGATTGGGGTGATTGCTGGGGTGATTATTGTCTTTTCCGTGGTTTATGTAGACAAACTGAAAATTGATGATCCAGTTGGGGCAATTTCCGTACACCTGGTCAATGGGGCCTGGGGAACCTTAGCTGTGGGTCTGTTCGCCGCGGGGCCTGGGGATTTGTATGACGAAGGTGCAGGGCCCCTTAAAGGATTGCTTTTAGGTGGCGGGATTGAGCAACTCTGGTATCAGTTTTTGGGGGTAGCAACAGTTGGGCTATTTACGGTTGTGTTTGCCACCGTGGCCTGGGTTTTAATCAACCAAACCATCGGCATTCGCGTCAGTCCCGACGAAGAGATTGAAGGCTTGGACTTGGGGGAGCACGGCATGGAGGCCTACGCTGGTTTTATGTTCCGAGATGAAGTCAAAGGTTTTGTTGACCTACTCAAAAAAATGAGCGCCAATCGCTAATCCTTAACGGCTACTATTCCCAGGCCACATTTTCCGGTACATTCTGAGGAATGGTTTTTTAACCAGGCCCAAGTTAGGAGAAGGTTCATGCGCGTCTGTGTGATTGGAACAGGGTATGTCGGCTTAGTCACCGGAGCTTGTTTGGCTCACATTGGCCATGATGTGGTGTGCATTGACAACAATGCCGAAAAAATAAAAATCCTCCAGGCCGGACAATCACCGATCTATGAACCGGGTTTAACCGAAATTCTTCGTACAGCGATCCAGTCCCAAAAAATCCAGTTCACCACAGATTTAGCCGCTGGTGTCGATCAGGGGGAAATTCTCTTTATTGCCGTGGGAACACCAGCCTTACCCACCGGAGAAACCGATACCCGCTACATCGAGGCTGTGGCCCGGGGAATTGGCGAGAATTTAAAGTCGGGTTACAAAGTTGTGGTGAATAAATCAACGGTGCCCATTGGCTCTGGGGACTGGGTGCGGATGTTGATTTTAGATGGAATTCGGGAGCAGCAACCGGATTTCGTTGATCAAAGTGGGGCAATTAAAGATGAAACCGGATTGTCCTTTGATGTCATCAGTAATCCAGAATTTTTACGGGAAGGCTCAGCCGTCTTTGACACCTTTAACCCGGATCGAATTGTTCTGGGGGGCAGTAGTGAGCGGGCCATGGGCTTAATGAAGCAACTATACGCGCCGATTGTGAACCGGAAGTTCGCCAATGATCCAGCCCTGCCTGCGGTACCTGTGTTAGTCACCGACTTAAGCTCTGCAGAAATGATCAAGTACGCAGCCAATGCCTTCCTAGCCACCAAAATTAGTTTTATCAATGAAGTCGCCAATATCTGTGATCGGGTCGGGGCAGATGTGGTGCAAGTGGCTGAGGGAATTGGCTTAGACTCTCGGATTGGCGGAAAATTTCTCCAGGCCGGGTTGGGGTGGGGTGGCTCCTGCTTTCCGAAGGATGTTTCGGCCTTGGTTCATACCGCAGATGACTATAAATATGAAGCCGAACTCCTGAAGTCCGTGGTCGCAGTCAATAAACGACAACGCTACATTGTGGTCGAAAAGTTGCAGCAAGTCCTCAAAATCCTCAAAGGCAAAACCATCGGGCTGTTGGGATTAACCTTTAAGCCAGATACCGATGACCTCCGCGATGCCCCCTCCTTAAATTTAATTGATGAACTCCATCGTTTAGGGGCTAAAGTCAAAGCCTACGATCCCCTAGTGTCTCAGTCTGGACTACGCTCTGGTTTGTCGAATGTCATTGTTGAGCCAGATCCGCTGCACCTGGCCGATGGCTGTGATGCCCTTGTCCTAGTCACCGATTGGCAAGAGTTTCAGAGCCTGGATTATCAAAAAATTAAGGAACAGATGGCCAATCCCGTCATCATTGATGGGCGGAATTTTCTCAGTCGCCAGGCCCTGGAAGCCGAGGGGTTTCGCTATCTTGGGGTCGGACATTAATTTGGATGCACCCACCAATCCAGTCATTTCTGCCATAACTGTGACTGTCAAACCTATCACTGGATGGGGTTGCATGAATTTTGGGTTCCATGCCAAAGGGAAGTGACATTACCCATCACTGAAGAGCGTCTGGCCGATTATGGAAGCCTTGATTCAATCCCCAAATCGTCCTAGTGTTGGGAGATATTTTTGGGATATCGATTTTGATTGGCGGGGGCTTGATTATGGCGATTATGGGACAAGGGTCGTCATGGGCGGTGGAGATTGGGTTGATTTACGGCGACCCAGTGACCTAGGTTATTAAAATTAAGCCGAAGCTGGGGCCATGATTCGTAATTTTATTAGGGTTCCAGTGTATTAACCCCAGACCCCTATCCCTTCCCCTGACAAACCCCCAGAATCACGGTTTCCCAATTCTCAGAGGCCCCGAGGGAGTCAAGATTAAGCCAGAGAAAAAATTCTCGATTCCCCGCCGGCCCCACTAAGGGGGAAGCCACACAGCCTTGGGGAAACCAGCCGAGTTCTTGGGCCGTTCGCAAAACCTGCAAAACCGCTTGGGCTTGGGCCTGGGGATCTTTGACAACCCCATGCTTACCCACCTGAGTTCGTCCGACTTCAAATTGGGGTTTGACCAGAAGAATCACCTCTTTAGGAGCGGTCAATAACACCCAGAGGGGCGGCAGGATTTTAGTTAAGGAAATAAAGGAAACATCGGCCACTGCCAGATCCGGACGCAAACTACTATCGGTAAATAGATCATCCGGGGTGAGATAACGAATATTCGTCCGTTCTTTGAGGATCAACCGCTGATTTTGTCGCAGTTGCCAGTCCACCTGCCCGTAACCAACATCAACTCCATAGACCAATGCCGCCCCGGCCTGGAGCAGACAGTCCGTAAATCCCCCGGTGGAAATGCCCGCATCCAAACAAACCCGATCACGCACCGAAACCTGAAATTTGGCTAAGGCACCCGCTAATTTTTCTCCCCCACGGGACACATAGGGCGGACGTTGTTTAACCTCTATTTCGGCCTGGGGAGAGACAAGGGTACCGGGTTTATCAATGATTTGGTGGTTAACCCGCACCTGTCCGGCCTGGATTAAGCGCTGGGCCTGTTGCCGAGAAAGGGGGCTGAGGAGAGAGAACTCGGCTTGGCGCTCAAGGAGTACTAAGTCTAAGCGTTGTTTGCCAGCGGAGGGAGCCATGGTTTAGGACTATTGGGGAGGGGAAGTTGGAATGAAGCCTGTGCCAGTCAATAGGGATTCCGTGTATTCATAGAGTTCTGGGGGATTTGCCTCCGTCAATAACCGGGTTTTCAGATCCGCTAATCCCAGTGCAAGGGGTGTAGCTTGGAGGCGATATTGGGACTGGGCGGACAAAAGGTCAGTGAAGACGGATTGTTCAATTTCACTTCGACTGGGGGGAGCATCGGTGGTGCCACGGACAACGGCTTCAAATTGAGTCTGGCTGACGTCATATTTGAGTAAAAAGATCAGGGCTTGGCTAAGTTGATGGAGGTTGTCTCGCAGTTTGCGGGGGTTTAGTTGTGACCGCTCAAAGCCAATTTGGCCCGTGATTCGCAACTCCACAATCGCATCTTGGGTCAGAGGAATTTGGCTGTTGATCAGATCTCGGGCAGCTTGCTCCAGATCCGTAACTGTATCCTCGGGGGTGGCCTTGAGGTTGAACCGATGGATGGGCCGCTGAAAATAGTTTTGTTGCAACTGGGCCTGGATTTGACCCTCCACCAACTGGACGAGGTAAACCCCCCGCGGCGTTTCCGACTGGTTTTCATTGATGGAGTTGGCTTCCACCGCCCCAGGATTAAAAATCCAATTCTCGACGCTGTACTGGCGGTGAATGTGCCCTAGGGCCAAATAATCAATCCCAGCCCGTTTTAGAGGTAATAGCTCTTGGTAGCGCAGAGCGCCACTGTATCGGGCAATTTGTCCTTCTAAACCGTGGTGAAAAAGCATGATCTGATAGTCCGGGCCTGGGGGGAGCTGTTGGATTTGCTCAGCTAAAGACTCGATGGCTGTGGGAGCCGCTGCACCATACCAACGGGAACCAATAATTCGGACACCACAGGGTAAGTCGATATAACCGCCAGCTTTTTCAGTTGCATCCCAGGCCTGGAGGGTTTCAGTTTCATCCGGTTCGAGAAGGTACAACAGTTCCTGCCCAGCCAAATAATTTAGCCAACTGGTTTTCGTGCCGTAGGGGAGGTAATCATGGTTACCTTCAATGGCAAAGACGGGAATGTTCGCATCTTTGAGAAGAGTTAGTACCCGTGTGGCCTGGTTCAAAGTCGCCGGCAAAATTTGTCGCTGCTCAAATAAATCTCCAGCAATCAGGACAAAATCCACCCCGACCTCCAGGCCATACTTGATCACCGCATCCTCAAAGGCAAAGAAGAAATCTAGGGTGCGTTTGGGGTTGTTGTAGTGGTCAAACCCAAGGTGGACATCAGCTAAGTGGAGGAAACGGGGCATGGTTTAGGGGTTCAAAAAAGCTGGCAGGGGGTAGCATTGAGCTGCATAAACCCGGGGGGCTTGGTGTATTTGTATGGTACACAACACCTACAGCCACTGGTTTCATCTCTTCGGGCCTCAATCCTATTGGTCACGGCACTGCTTTTGGGGTTTTACCAGGCTTGGCGCGTCCTTGGAACTAGCTGATCTGGCCGAAACATTGACTTTGCCTATTGCCTTGGAACTGGGATGCGGTAGAATACGTCCCGATGGCTGGGCAATTTTGCCTATTAGCGTGTGGTGTGACTCGTGACTCATAAACTCCTCTTTCTTCTCAGCCGTTCAACGGGTTTATCTGGACTATGGATGCTGCCCCTTTTGGCCTGGGGATTGCCTGTTCATGCCACCCTTGTCTCTGACCCCAGCCCTACCCTTGTTCCAACTGTCATTACAGCCCCAAACCTTGCCCAGGCCCCCGTTACAACCCCAGCCGAGGCAACCCCGACAGCGGAACCACCAGCCACTCCAGAAACGCCTGCAACTCCAGACCCAGCATCCCCTGCACCGGCCCCTGAAGGAACCACAACCCCACCAGCCCCAACCACAACCCAACCCCCTGCCCCAGATGAACCCCGTGTCCTCATTGCTGAAGTTGTGATTGCCGGCGCGACCACCCCTGAGTTGGAAAGCTTAGCCTATCAAGTCATCTCTACCCGGCCTGGGGGCACCGCCACCCGTACTCAACTACAACAGGATGCCAATGCAATTTTTGGAACTGGTTTTTTCGCCGATGTGCGGGTTGATCCCTCAGATACCCCCCTCGGTGTTCGAGTCACCTTTGTGGTTCAGCCCTATCCAGTCTTGCGGGGCGTGCAGGTGGCTGGAAACCAAATTTTGACCCAAGACCAAGTCTCTGAGATTTTTGCCCCCCAGGTGGGTAAGAACATCAATCTCCGAGAAATCCAAGCAGGAATTGAGCAGATCAATAAGTTTTACCAGGACAATGGCTACATCCTGGGCCAGGTGGTGGGAACGCCCCAAGTTGACCCCGATGGGATCGTTACCCTGCAAGTTGCTGAAGGGGTTGTGGAAAATATCACTTTAAAGTTTCTGGACAAAGAAGATCAGCCGACAAAGCAGCGTACTCAGGACTTTGTCATTTTGCGACAACTCCGAACCCAACCTGGGTCCGTCCTGAACCAAGAGCGGGTACAGGGGGACTTGAAAAATCTGTTCGATTTAAACCTCTTTGAAGATGTGCAGGTGGCCTTGGAGCCAGGGGCCGATCCCCGCAAGGTCAACTTTGTTCTTAATATCAAAGAAAAAAATACTGGTAGTATTTCAGCGGGGGCAGGGTATAGTTCGGCGGCAGGGCTATTTGGTACGGTTAGTTTCCAGCAAAGTAACCTTTTTGGCCGCAACTATCAACTCAATACAGAAATCCAGGCTGGAACCCAGGGCGACATTCTCTTTGATATTACCTTCACGGATCCGTGGATTAAAGATGACCCGTGGCGCACCTCCTACAGTGCCAGTATTTTTAACCGTTTAACTGTGCCCTATGTCTTCACCGGTGGCCCCACAGAAGTAACCCTGGCCAATGGAGATTTTCCTCGGATTAACCGCTTAGGTGCCAGTATTTTCTTCACCCGCCCCTTTACCCAGGATCCGGATTTAATGCCCAAGGCCTGGACGGGTTCCCTGGGATTGCAGTACCAAAACGTCACTTCTCGAGATGCCAGCTTAGCCATTGTCGGCACAGATGAGTTGGGAGATTGTTTGACCTTTAGTTGTACCGGGGTGGACGATCTGTTGACGGTGCAGGCAGCTATTTTGAGAGATCTTCGAGATGATCCCCTCAAACCCACTAGTGGCTCCGTGATGCGATTTGGGGTTGAACAGTCCATTCCCGTGGGCTCTGGAAGTATTTTTATGAGTAAATTCCGGGGCAGCTATAGTTACTTTATTCCCGTGAAGTTCCTGCGCTTTGAAGGCCCGCAAACCATCGCCATGAACTTCCAGGCCGGGACTGTGGTTGGGGATTTGCCACCCTATGAGGCCTTTACTTTAGGGGGGGTGAACTCGGTGCGAGGCTGGGGAGAAGGCGAATTGGGAACGGGTCGCAGCTTTATTCAAGGCACCCTAGAGTATCGCTTTCCAATCATTAGTATTGTCGGGGGAGCCCTCTTCGTGGATGGGGCAACAACATTGGGGACTCAGTGGGATGTGAAGGGTATTCCGGGGGTTGTCCGCGGCAAACCTGGTAGTGGTCTGGGCTATGGTGCTGGGATTCGGGTTAATACTCCCCTTGGGAACATTCGCATCGACTATGGCTTTAACAATGAAGGTGGCAGTGCAGTCAGCTTTGGGATTGGGGAGCGCTTCTAGCCATCTATGGTCAGTTCTACGTTGCTTCAGTCTCCCAGTTTAGTTCAAGGGGAAGTCAGGCAAGGCACCCTCGGCTCAGCCATTGCGTTAACCGGGGTCGGGCTACATTCTGGCCTGGAGGTCACTGTTGAACTCTGTCCAGCTCCAGATGCTGCGGGTCGTTACTTTGTCAGAGTTGATTTACCGGAACAACCCCGAATTCCGGCCCAGGCCGCCTATGTGCGCACGACCCAACTCTCCACAGAGTTAGCCCAGGCCGCGGCATCTGTCCGAACTGTGGAGCATTTATTAGCTGCTCTAGCCATGACCGGTGTTGATAATGTGGAAATCCGGATCAACGGCCCTGAAGTTCCCCTGTTGGATGGTTCGGCCCAGGCCTGGGTTGCGGCCATACGCTCCGTTGGTGTGCAAGTTCAATCACCACGCCCTTCCCTTCCTTCCTTGCTAGCCCCAATAATCGTCCAAGAACAGGACAGCTTTGCCCTTGCCTTACCTGCGGACACAACCCGGTTGACCTATGGAATTGACTTTACAGATTACCCCGCCATTGGGCAGCAGTGGTTCAGTTGTGGCCTGGCGGAATTAACCCAGGAAATTGCCCCAGCTCGAACTTTTGGCCTGGCCGAACAAGTCTCCCATCTTCAGGCAGCAGGGTTGATCAAAGGTGGTAGCCTAGAAAATGCTTTGGTCTGTAGCCAGGCCGGTTGGGTTAATCCTCCCTTGCGATTTGCTGATGAGCCTGTTCGTCACAAAATCATGGACTTTTGGGGAGACTTAGCACTCTTGGGGATGCCACCGCGCGCCCATTATGTGGCCTATAAAGCCAGCCATACCCTCCATACTCGGCTTGCCCAGGCCCTTGCTGCTGCCCTCTTCCCCACCCCCTAACCCATGGCCACGTTGACTGTCCCCGCTTCCCCTGATCCGACTGTCCAGGTTTTATCCATTACTGAAATTCAAGAGTTACTCCCCCACCGTTATCCCTTTCTCTTAGTGGATCGGATTATTGAGTATGTGCCGGGAGAAAAAGCAGTGGGTCTGAAAAACGTGACGATGAATGAACCCTTTTTCCAAGGTCATTTTCCGGGGCGACCCATTATGCCTGGGGTGTTAATTGTCGAGGCCTTAGCCCAGGTGGGAGGAACGATTCTGATGCAAATGGGCGACTTAAAAGGTAAATTATCGATGTTTGCCGGGATTGATAAGGTACGGTTTCGGCGTCCCGTCACCCCAGGGGATCAATTAATTTTGACAGCGGAATTGATCTGCATCAAACAACAACGTTTTGGCAAAATGCAAGGGAAAGCAGAAGTCAATGGACAACTGGCCTGTGAGGGAGAAATGATGTTTTCCTTGGTGGACTAAGTCATCATGCGCCTCTCCCCCTAAGCCCTGCCAACCCCATTTGGGATTCTGAAACGCCCCATGCCCACCCTGATCCACCCCACTGCTGTGATTCATCCCGATGCGGAGGTTCATCCGACCGTAGAAGTGGGCCCCTATGCCGTGATTGAAGCTGGGGTCAAGGTGGGAGCAGAGACACATATTGGTGCCCACGTGGTTTTAGCCGGCCGGACTGAAATTGGCCAACGGAATCAAATTTTTCCTGGGGCTGTCATTGGAACCATTTCCCAGGATCAAAAGTATGCCGGGGCCGACAGTGGCGTTAAAATTGGCGACGATAATTGCATCCGGGAGTATGTGACGATTAATTGTGCCAATGGCCCAGGAGAGTTTACCCAAATTGGCAACGGTAACTGGTTATTGGCCTATGTTCACATTGCCCACGACTGCGTGATTGAAGACCAGGTAGTGATTACCAATGCCACTTCCATTGCCGGCCATGTCTGGATTGAGTCTAAGGCCCGGATTGGGGGGATGGTGGGGATTCATCAGTTTGTTCGTGTTGGTCGGTTGGCCATGATTGGGGCCATGGCTCGGGTAGATCGGGATGTGCCGCCGTTTATGTTGGCAGAGGGACACCCCGCCCGGATTCGGGCCTTAAATCAGGTGGGTCTGAAACGCTCGGGCCTGGATGATCAGGATATGGCAATTTTGAAACAGGCATTCCGGCGGATTTATCGGGATAACTTACCGCTGGAAACGGCGATTTCGGCTTTGGATGCCCTCTCCCCCAGTGAAACCCTCCACCACCTTCAGCGATTTTTACACCAGGCCCAGGCCCCTGGCCGACGCGGCTTAACCCCAGGCAGCAAACAGGGAAGTCGGGCCCATGCGAGTGACGATTCCTAATCCAGGCCGGGCATGACTCAGACATTCAAGATTTTTATTAGTACCGGCGAAATTTCGGGAGACCTTCAGGGCGGGCTGTTGGTTGAGGCCCTCACTACTGAGGCAGACAAACGCGGTTGGAGCTTAGAAATTTCTGGCTTGGGTGGTCAACGAATGGCCGCAGCTGGGGCAAAAATTATTTACGATACCCGGCGGATTAGCTCCATTGGCCTGGTGGAAGCTCTGCGATATGTGGCCCCAACCTTGAAGTACCAAGCCATGGCCAAACGCTACCTGCGAGAAAATCCCCCAGATTTAGTGATCTATATTGACTACATTGCTGCCAACATTCCCCTGGGTAGCCACATCCGCAAGCATCTCACCGTCCCTAGCGTTTACTATATTGCCCCCCAGGAATGGGTCTGGTCCCACAGCTTGAAAACCACACAAAAACTGATTAACCTCAGCGATCAAATGATTGCGATTTTTCCCGAGGAAGAGCGTTACTACCAAAGGCATGGGGCAAAGATTACCTGGGTCGGTCATCCCCTCGTGGATCGGATCGAAAATGCCCCAACTCGTGAGCAAGCTCGACAAAAATTGGGAATTAAAGACGATGAACTGGCAATTGTCTTGTTTCCAGTTTCTCGCTATCAAGAAATAAAATCCCTATTGCCTCTATTTTTGCAAGCAGTGAAGCAGATTCAGGCTCAACTCCCCCAGGCCCGGTTCTGGATTTCCCTTTCCTTGGCCCAGTATCGAGATGAAATTGCAGCAACGGTTCAGAATTTTGGCCTGGAGATTCCGATTTTAGAAGATCCCCTCCTACTCATCGCCGCCGCTGACCTAACCCTGGCCAAATCTGGAACCGTAAACCTAGAAATTGCCTTGATGCACGTACCGCAAGTGGTGGTCTATCGGGTCAACCCCTTTGGTCTGTGGCTCTATCAAACCTTTCTTAAGTTTTCAGTTGACTATGTATCACCACCCAATTTGATTGCCAATGAAGCCGTTGTTCCAGAATTGTTGCAGGATAATGCCACACCGGAGAAAATTGCAGCCACAAGTTTAGACATTCTCCAAAATCCAGAAACCAGGGGGAGAATGCTTGCGGGCTATGCACGGGTCAAGGAGTTAGCGGGGCCACCGGGGGCTGTACAACGGGCCGCCCAAGCAATTTTAGATTTCCTGCCGCCAAAATCCACATCGGTAAACCGGTAAGCCATAGAACTCCACACGTTTTTCCCGCTCTGTTTTGACGGGCAGGGGATTATCCGTGAACCAGGCCCCATGGACATCCGGATCTTCTCCAAAACAAGATGGATTCAAAGCGTCGCCACGAAAGGCCGAATTTGCCGCAAAGGTCTCTCGCATCTGAGTCGCGACTTCCAAAACATCGGATTGTAAAAGAACATACCCTCCAGGTTGCAGAATATCAGCCAGTTGAGCCACAAATTCCGGTTGAACCAGACGGCGCTTTTGGTGACGGCGCTTAAACCAGGGATCAGGAAATTGAATGGTTACCCAACGCACGGAATGGGGCGCAAAGAGAGACGCTAGGGAAACATTGGCATTGGCAAACAAGTAAACCAAATTCCCCAGGCCCCGGGCCCGCGCAATCTCATTGGCCTCATCCACCAACACTTTCCGAATCTCCAGCCCGACAAAATTCCAGTCCGGTCTAACCTCCGCCATTTCCAGGACAAAACGGCCGCGGGCACAGCCAATGTCGAGATGCAGGGGTTGCTTGGGCTGGGTGAACACCTCCGACCAGGCCGGGACAGCTACAGGTTGCTGAAATTGGCGACTCAGGGGATTGACATGTTGGCGGGCGCGAACGTAAGCCATAGCAAAAATCAGTCAGGGCCAAGGGTTTTTCCAGGTTAGTCCAGTTTGACCCCATGCGATACCATGGAAATTACGGTCAACGTAACGGTTCGTAACAATTTCGCTGGTTGATCGATTTGGATTCAGCCCGACTGTTTGGAGTCCCCTATGCCCACTGCCACCCTTGATGCCCAGGCCCTGTTCCAAGCGGCCTATGAAAATCGCTATACCTGGGATGAAGCATTTCCCGGATTTACTGCCGATGTGGAATTGAAGCAGGGAGATGTGGTTTACCAGGGACAAGTCAGTGTGACAGCGAATTTTCAGGTGACAGTGACCGGGATTGAGTCTGAGGAGATTCAAAAGGAAATTCAACGCCCCATTCAAGAAGTCATCACCCACCGCAAACGGAATAGCTTCCAGGCCAGCCACGGAAAAAACACCTTTTCAGTGGGAGAAACCGATGACACTGGCGCCGTGGAAATCTTGGTCAAGGGGGACGCCATGGGGTCAAATTACCGAGTTCGGAATAATCAAGTGGTCTATGTGAGCCGAGTCATGGGCGGTATGGCGTTTGCCATTGATCACCTGGCGGCCCTGGATACCGGGGAGGGCTACATTTCTACCCACTACAAGGCAATTTTCCGTAATCCTCAAACCGACGAACTCCTCCAAGAAGTCACCTTTCAAGACACCTATGAACCCGTGGGTGGGTATTTCCTCCTAGCCAAAAAGGTGGTTGAGGTCCTAGAGCAGGGTAAAACGACCACAACGGAACTGAGCCTGAGTCACCTAAACCTCCTATAACCCACCCAGTAACCTATCATTCCCTCCAAGCTCAACTCATCTTCAGGAGCTTACAGAGGCGTGATGTCGGGGTGAACCGGGGAATCTGTCCAAACTTGATGTTGGGGACGGCCAATGCTGATGCCGGAATTTTGTAAAGCCGTTAAAACCCGTACCCGAAATTCGCGACCAACGGCCCACTGCTGACCAGGTTGGGTTTTGAGCCAGACACGAATGGTTAAACCACTGTGGGAGATCAGGTCAATCCCAAGTACTTCAGGGGGTTCAAGGATTTTTTCCTGCCAGGCCGGATCTTGGTAAAATTCAGCCACCACGCGTCGCAATAGTCCTAAGGCTTCGGCACCCTGGGCCTGGGCATCCACATCAATGGTGAAGTCCACCCGCGACCAGGTTCGAGTTAGGTTTTCGACAATGGAAATGGCACTATTGGGAATTGTAATTAAGCGGCCCTCGCCGTTTCGGAGTTGGGTGATCCGCAGATTCATATTTTCCACTGCCCCACTGACGGAGCCAATCACCACAACATCGCCAATGCCAAACTGATCCTCCCAAAGAATAAACGCCCCATTGATTAAATCCCGGACTAGGCTTTGGGCCCCCAGAGACAAGGCAAAGGCCACCAACCCCCCAATAGCAATTACAGAACCAATAGGAATTCCGAAGCTGCCAATCACGAGGCCCAGGGCAACCCCATAGACCACCGTGGTTTTTAAGCCCCCCAAAACCGTTAAGGCCGTGCCAATCCGTAACGTCCGCCGTTGCAGATCCGTATCCCCTTTAATTGGATAGTGATGCCAAAATTGGCCTAAGCGTTTCAGAGCAAAGTCTCCTAGGGAATTCACCAGGCCACTGACAAACCAAATGATTAGCCAGTAAATAGGTAGTCCCAATAACTGCCAAGCAAAGATGCGCGTCCAGGGGAACAGGTTAAAAATATAAAAACCCCCCAATAGCAATTACAGAACCAATAGGAATTCCGAAGCTGCCAATCACGAGGCCCAGGGCAACCCCATAGACCACCGTGGTTTTTAAGCCCCCCAAAACCGTTAAGGCCGTGCCAATCCGTAACGTCCGCCGTTGCAGATCCGTATCCCCTTTAATTGGATAGTGATGCCAAAATTGGCCTAAGCGTTTCAGAGCAAAGTCTCCTAGGGAATTCACCAGGCCACTGACAAACCAAATGATTAGCCAGTAAATAGGTAGTCCCAATAACTGCCAAGCAAAGATGCGCGTCCAGGGGAACAGGTTAAAAATATAAAAACCCCCCAGTAACCAGATGGCCACCTGTCCCCAGGTCAACAGAAATAGTCCTAGGGAGACCATTTTGATGCGTTTATCCACCATGTAAAGCTTGGGGGAACTGAACTGAAGACTGAGCCAGCGATTGAGGTTACTTGGAGGTTGGGATGGCGGTTCAGAACCGGTTGTTTCTTGATTTTCTCCCTCAGTTGTTAACTCCGACTCCGCTTGGGCCGATTCAAACTGTTTTTTGAGGGCCTTAACCCGCTGCTTTGAGAAGCGTTGGAGGAGATACAGGACTACACTCACCCCAGCTAGGATCAACAAAGCAATCAAGGATTTATATACGTGGGTTTTCAAGGCCTCAGGGGAGCGCTCCCGCGCGGCATCACGCAAAGCATCTTGAATCCGTTCTCGCCATTCCTCAGCCAAAGCCGGAATCGTCATCCCATAGAAGCGAGCATCTGTTTCCGTCACCGTAAGAATTTTTTGGGGATTTTCCAGCTCATTGGTACGGGCAGAAATGATGGTTTCGTTATTTAGGGTGGCAACTCCGACCTTGATCTGTTCGGGAACGATGTTCGTAAAAACAAAATCAAAATTGGGCATGCCCGACTCATTGCGATGGATGATCCGCCTGAGACTAAATTCGATTAACTCAGCGCGGGTTTCTACCGGGATTTGATCATTGGGATTACTGCGATCCCGGACAGTAGGAGCTGTGACAAAAAATAAAATAGTCCCATCCAGTTGAACAGGAGCAACTTCAATATCACCCCGACGAATTACATTTTGCGGTGGATTCGCTGCGTTGGTATTCCCCAGGCCTGGAACGGTAAATTGCCCCCAAGTCGGTTGTTGCAGACCCAAGACCAGCAAAAGACTCAGGAGAAAAAGGAGAAGAGGAGTAAGCCAACTAGAGATAAATTTTTTAAGAATAGTCGAGTGTAGTGCGTTCTGATTCAAGGGTTTAGGAATCTGGGGCATGGTTCATATTTGACTATTACTATCTTCACTGTTCGACTGTTGCCAGTAGCTTGTCTCGAACTTCTGTAGGCAATTCCATCACGATAAACTGACTCTGTGGATACAAGTAATCTTCCCCAGACTCATCAACGACGCGTAAACAACCCACTTCTTGGGCTTTGGGATCAGGTAGGACTCGATAGATTTTCCAAACCTCTAGATCTGAATCTTCTTCAGCGGTAATACAGATAGCAAATTGAATATTTGAAGCTGCGGTGTGCATGGGTCTTACTCGAGGATACGCTTGACTTTCATTTTGCGCCGCCCTACCCCATGTGCCTCATACCAGTGTAGCTCAGCCTGGCGAAGCTCTCCGTTGGGAAATTGCACGAGTCCAGTACCTTTCATCTTGCGCCACCGTCGACCACCAAACTCATCCTTTAATCTTCGTAACTCACGGATTGAGAGATTAACCGCAATAGTTTCAATCTCTGTCAGCTCACCAATCAACTCAAAGCTGCTACTCATAGCCTCAAGATAGAGCCTTTAAGCCGATTGTCCATTTGATTCAGGAGATTGAGTATCTGAGTCATGATTGGCTTTGGTTTGAGCTTCCAACTGTTCGAGGCGGCTGAGGAGCTTTTGATTTTGCCGTTTGAGTTCCGCCAGATCATCTTGAACCGTTTTTAGGGCCTGGGTGTTCCCGATCGCTTTTTGGACTTTGGCGACTCCTTCATCGGCAGCCCGCTTAACACGGCCATCTAAACATTGCTCGGCCATTTGGCGCAAGAGACTTAGGGCCTGGGGGTTGTCCATTTGTCCGAGGGCGGTGATCGTAGCGATTTGGGTTAGGAAAAAGCTTTCACTGCTGAGATGTTGGAGGCGGTTCAAGATGCGTTCCAGCAATTCTGGGGTTTGATTTTTGCCGAGAGTTCCCAGAGTTCGGATGGCCGCCAAACGCAGAGGTTGGGGAATGCCAAGTTGGGTATAATCCAAGACCAAATCCACGGCTTCGGGTAATTCTTTCAGAGCTCCCAGGCCCCCGATGGCTCCAGCCCGGACGACTTCATTCCAACCCGAGCGTTCTTCTAAGGCCGTTTCCAGAATTTTGAAGACTTTTTTCGGTTTGGGTTTTTCCCCTGGTTTGGCCGCGGCGATTTCTGCAATTCCCCGTAAAGCCGCCGCTTCGACTAAGTAACTTGCATCCCCATGAATTGCAATGGATTTGATCAGTTGATAGGCTTCGGTGGTTTTGAATGAGGTGATGGCTTCCACGCAGGCCCGGCGCACCCGTGCTTCTGCATCTTGTAATCCTAAAGCCAGGCCATGGAGGGCTTGATCCAACTTAATTGTTCCCAACTGTTTAGCAATTTCCACCCGCACACCCCAAAACGGATCGGTTTCTAATCCTTGGGCTAAGGCGATGACCGCTTCTAATCCCCCTTTTTTGGCTAAGGCTTTGGCAGCATTGATCCGACTGAGGGGATCCGGATCGTGTTTGAGTTGGGCTTTCAGTTCAGGGAGTGGGTATTCTAGGGTGACGGTTTTCAGGGTATGGTTGCCGACATCGAAGCTGATAAATTGCGGTTTTTGAGGCAGGGGAACGTAAAAACTTTGTTCAGGTTCATGAATCCGGACAGAAAGAGTTTGGGTCGTTACCTCATTGCCATCAGAGACAAAGCCAAAGCTCAAAGGAATTTCTAAATCAAACAAGCCCCGATCTAAGGGAGATGTACCCTCTTTGCTGGCCTGGGTTTGGGTAACAGTTAAAATGGCAAGTTTGCTTTTAGCATCCCATCTATAGGCAACTTTATACTCTGGATGACCACCCCGGAAGACGTATTGATCAAATAAGGGAAGTAAATTCCGACCAGTGGCAGTTTCAATCGCTCTTAATAGATCAATCGTTTCGACAGTTTTATGGGCATTGGCCTGGACAAAGGTATGAATGGCTTTCCAGAATAGTTCTTCCCCCAGTTCTGCCCGGATCATGTGATAAACACAGGCCCCTTTTTCGTAGAGGTGACGGTCATAGAGTTCAATAGCTTCGCGATAGACATGGGTCACAATCGGGCGGCGATAGCGGGAACCATCTTCATGGAGGTAATTGCGAATTTCCCCAAGGCGGTAATAGGCAGCTTCATCAGTTCCGTATTCCTGCTCTGTCCACATGATTTCAGAATAGGAAGCCATCCCTTCTTTGATCCAAGCGTGGGACCAATGCTTAATCACCACTAAATCGCCAAACCACTGGTGGGCTAATTCATGGGCGACGAGGCTTTCACTGTTGCGGTTATCGAGGGCGGCCCGTTCATCCAATAAACAACGGTCGGTTAAGAGGGTGGTTGAGGTGTTTTCCATACCCCCAAAAATGAAGTCATCGACACAGACTTGGGCGTATTTGGGATAGGGGTAGTTGTAACCGTATTTCTGACTGAAAAACTCAATCATTTGTGGGGTTTTGCCCATTGTCCGCATGGCCTCTGCTTCCCGGTCTGGGGTGACGTAATAGGTGACAGGTTTGCCTTGCCATTCATCGCGTAATTCAACAAATTCTCCAACCGCTAACGTCATTAAATAGGTGGGGTGAACTTGGGGTTGATACCAGTGGTAAATTTTGTGGTCGCCATGATCTTCAACACCCCGTAATTCCCCGTTAGAAATGGCCATGAACGGCTGCGGTACACGAACTCGAATTTCAGAGGTTGCTAACTGGCCGGGATAGTCAAAACAGGGAAACCAAAACCGGGAGTCTTCATCTTCGCCTTGGGTCCAGGCCTGGATCGGTTTATGGGGATAGTGGGCATCGGGCAAAACAAAATAGAGGCCGCGCTGGGGATGATCCAGGTGATAGTCAATTTTGATTGTGATCCCTTGGCCTGGGGTGGGTGGGTGGGACAGGGAAATTTCCAGTTGTTCGCCATTGTAGTTAAAGGTTTGGGCCTGGTCGTTGATCCAAACGCCTTTGATATTTTGGTTAACGGCATCGAGGGTGAGTTGCTCCAGGCCTGGGACGATGGGGTTTAGTCGGATTTGGCAGGTTCCCCAACATTGCTGCTGCTGGAGGTCTAAATTCAGGTCTAGGAAAATGTGCTCCACCTGGCCTGGGCGGTCGGGGTTGTAGTGGGGTTTTGCACCAGCCAAGACAAAAGAAGGCCGACTTTCTCCATCCAAAAACGACCGAAGCTCTACAGACCCAAGCATGATTCAAGCCAACTCAACTGCACTTTTTCTAGGTTAGCCTCTCTAATCGAAATTTATCTAGAATCTTGATTATTGGCTACCACATCCAAAATATGGGGTACTGAGTATGTCCAAAAAAACGGCTATGTTTCTTTTCATAGGGATAGGTACGGCAGTTTTAGGTTTTATTGGTGCAGTAGCTTGGTTGTTTTTTGTCATGGTAATTGCCCCCTCTCCACGCATAAGTCAAGCTCAAAAGGATATGGAGAGAACGAGGCAAATTGCTCAAGATGCTCAAAAGGTATTGGATGAATATGCTGCAAAGAATCCTAAACCTGAACCTTCAGAAATTTCTAAAGCCTCAACCTCTGAAGAAATTCTCGATGCTATTACCAAAAAATATAACTTTAATCGCTTTGTTGATACATGGGGGCCTGGACAAGGGCTATACATCCCTCAAGAAGCTTGGCAACAATTGTCTTTTAACCAACAAAGTCTATTGATTGATCATGCTAGATCAAAAAATTATCAAGCAATTATTATCGGTCGAATTAAGTCGCAAAATTTAATGTTTATCGATAGAACAGTTTGGGAAAAGTAACTTTTTTGTGGCCTTAAAGCATGGGAATTTAACTTATATGAGTAAACTTTCTGAAACATTAGCATCTGGGCCTTTGCCGCGACCCTCTTGGTGGCTGTGGTTGATCTTGGCCTTAAGTGGTTCTATGGGAATTTGGGAAGATATCGAGAGGAGCAAGCTAGAGACGAAGCGAATCGAGCTAGAAACCGAGAAATTGAGAGAGAGCAACGCCAAACTGAGAGAGAGCAACGCCAGGATAGACGCGATATTGCACTCTTAACCTATCTAGCTGAGCCAACACCGGAAAACCAAGAAAAGCTGCGGGCCATTTCCCAAGAAATCCAACAGAATCAAACAGATTTCTGGGAGTAAAACTCCAGATTCACCTTACTGCTGCTCAAAGACCCCAATCAGTTTGACATCTTGAGAATTTAAGCTGTCAAGAATCCTCTCGTTGACAACTCCCTGAACTCCAGGCCTGAATTCCGAGGGTAGCAATCTAATTTGTTGACTGCCTTGCCATTTATTGAAGTAACTATCTCCATACTGAACTTCGATCACTAAGTTATAGAAGGTGCGATTGCTTCGATTTTTGACCTGTCCACGAATTTCAGAATGGGAGTAACAGCGGTCATAGAAAACTCTACCGTCTTCGTTCACCTTAGGGCAGGATTTAAATACGGGATAAACCCGCAGGTTATGGCTTAAATCTTGAATTTGAACAGCTTGATTAACAAGTCTCGTATCGGCGATGGGTTCATTAACTGAAACACTTTTGATCGTATAAAATTGTCGATCCCATCCAAAGGGAATAATATTTCCAGGAATTTGCGCTGAAACCAGGCCTGGGCTCAGACAAAACATCACCGCAATTAAAAGCTGTTTCATCATACTTTGTAAAAATTATGGGTTTAATTTAGTCCGAAGACCATGAAGATTTGTCTTTGCAGGCATTGTCGGGTTCCAACATTTAGGACTCAGAAAATGTGCAGATTTGTTCCTCGATGATTGATTGAAATCGAGTGAATTTTCATCCGGTAGAAACCATGACGGCTCCAACACAGCAGCTATTGGGAACCCAGGCCAGGCCAGAACCGACTTTCTCCTATGCTAGAAAGAGTTAGCCAACTGTCACAACTGCCTTGCTAAAAAACCTGACCCAATCAGTTACCCAAGCACTCCAAGCGGCCCAGGCCCAGTTTGATTGGAGAAATTTGAACCTGAAGCAAAAAGCACGGGTGGCCCAATTGGAGGTTTTTGATCCCGAAAATCCCACCCCACAGGTGTATCCCCTTCTTGGCGATCACTACATTCTCGGTCGTAGTCAATCCAAAACCGATATCCAGATTGATAGTTCCATTGTCAGTGGGGTGCATGCAAAACTCACTCGGCTTTATCCCAAAAACTCAGTGTTTCAAATTGAAGACCTAGATTCCAGCAATGGCGTATTTTTCGGGCGACGGCGGGTAGAGATAGCTGAACTCCATGATGGCAATACGGTTACCCTTGGGCCCCCAGCAGAACAACGGGCTGTGCAACTCACCTTGATTAATCCACCTCCTTTTGGGATCAAAGTGCTTTCTTGGGGTCTGGGGGGAACTGCGGCCTTAGTCAGTCTGGGCCTGGCCTGGTTGGCGATTGAGTGGACAAAAATTCCGGTGCGCCCTTTACCTGCGATTACCCAAGGGCCGGTGATTATTCTCGATGCCGATCAACAGCCCTTAGCCCCCATTGAGCAACGCCCCCATGTGGAATTACGGCAATTAAGTGAGTTTTCACCTTATCTAATTAATGGAGTAGTAGCTTCTGAAGATAGTCGCTATTATTGGCACTTTGGCATTGATCCCCTGGGAATTTTTCGGGCGGTCTTGACGAATATCAGCGGCGGAGAATTGCGAGAGGGAGCCAGTACCCTTACCCAACAGGTTGCACGCACCCTCTATCGGCCCTATGTCGGCAGTGAAGATTCTGTGGGTCGTAAAATCCGGGAAATGGTGGTGGCCCTGAAGTTAGAAGCCTTTTACAGCAAAGATGAACTGTTGTTGGCTTATCTGAATCGAGTCTATCTGGGCCTGGGGAATAATGGCTTTGAAGATGCGGCCCGTTTTTATTTTGATAAACCTGCCAAAGACCTCACCCTCGCTGAAGCCGCCACCCTAGTCGGGATTTTGCCTGCCCCCAATGCCTTTAATCCGATTCGGGACTACGACGCAGCAGTGGATTATCGCAATCGAGTCATTAGTCGGATGGCAGAACAGGGCTATATTTCCGCTGCAGATGCAGATCGGGCCCGGCGTTCTCGGATTGAAGTTAGCCCAGAAGCGGAAAAAGCCTTTGGTGTTCAACCCGCAGCATTTTATACCGATCAAGTGTATGCCGACCTCAAAACCTTACTTGGGAGTGAATTAGCCCAGGAAGGCAATTTAATTGTGACGACGGGCTTAAACCTGGCCTGGCAAGAACGAGCGGAAGCAACTCTCAAACGCAATCTGCAACAGTGGGGCAATGGGTCCAAAATCCAACAGGGGGCAATTATCACTCTCCGGCCCGAGGATGGACTGATTGCGGCGATTGTCGGGGGGATGGACTATGAACAAAGCCAGTTTAATCGCGCCACCCAGGCCCTACGCCAACCCGGCTCAACCTTTAAGGTAATTTTGTTTACGGCGGCCCTAATGCGGGGAATTTCCTTAAGCCAAACCCTTTCCTGTGAACCCTTTTTCTGGCAAGGTCAACAGTTTGCTGGCTGTCGGGGGGGCGGGGGCATGATGGATCTACGACGGGGCCTGGCTCTTTCAGAAAATCCCATTGCCCTAAGATTGGCAGAACAAGTAGGCCTGCAGCGGGTGGTGGATTTAGCCCACAAAATGGGAATCAAAAGCCCACTCCAAGCAGTTCCCGGCCTGGTCCTAGGCCAAAACGAAACGACGCTGCTAGAAATGTGTGAAGCTATGGGGGTTTTAGCCAATCAAGGCCGACTGGTAACTCCCATGACCATTAAGCAGGTGCAGGATGGCGGCGACTGTACAAACCCAGATGACTTTAGTACCTGTCGGGTCATTTTTGAGCGGAATAGTCAGGATTTGACGGGAGTTTCTGTTGTTCCAGCCGATGTTGCCCAAACCATGTCCCAGGCCCTACAGGATGTCGTCACCAGTGGCACCGGGCGGGCAGCGGCAATGGGGATGGCGGTGGCGGGAAAAACTGGAACCACCAACGATTACCGAGATCTCTGGTTTGTGGGCTACCTTCCCGGCCGGAATCTGTTAACGGGGGTTTGGCTGGGCAATGATGACAACAGTCCCACCTCGGGCAGTAGTGGTGATGCGGCGGCGATTTGGGCTGACTATATGCGGCAAGTGGTGCAGTAGCTGCTTGACCTAGGGCTATTGATAGTCATGGAGATGCTGTTCAACCCAGGCCAAGGCTTGTTCAGTCGTGGTTAGGTCTCCCCCCGCTTGAGCGGCTACAATGCTGTTGAGGAGTTTGCCAATGCCAGGCCCAGGAGCAATTTGAAATTGTTGGATTAAATCGGCTCCCGTGACTAAACAGGGGGGATGGGCAATGGGATTGTCTGGGTCTAACCAGGCCTGGTTGAGAAGAACAAGGGATTCCGGATCAAGGCCCAAACTTAAACCCAAACGGGCTAATCCAGGCCAGGCCCCGCCCATGTGGCGAAACAGATAAAACTGTGTGCTACGAGTGTTGGATTCGAGAGTTTGAATTAACTGGGGTAATCCCTGGAGCAGCAGTTGCACCAGTTTAATTTCCCGATTGCTATAGGTCAGAGGGCCTAAGGTGGCCTGAATAGTTTTGGGATCAACCTGAGCGGAGAGGTGACTCGTCAATAAACAGGCCAATTTCGTCATCGTCAAGAGCGTTCGTTTGCGCGGTTCCCCAGGCCCTGGATTGGACAGGAGCGGTGTTGTCAAGGTAGGTATGATCTCGGCCCAGGTGGAGTTGGGGGAAATGGTGAACTGTTCCAGATGCTGGAGGTGCTCAAGCTGTAGCTCTCCTAAATCCGGTAGTGCCAACCGTAACGCGCCATCTTCCCAGGCCATGCGGAGGTAGATGTGACTCTCAGGGCTGGCTAACAGATAGTTGAGTTCGGTGCGGATCCGCTCGGGGGCAACGGTGGCCAATTCAGGGGCGAAATCCTGGAGGCCTTGGCGAGTGGCGGCCGTAATTGTGAACCCTAACTGGCTGGCCTGGCGATAGGCACGCAGGACTCGCAGGGGATCCGCGCTCAGGTTTTCTCGGGCAATCAGAGCAATTTCTTGGTTAGCAATCCCGTGGCGGCCTTGGAGGGGGTCAATCAGGGCTTCAGTGCGCGGGTCGTAGGCAATGGCATTGATCGTAAAATCCCGGCGGGCTAAATCCTCCGTCAAACTCGCACCTAAGCGCTGGGCAAAATCAAGGGTGGCCTGGGGAAACACTAAACGGGCAATACTGCGCTCGGCATCTAAAATCACGAGGCTGGCCTGGTATTGTTGAGCAAGACGTTTCGCTAAGGGAACGGCCGGCCCAGGGGTGACAAAATCCAAATCGAGATCCGCCTGCAACCGTCCCAACAAAGCATCCCGAACGCTTCCCCCGACCAAGTAGGTTTCAGGTGGTAAATCGGATACAGCAATGGGCCAATCCGCAGGAACCAGGGGATTAACCATGGGGTTGGGGGAGGGATTGTCGGAGTTCTTGCCGCAACTGCATTAAGAGTCGGCCGAGGTGATTTAAGCCCTGACGATCTGATCCACACCCCCAAAAGCTATCCACCGGGGAGTCTTCCACTAGGTACTCATCACCCGTTCCTAGCAGGGTCGTGCGAATATCCCCGTGGGCGAGGAACTTAGCCTGAATAGCTGTGTACATGACCCCCAATTTCACCTGATCCCAATCTGACCGGAGCGGATGCTGGGGATTTCGACCTATTTGCGCGGCTTCTCCGGGAGTGCGAGCCTGGACAATCTGGTCGTACAGGTAACTATGGCCGGTGTTGATGAACTTTTGGGCCTGGTAGTAGTGTTCAGCAGTGGCCCAATCATAGCCATCTCGGGCAAACCCATGTCGGGAAAAGTTAGAGAAGCAGCCATAGGGTTGATCAATGTGGTAGAAGTAAATCGTCATCCAAGCATCACAGGCTGAACTCTCTACCTCATATCCTAAATACCTTTGGGGTGTGATTGAGTGGGCGTCCGGGTAAATTCCTATCCTTCAGATGCATCCAAACTAAGTAACAATTCCCCCCGCCAGACGGTGATTGCTGGCCCAGCCAAGATCACTCGTTCCCCTTCGCCTCGAACTTTCACCCAACCACCCCGGGCCGAAGCCTGATACCCAACTAATTCAGGCCGATGGAGTTTGGCGCGCCAGTAGGGATAAAGGCTGCAATGGGCCGAACCCGTAACGGGATCCTCATCAATTCCAGCGGCCGGAGCAAAAAACCGGGAAACAAAGTCAGCCTCCGCTAAATCCGATACAGATGTGACCATCACCCCCCGGCCGGGTAGTTGGGCTAAGGCGGAGAAATTCGGTTGACAGGCCCGGACTTCATCGGCACTACTCAGTTCAATCAACTGATCATCAGGGCTGGCTCCCCAAAATACCACTTGGCTGGGGTGCAGATTCAAAGCATTGATTAAATCTGGGTTCGGGGCCTGGGGGCGAACGGGTTGGCTCGGAAAATCCAGTTCAATCCACTCGCCAATTTGCCGGGCCATCAGGGGGCCGCTACGGGTGTGAAAGGTAATGGCCTGGCCTGGGGCAACAAGATTTTGACTAAATAACGTATGGGCAGCAGCTAGGGTGGCATGGCCACAGAGATCCACCTCCACTTGGGGAGTAAACCAGCGCAATTGATAATCCAGGGCCTGGGGAACAAGAAAGGCTGTCTCAGACAAATTCATTTGGGCCGCCACCCCCTGCATCCAGGCCGGATCAGGATAATGGGGCAGCAGACACACCGCCGCCGGATTGCCTTGGAATGGGTTAGGGCTAAAGGCATTCACCTGGAAGAGGGGCAGAGTTGACGGCATAAGTATCCCTGGCAAAGCTAGAATTCTCATCATACCGCCCAAAAAAGTGGAAGCATGATTGGTAAAGTTCTTGGTGCTCGTTATCGGATTCTCAGTGTTTTAGGGGCTGGTAATTTTGGTCAAACCTATTTAGCGGAAGATAGTCATCGCCCCGGCCGGGTTAAATGCGTTGTCAAATATCTCAAGCCCGCCCGCACCGATGGTAACTTTCTTCCCCTGGCCCGTGACCTATTCCTCCGGGAAGCCCAAGTTCTGGAAAAACTCGGCAACCATGATCAAATTCCCCGGTTACTGGCCTACTTTGCCGAGGGGGAGGAGTTTTTTCTAGTGCAGGACTTCATTGAAGGCCATGTCCTACGGACGGAACTCCCCTTGGGATGCTGCTGGAGTGAAGCCCAAGTCCTGCAAATGTTGACGGATATTCTCCAGGTTCTCAGTTTTGTCCACAAGTGTGGCGTGATTCATCGCGACATTAAACCCGATAACCTGATGCGGCGGTTGACGGATCACAAGCTCGTTCTCATTGACTTTGGCGCGGTCAAGGAAATGGGGATGTCCATTGGGGGCGGAACTCTGTTGGGCCAGGCCGCGAGTCAAACCATTGCCATTGGCACTCCGGGTTATATGCCCCCAGAACAGGCCCAAGGTCGGCCGCGAGCCAGCAGTGATTTGTATGCCGTGGGGATGATTGGGGTTCAAGCCCTCAGTGGTCAAAATCCAGTTCAGCTCAGCCAAGATGCCCAGGGAAATTGGGAGTGGCAGCCGCAGATGGGGGTGAGTCAGGGCTTGGTGGACGTGCTTAATCGGATGATCCGGCCGGGAGTTTATGACCGCTACAACTCAGCGGAGGAAGTTCTCCAGGCCCTACAACAATTGGAAGCGAGCCCCCCGGTCTGGAAACGTCTTGGCCGCTTTCTGCAAACTCCAGTCAAAGATTTACTCAAAAGCAATCCCGCCCCGGCCACCGTTGCCCCACCCCCCAGCCATTTTTCGCCTCCCCTCAAGGTCATTCCCGAAACCCAGCCGGATTTGGACGCAGATACCGATTTACCTCCCCTCAAGGCCTATGGCTCCGGCCGCAATGTCTTTATTAGTCACTCCAGTGATGCCCTTGAACGGGAACTGGCCGAGGAGTTTTTTGCGGCGTTAGTGGCAGCAGGACATCAACCATTTATGGCCAGTCAAAGTATTCAGATGGGTGAAGGCTGGGCCCAACGGATTGATCAGGAATTGCAGGGCTGTGATTTCTTTTTATTACTTCTGTCCCAGCAGTCCGCCCAGAGTGAAATGGTTTTAGAGGAAGTCCGCACGGTGCGTAATCTCCAGGCCCAACGCCCCGACCGCCGCCCCTTTATCTTGCCATTGCGGATTCAGTTCCCGTTGGATATGCCCTTGAACTATGAACTACGGGGCTATTTACATCGGATTCAGCAACGATTTTGGAGCACTCCAGCCGATACCCAACCTCTGATTCAAGAAGTCCTAGGTTTAATCAATGCCACTGGGGCCCCAACCATGGCTCCGGCGAATATCACCTCTGGTTCTGGCTCCCACCTGACGCCGCCCCCCACCATTGCCCAAGATGCCCCACCTCTGCCCGTGGCTGAACCGGAACTCCCAGAAGGTCAAGTGGAAGTGGCCTCAGCTTTTTACATGGAACGTCCCCCCATTGAAGCTCGATGTCGAGAAACCCTAGTCCAGCCTGGTTCTCTAATTCGGATCAAAGCCCCCCGGCAAATGGGCAAAACCTCATTGATGGCGCGGCTATTGTATCGGGCGACAGAAGAAAACTATGCCACGGTTCCCCTAAGTTTCCAATTGGCCGATGCCGAGGTGTTTAGTAATCTCGATAAACTCTTGCGCTGGTTCTGTGCGGGCATTGGGCGGCGATTGGGCGTAGAAAACAAGCTCAAGGACTATTGGGATGACATTTTTGGCAGTAAATATAATTGCACCGCCTACTTTGAAGAATATTTGTTGCCCCATTGCGACCGCCCCTTGACCCTGGGTCTGGATGAGGTGGATCGGGTGTTTGAGTATCCAGAAATTGCCAACGATTTTTTTGGCCTGCTCCGGGCCTGGCATGAAGAAGCCAAAAATCGGGATATTTGGCGCAACTTACGCTTAATTGTTGTCCATGGAACAGAAGTTTATATTCCTCTGGATATCAATCAATCTCCCTTTAATGTGGGCCTGGCAGTGGATTTACCCGAATTTACGGTGGCTCAAATTGCCCAACTCAGCCAACTGCACGGCCTCAGTTTGAGCCAGAGTCAATTAGAACAATTAGAAACCCTGATTGGGGGCCATGCCTATTTAGTCCGCTTGACCCTCTATCACTTGGCCAAGCATGATCTCACCTGGTCAAACTTAATTGCTCAAGCAGCCACTGAAACCGGCTTATATCGAGATCACCTGCGGGGCCAGGCCTGGCATTTACATCAACGGGCTGAATTGGCTCCGGCCTTTACCCAAGTGGTGCAGAGTCCCGATCCCGTCGTTTTGGATGCAACCGTGGGTTTTAAGTTACATAGTTTGGGCCTGGTTAAGTTAGAAGGCAATGCGGCCCGGGTTCGCTGTGATTTGTATCGGCAATATTTTGGGCGGTTGCTGACGGTCTGAGGCGTTGAAGTTATCGCTTAAATTAAACTGCTCCAATTAATGGCTCCAGGTTCAGGTGGGGGGCAATTAAATCCGTGACATGACTGAGCATGGCCTGGCATTGGTGATCAAAATTATGAATCTGGGTCGGTAAGGGGGGAAGTGATTTTTTTGCCCGCAGTCGATTCAACCAGGCCCGGCGCCAACTCCCAGAATCGAATAATCCATGTAAATAAGCGCCCCAAACCGTTTGAGCTTGATTAACAATCCCCAGGCCAGGTTCGGTAAATAAGGATTCAAACTCAAAACTCAGCTGAAAATCCGTGATCCCTTGATGGATTTCATAGCCCCTCAGTTGGGTTTTATCGGGGTAGTGAACCGTGGCTTGCCGTTGTTGGGTAATTTTTGCCGGCGTAATCGTGGTGGTTAGGGGTAACAAACCCAGGCCTGGAAACATTCCCGAAAGTCCTTCTAAACCTTCTGGATCATCAATTTCCCTCCCCAACATCTGCATCCCGCCACAGATACCAAAGACTGTCCCACCATTGCTGGCATAGGTTTTGATTGCCTCCCCCAGGCCAGAGTTGACCAACGCTTTGAGATCAGAAATTGTTGTCTTACTCCCTGGCAAAATCACCGCATCCGGTTGCCCAAGTGTGTCATGGAGACCAACGTATCGGACCTTGACCGTGGGTTCAGCTAGAAGGGGATCAAAATCCGTAAAGTTAGCAATCCGGGGCAAGCGAATCACGGCAATTTCAAGGTCGGTTTGGGTTTTAGAAGTGCGCCGTTCAAACAAATCCAGGGAATCTTCGGCAGGAAGTTGAATATCCACGTAGGGAATTACCCCCACCACTGGAATTCCTGTGCGTTCTTCTAGCCAATCCAGGCCTGATTGCAAAAGTGAACGTTGCCCCCGAAATTTATTGATCACAAACCCCTTTATCAAGGCCCGCTCATCGGGTTCCAACAGTTCCAGAGTGCCAATAATGTGGGCAAAAACCCCACCCCGGTCAATATCAGCGACTAACAAGGTCGGGGCCTGGAGATGTTTGGCCACCCGCATATTGGTCAAGTCCCGGTGTTTCAGGTTAATTTCTGCGGGACTACCGGCCCCTTCACAGACAATCCAATCAAACTGCTCCGATAACTCGGCTAAGGACTGACAAATGGCGGCCCAACCCCGGTCAAAGTAATCGCGGTAATAGTCAGCAGCTCCTGTTTTCCCCACGGCCTTGCCCCGTAAAATCACCTGGGAGGTCATGTCGCCTTGGGGTTTGAGCAAGATCGGATTCATGTTGATTTGAGGTTCAACTCCGGCGGCCCAGGCCTGGACTGCTTGGGCATACCCAATTTCGCCCCCATCCGCGGTGACATAGGCATTCAGGGCCATATTTTGTCCTTTAAAGGGGGTGACGCGATGATTGCGCTGGGCCAGGATGCGACAAATCACAGCAGTTAAGAGGGATTTTCCGGCGTGGGAGGTGGTGCCGACGACCACTAGGGCCTGGGCCATGGGTTTATGCCTCACCGACAAAGGCTGGCCGGGCCTGGGCCTGTTGGGCCAGATAGGCTTCTAAACCGGACCAATTTTGGGTTTCTAGTAATTCAATTAGTCCGGTTAATTCCTGTTGATAGTGCTTGAGGGAAGTCAAGAGAGCAATGGAGTTATATTCAGCCATCATCCGGCCCAATTCTGGATTACCACCCCCCACCCGACTGGTATCCCGAAATCCGGAACTGGCCAGGGCCTGGGCTAACTCCAAAATTTCCGGTTGTGATTCATGATTGGTTGGAGAGCCTAATAGTGCGGCACTGACCATTACGGGCAAATGGGAAATCCAGGCCACGGCTTGATCATGTTCCGCCGGGCTTGTGACGTAGAGGATGGATTGCAAGGATTTAACGACCTCAGTCACCACAGGCATGATCTCAGGGTCCGTTTCCGGTGTGGGGGTCAGGACGTAGGGGCGATTCACAAAGAGATTGTTCTGGGCAGCTAAAATCCCAGATTCAGCGGTTCCGGCCATGGGATGTCCGCCAATAAATCGGGGCCAAATGTGACTCAAGGGTGCAACTAAGCTAGCTTTCACAGACCCCACATCCGTCAGAATGGCCGCAGGGTTTAAATGGAGTTGAATCGCTTCAGCAACTGGAATCAGCAAGCCAATGGGGGTACATAAAAACACCAAATCACAGGTGGCGAGAATGTCTGGCTCTGGCCTGGCCTGGTCAACAGCACCAATTTTCTCAGCAATTCGACAGGTTTCCTGTTTCCGGCTCATCCCTAAAACAGTGTGACCCAGCCCTCGCAAATCGAGCCCTAAGGAGCCGCCAATTAACCCCAAGCCGACAATGCCAATTCTCATAGCTGATTCAGTAACGTCCCGGTAAAGCAGCAACCGCAATTCATTGTAGGTCGGAGTCTAGGTTGATTCTCCAGCCATTTGTAAACTTCTTTTTATCGGCCAGAATCACCATGACAAAATATTACGTTTTCTCGCGATGGCTGAGGCTTTAAAATACAAAACCATCAGAAATCTGGAGGAGGGATCGCGCAGAATATCTCAGTTTTGATGGCAAGAATTATGTAGTCGTAATGACTCCCAGTAATATTGAGAAATCAACCTTGAAAATTTCCACACCTGCAAAGCATAGCATTGGCCAAAGTCTGGCTGTATGGATATACCCTCCTTGAGCTTGTGAATAAAATACAACAGGGCTATAAACCTATACAAGCAAGGCCCTTGAGTCTCACTGATTGGGCAGAAATAACCATCTTTTTGCGATGGAATTGGTTCAGAATAAATTCCTAAACCTAGATATAGTCATCCAGCCGCAGTCCCTAATTCATGCCCCAATCCAAGCTTTAAGGAATCTCAAAAAACCATCAAAACTATGGAGATATTCCTCTTAAACAATGACCTTAACCATATTGTTAATCAGTCTGTCAATTTAGTTGCCTGCGTATCAGACCTTATCTAAGGAAAAAGTGATCTTGATCACAGTTGTTACGGAAACGAATCAGGCATAATCAAAATTGACTCAGTACTATCCGAGTCATCAACAGGGAACACACAACGAGCCGGCAGACTTAATTGGTTTGTCGGTTTTTTTTGAGTCCACCTGAATATTAACAGCTCCCCCCTGAATAACCGTGACATCACCGTTTTCCCAAAAAGTAACCCTCACCCTTGACGCAACTCTCTATCAGCAAGTTCAACAGTGGCAAACTGAGCAGCGAATTCCCTCGTTAACCCAGGCCCTACGGCAGATTCTCCAGGATTATTTTTCTCAGCCAGCCCTGGCTTGTCCCACTATTTTGCAACGGCTCCAAAATTTGGAAATTGAACTGAATGCTTTAAAAACAGAGTTTAAAACGGCCCTAAATCCTGAAATTCCCCTACACGGCAGTTTAACTTGGCTCGAACTCGAGGGCCTGGAGAGACCACAACTGGTAGCCCTCGCCAAACAACTGGGACTCTATAGTTACAAACTGAATAACCAGGCCCTGCGTCGGGCAATTTTTACGGCTCAAAACGATGAACCACCCCCCATATAGTGCAGAATTTCACGGGCCTGGGAGAATCAAAACCGCATATTTTCGGCCTCTATCCGCTACAATCTTGAGGAACTAAAAATATTTTTTGAAAAACATATATGGCATCACTCCAGAAAGCAATTTCCCATGATCAACCCCATCTCCGTATTTCCGGGGGACGACAACTGAGTGGTCACGTCAACATTAGTGGTGCCAAAAATTCAGCTTTAGTTCTGATGACCGGAGCGTTACTGGCGGAAGACATTTGTCACTTCCATAACGTCCCAGTTTTAGCTGACATTAATCGCATGGGGGAAATTCTCCAGGCCCTGGGTGTCAAACTCCACGGAGCCAAAGGAGGAATCTCTCTGGATGCCCGACACTTAACCTCAGCCCAGGCCCCCTACGAACTTGTTAGTCAACTACGCGCCAGTTTCTTTGCCATTGGCCCACTTTTAGCCCGATTAGGAACTGCCCGTGTGCCGTTACCAGGGGGATGTGCGATTGGGGCCCGACCCGTGGAACTCCATGTGCGGGGATTACAGGCCATGGGCGCAGAAGTCCACATTGAGCACGGAATTGTTCAAGCCTATGCTCGCAAACTCAAGGGAGCCAAGATATACCTCGACTATCCCAGTGTTGGGGCCACAGAAACCCTGATGATGGCGGCAACGTTGGCCGATGGGGAAACAATTATTGAAAACGCCGCCCAAGAACCAGAGGTGGTGGATCTAGCCGAGTTCTGCCAGGCCATGGGGGCAAAAATTCGGGGCGCCGGGACTAACAAAATCACCATCATCGGCGTCAATAAGCTGCACGGCACTGATTACGAAATTATTCCCGACCGGATTGAAACCGGAACATTTTTAGCAGCAGCAGCGATTACCCGGTCTGAAATTACCCTCTCCCCCGTGTTACCTGAGCACCTAGTTCCCGTGATTGCCAAACTGGAGGAAATGGGCGCCCAGATCATCCGCGAAACTCCCCGCACCCTCCGCTTTATTCCCGCTGAAATCTACAACAGCACCGACATTGAAACCCTACCCTACCCCGGCTTTCCCACAGATATGCAATCCCTATTTATGGCTCTGCTGACAATCTCTGAAGGGAATAGCATAGTTAGCGAAACCGTTTTTGAAAATCGCTTTGGCCATGTCCCAGAACTAAACCGCATGGGGGCAGACATCAAAATTAAGGGCAATCATGCTGTGATTCGGGGGGTACCCTTCCTATCCGGGGCTCCAGTGATGGGGACAGATTTACGGGCCACCGCCGCCTTGGTTGTTGCTGGTTTAGCGGCCCAAGGTGAAACTGAAGTCTACGGCCTAACCCACCTAGATCGAGGCTATGAAGCAATTGAAGCTAAACTCCAACAACTCGGGGCCAAGTTAGAGCGGGTCAATGGCCTACCCCAGGCCGCGGCTGTCCTTTAAGGTAGAAATACAAGGTTTTGGATCACAGCTGAATTGAGGACAGGGAATGGAGCTATCTCCCTTAATTGACTGGGATTATTTAGCAGAACTATCAGGTGGAGATCGGGAATTTGAGCAGGAGTTGCTACTCACCTTTGTTGAGGATGCTCAAATCCATCTGGAGGCAGCCCAGGCCGCAACCAGGGATCAAGATTTTGAAGGAATAATGCGGGAAGCCCACCACCTCAAAGGATCCAGCGGCAACGTAGGGGCTCAGCAAATTCAAACCTTAGCGGCTCAACTGGAGTCAGAGGCTAAACAGGGCAGCCTGGCCAACGCCCTAGAATTAGTGATGCAAATGCAAGCAATGTGCTCCAACCTGGGTCAAGCCGTTGCCAGTTAAACCATAAAAATTTGTCATTTTTTGAGTCCCCTATGACCGTGCCCACCAGCCTTGAACAGGTGATTGACCAGGCCAAAACCGCGACCCTAGCCGCCCTAGACAGTGGCATCAATCGGATTCAAGTTGAAATTCTTTTACCCGATATCCAAATCATCCCCCTGGCCTGGAGCTACCTAGAGCTATTTCAGGATTTAGGCGCAAACCTTAAAGTCTTTTTCGCAGATGCTGGGGCCGCGGCCCTGGCCCGTCGAGATTGGCAAAATCCGGTGTTTCCGGTGCGGGGCGTCAATGAACTGATTGAACCGGTGCAAGCCAGCGACCAGGCCTTTGTCTGTGTTACCCCGTCACCCGTGGAAGTGTCCTACATCGAACAAATGTGTAATGCTGCGGAAAATCGCCCATTTATTTTGCTGAATCCGAAGCTGCAGGATGTGGCCATCGTCGGGATTGGCTATGCGGGGCGGCAGTTGCGGGAACGGTTCTTAAATACCCTCGAAACGGCCTACTACATCCGTCCCTTGGATGACACCACTGCCCTGTTACGGATCTATCCAGGGGATTGGCAGATTTGGCGAGAAGTCGAGGGGGCCTATGAATGCCTTGGTTCCAGTCCCACCAAACCCAGCGGCGAGGCCCTTGACAAAATTCTCTACGGTGACCAATCCGAAACTCCTTCAGCAGGCGGCTTTTTTGCCAGTATGCAGCGATTTCTCAAAGCACTACAGCAATAGGAATAAACCTAAATTTCTGCCTAAGATCTCAGGCCCCACAGGAGGTTCGTTAGAATAATTGCGACCTTTGGACTGGACTGTTGCATGACCGCCTCCCTTGAAGAGAATATTTCTGCGTTTTATGACCGCTCCTCTGGACTGTGGGAGTCTGTTTGGGGGGAGCATATGCACCACGGCTATTATGGCCCCACAGGAGAAACGCCAAAACCCCGACTCCAGGCCCAGCTTGATCTGATTGAAGAATTACTTCTCTGGGGGCAAGTTGCTCAGTCCAGCCGAATTTTAGATGTTGGTTGTGGTATTGGCGGCAGTTCGATCTACTTAGCGGGTAAATTCGGGGCCACCGTCACTGGAATTACCCTGAGTCCAGTCCAAGCTCACCGGGCCCAAGAACGCTCCCATCGCCTCGGCTTGGCTGAACGAGTCACCTTCGAAGTTGCCAATGCCCTAGAGATGCCCTTTCCCGATGCCAGCTTTGATCTCATTTGGTCCCTGGAAAGTGGCGAACATATGGCCGATAAAGGCAAGTTTTTAGGTGAATGTGTACGCGTCCTCAGGCCTGGGGGAAAATTACTGGTTGCCACCTGGTGCCACCGTCCCACCCTGCCCGACTATCCACCCCTGACAGAAAAAGAGTCCGATCTGCTGAAACGGATTTATCAGGTGTACTGTTTGCCCTACGTCCTTTCCCTGCCGGAGTATGCCACCCTGGCGGCGGAATTACCCTTAGAAAACATTAAAACCGCAGATTGGTCAAAGGCTGTGGCTCCATTTTGGGAGGATGTAATTGCCTCAACAACTTCACCCCAGGCCCTATGGGGACTTTTAACATCTGGTTGGTCAACCCTAGAGGCAGCCTTATCCTTGGGCTTAATGACTCAGGGGTTTCGGACAGGTCTAATTCGTTATGGATTGCTCCAAGGAACAAAAATCACCTCCTAAGCTAAATTTTTTGAATTATACTAATGGCGGTTTAGACGGAACTAACCCAGGCTGCAAACTCTTCATAAAATACCAATGTGTGGGTTAACGGTCAGTTAGTCTTAACCAAAACGATTTAGACGAGGGTGATGTATGAGTATCAATGTCGTCAACTTGGTCGGGCGCGTCGGCGGTGAGCCGGATGTGAAATATTTTGAGTCAGGGTCAGTAAAATGTCGCCTCACCCTAGCCGTCAATCGGATGCGAAAAGATGATCCCCCGGATTGGTTTAACTTGGAACTATGGGGTAAAACCGCTGAAGTTGCCGCCAACTATGTCCATAAAGGCAGTTTGATTGGGATTACCGGGGCTTTAAAGTTTGAGCATTGGCAAGATCGGGCTACGGGGGCCAGTCGTTCATCACCAACCATTCGCGTTGATAAGTTAGATCTGCTCGGCAGTAAGCGGGATAATGAAGCTTCCGGCCAGGCCATGCCCTCTGATGAATGGTAAGGATTTTCCTTAACTCAAAGCCTTGAAATTAGCTTACTAAAATTAATAAACGCTGAGGGGACTCCGGTTTGATGGTAGCTTAGGTGGGCAGGTTTTCCCGGCCTGGTTTTTAACCGGAAATTTCTCAAGCTAAGCCCCATGAGTCACACCCCAGCGCCTTCTATTCGACATCAGCAACATCCCCTAATTGCCCGGCTTGCCGACCGGATTGAAGAAGTCTGGAGAAACACCTTAGATCTCAGCCCCTACGAACTTCCAGACGATCTCGGGTATGTGGAAGGCAAATTAGAAGGAGAAAAGCTGACCATTGAAAACCGTTGCTATCAAACTCCGGAATTTCGAAAATTGCATCTGGAACTGGCGCGAGTTGGTTCGATGTTGGATATTTTGCACTGTGTGATGTTTCCCAGGCCCAATTACCCCTTACCCATGTTTGGCGCTGACTTAGTTGGCGGGCGCGGTCAAATCTCTGCAGCCATTGTCGATCTCTCGCCGGTAGAAGCCAACTTACCTGAGGCCTACCATCAAACATTAACTGCGCTCCCAGAAATCAGCTTCAGCCAGCCGCGGGAAATTCCAGACTGGGGTAGCATTTTTTCTACTTTTTGCCTGTTTGTCCGGCCAGCAAACCAGATAGAAGAAAATCAATTTTTAGAGCGGGTCAGCCAGTACCTTGAGATCCATTGTCACCAGGCCACACAGACCCAACCCCTACCCCCAGGCGCAACAACGACAATCTTGGCTGGGCAACGTCGCTACTGCACTCAACAGCAACAGAATGATAAAACCCGCCGCGTTCTCGAAAAAGCCTTTGGTGAGGCCTGGGCTGAGCGGTACATGACCACGGTCCTGTTTGATCTTCCCACTTAGCCGGCCGGGCTTAGGTCGCAGTCACCACTGAAACTGGCAAAAATCTCGACAGAGAAACTCGAAACTTTTCCCGCTGCAACCCTGGCGCATAGGCTTCAATCACCCGACCACTGTCTAGGCACTGCACCATTAAATAGTCACAACTGGGGCATTGGGTGCGACTCATCCGATCTAGGTGGAGAAAATGACGTTCCGCAGGGCGCCCACAGTTAGGACAGTGAATTGTATGAATCGTTTGCATCTTAAATAATCCTTAATGTTCAAGCCAGCCAAACCGTGATTTAAACGTCACCCCACACATAAGTAAAAGAACTCAATACAAATTGAAGTTACTTAATAAATGGAATTATTGAAAAAAGTGTTTCTAATTCTTCAGGAACTCTCCCCATTATGAACAAGAAAAAAAGAACTGACAACGATCCCAAGATAAATATGGATTAAAAATCACGATAAATTACCGGGGATCAAACCATTTCCATGACTGGATTGCGGGAAAACTGTAGCCATTCATACGTTTATGGATTGATTCCTAAAATATTTATGTTTTGTTAATCTTTGAAATACAGTTTTATCGCAGTCAACTTAGGATAAATTCATGAAGTTTTCTAATGAGCTGGGTGAAAATAATCATAGATTTGCTGGGCTAAGCGCGGGCCAATGGTGGGCACAGCTGTTAATTGGGCCACACTAGCGGTGCGAATAAAATCAATGGATCGAAATGTGGCTAAGAGTTGTTTTTGGCGATGATAGCCCAGGCCAGGAATTTCCTCTAAGCGGGACCGTCGCATACGATCTGACCGTTGTTGCCGATGAAAACTGACTGCAAACCGGTGAGCCTCATCCCGTAAGCGCCTTAAAAGTTGAACACCGGGCTGTTCGGGCTCGGTCAGTAAAGGCTGGGATTCACCGGGGACAAAAATTTCTTCCCGTTGC
This sequence comes from uncultured Synechococcus sp., assembly GCA_964653145.1. Classification (GTDB taxonomy): domain Bacteria; phylum Cyanobacteriota; class Cyanobacteriia; order Thermosynechococcales; family Thermosynechococcaceae; genus Pseudocalidococcus. The sequence continues at coordinate 57,458 of CAZZCG010000012.1, read as the reverse complement.
TTGGCAAGGCTAATAATTTTCACATCTTCTAAAATCCCACCATCCCGCAACACATTTACCACCGCCGACAGTTGCCCTTTACCGCCATCAATCATCACCACATCTGGCCAGTTGGCATCCCCGACCCGCTCTTTATTGGGATCATCGAGATAGGTGCGAAATCGTCGTTGGAGAATCTCGGCTAAACTCGCGAAATCATCGGAATGACCGGTTTTAACGTCAGGGTTGCGGATTTTGTAGCGGCGATAGTGCTGTTTGGCTGGTAAACCGTTGATGAACACGACCCGTGAGGCGACTGCATCCGACCCTTGAATGTGGGAAATGTCATAGCCTTCGATCCGTTGAGGCAGTTCGGGCAAATCCAAAAGTTCAGCTAAATCCTTGAGGGCGGCGTTGTTCCGGTCAGTCACTTTTTGGGCGCGGGCCAGTTCAATCAGGGCATTACGCTCTACCATTTCAATGAGTTCGGCCTTGGCCTGACGTTGGGGAACCGTAATCGTCACTTTCCGCCCCTTGGCCTGGCTGAGGTAATCCGCTAGAAATTCGGCTTCCGGTAAGGCAGTTTGCACCAAAATTTCTGGCGGAATCTCGACCGGATCGGCCTGGGCATAGTGTTCTTCTAAGACCCGCTGCAAAATTAAACCCGGTTGTCCGGCCTGGGCATCGGCGACAAACCCTAACCGACCGACCAAGCGACCCGAGCGAATTTGAAATAACTGAATACAGGCCTGGTGGTCATCGGCGGCTAAGGCAATGGCATCGCGGGACACCGTATCGTCGGAAAGGGTTACCTTTTGATCCGCTCCCAAATATTTCAATCCGGCAATTTGATCCCGTAAGCGCGCCGCCAATTCAAAGTTAAGAACCTCAGCAGCTTGCTCCATCTGTTGAGTCAGGGCATCAATTAACTCTCCTGTCCGGCCTTGGAAAATCATTGCCACCCGTTGGAGGATTTTTCGGTAATCCTCGGGGGTAATCAACTTTTGACAAACTCCGGGACAGCGACCCATGTCGTAATTCAGGCAAGGGCGATCCTTGAAGAGTGGCTGCGGGCGTTGACGCAAGGGAAAGAGGCGTTTGACCAGGCCAAGTGTCTGCCTTAACAACCTTGTATCCACATAGGGGCCATAGTAGCGATCTTTTTGGGCTTCCAGGCGGCGTTTGCGGGTAATAAAAATCCGGGGATATTCGTGGGACCAGGTGATGCAAAGGTAGGGATATTTTTTGTCGTCTTTGAGGAGAACATTGAAGTGGGGCTGATGCTGCTTAATTAAATTTGCTTCTAGGGCCAGGGCTTCCGCTTCGGTGTCCGTGACAATAAACTCAATATCCGCAACTTGATAGACCATTAACTCCAGGCGCGGCCCAAGGGTGGCGGGTTGGCGAAAGTAAGACCGAACACGATTTCTCAAACGTTTCGATTTGCCGATATAGAGGATCTGATCCGTTTTATCCCGCATTAGATACACCCCTGGCTCCAAGGGCAACTCTTTTAAGCGGGCTTCTAATTGGTCACGATTTTTAATCAGGGGTTCGGACATTGGACACTGGAAAGACTGTTTCTGGCCAGGTGATTAACATAACTTTTGGATAGTTTAATGGAGCCATTGTCTTGAATCCAAAGATCCTCAGACCCTGGACGTAAAAGCCCGCCAAAAAATCGCTGACCTGTGGGATTTCAACCAGCGCTCAAGGCAGCGGCATACCCATCAATAGGACACGAGTCACTGCCTTAGCCAGAGTTCCCGCGGGGCCCAAAAAACCCAGAGGGAAATCGGAGGATTAAACGTCAGATTCAGCCAATTCCGGCGGGCGGTTGCGTTCCAGTTCATTCAAGAGGGAAAGCACTTTTGTTCCCCGTTCTAAAGATCGATCCTCAACAAAAACCAGCTCGGGGGTGCGCCTTAACCGAACCCGTTGGCCGATTTCACTGCGAACATAGCCCGTTGCCGCCTTTAAGCCAGCCATTGTTTCCGCTCGCACATCCTCAGTCCCGTAAATGCTGACAAATATTTTGGCGTGTTGTAAATCCCCGGAGACAATCACTTCAGTAACACTGACCATGCCATGGCCGACGCGCTCATCCTTGATGTTTTGCACGAGGATTTGACTCACTTCCCGGCGAATTTGTTCTGCTACCCGTTCAACGCGTCGTGGTGGGGCCATAATTTTCTCCTGAATCGGGTGTGCTCCTCTATCTTAGCCAATGGGGTTCAGGAGGCTGATGGGTTACGCTGCTTTAACTTGGGGATCACGAATATAATCAGGTGAGCATTTACGGCATTTGTCCATGGTTCAACCGACTCACAAATTCAGTGCCCAGGCCTGGCGACAGTTTTTAGCCATTGCCCAACCCTACTTTTTCCCCCAGGACTTTCCTCGGAGCGGGGCGGTTTTTCTGCTGTTGCTGTTGTTGATCATGGCCTTCATGTTTGGGGTGCTGTTTACCCTCGTGAGTGGAGTGACCCTGGGCCTGAATGCGGCATTTCCGGATAGCTTTGGCCCGATTGGGGGAGGATTAGCCACGGCAATTCAAGGGATTTTAGGCGGGCCAGGCCTGGGGGTGATCTTAGCCACACTGATTATTCCGGCTGCTGTTTTTATTTTCTTGCGTCGGCAAACACTTCCCCGGAGCCAGGCCTGGGTTTTGTTGGGATTACTCCTCTTTCTTTCCCTGTCAGTTAGTGGCTTGAACGTCATCATCAGTTATGTGGGTCGGTTTTTTCAAACGGCCTTGGCGGATAAAGATCAACCCACCTTTTGGCGATTTTTGTTTGTCTATGCCGGGGTCTTTGTGGTCGGGACACCCATTGTCGTTATCTATCGGTACGTCCGGGATTACTTGGGGCTGCGGTGGCGAGATTGGCTAACTCGGAGTTTTTTAGAAAAGTATTTTCAAAACCGCGCCTACTACAAACTTGAAACCCAGGCCGATATCGACAACCCTGATCAACGGATTACCGAGGATATTCGCGCCTTTACCGGGACATCTCTGGGTTTTTTGTTAATTATTTTGGGGAATGTGATTGATTTAATTGCTTTCTCAGGAATTCTCTGGTCTATTTCCCAAACCCTCACAATTACCTTAATTGTCTATGCCATTGTCGGCACCATTATCACGGTCTTAATTGGGCAACGTTTGATTCGCCTCAACTTTATGCAACTACGGCGGGAAGCGGATTTTCGTTATGGCCTGGTGCATGTGCGGGATAATGCGGAATCCATTGCCTTTTATCGGGGGGAGCAACAGGAATCACTGCAGGTTCGGCAACGATTTGTGGAGGTTTTGCGTAACTTTAATCTTTTGATTGGTTGGCAGCGAAATTTAGGATTCTTCACCACTGGCTATAACTACTTAACTGTAATTGTGCCGTCCTTAATTGTGGCGCCGATTTATTTCCGAGGTGAGATCGACTTTGGCGCGATTTCCCAGGCTGGGTTTGCCTTCAGCCAAGTGTTAGGGGCCCTTTCCATTATTGTTGACCAATTCACCAATTTGAGTGCCTTTATCGCCGGCATTGAACGTCTGGCCGGGTTTACGGAAGTTCTTGAACCAACTCCAGCAACCACAGAACATCCAGAAATTAGGTTAACTGAAGCCCCTGGCCTGGCCTTGAAAAACGTCACCGTCCAAACCCCCAACTATGAACGCACCCTTGTCCGAGACCTGTCCTTGAACTTAGAACCGGGAGAGGGGGTGGTAATTATGGGGCCCAGTGGAGTGGGAAAAAGCTCTCTGTTACGGGCAATTGCCGGCCTGTGGAATTCTGGCTCTGGGGAAATTATTCGGCCGATACCGGGAGATGTTTTGTTTCTTCCCCAGCGTCCCTATATGCTCTTGGGCACGTTGCGGACTCAGTTGCTCTATCCCAGCGCTGAACCCAATACACCGGATCAGAAAATCCTTGAAGCCTTGGCAGAGGTCAACCTTGAACATCTTCCAGATCGAGTCGGGGGCCTGGATGTGGAATTGGATTGGGCGGATGTTTTGTCCTTGGGGGAGCAACAACGCTTAGCCATTGCCCGACTTTTACTGAATCAGAGTCCCTATGCCATTTTAGATGAAGCCACAAGTGCCCTGGATTTAGCGAACGAAAAACGGGTCTATGAACGCATCCAGGCCATGGCCACCAGCTACATCAGTGTTGGACATCGGGATAGTTTACGGCAATATCACCAATACGTTTTAGAGCTGGATTCCCACCAGGCCTGGCAACTTTATCGCACCGATACCCCCGAGGGTGAGCCAGTCCTAAATCCCTCAGGTTGATGAAAGAACGCATAAACTGCAATGGTGTGCCGATTTTAATCTTTAACATCATGGTCATCTTTGCCTAGATCTTTAGGGTTTTATGCCTCTGTGGCTTGATTCCTCAGGCCAATGGCTAGATTCCTGGGCCCGATGGCTGTGGAGTTCAGACTAGGGTGCTTTTGTATAATTAGTAGTGTGCCTCTGGGGTTTAACAAAACTGTGTATCCATCTCCTTCGCCGCATCAAACCTTGGCTTTGCCCTCCCATGTGCATTACGAGTTGGTGCTTCAGCTTTTAGAACAGCAATCCATGCCAAGTTTAAAGCCAGGAACCCCAGCCTATAGCCAGGTGCAGAACATTATCGTCCAGTTGCGTAAGGCCGTTGCCTTCCAAAAAAACCTTGAACATGAGTGTGAACAAGCGGGCTGGAAAATTGACTATCGTTGGTCCCTAACTGAGCCAGCGGAACAAGCCTCTTAACCAAACCCAGGCCTGGCCTTAAGCCGCCCCTAACCTGATTCAGCCCAAATTAGGGGGATATTAGGATGAAGGTGTCGGTGGGTAGAGACTGCGGTCTAAATTTTGCCCGAAGATTGCATGGGTTGTCGCAGTTTAGCCAAAGTCCTTAGGGTGTGACCGCCAAGGTAAGGAGGAGTGCATGGCCTGGATTCGCTCAGGAAACTTAAGTATTGAACAGTTGACCCTACCCATTGAAAATTTACCCCAGGCCTGGGATGGGTTATGTCTAGCGCAACTGTCCGATTTACATTTTGATGGGGAAAGTTTAACCAAAGCCCGCCTCTGCTCAGCCATTGAACTGATTAACCAGGCCCAACCGGACTTAATTTGCCTAACTGGGGATTATGTCACCGATGATCCGACCCCAATCCATGAACTCAGCCAAGAATTAAGCCATCTCGAAAGCCGCTATGGGGTCTATGCCAGCCTGGGCAACCACGATGTCTACTGGGCCAACGCCCAAACCATGATCACAACTGCCTTGGAAGCGGCCGGGATTCGGGTTCTCTGGGATGAAATTGCCTATCCCCTGGGGCCAGAATTAGCCGTGGTGGGGCTGCGAGATTACTGGGGGTTTCAGTTTAATCCTGGCCCCGTTTTTGCCCAAATTCCCGCGCATATTCCCCGGATTGTCCTCTCCCATAATCCCGACAGTGCCAAAATTCTCCAACAATGGCGGGTGGATCTACAGTTGTCGGGGCATACCCATGGCGGTCAGGTGGTAATTCCCAAGCTCGGGCCCCTGGTGGCACTGCTGAAACCCCTGCGGCGAAAACTCCCCAAACTCTGGCGGCCGAAATTTAGTGCTGTGACCAAGGGCAGTGAGCGCACCGTTCAGCATTGGGAGTGGGCCGAGGGGTTACATCAAGTGGGTCAAAATTTGTTGTATGTGAATCGGGGCCTGGGTTCCTATTGGCCAGGGCGGTGGAATTGTCCTCCAGAAATTACGTTTCTGACCCTAACTGCGGCTACTCCAGCGACTCCCTCCCCAGAAACCCCGGCGGTGGCGGTTTGTCCCTAAGCATTCAAGTTGTGCCCCCAACCCCTAGGATAAAAAGGCATTGTATTGACCCGACCCTGGTTGCAGAATTCCCCATGAAGCCCACCCCTGAACCCGCTGAGATTATCCAACCCCAATTTTTTTGTCGATGCCGGAAGTTTTCCTTTGCCATGAACCGCTATCGATTGCCCAATGGTGTCGTTTCAGATCTGGGTTATGTGGCCCATCCGGGTGGGGCGGTGGCGGTTCCAATCACAGATGCCGGTGATTTTGTTTTGGTGCGTCAATATCGATTTGCGGCCTCTGGGCGATTGTTGGAGTTTCCGGCCGGCACCCTCGAACCCAATGAACCCGCAGCAATCACAATCAGACGGGAATTAGAGGAGGAAACTGGCTATCGGGCCCAGGCCTGGGAATCTCTTGGAGATTTTTATGTGGCGCCGGGCTATTCCGATGAGGTGATTTACGCCTTTTTAGCCAGGGACTTAGAAAAACTAGCAACCCCACCAGCCCAGGACGAGGATGAGGATATTGAGGTCGTCATAATGCCGCCTACAGAGTTGGAGCGTGCTATTTTTTCTGGGGAAATTGCCGATGCCAAAACCATCAGTGCCTATTTCCTGGCGAAAAGATTCCTGTAATTACGCCTAAACTCGACTCAACGAAAACTAAACAACTTTGAACTAGGCTTCTTCCCAAACTGTCCCCAAGGATTGAAGGTTCCCAAACTTAATAGGGCCTGGGCCATGGTGGAGTCAGTGCTTCGGCTGCATCCTCTAGAAAGTCGTTGAGGTTTTGGTTCAGCCTCTGGGCAATACACTCGGGGTTTGGGGCAAAAACGGTAAGAGATGGGGTTGGTTGAGGAGGGATTGGCGTTGAATGATTTTTTCTGAGACATTCACCCAGGCCTGGTCAATCTCGATAATGTCCTGCCCTGACCACGAAACCAGCATAAACGTCCGCCACCGTAGCCAATCCGCGTCTATGATTCGGGGACAGACCGCCGCATTCAAATAAATCGTCCCATCTTTAACCACAATCGCAGTTCGTTGACGGTCCCGTCTGTGGCGCAACTGATGGTGCATGTGACCAAAGGTGACCAGAGGAATCGTTTTACCGGCGGCCTTAAGGTTCTGAATTGCTGCGGCTAAATCCGGATCACCAAAATCACCGCCTAAGGGTTGCCAGTCTCGGCCACAGGGAGATTCCGGCGTGTCCCCTAAACCGGCAGGGCCATTGTGGGAAATAAGAATGAGGGTCTCGGACGGGGCCTGGTGGGCGACTGCGACAATCCGATCTCTAGATTCGGCCAATGTACTGATCCCAAACCGTTCCTGTAAATAGCGATGATGTTTCAGTTCTGGCCCACCCCAGCTAAAGGGCCGCCCGCCAACAACGGAAAAGCCAAAGTCAGGAAAATTTCGATAGCCATAACCGACATGGGCTGGGCCTAACAGTTTGAGTTGGTCTTGGACGCGGTCTTCAATCTGACGGTTGTAAGGGCATTTTTGTCGTCCCCAATCCGTTGCACTGTACCAAGCATCATGGTTTCCCAGGACTACAGCTTTCGGGAGTGGCAACTGGGCAATTTTCTCGACAATGTGGACGGCTTCGTTGCCAAAATCCCCGACAAAGAGGGCTAAATCAACCCCCAACAGCTCAAGAGCCAACCGATCTTGATCATCCCAACGCTCGTGGACATCCCCAATGACGGCAATGGTTTTCAAAGTTATGGGCAAAGCATCGGTCATCACAGTCAGCAGAAAGAAACGGGATCCAAAAAAGCCTTCAGATGATTGTCCGCCAAACTCACGCAGAAATGTCAATCTCAGGGAAGCCCGTCTTTCGCCATAGGTTTCTCAAGGGTAGAATCTGGTTCGATTGAACTAGGCCGGAAATTAAAATCACTGACATCCTCGGCCTGCGCGTTTTATAGGGCACCTCAGCAATGCTTTGAGGCCAGAGCAAACAGGGGTTGTTAAACTCTGAGAGAATGTAAGTTACATCGGGCTAAATTGAACAGTCAATACGTTTCCAAATTACTGTAATGACGAAATCCAAGCATGGGTTAATTTTGTGTACTGCGGGCCGGGAGTTGGGGTTAGGTGTTGTTGGTACCCAGGCCCCGGATCGTTGGCAAACCTGGCCCTTAGAGCGAGAAATGGCCCAAAAGTTGCATCCCTGTTTAGCGGAATTTTTTCCTCCCCAGCAGTGGCGTGAATTGGACTTCATTGCGGTGTGTCGGGGGCCTGGCAGTTTTACGGGAACGCGCTTAGGTGTTGTTACGGCCAGAACCTTAGCTCAACAATTACAGATTCCCTTGTTTGGGGTTTCAACTTTAACCGCCGGGGCCTGGGGCATTTGCCAAGCCTTAACTGAACCGATGACAATTGCCATTGATTTTCCAGCCCAACGGGATCATGTTTATGGGGCGATTTTTCAAGTTAACCCCGCTGCTGAAATCAAAAGGTTGCAAGAGGATCTGTTAATTAGAACCCAGGCCTGGGAGGAATTGCTCCAAAGTTTTCCTAACATCCCTCAACGGGTGACCTTGCCAGATATTCTCGCCGTTACCCAAGGAATTGCTGCCCTCGCCCAGGCCCAGTACACCGCTGGAGAACGCCCCCATTGGCAAACTGTAATTCCGTTTTATGGAGAAACCTGGAAACCCAAGGAATCAAATTCATCCCCAGGCCTGGTGTAATCTGTTAGGACTAACTCTGGACGGGATTTATGACTGCGGCGAACGACCTTACCGACCATCCCTGGTATTTAGCAGCCCAACTCGTACAACCAGCCCTAATTCGCTTGGTGGATCAACTACGACAACAATTAGCCGACTCGGCCTGGAAAAGCAGCTATGAAACTGTGGAAGTGTGGCCTGAAAATCCCCCGGAACATCAAGACCCAACCGAATCAGAACCACAAATTCTCTATTGGCTTTACCTCACGCCCAAGGATGCACCCAGTCAAACTGAACCAATTGCCATCAATCTTTGGGAACTCTGTTATCAAATTTGTTTTGAAACCTACACCCCAGTTTTAGACCGGCCGACGATTCAGGATTTTCAGTTAGGGGATGTGGTTGCGGATCGGACATTATTTGATGATGACGGCGAAGTGGATTGGAATGGTTTAGATGCCAAGGCAGCAACAGTGGTGCAACAGATGATTAACGGGTTACAAGCAGAGGCTTAGATGGTGAAATTACCTCACTCTTGGAATTTAAGTCAGGTTCTATTTCGACTGGGCTTGGGGATTACCGTTTTGTATGTTGTGATTGCCCTGCTTTGTCCATTGTTCCAGGCCTGGGGATGGATTCCGAACCCACAGGAGTTTTTAGATTTTCCCATCCATCAACCACCCTCTAGTCAACATTGGTTTGGGACAAATCGCCAGGGCTATGATGTCTTTTCTCGAACCTTATTTGGGGCCCAGGCTGCGTTACAAGTGGTGATTGTGGCAACCATCTTTAGTTTGATTATCGGTGTTCCTTTGGGCCTGGTGAGTGGATATTTAGGGGGGCGATTGGATGCAGCTTTACTGTTTATCATGGACACAATTTATACCTTGCCCGGCCTGTTATTGGCAGTGACAGTGGCCTTTGTAGTGGGGAAAGGGGTTGTCAATGCCGCTGTCGCCCTGAGTGTGGCTTACATTCCCCAGTACTATCGAGTCGTCAGAAATCAAACCATTAGCCTGAAAACAGAAGTCTTTATCGAAGCCGCCCAGGCCATGGGAGCCACCACCAGCCGGATTCTCAGTCGCTATTTATTTCTGAATGTCTTGCCCAGTATTCCGGTGTTGTTTACACTCAATGCCGCCGATGCAATTTTGACCTTAGCGGGCCTGGGATTTTTGGGCTTGGGATTACCCCCGCAAGTACCAGAATGGGGTCAGGATTTACGCCAGGCCTTGGATGGACTATCAGTTGGGATTTGGTGGACGACCCTATTTCCCGGATTGGCAATGACCTTATTGGTTGTAGGTTTATCGTTACTCGGTGAGGGCCTGGGTGAAACCTTAAATCCTCTCAATCGTCGCGAGTAAATTATTCAGGAATTGAGTCAAAAAAGTGATTTATTTCCACTGCCATGACTGCAAATTCATCTGTAATGTACTACCTTCAGCTAACGGTTTATTTTCTGATAGTTGATCGACGAGTTCTTCGGCATTGATGAGGGTGCCATTGGGAAGTTTAATCCAGTTGGTTGCTTCGATCACTAAAAATTTATCATTCGGAAAACTACATTCAAAAGGCGCAATACGAGCAGCGCCCAGTGGCCCAAAATGACGGCCCAAGCGAATTCCAATACAGACAATGGAATCGGGAGTCTGCCCCGTTTTCTGCAGGATTAGTTTCACTTCCCGGTTGAGGTCTTCAGACTGAATGAGTAAGGGTTCCAAGTCACTCAGGGCAAGGGTGCCTCCACTTTGAGCAGGTTGCATCACACATAAGGTAGCGAGTACACAGAACAAACTAGTCAGACTAAGATTTAAATATTTCATCCATTTTTTGATACGCAGTGTTGAAAAACTCATTTAATTAGCCAATAAAACAGAGATAGCCATACAACTACACTTTTCTCATCAATGAAATTATCATGGCACGCTTGATCATAAATTTAAAGCCTGGAGAACATCAGTAATTTTTTCTAAGTGCAAGTTGGCCGGTGATTCTGGAAAAGTTTGTAGGTGTAACATCGGCTTATCTCTATCGGATAGTCTAATCCTGTAGAATCTAGTCAAATACGTCTTAGGTCAGACCAGATAAATGATGACACCTTCTGCCCTTACTTCTGCTGATTTAACAATAAAAAGTGATGCCTGGATTGCCGGGGCCTGGGAAGACTTTTGCAAATTTTTGGATCAACCCGATCAAGAAAAAACTAAAGGCTATTATTTCAAAGGTCACATGAGGTTAGAGATGCCCCCTGTTAGTTTTGATCATTCAGATGGTGATGGTCTAGTTTCCTACACGATCAACTTATTGGGAACATTAAATTCGGTTTCTCTACGCCTTTTATCAAACTGCACTTATCGTAAAGCTGGATTAGTCAGTTGTCAGCCCGATATCTCAATCTATGTAGGTGATCAAGTCAACGTGATTCCCAAAGGCACAGGAATTATTGATCTAGATGTATTTCCATCCCCAAGTTTAGTGATTGAAATTTCAAAAACCTCTCTTTTAGACGATTTAGGAAGCAAGCGAGCATTGTACGAGAGTTTGGGGGTTTCTGAATACTGGATTGTTGATGTTCAAACTTTAGAAGTTTTCGCCTACAAAATTGTAGATCAAGGTAGTTGGGGTATTACGGCATCAGAACTTTTACCTGGCTTGAGTATTGAACTGTTAGCAGAAGCTCTTCGCAGAAACCAAGGCACAGATCAGTCACAGGTTGGGGCCTGGTTATTGGAGAAATTTAGATCTAATCCTAGTCATGGTGATTAATGGTTGGTAGCTAAGGGCCGATCACCAATCTCTTGATGATTTTGTGCACCAAAGATGGCTTCTGGATATCGATAGTATTTGATTTCAATCAGATTATGGAATGGATCTTCTAAAAAAAATGTTTTATGTTCAAGTACCGTATCGTGAAAGCGAGTTTTTGGCAGTTGATAGAAGCCTAAATTTTGAATTTCAATCCGTTCTTTTAGGGCTTGCCAATCAGATTCATGAGTAAAAATCAAACCAAAATGGCGGGGATAAATACTTTTGGGCGGCTCAAGGGGATCCCGAGTAACATGGGCAACAAGCTGATGGCCGTATAGATTCAAAATTAAACAATGGGAATTTTCGCGTCCGGCCATGCACCCCAGGCCCTGGACATAGTAGGCTTTGGTTTCGGAAATATTGCGAACGGGAAAAGCCAAATGAAACAATACAGAGGCGTGGGTTTGTCCTTCTTCCGTAGTCTTTGGTATGGTCAGCACATTTGGTGAATTCATGTTGTAGTCCATTAACCAGGCCCAACCCTTTTTATTATGGAGTTCAGATCCATGACCGACAATAACCTACTCCTTTGGCTTGATTCACCATGGTTGATGGGACTACTAGTTAATTCTGGTTTAGCTGGCCTGGCCTGGATCATTCCCAAGAAACTCTTAACTCCGGCAGGGTTAGCTCATGCTTGGGGCCTGGGGGTTCTCGTGTGGGGGAGTTTGGGTTGGCCAGGCTATTTGATTGTCATGGTTTATTTTCTCGTGGGTTCAGCGGTGACCAAGGTGGGCCTAGAGGACAAAAAAGCAGCGGGGATTGCTGAAAATCGCGATGGGATGCGGGGGCCGGAAAATGTTTGGGGTTCAGCCTTTACGGGGGCAATTTGTGCGTTATTAACCTTGATTGTGCCAGCTAGTTGGATTCCAGTTCTCACCTTGGCCTATGTCGCCAGCTTCAGCACAAAGCTATCGGATACCACCGCCAGCGAAATTGGTAAAGCTTACGGCAAACGGACATTTTTAGTTACCACACTGCAACCCGTTCCCCGCGGGACTGAAGGTGCCATTAGTTTGGAAGGAACCTTAGCAGGCCTGGTGGGGGCTTTAGTAATCGCAAGTTTGGCCTGGGGCCTGGGGTTAATTTCAATAATTGGAGTCGTTATCTGTGTGATTTCGGCATTTATTGCAAATTACATTGAAAGCTTAATTGGAGCAAAATGGCAGGAAAACGTGGCCTGGTTAACCAATGAGGTGGTCAATGGGATAAATACTACTTTTGGGGCTCTATTTGCTGTTTCGATAAGCGTGTTAGTGATGAAAATTTCTGGGTAGTTATGGCTTCAAGTCGTTTACGCTATCGTCATGGGTTAGTTTGAGAATTAAAGCCTGCTTGTATTGCCCAAATAGCCACTTGAGTCCGATCTCGGAGGCCTAACTTCTGGAGAATGGCGTGAACATGAACTCTCACGGTGCCTGGAGAAATGTAAAGAGTTTGACCAATTTCAATATTACTTTTTCCAGCAGCGATCAGGCTTAAAATCTCCTGCTCCCGTTTAGTTAAGGTCATCGGTGTTTCAAGTTCGGAGGGTTGGGTTAGGGTGCTATAGGTTGATTGGATCGTTTGGGTAGCCCGGCCATCCCACCATGAGGCACCAGCGACTACGGATTGAATCGCCAAAACTAAATGCTCACTGGCTAAACCTTTGAGGCAATAACCCTGGGCCTGGGCTTTGATGAGTTCCGTAATGAGTTGGGGAGAATTATGAGAGGTCAGAACTAAAATTGGTAATTCAGGATAATCCTGTTTGATTTGACGACAGGTTTCTAAGCCCCCCAGGCCAGGTAAGCCAATATCTAAAATCACGACATCCACAACTTGAGAGCGCAAAATATCTAATGCAGTTTCACCATCTTCGGCCTGGGCGATCACCTGTAAATTGGGTTCTTGTTGCAAACGCGTCGTTAATCCCAAGCGAAATAGCTCATCATCTTCTACTAATAAGATTTTAATTGGCGGTGGCTTAGTCATTGGTTTTCGTCTTAATCTCGTCTGAAGGTGCTACAGGTAATTTACCCAAGTAGGCCGGAACCGTGAAGTTAAAGCTGGCACCAGTTGGCAGGGGATCGGCCCAAAGTTTACCTCCATGTGCTGTGACAATTTGCCGACTGAGATAAAGACCTAAACCTGTGCCCTTGGCCTGGCGGTGGTGATGCCCTTGATAGAATTGTTCAAAGAGAAACGGTAATTCATCGGGGCTAATTCCTAATCCCTGATCTTGGACACTCACCTGATAATATCCTTGTTTTAGGCTGATTTGAATTTCAACTTTTCCACCTCGTTGTGAGTAATTTATTCCGTTTGTAATTAAATTCATTAGGACTCGCTCTAATTGGAGAGGATCGGCAATGATCCAACCATTTGACTGAAATTCTGAATCTCGTTGACTTGAGCGCAAATACACATTTCGAGTTGTAGCGAGTTGAGTTAGATTGGCAATCACATCATTGATTAAGTTAATTAAATTGATTAGTTTTGGTTGTAGGTTTAACCCCTTAATATCATTGTCATACACATCTAGCATCGTCTGAACCAGATTTAAAGTTGTTTCATGACTCCGAATCATAATGTTAATGGCATTTTTCTGGGCAGATGTAACTGGGCCAAATTGAGCTAACGATATTGCTTTCAGGGTTTCAATGGCACCAATTAAAGGGGTTTTGAGATCATGGGTGAGAGTGGAAACAAAATCTTGACGGATACGGGCTAACTTGGCCTGGTTTTCTAATTGATTTTGTTGTTTAACCAGCGTGAGTTTATAGCTTTGTAATCTTCGGCCAATCCAACCTGTGACAATCAAAGCCAATGCAACTAATAAGCGATTGATCAATGTAATACTGTTAACATGATCCAGGCCAGGAATAATTATGTTTAAAAGGGTTAAAAACACACCCAATCCGGTAATGATCACCGTTTCCTGTTGACTGAGTTGAGTGCTAGCTAAAATAACAACACTGATGTAAAGATAACCAAACACATAGGGTGGCGGTGTACTAAATTCCAAGATAATAATAATCAGAAACAAAAAACTAATGAGCCAATAGATTTGCTTAATTTGTGCCATAGCCTAGTCTGTGCAATTACCCCGATGTTCCTATCTTGCCTTAGTTACACGATCACGCGCCCCGTTGAGCACCCAATTTATGATCTATATCATTTGGTATAGATTTCTAGTTAGTCGCCTAAACGCCTTCTAAACAGGGATTAAACCTAGAGTTATAAATTCAGCTTAAACCTTGATTTTTCGTAATTTTTTCCCAATTTCCCCGTTAGATTGAAGCTAGTGAAGCCCAATTTAATTCCCTATGTCTTTGGGAACGGGAGGCTCAAATGAGACCAAAGTTAATTATGCTGCGAGTGTTTGCTAATCATGCCCATCAAGGTCAACGGTTTTCTCGCTTAGTTTTACCACCGGATTGCCATGGCCTGGGAATCATTAGGAATAATCAACTGCTCACAATGGCTGAAGATCCCCTAATTCAAGTGGGAGATAGGTTATTAGCCGTAGCAGTCAACGGGGCCTGGGAGGTAGAACTACAGGCGCGTCTCAATGAAACTGATGCTTTGCACTGCTTATCAACCCTGACTCCTGATATTTATTCTCGTCCTCGATATTACGGTTAAAAAACTATGTCGTTTGGTTTTCTCCAAATTGTATTGATTTTAGTCATTCTAGCTGTGGTCGCTCCCCCCTTAGGAACCTACATAGCCGCCATGTTTATGGGAGAACGAACCAAGTTAGAGCGGATTTGTTTACCTCTAGAGCGGTTTCTATTTCGTCTCAGTGGGATTAACCCTCAAATTTCAATGACCGCCGGACAATACATTCGTTCCCTACTCCTGAGTAATTTGGTCATGGGTGTATTTGTCTTTGGTCTGCAACTGGCACAAGGATTTTTACCTCTCAATCCAACGGGTTTAAGTGCGCCAAGCTGGGATTTAGCTGTCCACACCGCCGTTTCCTTTGTCACCAATACAAATCAACAACACTATTCCGGCGAAACCACCTACAGTTATCTCACCCAGGCCGGGGGGTTAGGGTATTTAATGTTTACCTCGGCAGCAACCGGAATTGCAGTAGCCATCGCCTTTATTCGGGGCCTAACGGGACAACCACTGGGTAATTTCTATCAGGATTTAGTTTTAGCGATCACCCGGATTCTCTTACCTATTTCCATCATTGGGGCCATTGTATTAGTCATGGCTGGAGTTCCCGAAACCCTTGCCGGCCCAGCAGAAGTTACAACCCTAGAAGGAGCAACTCAATTTATTGCCCGTGGCCCCGTAGCTCATTTTGAAATCATCAAACAACTGGGAGAAAATGGCGGCGGCTTTTTTGGCATTAACTCAGCCCATCCCTTTGAAAATCCCAACAACTTCACAAATGTATTAGAAACCGTCATCATGCTCGTGATTCCGATGGGCTTAGTTATTACCTATGGACAAATGGCTGATAATCCTAAACAAGGCTGGCTATTGTTCTGGCTGGTGTTTATTATCTTTGCTTTGTTGATTGCCATTACAGCGATTGGCGAAGCAGAAGGGAATTCCATTGTAAATATGCTCTTAGGTGAGTCAGCCCCCAACTTAGAAGGCAAAGAAGTTCGGTTTGGTTGGGCTCTAACCGCGCTCTGGGCAGTGGCAACTACAGCAACCATGTGTGGGGCAGTCAATGGGATGCATGATTCCTTAATGCCACCGGGGGGATTTTCCACACTGTCGGATATGTTTCTCCAAATTATTTGGGGCGGTCAAGGGACAGGAACGGCTTATCTCTTTGTATTTTTGATTCTGACGGTGTTTTTAACAGGCCTGATGGTGGGGCGGACTCCAGAGTTTCTCGGTCGGAAAATTGAAAAACGGGAAATTGTTCTAGCCAGTGTGATTTTACTGATTCATCCGATTGCAATCCTGATTCCCGGCGCAATTACCCTGGCCTTTCCAGAGCAGTTAGCAGGCGTCAGTAATCCAGGGTTTCACGGTATTTCCCAAGTGGTTTATGAATATGCATCAGCCGCGGCCAACAATGGTTCAGGGTTTGAGGGCCTGGGGGACAACACGCTTTGGTGGAATTTAAGTGCCACATTTTCCCTCATTGCCGGGCGATATGTGCCGATTGTGGCCCTTATTTTTCTGGCGGAAAGTATGTCACAAAAGCAACGTGTCCCAGAAACCATTGGCACATTGCGAACCGATACGGTTTTGTTTACGGCGGTGACGGGTGGCTCGATCTTAATTTTGGGAGCATTGACCTTTCTCCCTGTGCTGGCCTTAGGGCCAATTGCCGAAGCATTTGAAATTGCCCGAACGACATTAAATCTTTCCTAACCAACATTGATACAGGAATCAGGATAAAAAGTATGGGAACTAAACTCACTCAACCCGGCGGCCCACGCTCTAGTCGGCGTCATACCCCCAAAGCGAATTTATCCGGTCTTTATCAACGCGCGGCCTGGGAGGCTGTCTTAAAGCTCGATCCTCGCATTGCTGTTAAAAATCCGGTCATGTTTCTCGTCTGGGTGGGAACATTGATTACATTTTTATTAACGCTAAACCCAGGCCTGTTTGGGGTCGTTACCAGTGATCGATCACATCTGTTTAATGGTTCAATTTGTGTCATTTTGCTGGCGACTGTGATCTTTGCCAATTTTGCCGAATCGGTTGCGGAAGGACGCGGGAAAGCCCAGGCCGATGCTTTACGATCCACTCGTTCCGATAGCACTTCCCAAAAGCAAAATCCCGATGGCAGTTTTATCGCCGTTAATTCCAGTACCCTCCGCAAAGGGGATCGGATTAGAGTTGTTGCCGGAGAGATGATCCCGATGGATGGGGAGGTTTTGGCGGGTGTGGCGGCGGTGGATGAGTCGGCGATTACGGGTGAATCAGCCCCTGTCCTTAAAGAACCGGGATCTGATGTGGCCAGTTCGGTGACGGGGGGAACACGGGTGATTTCCGATGAGCTATTGATTGCAATTACGGTGGATCCGGGCAAAGGCTTTATAGATCGGATGATTGCTCTGGTTGAAGGTGCCGAACGCAGCAAAACCCCCAATGAAATTGCCTTAACTGTGTTGTTAGCGGTCTTGACCTTGGTGTTTTTGATTGTGGTGGCAACATTACCCTTCCCGGCCAATTATGTGAACAGTTCGGTCAGTGTGGCGATTTTGATTGCCTTGTTAGTGGCGCTAATTCCCACAACCATTGGCGGTCTCTTAAGTGCGATTGGGATTGCCGGGATGGATCGGGTGGCCCAGTTTAATGTCGTGGCAACTTCCGGGCGAGCGGTTGAGGCCTGTGGGGATATTAATACCTTGGTCTTGGATAAAACCGGAACTATTACGTTAGGCAACCGCTTGGCTGAATCGTTTATTCCAGTCAATGGTCATCCCTTAGAAAAAGTGGCTCAGATTGCTTTGGCTGCCAGTATTTTTGATACGACCCCAGAGGGTAAATCCATCGTCCGTTTAGCCGAGCAGTTGGGAGCTAAGGTTGACTTTCCACTTAAGACAGCTACCGGAGTTGAGTTTTCCGCCCGAACCCGGATGAGTGGCACCGATTTACCCCAAGGCACAGAATTTCGGAAAGGAGCCGTGGATGCGATTCGGGGATTTGTCCGTTCACGGGGAGGCCAGGCCACGCCTGATGTGGACACAGCCTTTGAAACCGTGTCACGTCAAGGAGGAACACCCTTAGCAGTTTGCCAAGATCAAGAAATCTATGGAGTGATTTACCTCAAAGACATTATTAAGCCAGGGATTCGAGAACGCTTTGCCCAACTGCGGCGGATGGGAGTCAAAACCATCATGCTCACAGGGGATAACCACATCACCGCCCAATACATTGCCCAAGAAGCGGGGGTGGATGACTTTATTGCCGAGGCGACCCCAGAAGATAAAATTCGGGTGATTCAACAGGAACAGGCCAAGGGGAAACTCGTAGCCATGACCGGCGATGGAACGAATGATGCTCCAGCTTTAGCCCAGGCCAATGTTGGTCTAGCGATGAATTCTGGAACCCAAGCCGCCAAAGAAGCTGCGAACATGGTGGACTTAGACTCCGACCCGACCAAGTTAATTGACTTAGTCACAATTGGAAAACAATTACTGATTACTCGGGGAGCCTTAACCACGTTTTCCATTGCCAATGATGTCGCTAAGTATTTTGCAATTATTCCGGCCATGTTTGCCGCGGCGGGCATTGGAGCGTTGAATATCATGGGGTTAAAAAGTCCTGAATCGGCAGTATTATCGGCTTTGATTTATAACGCACTGATTATTCCGGCATTGATTCCCTTAGCGTTGAAGGGTGTGAATTTCCGACCTTTAACTGCCAATCAACTGTTACAACGGAACATCCTCATCTATGGCCTGGGGGGAATTATTGCGCCATTTATTGCAATTAAAGTCATTGATGTGGTGATTGATAGTGTTGGATTCGTTTAATTCGATTGTGACTTAACCATCAGCTTTTTAGGGTTTTGATTATGAAAACTTCCAATCCCGATATTCCAGGCCTGGTCAGAGATTCATTACGGTCATTAAATCTGATGGATATTTCGCCTAAAAGTCGCAATCGGTTTCTTGCCATTCTGGGTTTATTGTTACTGCAATTAGTCTTAGCGAAGGGGGTTTATGGAGCCACAGGTGAAGTCATGAGTCGGGGGAGTCTTTATGCGATTGCCGGGTTGTTGGTACTGGTGCTTGGCCTGGGCATTTATTTAATGGTGGTGATTATCGAGCCAGAACGATTTTAAGGATGTATCATGTTGATTTTTGCTGTAATTCTGTTTGCCTTGGTTGTGATTAAGAGTTTTAAACATTATGCGTGATTTAGTTATTGCGATTCGCAGTTCAGCCATGCTCTGGATCTTAACAGCTTTAATTTACCCCTTGCTTATTCTAGTCATTGGTCAAGTCGCATTCCCATTCCAGGCCAACGGTAGTCTAATCACCAACTCAAATCAAAAAATTATCGGTTCAGCTTTAATTGGCCAAACATTTACCTCAGATCGCTATTTTGGGGGTCGTCCCAGTGCAATTAATTATAGCGAAGGAGAAGATGCCCAACCCACCGGCCTCTCAGGAGCCAGCAATTTAGCTCCCAGCAATCCCGAACTGTTAGACCGAATTAAACCTGAAATCACTCGCTTAAAAACGGCAGGTATTAAACCCACAGCGGATTTAGTCTATAGTTCTGGTTCTGGTCTAGATCCCCATATTTCAATTGCCTCAGCTCAAAACCAAGCTAACCGGATTGCCCAGGCCCGGAATCTTTCACCGGATCAAGTTCAAACTCTGATCGAGAAACATACAGACAGCCGTTTTTTAGGCATTTTTGGTGAGCCCGGCGTAAACATCTTGCAACTGAATTTAGCCTTAGATCAGCTTTAGAATTTAAGGTTTATTATCAATGGATAATGTAGATTCATTTAATGCCCAACCTATTCTGGAAATCCACAACCACATCGGCACTCATCGGCGCGGCAAACATAAGATTTTTATTGGGATGTGTCCAGGTGTGGGTAAAACCTACAGAATGTTAGAGGAAGGAAAACGACTTAAAGATGAAGGTTTAGATGTTGTTATTGGCCTGTTAGAAACCCACGGTCGGCAAGAAACGTTAGATAAAGCCCAAGGTCTGGAGCTAATTCCTCGTAAACAGTTGATTTGGCAAGGGCGAAATTTATTAGAAATGGATGTAGAGGCCATTATCACCCGCAATCCCCAACTGGTTTTAATCGATGAACTCGCCCATACGAATATTCCTGGTTCAGAACGGGAGAAACGCTATCAAGATGTTGAAGTAATTTTACAAGCGGGTATTGATGTCTACTCGACTGTCAATATTCAACACTTAGAAAGCCTTAATGATTTAGTCTTCAAAATTTCCAGTATAGTTGTGCGCGAACGAATCCCCGATCGACTTTTGGATGAAGCGGAAGAAGTTGTTGTTGTTGATGTCACGCCTGAAACACTGCAAGAGCGTCTAAGGGAAGGAAAAATCTATGCGCCGGAAAAGATTGATCAAGCCCTACAAAACTTCTTTCAACGCCAAACTTTAACCTTACTCCGTGAGCTTTCTTTACGGGAAATTGCTGACAGCGTTGAAGACGATATTCGTTCAATGGAGCAGGATTACTGTAACATTCAAGAGCGAGTTTTAGTTTGTATTTCCACCTATCCCAATTCAGTGCAACTAATGCGGCGAGGGGGACGAATCGCTCACTACATGAATGCCAAATTATATGTGCTATTCGTCGCGGATCCGAATCGGTTTTTAACAAAGTCGGAGTCTCTATACATCGAAACCTGTGAACGTCTTTGTCAAGAATTTCAAGGAGAATTTATTCGGATTGAAGCTACTGATATTGTCGGTACCATTGCTCAAGTTGTTCAAGAAAAACACGTTACCCAAATAGTCATTGGCGAAAGCCGACGTAGTCGTTGGCAAACCATGTTACGAGGATCGATTAGTCAGAAATTAATGCGAAAACTAGCAACTGTAGATTTACATATCATTGCTAATACGTCCTAGGCAATACTCAATTTGAGTTAGGCTAAACAGCCAAGAATCGCTGAATCACATCATTACTCAACTCACTAGTCGGCCCTTGAGAAACAATTCCCCCCTTTTGCATGGCATAGTACCAATCGGCCTGGCGAACAAAATGTAAATGCTGCTCCACCAACAACACGGAAATTCCAGTTTCCCGTACAATTCGTTTTACCGCCGCCTCAATTTCTAAAATAATTGATGGTTGAATACCCTCCGTCGGCTCATCTAAAACTAATAGTTTGGGTTTTCCCATTAATGCTCGGGCAATGGCTAATTGTTGTTGCTGTCCACCGCTCAAATCCCCCCCCATCCGATTCAGCATCGTTTTCAAAACCGGAAAAAGTTCAAAAATCTCCTCGGGGACTTTGGCATTGGGCTTGACCCCAGACTTAGTTGCCTCCAGGCCAAGGAGCAAGTTTTCTCCCACCGTTAACCGCGGAATGATTTCTCTTCCCTGGGGCACATAGCCAATTCCAGCCCGAGCACGCTGATCCGAGGTGACATTGGCCAGGGAACGTCCTTGGAAGGCAATGTCCCCACTTCTTGGTTTCAGCAATCCCATGATGGTTTTCAGGAGCGTTGTTTTACCAACCCCATTACGCCCAATCAAGCAGACCATTTTCCCCGCCGCCACCCCCATGTCCACATCCCGAAGAATATGACTCTCGCCGTAGTACACATTCAGGCCATCAACACGCAATGTCGGGCTATCCATAGGATGTAGCAGCTCAGGTTAAGGGTAAAAAATTTATTCCCCAGACTAGCACAACTTTCCTGAACCAACCGTTCACCTCCCTCAGTTCCCAGGCCTGGTTCCCTAGCAGCCCTCCCAAGCCCATTTCTTGACCCGTCACATTCCTTTCCTAACCCAGAACAAGTGCAAGACACAGAGGCAGGATTTAGGGCTGTTTTAAACCTCAACCAGGGAGCGGTTCATAAAGAGCCAGATGGAAAAATGTTTAGGACACCAACCCGGCCGCGATGTCTAGGAAAAATCCTGTTGATCTGTGAAATACCTTCTAAACATCACCCAGCATTTGTGATTCTGATGAAAAAACTAGACTAGTAAACTTCCCAAACTTTTTAAGTTCCTGTCTGATCTACTAATTCTGGATCTATAAAGATCTAATAGTAGTAGTAGGGCCTGTGGAAACTGTGGAAAACTTTTTGAATCCCTCGCCTGGCCTGGTTTTGAGCCAGATCAAGCCTGTGGAAAAGCTGTGGATAAGTTAGGGGAGTTTTCCACAGGTCATTAAATTTTGTGATCTTTTTCCACACCCTCTTCATGTTTTCCACAGGGTTTTCCCAGGGTTTTCCACAGAAAAAGAAGGCTTTTCCACATATCTTTGCCCAGATTTTATCGAATTCTGGAGTTTTCCTCAGGCTTCAGCGGGACGGCTGGCCAGATTGATGCGGTCACTCAGTTGCCGTAACAGGGAGCCCATTTCAGGATCGGTGCGCTGGAGTTCTGCCACTTTTTCACAGCCGTACATCACCGTCGTATGGTCTTTACCGCCAAATTCATCCCCAATTTTGGGCAAGCTCAGACCGGTGTATTGCCGCATTAAATACATTCCCACTTGCCGAGCTGTGCTGATTTCGCGACGGCGGGAGTTTCCTTTTAAGTCCTCAATCGCTACTCCAAAGGCTTCGGTAATCACGTTGAAAATTATTTCGGGTGAGGCTTCAATTTTGCGGTTAGCTGGATTCAAAACCGGGGCAATGTTCTCCACCGTCATCGAAAGCCCAGAAATTGAAATATAGGCCACGGCTCGGATTAAGGCTCCCTCAAGTTCCCGGATGTTGGAGGTATAGCTAGAGGCAATGTATTCCACGACTTCTCGGGGCAGACGGATATTTTCGTACTCAGCTTTTTTCTGCAGAATCGCCATCCGGGTTTCGAGATCGGGGGGTTGAATGTCAGCAATCAGGCCCATGGAAAAGCGCGAACACAGCCGTTCTTGTAGTCGCGGAATTTGGCTAGGCGGCCGATCTGAGGCCAGAACCACCTGCTTCCCAGCTTCATGGAGAGTGTTGAATGTGTGGAAAAACTCCTCCTGGGTGTATTCTTTGCCTTCAATGAACTGAATATCATCCACCAAAATCACATCCACAGCCCGGTAATGCTCGCGGAAGGTTTGCATACTGTCTTTGCGGATGGCGGCGATTAAATCATTGGTGAATTGCTCAGTGGAAACATAAAAAATCTTGGCCTGGGGGTCAATTTCGAGGCGGTAGTGACCAATGGCTTGCATCAGATGGGTTTTCCCTAGCCCTACCCCCCCACAGAGAAACAATGGGTTAAACTCCCGGCCTGGGGATTCAGCAACGGCTAAACAGGCGGCGTGGGCCATGCGATTATTGGGCCCAACCACATAGCGAGAAAAAACGTACTTTGGATTGAGCTCACCAATGCGGTCACGGCTTGGAGCCGGTGGTGGTACCAGTAAGGATGGGCCTGATTGATTGTTGGGTACTAGTTCTAAGGTTTGGTTGGGAGGGGTAGCAACTTCGACATTCTCCTCACTGCCTAAAGCAACAGCCAACTGAATTTCCACTGGATGCCCCATGACATCGTGGGCGACATCAGAGATGGTTTTCAGGTAATACTTTTGCAGCCAGTTTCGGGCGAACGGGTTGGGCATGCAGACCACCAAGACCTGGCCATCAAAACTCTCCACCGTGGCGGTTTTAATCCAAGTTTCAAAGGTTGGTCGGCTCAGGAGAAGTTGCAAGCGCTCGAGAATACTATTCCAAAACGTCTGCGGGGAGGTCTCCGCTCGTTGATCTGAGTCGAGGGGGAGGGAATGAACTTTGGGGTCGGGCATGGTAAGATGAAAAGTCCCGCTTAGAAATGCCTAATTAGGGCGCAATCAATGGGATTGTGAGTTGGCAATAATTCATCACAAGCTAAGAAGATTATAGGGCTATGACTAAACGTACTTTGGGCGGCACAGTTCGCAAACGCAAACGGACTTCGGGGTTTCGGGCCAGAATGCGGACTCACACAGGCCAGGTGGTGATTAAAGCACGACGGCGCAAAGGGCGGAAACGTCTCGCTGTCTAATGCTGCCAGGCCCCCATCGGCTGCGGTCTCGCCAAGATTTTCAAGCCATTTATCAACTGGGGCAAAGCTGGCATGGGCAATACTTCGTGGCCTGGGTCTTACCACGGGGCAATAGACTTTTAGGCGCGGCGGCTTCAGTGCAGGAACCAACTCGAATTGGGATTGTGGTTGGTAAAAAAGTCAGCAATTTAGCCGTAAAGCGCAACCAAGTCAAACGCCGGATTCGCCAGGCCAGCCGGGAGTTATCAAGTCATTTCCCACCAGATTTAGACATCATCATCATTGCCAGACGTGGGGCTGTAGATCTCCAGGCCGAGCAATTTCTGCCAGAATTAAAGCAGCTATTGGCACAAGCAGGGATTTTATATGGGCATTAAAGAAGATATTTATTACGAAGGCGGCCCCCACTGGGGAGATTTGTTTTTCAATATTCTTTTGGGCTTTACGGTAATTTGCCTACCTTTGACTGTGGGGGCAATTGTTCGGGCCCTGTGGGTGCGGTATCGGATTACGGATCGTCGGGTAACCGTGATTGGTGGTTGGCTGGGCCGTGATCGCTCGGATGTGGTTTATAGCGAAATAACTAAGATTGTCACCGTGCCGCGGGGTTGGGGAGCCTATGGCGATATGGTGGTCACCCTGAAGGATGGGAATCGCTTAGAAATGCGCGCTGTGCCTCGATTCCGGGATGTCTATGCCTTTATCTCAGAACGGTTAACCCCCCAAGCCCAAAGTGTCAGTGGGGCCGTCGGCCGCTAAGATAGGGTTCAGATTGCCTTAAACTGCTGTTCTTGCGCTAGGGATTGGGATCGTTCATGGATTTTGGTATTGGGTTTATTTCTAGCAATGTCATGTTGCCGATCCTGGATTTTTTCTACGGGATTGTGCCGAGCTATGGCCTGGCGATTATCGCACTGACATTAGTGATTCGGTTTGCGGTTTACCCCCTAAGTGCTGGCTCGATCCGCAGTATGCGCCGGATGAAAGTAGTCCAGCCGATTATGCAGGAGCGGGTCAAGGAAATCCAAGAGAAATATAAAAGCGATCCGGCCAAGCAACAGCAAGCCATGTCCGAGGTCTATAAAGAATTTGGTAATCCCCTAGCGGGATGTTTTCCCTTACTCCTGCAACTCCCAATTCTTTTTGCCCTGTTTGCCACCCTGCGCGGATCACCCTTTGCTGATGTCAAGTACCCGGTAAATTTGCAAATTGTCCCCGCCGATCAAGCGGTCCAAGTGCAGCCTTTTGCCAGCAAAACCCAAAATATTTATGTGGCAGAAGGAACCCATTACCCGATCCAGGCCGTGCTGCCCGTTGGAACCAAGTTAACGGTGGGCGAAAAGGTTGACTTGGCTTTTCAAACTGCCGAGGGTAAACCGCTCAATGAAATTTTGGGTAACTATCCCGACAGCGATATCCAACCCCATTGGCAAGTAACCCGTGGTCAAGAACGCATCACCCTTGATGAATCGGGACATTTGGTTGCCCTCCAGCCTGGGGATGTGACGATTGAAGGGATTGTCCCTGGGATTGCCTCTCAAAAAGGCTTTCTGTTTATTGATGCCCTAGGTCGAGTTGGGGCCATCGATGGAGAACTACTCACCACTGGCCCCAATGGCGGCAAAGTTGTTAACTGGAATGGCATCCACTGGGATATTTTGGTGATGATTGCCGGGTTTGGGATTAGCTTGTACGTGAACCAACTCCTGTCCGGGCAAGGGGCCACCAGCAATCCGCAACAGAATCAGGTAAATCAACTCACACCAATTCTTTTTTCCGGGATGTTTTTGTTCTTCCCGTTACCGGCTGGCGTATTGCTATACATGCTAATTGCCAACATTTTCCAGACGGTTCAAACGTTTATTTTGCAGCGTGAACCCTTACCGGAAAACTTGCAGAAGATTCTGGATGAAAAAGAAAAAGCTGAGGCCGTAAAAAATCGAGAAGCCTTGCCCTTTGAAGCCGGAAAAGCCAAACGGAAGCCAACCAGCTAGTTCTTGGGGTGATTTTGAATCTGTTGCATTGAGTAAGTTATGAGTGATCCAAAAATTGAACAGGGACGGCAATGGCTGGAACAGGCCTTAGCTAAATCCGGTTTTGCAGCGCCCATCTCGCTGATTGAGCCACCGGTGAGTCAATTAAATGGCTGCTGGCTTAAAATTCACCACGAAGATTTGACTCCCGAACAGCGTAGTCAAATGCTGGGAAACCAGGCCCAGTTACTTAACGCATTTCAATACTTGCTCAATTCAACCCTGAACCTGGGCTTGCCTAAGGACGAACATCTCATTTTTACATTGGAACTGGGAGATTTTCGCTCGCAACGGTATCAAGAACTAGTGAAACTGTCAGAAACGGTGGCGGAAAAAGTTAAGAAAACCAAGCAAGCCTACGAGTTTCCGGCGTTGCCTGCAGTGGAACGGCGAATTATCCACACCCTTTTGCAGGAATATCCAGAACTCCATACCGAAAGCCAAGGCCAAGAACCGGATCGGCATTTAGTTGTTACCTATCAATCTGAAGCAGTTGTACTAGACCCAGAATCCTAGGCCCAAGCCAGTGAAGATGCACCTATGACTGCTGAGGTAATCCAAGCTAACGATTCCCTACCAAGCTCTGATCTGATTTCTGAAACTTAAACGTTACTGCTGCGTGCCTGTCTGTGGTCTGATCAACCTAGGATTGATGCTTGGCAGGCCTGGATTAACCGAGTGGATATCGAACATCTAGATAGCGGTTCTGATCGCCTATTGCCATTGCTCTATCGAAATCTTTTCCGTATTGGGATAGATTACCCGGTGATGACTAAATTAAACGGGATTTATTGCCATACAGGGTCTAAGAATCAATTACGCATGGCCCGATTACCACAGGTATTAGAATCGTTTGCTGCGGCAGGAATTCAATCTGTTTTATTGAAAGGTTGTAGTCTAGCGATTTGGGATAATGAGGATTTTGGACTTAGACCAATGCAAGACCTTGATATTTGGGTATTACCGTAGAAATTTAGCCTACCCATCGATATATTGATTAGAGATAATTGGATTTCTAGTGATTACCCTCAAGAAATTGTCACTTTATGTATAATTTTACGTCATGTAACTGGGGTTACAGATAACAATGGCTGGGGATTAGATTTACATTGGCGAGTATTTCAAGGCGACCTTACAACCTTAGCCAAATCTACAGACATAGCTGATCCCAACGCAAATATTGAAATGCAGTATATCTTCCTGTACCCCAAGCTTAATGTAGAGTGCGATCGCAGGGCCATCCCCGATAGCTGCCTGTACGAAAATCACATAGGCTGATCGCTCTACAGCAATCTTCTTCAATTCCTGAAGTAATGCGGTGGCAATGCCTTGGGGTCGATGTGCTGCTGAACAACCGTTTGAGATAGTCACTGGTTGGGCGAAGCAAGCTATAGGTATCAACCTCGTCGAAAGCTTCGCGAAAAATAGCAAATAAGCTCTCCATCACGGCCAAGTCGTTGGCGGTAAGCTGACAAGTATGGATTAGTACAGAGGATTAAATTTCTACTTAAATATTAATACGTATTTTTTATGGAAAAACTTAAGCAGTCTTTAGCCGTCATTGCAATTTATAAAGCCTTTAACTCGTGATCATTGTCCTAAGTTAATCTAGGCATCAAACCGGCCGTTTTACGTTGCCAAGTCAAAACCTATAGGGGATAAGCCAGTCATGGATGAGCAACCCAAGCAAGCTGATACGAAGGAAGTTGTGCCTCCTAACCCAGATAATCCTGCTGCCACATCCCTTAATCGGCGTTCACTGTTGCAAAT
The DNA here is from genome assembly GCA_964653145.1 of uncultured Synechococcus sp. Lineage (GTDB taxonomy): Bacteria > Cyanobacteriota > Cyanobacteriia > Thermosynechococcales > Thermosynechococcaceae > Pseudocalidococcus. The sequence goes on along the minus strand of CAZZCG010000012.1, from coordinate 29,765 downwards.
TGCTGCCACCAGTGTTTTAGGTGTAGGTTTAGCTCGCCCAGCCCTGGCCGCCGAAACACCGCCAACCTTGCCTGCCCAAGGGGTGGCCCTGGAACCGGGATATAGCCCGAATCAACCGATTCACCGCAAGGTCTCCAACATTGATGATTACCTGTTTCGCTTACCCAACGGGGATGTCATTGGTGACCATATTCTCCTATGTCCTCAAAAAATGGGCGGTGGCACCCATGCGCTGGACTTAAAAACTGGTACGGTGATGGCTTCGATTTGGTATTGGAACTATGGCGACTATTGCCCAATTTCCCACCACATCCAGGCCTTTCCCTCAAGTAATCCCTACGAAGGCTTTGAATTTATCAACAGTTGTCAGGGGGGGATGGATGCCTTGATTTTTGGGATTCCCACGCCAATGACGGAACCCGCCGAGGGCTTCAATATGTACAAGGTCAAATATGACGGCAATATGATGGTCTTGGAAGATAATGTCGCGGCTAGTACGGGCCTGGGCCTGGGGGTTCACACCACGATTAAGCCAGACGATGCTCAATCCTACTGGATTACGGATGGACAAAAGGATATTGCGGCCTGGTTTGATCGGGGCAGTTCCCAAGTGAAGGTAGCTCTGAAATATGACTGGGTGCCCAATGTCCCGGAGCTTTCCCAGGCCTGGCGCCAAGGGGGAACGCTAAAAGTTCGGCGGATTTACCCTGATGCCACTACAGGTCTGTTTGATTATCAAGGGACGAAGGGGCTAAAAATTGACTGGGAAATGGTGCCATCCGGTGAATTACTCGTTGAAGAAGGACAGATTCCCGGCCAAGATGTTTTGGGATTGTGTGGGGCAGATGGGACAATTTGGCATCCCTCGGGACGCTGGGCGGCGACTTTAATTCGCTTATGCGGGGGCCTGGTGGTGCTGGATGCCCAAAAAAATATGGAGCCCGTCACCTTCTGCTCGTTTAATTCCCAAACCCCGGATCATTACCCGGTCACCAAAACCGATAAAGACACCTGGGAAATCAAACTGGATCAAGTCGGGTCTCCAGGCCATGAATCTGGATTTTCACCGGATGGCAAGTATTTCTGCTTTATGAACAATGGGCGGGAAAATGCCTTGGGTGTCTTTGACAGTAGCGATCCGGATCCGAAGAAGTGGAAAAAGTTTGCCGAAATCCGGGATCCCCTGTGGTATGGCCGCTATCCCGAACCCTTCCACATGGTGTTTACGCCCGATGCCAAAAAGCTGTATCTGGTGATTCTCTATCCGGCCCCGGCCAAGTCGGGGGTCATGGTGATTGATACGGAAACCTGGAAAATCCGCAAAGAAATCCAAAACATTGCCCCGGATGTGGAAAGTATTACGATTACCCCGGATGGTCGCTATGTGGTCGGGATTACGGGGGGCTTTCAACGCTATCGAAGTATGGTCTATTTCATTGATACCCGCACTGATGAGTTAGTCGGGTTTATGCCCAGTCCGGGGGGGCATCATGATCTCAGCCTAGTGCCCCGTTCTGTGGATGAGTTACGCTGGTCTCGTTCTTGTATGTTGTAACTCCCAGTGCGCCCCAAGCTCCAGAGGAAGCGAGTTAACGATTGTCATGGATGCCAGTGCCACCCGTACCTTAGTCATCATTCAAGACCTGTTGGCCCCAATGGTGATGTTGATGTCCCAGGCCCTGTTTCTTTTGGGGTTAAGTGGGCGGCGGGCGTTGCTGTTTAACAATATCAGTGCCTTAGAGCAAAAGCAGATTGGCTTACAAGCGCATATTTCGGATCCGGGTGAGGACAAGGCCTGGCAACCCCAACTCGAACGGTTAACCCATCTCCTGCAACAGCGGAATTGCTATGTTCTCTATTCGGTCTGGAGCCATATTGCGGCGATTGTCTTTTTTGTGTTGACATCCTTAGCCATTGGTCTCAATCTTTATACTCCCAACCCCTTGATTCAAGATTTAACTTGGAGTGTGTTTGTGGCGGGCCTGGTGTTTACGGTACTTGGCCTGGTGGCTCTGGGGGTGGATGAATGGTTAGCGCACTGCATGGTTGGGGTGCATCTCACGATTGCCCTTCTGGTAAGTTCACCTAGAGGCTAATTATACTAACAAAGGCTATTGTGTTGAGGTTTCCTACTTTTTAGTACCTATAGGGTACTTAGGAAGAAACTTGACATTCAGCCTAAACACCTTAATAGTTATTTTAGATGGAAAAACTTTGTCTCATCCACAATTAGACATTCAAGACTCACTCCCTGAGTAGTTTTATATCTACAAGCTATGTATTGCGCACTTTTTAAGACTTAAATTAAATTGCAATAAATGGTATGCGGTGAGGACCCTATTCAACTTAGCCTAATCTAAGTGAGTCAAAATATTTAATCAACATGATATAAAAATAAAAATTATTATGAGCATAATAATTAAGCAACTAGCAAACAACAGACAAGTAATTTTTGATCGGGGAAGATTTGATAATTGGTGTGTTTATGTTGTCGAAGAAAATGGATCAAAAAAAGCACCATTTGATAAAGAATATTTTACTGACCTTAAAAACATTTCGAAACATTATGAACTTAACAAGGTTTATGATGATTTTGTTGAAATCTATAAGAAAACAAGTAAAGTTGTTGATCAGAGTATTTTAAATTTGATAGATAGATTAGTTTTAACCTATAGAAAAGAACATCAAGCATTAGTTGAGCAGTGGTTTGTAGTCATCTATGCTGGGATGATTGCAGAAGAGAACAAGCAATATTCAGTTCTTAAAAAAAGAATCAAACGATTAGGTATGCATCAAATACTCAAATTAGGATACGAGCCAAGAATTGCAGCAAACTTTAGCAAAGGGAAAAAATGGCGTGAACTTGATGAAATCATGAAACCATTAGGGTTCTGACGATAAGCAAGTGACCCACATGAAGTCGAGTGAGTTAGATTGCGATTTTTTGGGAAAATCCAACATTCAATCAAGCTGCCTAACTATAGATCAAGTTATCTGGTGAGGTGCAAGCGGGAAGTTTTCTGTTGGATACATAGACTATAGCTCGCTAATATACAGCGGATTCGACATTGGACTAGTACAGCTTAAAGTCCTACATCTCAGTTTCCAGAGGGGGTAAATAATTGGATGTACGAAATGGATACCGAAAGTGCTGTATTACTCAGGGAGATTTATTCTGACGTAACGGGTAAAGGAATCGAGTAGCCCTCTCCCAAAATGTGCCTGACGAACCCCACACGGGCATAGAAAGCGCGAGAAGTGCTTCCGTGACCTTGACCCTTTGTTCTTGGTTGAACAAGTTTGCCCATTTTTCCGCTAAGACTTGAGAATCCTTGAGTTCTTATTGTTTCTCGAACAAGGTTGTAGTCTGCTTTCACCTGATTGTAAATTTCAGGATTATCAAGATCGAAAGAAGCTACTGAATGCACAAGAGAATGCTCATCTGCTTGGCTCTCAAAGATACGCGCCACAACAACAATTTTCTGTAATTTGTTGAAGAGGTGGCTTTCCTCAAACTCTTTGCTTACAACTTCTACAGGATCAATCATAGTGATCGACATCGTTTCTTTTACCCTAAGTACTCCTGTTCGTCGGGCTACTAATGGAACTAGCTTTAACTCCCAACTACCAAAATTGGGGGATCGGGATGAGTTGAGAGCCAAGCCTAAATAACGCTCAATCGTATGACCAGCCCAACCTTTATTTTTCTTGCTGCCTTGGCTCCAAACCGTGATATTAAACTGGTCTGCTAGTTGCCGAAGATCCTGACCTACTAGCGTGGTGAGCCTGTTGACAGCGTCTACCCTTTCCATAGATGACCTTGCTTCAATGTGGGTGGCAGATCAACTTGAACAGGGCTACTCAATCGCTTAATTGATAGTTCAATATGACCTGTGTCTGCTTCACAACCAATAAACTCCCGACCCAGTGACAAAGCGGCAACTCCAGTAGTGGAAGAACCTGAAAAAGGATCAAAAACGAGATCACCTGGATTTGTACTTGCTCGAAGACATCGTGAAACAAGATCAATTGGCTTTTGTGTTGGGTGTTTGCCGTAAAGTTTTTCAGCTTTACTAGGAGCAGAAATTCGCCAGACATTTTTCATCTGCTTATCGCCATTTTCGGCCTTCATTTCTTCATAATTAAAGGTGTAACGCTCTTTCCCTTTACGTGCCTTAGTTGCCCACAATATTAGCTCTGTTGAATGAGTAAAACAGCGACATCCTAGATTTGGAGGTGGAGCAGGTTTTTCCCAGATAATGTCATTTAAAATGCGAAATCCAAGCTGTTGCATAGCAAATCCAACTGATGGATATACATGCAGAGTACCTGTTACCCATATAGTGCCTGTTGGTTTAAGTAGACGATAGCAAGCAGCCAACCAAGCTTTGTTAAACTCATGATCTAGCTCAGTACCTTGGCTACGATCCCATTCGCCTTTATTCACTTTAACCATACGCCCACCGACACAGGTGATCCCGTCATTTGAGAGGTTATAGGGGGGATCAGTCCAGATGCAGTCTACGCTCTCAGCAGACAGCGAAGCCATGAGTTCTAAACTATCGCCGTGGTATAGGCAGGAGAGTCCATCACTAGACTTCCACACCACTCCCGGCTTGTTTGTGTCTACCGGATCTTGGGTATTTTGTTCGAGTTGTACTTGTGCTGTCATTAGATTTGCTGTTTGAGTGGCTATAGATCAAAAATATTATCTATTGTAGGATGATAAAAAAATTAGATTAATTTGCTAGCCTCAGTTAATTACATTAAAATCTAAATGAATTATATTCTGATTGCAATTTCAACATATATTAACATATAGTATTACATAGTTTTTTAAACCATATTCAGATATATTCAGAGACAATGCCTAGACCATACGCTGCCTAACAATGCTTTGAAGCGGACGGGGCGATGTGGTTATCACTAGACTGACACACCGACCGGTAAAAGGGTATCGGTTATGATGCAAAGGTGATCTGCGGCGGGAAATCAGAAACGTTATGCAGAACTGAACAATACGTTTAGGTTTTCTCAGATTATCAAATATAATAAGAATGAAACGTCTGGCGTATTGTTAGAACCAAAAACTCATCTTAAGTAAATGGAAATTCAAGAATTAAAGGCGTTAATTAAAGAAAGCATCCGAGAAGTTCTCCGAGAAGAGCGACTACTGCTCTGTCAATCTCTTATGCCATACATCTCTAATGAAGAGCAAGCAGAAATAGAAGCTGAATGTGGTTCTCCCTCAGATTATCAAGCTGAAGAATTGATTGACATGACAGATTGGGTCAAGTATGGCAGTCAAATTCCGCAAAGAAGCAATTAAGTTTTTGCAAAAAGCATCCCCTGAAGACGCTGCTAGAATTCGGTCTCAACTTAATCAGCTTCTCGTCACTGTTGAAGAGCAAGGCTTTATTCCCTTTACAGATCTAGACATCAAGAAAATGAAGGGAGAATGGGAGGGATTTTATCGGCTTCGGGTTGGTAAAATTCGAGTCATCTTCGCACTAAGTAACGATTTCAATGGCATTGAAGTTTACACAATCGGAGCTAGAGGAGATGTGTACAAATAGAATTTTAGGGCTGTTGCTGTTCTTCTCAACTAAAGGTAAAGTCCAAGTTCAACTAAAAATTAGCCCATAGAAAATTCTTGACCACCAATGTAGGATTAGCTAGTATGACAGTGTAATCCTACTAGACCACCGTAGGCACCTTAAAACCATGAGCAAGAAAGTCAGCATAACCTTGGATGACGACATTCTCGATTTTGTCGATCGGCTCGCCAGCAACCGTAGCAGCTTTATCAATGCTGTCCTCTGGCAAGAGAAGAGACGGATTTTGATGAAAGAGCTAGAAGAGGCATACAAAGATCAGGCCAATGACCCAGAGTTACAGGAAGAAATCTCGGCCTGGGATGTTGCCGTGGGTGATGGTTTAAATGCCTAACGGAAACTTAACTTACAAGCGAGGAGAGATCTGGTGGGTTGATCTAAAACCTGTTCTTGGTCATGAAACCGATAAAGAACGCCCTTGTCTAATTTTGCAAAATGATGTCGGCAACCAAAATGGTTCAACCACAATCGTTGCGCCCTTGTTGCCTGGAACAAAGACTTACCCGTTCGTTGTCAACGTTGCACCAACTCCGCAGAATGGACTCGATAGAGATCGGCACATCAACTTAAGTCAAATGAGGGCTGTGAATGCTCAGAGAATTAAAAATAAACAGGGTGTTTTAGAAGATGTTTATTGGGCAGAAATCGAGAAAGCAGTATGCATTGAACTGGGTTTCAGTTCAGCGTTTAAATCCTTTTCAATATAGTTATTTCTGCCAAAAATGAGACATTATCCCTTTGAGAGGCTACGCCAATAAAACAACTACCTGTAAGGGTTTCAAGTCTTTTAGTGTTTAACTCCTAAGCGAAATCACTACATAGTCTTTTTGTTCTTGTAGCTCTGGTATAACTGAGGTATAACCAAAGTGTAGGACTCTAAGCTAAGGTCAGTATGAAAACTGCAATTTCATTGCCAGATTCAATCTTTGAAGAGGCCGAAGCACTTGCTCTCCAGTTAGGATTGTCCCGCAGTGAGCTTTATGCAAAAGCACTACAGGCATATCTGAAAAAGCACAACCATGATCAAATCTTGCTCCAATTGAATCAGGTTTACGAGACAGAATTCTCTGAACTTGATCCAGTGATGGCACGGATGCAGTTTATGTCTTTGCCCCACGAGGATTGGTAATGTTTCGGGGAGAAATTTGGTGGGCAAACCTACCCGATCCTGTCGGTTCAGAACCTGGTTATCGCCGTCCCGTTTTAGTGATGCAGCATTGGTGGGTTCCTAATAAATGCCTCTGGTGCTGTCGCCAATACCCATTCCCCAAATTGTGATTGACACAAATGTAGTTATTGCTGGGCTGCGTTCTAGAAACGGGAGTGCTTTTCGTCTGTTGAGCCTCGTCGGTAGCGAGCAGTTTAAGATCAATCTTTCTGTACCGCTAGTTCTGGAGTATGAAGAAGTTCTATTGCGGGAACTACCAAATTTGACTATTAATCTCGCAGACATACAAGATTTTCTTAATTTTCACTGTTCTGTTGCTTCTCATCACCAAATTTTCTTCCTTTGGCGACCTTTCTTGCCCGATCCAAAGGATGACATGGTGTTAGAACTGGCCGTTAAAGCGGGGTGTGATAGCGTAGTGACATACAATATCCGTGATTTTGTAGGCATTGAGCGGTTTGGAGTTCGTGCCGTGACCCCGACAAACTTCCTTGAGTCTATTGGAGCACTGCCATGAGCACGTTAAGCATCCAGCTACCCGACTCCTTGTATAGAAGCGTGCAGAGACTTGCAGAGCAGGATGGGATTTCCCTAGACCAATTTATTGCGCTGGCAGTTGCCGAAAAAATCTCAGCACTAACGACTGAGGGGTATTTGCAAGAGCGCGCAAGCCGTGGTGATCGCAGGAAATACGAGGCTGTGTTGGCTAAAGTCGCTGATGTTGAGCCAGAATTGCATGACCAGTTGCCGCCAGCATACTAACCCAAATGTAAGCCGACTGCCGGGAGGATGCCTGTGAGTATCAGAGATGATCTGCGGCGGGTGATTTGATCAGGAACGCGGACGACTCAGGGCAAGATCATTATTTCTAGTTCTGTAGAGAAGAAATGTTGACACTTCACAGGTTTATTAATTTGAATTCGGCAAGATGAACTAGGGTGACATGAAGAAAGATTGGATTTTCCTGCGGCTGGCTCTACAGAATCTGGGGCGACGGAAAACCAGAACCCTATTTTTGATGGGGGCAGTAGCGGTGGCAACGGGGGCCATTTTTGCCGTGACAACCCTGTTATGGGGAGCCCAAACCAGCATGACCGTCAGCTTTTCTCGCTTGGGCGCAGATTTGCTCGTGGTGCCCCAAAAGACGTTGGTAAATATTACCTCCGCCTTACTCACGGCGGCACCAACGGACTCGACCATCGACTCTGGCCTGGCTTCCGAAATTGCGGCCGTACCCGGTGTGTCACAGGTAGCTCCTCAATTGCTGCTGCAAGCCGATCAATCGGGGTATCACAGGCCGGGAACCATGGATCACTCCGTAGAGTTAATTGCCTTTGACCCAGGCCAGGACTTTACGGTACAGCCGTGGTTAGTCGAACAGTTAGCGCGTCCGTTCCAGGCCGGGGATGTGATTGTGGGCGGTGGCCATCCTGAGCAATTGAATCAGGAGCTTTACCTCTATGGACAAAAGTTAATTGTCTATGGTCGCTTAGAACGCACGGGCGTAGGAACCCATGAACAAGGCTTGTTTGTTAATTTTGAAACCTTGCAGCAGCTGGCAGAGGCCAGTCAAACTGGAAATCATCCGCTCAAACTCTCACCAGGCCAGTATTCCGCCCTCTTGGTCAAACTCAAGCCCGGTGCCACATCCCAACAAGTTCAGTTTGCCATCCTCGCCCAGACCCCCGAAGTCAAAGTCATCACAGCGGACGTGATTTTAACGACGGTGCGGCCGGGGTTAACGGCTTTGGTGCGGGGCATCTGGCTATTAATGGGGGCGATGCTGATCGGACTGGCGTTGATGATTAGTGTGATTTTTAGTGCCATTGTCAGTGAACGGCAACAGGAATTGGGCCTCTTAGCCGCCATTGGCACCAAACCCCAACAACTAATCGGCTTAGTCTTACTCGAAGCCACACTTATGACCGGCGGCGGGGGGATTATTGGGACTGGCCTGGGCCTGGGGCTCATCCGTTTCTCGCAACGCACCCTGATTTATGACTTAAACAGCCTTGGGGTCTCGTTTCTCTGGCCGGGATGGGGGAGCATGATTGAGTTAACCGTGGGGTGTATTCTCGGGGCTGCTTTCCTGGGGAGCCTGGGGGCTTTGGTGCCGGCCTGGAAAATTAGCCGTCATGATCCTTCTGAATTGTTCGGCTAACCTGAATGCATGAATCCTCACACCCCAACCTTAAACGCCCACAACCTCTGTAAAACCTACACCACGGCCTGGGGCACGATTGACGCCGTTAATGAGGTGAGTTTCAACCTATCGCCAGGCCAATTTACCGCCATTATTGGCCGCTCCGGGTCGGGGAAGTCGTCCCTGTTAGCGATGATCAGCGGCTTAAGTCGGCCAACTCGGGGCTGGGTCGAAGTCAATGACATTAGTCTGTGGAATTTAACAACGGGACAGCGGGCGGAAATGCGGAACCGCAGCTTTGGGTTTGTGTTTCAATTTGCCAGTTTATTACCCACCTTACGCGCCATTGATAATGTGGCTTTGCCAGCCTTAGTTGGGAGCAAGATTACGTCAACCCAGGCCTATGACCGAGCTGCCCTATTACTGGAGCAAGTGGGATTAGGACACCGTTGCCAAGCCTACCCAGGCCAATTATCCGGGGGGGAACAACGCCGGGTTGCCATTGCCAGAGCCTTAATCCACTCGCCACCGTTCCTCGTTGCCGATGAACCCACCGGAGACCTAGACGAAACAACCGAACGGGAAATCATGGCTCTGTTGCTCCATCTCTGTCGTTCGCAGACTATCAGCTTGGTCATTGTTACCCATAACCTCAGCCTGACCGAATATGCCGATCAGGTCTTGCACTTGGAAAGGGGAGGATTAACCAAGACTAACCAACAACTTGCGGCCAGTCCCAAAGAATATCCCCTACCCCCCTTAGAGTTACCGGAACGATCTCCAACTCCAGTACCAATATCCTTAGGAACCAATCTAGGCCTGAGTCGGCGGAAATTCCTCTGGTTGTTACCGATTTTCTCAGGGGCCTGGAGCCTGGATGCTGGCCTGGCCTGGTATCAACGACGAGTCATGGCAGTGAAGAAACAAGCTTTAGCTCAACTCGACCAGGCCAGTTACGGCTATCTCTATATTGATCTGCAAAACGTTGCCTATGAGCCGGATGGCCAGTCCTATCGCTTAACTCTCGTGATGCAAAATCTGGATCGAGAGCATCCCCTTTATATCCAAATCTTTCCCCTGCGCGCTTTTGTCCAAACTGGCTTTACCTGGCAAGAAATCCCGACTGAGCAGCCACCAGAACTTGGGAACAGCCTGATCAAATTAACAACAGAAACCACCGTGGCCACAATTTTTACGCCGAATGTTGCTCAACCCACAGAGTTAATTCCGGGGTACATGCATGTCCGTGTTGATACAGATTTGTTGATCAGCCAGCGTTCCCAGCCAGAGGATGACCTAATCCACCGTAGCGACCCCTATTACTTCTATCTCAAGCCCCACAACGCTGATGATGCCGAGATTTTGCAACATAGCCACTATCCAGGCCCACCCCCCATCTATATTTCCATGCCCCCCCACTGACTTAAGCTCTAGTTCACTCTTTCTTAACCCCCACCTTTTCAGGTCTGTGAAAGCCTCTTGCTAGGTTGACCAGCCGCCGACCAAAAAAATCCAGGTTCCGCTGAGGTCGCCACATTTGGTACTGGGCAAGTATTTTTCGCTGAACTAGACTTGTCCGTTCCATCCGATGATAAATCTAGAAAATGAGTTCTTGGGCTGCTTTGAAGTCTGGCACGTCAGCAATGAGTTGTCCGTTGATCAGAATTACCCAATTAAATTGAAGGTTGGAGAACTGTCGCATTAGCTCGCTGATCCTAAGAGCCCCAGCGTTGATGTTGTTCTAGGCTCTATAGAATGAGTTTGCGACTCTCGAGCCCCTTATGTTGATTGGGCTAGCTCTGCTTAAAAAACATGATGGGTTCAGTTTTGGTAAAACTGCCCATATTCTATGCCAAGTTCAGATTGAGTCTTTACAGGCCTTATCTGTCAGGGCTTTTAGAAACTTGAAATACACTTTGAATGGTTTGGAATCGTGGTTTGAGCTTCCGAAAAATTGACCTGGGAAACGAGTAAGAAGCCACTGGTTAGGAGGGATGAAAGCATGATCGAAAATTTCTGCTCAATTCTCTGAATAATCGATAATTTTCGGGCTTCAGAAAATGACTCTTGACTCCTCTGAAATTAAGGGATTTGATGAATCTTGAGAAAATTAGTGCCACGGGTGTGCTGAGTGGGAATTCCGCCCATGACCAAAATCCGATCCCCCGAAACCACCAAATTACGTTCAACCAAATCCACCTCCGCCTCCTTGACCAGTTCCTCAAAGGTGACGAGGGAATGCTCTAACAACAGGGGATGTACCCCCCAAATTAAATTCAGCCGATGGTAAACATCACGACTCGGGGTAAAGGCAACCACAGGCACATTGGGACGTTCACCAGCGGCAACGATGGCGGTATATCCTGAACTGGTAAACGCAGCAATACAACGCAAAGGCAACGTTCGACAAATGGCATTAATCCCTTCCCCAAGGGCAGTGGTTTCATCGGCATGGCTCGGGCTGTAGTTGACAATTTCCAGATTTTTTTCAACTTCGGTGGCAATTTTGGCCAGCATTTCCACGGCCTGGACGGGATACTGCCCCACCGCCGACTCCCCGGATAACATCACCGCATCCGTTCCATCCAAAATCGCATTGGCCACATCACTGGCTTCAGCGCGGGTCGGCCGGGCATTGCGAATCATGCTGTCCAACATCTGGGTGGCGGTAATCACAGGAATCGCCTTTTGATTGCACAGTCGAATAATTTTTTTCTGCAACATCGGTACGGATTCCGGGCGCATTTCCACCCCCAAATCACCACGGGCCACCATTAGGCCGTTACATTCTTCGACGATGGCTTCGAGGTTGGCAATGGCCTGGGGTTTTTCAATTTTTGCCAAGACTGGAGTATCAGCAGCCCCATGTTCAACCAGTAAAGCTTTCAGGGCCTGGACATCTTCCGCTTTGCGAACAAAACTCAAGGAAATCCAGTCCACCCCTTGGGACAGACCAAAAATCAGATCCTGCTTATCTTTTTCTGTCATGGAGGGCAAACGCAAATCCAAGCTGGGCAAATTCACGCCTTTACGACTTTTCAGCGGCCCCCCTTCAATCACTTGGCAAATAACTGCGGGTGGCTCGATGGCCATTACCTCCAACTCCAACAGACCATCATCCAATAGCACCTGTGCCCCTGGGGTTGCATCATCAGCTAGATAGGGATAGTCAATCGGGATGGCCTGGGGGTCAGGATAGTCGTTGTCTAGGGGGATCAAGGTTACGGTCTGTCCGGGAATCAGTTGGAGTTCTCCCCCCGGTAACTGTCCCACCCGAATTTTTGGCCCCTGTAAATCCTGAAGGAGGGTAATGGGTTGATCCAACTCCAAAGATACTTCCCGCAGCAAGGCCACCATCCGGGCATGATCCTCGTAGCTCCCGTGGGAAAAATTGAGGCGGGCCACACTCATCCCAGCCTTGACCATTGCGGTTAGGGTGGCCTTATCACTACTGGCAGGGCCAATGGTGGCGACGATTTTTGTCCGGGGACTCAGGCTATGGACGGGCATCGAAAACTCCCAGGGAGACAATGGCTGCCCCCACTGTACCGAATCCTCCCCAGGCCAGGCCATGACCCCGTCTTAACCTTCTTGGATTTAAAGGGTTTCGTAGGCCTGGAGATAGAGGGGAGATGTGGGCCCTAAACACCGCTCGGCCTGGCGAAGTTGGGTTTCCGAACCTGTGACCACAAGGAGATATTGGCCCTGTCGCAACCGTTGCCGGAATGGCGTTCCCGCTTTGCCTGACAAAACCACTTTTAGTCCCCCGCCGACGGTCAAGCTCCCCAGGCCCCCAGCAATGGCCCCAAATAGCCCCCCCAGAACACTGTTATTCAGAGGCGTAAAACTGCTGATAATTTGGATGGCGGTGACTTGATTGAAGGTGAATCCGGCAAAAAAACCAAAGGGTACCAGCCACACCAGCATCCGTTGCATTTCTTGCCGAGCAGTTAAATAGGGATCGTAAAGGGCCTGGAGATCAGTTTCAGTTTTGTAGCCCAGGCCATAGATGCTGGCTTTGTCTAAGGGATATCCGGTTAACTCCAAGGCGGTGTAGGCAGCTTCGGTGGCCATTCGATCCCCAAAGGTCGCGACTAAGTAATTCATAATTTTTTCGGCCACTCCAACATTGGGACATCCATGGTTAACGGGATCAGGGCTGAATCATCTCTCCCCGACAGCGGCTGGGCCTGGATGGCAAGATGGAAATCGATAGCACCTCAGTCCTCAAATCCGGCGGGCAGTTATGCGCTTTCCATTGTCTCATGTGGTTCAACGACTCTTCCGTCCAGATAAGTCCCAGGCGATTTCGGTGGCGGTGGTGGGGTTGGCGACAACTATTGCGACGGGGTTGGTGGTTCTAGTGCGGGGCCTGGGGGGGCTGGAACCCTTGGAGTTGGGGGCCTACGATCGCTTGATACAGTTGCGGCCCCTGCAACCCCCGGACGAGCGGATTTTAGTGGTGGGGATTACAGAAGCCGATATTCAAGCCCTGCAAACCTGGCCCCTCCCGGATCAAATCTATGCGGATCTATTTAAAAAGCTCCTGGCCGCCAACCCCCGAGCCATTGGGTTAGATATTTATCGGGATATTTCCGTTGCCCCAGGCCAGGCCGAATTCAACCAAATCCTAGCCAATTCCGACCGGATTTTTGGCGTGACGAAAATTGGCGATGAGCTGCATCCCACCATTAAACCGCCTGCCAGCTTACCCCCGGAACAAGTGGGCTTCAATGATGTAATTGTCGATGCGGGAGGAACCGTCCGCCGGAATATTTTGTTTATGGCGGGAGAGGAAGAGACCCTATTTTCGTTTTCCCTCAGACTCTCCCTGCGTTACCTCCAAGATGAGGGTGTTGTTCCGACCGCCAACCCCGCTAATCCCAACCAAATGCAACTGGGGCAAACGATTTTTGTTCCCCTAGAGCCCAATTCCGCCGCCTACGTCAATGCCGATACCCAAGGCTATCAGGTTATGCTGAACTACCACGGGGACAATCGGGCCTTAACCTGGGTTTCCCTGGGGGATGTGCTGGAGGATCGGGTTGATCCAGCCTTAATCGAAAACCGGATTGTCCTCATTGGCACCCTCGCAGAAAGTGGCAAAGACTTTTTCTACACTCCCTTCAGTTCTGGGATTCAGGACGAACAACGGATGCCTGGGGTTTTCATCCACGGGCAAATGATTAGCCAATTTCTCGATGCCGGGGCCGGACAACAGGCGCAAATTTGGTACTGGTCTTGGCCCGTGGAAGTGGCCTGGATTTTGCTCTGGGCCGGGATTGGTGCCCTCTTAACCTGGCGTTTTCGACAACCCTTAGTCTTGGCTCTCGGCTCTGGGGCCTGTTTACTGGCTTTGCTGGGTACGACCTACGGGGTTTTCCTCAATTTGGGCTGGATTCCTCTTGTCCCCCCGGCCCTGGCGTTTGCTATTGCCGCTGGCAGCATTGTCACCTACACCGCGCAACAGGCCCAACAACAACGGCAAATGGTGATGCGGCTCTTGGGTCAAAGTACCTCTCCAGAAATTGCGGATACCCTTTGGCAACGGCGAGATGAACTCCTAGAAGATGGTCGCTTACCCGGACAGAAACTGGTCGCCACGCTGTTGTTTACGGATCTCAAGGGCTTTAGTACGATTTCTGAAACCATGCCCCCGGAGGAGTTATTGCCCTGGCTCAATGCCTATCTGGAAAAAGTCGCGGATATTGTCCAGGCCCATCAAGGGGTGATCAACAAATTTACCGGTGATGGGATTATGGCAGTGTTTGGTGTGCCCATCCCCCGGACGTCGGATACGGAAATTGCCCAAGATGCCCAACATGCGGTGGATTGTGCCTTGGCCCTCGGGGCTTCCTTAGCGGAACTCAATAAAGTTTGGGCAACGCAGGGCTTACCCCAGGTGGGCATGCGGGTGGGAATTTTTACGGGCCCGATTGTGGTGGGCAGTTTAGGCAGTAAAACCCGATTGGAGTATGGGGTGATTGGAGATAGTGTGAATACGGCCTCCCGGTTAGAAAGTGTTGATAAACATCGGCACCCGACCCCCTGTCGCATTTTGATTGCCGCCGAAACCCTAGCCTATGTCCCGGATCGTTATCAAGTCGAGGCCTGGGGGGCGTTGGAGTTGAAGGGCAAAGAACACAAAATTCAGGTCTATTTAGTCCAGGGCTTCCGTAATCCCAGCCTGAATAATCCCGAGATGCAGCCAGAATCCTTACCCCAGGCCCTGGAACTGTCCTAAGATTTGATACCTGTGAGCTAAAACCACACACCTGAGCTAATCGCCAGAGGATAAGGGAATGACCCCGGCCAACTCAACATTGCTGTTAATTGATGGACATTCCCTTGCCTTTCGGGCCTACTATGCCTTTGCGAAGGGCCGGGATGGGGGCTTACGGACATCCACGGGAATTCCCACCAGCATTACCTTTGGTTTTTTAAAAACACTGCTAGAGGTGATCCAGACCGAGGAATCGGATCATTTAGCCGTTGCCTTCGATCTGGGTGGCCCGACATTTCGCCATGAAGCCGATAGCACCTACAAAGAGGGCCGCCCTGAAACCCCGGATGACTTTGCTCCAGATTTAGAAAACCTCCAACTCCTGCTCCAGGCCCTGCATGTACCAATTTTGATTTCTCCAGGTTATGAAGCCGACGATGTGATTGGCACCGTTGCCCAGCAGGCCAGCCAGGCCGGACTTAGGGTTAAAATTGTTAGCGGCGATCAGGACTTATTTCAGTTAATTGATCCGGAAAAAGGAATTTCTGTCCTCCATCTCAGTTCCGCCTTTGCCAAAACCAATACCCCTGGGAAAACCTTTGGCCCCGAGGAGGTCAAAACCAAGCTGGGGGTCTGGCCACATCAGGTCGTGGATTACAAAGCCCTCTGCGGAGACACCTCAGATAATATTCCTGGGGTACGCGGCATTGGCCCGAAAACGGCTGTTCAACTCCTAGAGCAGTATGGCAGCTTAGAAAATGTCTATGCCCATTTGGACGAGATTAAAGGTGCTACCCAGAAAAAACTTAAAGAAGGTCTAGATTCTGCCCGTCACTCCCAATTCCTGGCCCAGATTGCCTTGAACACACCGATTGATGTGGATTTCTCGCAGTTAGTCTTAGGGGATTTTGATTGGGACACCCTAGAGCCACTGTTGACCAAGTTGGAATTCAAAGGAATCAAAACATCTCTGCAACAGCTCCATGAAAAAGTCGGGGGAACTCCCATAACAACCCCTGAGCCGGAGGATGATTGGTTTTTCTCTGCCAGTGATAGCCCCCAGGCCCCGCAGCTCGCCGTGCAAATTATTGATACCCCAGAAAAGCTCAATGAATTAATAGGTATTCTTGAAACTCAAACCGATGTTAATAACCCCGTGGCTTGGGATACAGAAACCACCTCACTTTCACCACGGGATGCCAACTTAGTCGGGATTGGTTGCTGCTGGGGGCCTGGCCTGGGGGATATGGCCTATCTACCCATTGGACATTCCCAGGGCGAAAATTTGGGCCTGGATTTGGTTCGAGAAAAACTCACACCGATTCTCGCCGATGCCCCTTATCCTAAAGTGCTCCAGAATGCCAAATATGACCGGCTGGTGTTGCAGTTTCAAGGCATTGCGTTAGCAGGCGTTGTCTTTGATCCAATGCTGGCCAGTTATGTCATCAATCCCGAGGGCAGCCACAATCTCACGGATATTTCCAGTCGATATTTACCAATTACCGCCCAAACCTACGGTGCTCTCGTCAGTAAAGGTCAATCCCTCGCCGATGTCCCCATTGCGGATGTTGCCCAATACTGTGGCCTGGATGTTTATACCACCTATTTATTAGTAGAACCGCTAAAACACGAGCTTAAGAAAACCCCACACCTTTTCGATCTGCTTACTCAGGTCGAACTGCCCTTAGAACCCGTCTTGGCGGCCATGGAAACCGTGGGAATTCGGATTGATAGTGATTACCTGAATACCCTGTCTGAGCAACTCAATCAGCAGCTCCATCAATTGGAAACCCAGGCCTACGAACTTGCCGGATTTGATTTTAATTTAGGGTCTCCGAAACAACTGAGTCAATTATTGTTTAATACTCTGGGCCTGGATACCAAGAAAACCCGCAAAACCAAACTGGGCTATTCCACCGATGCTGCAACCTTAGAAAAACTCCAGGGAGATCACCCCATTATTGACGTGATCCTAGAACATCGCACCCTGGCTAAATTGAAATCTACCTATGTGGATGCCCTACCCGCCCTAGTTCGTCCCGATACCCAGCGCGTCCATACCGACTTCAACCAGGCCATTACTGCCACCGGTCGGCTTTCCTCCTCCAATCCCAACCTGCAAAATATCCCCATTCGGACTGAGTTTAGTCGGCAAATTCGGGCGGCTTTTATTCCGGAACCCGAGTGGATTTTAGTCTCAGCTGATTACTCGCAAATTGAATTACGCATTCTCGCCCACCTCAGTCAAGAACCCCGCTTAATTAGCGCCTATCAAAATCTCCAGGACGTTCACACCTTAACCGCGCAGTTACTCCTCGAAAAAGAAACCATTACCTCCGAAGAGCGGCGACTGGCCAAGATCATTAACTTTGGTGTCATTTACGGCATGGGAGCCCAACGATTTTCCCGCGAAGCTGGTGTGTCCCTAGCCCAGGCCAAGGACTTTATTCAAAAATTCTATGATCGCTACCCCCAGGTGTTTGCCTACCTTCAACGCATGGAATATCGAGCGATTGCCCAAGGTTACGTTGAAACAATTTTAGGCCGGCGGCGATACTTTAACTTTGAGAGTCCAGAGCTGAAAAAACTCCTAGGCACACCCCTCGGCGAATTAGAGGAAATTGACACGAATAAACTAAAAATGTCCAACTTTGAACGTGGGCAACTGCGGGCAGCGGCCAATGCACCGATTCAAGGCTCCAGTGCTGACCTAATCAAAGTGGCGATGATCAAACTTCACCAGGCCCTCCAACCCTTTCAAGCCCGGATTCTCCTCCAGGTGCACGATGAACTCGTCATGGAAATGCCCTCCTCGGAATGGCAGGAGCTACAACCCCTCATTGAATCCACCATGGGCCAAGCCATCCCCCTCTCTGTGCCCCTAGTCGTGGAGGCCCACACCGGCCCCAACTGGATGAGTGCCAAATGAACAACACCCCAATGAGATCAGGCCTTGAATGGTGTGGACTGAGCCTTACTTATCCTGCGCCCCCTCTAACCACTGCCACCAAAGATTGAGGGGAGCATAAATGATTGGGGCCCAAAGGCTACTCAGAATCGCTGATCCAAGGGCAATTTGTCGGTGTTGCTGCCAAACTTCGGCGACATCCCGTCCTGAGACAAAACTCAATTGTCCCGCCATGATTGTTGCCCCGATAATCGCCATGGCAAAGGTAATCAGAGCCACGGAAATAAAGTCCTCGGAAACATAGCGTTGTTTTTGCAAGAGAGAGGTTAACAGGCCGACCATGGCCAAAGCCAAGGCATGGGTGGGATGATGACTCGTTAACCCATCTTGAATGAAGCCCAAGCAAATCCCTGCCACAACCCCCTGCCAGGCCGGACGCTTCACACTCCAGACCACAACCCAGATCAAAAACCAATCAGGATAAATCCCCGACATTGCCCAACCGGAATGGTGCCAGAGGGCGACTCCCACACAAAAACAAATGGAGAGAACAATCACCAGGCCATTGAGAATATTACGGGCTAGGGGTGAGAGTTCTTTCAGAGGATTGTCCATTTACCATTACCTGTACCCATTCCAAGCGTTCAACCGGGGCCGCCAACTGCACGATGGCATGGGGACGGGTCGTATCACTTAAATCCACCGATTCAATCACACCCACGGGCAGCCCCGCTGGAAATAAACTACTCAATTCTGAGGTGAGAACAGCATCTTGGGGTTGAACCTTCGGATCTTTATCAAAGAATTCCAATACGGCCTTACTGCCCAATTGCCCCCGAAGAATTCCCATTTGCCGGGTTCGTCCCACCACCACCCCAACTCGGCTATTGGGATCACTTAAGAGTAGAACGCGGCTGGTATGGGGCGTAATACTGCTAATCCGGCCGACAACTCCACCACTGGCTAAAACCACCGCCCCTTGATCCAGGCCTTGCCGACTCCCCTGATTGAGTAAAACCTGCTGCCACCAATGGTCTGCACTTCGGCCAATCACTCGAGCCACCACCGCTTGATTGGTTTTGACCTGGGGAATTTCCAGGATTTGCCGCAGTTGTTCGTTCTGGGCCTGGACTTCCGCTAGGCGTTGTTCTAACTCCCAGGTGCGAGCTTGAATGAGTTGATCGGTATTGTTGCTTCCACCGTACAGGGGCAGCGTCATCACCCGATAGAGTTCCCGTAACCCGGCCCCGTTGGTTTCCCGAACAACCCAGGCGGCTCCAACACTCACACCGGCCAGGATGAGGATACTACTGAATCGTGTCCACCAGCGAACAACTACTCCCATTCTGGACTAACCCTTTTGCGCAACCGCCATAGATTTCCCCGCTGTTGACTCATCCCTGGCAATCCTGACAACTGATTAAGCAGATGCTCCCCCTTGGCCGCCAAAAACCCGCCCCAGTTCCTTGAAGTTTTCCAGCACTCGCCCAGTCCCAAGAACCACACACCGCAACGGATCCGGAGCCACATGGACAACAATCCCAGTTTCATGACTAATTAACGTATCTAGGCCCTTGAGTAAGGCCCCGCCCCCAGCCAGCATAATGCCCCGATCAACAATATCTGCGGCCAATTCTGGGGGAGTCCGCTCAAGGGTTCGTTTGATGGCTTCGATAATTCCGGTCAAAGGCTCTGCCATGCTTTCACGAATTTCTGGAGTTTTAATGGTGACGGTGCGCGGCAAGCCGGACAGTTGATGCAAGCCCCGGACTTCCATGCCCTCATCATCGTAATGATCATTGGGGTAGGCCGAACCAATCCGAATTTTAACTTCCTCTGCGGTGCGCTCTCCAACGATCATGTTGTGAACTTTTTTCATGTATTGGGTAATCGCATCGGACAATTCATCCCCAGCAATCCGCACCGACTCACTGAGCACAGTTCCCTGCATACTCAAAACCGCCACCTCAGTGGTGCCACCGCCAATATCAACAATCATGTTTCCCGTGGGTTCTTCTACGGGTAAGCCTGCACCAAAAGCCGCTGCCACGGGTTCATCAATCAAATAAACTTCCCGGGCCCCCGCACCCCGCGCGGCATCCTCAATCGCCCGCCGTTCAACTCCAGTCACGCCACTGGGAATTCCCACCACCACCCGGGGTGCAAATAGGTTTTTCCCCCCATGAACCTGCCGCATGAAGTACTTGAGCATAATTTCAGCCCGTTCAAAGTCGGCGATGACCCCATCCCGAAGGGGCCGCACGGCAACAACGTTCCCCGGAGTCCGACCGAGCATCCGTTTGGCCTCTGTGCCCACCGCCAGGGGTTGCTGCGTAATTTGATCAATAGCGACGACAGAGGGTTCCTCTAGCACCACACCCCGCCCGGAGACATAGACCAATGTGTTAGCGGTTCCTAAATCAATGCCGATGTCTCGCGAAAGCTTGTTGAACACTCCCACTTTTTTTTCCTCTGTCTGCGCTATGGATGAATAACTGAATTGTTACAAAACAGTTAACAGAACAATGTGACGGATTCTAGTACGTTTAGGTAAACTTTGCAATTCTTAGTATTGAAGAAATTGAATGGCAACCTCGGCCCCCCATATTCAAGTTCGACCGGCAGTTTCTGAGGATTTGGGAGCATGTCAGGGCCTGGCAAATCAAGTTTTTGGTTATGGCTATTGGTCAGCAGTTGAGTATCAAATAACCTTACCCGAAAGCACCTTAACCGTTGCCGTCAACGCCGATGAATCCCGCCTTTTAGGCTTTGTCACTTGGCAGTATCGAACCACATTCCCCAGGCCCCGAAACCATCAGCCTTTGCCCCCTAATTTTCTGCAATTTCCTAGTCTTTGGTTAGGTCAAATTGTGGTGATTCCCCAGGCCCGGCGGCAAGGAATTGCGAGACAACTCTATCAAAGCAGTCTGGCGCAGATCACAGCCCAAACCCAACTTGGCTTACCCAGCTACACCCTGGTCTGGAAAGAAAGCCCAGCTCCCGGAATTCTGCCCTTTTTAACCCACTTGGCCTGGACACCAGTGATTGAACTCCCCTGCTTTTGGCAAGAAGACAGTATCACCCGCGGCTATGGCTGTATTCGCTGTGGAACTCCTTGCCAATGTACCGCTTGCTTGATGGTGTCTCACTCCCCCGAGGAATTCTCTACCCAGCTTTTTTAGAGAGTTATAGACTGAATTGAACTGATCTTGGGGCTGGATTAACCCTCGGCGAGAATTTGCTCCACCAATGTCCAGGCCCCGTAACTAACCCCTGCCGTTCCCTCTCCTGGATGGGTAGAATCTCCCACTAACCACAATTGCGGAATCGGTGTCCGTGTCCCGACCGCAAACGGGCCAAAGGTACTAATCCGCTGCCCCAGCCCCCCAACAATTCCTAAATCTCGGGCGGTATAGCGGGCAAAGGTGCGCGGAGT
Source organism: uncultured Synechococcus sp. (assembly GCA_964653145.1). GTDB lineage: Bacteria > Cyanobacteriota > Cyanobacteriia > Thermosynechococcales > Thermosynechococcaceae > Pseudocalidococcus. The sequence goes on along the minus strand of CAZZCG010000012.1, from coordinate 8,272 downwards.
GGCCGCTTCAAGGTGCTGAATTGTGGCGGAGGTCAAGTCAAAATATTGGCCCAGGCGTTCTAGAGCTGTTTGGGTATAGGCCTGTTTTCGGGCAGGATAGTCCACCTCATCGCCCCACCACAGACGCGCATCCGTAAAACTCGAGGCAATAATTGTCCGAAAACCCTCGGGAGCCCGTCCATCCCCGGCCTGGCTAACGGAGACAAACAGGGAATTGTTTTCCGCAATCGGGCCATGGTCATCGTACAAGAACTGTAAATGGGGGGGACAGGGATCGGGAATTGCATCCTCTCGGACACCAAGGTAGAGAATAAATGCCCCTGAGGCCGGTGGTAGTTTTTCCATACGTTGGTTGTAGCCACGGGGAACCTGAGCCCCCAGGAGTTGACAGAGGTTTTGCACCGTTACATTGGCCACAATTTGATCCGCAGATTCTCGAAACACCTGTTGCGTTCTTAAGTTCCGCACGGTCACTGCCCTAGCCCGCCCATCTTCCAGATGAATGGCGTCCACACAATGCCGGGTCAAGATTCTGCCCCCAAATTTTTCCAGGCCTTGATTGAGCTGCTGAGCCAACACCTGCATACTGCCCTTGAGATGAAACAACCCAAACGGGGCCTGGGACATTGCCAATGCCGTTGCACCATACAAAACGGCTGTTTCCGCAGCATCTACTTGGGAATAGAGTTTGAGTTGCAAATCCAAAAATCGTCTTAGACGCTGTTGCTGCCCCAGGCCCAGTAAGGTCAACACATCCGCCACGGTTAAAAGACTATAGGGCATGGTTAGCAATGTATCGGGCCGGATTGCCCCCAGGAGTTTTCCTAAGTCCCAAAGTGTGCGTGGGGGTAAGACGGGATCACGGCCCTGAAACCGCCAACTGATGGCAAACAGAGAGGCTAATAATTCCCAGAAATGTTCACTGCCAGGAAACTGCTTTTGTCGTTCCTGTTGCCATCGGTGTGGATCATGCCAGGCCTGGATTGGTTCAGCTTCTCCCGGCAAATAAACCGCACAGGCTGGATCACAAATGGTGGCTGCGGGCAAGGGTTGCTCCAAATCTTGAAAAACCCGCCAATGAATGCCCCCCGGTTCGAGGCCGGCCACTTGAGTTGCCCCGACATCGAAGGTAAATCCCTGGCGCCTAAAGGTGGAAGCACATCCCCCCAGAATGGCTGCCTGCTCCAACACCAAAACCTCATAGCCCCGACGTGCCAACAACGCCGCCGCTGTTAACCCCCCAATTCCAGCCCCAATTACAATGACCCGCTGTCCCACGTCAACCTGTATTTGTGAGAATTATTTACATATCTTAACAATTTAGCAGGAATTATAGCTGGCGATTGGATTGCCAGTACAGGAACGGTTATCCCTTCTGTTTAAGGCCTATAGCCACGGCTGGAGTGCCTGTAATAGCTTGGTTGTCTGGGAGCTCCAGGCCCAGGTCTGCATAAACTCGGAGGCGGCTTGTCCTCTTTGTTTTGCCTCTGACCGATTTTGGTAAGCCCGCTCCAATACCTCCACGAGTTCTTCAACCTCTGACTCACCCCATCCATCTGTGCCTCGAAACTGCTCTGTAGGCTTAACCGGGCCCTGGGATGTTAAAGGATAACAATGGGTGGGGGTACTCAAATCACCAATTAAATCTAAATGCCCGGTATTGGCTGATAAGACGGTTGGAATTCCACAGGCCAGGCACTCCATTGCAACGAGATTGGTTCCTCCTTCAGCTCGGTTGGGAAAAATAGCAATATCTGCTTCTCGATAAATTGTGGGCATTTGGGGATTGGGGACGGGGCCAAGATCAATCACGGCATGGGGTGGGATTCCATTATTGGCTAACCAACCCAACAAATCCAACCGACCATCTTGTATCTGAGGGAGGCCTTGCACATAGCCAGCCCGATCAATTTCAGTCATTGTATTCAGCCAAGGGTTATACCAGGCCGTGAGCAAGAGTGCGTCATCATGGCGGTTGAAAAATTCCCGAAATGCGGCAATGACAATATCTTGACCTTTGCGAAATTCCAGCTTGCCGCCAGAAAAAATCACAAACCGCTTACCAAACAAGCCCACCTTAGGCGCTGGATGGAATAGGGCTGGATCAACTCCTTGGGCTACAGTTGTTACCCGTTGAATCCCGACCGATTTAAGAACTTCCTGATTCCAGGTAGAACCCGCTATCAAATGATCGTAGGTTTGGGCTTTGGTAATTCCTGTATCCTTCCAGGCCGTGTCTTCCGAAAAAATCACTCCAACATTGGCTTTTCCCCGCAAGCGATCCATTAAGGGCAAGGAAACACAATGATTGCCAAGGGCGTGGAGACAGACAAAGTTGGCCTGGAAAACATGATCCGGGGGATGCTGTTGGAGGATTTGTCGTAGTTGAGTCTGGGGTTGCAGGGTGGGATTAATCAGGGTGCGGTGCAAAGGATTCAAGGCAGCCGCTTCTGGTAGGGGTGTTAAGGGCAACGGGGCATACTGGTCTGTTTTTAGTAGTGCGAGGGTTAAATTCAGGCCATAAACTCGCCACCCCGTTGTCACTCCAATTTCCCAACTAATCCCAATGGCCTGGCGATCTGAGGGATTGGACGGATCAGAAATTGGTTTATCTGTCCCTAAGTTCAACGGTAAAGCAGGGGGAGTAGAAGCTAAAGCTAATTCTTGTTTGAGTGCCGCAACAACCTCAGCCATCACCGCATCCCAATTTTGAAACTGAGATTGCCGAAAAATCCGCACAGTCGGATACCAGGGACTATCATCTCGATTAAGCAACCACCGCCAATCACAGGCACAGGAGAGTAGAACCCAGGCCGGCTTCCCCAAAGCTCCTGTTAAATGAACTGGGGCAGAATCCACGCTAATGACTAAATCCAGCTGGGAAATTAATGCGGCGGTATCGGCAAAGGTTCGCATCCGTTCGCTTAGGTTCCGAATCTTTCCCTGCTGAAGTATTGTCTGTATCTCCCGCAACCTTGGCCCCTTATAGAGGTTATAAAACTCAACCTCTGGAATCTCAAATAGTGGCAACCAGTGATGTAAGGGACAAGAGCGGCGATGATCATTGCGATTTCCAGGACTACCAGCCCAGGCCAGACCAACTTTTAAGCGCACTGGCTTTTTCGGACGGGGTAAAGGTAATGCGACCGCATCAGCCCGCAGGTAGGGAACCTGATTGGGAATGGTGGCGAGCGTCGTTTTGAGAATATGGGGCAATGAGAGCGTCGCAGCATGGAGATCAAAATCCGGTAACTCTGCCCCACGGGCAATCACCTGGCTCACACCTGGAACTGTTCGCAATAAACTCACCAGCGGCCCCTGACACTCGACGATTACTTTCCCCCCCTTTGTCGCGGCCACTGTTGCATACCGGACAAACTGAATCGTGTCGCCAAACCCTTGCTCTGAGTGGATCAGGAGTGTTTTTCCAGGAAAAGGTTGCCCATCCCAAATCGGTTGCTCAAATGGACGGGGTGGCCGATTATCCGGGCCTTTCGCTTTCCACCGCCATTCGTACTCAGTCCAGCCACGGGTATAGTCTCCAGCTAACAGTAATGCTAAGGAATAGTTTTGATGACCATTGGCATAGTCTGGCTCAAGGGCAAGCGCTTTTTCATAGGCAGCTAAGGATTGCTCGATTTGACCCAAGTCGTAATAGGCCAGGCCCATGTTGTTATATGCCATTGTGTACTTAGCATCCACCTCGATACAGCGTTGATAGGCAAGAATTGCTTCCTCTAGCTGATCTTGACTTTGATAGGATTTACCCAAGTTATAGTAGGCGTGGGAATAGGTTGGATCAGCTTGAATGCCCTGGCGATAAGTGGCTTGGGCTTCTTCATACCGACCCAACTCTTGCAATGCCACTCCTAAATTACTGTAGGCCTGGGCGTTTTTCGGATTGAGACTAATTGCTTTCTGATAGCAGGGTAGGGCCTGGGGTACGTTTTTAGACCGTTGCAGCGCATTTCCTAAGTCGTTGTAAGCATTGTAATTTTCAGGCTGAAGTTGAATGACCCGCTGATAGAAATTAATTGCCTCAGGATATTTCGACTGTTGATCTGCCACTAAACCAAGTAAGTAATGGGCTCCAGGGGTGTCGGGGGCAAAGGCCAAGACCTGTTGACAGAGTTGCTCGGTTTGTTGAACCTCTCCTCGTTGTAAGGCTTGATGAGCGGATTTGAGAACTTGGCTAATATCCAGGGGAGTTGGGGCCATAAAGCGTTAGCCTTACCAAAAACTAATGAACCTAAGAGAGTTAACTTATACCATTTCACGGAGAGTATTCAATTGATGAATGCATCTCGATCATAAAAATCATTGTTTTCGACTCATAAAAACCCAGTAGGTATCTGACCCCAACCTCGTTTGGAAATTGATATCCAGTGCATTGACTAACTGAAAGCCCGATCGTTTAAGTAACTCTAGCCACATTCGTTTACCCAGCACGCTGTAATGATTTTTATTGGACTCATGGCGACAGGCCGTTTCCGGTGATGGCATTTCCAAATACAGCAAGCCTTGGGGTCTAAGCACACGGTTAATTTCATTTAGGGTGAAGTATGGAAAAATACTATGTTCTAAACAGTGCCGACACCAAACACAATCAAAGGCTTCTGCAGGGAAATCTAAAAACGATTGATCCATTTTCAGCACCTTAAATCCCTTGGCCTGGCAAACGCGCACATCCTCATCATTCAGGGTGATCCCCGTTGCCCGTAACCCCTTTTCCTGAAAAAGTTCCAAGGCCAGGCCCTGTCCGCAGCCAATATCTAAAATCTCTGCATCCGGCGGCAAGGGCAACTGAGAAACCATCTGAGCAAACATATCCCGGGTAATTTTAGTGTGTAACTCCGAAGGAGGTTCGGGATAGGTTTCCTGGGCGACCCGCTCTAAAAACTGCTCCAATTTGGCAATATCCTGAGGACGGAGTTTCATCATAAATTCACGGCCAAGTGATTCAAGGACATAACCCAAAATTAATATATACAATTTTCTATGGTCATCATTATAGTTCTGCTGCTGACAAATCTTAACCCTGTCTTAATCTCCTCAGGCTGCGGTTGCATTCTTACCTAATTTATTGTGAATTTAATCCTAGAATTTTGCTGTTTTAAGCCGACTCATTTTTAACTTGAAGGATGACGAACTAAAACACAGTCCGGGGGAATATCAATTATTGTGAAAGACCTTTACAAAAACATCAATTCCCTAACTTATTTCGATAGCATGAAAGTTGTCGCCGCGCACTCCATTCACTCAACGAGATTTTTTTATGGCCATCATTTTCAATCCAGGTTTGGGCCCCACTGCCGGTACAGACACCATTATGGGGGATACCGCGGACGACACGATTAATGGGTTGGGGGGCGCGGATTATCTCGTTGGTTGCAGCATTGGCGGTGTACCCAGTGGGGTTTCTGGGGATGACACTCTATTTGGTGAAACTCTTTTAGGAAATACCAGTGGAAACGCTTTCAACGACACCATCTTTGGGGACTGGTACAACACCAACATCACCACCAACTCCATCCAGGGGGGCGCAGATTTAATCTACGGTGAGCGATATGTGATTTCGGCCACCTCTACAGCATCTATCACAGGTGGAAATGACATTCTTGATGGGGAACGATATCAGGGACAAATCACGGGTGGCACGGTTGTTGGTGGTATTGACATTATTTTCGGGGAGTACCACAGCACCAGCATTACCGGTGGCACAGTGACCGGGGGTAATGATTTTGTTCGTGGGGAGCGCTATGTTTCCCAGATTGCGGGTGGGCTGATTGCCGGGGGCAATGATTTTCTTTATGGAGAATGGTACACCACAATTGGGGGTGGAATTGTCACTGGAGGGAGTGACGACATCATAGGTGAGTACTATTTAGGACAGATCACAGGCGGTATTGTTCAGGGAGGGGGCGATAACATCTCGGGGGAGTATTATAACTTTGCAATTACTAACGGTAGTGTTATGGGGGGTAGTGATTACCTCTACGGAGAGTATTATTTAAACTTGATTGCGGGCGGCACTGTTCAGGGTGGGGGCGATGAAATCAATGGTGAACGGTATGGCATTATTGCGGGCGGCACGGTTGTCGGTGGCCAGGATTTCATTTATGGAGAGTACCACAACAGCAGCATTACCGAAGGCACAGTTACCGGGGGTGCAGATGTTATTTTTGGGGAGCGATACAGTGGCGGAATAATTGGCCTGGCCAGTATTGTTGGGGGTAATGATCGGCTCTACGGGGAACTATATACCGGTCAGATTACTGGGGGCAGCGTTACGGGTGGAACAGACTCAATTTACGGAGAGTATTACGCCAGTAGCATTGTGGCTGGGACAGTCGTCGGTGGAAGTGACACCATATATGGAGAACACTACTTCAGCAGCATTACCGGCGGGGTCGTCATTGGGGGCAATGATTCCCTTTACGGCGAACAGTACATCAGCAGCATTACGGGTGCTTCAGTCGTAGCAGGGGAAGATTACCTTTATGGAGAATTTTATTCTGGTGCTTTAGTTGCTGGTTTCATTATTGGCGGCGATGATGATCTGTACGGCGAACAGTACATCACCAGCATTACCGGAGGCACAGTTACCGGGGCTAATGATCGAATCCACGGAGAAAATTACGTTAACATAACGGGCGGCTCTGTCACCGGGGGCGCTGATAATCTTTATGGCGAGTTCTATAACCTAAACATTACCGGTGGGATTGTCACTGGGGGCAATGATGAATTGTATGGTGAGCGATACCAGGGAGAAATTACAGGTGGTACTGTTACAGGTGGTGGCGACCTAATCTTAGGCGAGTTTTATAGCTTCCCAATTACGGGTGGGCAGATTACGGGTGGCTCTGACTTGATTGCGGGGGAATGGTACTTTGGCTCGGTTTCAGGTGATGCGTCCATTCAAGGCGGCAGTGATTTCTTAAGTGGGGAGGTTTACAGTAATTCTATTTTTGGAGCAACTGTCACAGGTGGTTTTGACTATATATATGGAGAGATTTACCTAAGTGCCATTACTGGGGGGACAGTTGTTGGTGGGGGAGATGCAATCTACGGATTTTCCCACAACAACGCCCCTATCAATGACGCCATTGTTAGTGATCAGGGCAATTATTTAGTTGGTGAATATTATTCGGCAATTGCCGCTGGCTCGATTCGTGGTGGTAATGATTTTATTGTTGGGCAGCGCTATGGAGCTTTTATCTCTGGCAGTACCGTAACAGGTGGTAACTCTCAACTCTATGGAGAGTACTATAGCGAAGGCTTAATCACTGGTGGCACGGTGATTGGGGGAAATGATGCTCTCTACGGGAACTTTTTGCTACAAGCCATTGTCAGCAGTGAATTCACAAGCGGTAACGACACTCTCTATGGCGAAATTTATAGCGGACAAATCAGCGGTGGAGTAATCACGGCTGGGAATGATGTATTGGTTGGGGAATATTTTCAAGCTATTTCTAACAGTACGGTCACAGCTGGGAATGATGTGCTGTATGGAGAGCACTTTGCGAGTATTTCTGGCGGCACCGTCACGGGTGGGAATGATGTTCTTTGGGGTGAAATTTTTAACCTCTCCATTACCGACTCTGTGATTGTTGCCGGTAATAACTCGCTGTACGGGGGCTTCGGGACTGATACCCTGTATGGACAAGTTTTCCAATCGTCCTCTCCAGCCAATTCAACTTTGAGTGGTGGGAATGACTTGCTAGATGGGGGTGAAGGAGCTGACTACATGGAGGGTGGTATTGGCGATGATACTTATGTTGTCGATGCTGCTGGCGATGTTGTTGTTGAAAATGCGAATGAAGGTGTTGATACGGTTCGCTCCAGTATTAGCTATAGCCTGGTGAATAACGTTGAAATCTTAGTACTTATTGGCACTAACAACATTAATGGCTTAGGTAATGGACTTGGTAACTATATTCAAGGTAATTCAGGTAACAATTCCCTTAATGGCCTTGCAGGTAATAACTATATCGAAGGTGGAGCTGGTAATGATATTTATGTTTTTAATAGCAGTAACGATACGGGTTATGAGTATTCCAATGAGGGCATCGATACGGTCTACTCAGCCGTAAGCCATAGCCTTGCACCAAACTTTGAAAACTTAATTCTTATTACGGGCGCCAATGGCACAGGAAACTTTCTGAATAATACGATTACAGGTAATTCTGGGAACAACTCGCTGAATGGTGGAACAGATGCTGACCGACTAGTAGGAGGTCTGGGGAATGATAAGTATGTGGTGGATAACGTT
>CAZZCG010000011.1:0-103537 GCA_964653145.1 uncultured Synechococcus sp. | reverse complement strand
TTTTCCCACTAATCGACGCGTTGGCCTGGGCAAGACTCTCACTAACGTCGGAGTTCAAAGCTAACCCATCTATCCAATCACAGCAGATTCTCCTGTGGCAATGATCCAAAAGCCAAATCTGACCGTTGTTTTGATGAATTTATAGCTATGTAATTTTTGCGCTGTAGCTATCTCAGCCCTCAACGGTCGCTCTTGCAATCAGAATATTGAAAGCCATGAATGTTATGTGGTAGCCCCATTTCAAAATCTAACGCATAATCAGGTGTTATTAAATTGATACAGCGTATTTTGCAACCATGTGGCACACTTTTCAAAAGTAATCTGATGAGGGTTATCTGAGATGCCTGCCTTATCTCTGGATTTACGGGAACGAATTGTCAGGTCTTATGATTTGGGAACCCGGTCCATCCGCAAACTTGCAGAACGGTTCCAAGTGAGTAAAACAACCGTTCACAAGCTGATAACCCTGAAAGGAGTAACCGGACAACTCGCCTCAAAACCTGCTCGGGGTGGTAAATCTAGCTCCCTAGTCGGAAAAAAGGCAGAAGCGATGGCCATGGTTGCCGAACATCCAGACCATACCCTATCCGAATATTGTGTAGAGCTTGCTTGTGCGTAGCATTGTGGCTGGAACGAACTGGGATGGATATAGCTGAAAGTACCATGTGCCGATTCTTACAGCGGTTGAAGCTCACGCGTAAAAAAAACAAAACGGAACGTCAAGTTAGAGTCAGAGGCAGTTCAGCAGCAGCGAGAGGTCTATTGGTCACAGATCAATCAGGTTCGTGTTCAGAATCTCGTGTTTTTAGATGAAATGGGGATACAGGTAGGTCTGATGCGTGAGATGGCCAGAAGTTTCCAAGGAACACGAGTCTATGACTTTGGCTGTCTCTATGGCTGCTACGAGGATCACCAATATTTTCTACATTCTCCGCACGAAATAGAAAGCTGGAAACTGCCTTTGCTACCACTGAACGATTATTGATCGGTCAAAATTTCTATGCCGTTGATCGCCAAACTGTTGAAATTGCGCTTGGCCTGGATTTGAAAGACTTGGAAGATAGTATTCAACCAGCCTGTGCAATGCTCAACTAACTCGATGGAATCGTTCCCCGCAATCCGAAGACTTTGGATATCCTCATCTTCCCATCTACTCTCCAGAGGAATTTATAAACCATTTTTAGAAAGTAAATCAAGACATGGCAAAGACCCAATCTCTACTGAAGTAGCCAAATTAACCAAGAGAGTCCCATGAGCCATTCCCTGATTATCCCTCCGTTTCCGTCACCTATGCCCAGGTTGAAACCTCTACCAAAGCCAATGCTCTCAGGATGCGTTCCGTGCAAGAGCGGGCCTATTAAAACTGAGGTGAACAATATCTCTTGATGAAATTACCTAGGTACTTAATCCGAAAGAAAAAAGGATTTTCCATACTCCCAACTTCAACGCCCACAAAAGTACCAAAGACAAAATCCGGTTAGTCGAACACATCATCGAGGCATTTGGGGGATGGCCAGGGGTAGCCCTAGAAACCGGGTTTCAACGGAAAAAATCACCGATGGTACTGTCCTGAAAATCGCCGACTCATAGATAATGATCTGACCAATCGCGTTGAAGTCGTTGCTGCCCTGAAAGATTCTGCTCACAAAAACAACCGTGACCATGCGGAAATCATCATTACCCTGGGCATGGCGAAGAAGAATTTGATTGGATTTGGGGTTATATTTTGTCGCGTCTAAGATTTCTTACCCAATGTCCCGGTAATTCTTACCTAACTGAGTTTCAGCCAATCCGGTAAGGTAAACCGCCCCACCCAAACCAGGCCCATGACCGCCAACGCAACCCAATCCCGCCGCCGCCAACGAAGAGGTTGCCATTGATTTCGATAGTCACTGGCCTGGGTAAAACCACGCACCTGCATCGCACTAGCCACCTGCTCAGCCCGTAACAATAGATTTTCTAAAACTCGTCCAGCTAGCATCAGCCAAATTTTGATCGCCCCACCCAGGCCCAGTTTGCGCCAATCAATGGCTCGCGTCCGAATTGAACGGCCCAGATTTTGAATTTCTTCAAGCACCAAGGGAATAAACCGCAGAGAGAGGGTCAGGGTCAGAGCAATTTCCGTCACGGGTAACCGCAAACGCCGCAGGGGTAACATCAGCGCCTCCAGGCCCGCTGTAATCTCTTCTGGTGAAGTGGTTAGCAAATATAGGCTGGTGCTGTAAATCAAGGTGAAGAGTAACGTACTCAAGCGCACCCCTAACTCAAGGGATCGACGGGTAATCAGTAACCCTCCTTGGCCAGGCCAGAGGGGTGGATAACGCCAAAGGGTGTAGTTATAGGCAGTGGTGGGAGTAACATCAGGATTAATTCCCCGGGGTTGATAGACGAGGGCAAAGCCGTCGGGCATCAGGGCTGTAATCACTAGAATTAAGCTACCCACAACCATCAACCAGGCCAGCTGTCGGCCAAAAGCCCGCAATGGCACCTTGGCTAAGGCAGTCAACAGGAGTAACACCCCAACCAAAACTAACCGCCACAGAGAATCAGCCATCAGAGGAGTGAGCAAAAAAGTCATCAACCAGGCCAACTTAAGCCGCGCATCCAAGTGATGCAGCCATGTAACTGGCTGTTCCAGATACAATCCCAAAGGTAAGGAGCGGAGTAAATCCATCGTGTCGCCGGCCCAGTCTAAGACAGCACCCCCCAGCCTACCGGATTTATCGCGGCGTTATCTGATTTTTTACAAACCCTATGGCGTTCTCAGTCAATTCACCCCAGAACCTGGCTGTGGCCATCCCACTCTCAAACCCTATATTCCCGTTCCAGAGGTCTATCCTGTCGGCCGACTCGATCATGACAGTGAAGGGCTGCTGCTGTTAACCAATGATGGCCGTCTCCAACATCGCCTCAGCCATCCTACCTTTGGCCACCCCCGCACCTATTGGGCTCAAATTGAAGGAACTCCCCATGCCAGTCAACTCCAGCAATTGCGCCAGGGCGGCCTAGCCATTCAAAACTATTTCACCCGGCCAGCCACGGTGGAACTCATTCCTAATCCAAATCTGCCCCCGCGGGAACCCCCCATTCGCTATCGAGCCCACATTCCCACGGCCTGGTTAGAGTTGACCTTAACTGAAGGACACAATCGCCAAGTCAGACGAATGACTGCGGCAGTGGGTTTACCAACCCTACGTTTAATTCGGGTCAAAATTGGCAATCTTAGTCTGGTGGCTCTCAATCCAGGGCAATGGCGGGAGTTGAGTTTTACAGAACGTCAACAATTGCAGGCCATTCTGCATCAGCCCAGCAAGAAACACTAAACTAAAGAAATTGAAACTTTACTAGGGCGGCTGCCCATGATCGTTTGCCCTCAATGTCATCATCATAATCTGGACACCAGTAAATTTTGCTCCCGTTGTGGCACCCCCATTCAACACCTTGCCCCGTCTCCAACTCCCCAGCCGGCCCTGTCAGACCTAGCTGCCTCTAACGCTCAAGCTGAATTGGACGAGGCTAGTTCTTGGTCTTCGGGCTCTCTTAAGCCGATCCAGGCCACAGTTCCCCCGGGGGTTTTAGATTTCGAGTTGCCCTCCCCACCACTTCCCTCTCCCCTGGAGCCACCGCCACCGCTGGATTTGTCCTTCCTGACACCTGAACGAACCAATGGCAATGACGAGGTGACGCTGATTCCTGATCCCCAACTAACCTCGCGCCTGTTGCCAACCTATGCAGAGTCCGCTGAAACCTCTGTTTGGCAAGTGATCCTCTACCCCTGCGATCCCGGCTCCTCCTGGCTCAGTTGTGACCAAGGACTCTCTCTCCAGAAGGCTCTTGAGCAGGATACGGAGAAAAAGTCAGCCATTGCTTACCTGGATGTCCATAAACGTTACCGCTGTCTCACAGACTTTGTTGCTGGTCACACCACGGGTCAGGTTGTGGATGAACACCCTGAAAAGCCAACCCTCATCAGCCAACTCAACCAGGCCCTGATTGCGGAACCGGAGCTCATTGACCTCCAGAATGTCCCCGATGTTCTCCGTAAACTCCAGGCCCAGCCCACCCAGCCCAGTCCGGTCATGATAAGTTATCTGGCCCTACGGTTAGCCTGCTCAGACCTGGTGCCAGCAATCCATGATGCCTGGGTCGGCTATGTAAACGGTCAGCTGGGAGCACAACCCCAACAAATTATTTTGGTGGAAAATCGCAGTCAACTTCCCTCCCTATGGCAGGCCTGGCAGGACGAAAACTTGGAGCAGGTGCAACTGTTGGCCTGGATGGAGGAGATGACTGAATTATGGTCGTCCCTTGAGGCCTGGGGCTGTGTTGCCAGTTTACTGGACGAAGACAATCTCTGTGTAACGCCCGATGGGGTGTTGGCGGTGCGACGCTTAGACTTTACCCCGATTAACGAACCTGGGGCCAAGCTTTTAGGGAAATTTTGGCAGGGGTTGTTTGTACAGACCTCCCAGACCCGCCAAGCGGCCTTTAGCCCCCTGTGGATTGCCCTCCAGGCCCAGAGCATCCAAACCATGCCAGCCCTGCAAGAGCTCTTACAACAACTCTGGGAGACCCTCCAATCCGACCTATTAGCGTTGGACGAACCCGAGGGAGATTACGCTGACCTAGTGGGAGCCTCAGGAACAGACTGGCAAGCCACCTTGGGTAATCTGGAAGCCCTCTCCATCACTGAAGATGCCCCCACGGCGGTGCTCCCCAAGCAGTTAGTCCATTTAGAAGCCTTTGGGCTCACGGATACTGGGCGGCAACGACACCACAACGAAGATTTTTACCTGATTCAACAACACTTCAACTACGCCGGCACGTCCATTGGTCAGCACCTCCAGGCCCGGGGGGTCTATGTCCTTTGTGACGGGATGGGGGGCCATGCCCAGGGGGAAGTGGCCAGTTCCTTAGCCGCCAAAACCCTCTATGAATTTTTTCAGACCCAGTGGCCCGAGGGAGAGCCCTTGCCGGAAAAGGAGGTCATTCGCCAGGGAATTTTCGCCGCAAACCAGGCCATTTACGATGCCAACGAACAGCAGCGGAGTACCGGTAGTGGGCGCATGGGGACAACCCTAATCGTCAGTTTGGTGGAAAACCAGCAGGTCTGTATTGCCCATGTGGGAGACAGTCGAGTTTATCGTTATACCCGTCGCCATGGCCTGGAGCAACTCACGGTGGATCACGAGGTTGGCCAACGGGATATTAAACGGGGGGTTGAGCCGGAAATTGCCTATGCTCGCCCTGACGCCTACCAACTCACCCAAGCCCTTGGCCCCCGCGGCAATGAATACATCAGTCCCGAAATCTTGACCCTAGAGGTGCATGACGATACCCTTTTTCTGCTCTGTTCCGATGGGTTAACGGATAACCGCTGCCTAGAATCCCATGTGGAAACCCACATTGCCCCCCTACTGGGCTTTGACCTCAGCTTAGCCAAGGGGGTTCGCAGCTTAATCGCCATGGGGAACGAGCACAATGGTCACGATAATTTAACGGTGATTGCGATGCGGATGAAACTCCGGTCAGAATTGGATAGTATTTTCTAAACACTGGCATCGCTTGGGGCTTTGCCGAGCTTTGTCAAGGGTAGTTAACAATATTTGCAACTGTGGTAACTTGTGGTTATTCTGAGCCTGCTGGATCCCTGGAAACGAACCCCCATTAAGCGTTGGCGTTTTCCAGCAAAGCCGACGATCCGAATTGGGCGAGCAGCCGACAACGATATTATTTTGAACGATATTTTAATTGCCCGATATCATGCTGAAATTGCTTGCTACACCGACCCTGAAAATCTGGGACGCTGGTATGTCAAAAATGTGGGCCCCAGCGGCACTTTTCTCGATGGCAAACTCCTGAGCACAGGCCCCCTCGCCAATGGCAGTCTATTGCAATTGGGGCCGACGGGGCCAATCCTGCAATTTGAGGTTCAAAGTCGGCGGGAATCCCCTGCGACCCAGGCCAGTTGCCAGCACGTGGGCAATATGCCAGGAAATCTGTTTTGCATCCACTGTGGAGAGCCTCTCAATGTCCAGCGGACGATTCGGGACTATCAAGTGCTGCGACTGCTGGGCCATGGAGGCATGGGCACAACCTATTTAGTTTGCCAAGACAAAGAACGTACCGCGGGAAAACTCCCTGAAGTCCGTGTCCTGAAAGAACTCCGAACCGAAGTTGAAGAACTGGAAAAAGCCCAGGAACTCTTTGAACGGGAAGCCCGAATTTTGCAGTCCCTCTGCCACGCCGGTATTCCCAAATTCCATGATTACTTTATAGAGGATGGAAAAAAGTATTTGGTCATGGAACTCATTCATGGCCTGGATTTAGATCGGTGGGTTGTTCGCAATGGCCCCGTTGACCCAAATCAAGCGGTACAGTGGATGCTCCAGACCTGTGGGGTTCTCGACTATATCCACAACCAGGAACCCCCTGTGATTCATCGAGATTTAAAACCCAGCAATTTACTCATTCGCTCCGCCGATAACCAAGTTGTTCTCATCGATTTTGGCGCAGTTAAGGAGGTCGGTCATTCCCCAGGCACGCGCATCGCTGTCGAAGGCTATTCGGCCCCGGAACAAATGCTGGGTAGTCCCATGATTCAGTCAGACATATATGCTGTTGGAGCAACTCTGACCTTTTTGTTGCTCGGAGATAGCCCAATTCGCTTCTATCGCCATGTGGGTGGGGTCTATCGATTGCACGTTCTCGATGAAACTGGTATTCCCGACAATATTCGCCTAGTGATTCACAAAGCCACCGAACCGCTGGTGGGCAATCGTTATCAATCCGCCCTGGAGTTAGCCCGCGCCCTCAAAGCTTGCCTGGTTGCCGCCGCTTAACCTAAGCTTCTCCTGAAACTCACTTGATCCCAAACCGCAGTTGTCCCCGGGGGAAAAGAGCCTCTTAGAAGCGAGTGCGGAACTCAATCAGACCAACGGATTCCCCATCCAGGCCCAATTGGGTACTAAAGCGAAACTGTTCTGTTAGTTGATAACCAATGTTCAACCGGGTTGGGTCTTCAGGAACGGTCAACAACTGGACAGCCGACAGGGTTAAGTTATCGGTAACGGCATAGCCCACCTCCGCCCCAAGGGAAAGAACCGCAGCGTTATTGCGATTTTCTCGACTGTTGCTAGGGGGAACTAGGGCCGGAAAGATGCGAAACGTGGTTCGACTGCTGAGGAGATCATCAATCAGGGCCTGGAAGTTGTTAAAGACTGCGGCACTGGCAATGTTGACTAGGGCCAGTTCATTGGCGGCTTGATTATCCGGGTTAAATCCACCCCCTAGGAGGGCCAAAATTTCCGTATTGGAGCGGCCCGGGGTACTGGAAAGCTGGACAATCCCATTAAAGTTGCTTTGGAGTTGACTGGCCCGACCCTGGACTTGGGCGCGGATTCGGACGGGGGTCAGGCTCCCCAAAGTTGTGGGACTCGTACCAATGATCCCTTCCCCCGACTGGCCAAAATTAATGGTGCCTGGGCTGGAAACCTCTTGAACCGTTGTTTGCAGGGTCAAATTTAAGGTGGGGTCGAGGCCATCGCTGGGGATAAACGTCACTAAGTTGGGCTGATCCGGGACTAAGCGAAACAGGCTTGTGAATAAATTGAGGCGACCTTGGGTAAACTCCACCTGGCCTTGGGGTTGAATATTATCAATTTGACCATTGAGGGTGATTGCTCCCCGTCCGATGAAATTCAAAACGGGAGCCCGGAAAATTTGGAAGTTTTCTCCGAGTTCGAGTTCGAGATCGTTAAAGACCACTGGCTCAAGAAACCCATTTAGGTTGTCCTCCAGTTCCGCCTGGCTATTGCCCCCAGCTAGGGTGTCGGTTAGGACTAATCGTCCTTGACTCAGTTGCACCAGGCCCCCAATGTCTGGGCTGAGAAGACTGTCGGTGAAACGAACACTGCCATTGACTTCTCCAGTGAAAATATCAGCGGCCTTAACCTGAACCTGCCGAACTTCAAGGGTAAGGGGGCTATTTCGATCCGGATCCGTGGCACTGAAGCGGGTAGCCAGGGGGAGTACCCCAACAACTTGGATCTGCCCCTGATTAAATAAACCCTGTAAACCCATAACCCGCAAGCGATCATCATTGAAGCGAATTTCGCCGCTGACGTTGGTGAGGGGGCCGGCTAGTGCTGGACTGGTAAATTCAGCCGCGTCTAGTTTAATTTGCCCCCGGACAATCGGTTCCTTGAGGGTACCCCGGACAACTACATTGACTTCCCCTTGCCCATCAACCCAATTCAACTGATCGGTGAAGGCATTGAGTAACGCCAGGCCCTGATCTTTGACCTGCACCGTAACATTGATTTGCTCATCGGTCAGGGGAGTGGTGGCGAGGGGCCATTGATAGGGGATACTTCCGGAAATGATCAGAGGTTCTGGATTATCGATGTTGGCCTGGCCATTGAAGTTCGCCCGTCCCTGATTGTAATTAAAGCTAGCGGTGGCATTATTGATGGGGGCATCGTTGAGGCTGGCCTGGTCGAGGGAAAGCTGACCCCGAACTTCCGGAGCAGCAGGAGAACCCGAGAGCGTCGCGGTGGCGTTCAAATTCCCGACGAGGTCCAGATCTGGAAGGGCAATCAAACTCCGGAGTGTTGTCAGAGGAAAGTTTTGAATTCTCAGGCTGGCGGAGTTGTTGGTGGGGGAAAGGCGGCCAAGGGCTGTAATCGTCCCACCTTGGGATTGGAGTTCAAGGCTATTGAGGAGAATGTCTTGGTTAAGCAACTGTCCCCGGCTACTAAACCGGTTAATGGGATATTGTCCCCACTGCCAATCGCTGCCTTCAACATCAAAGCCAACATTGATCCCCTGGGCCTGGGACGCCGTGATTTGGAGTTGAGCGTTAAATTGTCCGCTCAAGGCTGCAAGATCGGGGATGGGGGCAGGGGGGCTGGCCTGTTGGGCGGCTTGGAGAGTTTGAATTTCTGCCAAGCGGCGAATTTGTACCAGCAAGGGGGCCTGGGCTTCTCCAGCAGATTCCGGTTGGACAGCGGCAGCATTGGCAAAAATGGGTGGAGTGGGACTGGTTAACCCCAAAATAGTGGCCAAATCGACTAAATCTGAGAGCTCACCATTGTTTACCTGTAGTTGACCAACCAGGCCAGGGTTTGTAAGGATGTTATTTATTTGTCCTTGAAGGGCGAAAATGCTCTCCCCCTTGGTCAATTGCCCCTGGCGAATTTGGGCGGTGCCATTGCGATAACTCAGGTTGGCCGTCAGCTGATTCCCAATCCAATTTGCAATTCCCGGCCGATCTACAGTCAGCCCCCCGGTAAAACTGAAATCATCGAGGTTAACCGCAAGTTCACCCCCGGCCAAACCAGAGATTAAACCGGGTTGGGGCTGCGGTTGCAGGCGAATATCGAACAGTTCCAAGGGAAATTCAGCAAAACTGACATTGAGGCTAGAGCCTTGACGTTCACCGCGGGCCTGGGCCTGTTGGCGCTGAACCAGAAAGGAGTTGGGTAGCCAGTCGGAATTGAGCTTAAGATTAATTTGATCCTGGCCCCCAGCCAAGGCAAAGTCCAGGCCCCGTTGACTGCCAAAGCGAATCTGACCGGACATTCCTGGGGCGAATTTGATGGCATTGACGGCCAAGTTTTGGGTTTGCAGATTAGCAACAAAGTCAAGGTTGTCCAATGTCCCCCTGATCCGCCCGCCAATTGTTGCTGCCCCGCCCAGTTCCAAGGCCACCGGTAAATCCCGTAACTGGGATTGCACCAGGCCCAAATTCCCCAGTTCCCCTAGGGCCAGATTGGAACTATTCACCTGCAGATCCAGGCCAGTAATCCGGGGCCCCTTTTCAAAGCTAGTCGTGATGATCCCTTGACTCGTTATGCCCGCCACAGTGGCCTGTTGAACGCGCACAACCCGCCCATCCCAGGCCAAATTTGCCGTCGCCGCGCCCAGAGGACTATTGACCAAGGCTGCTTGCACAGTGGCCCGAGTGGTTTCCGGCGAAAACTGATCCACAACCCCCTGCAACTTCACCTCGCCTCGCAGATAGCCGCTCCAATCCCGATTAAAGGGTCGAAGAGGGATGCCCGCTGTATTCAGGGCCAGTTGCCAAGTATTGTCCCGAATTTGCCCCTGGGCACTAACGACTCCCCCAACAAACTGGGCTGTTAAGATGGGCAGGAGAATCCCCTGGTTATTAACAAGTGCAGTACCAAAGGTGGGGTAGGTCGCATCGGGGGCCTGGAAATCGACTTTTGCGGTCAGGGAATTGGGGTCTTTCCAGGAGCCTTGGGCAGTGAAGCGAGCTGAAATTCTTCCCAGGTCAAATTCTGGTTGGAAGCCATAGGCCTGGGCAAGGGGTTGAGCGGGAACTTGGTTGAGGCGAAGATCGGCTTGAACTTGGCCATTGGTTTGCACCCTTGCGTCCCCCCGCAGTTCGCCCCCCACAGCAGGAATGATCCGGAGATTCGTGATTTGCAGTTGCTCAAGGGTGCCACGAAAGGGGGCCTGAATTTGCCGCAATAGGATCTCATCCACCTTAACGGGGCCTTGGTTGCGCAGTTCTCCTTGAATTTGGGGATTAGTCAGACTACCTTGAACCCGCAAGGTCGGAATCTCTAGGCGCCCATCGAGGGCCACAGGGAAGTTCAGTTGCCAATCTTTTTGCAGTTGCTTGAGGTTGATTGGGTTTACTTGAGCTTGGATATTGAGCCCGGCCTGGGGGTTGACAGTTCCTTGACCTTGCCAAGCAATCTCCCCGAGTTTGCCGCTGAAATTTTCAATTGCAAGGGTTTGGCCCTGGAGTTGGAGGTCTCCATTAACCTGGGTCAGACCCTGGGGTAAATCTGCGGCCGTTGCGCTGAAGTTGGTGAGCCGAACCCATCCACTACTCTGGGGCAATTCCGCGACGGGCAAGGGCAACTGGGTCAGGATATTTGCGTTTAGTTCCCCTGAGGTAATGGTGACCGTTTCCGGAAGCAGCCCATTAAAATCCTTGAGTGCCACGTTGTTGGCCCGAAGCTGCACATCTCCGGCGGCCTCCGTTCCATCCCATTGCCCCTGGAGCCGCCAACTGCCTTGATCGCCCAATTGACCGTCCAGATCTAAGTTAACAATGGGCTCAGAGAATATGTCTCGAACTTGGGCAACGCCATTCATCTGACTGAGGCGGAGGGGGCGATTTTGATAGGGAATCAGGATGGCCTGGGCCTCGCGCACCCGAATGCGAATTTGCTCTGTTTTAAGGCCGCCGGGGGCTTCGATGGGTTTAAGTTGGGTACTGATCCAGGCCCCGTCCGCTTCTTGAAAAATTTGCACTAGGGGTTGTTCGAGGGTTAGCTCTAAATTTAGGGAACGGTTTACCAAAATTTCCCAGAGATTAAACCCAACTTCAATGGCAGCCACACTGGCCGTATCCCGATCCACTCCCGAGAAAACCGCATCATCCCCGGTAACCGCTGGAATGGTGGATGGCCCAAAGCGAATACTGGTCAAGCTAATCCGTTCAACATCCCCAACTTCCACAGGCCGCTGCAAAATTGTTTCGACTCGCTGGGCAATTTCTGGAGATAATTCATTTTGGACATACAGCCAGGCCCGCCAGCCCACCCCCCCCAGGCCCGCCACCACCAAACCCAGTCCTGCCAAGATCCGCCAACTCCGGGTCATGTGCCCCCGATTCGGTCGCCGTGAAGAATTTTCCGATTCTGGCTGAGAGGAATTGGACATCCTAACCGCACTCCACCACACTTGACCCCTGCCTCACCACCCTACCCTATGTAAAAAGTGGGTGAATAGTCAAAAG
Source organism: uncultured Synechococcus sp. (assembly GCA_964653145.1). GTDB lineage: Bacteria > Cyanobacteriota > Cyanobacteriia > Thermosynechococcales > Thermosynechococcaceae > Pseudocalidococcus. Next base: position 91,758 of record CAZZCG010000011.1, on the reverse strand, counting down.
CTATGCAAGTTGATGCAAACACCTGAACCTTGACCTAGGGGATGGGCGTTAAATTTTGCTCACAGGTTGCGGTTAATTTAGCAGCAATGGCTTCAATCCAGCGTTCATCTTGGCGGGTATAACTGCGGGGGGCATGGGCGCCTAAAATCAGTACACCCTTAGGGCCAAGGGGTTGACAAATTAAACCTTGGGTATTGTCCGGCAGATAGTCAAATTCCACTCGACCAGGATAGAGGGGCAAGTTCACCAGATAAATCGGCCGTTGTTTGCTTAGGGCCTGGGTGACAATCGGGCCGGGTTGGGCCATGGAGGTTTCAGGCAGCAGGCCGCGTTCCAGATAAACTTGACCGTCATACCAAAGCACCAAGGCTCGAGTTGCTGTTTGGGTTAAGAGGGTATGGGAAGCCCAGGCCAATTCCAGCTTGAGGGATTCGGGTAGGGTTTCTCGGAGGACAAATTTTTCCCGGCCATTCAAGCTCACTTGGGCGGGGGGGCGGGGTTGTACCTGTTGCCAAATCAAGCCCGTTAAAATCAAAAATCCACAGAGAATGGTTCCAACCACATCCGATCGGGCCTGGCCAGGCGTTAAATCCAGACTAGACAGCCGATTAATCAAAAGCAACAGTCCCCCCAGGCCACCGATCAGGAGGGGCATCCGGCGAAGATAACGATTCGGGTCAGCAGCAGACATGGGAAATTATTTGTTAAAGGTGGGGCACTTGCCAGGGATCGCTCTCTGCCATTATGATAAATAATTGTCTTTACAATCCTCAGTAGCTCAGTGGTAGAGCGGTCGGCTGTTAACCGATTGGTCGCTGGTTCGAATCCGGCCTGGGGAGTCAAAAATCTATTGACGATCGCGGAAGAGATTGTAGTTGCTGAATCCGGGCAGCAGATTAGTGACAAGCCTCCCCTGGGTTTCAACGCCTCGGAACCATCCCTACCGCTGCATTTTTGGATTATTCCCTGGGCTGAAATTCCGTTAACGAGCGCGTGGGCCTGGATTTCCGAGATTGAGCAGCACCAGGCCAGAACCCTTCCCACTCCCCAGTCCCAGCAGTGGTGTCAACGGCGCGCCGGCTTACGGTGGGTCTTGAGCCAATATCTATCCAGTCCAGCCGAAGACATTCAGTTTGAGTACGGCCCCCAGGGGAAACCCCATCTGTACCCCGCCAGTTGCCCCCAAGCCCCCCACTTTAGCTGGACCCATTCGGAAACCTTAGCCCTAGCCGCCCTTTGTCCTGTTGGGCCGATTGGGGTTGATCTGGAGCGACTTAAACCCAGGCCCCGGGCCACCGCCATTGCCCAACGATTTTTTACCCCAGCACAGTCGAGATTTTTATCCACACTTTCGGAACCCGCCCAAACCCTTGAATTTTTAAGGCTGTGGACTGGCCTGGAAGCAAAGGTAAAGGCGCTGGGGTCGAGCATTTTTGATCGAGATTCCAACCGGACTGGTGCGAACTACTTTCTCTCACAACCCTATTCTTTTTCCATTGGGGATGATTTCATCGGTAGTTGGGTGGGGGTGAAGAGTGAGGCCTGGAGTCTGCGGGTGTTTCAGCCGATCTTTCCCCAGTCGCCATAGGCACCTAGACCCAAACTCCAACGGCCCGGCCCCAAGTCCCAGCGGTTCATCCACAACTAACTGGTTCCCCCCATGAAGATCGGCAGAGGCGCAAAAATTCCCCCACTAGGTAGAGAGAACCGGTCAGAACCAGAGCAGAGTTTAGGGGCGGATGTTCCTGTAGATGGGTTAAGGCTGCGGTCAAGCTGGTTGATTCAAAGCAATCTCCTAGGCCTGGACATTCCTGCTTGGCTAAGTCACTGAGTTCGGTTGGGGTAAAGGCGGCATGGTCGGGAATGGGCAGAAAATACACCCGATCGTCTGGACGCAGCCAGAGTTTGAGCAAGGTTAAAGCATCTTTTGTCTTGAGAATGCCAATCATCCAGGTGATCGTCCCAAGGTGTTGCTGATCCAAATACTCGCGTAGGGCGGCGGCGGCGGGCTGGTTGTGGGCTCCATCAACTAAAAAATCCAAGCCATGCCAGTGAATCCGTTGTAGTCGTCCCGGCCATTGGGTTTGGCCGATGCCTTGAATAATCTTGGTTTTCGTGAATTGCCAGGCCTGGGTTTTCAGGGTTTCGATGGCGGCGAGGGCCAGGGCCAGGTTCATCAACTGCACATCTCCCGCCAGGGGTAAGGGAAATTGATATTCGCGCCAAGTTCCCCAATTCGATGCCTGGGATTCCGGTTGATATTTTTGGACCGGTTCGGGAACGGTGAGAGGAGCTCCGAGGAGTTGGGCCTGATGTCGGATCACGCGGTCTGCCTCCGGGGGAAGAGGGCCGATAATGCCTGGACACTGGGGCTTGAGAATACCCGCTTTTTCAAAGGCAATTGCCCCCAAGGTATTTCCTAAACGCTGCCAGTGATCCCAACCAATGGAGGTAATGATGCTCACCAGCGAGGTCTCACAAACGTTTGTGGCGTCTAGTCGTCCCCCCAGGCCCACTTCAATCACGGCAAGATCCACCTGTTGTTGGGCAAAGTAAACCCAGGCAGCGGCGGTGATTAATTCAAATTGGGTGGGTGGGTGGGGCAAGGTGGTGGCGAGGGGAATAATCTCAGCCAAGATGCTGTCTAAGTTTTCAGCCGCAATGGGGCGCTGGTTGAGGGTGATGCGTTCTGTCCAGTCGATCAAATGGGGCGATGTGTATCCACCAACCCGGTATCCGTTGGCCGTTAGGATTGCTGTTAAGTACGCACAGACTGAGCCTTTGCCATTGGTTCCAGCTACATGAATGATGGGAATTTTGGCCTGGGGTTGACCCAATTTTGCTAACAGGGCCTGGATGGTCTCTAGCCCCAGGGAAATACCAAATCGCCCATACTCAGAGAGTCGCTCTGTTACCCGCTGGCCTGGCCTGGTCATGTTAAACCGCAAAATTCAAGACGTGCCCGGTTGGGATCGAACCAACGACCGATCGCTTAGAAGGCGAGTGCTCTATCCGCTGAGCTACGGGCACTGAGTCAGTAAAATCTCGAGAATCCCAATGCCTCTCAGCATAAACGTGAGCCCAGGCCCCCGTAAAGGGAAAACCAATCCCCGCCACTTTAACCACAATCACGGTGATAATTTTCCAACTCCAAACCCATACCATCAGCAGAAAAATTCTCCCTAGGTGCTAAGGTGATTGAATCGGTTTTGGTGGGGAACAGCCATCAAACGTAAGGGGGAAAGCGTAGTGTTGAATCTACCACTGTCCCGCAACTGTGAAGAGATTAAATCCGCTAGAGATTGCAGGTCTCCAAGTCAGAATGCCCGCCGATGTCATGCAATTCAACAATCGTTGCGTCTGCGAGGTACAGACAAACATGAAAACTTCCCAATGGCTAAGTCTGGGAATGATGTCTGGTTTAGGTTTTTACCTAGTGATCAGTTCCCCTGCTCCTGCCTATGCCATGCACATCATGGAAGGCTTTTTACCCGTTCAGTGGGCCCTATTTTGGTGGCTGCTTTTTCTTCCCTGCTTTGGCGTCGGTCTCTGGTCATTAAACCGAATTGTCAAAACAGAACCTGAACTCAAGCTGCTTCTTGCCTTGGCGGGCGCCTTTGCCTTTGTCCTCTCAGCCCTAAAATTTCCCTCAGTGACAGGTAGTAGCTCCCATCCCACGGGTACTGGCCTGGGGACGATTTTGTTTGGGCCCTGGGTAATGAGCGTGATTGGTGCATTAGTCTTGTTGTTCCAGGCCCTGCTTTTGGCCCACGGCGGACTAACCACATTAGGAGCAAATGCAATTTCAATGGCGGTTGTGGGGCCGTTGGTTGCCTACGGAATCTATCAAACCATTACAAAACTTACCGGACAGCAGAAGATTGCCATTTTCCTCGCCGCAGCCTTGGCAAATTTAGCTACCTATGCCGTAACGTCCATACAATTGGCCTTGGCTTTTCCCGCAGTTGATGGTGGGGTTTGGACTTCATTTCTAAAATTTGCTGGCATCTTCATGATTACCCAGGTACCCCTTGCTTTGAGTGAAGGATTTTTGACCTTGTTAGTTATGAACTGGCTCCAGACCTACTCCCCGGAAGAACTAAAACTACTCAACCGCTTACCCGCTGCCTTGAAGGAAAGTTAAGCCATTCAGGGGGTTAGTCTTGGCCAACTCAATGAATCGTGAGTCAAACCTCTGTTACCAGGCCAACTTGGGGAATGATGTTTAATTTGACTGAACTAATTCAACATTTATTGAAAACAATAAAGATGCTCAAACCACCATTATCTCGATTGAATCTCGCCCTCATCATCGGCGTTTGTTTATTGGCAGCCATTCCGCTACTAACCTTAAAGGAGGCGGAGTTTGCAGGTGCTGATGCCCAAGCCGAGGAGTTAATTACTGAAATTAACCCTGACTATGAACCTTGGCATAATCCGGTTTATGAACCAGCGAGTGGTGAAATAGAATCCCTCCTGTTTTCGCTCCAGGCCGGGATTGGAGCAGGAATTATTGGCTATGTCATTGGCTGGTACCGGGGCAAGCAACAAACCACAGCAAAAGTGCCCAACCAGGCCCCAGAAGACTCTCAACCCTAACCACACTCAGGATTTGAAGCATTAACTATGGCAAGTAAAATTCCCGTCACCATCATCACGGGCTTTCTCGGCAGCGGCAAAACCACCTTAATTCGGCATATTCTTCAGAACCATCAGGGGCGACGCATCGCGGTGCTGGTGAATGAATTTGGAGAAGTGGGTATTGATGGCGAACTTTTGCGTACCTGTAACCCAGAAACCTGTGGGGATGGGCAAATTTGGGAGCTCACCAATGGCTGTTTGTGCTGCACCGTCCAAGAAGAATTTCTACCAACAATGCTGGAACTCCTAAAGCGGCGGCAGGATTTGGATCATATTTTGATTGAAACCTCTGGTCTGGCCCTGCCAAAACCCCTAGTCACCGCCTTTCGCTGGCCAGACATTCGCCAAGGGGCAACAGTAGATGGGGTTGTGACCTTAGTGGATTGTGCCGCAGTTGCAGCGGGTCAATTTGCGCCGGATTTAGCCGCCATTGAAGCCCAACGCCAGGCCGATAACAGTTTGGATCACGATACACCCCTTGGAGAATTGTTTGAGGATCAGTTGGCCTGTTCTGACCTAGTTCTCCTCAACAAAACGGATCAAGTGGATGAAGCGACCCAGGCCCAGGTGGTGGAACAACTCCGCCATGAGCTGCCGGATCGGGTGAAGGTGGTGCCGACTCAACAAGCCCAGGCCACGGTCGAACTGATTTTAGGGTTTAAGGCAGCCGTGGAAGACAACCTTGACGCTCGCCCCAGCCACCATGATTCAGAGGCCGACCACGACCACGACGACGACATCAACTCGGCCTACATCGTTCAAGATCAGGAATTTCACCCCGAGGTGTTACGGCAACGGCTCGAAAAGCTTCTGGAATCCGAAGAAATCTATCGAATCAAGGGCTTTGTTGCCGTTCCGGAAAAGCCCATGCGTTTGGTCTTGCAGGGTGTCGGGCAACGGCTAGATTATTTCTATGATCGATTGTGGCAATCTGATGAACCTCGACAAACTCGATTGGTCTTTATTGGCCGAAACTTAGACCTAGAACGATTAAAAAGCCATCTAGTTGCTTGAGTTGATTGACCGCTTAATCCCCCAGCAGTATTAATGAATCGGCAGAATTTAGAGCAGTTTTGGCAAGCATACCTGGAGGCAAATCTGACAACTACCTCTACTCAGGATGATTTCGAGGCAGAGCAATTTGGGGATCATCCAGATTTAGCTAATGAGTTGGGACAGTTGGTGCTTATGGGAACCAAAACCGCAACCTGCTCAGCTCTATGGGAATGGGAAGCTGCTGCAGAGGAAATTCCCAAGGTTGGTGCCAAGCGCATTGTTTTGGATGGGGTAAATAACCCGCTATGTGTGATTGAAACCACTGAGGTTAATCTTTGTCCCTTTGATCAAGTGAATGCCCAATTTGCAGCAGCAGAGGGGGAGGGAGATCGATCCCTGGTTAGTTGGCAGCAGGAACACTGGGCCTATTTTTCTCGGGTTTTACCGGAAATTAACCAACAGCCTACACCAGAAATGATTTTGGTCTGTGAGCGGTTTAGGGTTGTTTTTCCATAGTTCTTCAATGTCCCTCTAAATCTCGCAAGCAGCGGGAGTTTCGACACTCCAAGAGTATGTTACAAAGAGGATCCCTGACTACTAACCCTAGGTATGACTCTCGCAACCCCTGAGCGCAATGTGACTGAGGTTCTCATCATTGGTGGTGGGACAATGGGGTTAGCGATTGCAGTTGAACTTGCGTTACAGGGGGCCAAACCAACAATCCTGACCCGCAATTGTGAAGAAGCTGCTCTCTACGCTGCGGCCGGAATGTTAGCTCCCCAGGCCGAGCAATTGCCCCCAGGCCCGATGTTGGACTTATGTTTAGCGAGTCGTGATCTGTATCCGCATTGGATTGAGAGGTTGCAAACATTAACAGGCCTCGATGCGGGATATTGGCCCTGTGGAATCTTAGCCCCAGTTTACGGTGATCATGCCGTTCATCCCAGTTCCACACCCTCTGCCAGCTGGTTGACACCCAAGGACATTCAGCAACAACAGCCAGGATTAGCCAGTAAAGTTTCCGGGGCCTGGTGGTATCCCCAGGATGGTCAAGTGGATAATCGCGCCCTGGGACAAACCCTCATGGCTGCAGCTTCAATTTTAGGGATTCACATCAAACGGGAAACCACTGTCACTGAGTTTTTGCACTCTGGGAACCGTCTCACTGGACTTGTTACATCAAGCGGTCAGTGGCAGGCGGATCACTACATTCTGACAAGCGGGGCCTGGAGTCAAAGCCTGTTAAAAATCCCGGTAATTCCCCGTAAAGGGCAAATGCTTTCCTTAGCAGTACCAGCAGAGCAACCGCGCCCCCTCGATTGCGTGATCTTTGCCCCAGATATCTATCTTGTCCCCCGTCTATCCGAGCGGGTGGTGATTGGCGCTACTAGTGAAGATGTAGGGTTTCAGTCCGGCAACTCACCGCGGGGAATTCAGCAGCTTTTAGGAGCAGCGGTGGAATTATGTCCAGCCTTAACCGATTGCTTAATTGAGGAGTTTTGGTGGGGATTTCGCCCCTTAACCCCGGATGAACTTCCGATTCTAGGACAGGGGGCCTGGGATAATTTTTGGCTGGCCACGGGACATTATCGGAATGGGATTCTCTTGGCCCCAATTACAGCCCACGTCATCAGCCAGGCCCTGCAATCCGGCCACCCCCCAATGGATCTATCTCCCTTCAGCTATCTACGGTTTCATGGGCAATCGGCACCTTAACCCAAGCAGTTTTTCAGTTTGCTCTGACGTAAACGACCTAAACAAGACTTAACAAACTCGACACAACCAATGGACAATGAGGAAGAAAACTTTTTTCTGCTCGCCCGAGATAACCTGATCCCTGCGCGAACGGTAATTGTGGCAGCCGCCAGTGTCCTTACTATTCGCAGTTTGATGGAGCATACTGAAGCTCTGCAACCGGATTAGTCAAAGGATTTAGAGCTGTTTAATCTTCCAGGCCTGGGAAACCCATAGGCTCTGGGGCATAATGTGGATGATGAAATTAATTGAGTGGCGTTTGGGGTGGGGCAGATCCGCATGGAAAAATTGTTGATGCAATGGGGCCTGGTGGGCATGGTTGTTAGTCTGACACTGCCAGGCCTGGCGGCAAATCCCAAAGATCTGCAACAACTCCGGCGCACAGGAAAATGCCCCAATTGTGATCTCAGCTATGCCAGCTTGAATGGAGTCAATTTACGGGGGGCGGATCTACAAGGGGCCAACCTGAATGCGGCTAGTTTACGGGGAGCAAACCTGAGTGGAGCCAACTTAACCGGGGCCAACTTCAATAATGCCGATTTACGCCGGGCGACCTTCACAGGGGCCAACTTAACCAATGCCAGCTTAGCCTGGGCACGTATGGATCGGGTGCGCTTGAATAATGCTAATTTAACTGGGGCCATCCTGGGGGGAACCAGACTCGCCAATGTTCTGGATTTAGCGGGCGCAATTTTACCCAATGAAAAACCGGCCTTTTTTGCCCCACCGGTGCGCCGAGTTCGTTAAAGCCCCTGTTGTGCTACCCCTGTTAAACTGCGCGTTGCTCTCCCCAAACCAGGCCTGGTGATGAATCAATACTTTGCCACAGTTGCGCGGGGGTTAGAGCAGGTTGCAGCCACGGAATTGGAACAACTCGGAGCCCAAGGGATTGAACCCGGTTTTTGTGGGGTCAGCTTTTGCGGTGACCAGGCCCTGCTGTATCGAGTGAATCTGTGGGCCCGAATTCCGTTTCGGATTTTATTAACCTTAACCACCTTTCCCTGTGAGGATGCCCCACAACTCTATCGGCAAATTCAATCCCTTGATTGGTCAAGGTACCTAACCCCTGAGATGACCCTTGCAGTTAAGGTGACGGGGAAAACATCACAACTCAACCACACCCACTTCACCGCCCTCCAGGCCAAGAATGCAATTGTCCAGCAACAGGAAAAACAATTCCAGGCCCGTTCCTCTGTTCAGCCAAAATCTCCGGATCTACAGGTCAATTTGCACCTTGAGGACAACCACTGCACCGTGAGCTTAGACAGTTCGGGAGACAGCTTACATCGGCGGGGGTATCGGCCAGCAGTGGGATTAGCACCCTTAAAGGAGTCACTGGCAGCGGCGTTGATTCAACTCTCAGATTGGCGACCGGAACAGATGTTTTACGATCCCCTCTGTGGTTCAGGTACTCTGCCCTTGGAGGCGGGTTTGCTGGCATTGAATATCGCCCCAGGCCTGTTTCGAGAACGCTTTGGCTTTGAATCTTGGCGAGATTTTAACTCTGAGTTGTGGCAACACCTGAAACAAACCGCCCAAACCCAACAAGCTGTCACCCTACCTGCGCCAATTTGGGGAAGTGATCAGGAGTCAACGGTGATTGACCAGGCCCAGATCAATGCCAATCGCTGTGGAATTGGGGAACTAGTCTATTTCGCGGTGGCTGAATTAGAAGAAATTGCCCCACCCATGGATTCAGGAGTGATTTTTTGTAATCCGCCCTATGGTGAGCGCCTGGATGCCCATTCTGATCTGGGGCAGTTTTATCACCGATTGGGGCAAATTTTGAAGGATCGCTTTCGGGGCTGGACGGCCTATGTTTTGAGTGGGAATAAAGAGCTATCCCAAACCATCGGCCTGAAATCAGCGAAACGATTTAGTGTGTTTAATGGCTCCATTCCCTGTCAATTGCTGAAATACGAGCTTTACTGAAACTGCCGTGGATACCCTGAACCTACCGGGGTAATGACTCTTGAATCATTCCCTGCAAACGGTCAGTCATGAGGCGGAGAATTTCTCGAGTAAACTCCAAATCTGAATCCAACAACCCTTGAAATGCCGTCCGGGGAATCGCGAGGGCTAGGGTATTGGGCTGAGTTGCAACTACGGTAGCCATCCGCCGAGTTTGACTAATCACTCCAATCTCGCCCAAGGTTTGGCCCACTTCAACAATGCCGAGAACAGTGGGGTTTCTGGGGTCTCCAATCTGGGCCTGGGCCCCACCGGCAATCAGCAGCAAAACGTCCTCAGCTAGATCTCCCTCGCCACACAACACATCCTGGGGTTCGTAGTCTCGCAGTTCCGAAACATGGGCCAGTTCAATTAAGTCTCGATGGGGAATGCTGTCAAAAAATTGAGCATTGGCCAAGTGCATGGCTTTCTCAAGGGTAGTTAGATTTTGACTGGTTTCAAGCCAGCGAACCTGCACGGTGGGCAATCCGGTGGGACTAAGAAGTACGGGGGTTTGGGGTGGCAAGGCCTGGGTTTGCTGATGAAACACCTGCTGATTTAGGGAAATGCCATTGGTGCTACCGAGATCCGTAATCCAAAGCTGATGGGGTTTGACCTCGATCTGGGCATGGACACGGGAAACCTGCAAATCTGGAATAACAACATCGTTGCTAGCCTCGCGGCCAATCCGGATCTGGGATTGATAGAGTCGCTGGCTGTAATGCCCCTGCTCCGTTGTCACGCTCACTTCCACGCCCGGTATGGCTGTTGAACTGTGTTCATGGCCGAGGATTTGTTTGGCCGTCTCTTGCAGCAGAGCATCATTGACAAGGGCTGGGGAATGCTGGAGAACCGATTCTGCCAAGGCTGGGGCCTGGGGGGCTTGAATTTCCGCTAAGGTCCAGAGGCTTGCGGCCTGAACTAGAACATCTCCAGACCCCATCAGGAGGGTTAACACTTCCACCAGGCCCTGAGTCACCCCCCCTGGCTGTTCTAAAACTGGGGTTGGAGGCGGTTGGGAACCCGGTAATTCGGTGGGAGCATTGAGTTTACTCAGGTGGGCATAGATTTTAGGGCTTAAGCGCTGACTCCAGGCCGGATTGGCCGGACGGCTAATTTCTGCACGGAATAGCGAATCCAAGCAGAGGGCTTCATCCACCTGTCGCACAAGATTGAACGCTTCTGTGGTATCCCCCAAAATTTCCAAAATCCCCAAGAATTGCTGCATCACTACCTGCTGTTGTTGCTCCAGGTAACGTCCGAGAAATGCTTGGGTCGGTAAAGACGGGGCCTGGTTGAGAATGTGCCGCTGCTGAAATAATGAGCGCCATTGCTCCAAAAGGGCCGCCCCAGAGCGGTGGAAAACACTATCTTGATGCAACAGTTCCCCTAAAACCTCAGCATCTTCTTCGGCAGTGATGTTGTACTCTTTCCGAAATTTTTCAATAATCCGACGTTTGGTTTCCAGGGCCTGGGTCAGGGGTGTCCCGGTTTCAACCGCTTCCAAGAGGATCATTTCTAAGGATTGACGATAGCCTTGAATCCGCAGGCGTTGTTCCCTGGAGGCCGCATGATCGGGATCCAGCAAGCTCGGGTCGCCAATGCCTAGTTCTTGAATGAGGCTTTGGTGTTCAGTATCGCTAATGTCGAGTTGTTGCCGCAGTCCTTGGAGAACCGCCAAGCTACTGGTGTAATTAACGGTTCCGGTTTCGAGAGCTTCCCGCAGGACTTCACGATAGGTTTGCAAGCGTTTTTGGTGGTTAAATCCAGGCAAGACCTTGGCAAGAATATAGACCTCATCGGGTTTCAAACTCTCAAGGGAACGACCCGCCAAGACTTGATCCAAATCATCGGCAAATTTCTTCAGTTGACGGCGCAGGTTTTGACTCAAGCTTTCCCGTTGATACTGTTCAGCTGTCCGCCCCAAGCTGCGATAGGCCCAAATGCTGATGGCAATGACCAGGCCCCAATCTGCCAGAGGTCGAAAGGGTTGCAGCCAGCCCAGAGTCGGTCGGACACCAAGAAAATAAAGGCAGTTAAAGGCAACAAAGGCAAACACCGTAAACATCTGGTGCCGAATCGTACTTTCCGTGAGAACAATCTGGTTTTGCTGCAAATACCGCCGATAGAGATTCTCCAGGCCAAAGCCAAGAAAATAACAGACCACTACAAAGACCACTAAGGTCAAAGGCACGGCTACAAGTTTCGGAATTGGCAGGGCCTGGCCGGCAATAAAAAAGCCCGGATTAAGCACCGTTGCCAATTGTTGTTGTTCCAGCCATACGGTGCCCGCCAAATAGTTGGGATTCCCAGAATAAAAGAAAAAGTACAGGAAGAAGCCCAAAACCAGGCCCAAATAGCCGTAGTAGAGCATTCGCCGTTCCGGTTGCTCGACCCGATCCCAATAGGCCCGTTCCGCGTCAATATCCATACAGGGGGATTGGCAACTGACGCAAACACTCTTTTCCCGACCCTTATCCCCCACAGAACGACACATGGATTGGGAAATCCCGCCGGAACCTTCACGATGGGCCTCACTCCCCAATAATCCCCGCGGCCCGGTATAAACTTCCTGCACCGGAGCCATCGGACAAAAATACTGACACCAGGATTTACCCGGATAGAGAAACCCCACCAGCACCGCCAGCAGAATCACCAAGGTGAGAAACACCCCCAAGGCCCAGCGATCGGAGTTCACGAACAACAACCGCACTACCAGGCCCAGAAACAACAACCCCATTTGCACCCAAAGGCGATTTTTCCCCAGCCAAGAGCTCGCTTCAATGGGGATTAACTCATAGCGGACTTTTTGGGTTTTTGGATTGACGATTTTCCGCTTGCGTTGCCAGCCCAGGGCTCGGGGAATTTGGGAAATAAACGCCAAGGGGCATAACCGTCGCCAGGCCTCGTGACTCAGGGTAACCAGAGTAACCACCACCGCCGGCACCACCATCCCCCAAAAAATGCGCCCAGTCATTGGATAAGCCACCACTGGCAGACACTCCCCTTGAAAGAGAGCACAATCCCCCTTAAACCGAAATGGACTTAGGGATTGGGGATCAGTCCAACTGGTAGTGACGGGATCGTAAAACAGGGAAACAATCAGGAGAATCCACCCCATGGCTAGGCCCCAGCGGCACAGATGCATATATCTTTCAGGAACTTTATTCAGCATCAGATCCTGGCCTCATGGATATTGAGCAATGGCAGTGTGTCGAAAATCACTGTGACGATCCTCGTCCTATGGCAGCGTAGAAAAGTGAAGTATGCGCATTAATCCTATCCTTTAGCCAGGGAACATTAAAGCCCATGAAACTGTTGTGAGTATTGGCTTTGACTATCTGTAGATTTGACAGAAACGACTATCGTCTTGCCTGGGCCTGGAGCACCGGAAGGGAATCAAACTTTTTTCTCCGGTGGGACAGGACGTTACAAACATTCACAATCATTGATCATTTTTGGGATTCTCTGAGCAACTGAGAAGAGTCTCAAGGAAGTCTTTGCCTCAGTCAAGTATGTCAGTGAAGTAATCGTCAATAATGTTGTCATCTTGAATAATGTGCCACCATGCTGAAACTTAAGCTCAACGGTAGTCAAACCCCAGACCAGGCCCCAGAGGTCAATGTTGTCGTGGCCGGATTGTCTCAGCAAGAGTACCTCATTGGCCGCTTGCCGGAGTCGAACTTGCTCTTACCCAGCCCGGAAGTCAGCCGTCAGCACGCCAAGATTCAATTTATCGAAACGGCCTATGTGTTAACAGACCTAGGAAGTTTAGGTGGCACCCGCTTAAATCAATCAGCCCTGATTCCCCAACAACCCTATCCCCTCCAAGTGGGTGACGAAATTGGCATTGGCCCCTTTGGCCTGGAGGTGGTGGCCCTGGATAGCCTGGGGGAGTTAGTGGAAGTGGAAACGGGCCCTACAGTTTTGCAGCTTGAGGCCGAACCCAAACCCCGAATCCCCATTGCGGCGATTCCCACGGATCGTCTAGAACTCCAGTCCCTGCAACCTTGGCCCGAGGAGGATTTAAAGGTCACCTGTGTCCGGATTATTCAAGAAACACCAGATGTTAAAACCTTTTCCTTTGTGGCCGACCCGCCAGTTCTGTTTCACTACAAACCCGGACAATTTATCACCCTAGACCTGGAGATTAATGGCCAAGGGGTGAATCGTTCCTACTCCATCTCATCCACCCCCTCCCGTCCCCACACCCTGGAAATTACCGTTAAACGCGTTCCCTCTCCGTCGGAGACCCCCGCTGCTCCCCCTGGGCAAGTCTCTAATTGGCTCCATGATCATTTACACCTTGGGGATCAACTCACCATCAGCGGCCCGTCCGGTAAATTTAGTTGTTTGAATTACCCCAGCGATAAATTACTCTTCATCTCCGCAGGTAGTGGCATTACCCCCATGATGTCCATGACTCGCTGGTTGCACGATACGGTGGCCCAGGCCGATGTTATTTTTTTCCACAATGCCCGCACCGTTGAAGACATTATCTACCAGCGGGAATTGGATCACTTAGTCCAACGGATGCCCCATCTTCAAGTTGCCATCAGTCTGACCCGGCGCCAAGGGAATCAACCCTGGTCTGGACTAACCGGTCGCCTGAATGCCCAAATGTTAGAGTTGATTGCCCCAGATTTTCGGGAGCGGACTGTTTTTGTCTGTGGCCCCAACCCCTTCATGGCCACTGTTAAGTCACTCCTAGAGGGACTGGGTTATCCGATGGCGCAATACCATGAGGAAAGCTTTGGCAAGCCGAAAATTCCCAAAGGAACCGTTGCCCCCGCCAGTCCAGATTTACCCCCACCCCCAGTGGTGCCGCCTCTACCCGCAGTTAATCCCATAGCCGGGGAAGCCTCTCCCAAAGCCTATGGTCTGGCAGGCATCTTGGAAAACTTAGAGTTAGTTCAAGGCACCGTCAATTTGGGAACACCCCCAACCCCAGGCCCCGCACCCGCCATCAGTTCCAGTGCGCCTACTCCCGCCAGCTTGAGTTCTTCAGGGTGTCAAGTCCGGTTTGCCAAGGCCAACAAAGAAGTCCAGGCCGATGGCTCACTCTCAATTTTGGAGCTAGCGGAACAGGAAGGGGTAAAAATTCGCAGTAGTTGTCGGTCGGGCACCTGTGGGACTTGCAAAAAACGGAAATTAGAAGGCGAGGTGATCATGCAGGAGTTTGACCCAGAGGCCCTAGAACCGGATGAGCAGGCTGAAGGTTTCATTTTGACCTGTATTTCTTATCCTCAAGGTAAGGTTGTAGTTGACGCGTAAGCGAGACATGAACTGGCCTGGGATTTATTAATCCTTTGTCGGCTTATCCTTTTCACGTTTCGGTGTTCCTTTACGCCCTGTTTCTAATCTCATGGGAATACTCAATGGATGGAAATATTACGTTAACGAGGTTTCATGAGTCCAGTAGCGTTCATCAACCCCAAAGAGCTTTGCTCGTTTTAGAAACAAATTGTATCAGTTTTTTGCTTAGGAATCAAACTCAAAAAAGCTTGAAATCATCACCAGCGATACTCTTGTATGTCTAACTTTTTACAGAAATGACTATCAATTGCGTCTTTGCAGTTCAAGATTTTTTCATAAAAATCCCAGCCTAACATATTATATTTTTTCAGTATCAGAATAACAATAACTGTTTGAATTAACCCATAACCTAAATGGATCTTTATACCTGATCTGAAACAGTCCTTCTTTATAGTCTAGGTATTGGCCATCACAGCGAGGCTAACCCAGATCATGAATAGAGAAGATATGCAAAGAGCAAATTGGACTCTTCATAGAGAGTACAAAGACGAGCAAGGCAACGTTTATGTAGAATATTCCGACCCCCAAGGAAGAATTCATACCTATAGCAATGGCTCCCACGATGGTCAATTAATTGAGGAAGTCCAGCAAAATCAGGCGGATCGAAATATCTCAAAGGGGATTTTGATTGGAGTGATTGTAGCTGTGGTCGGCAGTTTATCCGCTGGGGCAATCTATATGTTAACCCGACCAAATGTACCAGAACCTGCTGCGATCCTTGTTCCCAACTATTCCCAGACTCCTAACTTCCCGATCCAAAGCCCTAGCGTTACAGTTGTGACCATTCCTCAGCCCTCTGGAGAACCTTCAAGCAGCACTGTGCACAATCAAGCCCTGGTTACACCCAAGCCGGCCACGCCCATTTCCCCGATTGAGACAACCTCACCTAATGCGACAGTTTTGACCCCAGGCCAAGTTGACATGAATCTCAAGAATGCTGCACTTAAGAAATTACAGGCGACCTTTCCCAATAACCAGCTATTAGTTGAGGTAAATGATACAAACATCATTATATCTGGCACCACGGAAACATCAGGTCAACGGGAAAAAATTCAATCGATTCTTTCAGTAATCCACGGTGTAGGTACCATTAGGGTTGATGTCACTGTTAAGCCGACGATGTAGGTGGGGAGATAGGAATGAAAAGAGGAAGTTGGCGGAGCTTTTAAGAACTTATCAGAATGAAGTGTTAAAGCCTAGTTAGGGCAAGATGTCGCCAACTCCCAAACAGACAAGCATAGACATAGGAAAACTGACACCCCAGCAGAAAAATCGCACAGGTTAAATAAATCCAAACCAAGAGGATCATCACGCTACCAATGACACCATAGGAGACAAATTGACTGCCGACGGAAATAATACTGTTACTGACGAGGTGTTGCAGTCCCTTCAGGAGTAAAGCAGTTAGGAGCGTTCCGAGCCAAAGGTCTTTCCAGGCCACGCGGGCTGAGGGCAAAATTTTCAACAGAATTCCCAGGACAAGCATCAGGATAAAGAAAGAGGTGCCACCTTGTAGGGCCTGGGTGAGGGGTAAACCATCCAGTTGAACCTGGGGGAAATTTTCTTGTAGGGTCGCAACTAATCTGAGGGCAACATCCACCAAAATATTCACCACTAGGGCAATAAAGAGAAGAATCGCCGTTCCCAACACTAGTAGAAAGGCAAACAACCGATTCATCACAAGGGCCAGCATGGTGCGGGGGATGGAGGCTCGACGGCGGGTTTCGTTCGGAAGTTGCCAAATGTGATCGACGGAATTTCTGAGAATCGCAAAAATCGTACTGGCGGAAAGCAAGAGCAAGCCCAATCCCACCAGGCCAGCCCCAGACCGACTTTGATAGAGCTGAGTCATCGTATCCAGTACCAGGCCATGGACATCAGGGGGGAGTGTCCGACTAATGGTTTGTTGAATAATTTGAAACCCCTCACTGCCTGGCCCCAGCAATGACGCAATCACACTCAAGACGACCAGAAGCAACGGAAACAACGAAAATAACGCATAGTAAGCCAACGCCGCTGCCATATCCGCACAGCGATTTTGATTCCACTTGATGCCGGTTTGGATCAGGAGTTGAGTCGGTTTTGCCGGTAAAACCACAGTCTGAAAAAAGCGGATCATCCACCAAAGTTCTGAAACATCAAGCTGAGTGAGGCATGGTCAATTACACCCCTTGACCCTATCATTCCGTCGCAGTCTGGTTCGGGCCGGTCGCTACCCCATGATAGAGTATCAATAATTCGCACTCGAAATTAAACATGGTCTTACCCAGCCTGAGCCAGATGTCTCTCCCCCAACTCGTCGCGCAAATGGTGGTGGTGCGGGCCAGTGGTTACCTTTTTGATCAACAAATTCAATACCCGGCCTGGGAACCCAAAGCTGCAATTCTCAACCATTGGGTCAAAGATTTGGGAGTCGGGGGGGTGATTTTTCTCGGAGGTAGTGCGGCCGAATTAGCCCATCGCTGTCAAACCTTGCAAACCCAGGCCCCGATTCCGCTATTGTTAGCCGCCGATATTGAAGAAGGGGTGGGTCAACGCTTTTCCGGTGCTGTGGAATTTCCCCCGCCCTTAGCCTTAGCCGAAATTGCCAAAACCCAACCTGGCCTGGCTCAAGACTATGCACGTCAGATGGGAGCTTGCACGGCCCGAGAAGCCTTGGGAATTGGTTTGAATTGGGTCTTGGGGCCAGTCGTGGATGTCAACAATAACCCCAGCAATCCGGTGATCAATGTCCGGGCCTTTGGCGAAACTCCCGAAATTGTCGGTCAATTAGCCAGTGCGTTTATCCAAGGAGCCAGAACCTACCCTGTTTTAACCGCTGCCAAACATTTCCCCGGCCATGGAGATACTGCCACCGATTCCCACCTTGAGCTTCCGGTTTTAGCCCATGATTGCCGCCGCCTGGAGGAAGTGGAATGGCCCCCATTTCGGGTAGCAATTTCCGCCGGGGTGGATTCAGTGATGAGCGCCCACTTGTTAATTCCTTCCCTGGATGAGACCTACCCAGCCACCTTGTCCTATCAAGCCTTAACCACAGAACTCCGAGAAAATATGGGATTCAAGGGGTTAATCGTCACAGATGCCCTAGTTATGGGAGCAATTGCCAATCGCTATGGTGCAAACCAGGCCCCGGTCATGGCCGTAAAAGCTGGTGCTGATATTTTGCTAATGCCCGTGGATCCGCCCGGTGCGATTCAAGCCGTTGTGGAGGCAGTGGAATCGGGAGAAATTAGTCGGGAACGCATCGAAGCCTCGGTGACGCGGATTTTCCAGGCCAAAACTCGAATTTTTGAACATCAGCATCCCTACAATTTAGATGCTCTTTCCCAGGCCAGTGATTGGCAACTCAGTGCAGATATTCTCAACGCAGCCCAAATTATTAGTAATAGCTTCATTCAGCCACTTGAAAATAAAACCGGGATTAACTGCCTGATCGTGGATGATTTACTCCAACAGGACCTGATCAACCGCAGGGCCCCCGCAGTCAAACTCGCGGCTGAATTTGGCTTTACTCAACGGGAACTAATTGATCGCTACACCCCCCTAAGCCACTGCGAACTGCCGCCGGAACAACCCACCCTGATTCAAATTTTTAGTCGCGGTAATCCATTCCGGGGCCTGGCCGGGTTAAGTCAACAAGCCCAAACCAAGCTCAAAACCCTTTTAGACTCGGGGAAACTGGCCGGAATAGTGATTTATGGGAGTCCCTACGTTTTAGATTTTATTCAACCAAGTCTGCCGGAAACCACGCCTTTTGTGTTTAGTTATGGCCATAGTTTCATTGCCCAAGATTTAGCCCTCAAAACCATTTTTCGCACAACTTAATCTCCTTGCAAGGGTTGACACTATGGCTGAATACGATCCGATTGCTAATCTATTTCAATCATCACGGGATTTACCGTTTCGGTGGCACAGTGAAGCCTACACCTATCTCAAAACCATTGGGGATGTTCAGGGCTTAAAAATCCTCGACTTGGCCTGTGGCGAAGGAGTCTATAGTCGTTATTTTAAGCAACAGGGAGCCGCTCAAGTTTTGGGGGTGGATATTTCGCCGGAGATGATTGGCCTGGCTCAAGCTGCTGAAAACCAAAATTCCTTAGGGGTTGAGTACTTAGTGGCCGATGTGGCGGAATTAGCCAAAATAGGTGAGTTTGATTTGGTCGTCGCTTCTTACTTGCTCAATCATGCCCCGGATCAACCCACCCTCCTGAAAATGCTCCAGGCTATTGCCAGAAACCTTAAACCCAACGGCCGCACCATTCACGTTAATAACAATCTCCACCAGGCCCCGGAAACCTTTGACATTTCAATTCCCTATGGCTTTAGCAAAACCGTGACATTGCCCCTCGTGGATGGCTCACCCATGGAAGTAGGGTTTATTTTGCCAGACGGGACTAAATTTTCTGTGCTTGATTACTATCTCAGTCCCGCCACCTACGAAACAGCCTTTGTAGAAGTTGGATTCAGCCCAATTAAATGGATTGCGCCAGAGGTTTCGCCGGCCGGTTTAGCAGAGTTAGGGGAAGATTATTGGCGGGCCTGGTTAACCCATAAACCCATCGTGATCATGCAGGCCAGCTTGTTATAAATCCCCCTAGAATTAGAGAGTTTAACCACAGGCCAGGCCTGTTATTGCCAAAAAAAGAGAGTGCTAACCAATGAAATCTATCCAGAAACTGGGTTTATTTTGGGGCTTAGGCTTGTGCATTGCCTTGTTCAGTTGGGGAGTGATGACTGGTTTTCCCGGCCTGGTATATGGTCAAGCCTCAACTCCGACCCCAGGCAGTGCTCCAACTTCCCCCATAGAACAGGAAAATCTTGACGAAATTCAAGTGACAATTTCCCTATTGGGGTTTGATCCGATTCGCGGGGAATTAGACACCCGGTTCAGTCTCGATCCCCAAGGCAAATATCTTGATCCAACGACAGACTTCCTCACGGAAGATATGCAATTTATTGAGACCTTTGCAACCACCAACCAAGAAACAGATCTAAACAAAGAACGCCCAATTCCCAGTCCCCTAGTTAAATATGTCACCTACGAGGGAGATGCCAACAACTATCCCTTTGATCGTTACGCCACCTACATGTCGTTTTATCTTGAGTCTCGGGAACCCGAAACCGATGGAGAATATGTCCCCTTTTCCTACCAAGTAGAGCCCAATTTACCGGGATTTGAAATTGAAACAGTCATTGACGAAGAATTTACAACCGATGATTATGTGGCGATGTATCTCTATATCACCCGTTCTCGGTCTGTAATCTTTTTTGCGGTGATGGTGATGCTCATTATGTGGTTATTGGCGATCATCACGGCATTGATGGCCTATCGAATTTCTCAGTCCAAACGACTTCCAGAAATTGGCCTCTTGGGCTTTTTGGGCGCGCTCCTGTTTGCCTTTCCCGCGATTCGCAATGCCCAACCCAATGTGCCGCCCGTAGGTACCCTCGGGGATTTTCTCTCATTCTTTTGGGCGGAACTCATTGTCGTGGTCAGCTTGATTGTGGTTGGGGTGTGCTGGCTAAAACGTTATCCCATGGAGCCAAAACCTTAACTTTAATTGCATTTTTTGTGTTCCCCGTGATGACCTTAAACAAAAGTTTTTGATTTTTTAAATCCCGCAGCAATTTTCGTAAAAAATAGTTCATAAACTCCCTTGAAGTCCCAAATTGTTCGACAGAATTTAACAATTAACTAAACAATATTACTAGCGATAGAATTGGAAATCTCTCATCCAGGCCTGGCCTGGTTTTATGGACTTAGTGAGTTTCTATGAAATCGTTACGGAAATTTTTATTTTTTTCGTTCTTGTTATTGATGACAGCCCTCCTGAGTTGGCTTCTTCTAACTGGCTTTCCTGGTCGTGTTTTTTCGCAAACTAATTCCGATCCAGCTCCAGAAATGACTGATCCAGCGGCAACTGAACCGGCAGCAACGGAGAATGTGGATGAAATTGAGGTTTATGTCTCATTCTTGGGCTTTGATCCCATTCGTGGTGAACTTGACGCTCGCTTCCAGTTGATTCCTAAAGGCAAATATGTCAATGTCGATACCACGTTTTTGACTGAGTCAATGCGCTTTACCGAAACCTTTGCCACCACTAACCAAGAATTTGAGGTCTTAAAAAACCGCCCAATTCCCAGCCCGGTTGTCAAATATGTCACCTATGAAGGCGATGCCAATGACTATCCCTTTGATCAATATTCGGGTGGGATGTCGTTCTATTTGGAATCGTTGGAACCTGATACGGCGGGCGAGTATATTCCTTTTACCTACTTTGTTGAAGAGTCCTTACCCGGTTTTGATATTAAAGCCATTGTTGATGAAGCTTACACAACCGCGGATTATGTGGCCATGGACATCAAAATTAGCCGTTCAATGCCGGTGGTCTTTTTCTCTTCCTTAGTGATGATCATCATGTGGCTGTTGGCGATTATTACCGGCTTAATGGCGATTCGAATTTTGTTTTCTGATCGATTTCCAGAAATTGGCTTACTCGGCTTTTTAGGCGCGCTGTTATTTGCCTTTCCGGCGATTCGGAATGCCCAACCCAATGTGCCGCCGGTAGGTACCCTGGGGGATTTCCTCTCCTTTTTCTGGACTGAGCTGATTGTTGTGATTAGCTTAATTATTGTCGGAGTTTCTTGGCTGAGACGTTATCCGACCAAGCCGCAAGCATAAATTCCTTGGCCTGGATCGCCAATTAGTGCATGACCAAGGGCAGGGGTTCCGACTCCAACTCCAGGTTATAGGCATCTAGTTGGGCCCAGACTTGATTTAAGAGGCTTTCCAGGCCAAGATTACTCGCCGCCGATACAGTTAAGAGGCTCAGATCTGAGGGAAATTGAGCTTGAATTTGGTCTAAGTCTTCCGGCAAGAGCGCGTCAATTTTATTCAGAGCAACAATTTGTGGGCGAGTTTCCAGGCCATGGCCATAGGCCAAGAGTTCAGCTTGGATGGTTTCATAGGCCCCCAGTGGATCGTCTCCCGTGGCATCAATGAGATGAATTAACACCCGCGTGCGTTCAATGTGGCGTAAAAACTCATGGCCCAGGCCAGCCCCCAAATGTGCCCCCGCAATCAATCCGGGAATATCCGCAAATACGGTTCCATCCCCATTGGGCCGCCGGACAACGCCTAGGTTTGGAATTAGAGTCGTAAAGGGATAATCGGCAATTTTCGGTCGGGCCGCAGAGAGGGTGGCAATCAGGGTAGATTTTCCGGCATTGGGTTGGCCAATAATTCCGACTTCGGCCAAGAGTTTCAGTTCTAAGCGTAACTGTCGTTCTTCACCGGCCAGGCCTGGTAAGGCATAGTCTGGGGCCCGCTTGCTGTTGCTCAAGAAATGCTTATTCCCCAAGCCCCCTTTTCCACCCTTGGCCACTAATAATTGCTGTCCCGGTTCAACTAAATCCCCCAATAGTTCTCCAGTAACCGCATCCAAGACCACGGTGCCACAGGGAACTTGAATGATCCGGTCCTGGCCACTGGCGCCCGTCATATTACTGGGGCCACCGCGCTTGCCGTCTTCCCCCTTAAAGATTCGGGCATATTGAAAATCTAAGAGGGTTTGTAAGTTGCTAACTGCTTCCAAGATCACCGACCCGCCATGGCCACCATTGCCCCCCGCTGGCCCCCCTGCAGGTACATATTTTTCCCGCCGAAACGCGACAATGCCGTCTCCCCCCTTGCCCGCGCGGACTTCAATTTCAGCTTGGTCAATAAATTGCATGGTGGTGGCTCAGAGATGGAAATAGGGGGCGGGTGGGTGGGCTTACTTCCCTGGGGTGACTTGATAGGATCAATCAGAATTCATTCAGACTCAGACTGGAATTAGCCCGTGGATTTCTATCCTAACAATCTCTCAGAACCGCACTCTTCAAATCATCGGGCCTGGCAGTTTCGGCAGCACACCTTGGCCTGGGGCCGCAAAACCTATGTCATGGGCATTTTGAATGTCACACCGGACAGTTTTAGTGATGGGGGTGAGTTTCAACAGGTCAGAACTGCTCTGGCCCACGGACAATCCCTAGTGCAAGCCGGTGTGGACATTTTGGATGTGGGGGGGCAATCAACCCGGCCTGGGGCAGTGGAAATTTCCATTGAAGAAGAACTCAAACGAGTGATTCCAGTGATTGAAGCCCTGCGGCAGCAATTTGATCTTCCCATTTCCATAGATACGACTCGTTCCATTGTGGCCCAGGTCAGTTTAGATGCAGGGGCAGACATTGTTAACGATGTTTCTGGGGGAACTGATGATCCAAATATTTTGCAGGTTGCAGCACAGGCCCAGGCCCCAATTATTCTCATGCACCGCCGTGGCACCCCGCAAACCATGCAAACTCTGACGGATTATGAAAACCTGATCCAGGACTTACTGACTTATTTTCAAGCCCAAATCAAACTTGCCTTAAAAGCCGGGATTGCTCCTGACCAAATTGCCATTGACCCTGGGATTGGATTTGCCAAAACAACCGCCCAAAATATCCAGCTTCTGCAGAATCTTGCCGCCTTTAAACAACTTGGGTATCCGCTATTGGTCGGGACATCGCGCAAACGGTTTATTGGGGAAATTCTCAACTTGCCTGAACCCAAGGATCGGGCCTGGGGAACTGCGGCCACCTGTTGCTATGCCATTGCCCAAGGGGCAGATATCGTCCGGGTTCATGATGCCCAGGCCATGGTCCAAACCTGTCAGATGGCTGATGCACTGTGGCGAACTAAGGAGTTGGTTTAGTTTCTATGGGGTGGTGACGGTGAACGCTATGGTGAACTTGGCCAAGGTTACTCGCGAGGGCAAATTGGCTCAATGCTCCTCTAAAGGCTTGATCTGGGTGGGTCTTAGCCTGGGAATCCTTTTGGGGCAAACACCGCCTGGCCTGGGCAATTCTGCTGAGATCGTTCAATCCAGTTCCAAACTTAAAATTGTTCTCCATGTCAGTGCCGTCGAGGGGTGGTTACCAGCATTTTCTAACGTGAAGCACCTAAAAGCTCAATATCCCCAGGCCGAGATTCGGATTGTCGTGGACGGAACCGGTGTGTTGATCTTTCTCGGCGATAACGACTTTGCCCAAACCCTAGCTCAGTTGACCGATCCAACGATTAAATTCCAGGCCTGTCATAACGCCATGGAGGAAAAACAAGTTCCCTTTAGTTCGCTGCCGAGGGTGGTGGAGCTGGTTCCGTCAGGGGTAGTTGCCATTACCGAACTCCAACGGGCCGGATTTGCCTACATCAAGCCCTAAGCTAAGGTTTCTGGACAGTATCCCAGGCCAGAGATGAACTGCTTCCGAAATTCTTCAATATCCGCTCGGTCGGGCCGCCCATGGGAAACAATCGCCACTTGGTAACGCCGCATCACATCCACAATGGATTGCCCAGTCTCTAGGGCCCACAATGCCATTTTCAAGGAAATACTAGGTGTGTAGGAAAACCCTAATTCATTCAGATACGCCCGAAAGTCTCCATCCTGCTGGGCGGTCAGGGGAATCGCCATCGTCACTCGCACAACCCAGCCATCCACCTGATGAATCACCGTCATAAACTGCACGGGTAAATTGGCGTACTCATGGAGGTATTGAACAATCCGCAGAGTGAGACTGGCGTTACTGAGGTGATAAATGTAGTCCATAACTCTTACCTCTGGGCCCATACCTGATATCTTTCTGGCCATATCCTTATCTTCGGCGGTGGGACGGGGTGGGCACTAGGGGATATTTCCGCTTTGGCCTGGGTGTTTCTCCCCAACTTGGCCATGGCAGCCTAGGGTAGAGGATCCTGTCGAGACCTGGCCTGGGCCAACAAACCATATTTGGGTGCAAAGATCATCGCCACCACAAAAAGCAGCGTTTGCAGGACAACAATACAGCCCGCCGTCGACGCATCAATGTGATAGCTCAAATAGGTACCGGCAACGCTAGAAAAAACACTGGAGACAACGGCAATTGCCACCATCCAGCCAAACCGATCACTCAGCAAATAACCAATGGCCCCCGGGGTAACCAGCATGGCCACAACTAAAATAATTCCAACTGTTTGCAGGGCCGCCACAATGGTCAGAGATAGCAAGACCAAGAATGTGTAGTAAAGAACGGTAATGTTTAGGCCAATGGATTGGGCATGGATGGGATCAAAGCAATAAAGGAGTAAATCTTTTCGGAGCACCAAGATAATTAGTAATGATATCGTCCCGACCACGGCAGTTTGGATAATATCAGCTTGGGAAATTCCCAAAACATTGCCAAAAAGAATATGTTGCAGATCAATATTGCTCGGACTTTTGGAGACTAACACCAGGCCCAGGGCAAAAAATCCCGTAAAGACTAAGCCAATGATTGTGTCCTCTTTGATCCGGGTATGGGCTTGAATAAAACCAATTGCCAGCACTGACAACAGGCCAAAGACAAAGGCCCCGACTGCAAACGGTAAATTTAACAAATAGGCAATCACAACCCCCGGCATCACCGCATGGGACACCGCATCCCCCATTAAGGCCCATCCCTTGAGGGTCATGTAACAGGACAAAACCGCACAGACTAGGCCAACTAAGGCACTAACCGTCACCGCTTTAACCATAAAGCCATACTGCAACGGCGCAACCAACCAATCCCAAATAATAGTCATTTTGCTTAAGAATGAAACTCAGAAATCCTTGAAAACATCACCAGCAGTCTTCTTGAGTCTCTCACTTTTGGCAGAAATAACTGTAGGGCCATAGTAGTGGAGCAATGGGAGAAGATTTAAGGTAATTGAGACTGAAGAATATTTATTCTAAGTTTGTTATTTCTTCAGATGATGGGGCAACACACCGCCAAAGGTACGGGTTAAGTTCTCTTCAGTGAAGACATCCGCCGTTGAGCCATAGGCCAGGATTGTCTTATTCACCAAAACCACTTGATCACAAAAGGTTTCAATGGAACTTAAATCATGGGTAGAAATCAAAATGGTGTAGCCTTGGTGTCGCAATTCCAACAGCAGATCAACCATGGCTTTTTCAGTCCGAAAGTCTACACCGGTAAACGGTTCATCGAGCAACAAAATTGAACTGTCTTGGGCTAAGGCACGGGCTAAGAACGTCCGTTTTTTCTGTCCCCCGGAAAGTTCCCCAATTTGTCGCTCTCGAAACTCCTCCATCTGCACGCGCGCTAAACTGGCCGCCACCCTGTCCCAATCCTGTTTTTGGGGAATCCGCAACCAATTCAAGTACCCATGTCGCCCCATCATCACCACATCCGCCACACTCACCGGGAACTGCCAATCCACTTCCTCGGCCTGGGGAACATAGGCCATTTGATGCTGTTTCTGGGCCTGGCGTACGGGTAGCCCATTGATCAGAACCCGACCGGATTGCGGTTTGACAAATCCCATGATTGCCTTGAACAGGGTGGATTTTCCACTGCCATTCATGCCCACCAGGCCATTAATGGAACCGGGAGCTAATTTGACACTGGCCTGGTGGAGGGCGACTTTACCGTGGTATTTAACCGTGACATTGTCAACATCAATGCTGGCGGGGTTCATGGCTGTGCTCCTGTGGGTTCGGTGGGCAGTTGGAAGCCGGTTTTCAGGGTTTCAATATTGGTGGACAGTAGATCTAAGTAGGTTGGGGCGGGGCCAGTTGCATCGGTGAGGGAGTCCACATAGAAAACGCCGCCAAATTTTGCATTGGTTTCCCGAGCCACTTGTTGCTGGGCCTGGTTGTTGACCGTACTTTCACAGAACACCACAGGAATACCTTGGGCCTGGACAGTATCGACCACTTGGCGAATTTGTTGGGGGGTGCCGTTTTGGTCAGAATTTATCGGCCAGAGATACACCTCATTAAATCCATAATCCCGAGCTAAATAGGAAAATGCCCCTTCACAGGTGACTAAGGTTCGCTGGTCCTCTGGGATCTGTTGAAATGCCGATTCCAGTTTTTTACCGAGTTCTTTAATGTCTTGGCTATAGGCGGCGGCGTTGGTGTTGTAGGTGGTGGCGTTGTTAGGGTCTAGATCCACCAGGGCCTGGCGAATATTGTTGACATAGACCAGGGCGGCCGCAGGGGACATCCAGGCATGGGGATTGGGCTGATTGGCATTGGGGCCAGTGGCAATGGGAATGACTTCAACTCCATGACTGACAGTAATTCGCCGCACATCTTGAACGCTGCCATAGAATTTTTCTGCCCACCGCTCCAGGCCCAAGCCATTGTCTAAAATCAAATCCGCGTCTTGGGCCCGCACAAGATCACTGGGAGTTGGTTCGTAACCGTGAACTTCTGCCCCTGGCTTTGTTAAGGACTCAACAATGACTTTATCGCCACCAATCCGCTGGGCCATATCCGCTAGAACCGTAAAGGTGGTGAGGACTTTTTTGGGCTCAGAACTTGAGCTGGCCTGGGGTGTAGGGGATTCTGTCGGAGTCGGCTCCGGTTGGCAGGCCAACAACAGTGAGGAACTAGTCAGCCCCACCAAGCCCATGCTCAGGACTTTTCCCAGGCCCAGTAGGCGACGGGTAACAGCAGTAGAAGAGCGCATTTCATAATCTTTTCACTTTCTTAAGTGTAGCGGATGGCAGCAAAAATGAAAGGAATATGAAATCTGGATTTGGTAGGGTTAACCACCCTGGAGCAGTTGGTACTTGGTTTCTGCAAGCCGATAGAGGGGCCGCCAGACCACACGATTCGTCAGCACCACCACCAGAGACATGATGATCGTCGCAGCGAGCAACAACGGAAAATCCCCACTGGCACTGGCTTCAGAAATTAAGGCCCCCAGGCCCCGTGTTGTTTCGACCCGGCCTTGAAATTCCACATACTCACTGACAATACTCGAGTTCCAGGCCCCGCCCACCGCCGTAATAATTCCCGTAATTAGGTAGGGAAAAATCCCCGGCAGAATCAGGGTTCGCCAGCGTTGGATCGTCCCCAGTTGGTAGACCGTTGCCGCTTCAAACAATTCTGTGGGGATGGCCTGGGCCCCCGCAATCACGTTAAAGAGGATGTACCACATGGTTCCCAGCATCATCAGGGCAATGGAGCCAATTTCTAAGCCCCCGCCCAAGTGGGCCAAACTCAAAAGCAATACTGGAAATAGGGCTGTAGCCGGAACCGAAGCCGCAATTTGGACAATGGGTTGCAGAAGTTGTGCTGCCCGCGGATTTCGCCCAATAGTCACGCCCACCGGAACTGTCCATAACAACGACAACACCAAAGCCACCAGCACCCGCACCGTTGTCAAGGCAGCCCCAACGCCAATGTCTCGCCAGCGTGGGAAAGGAACATCCAACATCAACAGAATTGAGTGCAGAGTTCCCCAGGCCACAAGCAGGCCAAAACCCAACAAGAACACCTGATTCAACCAGTTTCCCCAGGGGCGAGCAGGTCTAAATTGGGACTTTTTCGTTAGCCGCCGATTCACTGTGACAATCCGCCGATCCAGGGTTTCTTGCAAAGGCAGCGTCCAGTGTTCATTCAACCAGCGCAACGTGGGCGAGCGGCGAATAAAGTCCAAAATCCGTGATTGAGGGGCATTGGTGGCCTCAACTAACTGAAACTTAAACCGCTCTCCCCAAGCAATCAACGGCCGCCAGATGAAAATATCGATCAGGATAATGACCCCGATCAAAACCACCAGGCCATACCCCAATGCCTGAAAATCCCCCGCATTGGCCGCCGTGCCCAAGTAGGACCCCAGGCCTGGTAAGCGGAAATTTTTATCCCCCAAGGTGAAGGACTCAATGGCAATCAGGAAAAACCAGCCCCCCGCCACGGACATGACACTATTCCAGATCAGGCCAATCGCCCCCGCTGGTAAATCCACTGTCCAAAACCGTTGCCAGAGGTTGAGCCGATAAATTTGGGCCACTTCCCGTAATTCCCGCGGCACCCCGGTTAGAGATTGGTAAAAACTAAAGGTCATATTCCAGGCCATACCGGTAAAAATCAGCAAAATCGCCGCCAGTTCAATCCCGATCCGCTGGCCGGGAAAGAGGGCAATCAAAGCTAAAACGACACCGGGCAAAAACGAGAGGACAGGAATCGATTGGAGGATATCCAGTAATGGCAATAACACCCGCTCGGCCACTCGGTTATAGAACGCAAGGTAGGCATAGACGACACTGAACACCAGGGAAATAAAATAGGCCACCACCATCCGCAAGAGGGTTTGGGCGGTATAGCTGGGCAGACTGCTGGGGCTGAGGTTAATTTGAATTTCTGGATCGTAGGCACCGGTGAACCGCGAGGCTGTGTTGATCACGAAAAAGGCTAAGGCAATCACCGCCAAAATGATCAAGCCATCCTGCCAAGTCCAGGCCACGCGGTCGATGGTTTGGTTTTCCGGGGTTAAGGGCCGGGTCATGGTTATTCCTCCACCGCACTTAAGGCCAGGGGATCATCGAGAACGGGGGTTTCTAGGAAAATTTCCTTAGCCGGTTCGTCATAGCCAAAGAGTTCTCCGTAGCGGCCCCAATCAATGGCGGTGTCCAGTTGGCGGTTGGCTTCCTGTGGCGTAAAGTAGCGCTCCAAAATATCCAGGACAAGGCTTTCGGGGATGCGGGTATTTTTCTTGGCATTGAGGAAAGCAAAAATCTGCTGCACGAGGCGAATGTGGTTCAAAAGTTGTTGACGGATAATCAGTTTGCGTTGGTCAATGTCCCCTTCAATGAAGGCCTGGCCCAGGGGTGTGACGGAAATATCCCCCTCATTCAAAGCCACCAACTGCATCAACTTCGCCCCCTCAACAATCGGGAGAATATCATCCAATTCCAACTGCAATTCTTGGCCGAGGCGATAGAGATCCTCTTTCCGGTTTTCAATCAACTCCAACAACCCGGCGATGGAACCAATCCGCACATGGGGCAGGTTTTGATATTTCGGGGACTGGGGTTCACTGGCTGCTTGGCCCAGACTCAGGGGTTCCAGGGTTTCCTCTTCCGGTTCGTCTAAATCGGGATTGGTGAGAATTTTATAAACCCGATCGACAATGGCCTGGAATGCCGCCTGTTTGCGATCTCGATAATGGGGCAACGTCATCGGGAAATCCGCCCGCACCCGGCCTGGGTTACTGCCTAAAACAATGATCCGATCCGCCAAAATCACCGCTTCTTCAATGTTGTGGGTGACGATCAAAATACTTTGGGTGGGAATCTTTTTCTCTAGCCATAAATCCAAGAGTTCAAAGCGGAGGTTTTCCGCCGTCAACACATCCAAGGCTGAGAAGGGTTCATCCATACAGAGCAATTCCGGTTCAACCGCTAAAGCCCTAGCAAATCCCACCCGTTGCCGCATTCCCCCCGACAATTCCTTGGGATAGGCGTTTTCAAATCCATCCAGGCCAATGATGTCAATCATCCGTAAGGCTTTGCGTTTCCGAGACCGTGGCCCCTCCCCAATGGCTTTTAAGCCCAATTCGACATTTTCCAGCACCGTCAACCAGGGATAGAGGGCCGAACTTTGAAAGACAATCGCAGCCCCTGGATTTAAGCCCCGCATCGGTTCTTGACGATACAGCACTTGCCCAGAGGTGGGGGTTACCAGGCCCGTAATGATCCGCATCAAGGTGGATTTCCCGGATCCCGATGGGCCTAACAGGGCGACAATTTCCCCGGTTTTTAACTCCAGGTTAATTTGCTCCATGATCGTAATATTTTGACCATTGGGCTGACGATAGGATTTTTCAATGTCGATTAACTGAATGAGGGATTCGCTCTGCACCGTGGCTGGCATGGTTCTCCTCCCGCTGTGTTCCGCATGGCCGGTCTAATCTTACCCGATTATTCTTCGGCTCGGGCCGTTGACCCAAGATTGACGACACTCCGCAGCGCAGGTATGGGGATTGACAAACGGGGCCTGGTTTCGCCATGATAAAAATCTGGATTTACAGACAATGCGGGTATAGCTCAGTGGTAGAGCGCAACCTTGCCAAGGTTGATGTCGCGCGTTCGAATCGCGTTACCCGCTTCCCCAAACTTTTCTCAATTCTCCTTGAGTTTCAGGGTTCAATTCGGCTCATCAGCGGGCACAAGGAGTCACTGAATCAGCGGAAGGAATAGGGCACAATGGGATAAATGGATGCCAGTATAGCCTTTAGGCCTGGTTGGACTCCATATTATTGCCCCTGCCACCAACACGCCCCCTGCCACCATGTCTGAGAGCCCTTATAAAGATACGGTTAACTTGCCCAAGACAGCCTTTGAAATGCGGGCCAATGCGGCAAAACGAGAACCGGAAATCCAGGCCTGGTGGCAAGAGAACCAGATTTACGAAACCCTCTCCAAAAACAACCCAGGCCCCCGCTTTACCCTCCACGATGGCCCTCCCTACGCCAATGGCGCCCTCCACATTGGCCATGCGATGAACAAAACCCTCAAGGACATCATCAATAAATACCAACTGCTCCAGGGTAAGAAAGTTACCTATATTCCCGGTTGGGATTGTCACGGGTTGCCCATCGAACTCAAAGTCC
The DNA here is from genome assembly GCA_964653145.1 of uncultured Synechococcus sp. Classification (GTDB taxonomy): domain Bacteria; phylum Cyanobacteriota; class Cyanobacteriia; order Thermosynechococcales; family Thermosynechococcaceae; genus Pseudocalidococcus. Next base: position 60,651 of record CAZZCG010000011.1, on the reverse strand, counting down.
TCCAAAACCTGAAACCGGAAGAACGACGGGGCCTGGATGCATTGGCACTACGGCAAAAAACTAAGGCATTTGCCCTGAAAACCGTGGATGAGCAACGGCAAAGTTTTCAACGTTATGGGGTTTGGGGGAATTGGGATAGTCCTTACCTGACACTGAACCCAGCCTACGAAGCGGCCCAAATTGGGGTCTTTGGGGAAATGGTGCTGAAGGGCTATATCTATCGGGGCTTAAAACCGGTGCATTGGAGTCCCAGTTCCCAAACCGCCTTGGCAGAAGCGGAGTTGGAATATCCGGAAGGTCATGTCTCCCAAAGTTTGTACGCAGCGTTTGAAGTCACTTGTCTTTCTCAACCCCTACAACGCCCCTTGGATATGTTTCTGGGGGAATTGGGCATTGCCATTTGGACGACAACCCCCTGGACAATTCCCGGCAATTTAGGCGTGAGTGTCAATCCGGAATTGGTCTATGCCATTGTCGAAGTCGGTGAGTCCGCCCCAGGCCGGTTTAAGTATTTGATCGTGGCTAAGGATCTCGTCGAGCGATTGGAAGCGGTTTTAGAAACAACCTTGACAGTCCAGGCCACGGTCATGGGCAAAACCCTGGAACACACCCGTTATCGGCATCCTTTATTTGAGCGGGAAAGTGAAGTCCTGATTGGTGGCGATTATGTGACTACAGAATCAGGGACAGGCTTAGTCCACACCGCCCCAGGCCACGGCTTAGAAGACTATGGTGTGGGTCAACGCTATGGACTTCCGATTTTGTCGCCAGTGGATGATCGGGGGAATTTTACCGAAGAAGCGGGAGAATTTTCTGGCTTAAATGTGTTGGGAGAAGGCAACACCGCCGTGATTAAAGCCTTAGACGAGGTTGGTGCCCTCCTCAAACAAGAACCCTACAACCACAAATATCCCTACGATTGGCGCACCAAAAAACCAACGATTTTCCGAGCCACAGAACAGTGGTTTGCTTCCGTTTCCGGATTTCGGGATGCCGCCCTTGAAGCCATTGCTCAGGTGAAGTGGATTCCAGGCCAAGGGGAAAACCGGATCACGGCAATGGTGGCTGAGCGTTCCGATTGGTGTATTTCCCGGCAAAGAAGTTGGGGTGTCCCAATTCCTGTGTTTTATCACAATGAAACCCATGAACCCCTGTTAAACGCCGAAACCATTGCCCACGTCCAGGCCCTGATTGCAGAACACGGCTCTGATATTTGGTGGCAGTTATCGGTGGCGGAATTGTTGCCGGAATCCTACCAAGATGTGGCGGATCAGTATCGCAAGGGCCTGGATACGATGGATGTTTGGTTTGACTCCGGTTCCTCTTGGGCGGCGGTTTTAGGCGAGGATTTATACCCCGCGAATTTGTACTTGGAAGGATCGGATCAACATCGGGGGTGGTTTCAATCGAGTTTGCTCACCAGTGTGGCGGTGAACGGTCGTGCCCCTTATCAATCGGTGTTAACCCACGGCTTTGTCCTAGATGAACAGGGCCGGAAAATGAGCAAATCTTTGGGGAATGTGGTTGATCCCAAAATTGTCATTGAAGGCGGCAAAAACCAAAAAGACGAACCTGCCTATGGGGCTGATGTCTTGCGGTTGTGGGTTTCATCTGTGGATTACTCGACGGATGTCCCCGTGGGGAAAAATATTCTCAAGCAACTCTCGGACGTTTATCGGAAAATTCGCAACACAGCCAGGTTCCTGTTAGGCAATCTCCACGACTTTGACCCCAACCAAGATGCGATTCCCTATGCCCAACTGCCAGAATTGGATCGCTATATGCTGCATCGGATTAGTGAAGTCTTTACGGATGTCACCCATGCCTTTGAAAGCTATCAATTTTTCCGCTTTTTCCAAACGGTACAAAACTTCTGTGTTGTCGATTTGTCGAATTTCTATCTCGATATTGCCAAAGATCGCTTGTATATCAGTGCGGTTGATGCCCCCCGCCGCCGCAGTTGTCAAACTGTATTAGCGATTGCATTGGAAAATCTGGCGAAGGCCATTGCCCCGGTGTTGTGTCACCTCGCTGAAGACATTTGGCAGTTTCTCCCCTACGCCACACCCCACAAATCTGTGTTTCAATCGGGCTGGGTGAATTTAAGCGAAAACTGGCACGATCCCCAATTGGCAACCTGTTGGCAAAAACTGCGGGATATTCGCACGGAAGTAAACAAGGTCTTGGAACAGGCCCGGACGGATAAATTTATTGGTTCGCCTTTGGAAGCCAAGCTCTTGCTCTCTGTGGCGGATGAACAGTGGCGAGAGGAGTTGGAACTTTTCAATCCCGATAGTTTGAGTGGTAATGGCGTGGATGAGTTGCGCTATTTGTTCTTGACTTCTCAGGTTGAACTCTTGGATTCGGCTAGTACTTTATCTGGGCTGAATTATCAGGTAGAAACAGGGGGACTGGGGATTGGGATTGTCAAAGCCGATGGGGAAAAATGTGACCGCTGTTGGAATTATTCAACGCAAGTTGGAAAAAATGATGCTCATCCCTTGATTTGTGAGCGATGTGGAGCGGCTTTGCACGGACAGTTTTGATGCTGACGAGGAGAAACATGAATGCCCAACTGATGATTCAGCCTTCTTCCTTTATTGATTCTGGAATTCAAATTAAGCCAGTTCGAGAGCTATTTTTGTTCAAATTCAGCGAAACCATACAAGAGCGGCTGGAGGCTCTGAATGAGAAACAACGGGAATCCAAATTATCAAAAGATGAAGAAGTGGAACTAACAGGAATTTTAGAACTCGACCGAATTTTTACGCTGCTTAATGCAAAGATTATTGCTGTGTCTGCCTAGATATGGCGATTTTCAAAGAGATTAGGCAGCGCGTTCGAGAGCGGGCCAAATACTTATGTGAATACTGCCACTCTTCTGAAGAAGCCAGTCCAGCCCGTTTAGAAGTCGATCATATTCAACTACGATCCTGTGGAGGGGCAAATACATTGGAGAATTTAGCCTTGGCCTGTCAACGATGTAATAGCCACCGTAATACCTTCACAGAAGGAGTTGATCCCGAATCTCAAGTTTCGAATCGGTTGTTTAACCCATTGCAGCGCAAGTGAAATGAGCATTTCGTTGATTAGCGGCGGCTGACATCCACCGTCTGACGATACTATGGAGAATCACAAGGGTTTGCAAATAGCTTATTTCAGCGAAATAGTTCTTACCCTTATGAACTTTACCGACCTAGACTAAGAGTTTCTTATGTTTTGGTTATTGGACGATATTGCTCATAAAGCCTGATAGAATCCTGATTCGGTTGACTTTTCATCAAAATATTAAATAATTAGGAAATTTCGGTTACTTTCAAGAAAAGTGCATGATAACTAGTTCTAACGGTTAGCTATCAAAGATTTTGCGATAGATAGAGTAGTTAGGCAATTTAGAAAGCACACAGAATGAATGAAAACCTATTCAACAAACTTCCCGACCGTGTGAAGGCTCAGCTTCGGCGTTCATTGCGATTGAAGACGACGCAATGCGATTTGGATACGCTTCCAATTGGCGCTAGTCGCGTAGGAGGAGTTCCCGACGTGCCCCCTGGTTTTAATTGGCCTCATTACAAAGACTCGCCGCTTTCTTTTATTGCTCAACTTCAGTTGGCAGAAATTCCTCTGGACATGATCGATCTTTCACTCCCCACGAAGGGAACTCTGTTTTTTTTCTACGACAGTGAACAAAGCACCTGGGGGTTCGATCCACAAGATCGTGGCAGTTTCTTGGTTTTCTTTACCGAATTACCCCCTGACAAACTGATTCGAACAAATAGACCCACGGATACCCCGGAATTGGGGCTGTTCAATTGTTGCCAAATTGAATTTGAGGCTTCTGTGAATCTGCCAGATGCTTGGTCAATTCACTATCAACCAGAGCTCTCGGATTCAGAGCGTAATATGCTCTTTGAGTATTTCGACTGGTACAGTTCAAATACGGTCGGGCCAAATCATCGTATCGGTGGCCACGCTGAATGCATACAAAGTTCCATGGAACTAGAGTGTCAGTTGGTTGCAAACGGTCTATACTGTGGCGACTCGACTGTGTATGAAGACCCGCGGCGCCCATCCCTTGAAAAAACTGCAACAGATTGGAAACTTCTGCTTCAGATTGATTCGGACGATGAGGCCTCAATGATGTGGGGAGACGTTGGTACAATATACTTCTGGATTCGCGAGGCTGATTTGCGGGATCGGAAATTTGAACATTCATGGTTTTTTCTTCAATGCGGATGAATGCCGAATAATCCGATGCATCTAAATCGCAGACGTTAAACTACTATTGCATCTAATCTTTGTGCAATCCACGTCTTGATAATTGCCTGTCTAGGAACTCCCTATCGTATTGCTTCTTTATCTAAAGCCTCAACCATCCACATTGGGAAATCAACATTAATGCGTTTAGTTTCCAATTCTAGCCGCTTTGCAGAACTCAAATCAAAGTGTTCAAGAATCTCCACACCTTCATCGAATTTCATATCTAGCTCTTCAGCATTCATAAAATTCAACCTCATCATTACGAGAACGCCGCACTGAAATAATTCGGATGTTTTCATTGCGGTAGGTAGCAATTGCAGACCAACATTTTCCGCCAATTTTACCAATCACCATAAAACGAGGCTCCGTAGTAGACTTGGCATTGATATTGATATTGATATTGAAGAAATACCGAAGAATTGGCTCGATGCCCACGGATATTTGCGACTTGAAGCAGAACGTGACCTTGCCTATTTAGCGCGCTTTCGAGAGCGATATACAGCAATTTTCTTGAGATCACGCCCAAATGAGGTGGATACCGAAAGTTTCCGGATATCATTACTCTAGAGAGTGTTATACGGAAAGCTTCTTCCTAATCCCTAGTTCGTCGGATTGAACCGCGAAGGGGGCCTGTGGCCGCAACTTTTATTACACCGTCGCCGAATCACTGGAAGCCTGACGACTTCAACTTGTCAAACGTTAGGTTGAGCGATTCGCTGCTTCACATCACGAAGACAATTTGCCTCCTTGAGTCGCGCTGTGACGATTACGCAGAATACTTGCAAGCAATTTTTCGGGATCGCAGCGAAGCTTGGACATCGGCAATCAGTCGATGGAACTTTGAAGAGTGCCAACATGGCGTGACGTTGCGTGTCATCAGTGAGGCGGGAGACCAGGATTTTGACTTCGATTACTGTATGCCGAAATACGAATCCTTGGTGTCCTATCACCCGCCTACAGGTGAATCGGTGCGTGGTTCGGTAGCTGCCGAAATGGTTTCTCGGTGCGTAGTTGAGGCACTCGCAAGCACGCTTTACCGTGTCCTCGCAGATTCAACGCTCGATCGTAATGCCAGTGCCGTCTATTCTGCACTTGCGAAGGATGAAGCAAGACACTACGGCATGTTTCTGAAAATGCTAAACACTGAGGCAAAGGAGAAGCCCAAGATCGGGATTCTTGCGAGGTGCCGATTCGCACTACAGCGGATGATGGAGCTTGAAGACGCCCAAATCATGCTCGCATCTTGTGTCGTTGCAGGCCGCTCAAACGATAAAATCTTTCGGCGACGGGAGGCGAATTGGTATCTTTCAAAGCTTTATCGTTACTATCGCTGGAGGCATCTTCGATATGCAGCACGGATGTTGCTTCGTACAGTTGATCTGCCTACCACACCTATCCCTGTCTGGGTTGCGACAATAACGATGTGGTCGGCAATGCGGATTCGATTACTAATGGCGAATCTTGGTTCCATCAAATCTGCTTCAATCTCATCACGATTCGCATGATAGTAAGTCAATGCAGCATAAACTTGGGCAAAGCGTAGATTGCTCATCTGACGAGCAATTTCTTCTTCTTCCGCATTTACACCTTGCTTGCCTAAAACAACTACTCGCCGAACAGACGTTTCTGTCCCTGTAATGACTGGGCGACCGTTAGCAATTTAGCAAATATAAATGATTTATGAGAGCGTACCCTACATACTGAGATGGGAAGTATGAAGAAAAACGTTTTAAAAACTGTTCAAATAGCCATTTAGTTATCTTAAAAATCTTCAATAAATGCTACATATTCCTCAAGAAGGTTTTAACTGTAGCCATACGACCTCAATCGGATTTTGTTCCGGTGCATCGAGAGCTAATTTGATGCAGTAGATTGACCACTCTTGCTCTGGCTTATCTCCATTGACTTGACTTAAATAATTACGAAAATCATGACTGCTGTGATACGCAGCACTATCCCAAATAACAATAAGGTTCTGATTTGGATGAATCGCCCTTATCTCTTTGATCAACTGAATTGTATTGTGCTATTGGAATTTGATTTTATAATTAGGTGACCTGTGACATACTTAACTACACCATAATATGTTTGTCTCTTCCTTCCATTTTTGATAGGAATCTGTACTCTTTTACTTGTTTCACCCCAAGCATATCTAGCAATATCCCTAGAAACAAGATGACACTGCACCACACCATAGACAACAATTTTTCCGATTCAATGAAAACTCGATAAGCATCAAAATACTGACGAACCTCTTTTTTCGCGGCGAGTTTATCAGGGTCTTTCAAGGGATGTGTGACCTGTTCTTTCTGCCAGGATAGACCCGCTTCATGTCATAGGTTATAGTAACTAGACTTTGCAGAATAGACAATGTTAAATGTTTCTAAAACATATGCCTCTAATTCTTCAACATTCCAATAATTCTGTTGCTTTAATCAATTAAGAACCTGTTGTTTTCAAAATCTGTCAAATAGGCAGACTTGCGTTCGCAGTCCAGTTTTAGTCCATTAACGCCGGACAGTTAAAAGGCTTGCTCCCATTTCGTAATAAATCCTGATAAAACATAAAGAGTATTCATAATCTGTTGATGAGTAAATTCTTCTAGTGTCATCTTTACCGCTAGGGCCCGCTTAATCTCTCCTCAATCGAGGCAAGCATCGATAAATTACTTGAGTTCATCCATATGACTAGCCCAATCATCCTCTGGTTATCTCATATCTAAAACGGTTTACTATAACGGCTGCATTATTTGTTGCGCTGAAAGATATCGCCGAGGTCGGATTGATTGCTATCGCCCTTTTCCAGCTTTTGGATCGTCGTGGGCTTATTCCCAAAGGCTTCTAAAAACTTAAAAGGAAAGGTTTCAGGGTCAAAGGTATCTGCGACTAGGTTAGAGACTTCTTCTTCAATTTCAACGGTATTCATCGCCCCACCATCGGTTCACTAACGCTACTGTGACTACACCTATGGCCTGGGTTTTCAAGGGCGGGGCCTGGGGATGCTTAACCTGGCCATTCCTACTCCCACTTAACTTAGATAAAACGAGACTGATTGAGATAACCAATAAGGCTTAAACCCTTTAGCAGTAAGGGATTATAGACAATCTTAGCCTGTCTCAGATAAATATTTTATGGAGAGTAGGGCTATACAACTAAGTTCTGTAAGTGTTGCTATGCAAGGATTCTCATTGAGACTGAGTGGCTAGCTACCCCAGAAGATACCCCTAAATGTATCTGGCTTGGGATAGAGAGCATTAGAGATTTATAGACACCGCCAGGCCTTAATTCCTTGTCTTAGGCGTTTCGTCTGCCAGCCCCAGAACTGGTATGGACAGTAAGGTGTCAGCTTTTATTTAGTTGTCAATGTTTGAAAACTCATTCAGACATGAGACGATCACCAATGAATTTTGTTTGAAAATGAACGACCCAGGCCGGCCAGCTTGGGTATTTTTTTAGACGTTACCAAATTACGCAGCCATTAACCCTTGTTTCCACTGTTTGAGATACCGTTTTGCCGTAGTAATAAACTCAGCTGGATAAACATAGCAGTTAGCCTTCTTCCGACTGAATATAGGCGGTTCTTCCCCACACTGCGCCCGGAATAGATCAGAGAGGTGACGGTTAATCCAGTAGCGGAATTGATGGTCATGGTTCAGAGAATGTTCATCATGGGTTTTCTCTCCCAACTCGTGCAGCATCTCGCTTACCGACTTCCACTCTGGTAATTCAACCGGATCACGACTCGCATAAGTGCGCTTTGCCACTGCCCCTGCTAAATGGTCAACCTGGGTGTCTGCACTGGGGAGAGCAAGCCACCGGGGTTGTAGCTGTTGGGTGAGGTGTTGGGCCGCCATACCAAAAATTTGGTCACGGATACCAGATAACTCCGGCTTGGTTGATCGCCCCAACACCTTAAATAAGTCAGGGATGGAAAGTATCAAAGCATCCTTGGTTAGATCAGAATCCTTGAAAGTTTCAAGGATTGCCAAATCTTCTAGCCGGATGGAAACCTTGTTTAGGGAAGTGTTATCCCCAGAGAAATTAAAGGCCTTGTTAGCGTCAGAAGTCACAAACCAAATATCGCCATCATGGGAGAAATAGCGTATAGGTTGACCGTTGAGAGAAAACTGATTCATAGGAAAATAAATCCATTACGAAAATGAACATTTCCCAGGCCCTAACCTGGGATTTTTATTTGGCGTCAGTGGGAAGTTCACCCGATTCTTCGGCTTCCCTGACTGCGCTTTCAATCAACACTTCAAGCAAATTGCTTAGAGAACGCCGCCGGATAGAGGCTAATTGCTCGGCTTTCTCTTTTACATCGTGCTCAATGTAAGTAACGATCCTGGCTTTTTTGGTTGCCACAGCTGCCCTTTCGGTAAGTACAGCCATATTTTGCCACCTTGGCTAAACATCACCAACATAGTAGCACCGAAATAAAACTACTGTGTTTGTACTATAACAGCAAAGTATGCACACTTTGTGTATAATGTAGGTATAAACAAAGTGAGACCCGCACCGCCAAGCACTAAGTCTCTCAACGCCCACAACAAAGAGGCTTTACCTATTATGACCATCAAAACTGCTACTGACCTCATCTACACCACCGCCAATGCCGCCCGTATTTTGGGCAATAAAACCAAAGGTCTCGTGATTGAAGTCTGGGCCAACGTTGTTTATCTCCATGCTCAAGGCTTATTCTCTCGATTTACTTCTAAAAAAGCCTTCAAACAGCAATTTGTTGATTTCCGTAAAGAAGGGGCCATCGGCTTAGAAGTGGTCAAAGTGCCTTTTGAGTCTGGTGAGTACATGGTTCGCTCTAGCAGTGGTGAGACTGCTTACTTAGTGCAATGCTTAACCGATAAATTGACTTGCACTTGCCAAGATTACCAAGCCCAATCTGCTGCAATGAATAAGGCTTGCTGTAAGCACTGCTACGCCACATTAAACCATCTCGGTTATACCTCCTTAGCCGATTAGATCAACGCCTAAAACAAAATCAGGAAGGGGTTTGCTATCTCTTATAGCTAACAATAATAAACGTTAAAATTAGATAGGAATGGTGATAGAAATGACCTATGAACAGTATCTAAATAGCCTTTGTGAACAGCAAGATAATGACCGCTCTGTTGCTGAATTAGACCGTCAACTGTTCATGTTTGATGATGCCCATGAATCTGAGTATTGGAATTGTCTCAAATGCCTCCCACCGCCTGAAGTTTTAGAAGATACACCGCAATAGATTCATCCAGGCCTGGGGTAAGCCTTAATTGCCCCGCCTACTCACTCTTAACCCGATGGAAATAACAGCATGAATGCAACCGTAGCTACTGCCCCGATTCAAGCCCGTGTCGCCTACATCTCAGAACCTAAGCCCAGCAAATATGGAGATGGGCATTACAACATTGTTCTATTCCGTGATTTATCCATTGCCAGTGATGACGATGACACCGGGAAAATCTGGAAGAATCTTGACTCTGATGATGCCTGTCATTACCTTGTGGGGGATATTTGCCAGCTAACACCTCGCTTGGATGAGAAAGGCAAAGTCCACCATGACATCACCATCATTGAGCAAGTGCAAACCACCCCGACAGATGGCCTCGCTCCGGTCACTGTTCAAAATACTGTGGTAGCCACTCGCACCGGTGATGACAAATTAGACCCGCCTGGTGGGCCTGGTGAATGGACACTCAAACAGATTCAGACTGCCTTATCCAGGCCATTGCCCCAATCGTTACTCTCCACTCGCAAACAAGGCAGCAAAGACTTGGTTTACATCCCCTGGCATTGTGCAAACCGGATTCTGGATAAATACGCCCCCGGTTGGGCCTGGGAGATTGTGAAACTAGAGCTAACCGATAAAGCCTTATTCCTGGTCGGTTCTCTATCAATTCCTTGCCGTGATGGTCTCATTGTCCGGTCTGCTACGGGGACAGAATCACTGGATTGTTCAAGCTATGGTGATCCATCTTCTAACGCTGAGAGCATGGCATTTAGACGCTGTGCCGCCAAGTTTGGCCTGGGACTGAACCTTTACGACAAATAATGAGGGAGAAACCACCATGCGACATTTCATCGTTCAAGTTCAAGAGGGAATCTACTCCCAACAATTTGGTATTTCCGTAGATGCCGATACCATTGAACAGTTAGGAGATGATGCTATCGAATCAGTGGCCAAGAAAGAATGGCGGCGACGGTTTGGCCCATCTCTGCCAATGGCCTACTTCAACGTGAGCATCTTATCGGAATGTATTTAATCCTCCTGTGACTCCGGCTCATCAATCTTCATCAACAAATCGAACTCTCGCTCCAAGGCTTCCACAATTACCCGCCGTAACCAGGCCCCACGTCTGGGCATGGCCCGCACTAACCGATACGCTCTCACAGGCAATCGGACAGCCACCACCTTATCCGCCAATGGCTCAGTTGTATTATCTTGTCGCTTAAATTGCTTGGCCTTTAATGCAGGAGTCTGAACGGGATGGGGATTGGGCATAACGGGGTCTCAATGATTATCCTCAGACTATCACGGTTAACAATGATTGATTTTGTTCTATTGCACAATGTGCTTTTCTAGCAAAATTCTAATGGTTCTGGGGCATTGAATCGCTGTTAACGGTGCTATCTTTAGGTCAAGAGGAACAGAACACCGCCTCTAATGCCCCCAAAGCTGGTAGCCAGGCCACTTGTAAAAGGCAGCAAGGTATTTCTCTAACAGGTTCATCCGCCTGATTTTCAAGAAAGGGATGCCGCTACAGCACATCAACCATCAAAGATTTTTAACATCATGAACGTTACCGTATCTCTCATCAATGCTGGCTTAGATGTTGCCATCAACTCAGCCAAATTATTCATCTCAGTTGCGAACTTTGCCTATTGTCTCGGTGTGGTCACAAGTCAAGCAGCTAGAGCCACTTATAACGCCGGAAAAGCTACCCGTCAGTGGATGGATGACGTGATTGCAAATGCCGAAGCTCACCAGGCCAATGTCGAGATTCCTGCTACTTCTAAGCCCGTGATGGCTGACCCTTGGGAGTATGAAGTCGAGACGATTCCCCAGGCCCCATCTAACAGCATTGTTCCCTTTACCATGCCCCGCTTATTAGCTCCGGTTGCGATTGCGGGTTATTTAGCTCCTGGCGTGGATGAAGGAGTCGAGATGATTACGGACTATACCGACTTGGGGATTCGGGAATTGCGTCAAGCTGCCAAGGATAAAGGCATCGCTAAGTATTCCCGCAAATCCAAAGCCGCCTTGGTTCGAGAATTAGCCACTGTTTAACGCTCAGGGCCTGGGAAGTGACTAACCAGGCCCTGTATCAAAACCAGTCTGGATAATACTTACAGGAGTATCAAGGTATCAAAAACAAATTGATAAAATATAGAAAATATGAGTGCGAATTATGACTGAAACATTATGGAAAATTGGCAATACTTACTATCACATGGGATGTGATTTGAACCTTTATAAAGTTGCGGAATATAGCTTAGAGTCAACACCGAGACGATTGCGAAAAGTAGTTAATCGGATACCGGCCGGAACGGGCATTTACCAGAAGCATCAACAACGCTATCCCGTTCCCAAGGAATATCGTCAAATATGGGAGGATGAAACACCGCAGGAACGGACAGAGCGGGATGCACAGTTGGGTGGTTACATCGGGCAAGTGGCCAACCTGATTAAGCGGGAGCATAACGTCATTGTCCCCACCAGTCATGAAACCCCGTACTGGATGAGTAAAGAGGCTCATGCCGGATTCCTTAGCCACTTTCGAGAGATTTTAGAAAATGCCAAGGGCCTGGGAGTGCAAGATTTTGATGCCCATCGTCACCGCAACATTGAAGACTCACCTGAGCGGGGGAACGTGAGTGTTCTAGCCAGGCCCAAACCCTTAACCATCAGCTTTAAGTGGAATCGCCATCCTGCCACCATGAAGGCCTCCGCCGTTTATGACTCGGATACCCACGCTATCCATATTCACAATCCCTATTTCTCGTCTGGTGGATACCTGGAGTCATTTAAGGACTATGAGAACAGTCAGCTAGAAGCCAACAACCGAGTCACTATCAAAAAGAACCAGGCCAAGGTGATGCCCCGCAAAAAGGGATGGTTATCGTTACCAGAGGCTACCTTTGCCCATGAGCTTGGTCATGCCCTTCACCACAAGTACGAATTAGCCACCAGCCCCGGCCTGGAGGACTCGCAGTATTGGCGGCAATTCAGTCAAGAAGAACGTCCTACACAGCGACATATCCGGCGCGTCCTTAGCCAATATGGAGCCTCTGACCCGGCCGAGTTTGTGGCTGAAACGACTGCTAAATTACTCCATCACTATCCTGTGACTCCTGATGTGATGAACTTGTATCACCAGTTTGGCGGTCATCCCCTGCGTACCGACCGTATCCCTGAACCGCAGTGGAGGTTTTAACCCATGACCTATTCAATCCCCCCAGGCCCCCTTCCCCGTCATTGTCCCGACCCCATCATCCCCGAACCCTTACAGATTGCTACCAGTGACACTGAGAAACGTGCCTGGTTGGAGCAAAAGACTGTAGAGGAATTATTCAGCATCATGAAGCAGATGCAGCTCTACCACTTTGGCTATGACGACAAAGAATCGCTGATCCAAATGATTTGTAACCAGCCGCCCGGGACATTACTGCAACTGAAGCGGGAGCCATGTGGCCATCGGTATCTCCGCCCCAAACCATTGAACTCTAACCTATAATATTTTTGTGCAGTCACATTCCTGAGCGATTCCCTGCTGCGCTATCTCTCTATCAATTTGAGAGATTCCAAAACAACATATCACAACACATCACAACAAGTTGTTTTTGGAGTAAAGTATGAAATTTTCTGATAGGCTGGCCGCTTCTAAGTCTGAGCAGCCGGTAAAGTCTTTTATGGTTCCTGATTCGTCACGTATTGAGCAGGATTTATCCCACCTCGATTTGGATGGATGGATTATCAATAATGAGAGTGCTGATTTGTACTTGGGCAGTAATGGTGTACCTCGTTGCATCGTGAGATTACGCCCCAAGCAAGAAAGCTATGTTCTGGAGTGGAGGATGTTTTTTGATGTAAATGCTCCTATGGCTCACTTGGCAACCTTGCCAGCGGCCGAGTGGACTACAGAGCGATTAGTCAGTCAGGTGGCGGCGGTTATGTAATCCCTGCTCATCTCCTAAAAATAGCCCCTTCAGGATCGCCTAGAAGGGGTTTGTTTTTAGTTGCCTTTTATTACTATCCGTTGCAATATGTTGATTGAGGGTTTGGTAGGGTTTGAAATAAACCGTAAGTTGCGGTATCTAGTGGGTTGAAGTACGCAACCGTATCGCATTTCCCAAATTGGGAACATCGAGAACTTTTTTTGCCCTAGGCCATAGAACAGATGCAGGCCTCTGAGCAACTGGTCAACAACTATTACGGTATTGCCGAAAGTACCCTCTGGCAGGCCGGGAAGATACTCGCTGAGGTGCAAGATGATTTAGCCAAAGATGGTTATGGATATTTCCTGTAGTGAGTATAAAAAATATCGTTTCTTTACGCACTAGCCGCTGCACTTGAAACTGTGCGAGGTAAGGTACTCCAATCAAAGGCAATGCTACTTCAGTCGTTCTGCGGTCATAAGACACCCCTAAGTCCCTCAAGTTGATTTGTTTTGGCTGACTTGACCGCAGTTTTAGAATAGATTGAGAAACGCGGTAAGTTCTAAGTCGCTGCAAGCAAGAACTACTCTTTCTGGTGTCTGAGACGTTTTTGAAACATCCATCACATGACTGATACACAGCAACGGAAACGCGGTCGCTCCTCTAAAAAGGAAGCCAATGGCAGTACCGAAAAATCGATGGAGTCCTGGATATGGGATGCAGCTTGCTCGATTCGGGGGGCACAGGAAGCAACAAAGTATAAGGACTTCATTCTGCCGCTGATTTTTGTCAAGCGTCTCTGCGATGTGTTTGACGATGAGATTAACCGGATTGCTGAACGGGTGAAGACCCGCGAGAAAGCTTTCAAAATGGTGAGGCTTGACCATAGCCTGGTTCGGTTTTATTTACCGCTCCAGCCAGAAGACCCAGAGCAGTCTGTGTGGTCGGTGATTCGGCAGCTTACCGACAAAATTGGGGAGACGCTGACCACCTATCTGAAGGACATTGCCAAGGAAAACACGCTGCTGAAGGGGATTATCGATCGTATTGATTTCAATGCCACCACCCACGGGCAACGTGACTTAGACGACGATCGCCTCAGCAATCTGATCGAAAAAATTAGTGAGAAGCGACTGGGCTTGGCCGATGTGGAGGCGGATATTATTGGGCGCAGCTATGAGTATCTGATTCGCAAGTTTGCCGAGGGCAGTGGCCAGAGTGCGGGGGAATTTTATACGCCGCTGGAGGTGGGGCTGGTGATGGCCAAGATTTTGCAGCCAGAGCCAGGAATGGAAATTTTTGATCCATGCTGTGGGTCAGCGGGGTTGCTCATTAAGTGTCAGTTCGAGCTAGAGGCGCGGATGCAGTTGGCAGGCCAGGAACAGTATGAGCGGCTGTTGCTCTATGGCCAGGAGTACACGCCGAATACTTGGGCAATGGCGAACATGAACATGATCATCCACGACCTGCAAGGCCAGATCGAGATTGGCGATTCATTCCGCAAACCGAAGTTTAGACAGGCCGGTGGGGTGCGCCAGTTTGATCGGGTGGTGGCAAATCCGATGTGGAATCAGGATTGGTTTACGGAAGCGGATTATGATGCGGATGAGCTAAATCGCTTTCCCAAGGAGGCGGGTTTTCCGGGCAAGTTATCAGCAGATTGGGGTTGGGTGCAGCATATTGCCGCAAGCTTAAAGCCAACGGGACGGGCGGCGATTGTATTGGATACAGGGGCAGCGTCACGCGGGTCGGGGAATGCAGGCACCAGTAAAGAAAAGGAAGTGCGGAAGTATTTTGTGGAACAGGATTGGATTGAAGGGGTGATCTACCTGCCAGAAAACCTGTTTTATAACACCAGCGCTCCGGGAATTTTGTTGTTTTTGAATCGGGCAAAGCCGAAAGCCCAGAAAGATAAGCTGCTGCTAATCAATGCCAGTTTGGTGTTTGAGAAGGGCGACCCGAAGAACTTTATCCCAGAGGCGGGAATTGAGCGGATTGCCAAAACGTTTATTGAGTGGCGGGCAGAGGAAAAGTTTTGTCAGATTGTGGATAGGGCAGAGATTCGGAAGTATGACTATAATATTTCGCCCAGTCGATACATTCATACGAGTGAATCGGAGGCTTTCCGTCCAATTCATGAAATAGTTGCAGAGCTAGTTGAAATAGAAGCTGAAGCTGTCAATGTTGATAAACAGCTAAAGGCTATACTCACTTCTCTCAAGCTTGAGGCTTAGAAGAATGGAACGCAATGGGCATAGAGAACTAAATACGCTACCGACAGATTGGCTGCCCAAGCAAGTAAGCAAGTTCATTCTTGACAAGCTTCAAAATGGAGCATTCGTGCAAAAGCCCCAAAAGGGTAAGGGGCTTCTATTTGCAAATGTTGTAAATATGTATGGTGGTATTTATCTTGATTACACGACCCTTGAAAGAATTGACGTATCCACCGACGAAGTTGAAAGATATTTTCTCAATGAAAATGACCTACTTGTAGTTCGATCTTCTCTAAAGCGAGAAGGGATTGGTCAGAATTGCATTGCAAAAAATCTATCGGAGCCTGTATTTTACGATTGTCATTTGATTCGAGTAGTCCCTGATCAAGAGCAAGTATATCCAGAATTTCTTTCTTATTATTGGCGGTCGCCCATTGGAAAACAAGACCTAATTCAAAGGTCAAAAACAACAACGATGACAACTATCAATCAGGCAAGTTTGTCGTCTGCTGTTCTGACTTTACCACCGCTAAATGAGCAGAAGAAAATTGCTTATGTGCTTTCGACGGTGCAGAGAGCGATCGCCCAACAAGAGCAAATTATCCAGGCCACGACAGAGCTAAAAAAAGCCCTCATGCACAAGCTTTTCACTGAAGGCCTGCATGGGGAGAAGCAGAAAGAGACAGAGATTGGCCTGGTTCCTGAAAGTTGGGATTATGTGGAGGTTGGAACTGTCTGTAGAAGTATCGTACCCGGTAGAAACAAGCCAAAAAGATTTGATGGCGATATTCCTTGGGTAACGACTCCTGAAATAAAAGAGTTAACTTTTATCACTCATGACATCCCATTTAATAACTTCGTATCGAAGGAACACCTTGAGGAGATAGGAGGAAAAGTTTTACCTAAAGAAAGCGTCATAATGACTTGTGTCGGCGACCTGGGTATTTCAGCAGTCGCTAAGATCCCTTTAGTGATCAATCAACAGCTACATGCATTTGTTTGTCCTGATAATCTGGATCCTTACTTCTTATGTCAGATGCTAAGAGTAAGAAAAAACTATATGAATCAAATTGCACACAAAACTACTGTTCAATACTTAAACAAAAGCAAGTGTGAATCAGTCCCTATTGCAATTCCTGGAAATGAGGAACAACAAGAAATTAGTAAAATACTGCTGACAATAGATTCCAAAATTCAGATTTTAGTATCTAAGAAAAAGACATTGGAAGAGCTATTTCAAAATCTTCTCCACCAACTCATGACTGCCCAAATCCGCGTTCACGACATCGATCTTCCCGGCTTCGATGATTTAGAAGAGGGCTTGTCCCATGTCCACCCTCAACTTTGATGAACTTTGGGAACTCCTCACCACCCAAGACGAAAGCCAACAAATCGAGGTCAAACAAGGCTCTGAAGTGGGCAAAAGCTGCTGGGAAACCATTAGTGCCTTTGCCAATGAACCTGGCCTGGGTGGCGGCTATCTCATTCTTGGCATCCAATCCCCCGACAAAAGCCCCAGCAAACAATATGAACTCGTGGGTGTCCAGAACTCCGACAAAATTCAATTAGATTTAACAAATCAATGTAACACCGTCTTTAATCTTGCCCTGCGCCCCCAAATCAAGCCTGAAACGAGGGACGGTAAGACTGTCATCATCGCCTACATTCCCGAAGCTTCTCCGACTGAAAAACCAGTTTACATTACCAAACAAGGACTCCCCCAAGGGGCCTTTAGACGCATTAGCTCCGCCGATGTCAAATGCACTGATAAAGACCTTGAACTGTTTTATCAAGAGCGCCAAAACCAAAGCTACGACACCACACCCGTCACCGATGCCAGCCTAGACGACCTAGACCCCAACGCCATCAACGCCTACCGCCAAGCAAGAGCCAAACTCAACCCCAATGCTGCTGAACTTACTTACGGGGATCAAGAGTTGCTTTATTGCCTCAACGCCATCACCCGCCATCCTCAAAACCCTGAAACCCGCTGCCCCACCGTTGCTGGCTTAATCCTGTTTGGCAAAGCGATCGCCCTCCGGCGGTATTTCCCCATGCATCGCATCGACTACATGCTCCTTGAAGGCACCGAATGGGTTTCAGACACAGATGAGCGCTACCAAGGTGTGACCGAAATCAGGGAACCTCTGCTATTAGCCATTCCCCGCCTTACTGCTTTGGTCATCAATGATCTGCCTAAATCATTTAGTCTCGGTGAGAGCGATTTGCAGCGGCAAGAAACTCCCTTGATTCCCAGTAAAGTGATCCGGGAAGCGATCGTTAATGCTGTCATGCACCGCAACTATCGAACGGCCAGCCCAATCCAAATCATTCGCTATGCCAACCGTCTGGAAATCCATAACCCTGGCTACTCCCTCAAACCCACCGATGAAATCGATCAACCCGGCTCATTTGCCCGTAACGAAAAAATCGCCGCTGTCTTGCATGAAATCGGCATAGCTGAAACCAAAGGCACAGGGGGCCGAGTAATGCTCGAAGCCATGCTTGAAGCCAATTTGACCCTGCCCCGTTTCGACTCTCAGCGAGAAAAAGATCACTTTCGCGTCACCCTCTGGACACACCATCTACTGGGAGAAGAAGATGCCCAGTGGTTAAAACAATTTCGAGGCTTTTCCCTGTCCAATGATGAGGCCAGAGCCTTAGTCATTTTGTGCCAAATTGGGCATATCGATAACTTTTTGTACCGCATCGCCAATGGTGTTGATACCCTTACCGCCAGCAAAAAACTCACCAAATTAAGAGATGCTGGCTTACTAGAGTCAAACGGCAGAGGTCGGGCGACCCATTACACCCTTGCCCCGCAATTTTCCTTATCTGGTGAGCTTACCACCCCTAACCAAGACACTAGTACGTCTAATCAAGACACTAGTACACCTAATCAAGACAGTCATCCATCAGAAGCGGTTCAGTTGAAGTTAGATTTACTATTACAAACCATCCCAGACCCAATCAAAGTCAAAATCCAGGCCCTTGGAAAACGAAGTAAACCTACAGAAATTAGAGAATTAATTCTGGAGCTTTGTAAATTAAGCCCTCGATCATCCAATGAATTAGTAATTTTGCTGAAGCGTGAAAAGAAATATTTACTCGACCAGTATCTCAAGCCCCTGCTAAAGGACGGTTTACTTCAATACACTAATCCTGATAGCCCCAATGATCCAGCCCAACGTTACACAGTCCCCTAATCATGCCTAAACCTGGAGAACATAAAACCGTTCAAGCCCGTATCCTCAAGTATGCACAGGAAATTGGCTGGACATTTATCTCGCGTACTGAAGCCCAAGAGCGGCGAGGCTTTACGGCTAAGAGTTCTCCCCAGGAGGCCTGTAAATCCGCCTCTCTGTTCTTTGACGAAGTACTTTATCAACAGGTCAAAGCCTTTAACCCCCACTACACCGAAACAGCGGGGGCACTCGTTGCCCAACTCAGCAGCTTCAAAGCCGACATCTACGGTAACCGTGAGTTTCTTAATTACCTCCGCAATCAGGGTAAATTTTTCTATGCCGCTGAAAATCGGGAGTTAGACCTACAACTCATTGACTATAGTGACCTCAACGCCCCTGCCGAAAAGTGCCATAACATTTACGAAGTCACCGAAGAGTTCTATTTCCATAACGGTCACTACGGCAATCGGGCTGATGTTGTCTTTCTAATCAACGGTATCCCTATCCTGGTAATCGAGTGCAAAAATGCCAACAAGGATGAGGCGATCGCCATCGGGATTGACCAGCTCCGCCGCTACCACAACGAAACCCCAGAGCTACTGGTTCCCCATCAGCTTTTTACCGCCACTGAAGCGATCGGCTTTGCCTATGGCGTTACTTGGAACATCGTGCGCCGCAATATCTTTAACTGGAAAAGTGAGCAAATCGGCAATTTAGAAGCCAAGATCAAAACCTTCTGTGATATTCCTAACCTGCTGGGTCTGCTGAAAAACTACATCGTTTTTGCCGAAAAAGACGAAGACCTCAACAAATACATCCTCAAGCAGCACCAAACCATTGCAGTTGAGAAAGTGATTGAGCGCGCTTTAGACCCGCAAAAGAATCGTGGCCTGGTATGGCACACCCAAGGCAGCGGCAAGACTTTCACCATGATCAAGTCCGCAGAACTACTGTTTAAGGCCAACCCAGGTGATAAACCTACCATCCTGCTGCTAATCGACCGCAATGAACTAGAAGACCAAATGCTCAAGAACCTGACAGCCCTTGGCCTGGAGAACATCGAGCACGCAAACAAAATGAGCAAATTGGTGCAGCTCCTCAAAGCTGACTATCGCGGCATCATCGTTTCCACGATCCATAAATTCCGAGACCTCCCGGCTGACATCAACACTCGCCAGAGCATTACGGTTCTGATCGACGAAGCCCATCGAACTACCGGGGGCGATCTCGGCAACTTTCTGATGGCAGGCCTCCCCAATGCCACGTTTATTGGCTTCACTGGTACTCCCATTGATCGCACTGCCTACGGTAAGGGCACCTTCAAAACCTTCAATATGGATGAAGTAGGGGCAGCTATCGACGAGCCAGGGTATCTCCACAAATATTCAATGGCTGATAGCATCGAAGACCAAACCACCCTACCGCTCTACTACAACCTGGCCCCTAACCAACTCCTGGTTCCCAGCGAAGTTCTCGAAGAAGAATTCCTTGCCCTGGCTGAAACCGAAGGCATCTCCGACATTGATGAACTCAATCGCATCCTAGATCGGGCCATCAACCTTAAAAACTTCCTTAAAGCCAAGAGTCGCGTCAATAAGGTCGCCAAGTCTGTCGTTGAGCACTATACCCAAAACGTTGAGCCCCTGGGTTATAAAGCGTTTTTAGTGGCCGTGGACCGCGAGGCCTGCACATTCTACAAAGATGCATTAGACAAGTTACTCCCCCCCGAATATTCCGAAGTGGTTTACACCGGTAACCACAACGACGACGAAAACCTCAAACGCTTTCACCTCGACCCCAAACAAGAAAAGCAAATTCGAAAAAGTTTTACCAAGCCTGGGGAATTACCCAAAATCTTGATTGTCACCGAGAAGCTACTCACTGGCTTCGATGCCCCTATCCTCTATGCCATGTATCTCGATAAGCCCCTACGAGATCACACCTTGCTCCAGGCCATCATGCGTGTTAATCGCCCCTATGAAAACGAAGCCCAGGAAATGGTCAAACCCCACGGCTTTGTTCTCGACTATGTGGGTATCTTCAATCGGTTGGAAAAAGCTCTTGCCTTCGACAGCAAAGAAATTAACACCGTCCTCAAAGATATCAAACTGCTGAAGGCTCTCTTCAAAGCCAAGATGGAGGACAAAGCTCCCCCTTACATCCGACTAATCGAGCAGCATTTCAACGACAAAGACGTAGACAACCTGATTGAGCACTTCCGCGACAAAGACCGCCGCAAAAGCTTCTTTAAAGAATACAAAGAGATTGAGATGCTCTACGAAATCATCTCTCCTGATGCCTTCCTCAGAGCCTACCTAGACGATTACAGCACCCTCTCCGCCATCTATGACGTTGTGTCCAGAGCCTACACAAAGCGTGTCATGGTAGATCGAGAGTTTCAGCGCAAAACCAACGAACTGGTGCAGTCAAAGGTTGATAGTACGGACATTTCCGACGTCACCGACTTCATCGCCATTAATGCCCAAACCATCGAAACCATTGGCCAACAAGATAAAGGCGATGCCACCAAAGTCATCAACCTGGTCAAAAGTATTGAGCGGCAGGCCGAGGAAGAAAGCGACGACCCTACTCTCATCCTCCTCTCTGAGCGAGCCCAGGCCATTCAGGAAAACTATGAAGAGCGCCAGCTATCCACGCAAGAAACTCTGGACGAGCTATTGAAGGCAATCGCCGAGCGTGAACGCCAGAAGCGAGAACAGGCCGAGAAAGGTTTTAACGCCCTTACCTACTTTATCTACAGTGTGCTGAAGGAAGAATGCATACCTAATGTTGAAGAAGTCAGCAAACAAATTGGCCAAGCATTTATTGCCAACCCTAACTGGCAGCGGCATGAACAAGACCTGCGAACCGTGCGACAAGAAGCTACCTTTGCCATTTTTGCTGAAGAGGATGATGAAAATAAGGTTGCTGATGTAGTAAGTAACCTATTCACTCTTTTAGGGAAGTTGAAATAAATCGTCTATGGTAGTTGCCTCGCCCAATAAAGCTGACTTTAAGCGCAGAGTTAATCAATGGGCTGAAAAGCTTGATATTGAAGTCACTTCCATCGCCATTCGCCCCATGAAAAACAAGTGGGCCTCCTGCTCCACCAATGGCCGTCTCAACTTTGACCCCTCTCTAATAGAGCTATGCCCTGAATTGCAAGACTATGTCATCGTCCACGAACTCCTCCACTTTCGCGTCCCTAACCACGGCAAAGTCTGGAAGGCTCTCATGATGGCTTATCTAGGTGATTATCAACAACAAGAAGCTGCCTTATATAAACTAGTCAGCCAATCGCAATCTTGAATGCTGCTCCGCTACACAACTGCTATTAATGCAAGGTTGTCATCTCTGCAAAAAACGCTCCCCGGTTTGGCAATGACTGACCCTGACTGTTTGACAATTGACACGGCATCGGCTTTTTGCTGGAGCGTAAATGTTCGTCTCGGTTTTTAAGGCATTGGCAAGTTCTCCTTACTTTCCGACTCTTAGGCTGTGTTCACCTTTTTCAGTCAGGGTCAGCAACAAAAAAAGTATATTCTTATAATCAGGGTAATCTCGCAACGTAAAACCAGTTAATTCTTCAGAGCATTTTAAAAAAATGGTTTTGAATATGTATTTTTGGAGACAGTAAATGCTAGAAAAAATTGCAGAGAACTTAATAGAACAAAAAGAAACAGTGTGGCTTGAGTTCAAGTCATGCTGGTATTGGAATAATGGTGATGATCCATCCAAAGGATGGGGAGAGTTTTTAAAGGATTTTTCTGCGTTATTCAACACTAATGATACGCAACAAAAAGATGAGAGAAAATACTTAATTATTGGATTTAATGAAACTGACAAAAAATGTCGGAATTTTGATATTGATAAAAATGGAAATCAACTCAAATGTTTTGATGATCTAAACAATTTTAAAAGAACAGTGAGTTCCAAGCTTAGTCGATATTTTCTTGCCAAACCGGAACATCGAGGTTCCAATAATCTATATGAAATCGAATCATTATTTGATATTTCTCAAGTAAGTATTAATAACATTAAGCTTCTAGTATTTGTAATTAATGCTGCTCCTTATTTATTGGAATTAAAAAAAATTTTGCAAGGAAACGAATCATTTAGAGAAGGAAATATAATAGCAAGAACAATGAAGGATGATGGAACTCCAGAGAATAGTAATGCCAACCATGAATTAATTGAGTTTCTACTAGCATCTATCAAAGAGAGGCATGAAAAAGACTATCCACATAAGGATACAAGCATTAAAAAAGTAATTCAGGCATTTAAGGAGAAATTTTCACCTGCCTCTGAGATTTTTGAAGTAAAAAATGAGCGAAATTATACTAATGGAATTTATTTTGAAATCTTTACCATAAGAGGAGAATATTTTGCAACTACTACATTTATATATTTCTCTAAATATACTTCACAAGCCAAAGTGGTAAATCATATTACTGAAAATCACCTTTTAGATAAATCTGGCAGAAAAATAGTATTAACTGATACCAAGAATAAGAGTGGAGGAACGATTGATATTAAAGGCATTAAACAGTTGTTTGCTGAAAAACAACTTGATGTTGAAGTTAATTTTTTGGATGATTTTGTGCTTGAAAAATTGTATGGCGATTTATTTGATCCAGAGATATTTCATCAGGGTAATTTTAATATTACTGATTTTGTTAAACCATATACTGATAGGTCGGAAGAAAAAACAGTTGATATCTTGCTAGCAGAATGGTATGAGAGTCCAAGAAAGCCTCTACTTGTTATGAAAGGAATGGGTGGGATCGGCAAAACAACAGTAATAAAGTACTTTTTAGACAATCTTTTTCACTCACATAGCAATCAAGTAAATATCCTTTTTATTAACTCTCATGAGATCATAAACGATATCATGAGAACTTCGAGAATTGAAAGTATATATGACTTTTATAAAATAGTGGTTCAAAAGATTGAAGGAACAAAAAAATTTGATGAGAAACTTCTTGAATTGTCGATTGACAATGGAAGTCTAATAATTGCTTTAGATGGAATTGATGAAGTAATAGCAAAGACTGGAAAAAGATTTAATGTAAGTGTATTTATTAATTCCATTTTTAAGGACTACTCAGAAAACTTTGAGAAAGCCAAGATACTAATTACTTGTAGGGATTACTTCTGGGATGATTCAATGCAGGAACATGATATAGAAAAAATTTCCCTGAAGCCGTTTAGCAAAGATTTGGCAGAAAAGTATTTTCGAAATCATTTTGATAATAATGAAAAAAGAATTAGGAAAGCAATCTCTCTAGCAAATGAATTCGCTTTAAGTAATGAATTTTCTTTAAGTAACGAAGAAATATACGTTCCATATATTTTAGACATGATCAAAGATGACTTGCTAAGCGATGGTGCTAGTAATCGAAGCGTTAATAGTAAGGTATTAAAAGTTAATGACGATATAAATGATTATGTTGTTGGAAAAGTTTGTGAACGTGAAATTATAAAGCTTGACAATCTTGAGATAGATCGCCAAATAGATTTTCTGATTCAAATGGCCTTTACCTATGATGGAATCATTCACGCTAGTCAGTTAAAGAAGTTACAAGCAAAACTAGGCAATCAGGAATTTACTGATATTCAAATTGAGAAATTTAAGGATCACCCGCTTTTAGTATTTGACAAAAATAGTAACTATCTAAGCTTCAGGTTTGACTTCTTTAATGAGTATTTTAGATGTATTGGTTTATCCGTATTTCTTATGGAAAATAATTTCAAGAAGATTGATAATGATATTATAGATATAATGACTCAATATATAAGCTACGAAAATAGCTTTACGCGATCAATCCAAAGAAGACTAAGCAGCGATTTCGATATTAAACTAAAGACATCAATATTTGATTTTCTGACTGGGGAAATTGATAAACTAGAAATAATTGACGTAGAAAAGAAAAACAAATTAAGTTCTTCTCTGTTTATACTATTAATAGTTCTGTCGGGAGTGAATAATACAGAAGAAAGAACTACCTTGCTTAAAGATTTTTATGAGTATGAGTCTGGGGTGATTAAAAATCTTTGCATCATCAATCTTCATTCAAGTAGTGGCAAGGTCTTATTTGACTTCAGGGGATTGAAATTAAAAGATTGCGTTTTTGAAAATTATGAACACTTCTCAGCATGTAAGTGTGATGACAAGACTTTTTTTACTAATACAAAGTTTGTAGCTCCATTGCACATTCAAGGTGTTACTCCTCAGATTAATGAAGTAAATATTGACAAGAGTAGTTGTGATATTGCAGGTATTTTTGAAGTGATAAATGAGGCGAAACAGAATTATGAAAGTGAAGAGGTTCGTCTCAGAAAAGATTTAAAGCAAATAATCAAATTTTTCTGGCAGAGCAGCTCTTTTAAGCAAAAACTCGCTAGCGAAGCAAATAAAAAACTCCGAATTTACTCAAATATGATGGAATATTTAATAGAGCATAAAATAATAAAAGTTACTAGTGTGACAACTAAACAGAAACGAGCTGACAAAGCTTACTTTATAGACCCAGAATATAGTAACCTTCGGAAGGTTATGGAAGAAAATGAGACTTGCTTAGAATTTGAAAGGATTGTGAGATTGTTGCAAAACGACTCTAAGTAGAATTGCTAATTACTTTAGATTAGGTAGATACAGAAGACATTAAACTCGCCAATATTGGGACTGTTCCTGGCCTGGGGTCAATCGGCTAAATCTTCGGGCTGCACTTCATGGCCCCCTGGAATCCGAATAACCTCTGTTCCTTCGGCCACAGTGATTTGGAACCCACGCCGCTTCAGTGCGTTAGCCGCTTTCTGTAAATCTTCGTACTCAGCCCCGCTAACGGTTCGCTCCCCCTGAATTGCCCGATCTAAAATCAAGCTGAGTTGGTTAATGTTCGTTACGTTGCTGACTTCAAATAGCTCCCGTAGCGATTCCTTAATTTGTTCGGGGTCAACCAACTCGGGATGATTCGACTCTAATTGCATGACCTTAGACTCGATTTGGGACAGCAAAGAATCAGCAATCCGGCGCACTCGGCGATAGCTAGAAAAATGCTCTATGGCCAACTCGGCCAATGACATAGATAATTTCTCTTTTACCTTCTTATCGGTTTGTGTCCTGAGTTCACCCTGAAACTGATTCCGCTGCTCCGGCCAGTTTTCCTCAGCACTCCAGCCGGCCAAGGTTTTATACGGAACATGACTTAACTCCGCCAGGCCCCGCAGGCCAATCCGGGGGCCGTGGACATACCGATTACGACATTTTTCTCTTGACCAACCTTTATCTGCCATGTGGAGAGTTACCCAAATATCCGAGAGGTGTCAATATCCACTTTCTGTCCTGATTGAATGGGTGCAACTTGCATATTTTCAGCTAACACCACATCAAACCCATGTCGCCGTAAGGCTGCTGCTGCTTTTTGCAAATCCTCGTACTCCAGGCCAGCCGCAACCCGTTCTCCTTCAACCGCCCGATCAATCACCATACTCAACTGGTTAATGTTGCCAACATGGGAAAACAACTGTTTGACGGTTTGTTGTAGCTGCTCTGGATCAACCAATTCAGGATGATTGGATTGAATTTGTTGAACCTTATCCTCGATAATTCCCAGTAAACACTGAGCTACCCGTCTAACCTGACGATGGGATTCAAAATGCTCAATGCTCAACTCAGCCCGAGTAATG
The DNA here is from genome assembly GCA_964653145.1 of uncultured Synechococcus sp. Lineage (GTDB taxonomy): Bacteria > Cyanobacteriota > Cyanobacteriia > Thermosynechococcales > Thermosynechococcaceae > Pseudocalidococcus. Next base: position 34,152 of record CAZZCG010000011.1, on the reverse strand, counting down.
GAGAGTTTAGATTTAACTTTTTTATCGGTTTCTGTCCTGAGATTGTCCTGGAAGTGTTTGCGTTGCCCCGGCCAATCATCTTTGGCACTCCACTCAGTTAAAGTCTTAAACGATACGCCCGACTCAACGGCTAAAGCGCGCAATCCAATCTTTTGCCCATGAACATAGCGATCACGGCATCGCTCTTTAGACCAGGGAGTTTGATTCGACATAGTTTTCACCTCTCTAAATTGAATTTATCAGGTCGATCTTTGAAACTTGGATGATTTAGCCAAATGCTTGGCCAACTAATACTCGCCGCCCATATTCCAACAGACAAAGGGCATCAGCCAGGCCATCATGGGGTTTGCGACATCGTGGGACTGGTAGTAACGACACTTGGGGGAACGCTCTACGGCAATAGTCAATGGCTGCATCCTTATCCTTGGCACTGCCAGCTAAAACAACCTTTTTCCAGGCCTGGGGAGTGACTAACTCAGTGGGAATAGTTAGAGCTGCGGCAATGCCTAGAATGGCTCCATAGCCTTGCCCAAACTTAAACATGGAGGCAACACCTTGACCGGGCATACTGTGGACTTTCTCAACAATCACCAGGCCTGGGGATGAGTCTTTTAGCCATTGAGAGATAAGCACTAGGTCTAAATCTTTCCCGCCTAATGGCATCGGTCGGGCTGTCACTTCCCCATCCTTCAGAATAGCCAGGCCACCACTCAGGCCTGGGTCAATGGCTGCTAAGTTCACTTTTAGCCTCTTGTTCGTATCGTTTAATTTGTTGCGCTGTCAGTCCCGAAATTACCCCGCTATCGGCTTCTAGGAGCAAGATGCCCTCTTTGTTTGGCAAGGTCTTAACCGTGTGCCATTGTGGTTTCTTGTAAAAGATGGGAGTTCGCAACAACAAGCGTTGGCCGGGTTGGTAAACACTCATGCAGCTTGATCCTCCAGAGATGGAAACTCACACCATTCCCGGCCATCCAGTTCCTTGCCATTAGCTTTAGATGTTTTCCCGCCCCATTGCTTAAAGAAGAATGCCGCCCTAGCCTCCAGGCATTGAGAGCGAATCGAGCGCACCCAATCGGCTTGCATTGGGCGATGTCCATGCCCCGACTCACCCCCAACAATCACCCAATCAATCCCAGATAAATCAAGCTGTAGCGGCCCTAGTAGTGGCTCACAAGATAGAAATCGAATTTTGGCAGGAATGGATCGTAAAACATCAACCCGGCTTGCATACTGCTGAGTTTCTACCGATGTTCCAAGCCAGATATGAGAAGGTAAAGCCTCAACCCAATTAGCGGGAATCATGCTCATTACATTTTCTGGGCGTTTAGTTAGTAACTGCCAGTCCAGGTTTTGGCATTCCTCAATTAGTTGCCAAAGGTCATCCCTCCAGGCCTGGGGAACTTCACTGTCAAATACATCAGCCAGACTGGAACAAAAAACTTTAATGCGCTGACCACTGGAAACAGCTTGTTTTTGCCATTTCAATGGCTCTTTCCATTTTTGAATAGAAGTCCGTTGCCGCTCCTGACCTTTGCCCCATTTCACCCGTTGATAGATTTTGTCCATCATGGTTTCGGCATAGCAGTTAGCGCATCCGGGGCTTACCTTAGTGCAACCCATCCACGGATTAAAGGTGTTGTTTGTCAATGCAATCGAAGTATTTTCCATTTCAGACTCCTTAATTGTTAAATTTCGTCAAATGTTCTTCAGTGTTCGTTAACCATTGGTCAATCAATAAACTCGCTTCCTGACTCCAGGACTGGTCAAGCAAAACGTCTAGCCAGATCGGTAAGGTGGGCTGGCTGAATTTGCGCTTGCGTTTCCGCTTCATGAAACACCTCCACAGACCCGCACTTTTGACAGGTGGTAGGTTTCCGGGTGGCCTGGGTAATCAACCAACTCCACGATGGCCAGGCCATTCACGTTTAAGCCCAAATACCGATAGCCGTTTTCCCATCCCAAAGTTGGATGTTTAACCTCACACGGTTGGCCTGGTGAGAGCCGCTGATCGGGCTGAGTTGAAAATTTAGCCTTAGATTCGTGTTGACTTGTTGACGAAATGTCGGAATCGCTTGCAGTGTCTTGGCTGCAGTGGTCAAGATTGATGTTGACTTTTTGTTGACCCGTTGACTTTTTTTGCTCAGATTTGCCTGAGTCATCAAATTTGGTCAACACGGTCAACACTTGGTCAACACTTTTGTTGACCGATTCAACGCTTTGCTGTGTTTGGCTTTGAGTGTTGTCGGTCAACAAGTCAACAGAACTGCAGAGTAAAAAATCAACACGGCGATCTTTTCCAGTCAGTCCGTTATCGGTTGCCAGTCCCATTTGAACCAGAGAGTCAATAATTTCATGGGTCTGTTTAATGTCCACCCGTCCCCAGGCCCGTTGAATTTGTTTGGGTTTCACTTCAGTCATGCCCCGAAATTTTGAGCATATAGCCAGATACTTTTTGGTTTCCGGTGTCTTGGTCAGTCCAAATTGCCCATAGATATATAACGCCTGGGAAATTGCCCACTGAGTAAACTCAATGGCCGCCCGTAAGGTGTCGGTTGGGATAAATTCGTTTGGCTCCTGATGGGCATAGGCAGCATTCAGGCAATGGGCAACCAAAGCCACTCGGGCCGCCTGTTCAAGTGATTTTCGGTAGCAGGCCCGGATTGCCTCAATGGGTTGTTTCGCCCGTTCATCCTCAATCCATTCATGCCAGACCCGCCATAGATTACGCCCCTCAGCATCAAACTTAAAGGTTAGTTCTGGTTGTTGTTCGAGTTGCTCATAGGCATCTTGCAGTAAGCCAGACAGATTAAAGTTTGTTCCCTCTCCGGGCGGTGGCACTCGATCCCCAGGCAACCAGCACCACATAAACCGTGGCCAGAACCCGTCCACCTCGTTGAGCTTGCCCATTAACCGCCGTAAGGTTGAGGGCTGAATCGTCCCTGTTACAGAAATTGAAGAATGAGGAGCGTAAACATCTGGCCCACTTTTGCGCTCCTGACTCCAAGGCCCAGCATCGTAAGCGGAAAGCCACAAAGACCGCTCGTTACCCGTTCCCCCAGCTTTATACTGGTTCATCCCTTTAACTAGGGTGGCCAACTCATCCACAGCCGTTAGAAAGCCGCGGTTAGTTTGTTCAGATAGGATTTTGCCAATTGCCTCAGGAGTCGCATTTTGGACGTAATAGCGGCGCAAAATTGGCGGTTTTGGCCTGGGGTCAAGGTTATCTTTCTTAGACTTTTTCTCGCTCTCCCATTCGGCTAACTCTGTTTCGTATATTTCTTGATTTGTTTTAAAAGTTTCCCAGGCCTGGGATTGCAGTTTATTGAGGGGCCCAACAATTGCCCGATAGATTGGAGATTTCACCGCCGACGACTCGCCCACCAGGCCGCCCCATAAGATAGGCGGAACGTAAAAATCAGTAACAGGGCTAATCTCTAACCGAGTTTTTGCATGGATCAAACTTCCCGATGCGGGAAATAACGTCAAGGCATAAGCCCCAACTGGCAGATTGAGACACCGAGCCAAGTTTTTGAGAGGTGTGGCATAGCCAGGGATCAATCGCTCTATTGGGGCAGGAGAGTTTACGCCATTTTGCAGTGTCTCCAGTTCTTCCTGAACGTCCTCTAACGTTTCCTGTGCCTCAATTTCAGCCGTTTCTAGAATTAAGCTTACATTTTCGAAATTGTCAGGTTTTACCCGTTCAGTCGGAACCGTCTTAACTGTTTTTTTCCAGGCCCCGATTGCCGCTGCCAGGCAATTTTCGAGTTTATCTAAGGATAAAGATGGGCTTGGGTTTGAGGCTTCCGCTGATTTCCAGATTGTGTCAGCTTCTCGGGGTTCCAAAGGGGGAGAGCAATGCCCACAGTACCCATCAAATAATGCCCGCGGGTTGGGATAATGCCCATTTCCCTGTAGCCATTGAGTCGTGCCAATCAAGTCCCTGGCCAACGCCGCCCCGCTGCTGTTTCGGGTTCCTTCCGCAGCCCCACTGTTTACCAGGCCACGGTTAGACACTGCCAAACAAGCCAGTAAAATCTCATCGTCAGATTTCGAGATAGTGGGGTGTGGAGTTGGGGCCTGGGAAGCCTGTTTATTTGGGATGATCACCCGTAATTCATCAAAGCTGTAACGCTTGCCCGTGTTCAGAATAATGGTTGATTGCTCACCTGTGGCCTGGTGATACGAACCCGCCAACCGCATTACCCTTGACGGATTTTTTAGGCTCCGATCCGCGTCCGCAAACTCTAATAGGTCAGTCTGTAACTCTTTCCAGGCCTGGGGTTCAATCGGCTCCTGTAACACCCAATAGGAGTGGACAGATTTGCCCCCGGTATCAATCTGAATCGTGGGTTGAGGCAGTCCTAAAGTTCGCCAAAGGCTGGCCTGAATTTCTTTATCCAAGTTGTCATGTTCATACCAAAATGCCCGCCCGTTCTTTACCAGGCCATCGGTTTGCCCACCACCATTGACGACAAAATAAATCCCGTAGCCTTGGGACTGTAGTGATTCAATTTTTTCGATTGGTAGCTGGCTTGCCTTAGCCTGGAATTTCATCCCACCACCAGGCCCTCCTAGTGCCCGTAGATAAAACGTTTCGTCTTTGCTGTACCCCAAGGCTTTGAGTTGGGACTTGGCCTGGTCTATATGGAATTTCACAGTTTTTCTCCATTAAGTAGTTGGACAGAGAGAAAACCTGTGTACTAGACTTGAGATGCACCAAAAGCCTAATACACAAGCTTTTTGAAACCCTCATCGGCTCGAACCAATGGGGGTTTCCTGCGTTTTAGGGCCGCCGCCCGGGTTTGCAAGATAAGAACGAATGTCCTCAGCCCGCCACACGCTTGTTTTTTCTGCTAACTTGATCGGCTTGGGGAATTTCCCCGCACGAATCCAGGCCCAAAGGGTTGATTTTCCAATGGGCACGAAATTTAGAACTTGGTTAATGCGGAGGAATCCGGTCTCTGGTAACGCTTGCATAAGCCCGTCTCTAATGCGACAGACTTATCTTGAAATGGGTTTCTCGTGAAAAATCCTAATTAGGATTTGGGATTTTTCGTGGGATTTCCATTCTCAGCTTCGTAGCTCTCAACTTCTTTGAGGAGCTGATCAAGATCAACTTCATTCAGCAGGTTGCTAATTGCTTGCCACCTTGGGCCTTGATACCCCATTAGCTCGACCCATTTAGTAAGTTGCTTAACAAATCCATGCTCTCCAGGTTTTTTGTGGCTTTTGCTATCGAACTTGTTCAGATAAAACAAGAGAGTGCTAATAACAGCTAAGTATTTATTCATCGTTCTGGGATTGATTTGCTCATCTTCCGCTTGTTTGCGGAGCGGTACAGTGATTCTGGACTCTGGAAACAAAAACTTGGGCTTTTGATTAAGTTGATTGGCAAATTGAATCAACTCAATTCGAGTGATACTTGTTCTGATTGGAGTAGAAGTTACTACCCTCTCAAAACCTCGGATTGACCTATATCCTGTTGGATGATCTTGGTGAACTACATTAACCTGAACAGCCGAAGGTGGATTTAGAAAGTCATAAAGGCCTTGATAAATCTGCCTTACGTCTTGCGGTATTTCTTGGCTTGCCTCATCAATCGGCTCTACTTCCAGCCAGTAACAAGCAGCTTCTATTAACTTAAATCGTTGTTCATAATCAAGTCGCTCCCAATCAATCTCCATCAGTTTTCTCCTTCAATTCATCAAGATAATCTGCCCAGGCCTGCATCATTTCTCGCCGCTCCTTTAGGTGAGTCGTGCGGTTGTAAGCCCGTCCTAGCGGGTCTTTAACGGTATGCCCTAACTGGTGTTCAATCCAATCGGGTCGGTAGCCTAAGACTTCATCCAGAATTGTCCGGCCTGTTGCTCGAAAGCCATGTCCTGTCACCTCGTCGCCCTCTAACCCCATTGCCCGGAGTGCTGCTGTAACCCCCCCATTGCTCATCGGCCGCTGGGAAGTTCTCGCATTTGGAAAAACATACGTTCCCCGCCCTGTTAGGGGTTGAATTTCTTTGAGAATCGCGATGGCTTGGGTAGCCAAAGGGGCAATATGAGGCTTCTTAGTTTTTTGGAGAATGAAATGCCATTCTTGCTTATCCCAATCAATCTGTGACCACTCCATCGTTCTTAATTCACCAGGCCGGACAAAGAGCAATGGGGTTAACTGCAAAGCGCAGCGCACCACCAACCCACCAGAATAAGCATCAAACATTCGTAGGACTTGCCCTAATCGTTTGGGGTCAGTGATCGCAGCTAAGTGATTTTCTGGGGATGGGGGTAATGCTCCCACCAGGCCCACCGTCACATCATGAGTCACTCGATTGGTGGCAATGCCATAGCGCAATACCTGAGAGATTAAACTTCTGACTCTGTGGGCAGTCTCAACAGAACCACGCTGCACAATCCGGTTTAGAGTCTCTAAAACTTCTGGGGCAGTGATTTCCGCAATCGGTCTATCACCCAACCAAGGAAACACATCCCGCTCCAGGCGTTGCATATTCACTTTGGCGTGACTCTCTGCCCACTGGGATTGAAACTTACTGAACCATTCCCTAGCGACAATCTCAAACCGCCCTGACTCACTGGCAAACTTAGCAGCCTGGGTTGCTTGTCGTTCTTGGGATGGGTCAATGCCATGAGCCAAGAGTTTCTTAGCCTCATCTCGCCTTACCCGTGCCTCTGACAGAGTAATCGTGGGATAAAGCCCTAAGCTGATTAACTTTTCTTTACCCTCGTAGCGATACTTGAGTCGCCATCGCTTATTGCCTCGTGGGGGAACTTCTAAGTACAGCCCACCGCTATCAAATAGCTTTTGGGGTTTCTCAGTTGCCTTTGCCTTACGAATTGCCAGTTCTGTCAGCATTGGGGGTAACACCTTTTACTCTTGGGGGCTATACCCTGAAAAGCACCCCCATATACCCCTAGCTTACCCTAGACAAAATGAGACTGAGTAAGACAACGAATATGGCTTAAACCCTTTCCACACAAAGACTTATAGACAGTCTCAGACTGTCTCAGATAGATATTTTATGGAGAGTAGGGAATTCGAATCCCTGACCTTTGCGGTGCGATCGCAACGCTCTACCAACTGAGCTAACTCCCCAGGCCCCGGCGCGACCCGGACAAAATGGATCATTATTCTAATACATTTAATACACCGAAAAGGACTGGGCAATTTGTCGATAGCGATCCTCAACTTTCGGCCAACGGTCTTCGGGAGCAGAAACACTGAGGGTAAAAACTTTGCCGCGACTGATGGCAATCGTGGAGACATTATGCCGCTCTTGCGCACTCCCATTGCTTGCCGGTAGTTGAACCAGATATTCCATGGAGTAGTAGGTTTTTGGGCCCACATCCACCGCTGCTGCCGCCAAAAGTTCAGCCGTGCGACCAGAGTCCTGGGGGGCAATGACATTCCGCAGCAACCGTTGGCCAACCACTTCTGGGCTGCCGAGATCCGCTAGGGTTTTGTTACTGGCGGTTTCACTGACGACAACACTGACATTTTCAGTAGTTTGGATGATGTCATGAAAGACCACATCGGCATTACCGCTCACCTCCACCTGAACCCAGCCCGTGGGATAGAGAAATTGATATCCATCCAGGCTATCGACATAGGATTGGAGGCCACCGGTTGGGCTTGCACCACACCCCCCCAACAGTAACGCCACGACCACAATTAACGCCGACAATATCCGCTGTGTCATACCCTTTTCCTGTGCCATGCCCGAAGCCACTAAGTTGAGCATAAAACAATGCGTTACCCGCATCTAGTCAGGGCAGTTGGGCTGGGGCAGTGTTGGGCTTACCTCATGCGGCTGCGGTTGCATCTTTGGCCTTTTCCCCTTGAATGGTCAACACGGAGCAATGGGCATGGTGCATTACATAATTACTGACACTACCCAAAAACAGCTCGCTTAACCCCTTAAGACCGCGTCGCCCCAACACAATTAGATCAGCATCCCACTCATGGGCGAGATTACAAATTGCTTTGCCGGGATCCCCGAGGGCCTGGGTAAATTCCGTTGGTATACCTGCGGCGGTGGCCATATCCGTTAAGTTTCGTAGTAGATCCAGGCCCCGCTGTTCAAAGGCTTCCCACTGTTCGGTATAAACTTTCATAACCTCTTCGTGGAGACCAATGTAAACGCCCGTTGCCCCCGGTGCCGCAAAAATTGGATCGGGATAGGCTTCATTCATGGGAGACATAACGTGAACTAACATCAAGGCAGCTTCGTTGGCCTGGGCAAGAGTAAGGGCTTCTTGGTAAGCTTTATCTCCAAGATCTGTGCCATCCACTGCAACAAGAATTTTCTTAAACATTCTTTCTACTGATCCTCCCAAATGACCGTGTGCTGAGGCTTTTCTACCCTAATTATCTAGGGGGGAGCCACATTATCAACTGAAATTTCATCAGAGTTGATAAAAATCGTAAATGTTAATTAAGCCTTAACCCACTCTTGACCTTGAACTCAATTAGTAGGGGGGCTTGGGGATTTTGGGTCAGTTGACGGGGGATATTTCTGGGGCTGAATCCAGGCCTGGGGGGTGATAAGGTAAGGGTTAATCTCATCAGAACTCCACCGTTGCAACAGAGGATGATGGCGGAATGTTGACCTATTTGCTGGCCTGGGTGATGGCGTTTGGCAGTTTTGGGCTGTATTTAACGGCATTCTTTTTTCCCGAACTCCATCGCAAAAATGACTTGATTTTCAGTGGCGTTGGCTTGTTTTTTGCCCTAACCCTGTTCATCTATGCGGAGCGGTTGCGAGGAGGCTTGTTGCTGGGGGAAACCGCAGCCGTGGCCTTAATTCTCTGGTTTGGCTGGCAAAGTCTATCCTATCGACGCCAACTCACCAATCCCAAATTAAAAACCGATGCAACAGAAGCTGAAAAACTCTGGCAATCCCTGAAGGCCCTTTTACCAGGCCAGGCCAGTAGTGAGGACGGTGTTCCCAGCAGCAAAATTGCCACACAAATTTCCGAATGGGTGAGTAAGGTCGATCTTGAAAAACTTAAAGGACAGTTTCAAGGGGTGTTGCCCAAAATGCCCTCACCAGCGAATCAATCAACCCCAGCCGTTGAACCTGAACCCAAAAATAATGATTTAAATGATTTAGAAGAGTTTGAGTCCACAGTTTCGGAACCGACCTCAGAAGCCCCAGCAGAGATAACTGAAACCGTCAACAAAGCCGCTGAAGAGTTTATTGCGTCACCTGAATCTGATGAAACTGTCACAACCTCCATAGGGGACTCATCAACATCAACTTCAGATACTGAACCCCCAGCTATTGAAGTGATTTCTGAAGAAGTGGTAGAGCTTGCAGCCGCCTCTTTAGATTCGCCCCAACCCGAAGCAGATGCCTCTGAGGATATAGAGACGCTAGCACCGGAGTTTTTCCCTAAAACTGAATCCCCAGCGTCCGATGAGCTAGACATGACCAGTGAACAATCCAATTTTGCCAGTCCTGAAGCAGAGGATGAACCAATTCCAACCGCCGAGCCTGACTTTGGAGAACCTGAGATGCCTGAGCCGACCAATGAACCTGTACCGGATACGGAATCAGGACATACATCAGAAGATGACAATTGGCCACCCCCAGATCCGGTTAACTAAAGTCTAAGCTTCCCAATTAATTTCCTAATTCACAAAAGAACGAATCCCGTTCTGATATAGGGCGTTATCCAGGCCACAGTTAGGGTCTTGGGGAGTATTGACGCAATTGTTATTAATTCCCGATTGAATTAGTTGCTGGGCAATAACAACACGATCACGGGCGGCGGGGTGGGTACTGAGGATCGCGGGGGGAGCGGGCTTTTGGGCCAATTTTGTCAAAAAGGATGGGAGGCCAATGGTTCCATAGTTGCTCCGAGCCAAGAGAATTAAGCCCACCCGATCCGCCGCCAATTCATCCTGCCGACTCCGGGGGCGCCGAAAAGCGAGTTCCGTGGCCATTAGTACTCCTTGATCCCGATCTAAACCAGCTACGGTTAGCAGTCCCTGGGCTAAAAGGGTTTGCTGCATTTGTTGAATTACGTGGCGTTGTTCAATATGCCCAATTTCATGGCCAATGACGCTGGCGAGTTCCGCTTCATTTTCTGCCGTGGCAATGAGTCCAGTGGTCAGGTAAACAAAGCCCCCCATCGTCGCATAGGCATTCACATTCCGGTCGTTGATCACTTGAAAGGTGTAGGGAATATTTTTTCGCTCCGTCACATTCACCAGTCGTTGGCCAATCCGATTGATGTAGGCTTGCAAATTCGGATTAGTGCTCAGGCGCATCCCTTGCCGGAGCATTTGCTGGTTAATTTGCCGGCCAATCACGACTTCCTGTTGCGGGCTAATGTTGGACACCTGCATTAACTGAATTCCCTGCATCAAAATTCGGTCAAGGACGCTTTGGGCCTGGGCCGCAAGGGGGTGCAAGCAAAGGCTAAGGGCAAGACTAATGACCGCAATGCGCAGAAACCAGCGGGTTTGCCGAGGAGTAGGATTCACGGGAATTTTAGTTGCGAAGGATTATCCCCCAAGACTAGCCAGAATTTGCAAAAGTTCCAACTGGTCTGTGCCATTCTCCGGGGGAGCGGTCATGATAGGCTGACTGGAGGATGACGTTGGTTTGGTTATATTCAATGGATTCAATGGTTTCCTTAACCCAGCCAGGTCAATCCCAGTTCCGTAGCAAGTGCATTGAGAGAGTCCGATGGCGTTAATTGATTCCCAGGGTCGCGTTTTCGGGAAATTGAGTCTTTTGGATATTGGCGCGGCGCTGGTCTTGCTGCTGGTGGTGGTGGGTTTGCTCTTTGTCCCTGGAAAATCAGGAACCTCCATTGCCCAAAGTGCTGCTAGCAAGCCCATTGAAGTGGATGTCCTGGTCATTGGCCTGGGAACCCGCAATGCCCCCGCCATGGTTAAGTCTGGGGAAAAGGCGAATTTCATCATTCGCAACCAACCCTACGGTCAAGTGGACATCAAGAATGTGGAATATTTGCCCCGCACCGTCACCGTATCCCAACCGGATGGTTCTGTCAGAGCATTACCCGATCCTCGGCCGGAAATGGCTTTTAGCAGCAATGTTCTATTTACCCTTGAAGGTAAAGGACAAGTCACCGCCAATGGCCCTGTCCTCGGTAACAGTAACGTTAAAGTCGGCACCCCTGTCGAGCTAGATAATCCCAATTACAATGCCCGCGGTACTGTGGTGGATGTTCGGGTAGGTTCCTAAAGTTCTAACTTTACGGGCCAGAGTCCATAACTGAGCATTTGGGCAAGGAGAGATTTTGCCAGGGGGAGTTGCATCAACCTTGGTGGAGAAAAACTAGCATCAGACGTCAAGGCTGGGAAAATAATCTGTTTTTGAATTGTGGCCTGGATGGTTTGAATGAGGCGCACAGGCAGGAAGCGGTGATTTTGGATTTTGGCCAAGTCACTGAGGCTGAGGGTGCCGGTTTTCAGGGGTTGACTCAGATACTTAGCACAGGCCATGGCATCTTGAACTGCATAGTTAATGCCCACTCCGCCCACTGGAGACATGACATGGGCCGCATCGCCAATTAGAATCAGGCCAGGGACATACCAGCGGGGCAAGTAACTGGATTCCACCGCAAGAAAGGCAATATCAGACCACTTTTGTAATCCTGCTAAGCGTTCACCAGCGAGTTCTGGGGCTAATTGGCTCACAACGTCATGAACCGCAGAAATTCCAGCTTGCCGAAGAGTTTGGTAGCTGCCTTTGGGAATCGTCAAGCCCAACTGCCAATGGTCAGACCGCTCTAACACCACCAGCATCTTGCCATTTCCGACCCGCACTTCTGCCCCCAAGGAGTTATCCCCAGCCCAGCGCGGCACTCGAAACCACAGCACATCCATGGGTGGGGAACTGGCAATTGGGGTTAATCCTAATAGTTTGCGAATTTGGGAGAATCGACCATCAGCCGCCACCGTTAAGGAAGCTTTAACCTCGTGGATTGTCTCCCCTTGGCGATAACGCACCCCCTCCACCTTGCCCTCGTTTTGAATAATCTCCTGGACATTAGCTCCCAAAATTAGATGAAACGAAGGATATTTTTGCGCCTCTTGTACCAGTAGGTTGAGGATCAGGGCCTGGGGAATGACGGTGACGTAGGGGAAATGGCTCTTAAGGGTGGCAAAACTCACCAGTTCGTAGGCTTGTTTGGGGGTTTGTAGGGTCAGATGGCCTAATTGACTGTGGGGGAGGGCAAGAACAGATTCAACCAGGCCCAGGCCTTCAAAAAGCTCCATGGTTGGTGGATGTAAAGTGTCTCCCCGAAAATCCCGATCAAAGTCCTGATGTTTTTCCAGAAGTGTGACTTCAATCCCCTGCCGAGCCAAAAGCAGACCAAGAATCACACCCGCTGGCCCACCCCCAACAATGCAACAATTGGTTTCCATTGGTACTCCCTAATCCGCTGAATCAGGTTGATTGTGACAACGTTGACAGCCCAATTCTCTGGGTGCTGAACCGGACTAGGCCGGGTCTTTGAACTGTCCTGCTGACAATCCTAGGACTAATTGCCGCCATTGGCGCAGACGCATCCCGAATCTAAAAAAAATCGTTGTTTCTGACCAACCTAAGACCCTCAATCATCCCACTGTTAAAGCTTTTGACCATAGTCATTTCTGCTCAACGTCAGCTACCCGAGAGTAACGCCCATGAAGATTTTGAAAATTTTTTCACACTCCAAAACAAAAAGACAATCTTCCTCGTTGCATGCCCAGGGCAAAGAAGAGGGAACTGAGAGGTCTGTCACTGGGCGGCCCGCCGGTACTACGAAACATTTCAAGACCAGTAAAGAAATACTACGACAGGGCCAACCCCCTCTAACCCTTTGGCTAGCCTGAAAGTGTCGGGTTACGGTAGTTAGCTATGAATTCACTCCTTTGGGGGACAGTGATCATTTCAGAATTGGCTTTAGGGGGATCGCCACTTGTCCTGAAGCCGGCCGTCAATCCTGCGATGCCTGAGTCCTTTGGGATACCCCACCTGCTACTGGCCCAGGGCTGTAACGTTTATTTTGGGCGAGCGGTCACCGGAGCTTCAATCTACTTAGATACCTGTACGGCCCGCCGAGTTTCCGATGAAAATGTCCGCTTTGTCTATTACTTGGGGAATGAGCGGGTTGAATCCCAGGCCAACTGTCTGGACAATACCTGGACAACCTATCCTGAACGCGCCACCCATCGCCCCCGTTCTGCCGCCACCCAAAAAATGCTGGATACGGTCTGTAGCTATTGAGCTTGCTGTTCCCTGGGCTGTGGCTTTAGGCCAAAATGCTTGCCAGTAGGGCTTTCTGGGCATGGAGGCGGTTTTCTGCTTCTTCCCACACTCGAGATTGGGGACCCTCCAGAACTGCGGCGGTAATTTCTTCTCCCCGATGGGCGGGCAAACAGTGCAGGACAATGGCTTCCGGATCCGCTAAGCCCAGGAGTTCATCATTGATTTGGTAGGGCTGAAACAGGGGAATACGGTCGGCGGCTTCGGCTTCCTGCCCCATGCTGGCCCAAACATCAGTATAGAGGGCATGGCTACCTGTGGCGGCGGCTTGAATATCTGTGGTGATTACGACCTCACTGGTGCCAGCAGCAATGGCCTGGGCCTGGGCAACGATTTCCGGTAAGGGTTGATAACCTAAGGGAGCGGCAATCCGGACATTAACCCCGACAAGGGCGCATCCCAACAGCAAAGAATGGGCCATATTGTTGCCATCCCCCACATAGGTTAAGGTCAGTTTCTCCAGGCCCCCAAAGGATTCTTTCAGCGTCAGTAGGTCTGCTAAAACTTGGCAGGGGTGTTCTCGATCCGTCAAGGCATTGATCACGGGAATCCGGGCGTGGTTGGCGATGGTTTCTAAGTCGGCCTGGTCAAAAGTGCGAATCGCAAGGGCATCCAGGTACCGATCCAAGACTCGGGCCGTATCCGGTAAGGGTTCACCCCGCCCGACCTGGGTTGATTGTGGATTGAGGTCAATGATGTTGCCACCCAACTGGTACATGGCTACGGAGAAACTAACCCGAGTCCGAGTTGAAGCTTTTTGAAAGAGCAAGCCCAGGACTTTCGGACAATGGGGCGTGACCAGGCCAGACTTCATTTGCGTGGCAAAATCCAGCAGGTACAACACCTCATCCCGACTTAAATCCGCCATGCTGAGAACATCACGCCCACGCAAACTATCCATAAATTCTGCTTGAACTCCCATCTGCTGCTAAATCCTTGATGCTGAGATCGTTGTTGAATGCTCTAACGCTCTCTGGTTCTTAGAGATTAGCCTAATTACCCAGAGTTTTTTGGAAACCACCCTAGAGGGTGCCGCGGAATAAGCCTTGGGGACGAAAAAGGAGTACCAGCATCATTAGGGCTAGGGCCACGGCCAATTTATATTCGGTGGGCAGAACCAACGTACTCAATTCCTGGGCAACTCCAATGATTAAGGCCCCAGCAATGGCTCCATAGGGATTCCCAATACCACCCAGAATCACAGCGGCAAACATCGGTAAAATTAAGAACCAACCCATATTGGGGCGAATCGCTGTAATTAACCCGTACAGCCCGCCACTGATCCCGGTCAAAATACCCGTAATCAGCCAAGTCCACAGGACAACCCGATCCACATTGACCCCGGTAATTCTAGCCAAATCTAGATCGTCAGCAACCGCCCGCATCGCCTTACCCACCTTGGTGTGCTGCAATAGGAGGTGAATACCCATAATTGAGATCACCGCCAGGCCCATGACGATGAGGTTGTAATAGACCACCTTGATCCCGGCAATATCCACGGCGGTCTTGATGGGCAGCGCAAAGGCTTGGTTTTCACTGCCCCACAGGAGAATCACCCCATTCCGCAAAAATAGGGATAAACCAATGGAAATAATCACCAGGGTTGTGGATGTGGCCCGTCGTGCCCGCATCCTTGACCAGACCAGTTTTTCGGTTATGACCATCGCTAGGGCGGTTAAAGCTGCACCCACAAAGATCGCCGGCCACAGCGGTAGCCCCAGGCCACTGGCCAGCAAAATCAGATACGCACCTAAGGTCATGAAGTCGCCGTGGGCAAAGTTGGGCAACCGTAAAATCCCAAAGGTCAGGCTTAACCCAATGGCCGCAAGGGCAATAATCGACCCCAGGGCCAGGCCATTCACAAGTAGCTGGGCAATGGTTTGAACCATGTTGGGCGAGCGTGGTAATCCCGTAAACAGCAACTCACCGGAAGTATTCCCCAAACCCAACCCCGACAGCCATTTGTCAGCATGAACCGGATGTTCCAAGGTAGGCCAAAGGTCAACTCCAGGATTAAGCCGTTGCTGAGGTGCAGGAGCTTAGGGTTTTAGGTGAAGACTCCAGTTTTCTCCCGTTAGTTTAGCAGTAGGGGGTAATATCCTCTTTGCATTCATCCGCCAAGTAGCTCAGGGCCCGAAACCGTAACCCCACCAATTGGTCGTAGAGCGGATTGAGTTTACATAACGGGGGAATGTGGACAATTTTGCGGCCAAATAACTTAATGTCGCGCTCAAAGGGGCATTGGGGGGGAATAAGGCGGCAGAGAAACTTGGCAACTTTCGGATCGTGAACCTGCATTCCGTCCAACCAATTTCGCATCGGATCAAGGGGATGGAGCCCAGACTCGGCATTGGCCTGGAGTTCGTCGTGTTGTCCGTCCAGGGTGAGTCGCAAATTCTCTAGGGCCGGAACCGTTAAACCCAGGGCCTGGCAGTAAGTTTGAATGACCTCATCCTCGGCCTGGGAATACACACCATTGGCCAAGCCCACCATCACCGCAGTTCGTAAAAAGTTTTCACTGAGGCTGGCATCGTGCCCCAAGGAATTTTTGAGGTCGTTGAGTTCAAGGGGTTGGAAGTGATCTAAATCCAGGCCTGGGGTAATTTGCTCCGTCATCAAGTTGGCAATCAGGTCTTTTTCTTCTGGGTCAAAATGCCCATCGGCCCAGGCCACGCTCAGGAGTCCCCGCAACCAAACACTGATCTGTTCTGGGGTAAGTTGGCTCGGTGTTACGGTTTCTGGCATACCAATCTCAAGTTCCGCAATTTTTGGCTGTTGTTGACGGAGAAATCTTTCTAATTTTAGCCCAACCCACCCTACGGAATCGAAGATTATCCTAGTTCTCAGAACCTGAAAGTAACCTGACCCTTTTCCATCAAGAGCTATTTATGTTTGGGTTTCGTTCAATTCAAACCCTTGCCTTGGGGTTTCATGGGTAACATCTCCATAAGTAAAAATTAACGGTTTCCCAACTCTCTTTTAAGTCTTTCTAACTCGGATAAAATACTGTTGCTTTGAAGCTTTTTGGGTGATTCCGTTGCTTGGGGTAGTGCCTCTGTTGGTTGTCGTGATGGCTGGAGGGGCGAGCTAGTTTTAGGTTTTCTTCTGTTGCCGATGGCCTGCCGGATTAAATATTCCACTTGGAAGAAGAAGGCCCCATAGACTAACCCAATGGCGAGGATCAGTCTCATTTCCCGAGCGAATCTTGTAAAGGGCATCATCACCAAGAGAGTTAAGAGACTACCCACAGTAATTATTGCTCCCTCGTACCAGGATGACCACCGCGGAAACCAGCCGGGAAGGTGCCGAAGAAACAGCGATTTATGGACTACAGCTAGAAAAAAAGTAGGAAGCAGCAGGCCTAACACTACTCCAATAACCACGGGGGCGATATGGTTAGTTATGTTTGTGCCAACCGCTCCATAAAAGCCCAGAATAAGCAGGGTATAGGTTACCACCACCACAAAAAATAAAGCTAATCCTGACCGTAGCCAGTTCACTGGATAAGGAAACCATCGGGGCCAACGCATAAGATCAATCTGGATAATCAGTAATTTCTAAAATGCTTGACTGTTTGAACATCACCCTTAGGGGGTAACTTGGCTATCCCTGGCCTGGTATTTAATCTTTATAATCAACAAACTGCCCAGGGCTGCAACTTTAACAAGGTTGTCATCGCATAAAGTATTGTCCTCGCTTTTTCAATCCTGAGTAGTAGCTGGAGTTACACAAAGTAACCGAATGAATTACCCCAGGCTTTTGGTGGGGAGATTTTGTCAGCTAAACCATTTAATCATCAAGGTTTTAAGCCTTTTAGCGTTTCATTCCCATAGGAAATGCCATTATCTCAATGTCGGTTTAATGGCCAGCAAGTGATCAGGCTTAAATTGCGCCAAACCCAGATGAGCAAAGGAGGAGATCATGACATAGCTATGGATTCAGGGACTGATGCCTTGCTCAACAAATCCGTCTTCAAAATCATGGTTTGCTAGCTGTTTAACTTCCGCCCCGACCAGACCACCCGCCCAAGAATGGCAAAATCATCTGGGTCAGTTTGTTTAGAAATGGAAAAGGGCGGATAGGCACTGTTATCGCTGGCAATTAAAAGGGTTTTACCTGGCTGTGGAAGGAGTCGCTTCACCATCAGCAGAGCATTGCAGCGAATCAGATAAATGCCTTCCTGTAACGGATCCGGCAGCTTGCGTGTAAAGAGTAAGGTGTCTCCATTGCTCAGAGTGGGCTCCATGGAGTCTCCCCGCACCGTCAGCAACCCAGCCTCCTGGGGATTTACCTTTAATTCTTGCTCAATCCAGTCCAAATCGAGACTTAAGGCATCAATCGAGGCTTCAGCGTCTAAAAATACACCTGCCCCCGCCGCCGCTTCTAGGTCGTACCGAGGAATTGAAACGGTTGGCCGCTCTGGGTATTTGCCCATTAGTAACCAAGTGGGATCTACTTCAAACACCTGACAAATGCGAGCTAAAACCTCCGCATCGGGTAACCGTTCCTCCTTTTCGTACCGCACCAAGCTCCGATGCCCAATTCCTAGTAAATCGGCAAAGGTCTGGCGACTGCGCTTACCCCGCAAATGCAACAAACGCTGACCAATGCCAAGGGAATATCGCTGTTTTGGGCTATTCATTTTCCATGTAATGACCGAATGGGCAAATCCTAGCATGAATCCTATGGCAATTTAGGGTTAAGCAAGGGAGGACTGCAAAATGAACCAAGCGGATGGAACTGACCTTTCTGAACGATTTGTAGCCTTGGAGCAACGGGTTGGGCGAATTCTCCTTAGACCTCAATTTGGCAAGCCGTGGCAGGGAATGACACCGGCCGAGCAAGCGCAAGTCTTTGCCTACTGTGAGCGGGTGGTTGGGCAGCCCCAGGCCCTGAAGTGTTCAGCTTTACGCCCTAATATTCGTTTAGAGATTAGTCAGGGGAAAGTCTGGGCGGTGGTTGTGGAGTGTGACTCGGAACTCTCTGCCTATCGGTTTGGCAAGTGGGCCGTGGCAATGTCTGCACTTGTGGCAATTCTCAGCGGGCCAGAAGGCTATCGAGTTCGGTGCTTTGGACTAAATCCACGGGTTTGGGGGGATGTTTTGGCACGCTGGGCTAGCTAGTTCATGGTGATGTAAACTTTCCATCCATTCGACCACGGCTTTTGATTGGGGATCCTGCTGATGGGTCAACTCCCAACCTAGTTGGAATCAGCATAATCTGGGGAACCGGAACACATTGGGAATCCTGAACTTTAGCCACATCGATGTCTTTAGAAATACAGTATCTCCATCTGAGCTGTAGCAGTTGGTATTCTCAGCTTAAAATAATTACTCCTCTGAAGTAATGATTACCTTCCACCGAAAAACCACATAGTTGTAGATGTCGTAAAAGAGGATGTCAGCCACTAAAAAAGGTAATAATCTGGGTACGATAAACCGTTACTTGTAGGGAAGAGCAATGATACGGATGGTTGGATTAGGACTACTCACGGGGCTTGGAATCGTCGGCACACCATTGATTACCGTGGCCGATGCCCATACTCAGGGACATTCTATGCCAGGCCATGGCCATGGAACGATGAATGTTCCCCCAGGACAACCCATTCCCACCCTTTCCCTGGAAATCACCCCTGACCCAAAAAAAGGATATAACCTCCATCTCAAAACCACCAATTTTCGTTTTGCCCCAGAGGAGGTAAATACAGCCGGAAATACCAGCAGTGGCCACGCCCATCTGTACGTCAATGGGAAGCAGATTGCCCGAGTGTATTCCGCCTACTACCATATCTTTCACCTACAGCCCGGGCGCAACGAAATTCGAGTCACCCTAAATGCCAATAACCACGATGAAATTGCCGTAGATGGGAAGCCGATTGCCGCCTCCGTTGTGATTGATGTACCAGCAAAATAGGGAACCTCCTCCTGTTTAGCCGGTTCAAACCCTTAGCCCTGAAGAAATTTAGTCAGTGGTTGATCTCCTATTACTCCTCTCCTTAGGCTTTATTGGCAGCTTTGGCCATTGCACAAGCATGTGTGGGCCGATTGTGACGGCGTTTTCTCTAACTCCAAAATCGCCCAATCCTTGGCACCAGGTTTATTTCCACGGATTATTAAATCTGAGCCGGATTATCAGCTATGCCCTGGTTGGAATGGCGATTGCTGCTGTGAGTTCGACCTTGGCATTGGGGGGACATTTGGCTGGGGCTGGAAGCTTGGGGCGGCAAATTGTGGCGGTCATGACGGGCAGTCTCCTAATTTTAATTGGACTGTCAAAACTGAACCCGACATTTCTGCAGGCATCTAGCCTCTACCCTCCCCCTGTTGCCAGACTCCACACGCACCTGAGTCACTGGATGTCCAGAGTGTCAGAGCAATCATCACGGCTAACCCCCGTAATTTTAGGGCTGTTATGGGGTTTGATTCCCTGTGGTTTTTTGTATGTCGCCCAACTCCGAGCGGCCGATGCGCCAAATTTCTGGCAGGGTGGCTTAATCATGGTGGCCTTTGGGCTTGGCACGTTACCTGCCATGTTGGGTGTGGGCTTACTCATTGGCAAAGCTAATCAAAAGCAGCGGAGTCAAATTAACCAGTTAGGGGGACTGATCACCATAATCATTGGCTGTCTCACCTTGGCGAGGGGTGGCGATATGGTCGATGTCTCCGGTTATGGCTCACTTTTATGTCTGGTGCTGACGCTCATTGCCCGGCCCATTAGTTCTTGTTTTTCCGGACTATTAACCTATCGCCGCCTTCTGGGGGTGACTGCCTTTATCCTCGCGGTGGTTCATGTCCTCCACATGGTTGTCATGGGTTGGAATCTCTCTGCCCTACCCTTTCTGTTGCCCTCAATCCAATTGGGAACCTGGGCTGGGATTTTGGCCTTGCTTGGAATGATGCCCCTGGCCTTTACCAGTTCAAATTGGGCCCAAGTCAAGCTTCAAGCCAATTGGCGCAAACTGCACCTGCTTTCCATCCCAATCTTTATCCTTGCAGTCATTCACCTGTTGTTAGTTGGCACCTCGTTTCTCGGGGGATTCAATCAATCCAGTCAGAATATTTATCTTTCATTAGGGGTTTCGTTTTTTTCTGTATTGGTTTTGCTAGTTAGGAGACGGTTTCTCTGGTCTTTATTCAATTTAGGAAAATTCTATGTCCCGGCCACTGAACGATAGAGTTAATGCCAAATTTCCAGGCCTGGGAGGGTATGGATATTTAACCTTGGGTTTGGTTCTGTGGCTCCCCATCAATGCCTATGCCCATAAAATTCAAGTTTCCGGGGATGTGGCCGGCCTTTGGCATGTTGAACCCAATCATCAACCCATTGCAGGGGAACCTGCCCAAGTATGGATTGCCCTAACTCAGGAAGGTGGACAGGTCATTCCGCTCAAAGATTGCGATTGTAAACTCAATATTTATCAGGGGACGACTGCCAATCGGAAACTAGTCCTCAGCCCAGAGTTAGAAGCAATCTCAGCGGAGAGTTATGAGGGTATTCCGGGGGCGAAGGTTATTTTTCCTGAACTTGGTAGCTATACCCTAGAGCTGGTGGGAAAACCGCAACAGACTGCCGCTTTTACCCCTTTTACGCTCAATTATGACCTGACAGTCTTTCCTGGAAATGCGCCAACCCAGGCCACGCAAACGAATTCAAGTCCATCAACTCCTGTGGCAAGTCCAGTGACGGAAGAAAATCCCGATTTATTTGCCACTTTTAGGCGCAACGGTGTCCTTTTGACAGCTTTTTTACTAATTATTGGCTTGATTTTTTCATTGACCTTTATTAAGTGGCGTAAGAAAAAATGAAAGCCATAGCCCAATTTTGACCCAGACACAAGCATATCAACAGGATTAGCTTCTCAAGAATATGGCCCCTCAAGCGACTGTAATCCCGAGTTTTCCCTCACTCCAGAAATCTTTTCCGGATTTTGAACAGAGGATGATTTCAACAGAGGATTTGATCCAGATTGATCCAGAAGACTAGCCAGAATGAACAAGCATATTTATTTAGCTCAGGGATGAAATGTGAAAATTTGTCTAACCCTGACGAACCCTGCTCTTGAATGACCCATTTTTAGCAAAGTAACTCTCAATCCGAGAATCTCCGGGCTGAATACTGCTGACCTTCTAAATGCAAAAATTCGTCAGTATTAACCCCATTGATATCCCCCAGGGGCTAGGAAAGCCTGTATTTCATTAAGAATTCATTAAGTACGGCTGGGGAACCCAGGTTTTGCCTGACTATGGCATTAGATGTTAGAACTAATTCTCATTAAATGTGACCTGTACTCCAGGCCCAAGTCATAGAAATAATCCGTATTTTTCAGAAATTTCCCTGATATAACTGACAAAAATTTAAAACTGTTTTTCCCTCTTTTGACACTATTTATTAACAGGTACAACACTTCTGGAGTCCCCCAATGGATAGAAATGATGTCGAAAATCACTGCCTCGACGACCTGAAGCCTCCCCCTTGGCCCAGCTTTGTTTACGTCAGTGATCTGATTGGTGAGCAGGCAGAGAATCAAGACCCCAGGGATGGCCTGGAAGCGACCTTTGCCAAGACGCAGTTTCTCCCCCTTTCCACGATGCAGATTGGGGATCGGGTGCGAATTATTGCCCTCAACTGTGGTGAAGCGAATACCCGTTTGCTGGGGATGGGGTTTATTCCTGATGCCGTTTTGCACGTTGTCAGTCGTACCAGAACTGGATCAGTCATTGTTGCTATTCAAGACCAGCGATTGGGGTTAAGCGCAGTCATGGCTGAACGCATTCAAGTGGTGATTGCCGCTGACCCCTTTGAAGAAAATCAACCGCCTACCGTCATGGCTCGGGCACCGATAAAAACTTCCCCTCCTAACCCAACCTTGACCCTGCAAGAAGCTGCCATCGGTTCTAAGCTGCGCGTGGTTGGCTACGATCCCACGGCCCGAGAGTACAAGCGCAAGTTGCTGGCAATGGGTTTAACCCCTGGCACTGAGTTATTTGTCACCCGCCATGCTCCCCTTGGGGATCCCACGGAAATTCAGGTGCGTGATTTCCACTTAAGCCTCCGTAAAGATGAGGCTAATGCTTTGATTGTGGAACTCATCCCTGGAGGTAACCCATGTCCCAGTTGACAATTGGCTTAGTGGGCAATCCCAACTGCGGCAAAACCACCCTATTCAATACCCTCACCGGAACTCATCAACGGGTCGGTAATTGGCCAGGGGTAACCGTTGAGCGTAAGGAGGGAAAATACCGCGCCAATGGTGAGCAAATTACGGTTGTTGACCTGCCGGGAGTTTATTCCATTGATGCTGAAGATGCCACCACGGGTCTAGATGAACTGGTGGCCCGGGATTACCTTCTCTCCGGTGAAGCCCATGTCATTATCAACATTGTTGATGCCTCTAACCTCGAGCGAAATCTCTACCTCACTACTCAGATTCTTGAAATCGGCCTGCCGGTGATCATCGCCCTGAACATGATGGACTTGGCAGAAAAGCGGGAAATTCGGATCGACCCACAACTCCTATCACAGCGGTTAGATTGCCCAGTTCTGCCCATTTGCGCCCACACTGGCAAGGGGGTATCCCAATTAAAGGCAGCCATTCAGCAAACACTGCAGCATCCCCATGTCCCCAAAACCTATGTGGCCTATCCACCCGTCATTGAAGACGCCCTCACAGATCTAATCCCCGCTTTGGCAGCCCAAGGGGGAGCCACCTCTGCCAATGTCCGCTGGTTCGCCCTAAATTTGTTGCAGTACGATGACCGGCATCTGCCCGAATTAGGGGAAGCCACAATCCGGAATATTGTTGATCATCGCCACCGCATTCATCAAACTCTTGGAGAAGATACCGACCTTTTGATTGCGGATAGCCGCTACACCTGGATTCGTCACACCATTCAAGGGGTGAGCCAACGCACCAATCTGGTGACCCAAACCCTCTCGGATCGTCTGGATCAAGTGGTTCTCAATCGCTGGCTGGGGATTCCCATTTTCTTGGCCGTCATGTATGCCATGTTTTTGGTCTCCATTAATGTGGGAGGGGCTTTCATTGATTTCTTTGACATTGGCATGGGCACGATTTTTGTCGGTGGGACGGCCCATATTCTTGAACAAATGACGGCTCCAGGCTGGTTGATTGGACTCTTGGCTGATGGCGTTGGCGGTGGGTTACAGACAACCGCAACATTTATCCCCCAAATTGGTTTCTTGTTCGTCTTTTTGGCAATTTTGGAGGATTCTGGCTACCTAGCTCGAGCGGCATTTGTCATGGATCGTCTGATGCGATTTGTGGGCCTGCCGGGAAAATCCTTTGTGCCAATGATGGTGGGATTTGGCTGTAATATTCCGGGAATTATGGCGACCCGTACCCTCGAAAATCGCCGCGACCGGTTAATGACCATCTTGATGAACCCCTTCATGTCCTGCGGGGCACGGCTACCTGTTTACGCCCTCTTTGTGGCGGCGTTCTTTCCCACCAATGGCCAAAATATAGTCTTCCTACTCTACATATTGGGGATTTTAGCGGCGGTTTTCACTGGATTTGTAATGAAGCGGACGCTATTTAGGGGTGAGGCGGCTCCCTTTGTCATGGAGTTACCCCCATACCATATCCCGACGTTCAAAGGCGTACTGTTCCGGGCCTGGGATCGGCTCAAAGCATTTATTTCCAAAGCGGGCAGGATGATTGTAATCATGGTGGTCATCCTGGGGTTACTCAATTCAGTGGGTACCGACGGTTCCTTTGGCAAGCAGGATAGCCAGGATTCTCTCCTGAGTGCGTTCAGCCGAAGCATTACGCCGGTATTTACGCCAATGGGTATTCAACAGGAAAATTGGCCGGCGACAGTGGGCTTGATGACAGGGGTGTTTGCCAAGGAAGTGATGGTTGGTACAATGAATGCCCTCTATACCCAATTAGGTGAGCAAGCATCAGGGGGGGGTGGAGAGCCGGAACCCTTTGATTTTTGGGGTGGCATTCAGGAGGCTTTTATCAGCATTCCCACGAATTTGGCTGACCTGGGTAATCAAGTCCTCGACCCGATCGGTGTGGGTATTCTCAGCAGTACCGAAAATCAAGAGGCAGCGGCTGAAGCTCAAGATGTGAGTCACACCACCTTTGGACAGATGGCAACTCGGTTTGGGAGCACCACCGCAGCGATTGCCTTTCTCCTGTTTGTCCTACTCTACTTTCCCTGTGTTTCAGCGACCGCTGCTGTTTACCGAGAAACAAATTTGGGATGGACAATATTTGTGGCCTGTTGGACAACGGGGTTAGCCTACTGGGTTGCGACGTTCTACTACCAGTTGATGACCTTAAACCAGCATGCCGTGAGTGCGTTGATTTGGCTGGTGGGGCTCTCCTTCGTCATGGTCGGGGTATTGCTGGGTTTGAAATATTTTAGTGACCGGCGATTTCTAGCCCAGCGGGGAGTTACCCAAAAAGCATTACCGAGTTGAAAAAGGGTAAGCCAATGATCTTGCAACAACTCCAAACCTATCTTTGTACCCATCCCCAAACTTCCTTAGAAGAACTATCCCGTCAGTTCAAAACCGATGCGGATGCCTTACGGGAAATGCTCAACCTCCTGATTCGCAAAGGGCGGGTTCAGAAATTAGCCAGTAAACCCTGTCGTAGCTGTCATAGCTGTGCCCCGGAAAGCTTGGAAATGTACGAATGGATTAAGACAGGATCAGGCAATTGATCCTGATTGATATTCTGTGTGCTGAGACTTTAATCAACTACAACTGAACAGGAGGTCTTTTTCGATGTTATCCCAGGCCATGATTAACCAATTGAACGAACAAATTAACCTTGAGATGTATTCTTCTCACCTTTATTTACAGATGAGTTCTTGGTGTGCTTATAAGTCTTTGGAAGGTTGCGCCACTTTCCTCAATCAACACGCCGATGAAGAAAACATGCACATGCGTCGCCTGATTAGCTACCTGCAAGAAACGGGGGCTCTGGCAATTGTGGGGAAAATGGATGCGCCGCCGCGGGAGTTTAATACGTTGCAGGAGATGTTTGAGAAAATTTACAGCCATGAACAGTTTATTACTGGACGGATCAATCAACTGGTTCATTTGGCCAATACAGAACCTGATTATTCAACTCTCCAGTTTTTACAATGGTACGTTGCCGAACAACACCAAGAGGAATTCCTGTTTAAGAGTATCCTCGATAAGATCAAGCTGATTGGTACAGACGGACAGGGCTTATTCTTCATTGATCGTGAAGTTGCCGCACTTGCAGCCAATAAAGGCAAGGAAGTAACATCTATATCGTCTTCAGAGGCTCAATAGTCGGCTTGGTCAGGTTCAATACCAACTGGGGCATTGATCCCAGCGAGGAGATGTGAAGGTTTGAATTCTCCCAAACTAACCTCTATCCCCCTGCAATATGAAGTTCAAGCAACTCAGGAATGTACTTCTTGAAGCATTGACAGATGAATACAAGGCCCAAGCTACCTATCGCTTAGTTCTGCGTAAATTTGGGCCAATTCGTCCCTTCGTCAACATTTTGGGCCGAAGAACGTCATATCCAGGCCCTGTTGCCCTTGTTTTGAAAGTATGGCATCCCTCTACCTGAAAACGATTGGAAACAGCGGATCATTGTACCGGCCTCGATACTTGAGGCTTGTGAGCCTGGAGTCCAAGGAGAAATTGAAAACCCTGGCATGTATGAACGGCAGCTCCAGGCCACTCAAAATCACCCAGATGCCCAGGCCAGGAGGTCAAGCTGATACCCCCTCTAAACCTCGGTGCCCTTAGCTTCCCTCAAGATAGATAGTTGGTTTAGTCGTCACAGGCTCTTGGGGACAGGGAATTGCTTTTGTCCGTGACTGCTGTACAATTAGCGAATGATTATCATTATCGTTATTTTGCAGCCTTGTCTTTAGCCCCACCCCCTTGTCGTTCCGATGATTAAACCTAGCTCTGTTGAACAGGGAGAATCAAAACCAACCTCTCTTCCTCTGCGCCCACGCCGCTTGCGCCGGACTAAAACTATGAGGCGATTGGTGCGGGAAAATACACTGCGGGTCGAAGATTTAATCCTGCCGCTGTTTGTGATGGAGGGTGAGAACCACCAAGAAGAAATTCCTTCTATGCCCGGTTGTTACCGCTATTCCTTGGACTTACTGCTGGCTCAGGTCATTCAAGCCTATCAGTTGGGGATTGGAGGGGTGGCCCTTTTTCCTCTCATTCCCGACAAACAGAAGGATAATGTTGGAACCGAGAGCTATAACCCGGATGGCTTAATTCCGCGAACTGTCCGAGCCCTTAAGCAAGCTGTTCCCGATATTCTTGTGATCACGGATGTTGCCCTGGATCCCTACAGCAGCGAAGGACATGATGGCATTGTCCAGAATGGTAAAGTCCTCAACGATGAAACGGTTGCTGTATTGGTGAAGCAGGCCCTAGTACATGCAGAAGCTGGAGCCGATTTAGTGGCCCCTTCGGACATGATGGATGGTCGCGTTGGGGCTATTCGCCATGCCCTAGATGCAGAAGGCTGGATCAATGTTGGGATTTTGGCTTATTCCGCTAAATATGCGTCGGCGTACTATGGCCCCTTCCGGGATGCCCTAGATTCAGCCCCCAAATTCGGTGACAAGAAAACCTATCAAATGGATGCGGCGAATTCTAGGGAAGCGATAAGAGAAGTCACCCTTGATGTTGCAGAGGGAGCTGACATTGTGATGGTTAAGCCTGCGCTGGCCTACTTGGATATTATCTACCAGATTAAACAGCATACTTGCTTACCAGTGGCTGCCTACAACGTTAGCGGCGAATACGCCTTGATCAAAGCGGCGGCGGCGCGGGGCTGGATTGATGAGAAGGAAGTTGTTTTGGAAACCTTAACTAGCATGAAGCGGGCGGGGGCAGATTCGATTTTGACCTATTTTGCGAAAGAGGTGGCGTTAATGTTACGGGGAAGGATGTAACTAGGCTGTGGAGAAATTGTTATCGCCTACTCACCTGCTCAATCAAGTTAGTTTCAAGGATATTTATGATACTTTATTCAAAAATAAAATTACAGTCCCTCAGCAAGCTTGTTCGCCGGTTTCCCCTTATTGCAGCGTCTGCGATGACTTTCGGTTTGGCAAGTTGTACAACTATTACTCCCTTGAGTTCTGAATCGTCTCCAGGGGAAGCCTCTCCCACGGCAACAGCCGATGAATTGCAGGTCATTACCACCTTTTTGCCAATCACCCAATTTACCAGAGCAGTTGCAGGGGATCGCGTAGAAGTCAACCAACTCCTCCCTACAAATGTTGGCCCCCATGATTTCCAGGCCAGGCCCGAGGATGTTCAACGCCTTGCCCAAGCGGATGTGTTAGTCAAAAATGGCCTGGAGATGGAGGCTTTTTTAGAGGATTTAGTGACCAATGCGAATAATCAAAATTTACAGATTATTGACTCAAGTCAGGGGATTGCAACCATTGCCAATGAAGCGGTGGAAGGGCACAGCCATGCAGAAGACCATAGCCACGCCCATGATCACGCTGAAGGTGAAGAACAGTCTGAGGCCGGACACCATCATCACGGTCAATTTAATCCGCATATTTGGCTTGATCCTAAACGTGCCATTCAACAAGTCGAAAATATTCGTGATGGGTTAATTGCAGCGGATCCTGAGGGTAAGGCTGAATACACCGCTAATGCAGCCGCCTTCATTGCACAACTGAAAGAACTGGATGCAGAAATCACTTCAACACTTCAACCGTATGCAGGCAAAACCTTTGTGGCGTTCCATGATTTTGCGCCGTATTTTGCCCAAAGCTATGGACTTAAAGCAGAATTCTTGGTTGACATTCCTGAGGGTAATCCATCACCTGAGGATGTTAGACGAGTTACTGAACAGGTACAGGCAGCGGATCTCAAAGCAATTTTGACGGAACCCCAAGCAGGAGAAGGCCCCTTTTCGGCTCTGGCTAACGATTTAAATATTAAAGTCAGCACGTTCGACCCCTTGGAAACGGGTGGGGATAATGCCCTAGAGCCAGAGTATTACTTGACAACAATGCGCCAGAACATGAAAAGCTTGGTGACTGCATTTGGTGGTTCTACGCAATCATTCCTGCCACTCTGGAAATCAGGAGCCATTGCCATAATTCCCCAAAAAGTTGGGGTCAGATTTTAGGGACGTTGGTTTGTAAGACGCTCTGGTATGGCTTGATCAGTCAAAGGTTTATGGGAAAGCCGTGATCGCAGTGCAAGATGTTCACGCTGGCGAAGGGCATGATTCAATACTGTAGCGATTCGCTTCAAGGGCACAGGTAAACTACCTAGTTGCAAATATTTATGGATATGTTGCCTTGGAAATTGATGATTATTGGTCAATTGAAAATGCCTCCCAAATAGGGCGTTCACGACCCCGAAGCCCCCTTAATTTCTGTGTGAATCTGAGCTGTAGATGGATTGCCGATGTCCTCCAGGTCAAGGAACTGGCTATTGCTCTCTAAGCTTCTTATTCCCAACAGATGCTATTTAGAAAAGCCTTAGTTGAATTAAATACTATCTTAGAGTTGGCGTTGCAAGGTATTTATTGTCTGCGCAAAACTTCTCAGCTCTTTTAAAATACTTAATGAGGAGGGCTAATCTGCTGATAAAGTGCAGCATTCTAAAAAATATGTGTCCTAAATTAGGGCAAATTTAAAGAAACACGAACTAAGCTTATATTTTTCCCCCAAGGCAAGCCTTTACCCTGCATCGGCAAGGAAAATAAATGTCTCCCGTTCCCCTTTCCGATTCAGTGCCCTCTGATCCCCTACTGCAGGGTTTTGCCGTTGCCGCTAATCATCTTCTCAGTCTCTCAAACCAGCAGCAATCGGTTCAGTCAGCCTTAGAGGCTTTGGGATCAGCCATTGGGGTTGACCGCGGCTATATTTTTGAAAATCATTCCCACCCCACAACTGGGGAAACCGTTTTAAGTCAACGCTGGGAATGGGTTGCAGAGGGCGTAACTCCACAAATTGATAATCCGGATCTGCAAAACATTGTCCTTCCTACCATGTTTGCGAGCATCTATAAGCGTCTTTCTCAAAGGGAGACTGTGGCTGGCCTGGTCAAGGATTTGCCCGAAGAGGAACAAGTCCCACTTCATCCCCAAGGCATTATCTCAATTCTCTTTGTTCCAATTTTTATTGAGGACTGTTTTTGGGGGATGATTGGCTTTGATGACTGTCACCAGGAACGTGCTTGGGATGATAGTACTCAGGTTGCCTTAAAGCTAATTGCTAACACCTTTGGGAGTGCTATCGCTCGAAAGAGAGCAGAAGCCCAGGCCAAGTTACTAGAAGAACGCCTTGAAGAAGCGCAACACCTGGCTAAGATCGGTTCTTGGGAGCTCGATCTTCAGTCCAACAGTTTGTATTGGTCTAGGGAAGTTTATCGCATCTTTGAGGTCGATCCCAACGTTTTTGAAGTATCCTACGCTGCCTTTTTAAGGATGGTACATCCAGAGGATCGCACCTTTGTTAATGAAGCTTACGAGAACCACCTCAATCAACGTCAACCCTACAGCTTCGATTATCGTCTGCAACTGCCTAATGATCGGGTTAAATATATCGCAGAGCATTGCGAAACGACCTATGGCCCGGATGGCAAACCCCAACGCTCGCGGGGGACTGTCCAAGACGTTACCCAGCAGAAAGAGGCTGAACGTCAGCGTGACCAGGCAGAAGTTGCTCTTCACCAGATTGTTCAGGGAACCGCCGCCTTAACGGGAGCAGACTTCTTTCCAGCCCTGGTTTCTCATATTGCTCAAGCTGTCGGTGTCAAATACGTTGGTGTTTCCAAAGCAACCCCGGATGGCTTTCAAGCCCTTGCCTTTTATGCCAACGGAGAACTCTGTCCACCACCATTGCTCCCCTATGAATCGGCTCCTTGTAGCTTAGAGGCACTGACGACTGGTCAATGTTGTCATCTGAATGATCTTCCAGCCATCTACCCTGATAATGCCCTCATCCGAGACCTTCAGTTGGAAAGTTATATCGGGGTTGGACTACGCAACTCTGTGGGGGAACCCATTGGGAATCTCTGTATTTTCCATGATGCTCCCCTAGCTGATCTGGCCTGGGCTCAAACCCTGCTCACCACGTTTGCTGCCCGCGCCGGAGCCGAACTAGAACGGATGATCACAGCCCAAGCCCTCGAGCAGCTCAATACCAGCTTAGAATCTCGGGTCACTGAACGCACTGCTGCCTTGGTGGAACGAGAAGCTTTTCTTCAGGACTTTTTAGATAATGCCAACGACCTGATCCAAATGGTTAACCTTGAAACTTCTTGCTTTGAATTTGTCAACCAATCCTGGCGAGAGACCCTTGGTTATACGGACGCAGAAGTTAAGAATTTATCCCTACTAGACGTGCTATCCACGGATTGTTATGCCCACTGTCAAAACCTCCTAGCGCAGATGCAGGCCGGAGTTCTCACCCATCTAGATCATGTTGAACTAACGTTAATAGGTAAGTCGGGACAAGCCGTTTTGGTTGAGGGCAATATCAATTGTCGGTACCAAACACAACCAGATGGTAGTCACCGCCCAGTCGCCACCCGCGCGATCTTGCGAGATATCACACTCAAAAAGCAAACCGAGCAGGAACTAGCACAGCGAGAAGCCCGGTATCGCAGCTTGATGGAAGGAGCAGCGGATGCCATTCTTTTAGCCACGCCAGACGGTCGAATTGTCGAAGCCAACCGCAAAGCCGAGGAGCTCTTGGGCTACTCCCAGCAAGAACTCTTAACCCTCCATGTCCCACAACTGCATCCACCAACCGAACTGCCTAAAGTGATTGCAGCCTTTACCGAAATGTCAGAGGGAAAACGTGCTCAGGCTTTTAATATCTTATTTTTACGACGCGATGGCACAACAGTTCCTGTCGATGTAACTGCTTCCACTTTTGAGTTTAATGGCCAAGCCCTGATCCAAGGGATTTTCCGGGATGTGTCTGAGCGTCAGGCGGCGGCGAAAAAGCTCCAGAAAAGTGAAGCCAAGTATCGTCAGATTGTCGAAACAGCTCGTGAGGGGATTTGGATTATTGATGCCGAGGCCAAGCATCAATTTGGCAATGCAGCCTTGTTTGATATGTTTGGAGAAACCGCAGATACCATGGTCGGCCGGTCACTCTGGGATTTTGTGCCTCCAGAACAGCAGCCCCACATCCAAGAACTATGGGAGCGGCGCCAGTCTGGGATTGCCGAAGTTCATGAAATGCAGTTTTTGCGCCACGATGGCTCTGTGGTTTGGGCCTTAGTCTCGGCCAGTCCGCTCTTTGATGACCGCGGGCAGTATATTGGCGATTTGAAAATGCTTACTGATATTACTCAACGGCAATTGGCTGATGTCACGCTCCGAGCCGAAAGTGCCTTCCGAAACTTAATTTTAGAGTCTTTATCGGAGGGGCTATGCGTCTGCCAGGCTTGCCCTGAATTCCCATTTGTTCACTTCACAGTTTGGAATCCCCAAATGGAAGTGATCACTGGCTATAGCCAAGCAGACATCAACGAACTGGGCTGGTATCAAAGCCTATATCCTGAGCCAGAGGTTCAAGCCCGAGCGAGAGAACGGATGGAGGCAATGCGAACTGGAGAAAATATTCTCAATGAACAATGGACGATTCGCCACCGAGACGGCACAGACCGCATAGTTTCAATTACCACCTCCTTACTAATCAATGGTGAAGGGCAAACCAATGTTTTGGCTGTTGTCCAAGACATCACTGCATCCTACCAGGCCGCCCAAGAGCGTCAATTCCTCTTACAAGAACTAGCAGGCTTTAAGCTGGGGCTAGATCAAGCTGCAATTGTGGCGATTACCAATGCCAATGGGGTAATTACCTACGTCAATCGCAAGTTTGTAGAAATTTCGGGTTACAGCGAAGCAGAACTACTCGGACAGACCCATCGCTTGCTTAAGTCTGATCACCACTCCCAAAGCTTTTTCCAAGATATGTGGATTACCGTTAGTCAAGGTGATATTTGGCGGGGGGAAATTTGCAATCGCGCCAAAGATGGTAGCCACTACTGGTTGGACACCACTATTATGCCCTTCTTAGATAGTCAGGGTAAGCCAGAACGTTATCTGGCAATTCGGTTTGATATTACCAAACAAAAGGAAGCCAGCATTGCGCTACAGGAGTCCCAGCAACTCTTACAAACTGTCTTAGATACTGTACCGCTCTGTGTTTTTTGGAAGGATCGAGATTCCATTTATAGGGGGGCTAATTCCCGATTCCTTCAGGATGCCTCCTTAAGTTCTGTCTCAGAGCTTGTGGGTAAAACTGATTTTGATTTGCCCTGGGCCAATACTGAAGCACAGGCCTATCAAGCTGCCGATCGCCTGGTTATGGATACTGGCGAAGCAAAATTTGGCATTACTGAAACTCAACATCACCAGAATGATCAAACAATCTGGTTAGAAACAAACAAGCTTCCCTTGCACAACCATGTGGGAGAGGTGATAGGCATAGTAGGTACCTACCAAGACATTACCGAACGCAAAAATGCCGAAATTGTTTTACAACGTCAGTTAGCGGCGATTGAAGCAACTGTAGATGGTATTGCGATTCTTGAGAATGAGCATTTTATCTACCTCAACGCCTCCCATGCAAGGATGTTCGGTTATGAGAGTGCCAATGAACTAATTGGCCAAAGTTGGCAGGTATTGTACTCTCCGGAAGAGGTAGAGCGTTTTGAGCAAGAATTCTTTCCACTTTTGCGAGAGCATCAATTCTGGCAAGGTGCAGTCACTGCTACTCGTAAGGATGGCACAACTTTCCCAGAAGAGTTATCCCTATCACTCTCGGCTAATAATCTCATCATTTGCGTGTGTTTAGATGTCAGCAGTCGTAAGGAAGCGGAACTAGCTCTGCGGGAGAGCGAAACTCGGTTTCGGCGAGTGTTTGAGTCTAATGTAGTCGGGATGATGTTTACCGACTTTAGTGGTCTAGTCACTGATGCAAACGATCGCTTTTTAGAAATTATTGGCTATAGCCGCTCTGACTTAGAAGCAAATCGGATTAATTGGGCGGAGATCACCCCCCCCGAGTATGTTGAATCTGACTATCGAGCCATCTCCATTCTCCAAAGCCAGGGGGAGATTACGCCGTGGGAGAAGGAGTACCTACGTTCAGATGGCAATCGCGTCTCGGTCTTGATCGGTGTCGCCATGCTCTCTAGAGTTGATGGTCGTTGTGTGTGTGTCGTGCTCGACATTAGTGATCGCAAAGCCACTGAATCCTTAATTCAACAACAGGCTCATCGGGAAACTCTGATTCGGGAAATCTCCCAGCGGATTCGCCAATCCCTAGACCTGCAAACTATTTTTGAGACTGCCTGTCAGGAAATTCGCCAGGTGCTTGGCGCTGATCGAGTCGGTATTTTCAAGTTCTACCCTCACTCGAATTGGGGAGGTGGTGAATTTGTGGCTGAGTCTGTGGTTGAGGGGTACGCTTCCACCTTGGCTATTCGCATCTATGATCATTGTTTTGGCGACAACTATGCTCCTCTCTATCTTCAGGGTCGGTACGCCGCCATAGAGGATATTTACCAACTAGCAGATCAGTGCCACGCCGATGTACTAGCTCAGTTTCAGGTGCGGGCTACTTTGGTCTTACCCCTGTTGAGTGGTAACCAGCTATGGGGGTTGTTGTGTATTCACCAATGTAGTGAAACCCGCCAATGGCAGGAATCAGAGGTAACGTTGACCCAACAACTCGCAACTCAATTAGCAATCGCAATCCAGCAGGCCAGTCTGTACGAACAGATTCAGAAAGAGTTATTGGAGCGGCAACTCGCAGAGGCCAAAATCGCATTGCAATTGTTGCGACAGCAAACCCTCACAAACGTTAGCCAAC
>CAZZCG010000010.1:0-105787 GCA_964653145.1 uncultured Synechococcus sp. | reverse complement strand
TAGAACAAGATCGCCAAGAACAGGCCCGCAAATGGAATGAACAAATCGCTGAAATTCTTTGTACGCAGCAGCAATATCAGAGCACCATTGGCACGTTGGGTTGGCGCAAGGGGTTATCTTCAGAAGCAAGTTTCCGGAACGCACTCAAGGGAATTGTAGAAATCTCCTTTGGTGTGCAAGTTCTTCACGTCAATAATTTTGATGATGCTGGAGAAGTATTTGTCCGCCCAGATCAAGTAGAAATTGACGTAATTATCAGCAATGGCTGTCTTATTCTGTGTGAAGTTAAGTCGTCCCTGTGTAAAGCCGACCTGTATAGCTCTGACCGGAAAGTGAGCTTTTATGAAAAACACCAGGAAGGCCCGGCTTGCCGAAAGCTGGTTATTTCTTCAATGGTAGACCAGCGCACTTTACCTGTGGCTCAGGCCTTAGGGATTGAGGTCTATAGTTTTGCTGGCGATGTCACAGATTTAAATTAACGCTCTCTCGGGTTCGGAACTCCAGCTCAATCGTTCATAAGTTGTGGGTTTTGTTTCCAGACTCCTGCTAGGCCGGAAAACAGATGGGAGATAATAGAAGCATGGTTTCAATTCGAGGACGCAATGACTTACAAACGGCTCACCCTAGAGGAAAAATCAGCGATAGTGATAGCTGCGGTTCAGGGGGAGTCGATTAAGGAGTTGGCCAGCCAATTTGGGGTGAGTGAAAATACGATTCGCCGAACGATCAAAACCGCTGAAACCGAGCCAGAACCTACACTAGAGCCAAAAGCATCCCCGAAAATTGTTAAAACCACCAAGCCGGCTGATCCCGTGGCAGAATCTGAGTCGCCAGAACCTCCCCCAGGCCCTGTGAGCCCCCAACCGCGTCAGCCGGTCACCCGCCGCAAACGTTCATCTACGCCACCTGCTCCAGATACAGCTGCCGAACCTCAGGAGCTCCCGGTAGCGCCACCAGTGTCCCAGGGGCCGGATGTGGTGGTTGCTTCTGATGTCAGCCTTGATACCGATGACGAGGATGCTGATGATCTCACCGGCCTGGCGGGGCAAGATTTAGACGACTTTGGGGATGAGGACTTTGATGATGAGGAAGAGGATAGTGATAGTGCCGATGATCCCGATGAAGCGGCTGAAATGCTAGCGGAGGAACCCAGCCCCACTGAGATTGCTATTTTCCCCCTAGAGGCTGCCGTACTGCCCAAGCCCTGCTATCTCGTCATTGATACACGCTCAGAGTTACTAGCTCGCCCTCTAGCAGAATTTCGGGGGCTCGGCCATGCTGCCCAAGAGGAAGAACTACAAAAAACCCTGCCAATCTTTGAAAGCCGGTCAGTGGCTATGCGGTTTTCCCAGCGCAATCAACGCATTTACAAGAATTCAGAAAGTATTTTGCGCAAAACCGTCATCAAGGTTCCCGATGGCAATATGCTCCGGAAAACTACCCCCTATCTTCAGGGAAAAGGGATTACTCGCCTCCTGATTCATGGTCAAGTCTATGCCTTAGAGTAGGGTACGATAACTCCATTGAAGGCTAACCCCTTGGCCTGGGATAGTTATTGGGACGCGAGCTAGAGAGACACCATGAAAGCAATGATTTTGGCTGCGGGTAAAGGAACACGGGTACGCCCAATTACCTACACGATCCCCAAGCCAATGATCCCAATTCTGCAAAAGCCTGTTATGGAGTTTTTGGTGGAATTGCTCCGACAACATGGCTTTACGGAAATTATGGTTAATGTTAGCCATCTGGCCCACGAAATTGAGGAGTACTTTCAGGACGGGCAACGGTTTGGGGTACAAATTGCCTACTCCTTTGAGGGCTACATCGAAGACGGAAAACTTGTGGGAAAGGCCTTGGGGTCCGCCGGGGGGATGAAGCGCATTCAGGACTTTAATCCATTTTTTGACGATACATTTGTCGTTCTCTGTGGGGATGCCCTGATCGACTTAGATTTAACCAAAGCTGTGGCCTGGCATCGACAAAAAGGTGCAATTGCGACCATTATTCTACGGGAAGTAACTCCCACAGAAGTTTCCAGTTATGGGGTTGTCGTCACCGATGAAGAGGGGCGGATTAAGGCCTTCCAAGAGAAACCAAGCATTGAAGCGGCACTCAGCAACACAATTAATACTGGGATTTATATATTTGAGCCAGAAATACTAGATTTGATTCCCTCTGGCGTGGAATTTGATATTGGCAGTCAGCTATTTCCAAAACTGGTGGAGATGGGCGCGCCCTTTTTTGGCTTGACGATGGATTTTGAATGGGTGGATATTGGTAAGGTGCCGGACTATTGGCAAGCCGTTCGGAGTGTGTTAGCGGGGCAGGTTGCCAACGTCTCGATCCCAGGCCGGGAGGTTGCTCCAAACATTTATACCGGGATCAATGTGGCGGTGAACTGGGACAGGGTGAAGATCCAGGGACCTGTTTATATTGGCGGTATGACCCGAATTGAAGATGACGTCACCATTATTGGCCCAACGATGATTGGCCCTAACTGTTGTATTTGCAGTGGCGCGGTGGTAGATAACTGTGTGATTTTTGAATATTCTCGCCTCGGGCCTGGGGTGCGGTTAGTGGATAAGTTGGTTTTTGGGCGCTACTGTGTTGACAAAACCGGAACAACCATTGATGTGCGAGCCGCTGCCCTTGATTGGCTGATCACGGATTCACGACAAACAGAGCTTTTGGACGCGCCTGTCGATTTATTTGATGTTAACGAGACTTAAACTTAGGTTGTTGATTCCTACACCTAAACTATTCCTTGGGGGCATTAACTTGGGAATTCATAGCCACGCTTGGCCTGGTGGGGATTATCCACATCCATGAGGTATTGACACAGCCTCGTTTTATAATTCCCAATCTCTATAGGGTGGTCATAACTCCTGGAAGTATGATGATCACAAGTATCATCCATAACTGTTTTAAGCTTCTTTATGTTGCATTCCTGGGCGAATAGTTATATCAAACAGCAATGATTTGTGAGGTTCGCAGAGTTTATTTGTCCTAAAAAAACCTGATTTTATCCCAGTTCCGAATGAAGAACTATTCGTTACCAGGGCTTTATGATACTCAGTCATTTTCACAAATAAAGACGGACTGACATGAACCGAGAACAGGAATAGCTCCCCAGGCCGGATGATGCGTTAAGCAAGGTAGTGGATCAAGTTCCCCCGAAATGGGCACCCCTGCCGAAGAGTAGTCTCGTAGAATTTCAGCTTTATTTCAGTCTTGTTCTTGCTGAGATATCTCCAAGCAAGTCCCACAATATCAGCTTGTTGGGGGATTGTCTTGACCACAGGCTGAAAAGGTTACGGATTTTTCTTTAGCCATGGAGCCTCTCTTTCTCTTTAAGCCCCAACCATTCAAGTCTTTCTTTTCCCAATCAAAGATATTCTCCTAAGGTAGTGTTGAGGTGACTTCCCCGGTTTGACGATTGATGGTGTACCAACCGAATGTGGCGGTGTGGCCTGGTTCTCCTGGGTTGTTTACTGTTTCGTAGGCTCGAATCAAATACCACTCAGGGGTTGTTTCAACAATTTCGAACTGGGCCTGGTTCAGGGGAGCATTTTGGGTAATTTGTTGGCTCCAGTCTGCAATTTCCGGCCAGCTGATCAGTCGATCTAAAGCTTCTTCTTCGGTTAATAACCCTCCATTTGTATTGGCCTGGTTATCAAGACTTGTTTCAGAGACTCTTTGTGCGACTGCCGCCTGAATTTCGCTGTAGGGGGGACGAACAATAAATGTGATCTGTTGTTTATCCTGACTCAGTTCCGCACTCATGGGGATATGCTCTCCGTCTTGAAGCAAATAACCCTCTAGCTTTCGATCATTGAGTACAGACACTTCCAGACGATCGCTATCAATATCCGCAACAATCATTACTCCTTCAAGGCGAAAGGTTAGTGCTTCCGTGTCGGGATCAGGGTCTCCTATTAAGGCCATCCAACTGCCGACAAAGTCCTCTAAGCTGACGGTATTGGGAGCAGTGACGGTGACACTGGGAGTTGGTGGTGTGCCTACGAGGGGATCCGGTGGAGATTGGCTGACCCATTGACGCCACAGAGTAGGGACAAACCAGCCGATTAACCCCAGGCCAGCCACACAGGAAACAATCAAAGCTAGAAGCAGCCAGGAAAAAAATGAATTTTTGCGGGGTAAGACAATTCTTGCAGTGGGACAAGTTGAGGGGACTTTGGTAGGTGTTAAATCCGGTAATGGCGAGGGCTCCAGGGGGAATGAAATAGGATAGCCACAGGATTCACAGAAGCGTATTTGGGAGCTGAGGGGAGAACCACCGTTAGCGCAAAAAAGAGGATGAGCCATTTTTTTTCTCCAACGACTCTATTTCTATTCTATCAGGAGCGATTTTTTATCGATGAGGCCATCCCCTGGAGTGGTACCAGAGGATAAATCTGGGTCTTGGGCTGGATCATTGATCAGCCAGAGCTGCCTTAATTCATCGGGTGTCGGTCACAGGGTTGGAGTTTAGTTAATTCCGTTGTCATGGTGATTCAGTAAGCATCAAGATTGAGCAAGCGTCAGTAGGGTCGGGGAGTGGTACCGTAAGGCAGGCTTTTTAAGTTGCGATCTCTTGCAAGTCCCCAGTCCTCGGAGTTACGTAAATCCAGACCCCATTGCTTGCGTGCTGAGTGTTCTGATCTGCTGAGAAAATTACATCTACTGAGTGAGGAGAGTCCCAATGGTCAGTTCGACGGAATCAAAGCCCCTAACCCTTTCGGAAAAGCTAGCCTTTGGAGCCGGGGATTTGGGTACCGCCATAACCGCCAATATCCTCGTGTTTTTTTTGCTGATCTTTTTGACTAATGTGGCGGGGATGGATGCTGGCCTGGCGGGGAGTGTTCTGATGATCGGCAAAATTTGGGATGCAGTGAACGATCCGGTAATCGGAGTTTTAAGTGATCGAACTCAAAATGCCCGCTGGGGCCGGCGACACTCCTGGATGTTTTGGGGGGCGATTCCCTTTGGCCTGACATTTTTCTTGCAGTGGATTATCCCCAGCACTAACCAATGGGTTTTGTTTTTCTATTACGTCGTGATTGGGATTCTGTTTAATACGTTTTACACCGTGGTGAATTTGCCCTACACGGCGATGACCCCGGAGATGACCTCGGATTACAACGAACGCACTAGCCTCAACAGTTTTCGCTTTACATTTTCCATTGGTGGTAGTATTGGCTCACTCATCTTGGCGCAAATTATTTTCCAGCAGGTCAAGGATCCAGTCACACAATATTTACTGATCGGCATTGTGGCGGCGGTGGTGTCAGTTTTACCCT
Source organism: uncultured Synechococcus sp. (assembly GCA_964653145.1). Classification (GTDB taxonomy): domain Bacteria; phylum Cyanobacteriota; class Cyanobacteriia; order Thermosynechococcales; family Thermosynechococcaceae; genus Pseudocalidococcus. The sequence continues at coordinate 100,487 of CAZZCG010000010.1, read as the reverse complement.
TGTACTGGTGCATTTTTGGGACTCGCCAACGGATTAAAGCCTCAGAAGCTGCCCATGGTCTGGAACTACAAACGGAATCTTTGCCCTATTTCCAACAACTAAAGCTAGTTTTTAGCAATCGCCCCTTTGTTTATGTGATGGGCATTTATTTATGTTCCTGGTTAGCGGTGCAAATTACAGCCTCGATGATTGCTTTTTTTGTCACGGACTGGATGAAACTCCCCAATGCGGCGGCAACTCAGGTGGCTTTAGCGGTACAAGGAACTGCGTTGGTGATGCTGTTTGTCTGGAATTGGTTCAGTAAACGCTACGGCAAAAAGGCGGCCTATTTCTTTGGCATGGTGATTTGGATGGTGGCCCAGGCCGGGTTATTTTTCCTACAGCCAGATCAAGTGGGACTGATGTATGTGTTGGGGATTCTTGCGGGGATTGGGGTCTCAACGGCCTATCTCATTCCCTGGTCCATGATTCCCGATGTGATTGATTTGGATGAACTCAACACTGGGCAACGACGGGAAGGAATTTTCTACGGGTTCATGGTATTGCTGCAAAAAATTGGCTTGGCCTTTGGCCTATTTATTGTCGGGCAAGGACTCGGATTTGCCGGGTTTATTTCCTCGGGGCCTGGGCAAGCACCACCGATCCAGCCGGATTCCGCCCTCTTTGCGATTCGTTTGGCCATTGGCCCCGTACCAACAATATTTTTAGCCCTTGGCCTGGTTCTAGCCTACTTTTACCCGATTACCCAGGAATTTCATTCGCAGGTATTATTACAGCTTCGAGAACGCAAAAATACAGCCCAGGAGGAGAGCTGATCCCCATTGAGTCCTTCCTGCCAGAGTCACGGTTATGGTTACCAGCCCCAAATTCTGAAAAAGCCCCACAACTCCAAAACGGGCAGATAACCTTACCGTAAAGCTCCGGGAACTCAGGATTGACCCACAGTCCCTTGTTTAGGGAGTTAACAAGCTCCAATTTTGACCCAGCCCCGCCCCATGATCTGGGTCAATCTCTTTGGGTAGAGGTATTAGTAGAAGTCAGGTCAGGGGTTAAGAAGTTTCAATCTGACCCGGTTCCAGGCCATGGAGGAAAACACTATATACTGAGAGGCGGTTCACCACTGGGCTGCGTATGGAAAACGGAATTGATCTGCAGGGGCAACTACGAACAGCATTAGAAGCGTTGGGTCTAACCCCCGGCCTGGCGAAATTAATCTGGCTTCCCTTACCAATGTTATTGATGTTGGTGGTGGCCACAGTGGGCGTGTTAATTGCGGTTTGGCTGGAGCGGAAAATTTCAGCGGCTGTCCAACAACGAATTGGCCCCGAATACATTGGCCCCCTGGGGATCTTGGCGCCCTTGGCCGATGGCTTAAAGCTCCTGTTTAAAGAAGACATTATTCCCACCAACACAGATGGAATTCTATTTACCCTGGGGCCGGTATTGGTGGTGATTCCGGTGTTTTTGTCCTATATCATTGTGCCCTTTGGTCAAGACCTGCTCCTGTCTAACATTGCCATGGGGGTGTTTCTGTGGATTGCCCTCTCTAGCATTGCCCCCATTGGCCTGTTGATGTCTGGTTATGCCTCGAATAATAAGTACTCGCTCTTGGGTGGGTTACGGGCGGCGGCACAATCCATCAGCTATGAAATTCCCCTGGCGTTGGCGGTGTTGGCGGTGGCGATGATGTCCAATGGCTTGGGAACGGTGGAAATTGTTGAACAGCAGTCTGGCTATGGGATTTTGGGCTGGAATGTTTGGCGGCAACCCATTGGCTTTTTAATTTTCTGGATTGCGGCTTTAGCAGAATGTGAACGACTGCCCTTTGACCTCCCGGAAGCAGAAGAAGAGCTGGTGGCGGGCTATCAAACCGAATATACCGGGATGAAATTTGCCCTGTTCTACCTGGGGTCCTATGTGAACTTGGTGCTTTCGGCCCTGTTGGTCGCAGTGCTCTACTTTGGGGGGTGGGATTTTCCGATTCCCTTAAATCACGTGGCCGAGTGGCTGGGGATTTCCGAAACCAATCCAATTTTCCAGATTGTGATGGCGGTTCTGGGGATTACGATGACGCTACTCAAAGCCTATTTCTTCATCTTCCTGGCGATTTTGTTGCGGTGGACAGTGCCACGGGTGCGGATTGACCAGTTACTCGATTTAGGCTGGAAATTTTTATTGCCTGTGGGCCTGGTGAATTTGTTGATTACGGCGGGATTGAAATTGACCTTCCCTGTGGCATTTGGTGGCTAGAAAAACGGTTAGCGAACTACTGTTGACGTGAGTAAGACCTATGAAATTCCTCAGTAAAATCGGCTCCTATGCCAAAGAAACCTTTGAGTCGGCAAAATACATTGGTCAGGGCCTGGCGGTCACCTTTGATCACATGCAGCGGCGTCCAATCACAGTGCAATACCCCTACGAAAAACTAATTCCTTCTGAGCGGTTTCGGGGGCGAATTCACTTTGAGTTTGATAAATGCATTGCCTGTGAGGTTTGTGTCCGGGTTTGCCCCATCAATTTACCGGTGGTGGACTGGGAATTTAATAAGGAAATGAAGAAGAAGCAACTCAAGCACTACAGCATTGATTTCGGAGTGTGCATCTTCTGCGCCAACTGTGTGGAATATTGCCCCACTAACTGCCTCTCGGTGACTGAGGAATACGAACTGGCCACCTATGACCGCCACGAGTTGAACTTTGACAATGTGGCCATGGGACGGTTGCCCTACAAAGTGACGGATGATCCAATGGTGACGCCGATTCGGGAGTTTGCCTACTTACCCGCCGGAGAGACGTCAGGCCATGGGGTGAAGTTAACGGATCAACGGGCTGGCTCGCGACCGGAAGAAATTGCCGCTCAACTCCAAACCGCCAGTAAGTCTGAATAAGGAGCATCATTGTGAATTTAGCAACCGGCGTTCAAACCATTGCCTATTTTGTCTTGGCGGTGTTGGTGATTGGTGCAGCCTTGGGGGTTGTTCTCCTTGATAACATCGTTTATTCAGCGTTTTTACTGGGGGGTGTGTTCCTGAGTATTTCGGGGATTTACATTCTCTTGAATGCAGACTTTGTCTCCGCAGCGCAAATTTTGATCTATGTCGGGGCGGTGAATGTCCTGATTTTGTTTGCCATTATGTTGGTGAATAAACGGGAAGATTTTGCTCCAGTCCCCCGGCGATGGATTCGGAAAGTGGCAGCGGGTCTGGTGGCAGTGGGTTTGTTTGGCCTCTTGAGCTTTATGGTGCTGCAAACCCCTTGGGCGATTCCCTCCGGCTTAACCCCCACGGCCGATACGGTTGTAACCCTAGGCAAACACTTCTTCTCAGATTTTCTCTTACCCTTTGAGTTGGCTTCGGTCTTGCTGTTGATGGCCTTGATTGGGGCTGTGGTCCTTGCCCGGCGAGAGTATGTAATTGATGATGAACCCTCCATTGGGGAAGTGCCGCAACCACCCCTAGAATTGCCAGAGCGCCCTCGTGAACCCGTGGCTCTCTCAGGTAGTAAATAGACTAATTCATGCTGATGCGCTGAGGAAAGGAGAATTTCTGTGGAACTCAATTTGATTTTGTTATTGGCGGCGGCACTGTTCTGCATTGGCATCTATGGCCTGGTGACCAGTCGGAATGCGGTGCGGGTCTTGATGTCCATTGAATTACTCCTGAATGCCGTTAACTTGAATCTGATTGGTTTTTCTAACTATCTGGATGGTCTGGAAATTAAGGGTCAGGTTTTTGCGGTGTTTGTGATTACGGTGGCGGCGGCAGAAGCAGCGGTGGGCTTGGCGATTATTTTGGCGATTTATCGGAATAAGGACACGGTGGATATGGAGCGGTTTAATTTGCTCAAGTGGTAAGTTGGTTTTGGCTCTCCAATTGATGAACCTGGGGATCACAGGGGAGACAGCACTGGCCTGGAGAAGTAAAAGCCCATGAGTAGAACCGTCGTTGTCACTGTGCCTGCCACAACTGCCAATATTGGCCCAGGTTTTGACTGCTTAGGGGCGGCCTTGTCCTTGCTTAATCGCTTTCAGTTACAACTGGCTCCGAAAACTAAAATTACAGCGCGGGGCCTGGATGCGGTGCGGGTGGTTACGGATGAGCGAAACTTGGCTTACCAGGCCATTGGCTATTTTTTTGACTATATTGACCAGGAATTACCCAATTTGTCCCTGGAAATTGACCTTGAGGTTCCCTTAGCACGGGGGTTGGGAAGTTCGGCAACGGCAATTGTTGGTGGTCTGGTTGGGGCAAATGCGTTGATGGACAATCCGTTACCTAAGGCCAAGTTGCTGGAGTTAGCCATTGAGTTGGAGGGCCATCCCGATAATGTTGCGCCGGCGTTGTTAGGGGGGTGTCGATTGGCGGCAGCTGGAGCCCAGGAAAACTCATGGCAGGTGTTGGAGTTGAGTTGGCATTCGGCGGTTGTCCCGGTGATTGCGATTCCTGAATTTGAGTTGTCCACAAAAGCTGCTCGAGAGGTTTTGCCCCAAGCCCTGAGCTATGGGGATGCGATCTTCAATGCGGCCCATCTTGGGGTTTTGCTTGAGGGGTTACGCACCGGGAATCCTGAGTATCTCCAGGCCGGGATGCAGGATCGGCTTCATCAACCCTATCGCACGGCCCTAATTCCGGGTTATGGATCTGTCCAAGCTGCTGCCACCAGTGCTGGAGCCTATGGTCTGGTGATTAGTGGGGCTGGCCCGACCTTACTTGCACTGACCCATACCGACACAGCCAATCAAGTTGCCGCTGCCATGCACCAGGCCTGGGAAGAGCAGGGAATTACGAGTCAAGCCCGAGTGACTGAACTTAATCGCCAGGGTACGGTTGTTGAAGTTGTATCAGACTAATGCTTAAGGCCGATCTTGAAAATCTTCGGGTTAATTATTCAACCAAGGGGCACAGTGTTCCTGTAAACCCTGCAATGTTAAATTCGGATACAGTTCTGCTTCAAAAGCCTCTGCCTCAACCGGTAATTCTTCGGCGGGGTAACTATGGTTTTGCTGCAAATTGAGGATGGTGCGCCGACTAACCCGTAAGCCCACTGGGATCAAGTTCTCGGCATTGCGTTGAGCCCCATAGCAGGCCTGGACAACGTGCCATCCTTCATGACGGAGGGTTTCCAAAAAGATTCCCCAGTGGGATAAAGCTGAGGGACGCAGCACCATAACATCCTGCCCAACATTGTAGGAACCATAATTCCCATCCTGGGTTGCTCGAACATAGACGGTTGTTCCCGACTCCAAAATGGTCATTAATAGGCGATAGGCTTCCTGCTCATCAGCATTTTGTAACCGAAATGGCGCTGGATCTGCATCGGGGCGATAGACAAAGTCAAAAAGGGCTTGAATATCCTGATCATCTTGGATTTCAATCCGTCGAGTTTGGGCTGGTGCTGGTTCATAGCCAACAAAAACTGTCAGGGTACTGAGGGCAATACCGACACTGGCCTGGAACAAAAAACGAGTCAGTGACGAAAGTTTAACCATGGTGAGGTGAACAGCAAGGATCAATTAACTTCTACGTTAAACAATTCTGATCCTTTGGAGTTGATCTGTATCACACAGGGTTTGGCCATGGTCTCAACTCCCTCACAAGCTCCTAAAACCCTGGACTTGAAACTATTTTTATCAAGCCGGCACTACATTTCTAAAAGTCTGACTATTTCGCTGCTTAGGAGATGACCAGGTGTCCATTCGCTTGCAAATAGGCTGTATTTTGATTGCCATTGGAATAACACAAAAAATGCTTAAATCCCTGACTCAAAGAGAGTTTTAGAATCTCTATGTTGCGATAAACAGCTCCGCCCACTGTCATCAAGTATGCTGTAGAGAACATTAACGTCTTAAGGAAAGTCAGTCCAAAAGTAATAGCGGCAGTTATGGGAACACCAACACCCAATAATATTCAGAACCGAGAGCCCCTCGTTTTTGTCAATCAGTAAACATATCAGATTCTGGAATTTAGATGGGTATTTCTTCGGTAGGCTAAACAGTAGTGCCATGAGAACTTAAACTCGATGATGACTCCCCCACTCCAGGCCTATCGTTGGCAAGATTATCAATGTGTCTATGAACATTATCGTTCTCCAGAGGGTGCTACCCAGGCCCCGTTGGTGCTAATTCATCCCATTGGTGTGGGGTTGTCGAGACGATTTTGGCATCGGTTTTGCCAGGCCTGGTTTGAGAGCAATAATTCAGCGGAAATTTATAACCCGGATTTACTCGGTTGTGGCGAGAGTGATTTACCCCACGTGGCCCTGTATCCCGAAGATTGGGCGGATCAGTTGGGGCAATTTTTTGACGTGATTATTAAACGGCCAGGGGTGATTGTGGCGCAGGGGGCGTTGATGCCTGTAGCGGTGGAGTTTGCGGCTAAATATCCCCGGTGGGTTGAAAAATTAGTCTTAGTTGGCCCCCCGGCCTGGAGTTTGATTAGTCAGCCCCAAGAGGAATGGCCCCATACCCTGGCCTGGAACCTGTTTGACTCGCCCTTGGGTTGGGGGTTTTATCTCTATGCCCGCAGTGAAGGCTTTTTGCAGGATTTTTCGATCAAACAGCTCTTTGCCCAGCCCGAGGATGTGGATTCGGAGTGGTTAGGCTTGTTGGAAAAAGGCAGTCAATCCTTAGAAACTCGCCATGCGGTCTATTCGTTTTTATCGGGATTTTGGCGCAAAGACTATCGCCCCTTGATTGCAACCATTACCCAGCCGGTTTTGGTGATTATGGGTGAGCAAGCCTCCAGTATTAGTCGGTCAGCCCGCAATGCAGAACCAGAAGATCGGCTGAAGGAATATTTGAACACGTTTCCCCAGGCCCAGGGGGTGGAAATTCCCGGTCGAAATGTTTTGCCCTATGAATCCACAGTCGCGTTTACCCAGGTGGTGCAGGAGTTTGTAACGGGGACAGATTCCTAAGCCGGTTTTGGGTGAGCGAGATTAGCCAAGATTCAAGCCTGTTGCTGGGCCAAATAATGTCGATAACGCCCTTCTAAACTGGCCCCGGTTTGCTTGGGTTCGAGTTGCCCAGACCAGTATTCAATTAGGGTTTGTCCGAGGGCCCAGGCCTGGTGCGCCAAGCTGCCGTCATTCAGAATCACTAAGGGCCAAATCATCCCCACGTTGAAGTTATCAATACTGCGGGTATCACCCAGCAAACTAAACAATTCAAAGGCCATTTGCACCTTACCCAAAATCACCGGGGACTGTTCGAGGGGTAGTTTTTCCGCCAAAATCCAGGCCGCGGCGGGAGATCCTGTTAACAAAGTAGATAGAAATTGCAGCACCGGCCCCTTGAGCATGCTGGTAATTCCCTGAGCCGATCCCATCAACAGGGCATAGCGATCAATAATTTGCCGAGCGGTGGTGACGCGTAGATTTCGGTTTTTTAAGCATCGTCCGAGGCGGGCTTGTTTGGCCGGATCAATGATCTTCAGGAGGGTTTCGACTAAGGTGGTTTCCCCCCAGGCCCCGCGTCCTAACGTTTGATCCGCCATGACCATCGGTAAAATTTGGTCGGTGTAGGGTTGAAAATGCAGGTGACGATAGTTCAAGGCTTCTTGCATGGCGAGTTCCTTGGGCCGGGTGCCGAATTCCCAATCGTAGGGGGGTTGCCATTCCCGGATCGGGCGGAGTTTATCCACTTGACTGAGCAAAATCACCATCGGCATCTCTGGGGTGGCGGCTTTGACTTGCGCCAAAAAGGTTAAATCCATTTGCACAGCCGGATCCAACGCTGGGGTGATCAAAATTAGGGCATCGGTTTCCTGGAGAGCCGCGACAACCTTGGCCTGGTAATCCGGGCGATCAATTTGTTCATAGCCAGGGCTATCCCAGAGAATCAGATCATCGCCCCTGGGGTTTTGCCACCGATATTGCTTTAACTCCGCCGTATTTGGTAACACATTGGTCTGGGCTTGAGGGGTTGTAAACAGGGTATTGATCAGGCTACTTTTTCCGGCCCCCGTGCGCCCCGCAATCAACAGGTTTAAGGGTTTACTTTCCAATTGATTGATCCCACTGGCCTGGGTCAGCAGGTTGGCTAAGGTTTCGCTGTTGGCCGAGGGGCTGAGAGTTGGGGGTTGAACTAAATCCGGGACTACGACTTTACCGCCATACAAAGCCATGGCCCGCGCTCCAAGTGCCCGTAAGGTTTGTTCCCGGAGCAGTTGTCCCAGGTTGGCTAAAAGTTCTTGATTGGCTTTGGTTTGACTGGTTTGGGTCGCAACTTTTGTAACGGCAACGGCCGGGTTGGTTAACCATTGCAGCCAATTCCAGGCCTGGAGTCCGATCCGCGCCGTCGGGGCCAATTTTTCATAGAGTTCATAGGCTTGAATCGCTTGCCCAACTGTGACCCGATTGAGAACTGGGCCCAAGGTGGCCATCCAACGATCCACATCCTCGACCGTATCCCGGAGCAAATGGTAGGCCTGGGGGACATAGATATGCAGCAGCGGCCGCTTCACCTGGGGGTTATAGATCAAGGCAATATCGGTGACTAAGGTTTGCATCCGTTGCCAAAACAGGGGCCAGTTTTCCCAGGGGGGCGGGTCTTGGCGGGTGGTTTGCAAGAGGGCTTGAATCTGAGTTTGGGCCTGGTGGTCCTGGGCTGAGGTGGCTGGGGTTTGGTTCAGGGCCTGGGGAGAAAAACTGGCCGTCAGGAATTCCGTTTGCTCCGTGGGGGTTAACCAGCGCAACAGCAACCAACGCCAGGCCAGGAGCATGATGATCACAATCGCCCAGACCCAATCCAAGCCCCAAGTGTGAATTTGGACAAACGCTGCGACGGCCAAGAAACTACCAATGGAGCCAATCGGAACCGCCAAAACTGCTAATTGCCAACGCTGGAGTGAAATCATTGCTTTTCTGACTTCCTACAGGTTCACGTTAACAAATGGATTCCAGGCCAAGTCTTAGAGAAATTCGCTTACTTTGGGCTCGGATTCGTCATCGCCTCAGGTTTTAAGGGAAATTTTGCCCCTTCTAACAACGCCCCATCCAAATTTGCCCGTGAGAGATCGGCTCCGGTTAAATCCGCTTGGGTGAAGTTGACATCAATTAAATTGGCACCGGATAGGTTGGCCTGGGACAGATTGGCCTGGGAAAAGTTGGCACTGACGCTATTCACCAAAACCATGCGCGCCTTAACCAGTTGAGCAGATTCCAGATTCGCGTTCACCAAAATCGTCAGATAAAGATTAGCCCCGGACAGATTGGCGTTGGTTAAAGTGGCCCCAAAAAAGTTAGCCCCGGCTAAATAGGCATTCTCCAAGTTGGCTTCAGTTAGGTTAGCCCGGAAGAAATTCACCCCCATTAAATTGGCCCCTTTAAGGTTGGCATGGGATAAATTCGCCCGATCTAAATTGCTGTAGCGTAGATCAGCCCCACTCAAATCACAGTTAGGACATTGGCCAGTTTCCAGTAGTTGCCGCACATGGGCCGGATTTTCTGCCAAAGCCATCCCTAAATTACTGGTGAGATAAACAACGCATCCCCAGGCCAAGGGTTTAAGCATTGACCACCTCAGAACTCAGAAACGGCACATCCACCACTCTGGCTTTTACCGAATTAGCTACCACGTCTAATCCCACTCCCCCCGCTTTGGTTTTGACATAGCCCAGGCCAAAGGCTTTCGCAGATTCTGATTCAGGTAAGAGAGTACAACTGGTGACAATTCCAACTTTTTGCTCATCCAACATCAGGGGCGTTCCGGGTTGAACATAATCCGCTAATTCCAGGCCCCAGAGGTGTTGTTTCGTCCCTTGATAGGTATTCAGGCGGGCAATGGTTTCCTGGCCAATATAGCAACCCTTATCAAAGGAAATCGTCTGCCGTAACCGCGCTTCCAAGGGATTGTAATCATCGGTCAGTTCATGATCCACCGCTGGCCGCCCCTGTAAAATTCGCACTCGTTCCCAATCGGCATCAGTTAGGGTTTTAAACTGACTAGCAAACGCTGACTCTATTTTCTCTAAATCCGCCGCCGCAAACATCATCGTCAAACCCGGAATTGCCAAGCCACTCCCCAGGCCAAGGGTTACCGGACATCCATTAATCTCAACTTCTTGATGATCTCCCTCTTGGTTTAAGTCCGCCACGTTAATCCCTAAATTTTGGATGATGTCAAAAAAACCAGGCCCCAAAAGTCGCCAACACCGTGTTTCTTGGGTGAGATCAACTAATTCAACTTTGTCACCAAAGAAAATATAGCGATCCAACCATTGCAAGATATACTCCCGCCGACCGGTCGAGACGTGGAGGATCAATTCATCGGATTTCACCCAGACCGTGACTAAATCTATCGTGCGGGCCGTTGAAGTCAAGATGACCGTATCGCAGCCTTGACCAGGTTTGAGAATATTTAGATTATTTGAGCTTTGATTGTGGAGAAACCGCAGCCGATCCGCCCCCCGAATCGCAATTCGGCCCCAATGGGAGCAATCGTATTTTGCCGCCGTTTCAGTTAGGTTAAACACACGCAATCCATCAGAAATCATCGACAATATCCACAGAGCAGGCGAGACTTTTTTAGGTGAATCCTCAGCGATTACAGTATATCCGGCGGCGTTCCCTCAGAGTTCTCTCAGAATTAGGGATATTTTTGCTAGGCTGACCGAGGGTATAATCTGGATTCTGTGCATTCCTTTGGCGTAGGGTTTTCTCCATGTTGCGGCTCCATCACATTAGTAAAATTTATCCCACTGGAGAAGTCCTCAAAGACGTGAATTGGGAAGTTAAACCCGGTGATCGCATTGGCCTGGTGGGGATGAATGGGGCCGGAAAATCCACCCAACTCAAAATTATTGCTGGGGAAATGGAACCCACCGCCGGAGAAGTAATCCGCCCCGCCAGCCTGAAAATTGCCTACCTGACCCAAGAGTTTGAAGTTGAACCCACCCGCACTGTTCGAGAAGAGTTTTGGACCGTGTTTACGGAAGCCAACCAGATTCAGCAGGGCCTCACCGAGGTTCAACAACAAATGAGCACCCCGGACATGGAGGAATTGGAACGCCTGATTCATCAACTGGATCGCCTGCAACGGCAATTTGAAGCCCTGGATGGCTATGGACTGGAATCCCGGATTGAAAAAATTCTGCCAGAAATGGGCTTCGAAGCGGGGGACGGGGATCGGCTGGTGAGTTCCTTCAGTGGCGGTTGGCAAATGCGGATGAGTTTGGGCAAAATTCTCCTGCAATCCCCCGACCTTTTGCTGTTGGATGAACCGACTAACCACTTGGATTTAGAAACCATTGAATGGCTGGAGATCTATTTACGGGGCCTGGTGACGCCGATGGTGATTGTTTCCCACGACCGGGAATTTTTAGATCGCCTCTGTACCCAAATTGTTGAAACTGAGCGGGGCGTTTCCACAACCTATTTAGGGAACTACTCGGCCTATCTGGAGCAAAAAGAACTAAATCAGGAAGCCCAACTGAGTGCCTATGAACGCCAGCAAAAAGAACTAGAAAAACAACAAACCTTTGTCGATCGGTTCCGGGCCAGTGCCACCCGCAGTACCCAGGCCAAGAGTCGGGAAAAGCAACTGGCCAAAATTGAAAAAATTGAAGCCCCCACGGAATCCAGTCGCACCCTCAGATTTCAGTTTCCGCCAGCCCCCCGCAGTGGTCGAGAAGTGGTGATCATTGAGGATTTAGTCCATACCTATGGTGAAAAAATCTTATTTCTCGGCAGTGATCTCTTGATTGAACGGGGGGATCGGATTGCCTTTTTGGGCCCCAATGGTGCGGGGAAATCGACTCTGTTACGGATGATCATGGGCCTGGAGCAACCGGAATCGGGCAAAGTCAAACTCGGCGATCACAATGTCATTCCCGGCTATTTCGAGCAAAACCAGGCCGAGGCTTTAGATTTAGAAAAAATTGTCATGGAAACGATTCATGATGAAGTGCCTCAGTGGACAAATGAAGAAGTTAGAACCCTTTTAGGCCGATTTTTATTTAGTGGAGATACGGTTTACAAAAAAGTTGGGGCCCTTAGTGGTGGCGAAAAAGCCCGCTTAGCCCTGGCTAAAATGCTGTTACGTCCGGCAAATTTATTGATTTTGGATGAACCGACCAACCACTTGGATATTCCCGCCAAGGAAATGCTTGAAGATGCCCTGAAGGCCTATGACGGAACGGTTTTAATTGTCTCCCATGACCGCTATTTCATTTCCCAGGTGGCCAACAAAATTGTTGAACTTCGAGACGGGGAATTTAAGGTTTATCAAGGGGATTATCACTACTATCTTGATAAAATTGCTGAGGAAAAAGAAGCTGCTCGATTAGCCCAACTCACTGCCGCAAAAGCTAGTAAAGCCGCTGCAAAAAAATCAAGGGATAAGGCCAAGCGGAACTCTTAAGAATTCCTTAATGATTCTTTGGCTGGGGATTACCGTCACCTTAAAACTATTGGCTTAGGTTAAGGGTTAGTTTTAGTATCCAAAGTCATTTCCCAAAAAGAGAGATTCACAAGAGATTTGCTTCCCAGGGCTTTAAGCATTGTGGAGCATCTTGCCTCAGCGGAATAACGATTGGTTTTGAGCTTCAGGATATTCCCATGACCTTTGCGGCTGAACCCGTTTTACAACCTGACGCAACTCTAGTTTGTCTGCCCACCCATGCCAGTCAACTCAACATTGATGCCACTGGTCAACAGGTTCTCGATCTATTCCAGGCCCAGCCCGAACTGCCCGGTGTGATTATCTTGGCTCAGAGTCAACCTGTTGCTCTCATCCCCCAGGCCAAGTTTTATGCCCGCCTGAATCAACCCTTTGGTCGTGAACTTTATCTGAAGCGCTCGATCCAAGTTCTCCTTGAGGCAATTGAACTTAACGCCCCACCCCTGGTGCTGCCGGAAACCTGCCCGATTGTCGACGCGGTTCAAGCTGCCTTATCGCGCCACTCTGCCTATGTCTATGATCCAATCATCACCACCAACGGCCGGGACTACCAACTGCTCAACAGCCAAACCCTGCTCCTTGCCCACGCCCAAATGCTGCACCAAATGCATGAGGTGTTTATTGGCCAAAACCTGACGCTGCAAAGGCTGACCCGTCAACTCCAGGAACAGGAACATCAGCTCCAGGCCTGTCAGAGTCAGTTGACCACCATGATTGAGCAAAGCCGAGATCGGGAGATATTAGAGCAGCAACACCAAGAACTTCGCCACCAAACCAAGCAACTCCATCGACAACACCAACAACTCCGGGGCCTGGGGCAACTGAGCACAGAGGAAACCGAAATCGCCCTGGAAGCTGCCCTAGAAAGTAACGAAAAAGTCCAAACGGAATTGGCCCAGATTTTGCGCTTGGGGTGTCAGTTTGAACAGGAGTTAGAGATTATGGACGGGGCCAGCAGGGAAATTGAGCACATTAGTCGGCAGGTGAAACATTTAGCCCTTCAGGCCAGTTTAATTTTGGGACGAATCAGCGGGCAGGCGGATTCCTTTGGATTTATTACGACAGAGATTACCAAACTTGGGGAGCAATGCGTCCATGCCAATAAACAAATTGTCGGGATTGCCCAGCGCTTTCGGGAACGAATTCCTGCGGTTCAACAAGCTGCCCAGGCCGGAACCACCGCCAGCCAAGAGCTCCTAGAACAAATTCGCCCAGCCCAACTAAACCAACGTCAATTTGCCAGTTTTCTTAAAACCCTGAATCCAGTGGCTTAAATTAAAGCTCGCCGATGTCTTCAAACCAGAGTTGGGGGTTAGCGCTGATAAAGTCCGCCATGAGTTGTTTGCATTCTGGTAAATCTAAATCAATTACCTCAACCCCATGGGCTTCCATAAAGTCTCTGGCCCCTGGAAACGTGGCGGATTCACCCGCAATTACCTTTTTAATCCCAAATTGCACCACAGCCCCAGCGCACAAATAACAGGGCATCAAGGTCGAGTAAAGAACCGTGTCACGATAATGACCAATCCGCCCGGCATTTTGCAAACAATCAATCTCAGCGTGAATAATTGGATTTCCCTGCTGCACTCGCTGGTTATGGCCCTGACCAATGATGTGTTGTTCCCGGACTAAGACGGAACCAATGGGAATCCCACCAGTTTTTAAGCCCTGCTTGGCCTGGTCAATTGCGGCTGTCATAAATTCATCCATACCTGGCTCCTCGGAAAGGTCTGATGGTTATTTCTGCCAAACGTAAGACACCCGATCTTACTACTCGTACTGGATAATAATCTATAATTTCTTCGGGTGTTGCCCCATCATTAAAGATAGGAATGACCGTATCCAATGTTACTCGAGATTTTCTTTAATCAGGGCAATCCAACAAAACTGGAGGGTGTTATCAGCCATGGTTTGGCAATCGCTATCGGGATATTCAATCTCGCGTTCTGGTTCTCTTTCTAGGGCGACAGTCATGGGTCTGTGCTCCAAGCAGATGGGATTAGTTTTAATTTAGGCAACTTCTCCAATCATAGGTAATAAACCATTTAAGAGAGGATTCAAAAAGTCTTCTTAAAACTGGTCACTAAAAATTGCTGATTTTCTGGGACTTTATGGATGTATAGATCCTGCTGGATTTTTTGTCATTAATGTTATGTTTGAAACCCACCCAAAAAGATGCTATGGTACAAAAATAATCGAGTTCCAGGCAGCTAGCATCTGTCAGAAATGTAGCTTAAAACCTAAAACCATGTCTAGTACACATACTGGTATTGAGTGGACTGATAAAACCTGGAATCCAACAACTGGCTGTGACAAGGTTAGTCCAGGTTGTCTTCATTGTTATGCAGAGGCTCTTACACAACGTTTCCCTAAAAACTTTCCCAACGGTTTTACATTAACTTTACGTCCAGAGAGATTAATAGAGCCCATAAGGTGGCGTACTCCTAGCCGAGTTTTTGTCAATTCAATGAGCGATCTTTTTCATGAAGATGTTCCCCTAGATTTCATTAAGCAAGTTTTCTCTGTGATTCAGAAAACTCCTTGGCATGTGTATCAGATTTTGACAAAACGGCATGAACGTCTGGACTATTTATCTTCTAAGTTAGATTTTCCGCAGAACATCTGGCTGGGTGTATCAGTTGAGAACCAAAACTACGTTAAACGTCTTGAATATCTTCGCAGGGTTCCTGTTTCAGTTCGCTTTATTTCATGTGAACCACTTTTAGAAGCACTTGAGCTAAATTTAACTGGTATTGATTGGGTTATTGTAGGCGGAGAATCTGGACAAAAACATCGACCAATGCAACTTGAGTGGGCAGAGGATATCCGTGATCAGTGCAAGAAAGCAAGGGTGGCGTTTTTCTTTAAGCAAGTTGGGGGAAGAACTCCAAAAGCAGGAGGAAGATTACTAAGCGATGAAATTTGGGATGAAATGCCTGATGCATGGAATAAGCATATTCAAAAATGGGGAAATGTTCCAATTAGAGTAGCAAACAGAGCAACTAGATTAGAGCTTAGTGCTTAACTGGAAATGTAACTATTAAATCATCTGCAAATGTTCCTTTCCTTCGTCTCTTACCTGTAGGAATACTTACTGTTATTCTTCCTTGATTTTCAAGATTAATAAGGGCAGTTTTATAGTTTTTTTTAATAAAGGGCTTATCAACGTGGTGCTCATCATAAATTTCTTGCATAGTCATAGTTCTTCCTGAAAACATATTTAGTATCATCGATTCCAATTGTTCAAGAGGGCGAGTAAGTTCAAAGAGTAATGGTTGTTGAAAAGTTGCAGGATTATATTCAAAAGATGGTACACCTTGCACTTGATCAGAACTTTCTTTAGCCATTATTTCTTTCATAGTTTCATATCCTTTGATATGTTGGCTTACAAAGATGAGATGATGACTAGTACGATTTCCATTTTCATGTTTGAATCTGAACGGAAGAACGTATTGACCTCCCATTTCCTTTAAGGCTTCACAAATAGCTTCAACAATAGTTAGCTCACGTTCTTGTGGACTACTAAGCGCTTTTAGTTGTTCGCTGAGTTGATCTGTTCTTTCCTGTCTGAATAGAGCATTCATGTGTTCTTTAACAGCATCATTCCCCAAGCCCATATTGATACGATTGTAGTTGAAGAAAAAAATACAATCACAGCCCCAATTTTTGACAACTGAGTTGATAAGTTGAAGTGATAAACCTTTATAACCCCAGGGGTCAACGAAAAATAAGGTGGGAACTAAGTGCATTTGTTGGAACGTTTTAACAAATTCATCTCCAACCTCATGATTGAGTACTTTAGGGCGATACTGTAAATTTTCTATGCCTGAAATTGAGTCAATAGCTTGTTGAAGAGAACTAACATTTGTGGAATCGACATCGTTAAAAATTGAAACCAGCATACTTCGCATATCAGGGTCTGCGATGGCAGTTTCCAAAACTTTCACAGGCGTTGACTTTGACCCATCTTTATATCGTCCTGGACCAGCAAAAAGATCAATGTAGGCAATTTTGGGTTCTGGAGTTGGTCTTTTTGATGCTTTAATTGTTGAAATGATGATCTTTGCCCAAACCCAGAAGTATTTCTCAACAATCCTAGCTTTTATCAAAGACTGTTCTTTTTGTTCGTTGAAGAAAGAGTTAGTTGTCATAAGTCGCGTTACTGGTCAGAGTATGTAGAGAAATTAGAGGATAGAAGCAGTAACTATATAGGAATTAGTATATTAGCTCTGCAACTTAACCCTTGAAAAATCAAAACTACCACCACCAGGTGTGTAAATTTCAATGACATCATGGGTATGAAGCTCTAAACTAAACTTTCCATCTAGCTTTTGCCGTTTTCCCTCGGCTGATTCTAGCCAATTTTCCCCAGTCTTACCTGCTTCTCCTCCCTCCAGGCCAAAGGGTGCCACAATTCGACTTTGTGAAATCATCCCCACCGTCATTGGTTCTAAGAATTTTATCCGCCGAATCAACCCATTTCCACCACAAAAGCGACCTTGACCGCCACTATCTGGACGAATTGAAAAGTTTTCTAAGAGCACAGGAAAACGGGTTTCTAACACCTCTGGATCTGTCAGCCGTGAATTGGTCATATGAGTTTGAACGCCGGACACACCATGAAACCCAGGCCCCGCGCCAGAACCCCCACCAATGGTTTCGTAATATTGATAGGTGGCATTGCCAAAGGTCAGATTGTTCATGGTTCCTTGGGACGCAGCCATAACTCCGAGCGCACCATAGAGGGAATTAGTAACAGCTTGCGAGGTTTCAACATTACCAGCCACAACTGCCGCGGGATAGATGGGATTGAGTAAACAGCCTTCTGGGACAATAACGGTGACAGGTCGTAAACAGCCAGCATTGAGGGGAATTTTTTCTTGAATTAAGGTGCGTAACACATACAAAACTGCGGCTTTTGTTACAGCCAAAGGTGCATTTAAATTACCCACATCCTGGGGAGAGGTTCCCGTAAAGTCAATCGTCAAGGTTTCTGCGGCATGATTTACCGTGATTTTGACTGCAATCACAGCACCGTTATCTAAGGGATAGTTAAACTGACCTGAATTGAGGGTTTTTAGCCGTTGACGTAAACAATCCGCCGCATTGGCCTGGATAAATTCCATATAGTTACTTACGGTTTCCAGGCCATAGTGATCCACTAACTTGGTTAACTCCTGCACTCCCCAATTATTCGCCGCAATCTGGGCCTGGAGATCGGTGATGTTCTGTTGCGGATTGCGGGCCGGATAAGGACAATTTCGTAGGAGGCTTAGAAGTGCTTGTTCTTGAAATTCACCCTGATCAACGAGTCGGAAAAAGTCTAGCAATACCCCTTCTTGAGCGACATGGTAACTATCCGCTGGCATCGAACCGGGGGTAATTCCACCAATATCAGCGTGATGGCCGCGAGAGGCAACAAAAAACTGCGGCGTTGATCGATCTAAGAATATAGGCGTAATCGCCGTAATATCCGGTAAATGAGTTCCGCCCGCGTAGGGGTTGTTACTGGCATAAACCTGGCCTGGTTGGAGTTCATGGCCCTTTGTTTCGATCAGTGTTTTGACGGTTTGCCCCATGGAACCTAAATGCACAGGAATGTGGGGGGCGTTGGCGACCAGTTCACCGTTGGCATCAAATAAAGCACAGGAAAAATCAAGGCGTTCTTTGATGTTTACAGAGGCACTGGTATTTTGGAGCGTTACACCCATTTGTTCGGCAATGGCCTGGAACAGGTGATGAAAAATCTCCAATTGAATCGGATCCGCTAGGTGGGATGTGGTTGTTAGGCGTGGGGAGGGAGCCAACTTGAGTCGTGAGGGTTGTTGAGTTAGAACTAAATTTCCCTGACTCGTGATTTTCCCTTGCCAGCCAACTTCAATCACGTTGGTTCCCGTGGGTTCAATTATTAAAGCCGGGCCAGTAACAATAGTTTCAGGTGTTAGGTTTTCCCGTGACCAGGCCTGGACATGGTGCCATTTCTCTTTGCTATACACATCAACCCAGCCCAGGGGGTTTGGATCAGAAGAATCAGCTTGAACTCGAGTTTGTTGCGGCAAAGGCATCACCCCAATTGCTTCCACCGCTAAGCTGGCAATTTCCACCGGGCGATCTGTAAAGATAAATCCATAGCGCTGCTGGTGAGCGGTTTGGAAGATGGAAGCCATTTGCCCTAAGTCACCGTCATAGGGAATTTCCAGACTGGTGTCACTGCCTTGATAACGACATTGAAGGGTGCTACGGGTCGTAATGGTTTCAGATTGAATCTCTGCGGCCTCTAACTCTTGAATGGCAGCTAATTTTAATTTAGTTTCTATGGCTGTGATGGTGGTTGAAAGCGGCTCGAGTTCAGCATCAGGTTTAAGGGTTAATAGTACGGACTGCTCTTTGATTGCCCGAATATCCGCTAACCCCATCCCATAGGCTGATAACACTCCGGCATAAGGATGAATTAACACCTGAGCAATGCCCAAGGACTCAGCGATTAAACAGGCGTGTTGTCCCCCGGCCCCACCAAAACAACAGAGCGTATAGTCCCGTAAATCATAGCCCCGTTGGAGTGAGATTTTTTTAATGGCCTGGGCCATGGTTTCCACAGCAATGGTGATAAATCCAGCGGCGACTTCTACAGGGGTGATTGAGGAGTTAGTTTCTGATTGGATCGATTCTGTCAATGTCTCAAATTTTGCCTGAACAGCAGCGACATCTAACGGTGAATTTCCAGCCAGGCCAAAGATTTTCGGAAAGTAATCCGGTTGAATTTTCCCCAATAACACATTTGCATCGGTAATCGTTAAGGGGCCATGGTGACCATAGGCGGCGGGGCCTGGGTTTGCGCCTGCGGATTCGGGGCCAACTTGATAGCGCCCTTGGGCATACTTGAGGATTGAACCCCCTCCAGAGGCAACGGTATGAATGGCTAACATCGGCGTTTGTAAGCGGACTCCAGCAATTTCGCTTTCCCATTGGCGTTCATACACCGGAATTAAATTGTTATTTGAGGAATGGCTATAGTGACAAACATCCGTAGATGTGCCACCCATGTCAAAGCCAATAATCTGTTGATACCCGGCCTGTAATCCGGTTTGGACAACACCAACTACCCCCCCCGCTGGCCCTGAAAGAATGCTATCTTTCCCTTGAAATTGAGTGGAGCGCACCAGGCCCCCGTGGGATTGCATAAATAGGAGTCGCTCTGATGGCAATTCAAGGGATAATCGGTCAACATAGCGGCGCAAAATGGGTGATAAATAGGCATCAACAACGGTGGTATCCCCCCGGCGAATCAGTTTAATTAGGGGGCTAATTTGGTGGGATACGGAAATTTGTTGGAACCCAATCTCCGCCGCAATCTCCGCAATGGCTTTCTCGTGCTGGGGATAACGATAACTATGCATTAAGACAATGGCACAGGCCTGGATGCCTTGGTCAAATACCTGCTGGAGATCGGCGCTAATTTGCTGGATATTAAGAGCTTTTAATTCTTTACCATCCCCTTGGTACCGGGCCCCAACTTCAATCACCTGGGCATAGAGAAGTTCAGGCAATCGAATGTCTAAGGCAAACAAATCCGGGCGATTCTGATAACCAATCCGCAGCACATCCCTAAACCCTGAGTTAATGACTAAAACCGTGGGTTCGCCTTTGTGTTCTAAGAGGGCATTGGTGGCGACGGTGGTTCCCATCTTGACCGCAGAGATTTGCTCCTGGGGAATGGGTTGGTTGGGGGGCAGTCCTAAAATTTCTCGAATTCCCTGTAACGCAGCATCTGGATAGCGTTGGGGATTTTCAGATAGGAGCTTATGAACTGTGATTTGACCATCCGGGGCCTGGGCAACTATGTCCGTAAATGTGCCGCCGCGATCAATCCAAAACTGCCAGGCCACGTCGTTACTTCCCCTGAGATAGTTGTCTGATGCACCGTGATTACCAAGTCAGGCTTTCTTTGTGGTGGTGCTCCAAGGAATTCTGCCACGTTCAGGCGCGCCAAGGTTGGAGCCGTTGTAGGAGCATTTTCACCTGGGATAAATCTTTGTCACCTGGCTGAATCTCAACCCCACTTGAAAGATCAATGCCGGCCGGTTGAGTCCTGGTGATGGCATCGATCACGTTATCTGGATTTAAGCCCCCCGCTAACCACCATGCACACCCAGTCCGGAAATTTTTGAGTAAGCTCCAATCCCAGGCCAGGCCGGTGCCTCCCAATTGTTCCGGGTGATAGGCATCTAAGAGCAAAATATCCACCAAGGGAGCGTAAAGTTGGGCCTGGTCTAAACTGGTTTGATCTTTAATGCGGAGGGCTTTAATCAAGGTGTGGCTGGGGAATTGTTGACGGATTTTGCGGACGGTTTCCGGGGACTCTTGCCCGTGGAGTTGGATGGTATTGATTTGCGAGGTATGGACTGTTTCGTGAATCCTGTTTAGTTCAGCATTGGCAAACACCCCGACCCTCAAGAGCTTGGGAAATTGAGTCAGTTTTTGGGTAATTTCAAGGATTTGGCCTGGGGCAATGTAGCGGGGAGAACTGGGGACACAAATGAACCCAATGGCATCAACCCCCCACTGGGCAATGGCAACGGCTTGCGGGGCCTGGGTGAGTCCACAGATTTTCAATTTCACCATGGGCAAGTTTTCGGGGCATCCTAGGCATCAGACTACAAAACTAGCACTTTCTCCCTGGGCGGCTTGCCAACTGCGGGCATCGTAATAGAGGTCTTCCAGGGAAATATTAAACAGGGCATCCCGGAGTTTCTGGTGCAGGCGTTTCCACAGACTCACAGTCACCCAATCAGCGGCGGCTAAATCAGTGGGTTGATCCTCTAAAAACAAGGGCTGACTCGACTCCCCC
The DNA here is from genome assembly GCA_964653145.1 of uncultured Synechococcus sp. Lineage (GTDB taxonomy): Bacteria > Cyanobacteriota > Cyanobacteriia > Thermosynechococcales > Thermosynechococcaceae > Pseudocalidococcus. The sequence continues at coordinate 79,243 of CAZZCG010000010.1, read as the reverse complement.
ACGGCCTGGAGAACCTGTCCCAAGGAAATTTTGCTCGGTGGTTTAGCCAATTGATAGCCCCCCTGGGACCCACGAATGGAGTTGACCAGGCCCGCCCGCCGTAATTCAATCAACAGCTTTTCCAGATAGGGCGCGGGTAAGTCTTGGCGCTGGGCAATATCACGCACGGAAGCTGGACCGTAGTTGGGCAACAAACTCAAATCCAGCAAGGCCTTGACACTGTAATGGCCGCGAGTGGTCAGTTTCATCGGGTAGCCGGGACTCCCAGGGTAGTCAAGTACAAAACCACATCATCCACAGGAATCCCCAACACCTCATTCACCTGATCATCAAAAAATCCAGCAATCCCACTTGCGCCCAAATTCAACTGCATCGCCGCCAAGTTCAACCGTTGTCCCAAATGGCCGGCATCCATGTGCAGATAGCGATAGGCCCGTTCCCCGAACTCAGTAATTGCTGTTTCCAGATTTGCCGTTTGAAACACCACCGCCGCCGCATCCCGACCTAACTCCTGGCCTAAACTCAGGTGATGCAATTCAGAGCGAAAATTCTTAAACCGAATCTGCCGTAGTTCCGAGGCCTGGGGGGCGTAATAGTAACAACCCGCTTCTAAACCCCGAACCCCTGACACTGCCACAAAGGTTTTAATCCAGTCCAAGGCAAAGTAATCCGGTGTCCCATCCAGGCCTTGGTTTTGGTAAAGTTCGGGGTGATAGGCAAAATCTAGGATCTGGGTCAGTTGAGTTTGGGTCATACTGCCGCCGGAATAGGCCCGGGTGGATCGCCGCCGCAAAATTGTAGTTTCCAACCCCGTGCCCTGGTTTTGCCAATCAATCGGTTCCGCAGCTAAGTGAACGCGGGTCAAACCGGGAAAATCATACAAATCCAATGCAGGTTCCGGTTCTGGCTCAAGGTTAGGTTCCGGCTCCGGGGTTTTGACAATGGCTGTTCCCGTACATAAATCTAGGACAATCCCGTCAGCGTCCTCGGCCTGGGGTTTGGGGGTATAGGTTAAGTTAGTCGCGGTAATTTGGCTGGCCTGGTGGCATGCGTGGAGTAAATCCCCATCGGCAATCTTGGGAATGTTGTCCGAGACGGGAGAGGGTAAAACCGTCGGCAGCAGAGGTAAGTTCTCATCAATTTGCAACAAATCCGCTAAGCCAACCACTGCCCAGGCCGCCTCTTGATCACTGTCCAGGTAGAGCAAATCATTCAAGGCTGGATCAACAAAGCCACCAATCAAATGGGCCCGAAAATCATTTAAACTGGCCGCCAGTTCCATATTTCCCAGTAAATGCCCGGAATCGAGGCCAATCCGCCGATACGCCCGATCTTCGTAGCGCCAGGCCGAGCGATAGAACACCGCTGTCACCACCACCGCCAACCGCACATGATCTAAAACCGGATGCCAAAAACAGGCCGCTTGCAGAGCCGACCAAACATTATCATCCCAAAAGTGGAGTAGTCCGTGGGGTCGGGCCTGGTAGTTATAGAGTCCAGCCGCTAAGCAACTGTCTTGCCGGGCTATCAGATACAATTCCGCTGGATAGAGTCCACCCGCAGAGGGAGCAGAACGTAAATAAAAGGGCTCTCCTGTGGTTTGAATTGCCGCCGTAATGCCGTAACTAAGGTAGAAAAACCGCGATAACCGTTGCCCCAATCCTGGCTCGAGGCTCGCAGGCAGTTCTTTGAGGTTGACCATATGCCCAAATTTGTAATCTTTGTAGGCTGAGGGCTGTTGGCTGAAATCTAAGGCTTTCCCCCGCTGTTGAATTGTCACCGGATCGTATTTAGTGCGCTCGTGGTAATACTGGGCAAGGGACATGACAACATCCTGGGGGCCAAGAACTGACTTTATTGTGCCGTGATTTGGAGCAGGGCCTGGGGAAACGTCCGGCTTAAGAAAAGATTAAGCATCGTAAAGTTTCTTTGCAAAACCCGTAAATTCAAAAGTTGCAACTAAGCACAAATACTCATTTTTCTCTTTGGCAACCCGCTGATGGCGACGTTTGTCTTGATTCTGTGGCAATTATGACCCAACTCTGTCGAGAAACCTTAGTTCAAGCTTATTTGCAGGGGGAGCGCAATTTTGCTGGCTGTGATCTGCACCAGTTGGATTACTTCGAGGCTCTCCTTGCGGATATTAACTTGAGCGATGCCAATTTGGCCCAGGCCTACTTACCCTATGCACAACTCCAGCGGGCCATCCTGACCGGGGCAAACTTCACAGACGCGGAACTCAGTGATGCCCAACTGCCCCAGGCCAACCTCAGGGCCGCTAATTTCAGCGGGGCTAATCTCTCTCGGGCTAATTTACGGGCCGCTGATCTTCAGGGTGGGATTTTTCGGGGGGCAGATCTCTCTCGAGCGGATCTCCGGGGGGCAAACTTGACCGGGGCAGACCTGCAAAACTGCATTTTAAGTCGGGCCAACTTGGCGGCGGCAATTTTGGATCAAGCTCAGATGCAAGGCGCAGATCTGTTTCAAAGCACCGGTCTGGGGGCAATGGAATTTAAGTACGACTTTCGCACTAAATTTCCAGATGGGCATCACCAGCATCCCCTAAAAGCCCCGTATGAGCAGGAATTCCCCTAGGTCTTCAACTGGGTGGGGAAAGGGTGAGGTTTGGGATCAGGGCCCAGCAGCGGGATTAAGCAGTGAAAAATCAATATTCGTAATGCCAGAGTATTAATAATTTTCGATCAGGTTGCTAAACTGTCCCTATGCCAGCGTGAAATCCGATCCAACCATAGTCATCCCCTATTGTTCGAGTTGGATTTTTGGCATATTTCGTGTGAGGAATGTGAGGTTTCGGAGTGAATAACTGGCGCGCGCCGTCCCCTGGGGGAATTTCGGCCGGAAGAATCGGGGTATTTGACAGTGGTCTGGGTGGTCTGACGGTACTTAAAGCCTTAGAGGCCCAACTGCCCCATGAGTCCTTTCTCTATTTCGGCGATACGGCCCATCTTCCCTATGGTGAACGCTCAGCCACGGAAATCATTACCTTTGTTCGGCAAATCTTGGCCTGGATGGCACAGGCAGGGGTCAAGCTGGGGGTCATGGCCTGTAATACCAGTTCTGCCCTGGCCCTCGAGAAGGTGCGTCGCGAGTTTGACTTTCCCATCATTGGCCTGATTCTCCCCGCGGCCCAAGTGGCGGTCAAACGCGGACAACGGATTGGGATTATCGCCACCTCAGCAACGGTTAACAGTCAAAGCTATCCCCAGGCCCTGCAGGAGCAAAACCCGACCATTCAAGTTTGCCAAGTGGCCTGCCCAGAATTTGTCCCCTTGATTGAGCAAAATCGGTGTCAGGATCCCTACCTCCGGCAAGTAGCTCAGACCTATTTAGCACCCCTGCTAGACTTTGGCCTGGATACCCTCATTTACGGCTGTACCCATTACCCCCACATTGCCGACATTATTTCCTCCCTGCTCCCGCCCCAGGTCAAGCAGGTTGATCCCGCCCAGGCCGTCGCCCAAGCAGCCCTCCAGGAACTCGAACTTTTGGGAATTCGGCAGCATAGACAAACCCCCGGCTCCGTTAAATTTGCTGTGAGTGGAAACCCTGAACAGTTTGCCCATTTGGCCAGTCGTTGGTTGGGCTATTTTCCCTTTGTGGACAAGGTGGATGTCTCCAGTGTGCCCGTTGCCCCGATTTCCCTGGCGATCCCCCCAACTACGGCCGGTTAAGCTAGGAAAGCGGCCGTTTCGGACTTGTCTTTATGTCTTTAAAACAAATTTTGCTGGCGACCCTCACAGCTATTGTGGTGTTTTTAGTCTCCGCAGAATTGCTCAGTAGCCTCACTGAACCCCAAGTCCAAGGGCAAATCAACCTTTATCAAACCAACTTGGTTCTCCAGGCCAGTGAATGGCAACCCTTTCAAGACCAGCCCCAGGCCGAATCCCTCTTGGGCGCCGATCCCCAGGCGGAAGCCATTCGCACCTACAGCAAAACCATCCAATCCCTCACTGACCAGCCCAGCAGAACCCCTGCCCAGGAGTCCCAACTGCACCAGGCCCAAATCAATCTTGGCCTCCTCCAGGTAATCCAGTCCCCCGATAACACCACCGCTCAAGAGACGTGGGATTTAGTCCAACAAGCTGGTTCCTCCTCCGAGCAAGCCTTGGCCCAGGCCCTGAGTCAACTCTGGCAGACCCCACCGATCATTACTCCCCAGGCCGAAACCCTGTTTAAAAATCAGCTCCGGGGATGGTTTCAGGCCCAGGCCTTTGGCCGACTCTACCAAGTGCAAAGCAATAGCCAGGCCTTGGAAAACCTCAGAGTGACGATCCAAGCCTCAGCCCAGGCCGCGGTCATTCGCCTGAGTTTAATTGCGGTCATGCCCCTGGTTGGGAGCTTAATTGGCCTGGTGCTGCTAATTTTCTGGGGCATCAATCAATACCGGCGGACTGAACCCATTGCCCATTTGCAACTGGAGATTCCCTGGTCGGGGGAGACAACCTGGGGCGTTATGGTGAGCTGGTTTGGAACATTTTTTGGGATTAGTTTTCTCGTCATGCCGACGCTTCTAGCCTTGGTGGGGGGCCGGGGCCTGGTGGTTGCGCCCTTTAGTCAAGCGATCTATGCCCTGATCACCTACACCCTGATGATGACCGCTGGCTTTGGGATTCTTCTCTACACTTGGCGCCCCTATCAAAAACCAGTTCTGCATTGGCTGGCCTTTTCCGGATCTCAACCCTGGTGGGCCTGGAGTATTGGTGCCTATTTTGTGGCCTTACCCCTTGTCCTCTTAACCTCGCTGATGTCCCAGCAACTCCTGCAAAACCAAGGCGGCGGTAATCCCCTGTTGGAAGTGATATTAGCCAGTCAGGATTATCGGAGTTTTGGGATTTTATGGTTCATGGTGGCAGTCCTAGCGCCAGTTTTTGAAGAAACCCTATTTCGGGGCTTTTTGCTCCCCTCTCTGCTCCCCCAAATGAAACCCAGTTCCGCCATCTTCGCCAGTGGAGCCCTATTTGCGATCGCTCACCTCAATGCAGCGGATTTACTTCCCCTTGCGGTGTTAGGTTGTATCCTCGGCTATGTCTATTGGCGGACGGGGAATTTGCTGGCCTCAATGGTGCTCCATGGGATTTGGAATAGCGGCTCCTTCATTGGCTTACTGTTGCTGTCCCCTTGAGCTGCCCAGGATTTTTGTCCCAGGCCACGGTCAGTTTATGCTGGATTAGGTAAAACGTTATCCATCACACGAACCCATGAGCTTAGACCTATCGCGGATTCCAGCCCAACCCAAACCCGGCCTGGTGAATGTTCTGATTGAGATTGTCGGCGGCAGTCGGAATAAGTACGAATTTGACAAGGAAATGAACGCCTTTATTTTGGATCGGGTGCTGTATTCATCGGTCAACTATCCCTTCGACTATGGCTTTATTCCCAATACCCTCGGTGATGATGGCGATCCCCTTGATGGCCTGGTGATCATGGATGAGCCCACCTTTCCAGGTTGTGTGATTGCGGCACGCCCAATCGGATATTTGGAAATGATTGACGGCGGTGATCGGGATGAAAAAATCCTCTGTGTTCCGGCCGATGATCCCCGCTATGCCGATGTGAAATCCCTCAAAGACATTGCCTCCCACCGCCTGGCCGAGGTTGCTGAGTTTTTCCGCACCTACAAAAACCTGCAAAAGAAAGTTACGGAAATTCTCGATTGGCAAGATGTGGATCAGGTGCAAGCACTGGTGGATAAAGGGATTAAGGCGTATAAAGATTAGCCTGGGGCCATTAATTTCAACCTCACAAAGCAAGGAATAACACATCTAAGGGGTAGGGATCTCTAGATTAGGCTAATCTCAGCAAACCTCTGGCTGAAACCTGCCCCAAGATGCTCTAAAAATCAGATACATTAAGTTTTAGTTACCTGAACTGCTAACTTACATTCATTTCTCCCAAAAGCTAGGGACTTAAAACCATAGCTCATAATAGTTCCCAGTTTTTTGAGCTTTATTAATCATCAAGAAATATATTAATCAATATCACAACATTAGATCAGGTTTAAACACTCTTAGATTACAAAAATCATGGAACTACAACGAACCATCAAATCCTTTATTCGTGCAGGGGATCAAAGTGGCTATGTTGCTGAATGCTTAGAGATTGCCGTTGTTACCCAGGGGGAAAGCCTTGATGAAGTTGTCCAAAACTTGAAAGAGGCCATTACCCTACATTTAGAGGGAGAAGATTCAACTGAATTTGGCCTGGTTTCCCATCCTTCAATTTTAGTGACCTTTGAGTTGCAACCGAGCTATGCCTAGACCGAGACAGTTATCGGGAAGCGATGTTATTAAAATACTTGAGCAATTTGGTTTTTATCCTTACAGTCAACACGGTAGCCATATTAAACTTTGTCGGTATAGCGAGGTCGGTAAAGAAACCCTGACTATTCCTAATCATCGACTACTGGATACCGGCACGTGTCGAGCAATTTATCACCAAGCTTGCCGCTACATTCCAGAAACAGAGCTTTTTTCCCATTTCTATCAAAAGTAAACCTAGATAAACCTACTCATTTCTCTAGAATCTTATATTTGTTAACTATGGTTTCATTAACTAGCCAAACCGTTTTAATTACAGGTGCAAGTAGTGGCATTGGCCAGGCCAGTGCAGTGGTTTTTGCCCAGGCCGGATGTCGGTTAATTTTGTTAGCTCGGCGGTTATCCCGATTGACAGAGTTGGCGGATAATCTTCAAACCCAGTATCAAACGGAATGCCTATGTCTTGGGGTGGATGTTCGGGCCCAATCGGAAATTATTTCAACCCTAGAGTCTCTACCAAGGGATTGGAAAAATATTGATATTTTGATCAACAATGCCGGATTAAGTCGGGGCCTGGAGCGCTTTGATCAGGCTTTACTTTCCGATTGGAACGAGATGATTGACACCAACATGAAGGGCCTACTCTATGTTACCCACACGATCTTGCCGGGAATGTTAGAGCGGGGACGGGGACAGATTATCAATATTGGTTCGATTGCTGGTTTGCAAGTTTACCCCGGTGGTCATGTGTATTGCGCTACTAAAGCAGCGGTCCAGGCCATCACAGAGGGCTTGAAGCAGGATCTATTGGGAACACCAATCCGTGTGAGTTGTATCGATCCTGGCCTCGTTGAAACGGAATTTAGCGAGGTTCGATTCCATGGAGATAGCCATCGAGCTGAAAAAGTCTATGAAGGCCTGGAACCCTTAACAGGTATGGATGTGGCGGAAGTGATCCTGTTCTGTGCAACTCGCCCAGGCCATGTTAATCTCAACCAAATTGTTCTCATGCCCACGGCCCAGGCCAGCACCACCCGCGTTCATCGCCAAGAAAGCCCCTGAGGGAAATAAACCTCCCAATGCCCAGGACTTTTGGGGTTAGGGGACTGTCAGCGGAACTAACTGATTGTCGGGTAAATAGTCCAAGTAATTTCCTTGATTAGCCACCACCACCACCAACTGCAACGTCCAATCGGGATGGGGAATTTTTAAGTCATGCCAAGGTACCGCCACTTCTAAACAACTGTCTAAAGCCGATGTAATCCTGTGGGCCTGGGGTTGCCATTGGTTATTGGGGATGGCTTCTTGGAAGATGGTTTTCCCCGTGGCCAGGTTGAGACAAACGTGATGATGGTAGAGGTAATTCAGCGGGGCCTGGTTGGGCAAATTAGCCAAAGGAATTGGGCTATTGTGCATGGTTTGGTGGGGATAATACCAGAGCAAATGGAGTTCTTTATATTCCCCCTCGCCCAGGGTTTGGCCCACTTGCAAGTCAAAGCGAAGATAAAAACTCAGGTGATCGACCCCATACCACAATCGTTGAATTGGAGAACTGCGGTGCATCGTGCCGCGACTGCCGCCAACACTAATTCGACCCGCAAAGTTCCAATCCTGCTCATTCCCCTGGCCATCAATGATTGGATGAATAAAGCCTTGGGCTGGGTAGTCAGAGGTGGGGGTGTGCTGCTCGAGGGGATGGGAGAGAATTTCTGGAACGGGTTCCCCCAAAGCTTGATAGAGGGCAGTTAAATGCTCTCGGAATAGTTGGTCAAACATGGCATCTTGATTCGAGGAGTGACCTTCCCCAAACCACCAAAACCAATCGGAGCCCTCGGCGGCAAAGAGAGCTTCCCAGGCCCCAGGGTTAGTTTTTTCCGTCGCTTCAGGGTGATTCGCCAAGGTATCCCGAGCCGCTTTCAGCAAATTCCAGGCCTTGTTTTTAATCGGATCCCCAATCCAAGTCGTAAAATTGCCATCAATCCAAGAGCCACTGTGCAAAGCCGCCGCTGGAATTGTCTCCCGGGGGGGGAACTGCGCTAAATAATCGCTGACCGTCACCAACTTAATATCTTGGCGGGCATTGAGACGGGAATAAAGACTGTCCAAAAAGGGTAAGCCATCCTTGGCGTAGAATTCCCAGCAGTTTTCCCCATCCAACGCAATGGTCACCAGCCAGGGTTGGTCTAAGCCTGTAGTTTCCTGGTCTTGATGCTCTTTGAGTCGGGCCGCAATGGCATCTAAATGACCGATTAAATCCGCCGCCGCCACGTCTGGATCCATGGAACTGTAGGTAAACCCAATTAAATCCGAGAGGCGATGATCTCGAAAGACAATGGCCAAATCACCGGCGCTCGTTTCCAGACGATAGGGCTGATAGAGAATTTCTGGAGCAATGACATTGCCTGCCTCATCCCGATGGAAGAAATGATGCTTTGTCCACCCCAAAACCGCTTCATCGGAGCAAAGCCAATTAAAGCCATGTTCCGCCACAGTGGGTAAAATCGCCGGACTGACGGACTGCTCTGAGGGCCAAAGGCCACGGGGTTTCGTATCAAAGGTTTGCTCATAGAGCCGAATTGCTCGCCCTAGGTGCCGTTGAATATCCTCAGGGTACTGAAACCGGGCCTGGGGTAACGCCATTTGTGGCACAGCAACGCGACCGACATCGGTATCCGCCAACAGGGGCAAAATTGGATGGGTATAGGGCGTGGTAGTAATTTCCAACTGTCCCGCCGCCTGCATTTTTTTGTGTTGGGGCAGGATCTCGCTCAAGATTTGACGTTGTTTAGCAATAATCCGCTGCCGATCACTGAGGTTAAAGTTCCGCCCTTGCTGAAACCACTGTTCAATTTCTGGCTCATCCCAAAACAGCGGATCAATCCAGGCCAAGTTATGCCAGGCCAACAAATCACTGTAATCCTGGGGAGTCCAATGTTCCCAACACCAGGCCGGGCCTTGCTTTTGTCGCTGATGATAGAGTTCCGCATAGCGGGGATGGGGGTCAATCATTGTCCGCTGGTGGGCATCAAAAAAATGCTCAATAATGATCCAGCGCTGTTGTTCCGATAAGCTCGCTTCTGGGGTTAAGGCCGCCGTTAAGTAGGGATCCAGGGCAGTACCCGCAACATAGTCTTGAATTTGCAGAATTAACGAGGGAACCAGATTCACGGTTTGGTGCAGCTTTGGGTAGCGGGACAGAACCAGAACTAAGTCCAGATAATCCTTTGTCCCGTGCAATCTCACCCAAGGCAGGAGATAGCGACCACTAATCCGGCTTTTGTAGAGCGGTTGATGTTGATGCCAAATAAAGGCGACGTAGAGGGGGTGACTCACAGGGGGCAATGACGCGGCACGACTTTTTAGTATCTCAAGGGGAATCGGGGCCTGGCAATGAATCAAATGAAGCCGTTACATCCCGCAACCTTTCCCGAATCTTCAGACCGCAGCCCTAGGAGACTTGAACCCCTCGGATAGTCCCTCACTTGGGTATTAAGGCCCTGAAGTTCAACGAATTAGGCCTATGGTCATCTAGGAACTTTTTCCCCAGCCATGGAGCGTCGTCAATTTCAACAATGGTTAGCTTACACTAGCGGGGGCCTGGGACTGAGTTGCCTCTTGAGTCAATGCCGAACTTCTACTCCCCCCTCGCAGACAGTCGTTGCCGCCAATTCCTCAAAGCTCCCAGAATCCCCGCCAGAACCGGAAACCCAACTCCTAATTTCGACATTCTTAGGCAATAACCAACGGCGTTACTACGGGTCTGGCATCCCCCAAGGGTTAAAACTCCAGCACAAATTTCTCCTGGGTACCGGAACAAGCCGAGTTGGGCGCGAGACAAAACGCTGGAGCGGAGCTGGTTGGACAGGGCAACCCACATTAGTCAAAGACAAGGGGGAACTTTATCTCATTCAAGGAGCCTACGACCACAGCCTCAGGAAAATTAATCTTAAAGACTTCAGTGTGGCCTGGCGCTATTTGTTTGATGACATCATTAAGGGCACTGCAACGATTTACCAAGACTCCAATGCCACCCCCGAGAACCAAATTGTGATTGTCCAAGGCAGTCGGATGGGATTACAGCGCTCTTTAACCACACCAGTTATTCCCAGTTTGCGGGCCATTTCTTTTCGGACGGGTAAGGAACTCTGGCAGATGAATATTCCCTTAACCGCCAGCTACAGCCGCGACCATGATGGTAGTCCGATCTACTTAGCCGATCAACATCAGCTCTTTACCGGAGCAGAAAACGGGATGGGCTATTTTCTCAGTGGCAAGGTTAGGGCCAGCCAGGCCAAGCAGGGGATTAACCAGCCGGACATCGTTGCCCAAGTTCAACTGTTTGACGCCCAGGATAAGTCACGTCAAGGGGGAAACCTCGTCACAGAATCCTCAGCAGCCCGGTGGCAAAACCATCTCTATATTGCGGCGGGATCCGGACATGTGTACGGCATTGATTTAGTTCGCCAAAAAATCGATTGGGATTTCTTCTCCGGCACCGATATGGATGGCAGTGTCGTCATTGCCCAGGATGGCATGTTGTTTTCCACGATTGAGAAAGAATATAACCCAGGCCAAGGTGGGGTGATCAAACTCAATCCTCGCAAAGCCCCCCAGGAAAGTGTCGAATGGTTTTTACCCACTGGGAATGCTCGCGTTGCCTCCTGGTTAGGGGGAATCATTGGCTCAGTGGCCTTGAATGATGAATATAATCCCGGTCAAGTCCGGCCCAGACTATTCGCAACCCTTGCCCTGGATGGACATTTATACGTTGGCTCACAAAATCAAGTTACCGCCAAAACTATTCCCGGCCCCAGACTCAAAGCCCAGTATCCCAGCCCCATAATTGTGGCTAAACATCCGGTGGGCGCCTCGATTTCAACACCAATTTTTACCGATGGGGATCGCCTGATTGCAGCCGGTTATGGAGGCATTTATCTTTTTGAATTGGTTTATACTCCCGTACCTCCTCAAACTCCCCAGGCCCTGGGCAATGCCGCTGGAGACTATTTTCGAGTTAGCCTGAAGCCAATGGATCACTTTGGTCGCGGCCTATCCTTTGAAGCTACCCCAATTGTCTGGGAGGGAAAAACCTACATTGCCGCTCGGGATGGCTATCTCTATTGCTTGGCCTAAGGCTAAAATCATTGCTGCCCAATCGGGGACATTGAACCGTACTCTCGTCATTGCCTAAAAGTTTTATCGGCTGAAAGCATTTTTTGTTTGATGACGATGGGAAACGATCGGCAATTTTACGGAAATTTTGCTCTCAGATGGGACGCTAGCCCAAGGGAAAGAAAAGCTAGGATCAGGCGAAATCCACCAGAGATAACTATCCTTACCCCCAAGATTTTTCGAGTGAACCAATGCTGAACTTGACCTTTCGCCAAAAACTCTTGATTTACATTGCGGCCCCAATTGCCTTCCTCTACATCTGTATCTGGACGTATACCGTTATTACCCTTTCCCGGGACGATACCCGCAAAATCGAAGGGCAAATGCAAGAGTTGGTCACAACCTATGCCAATCAACTCGATGGCAATTTGAAAGAACTGGAAGAAATCAATCAAACCATTGTCAATGCCCTCGAATCATTTCCAAACTTAAGTCAAGAGCAATTGTTTGCCTATCTCAACCGTAATGTCCACCTCAGTCCGTTAATTTATGGCGCTGCAATAGCCTATAAACCCTATGGATTTCGATCCAACCAACGGCTTTTTGGCCCCTATGTCTATGATGATGGTCAAGTCAAACGCCTTGATATTTCTGACGTCTATGATTACACGAAACCTCAATACCAATGGTTTCACAAGGCGATGACCACTGGAAAGCCTTCTTGGTCAGATCCCTATTTAGGGCAAGCAGGAAAGGTATTGATGGTCAGTTACTCAACGCCATTTCGCATCAACGGCCAGGTGCAGGGGGTTTCAACGCTAGATATTCCCCTGGAGAGCTTAAGTGAGCGCATTCAAATCTCAGCCTTGAAAAAACGTGATTTTTTTATTTTGGATCGTCGTGGCGTCATCATTTTCCATAACAAAACGGAGTTTATTAACCAAAGTGCATTTGCAATTGCTGAGTCAACAAATCGCCCTGATCTCACAGAACTTGTCAAGTTGATGATCGCTGGAAAATCAGGCCAGATGCGCATGCCCCATTGGGTAGATGATCAACAGCAGTGGGTTTTTTATACACCTATTCAACGTACAGGCTGGAGTTTGGCGATTCGGATTAATGAGAGTGAGGCTATGTCTTATGTGTATGAACAAACCATCAAAGGTATTGTCTATCTTGTCGTTTCTTTGGGGTTAATTATTGCTTTAACTTGGCTAGTTACAAATCGGTTGACAAAACCTCTACGCAAGTTGGATCAGGCGGCCAGGGAAATTGCCCAGGGAAACTTAGATGTTGTCGTCACCATTGATTCTCGGGATGAGTTGGGAAATTTGGCCAATACCTTTACGGATATGGTTGGGCAACTACGGGAATCCTTTAGTGAACTTCAGGACTTTAACCATCGCCTTGAGGCCGAAGTTGACAATCGAACCGCTGCCCTTGCTGCTGTCAACCAAGATTTGCGTCAAAAAGAAACACTCCTAAAACGGGAAAGTGAAGTGATTCCTCGCCTCAGTAATTCCAGTGAGTTGCAATCCGGAATTGTTGCGAAGGTGATTAAACAAATTACTGAAGCCGCCACTGAAACCTTAGAACTGGAGCGTGCCTGTTTTTGGCGACTCAAACAGCAAGAACTGCGGTGTGCTGATGTTTACGATCGGAAAAGCCAAACCCACACCCCAGGCCCCGTCTATGCCCTGCATCAGTGTGCCTACTTCGTCAAATGTATCCAGGCCGGAGAACACTTTATCTGTACGGATGTGGCCGCAGAACCCCGACTGCTGGAATTGGATGGTTATCTCCAGGCCAATCGAATAAAATCCTTGCTCTATATTCCAGTGCGCTTCAACAATGCTGTCGTTGGCCTGTTGGGAGTGGAATCGGTCACAGACTATCGGGCCTGGTTAATTGAGGAGCGTAATTTCATTGGCAATTTAACGGATTTAGTGTCCTTGGCCCTTGCTTCCCGGGAACGGACTAAAGCCGAAGCCGCCCTATTCCAGGCCAAAGAAGCTGCTGAAGCTGCCAACCAGGCCAAAAGTGTTTTCTTAGCCAATATGAGTCACGAACTCCGCACGCCTCTGAATGCGATCCTGGGCTTTAGTCAGTTGATGTTACGGGACAAATCCCTTTCCGAAAAACAACAGCAAACCCTCGGCACCATCAATCGCAGTGGCGAACACCTCCTGGGCCTGATTAACGATGTCTTGGATATGGCCAAAATTGAAGCGGGGCGGACAATTCTGCAATTGGAAACTGTGGATTTAGGCCATCTCCTGCAAACTGTCCACGATATGCTCCATGTTCGGGCCCAGGCCAAGAATATTTATTTGCAATTCAACCTGGATCCGGAACTTCCAGAGGGGGTGGAAGCGGATCCGGGCAAACTCCGGCAAGTCCTGGTTAACCTGATTGGCAACGCAATTAAATTTACAAAAACCGGGGGAGTTACCCTTTCCGTCAAAGCGCAACCCGGCCCAAATGGGGATGAGGCATCAATTAGTAATCTCTTAGAACCGCCACCATTGGATGTGATCCCTATTACCTTCTTGATTTCTGACACCGGTGTGGGGATGGCTGATGCGGAACTTAAACTGCTGTTTCAACCCTTTGTGCAAACCGATAGCAGTAAAAAGGTGAGTGAAGGGACTGGCCTGGGGTTAGCCATTAGTCGACAATTTGTTCAGCTCATGGGGGGGGATATCGTAGTCAGCAGTACCAAGGGCGAGGGTAGTCAATTCCGCTTTACCATTCCCTTAAAACTGGCCACACTGCAGGCAACTCAATCCGAAAAACGCGAAATTACCGAACTTGCCCCCGGTCAACGCCCCTACAAAATTCTTGTGGTTGATGATAAGGAGGAAAACTGCCAGGTTTTGGTGCAATTACTGGAGCCGATGGGGTTTAAAATTTTCACCGCCGCCGATGGGCAACAGGCAATCCAGGCCTGGGATGCCAATAATCCAGATTTGATCCTGATGGACATTAAAATGCCGGTCATGGATGGGGAAACCGCAACCCGCTACATCAAAGCCCATCTGGACGGCCGGAACACAAAAATTATTGCCGTGACTGCCAGTGTGTTTGAAACTGAACGGGAATCCCTGTTCCAGGCCGGGTGTGATGACTTCATGCCGAAACCCTTTCAAAACCAAGTCATGCTGGAGTGTATTCAACGCCATTTAGGTTGCCAATATCTCTATGCCGACGAACAGCCAAAATCTCTCTCGGTCTCCACGTCCCCCAGAGAATTCACACCAGAGTTGTTACTCGCCATGCCCCCGGCCTGGATTCAAGAGTTGGAAGCTGCGGCCAAAAAACTCAATGCTAAAAAAGTCAAAGAACTCCTTGGGGCAATTCCAGCGGAACAGGACAACATCAGGGTGAATTTACAGGGCCTGGTGCAAAAACTCCGGTTTGACCAAATCCTCAAAGCCTGTGCCACGTGTAAAGACCCAGCCCAGGGTTGACGGTTAACCTGCCAAGAATTTCTTTAACCAAGATGGGGAGTAATGGCCACCTTGATCACCTGACGCTGCACCATTGCTTCAAAGATTTCTCCCAACTGACTCAGTGGCGCACTACGGGTAATTAATTTCTCCCAGGGAACTTTACCTTCGGATAACACTTGCAGGGCCTGGCGAACATGGCTTGGAGTATTGTGGAAAACCCCTTTTATGGTCAGTTCGCTGTAGTGAAGTTGTTCCGTATTGACTGAAATCTGCGTATCCCGAGGACAACCGCCAAATAAATTAACCGTTGCCCCAGGCCGAGCACAGGCAATTGCCGTTTCCCAGACCGCCGGCACTCCAGTGGCTTCAATGACAATATCGGCTCCAAATCCCCCAGTTAATTCTTTAATGGCAGCAGGTAAATCAGGTGTTTGTCGGTGATTAAGGGTTAGCCTTGCCCCAAACTCTGTCCCAATCTCTAACCGTTGCGGAGAACCCCCAGCTAAAAGTACCTCGGCTCCCTGTTGGGCCAAGACCCCGACAAACATCAAACCAATGGCCCCATCCCCAATCACCAGGATTTTGGGTGGAGTCGGCCAATCTTTAACCTGATCTGGGCTAAATCCACAGCGGGAAATTCCATGCAACACACAGGCCAGGGGTTCTGTCATTGCAGCCATGGGTGTCGGCAACGCATCGGGAATCGCTAACAAATTTTTCTCAACAATCCGCGCCGGAACCTGCAAATATTCCGCGTAGGTGCCATTATTAAATTCCAGATTTTGACACAGGGAATATTCTTGTCGCTGACAATAAAAACAAGTTCCACAGGGGGCTGAGTTATTGGCTACAACCCGTTGCCCAATTTGCCAACCAGACACCCCAGGCCCCAAGGCCACAATCTCTCCCGCAGCCTCATGGCCAAAGAGAATCGGGGGTTTTAACATCCGGGCATGGCCACCCCGCCGCCAAACTTTTAAATCTGTACCACAGGTTGTGGCCGCCTGAACGGCAATGATCACTTCACCGGGGCCTGGGGTAGGATCTGCCACTGTTTGTAGGCGTAAATCTGTTTGACCGTAAAGTACTGCGGCGCGCACTCCAAAACCTCAGAGGACTGGGTAGATCAATCGCTCTAGGCCTGGGCCCAAAAGCTGAGGTGATAGAGGGTGTCTTTGGCGGGGTGAGCCTGAACCTCTTGCAGAATCGCTTTTCCAGACCAGGAAAGTTCTGGAATTGTCACATCCACAACGGCTTTCTGACCCCGAGCATCCCGCACCAAGAATTCAGCCAATTTTGTTGGAATCATGAGACCCAAGGATTCATTTTCCTTGTGACCGTAGAGAACAGCCGGGGTTAAACCCGATTGACGCAGCGCATTGGGCTTACTATCGGCGGGACGTACTTGACATTCAACAGCTAAAGACATGACAAAACTCCTGAAAAAGTGGTGAAAACAAAACGGAAAAATAGGACTCAACTCTGGATTATTTAGGGCAGAAGTGGGGGCGGGCCATTGCTGCCATCGCCATAGAGCAAAGCCCGTTTCGGCCCATGGATTGGGTCTTCCACAATAATGGTTTGACTCCGCTCAGCGCCCACGGAAATAATCGCAATTGGGACAGACATCAATTCTGCCAAAACCTTGAGGTAGTCTAAGGCCGCGGCGGGCAACTCATCCAAACTTCGGCAGTGACTCGTGGATTGTTGCCAACCCGGAAGGGTCTCATAGACAGGCTGACAACGGGCAAAACGGAGGGCATTACTGGGAAAGTCATTACACTGTTCCCCATCCACCTCATAGGCGACACAGACTTTGATTTCCGGCAAGTCATCTAGGACATCCAGCTTAGTTACCGCTAGACAGTCCAGGCCATTGATCCGCACAGCATAGCGACCAATCACGGCATCAAACCAACCACAACGTCTGGCCCGGCCCGTTGTTGTTCCAAACTCTGCCCCCCGATCACCTAGGAGTTTGCCAGTCTCGTCTAAAAGTTCCGTGGGGAAGGGCCCCTCACCAACACGGGTTGTATAGGCTTTGGCAACTCCAATGACCCGATCAATAATCGTTGGCCCCACTCCTGCCCCAATACAGGCCCCACCCGCAACCGGATTTGAAGACGTCACGTAGGGATAGGTGCCGTGATCCAAATCTAAAAGCGTGCCTTGAGCCCCTTCAAAGAGAATATTGCGTCTGTTGGAAACGGCATCATAGATTCGGAGTGAACCGTCAACCACATGGGGCTGAAGACGTTGGGCATAGCCGAGATATTCACTGACAATCGCCTTGGCATCTAAGGGTGGCAATCCATAGAATTTTTCGAGGAGAACGTTTTTATACTCCACGGCCCAATGAACTTTTTCCTCCAGGCCAGACGTATCGAGTAAATCTAAGACTCGCAAGCCGGTGCGCTCGGATTTATCGGCATAGGTAGGGCCAATCCCCCGCCCCGTTGTCCCGATTTTGTGGGAGCCCCGTCGTTCTTCCGCGGCCTGGTCAATCATCCGGTGGTAGGGCATCGTCACATGGGCTGTTTCAGCAATATGGAGGTTGACCGTGCTGACCCCAGCTGCTTCCAGTTGATCCAGTTCCGCAATCAAAGACTTGGGATCAATCACCGTTCCTGTCCCGATGATGCACTCAGTTTCTGGGTAAAGAATGCCCGATGGAATCAGGTGTAACTTTAAGGTTTGATCATTAACAACAACAGTGTGGCCGGCATTAACTCCACCCTGATAGCGCACCACCACATCTGCCGACCGACTCAGCAGATCCGTGATTTTGCCTTTGCCTTCATCGCCCCACTGAGCGCCAACTACGACTACATTTGCCAAGGGTTTACCCCAGGATTTCTATGCACACAAACCCCTATTATAGACCTAGAGAGACTCTAAAAAAAGTCACCCCTGACAAGTTCTCTTTTATCCCCAGGCCCCGCATTAGTTGCCTCAACTTTCCCGCTTGCCCCCCGCAGCCCTTGCCTCAACCCTGACCCATGACCCGCTATCGCCTTGAAATCCGCCACAACTTAGAAATGGCCCATCGGTTTTGGCTGGCCCAGAATTCCCCCAAGTGCCGTAGCATCCATGGCCACAGTTGGCAGGTTATTTTGACCCTTTCAGCCCCCAGCTTGGATGATCAGGGGATGGTGATCGAGTTCGGGCATCTGAAGCAACAGTGGCGGTCCTGGTTAGATTGTTATTTGGATCACGCGTTGGTCCTCCATCATGATGATCCGTTGTACCCAATTCTCCAGGCCCAGGCCCCAGAACTACGACTTTTCACCCTACCCACGGATCCGACAACGGAATCATTAGCAGCCTATTTATGTATCCAGGCTAAGGAATTGCTCATTTCCCAAAGGGCTCGCCCAGAAATTCAGGTTGAACGCATCCGGATTGAGGAAACAGCAGTGAACGCCGCTGAATATTTAGTCTGAGTAGTTCTGAATTGAGCTAAAAATCACGTCGAGAAAAAATCCAGGTGGCTATTCCCAATAAGAGGGCGGTATAAACAACCCCATAGATTGCATGGCCGACCAACACATCGGGGCCTGGGAGAATGCCATAGACCGCCTCATTTTTAAAATCAAGTCGAGATAAGTCCGGGAAAATTAAATAAACCACACTGACCAGGGAGGCAACAAACTCGTTCTCCATCCGCTGGCCAAGGGCAATCAGATTATGGCTAAAATGCCCCATAAAGTAGAGGGCTAGGGTCAACAATGAACCGATTAAGGAGCTGGTAAATACCCCAAACAGGATGGCAGCGGCCGCCAACAAAGTCAGTTCCAAGACCAAATAGATCGCTGCCACGGCAATTGCACCGGCTGGGTAGGTCAAGCCCTTAACACTCATAACGACAAAGAAGATCAGGGTCATGAAGGCCACCAGTACCCCCAAGACTGCCCCCAGGCCCAGATGTTTGCCAATGATAAATTCTGCCCGGCTGATGGGTTTGGCCAGCATAACTAAGGCAGTGCGTTGTTCAATTTCCCGATTAATTAAGCCACTCCCGACAAACGCCGTCACCACCAGGCCAAACAGACTCATGGCGCCCATGCCGACATCCAGGGTAATTTTATTTTCTGTCCCCCCCGACACTTCACTGAGAATGACGACGGCCAAGACAAGAAAAATCGCAAAAACCGCAGTGATATAGAGGACGCGCTCCCGAAACGTGGCCTGGAAAACATTACGTCCTAGCACCCAAATTCGTTCCATAGTGTTTGGCGAACTAAATCTCTGGAAAGGTTTGAGCCTCAGCACCCCAAGTTGGAGGCAAGTCTTCTGTTGCTCGTTTCATCCAGATTATAGTCATTTCTGCCTAGTCATCAGACATACAAACCTACCGCCAATAATAGTTTCCAGTCTGGTTGTGTTTGATCCCCAAGAGAAATGATGCTAGAGACTCTGTCAAATTTGATGGGGGGCTGCATGGTGAGGAACGCTGAGGGAGAGGCGCATCAGGATTTCTAGGGTGTTCATCGACCTGAAAATCGGCTGTATCAATGAAGTTTTGGCCCAAGTCTTGTTTGGAAGTATTGCCCCACCCCTGGCCTGGGATCAACAGCAGCCGCTAAAGGTAAACGAAAGTTACAGTTAATTGCAAGATTTAGATTTAACGGACAGCAGGTGCTACTTTCAAATATGGCAACTTGGCCACAGTCGCATGACGAATAAGCCCTAGGCATTTTTCTGTCGAGCGTATAATCAAGGAGAACACTTTGCAATCCCATAGTCCTGCTACGGCTTCCTGTCTTCGGGAAGATTTGAGTGATTACGTCGCCCACCTGCAACTCCACATGGCACTCCAGGCCCGGAATCTTGTCCCATCCCTAAAAAACTCCAGTGACAGCCGGGATCAACTCCTCCACCAAACCCAGGCCACGTTTGAGAAGCACATTTCTCGGCAAAGCTATCTCGGTTAACTCCAATAAAAATTAATTAACCTGGGAGATTTGGTGTTTTAATGCATCTGTTTTCCTATGTCGGAAATTGGCTTGTCCAGAATTTTGGATGGGTCATTTTTTATGGATTGGGCATTTCTCGTAAAAGCTCCAAGGGTAAACAGTCCTGATCTCGGATAAAGGCCACTTCATAGGTTTGACTGCCAATGGTTTGTAGAGTTGGAGGTAAGAGTGTTTTCCAGGCCAGACCCTGCTCTTTCACCTTCATTTCCAAGTTAGCTAACCATGCCTCTAAGGTTTGGTCGGGTTCTAGGTGATCCGTCAAGTCAAAGGAAAGATGGTAGTAGCCAACATAGTGGGGATCAAAAAAAGCATCGGGGGGTGGGGCTGGTTTGGGAATTTGGATCAGTTCAATCCGCAAACCGAGTCCCGTCATCCAGCAAGCCAAGGTTTCTCCAGTGGTGAATCTAACTTCGACGACAAAGCCTAGGAGTTCATAAAAAGCCAAGGCCTGGTGAATGTGCGCCGTCCGAATTGAGACATGATGCAGCATGACTATGCAAAAATTAGCGAAATCTTGGTTGTCAATCTTCCCTAGTACAGATTTTAGAAAGTATAACCCGCGCAGATCGTCACAGTCCTATTTTCGGATCACCCAACTTTTGGCAGAATTGCTAGAAATCGTGATCAAATCACAATAATTAAGCAGTAGGCAAATAGAACGTCCAGTAACTCTGGAGTTGATCTTTGTAAGATTGGGAAAGATGGTAGGAGTATTTTAGGTGTTTAAGGTTTGATTCAGTTAGTTTATGTTCATAATTTCGACAAAATAATCATAGTATTGACTGAATTTCCCCAGGCCCAGAAGTTTTCATTTTGGCGGGAGGTCTAAAAATGACAGAAACAGAAGTATTATCTCCAACTGCGAAGCCAATTCAACCAATAAGTGATATCTGGATGCCGGTGGCCTGGGATGAGTATAAAGCCCTCGTCAGTAATCCAACCTATGAGAAAACAAAATGCTATTACCTTAACGGCCACATGAGGTTAGAAATGCCGCCCGTTAGTCATGATCATGCAGAACGAGATGCGACCATTACCTTGGCTGTTAATCTTTTTGGGATTACTCAAGAGATTCCATTTAAGGTCTTAGGAAACTGTACTTATCGCAAATCTGGAGTGGCGGAATGTCAACCTGATGTGTCGTTATATGTCGGGGAGCAGACTCATGCCGTTCCGTTTGGGACAGGGATTGTTCATTTAGAAACCTATCCGGCCCCTGATTTGGTGATTGAAGTCGCTATGTCTTCATTATTTGATGACCTCAGTGTCAAGCGTTTTCTCTACGAGTCGTTGGGGGTTAAGGAATATTGGGTCGTGGATGTTGAAAAAACTCAAATTACCGCCTATGCCATTGTGGAAGGAGGCAGCAAACCGATTAGGGTCTCCCAAGTTTTACCAGGCCTGGATCTAAGCATCATTGAGGAAGCCTTGTACCGGAGTCGAGAAACCGATCAATCACAAGTTGGGGCCTGGTTGCTCAAACAATTTCAATCAATGGCCTGAGTTACTTCATCCAACTCATGATGAGGATTATGATGCACCGGCTTCGTTGGATGTGTGGCTTCCCATTCCTCTAAGAATTGTTGAGTATCTTTTGCTGCGGCTAACGGTAAAGCTCCCCCAGGCCCCACCAGCGGTCGTAAACCATTCAGTTCGGCCAAAATTGCGGTTCCGTTATTGATCACCACCGCCAGAATTGGATCAAGTGCAAACACCACACCGGAGATCATGGCACCCACATTGGGAATCGCCACAATTGCCGTATTCTGCCAGACAATGTCCATGGCCTGTTTCGCAATCCGAATCGCTAGGGTTAAGCCCCGCAAATCATCTTCCATCAAGACCACATCGGCGGTTTCCCGGGCAATATCAGTCGCTCCAGCAAAGGAAATTGAAACATCCGCATAGGCCAGGGCTGCCGAGTCATTAATCCCATCACCACAGAACGCCACAACTTTTCCGGAATCGTGCAGCCCTTTGACAACTTCGACTTTGCGCTCCGGGAAGGCTTCGGCATAAATATGTTTTGGATGAATCCCCAACTCTCCCGCCACGGCCTGGGCTACCCGTCCGACATCGCCACTGAGCATATAGGGCGTAATTCCGGCTCCTTGAAGTTCTTGAATAATTTCCTTACTCTCCGCCCGAATCGGATCACTATACAGAATCACGCCCAGCAGCTGGCCATCACCAGCGACGTAAACTAGCGAATTACGCCCAGTTTGCAGTTCAGGATGGTGTTGCTCTAAGTCCGTCAAATCAATGCCATATTCCTTCATCATTCGGCGGCTACCGACTAAGAGGTTTACCCCCTGCACCCGTGTCATCACCCCCAGGCCAACCTTGTATTCCCAATCTTCACAGTCGGTGAGTTCCAGATGATCATGCTGGGCCTGGCGGACAATCGCTGTTGCCACAGGATGGGTTAATCCCTGTTCTGCACTGGCAGCCATCGCAAGGATTTGCGGCCCCGTGTAGTTTGGATGCATCACCACAATATCCGTCACGCCCGCATGGCCTTGGGTGAGGGTTCCTGTTTTATCAAAGACAACCGTATCAATCCGGGAGAGGAGTTCAATGGCCCGGCCACTGCGAATTAATACCCCGTGTTGAGCCGCATAGGTGAGTGCCGAAAGAATTGTCGTGGGGACAGATACCCGGATTCCAGTGCCTAAATCTAAGGTCAACAGGGCAATGGCGCGATTCAAATCCCCAGAGAGTACACCAACCACCCCAGAAATCGCCAAGGTGGGAACCACGGCCTGGTTGGCAATCATCGCCGCATAGTTTTCAATCCGGGTATCGTGAACTGGGGCAGCCTGCATTAAACCAACAATCACCCCCGCTCTGGTTTGATTCCCGACCCGCTCAGCTAAGATCACCATTTGTCCTTCCACCAAGAGGGTCGAGGCAAAGACTTCCATCCCTTCATTGCGGGTGACCGGAACTGATTCCCCGGTGAGTTTGCATTGATCCACCAATCCGGTGCCTTTAATCACCATCCCATCCACCGGAATTTGATCGCCCGGATAAACAACCACCCGATCCCCGACAACCACATCTTTGACGGGAATTTCAACTTCCACCCCATCCCGCTCCACAAAGGCGGTTTTACCCAAACAATCCAATAAATCCAAGGAAGCCCGCTCAGAACCCCGCGCTGTTAAATCCCGAATGGCCTCACCCCCTTCAATCAAGCCCAACATAAACGCCGGCGCAAAGTAATGTCCTTGGGCAGTATGCAGAGAAATGGCGAGGGCATCGAGAAAATCAATGGTTAATTCCCGGTCATTCACCAAGGAATCCCAGGCCCGTTTAATCGCTGGTAGGGCCGCGGCCATCACCACCCCACCAATCACCACCCCTGGAATCGGTACCCCCATTAAGGCCGCCAAACTCAGGCTCAAACTCAAGGCCGGTAAGCCTAAGCGCTCGACAAAATTAACGGGCTGTTCTTCTGATTGCGTCGTATCAACATCAGCAGCTAAAAGGGGGACATCGGGTAAAACCGCAGCCAGTTGAATAGATTGATAGATCTCGGCCTGGATCACCGCCATTGAGCCTCCCAAAACCTTGATGTCGTATTCCACCACCAGGGAGCGGGCGGGGGGATTGACTCGGACATTGGTTACCGCATCCAGTTGACCGACCACATGGAGCAACTTATCGGCATATTCCACGTCATAGCCCAAGCGAGGAATCCGAATCCGAAACCGGCCGGTAATCCAATGCACCACTTGAAATTTGACCTGAGGAGTATTAGCGAAATCGAGATTTTGGGAACTGGCCTGGGTCGAGAGCACAGAATTTGGGGCGATGACGTTCATTCAGAAGACCTAACGGGGTAAATTCCGAAAATACTTACTGCTTAGCTTAGACGATGCAAGCAGGAGAAGAATGCAATCCATTTGTCACTTCTGTTGCATAAGAAGTTTCTTTTGTTCTTTTTTGGGCATGATTTGTTGGGTTAATATATATTTGCGCCAAAATATTTTCAATAACTCGATTAGGTGAAGCGACTTCTAGTCCAAGCGGGTAAGTTGAAGTTCAAACCAAGTTCAGGTGAAGCGTGATGAAAGCTAGCCCGTATCGTCTTTTGAGGCAAGTGGTGGGGATAATTTTGCTCCTTGGCCTGGCCTGGCAATTTTTAATGAATTCAGCGGCCCAGGCCCTAGTGCAGCACATTGAAGAATCCCCCGGGCAAATGTTGTCTCAGTCTCGGCAAACTATCCGCGACCAACACAACCAGGCCTGGCAGGTTATTGCCTTTCAACGGATCAAAGCTGGCGAGAATGACCTAAGCATCAGTCATCCCTACTTGCGATTAGTCGGCTTTCCCGGACAAGTGAGCATTGATCAGGAGCAACCCATTACCCTCACCAATGCCCTCGGCACAACCCTAAGCCTGCCTCCAGCCACCCGAGGTTTATTTACAGATGAATTAAATCCAGAGCCTCACATTGCCCAATACGATCTCGGTGCGGGCCTGGAAGATATAAATGTGGCAATTCCAGTCGAAGTCAAAATTCCAACAACAACTGGAACAGAGATTCGCTTAAATATCGGCCCCACCGCCCTTTACGAATGGCAGCACCTACGTCCGCAACAATCCAACTAAGCGGCCACCAGGCCGTGAACGGACATTTTCATGATTTCCCGAGTATTGAAGCCAATGTTTTCCAGGGCCCCACTGTACTGGATCATAAAGTCTTCCACTAAGGCATCTTTATCCATCCCGAGAACTTTGGCATCGGTTTCCACTTCATTCAGCATCCGCCAAACCAACGGCAAATTCTCCTTATTGGCCGCTTCAACTTCCGCCCGGACGGCCTCAAAATTATCCTTGAGCCAGACTTCTCCAAAATTCAAGTGGGAATATTCATCCCGAACCACGCCCTCGGTAATCTTGCGGGCAAAGTCATCGGCCATGGGGATATAGATGTTGTAAGCCGCAATGGCGAAACACTCAATGATCAGGGCTTGAATCACCAGGCAAGTGGCAATTTTTCCTTCAGCAGCCGAGATTTGGAAGTTGTTGTGGAGGTCGGCAAAAAACTTCTCTGCAAAATCTAAATCGGGAGTCACGGATAAATTCCGACCACAGGCCTCGAATCCCTTTTTGTGCCGGGCTTCCATTTTAGAAAGACGAACTAGTTCTTCCTTGTGATCTGGCAACAATTCGGTTAAGGAAATGTAGTTTTCGTGGGCTTCTTGTTCGCCTTCTATGACAATCCCATTGATCCGACTATAGGCGTCCTTGTAGGTTTCACTGGTGTAGTCAAGGGCTGGGGCGGAAACGGGGGACATAGCGAAAAAATCTCCTACATTACTTGAAGTTGATCAGGTTCGGCCAAGTAACTTAACTTCAAGATACTACATGGCCCTGCCTAATTGTGAAGATAAATATCAGTGTATTTAACCTGCTTTATAGAGTTATGTCAATTCTGGGGGTCGTAGTCGAACAAATAGGGATCAACATCCCTGCCCCTAGCGTCGCCGAGCCTCTAGAAGTCGGGAAAAGTAAAACTGGGTTTTGGTCATGGCATTGCGCTCAACAGTCCAACCCAAGTCCTGTAAAATCCCGACAATTTCTTGCTCACGATGGAGATAGGCCCGGGTGGCTTTACTGGGGCCAGGGAAGAATTCGCCAATTTTTTTGAGAATGGTGTAGGCCGTGGTTTTGGGGGCAAAACTGAGAATGAGCCGTTGACTGGCCAGACTACTGAGGTGAGCAATCATGGCCTGGGCCTTATCTTCCGGGTAGTGGATCAACACATCCAGACAAATAACGGTGTGATACTCTCCCCGCAAAGCTTCCAAATCTGAGACGGAAAAAATTAGCTCGCGGGTGTCCCCTAAACTGGCCTGGGCCCGCGCTTGGGCTTCTTGAACCATTTTTTCTGACAAATCGCTGGCATAAACCCGAGCTCCTGTGGCGGCGGCAAGGGGAATTGCTAAGCTTCCGACTCCACAACCCGCATCACAGATCAGTTTCCCCGCTAAATCCCCATCAGCTTCAAGCCAACCGAGGACAGTGTCAATGGTTTGTTGATGACCCGTGCGAATGTCGGCCTGGACTTTGTTGACTTCGCCATCCCCGTAGATGCGCCGCCAGCGATCAAATCCAACGGAATTAAAGTAATTTTGGACAATGGTTTTATCATCCGTTGCCACTGGGGTTGAGGCGGAGGTGCGACTAAAACTGGTCATAGGGGTTGGGGAGAGTACTGTGTTAAGGATTGCAAATTAAGCAGTCGTCCGCATTTTATTCTAAGGGTCTGGGTGAAAAGAACGGGAGAAATATTGTGATCAATGCCCCCCTCTTGGAATCGGAACTCAGGTTTTTTGTGTACGGCACCCTCAAACCCGGCCAGATTGGCTTTCTCCGGTATTGCCAGGCCCATCAACCCCAGGTTCAGCCGGCCAAAACTTCTGGGCGTATCTACCACTTACCGGTCGGTTATCCAGCCATGACCGCAGAGCCCGGACAAGTTCAGGGTGTGTTGTTACGGTTTCCCCCCAATCCAGAAATTCTCCACACCATTGACCGCTATGAAGACCATGACCCCCAGGCCCCGCCGGCGCAAAACCTATATCAACGCCTAAAACAAGAAATTTGGTCCCTAACTGGAAAATCCCTGGGCCTGGCCTGGATCTATCTGATGGAGGTCGAGAAGGTGCAACAGCAGGGTGGGGTATGGCTAGAACAGGGCTATTGGCTAGCTGATGACTCAAAGGAGTCTCCAGACAATTCATTCTATTGTTACGACTAAAATAAATTTATACTCTATACTCAAGACGTGTTGCAGTCGGCAAAATCTGGGGAGTAACTATGGTCAAGGGTGTGGGGCGATGCATCAGAATTGGATGTCTAGGGCTAGTCTCGGGCCTGGCCTGGGGTGGGGTCAGTCTGGCGGCCAATCCCGATCATGTTGCTCAATTGCTGTCCACTAATACCTGTCCAAGTTGCGACCTCAGTGGGGCGAATTTAAGTGGGTATAACTTCACCGGGGCTAATTTAAGCAATGCCAATTTAAGTGGCGCCAATTTAAGTAATGCGGTCTTGACCCTAGCTAATTTAACTAATGCCAATCTGAGCGGGGCTGATCTAACTGCCGTCTATATGGATCGTACCCAAGTTCAAGGGGCCAACTTGTCGGGAGCCAATTTAACCCTGGCATCCTTGCGGCATTCCTTGTTTCGGCGGGTGAATTTCCAACAGGCCAACTTATCCGGGGCTGACTTGCAATACACGGATTTACGCCAGGCCAACTTCGCGGAAGCCAATCTCAGCCAAACCAATCTTCTTTTTGCCCGGTTAACTCGCTCCAGCCTGGAAACCGCCAATACCACCGATGCCTATCGCCCGAAAATGCCCTATCGCTTGATGTTCCATTAGACCAGGCCTGGGGAGCGGTTTTTTTGAGTGTTTTAGCCAATGCCTCTAGGTGGATTCAGACATTGCGGCCCAGTTTTGGGGTGACAGTTCTTGGCCTGGGGATTTCTGGGGCTTTACCCGCTCTGGCCACCTGTCCGGCCAACCTGGAAGCAGCCCTAGCCCCCATCATTAACTCACCTGATTATGCCAGTGGCCGGTGGGGCATCGTTGTCCAAACCTTACCGGAACCAAATTCAACCCAGGTCCCGCAAACCCTTTACGCACTTGATGTTGAGAAACATTTTTTAGTTGCTTCCAATGTCAAACTCTTCACAACTGCGGCTGCCCTACAGCAATTTGGCCCGGATTTTCGGCTCAGAACCGAAGTTTTTGGAGTGGGGACGGGGGGCAACTGGAATTGGGTGCGCTTGGTGGGGCGTGGGGATCCGACTCTAACAACCGCTGACTTGGATACAATCGCCCAAGGTCTCTGGCAACAGGGAATTCGCCAAATCCAAACCCTAGAAATTACGAGTTTGCCGTTTCCCGAACCGCCCCTCAACCCCACGTGGGCCCTTGAGGATACAAATGCTGGTTACATTGCCCCAATTACCCGCTTGGCCCTGAATCGCAATGCCCTGCCCTTAGTCGTTACGCCACAAGCTCTGAATCAACCCCTAAAGCTGGCCTGGGAGAATCCACACCTGGGGCAAGGCTGGAGACTGGAGAACCAAACCCAAACCATTCCCACCAGCCAAACCGAATCTCTGGAAACTCAGTTGGACGAAGCAACTAAAACCATTACTGTGATGGGGCAGTTGCATGTGGGCAGTGATCCGGCAACCTTGGATATTCCCCTGTCAGACCCATTTTCGATGATCCTCGATCAATGGCGAGCCGCCCTGGAAAATGTTGGGATTCAAGTCAAACAGGTGCAGTTTCAACACAGTGATCGACGACCCATGGGGCAACCCCTTTTTACCCATCCCTCCCCCACTCTGGCGGAGTTAGTCCAGGAAACCAATCAAGTCAGTGATAATTTTTACGCGGAAACTTTAAACCAACTCCTAGCCACCATTCAACCGGGGAAAATGGCCGAAATTTTGGCAGCCTGGAATTTAACTGCCCAGGACTATCAACTTTCCGATGGCTCCGGACTATCACGGCAAAATTGGGTAACGCCAACCGGCCTGGTCAAACTTCTGCAAGCCCAGCGTAGCTCCACCCATTGGCCAACCTTCAAAGCCTCTTTGCCCCAGGCCGGGATGACGGGAACCCTCCGCCGCCGCTTTTTGAATACTCCCGCTCAAGGTAGGGTCTGGGCCAAAACTGGGACGTTGCGGGGAGTTTCCGCCTTATCTGGGTATGCCTATCCTGCCGATTTCCCACCCCTCGCCTTTAGTATCGTGATTAATCAGGCCAACCAGGATGCTACCCAACTCCGGCCTGGGATTGACCAAGTTGTTCTGGAATTAATGAAGTTGCAACCCTGCGCCAATTAACCCCGGAAAAAGGGCTTCGAGGTTGAGGGCAGCGGCGGCTGAGGCTAAATCTGGGGGTTGGGGATGTTCTTGGAAAGGCAGTGTTCCCAGGACTGGGACTTGAGTCAGGGTTTCCAGAAGGTCTTGACTAGCCCAATGTTCAAGTTTTTGGAGACTTTCGGGCGTGGGACAATTGCGGATTACCCCCCGGATTTGGAGTTTCTTTTCCCGGGCTAGGGCCACATTGGCTACGGTTAGTCCCATCGCGCCCAACTGAACCGGCACAACCAAAACCATGGGCAAGCGCCAGGCCCCAGCTAAATCCGCCACTGTCCATTCCCAGGTAATCGGTGAACCCAAGCCCCCAATCCCTTCAATGAGAACCAGATCGTACTCGGCCTGGAGGTGTTGGAGAGTTTGCCAGACAATGCCTAAATCAATGGTTCTATCCTCAAGGGCGGCGGCAATGGGGGGAGCTAAGGGGGCCTGGAATGCAAGGGGACAAACTTCTGTTGGAGATTGTGTCAGATCAAAAAGCTCACAGTAGTGCTCCCGATCCCCCATCACGCCCGACTGGAGGGGCTTAAACAGCGCTACCTTGAGCTTGGGTATTTGGGCCTGGAAATAGGCAAACAGGGCAGAGGTAACCCAGGTTTTTCCCACTTCTGTGTCAGTTCCGGTAATTAAAAGAACTTGGCCTGGGGTCATGGTGAAGTCAGGAGAATAAAACGTTGCACTGGTTAACAATATGAGGAGCTTTCCCGGCCGGGTCAAGGTATCCTGGGCGCTCTGGAACACTCACAATAGCAGGTTTGGTGATGGGGCTGCCCTTGGAAATCCAGTTGACCCCTCTGGTTGTTTGCAAAATACCTAAGGATAAACCCAAAACTCTGATCCAGATCGGAAAACCGCCACTATACCCTCGGGTTTATGCCCCCTGCCTCTCTCATCGTAGTTGCTACAGTGGGATAAAGCTCCAAAAGGGCTACATTTGCTGGAGGACGACGATTCCATGGATGAGTTCTTAAATGCCACATCTCACCCATCTGCCCCAGTTAGTCTCAGCGACTACCTCCAAGGCCTAGATCAAGAAACGGTTGCCCGGATGTCTCGTCCCAGTTCACCGGAAGTAATGGCTTTAATGGATCAGCACATTTTAAGTTTGCTCGGTCAGCTACCGCCCCAGGATTTTGATATCACCATTACCACCAGCCGAGAAAATTTGGGTCGTTTATTGGCGACGGCCTTAATGAGTGGTTATTTTTTGCGGGGGGCTGAACAGCGATTGCAGATGGAACAATCTCTTGCCTTTCTCCCTCCTGCCTAGATTGTATGGATGCTCGTTTGCACCCTTGGCTTGGCTTAGCTGTCCAGCGGCTTTGTGAGCACTTATCACCTGAGCGGATTATTCTATTCGGCTCCCAGACCCGGGGAACAGCAACACGTCACTCAGATTAAGTTGGCCCATGTCTCAGGTTCAAGATAGTCAAGGGTTCTATCTAACGTCAGCCAAGGCATTGAGATGGCTAGTGCCGTTTTTGCGCCAGGCCCTGCTGGATTGGTATGCCGAGTTTGGCCGTAATTTACCTTGGCGAATGACCCAAGACCCCTATGCCATCTGGATTTCAGAGATCATGCTCCAACAGACCCAGGTGCAAACTGTGATCCCTTACTACCACCGCTGGCTGGCCACCTTTCCCGACATAGAAATCCTAGCCCAGGCCCCGTTGCAACAGGTTTTGAAGCTTTGGCAAGGGTTAGGTTATTATGCGCGGGCCCGAAATCTTCACGCCGCTGCCCAGATTCTCCAGACTCAACACCACGGACAATTTCCCCGGCAATTCGACCAGGTTATGGCATTACCCGGAATTGGTCGCACCACCGCAGGTGGAATTCTCAGTGCGGCCTTCAATGCCCCTCAGCCAATTCTCGATGGCAATGTCAAACGAGTCTTGGCCCGACTCCACGGCCTGGAGCAACCACCGGCAAAAGCCTTAAAAACCCTTTGGGTGCTCTCTGCGGATTTACTGGATCCAACTTTTCCTCGCGACTTTAACCAGGCCCTAATGGATTTAGGCGCAACGGTTTGTCTTCCGAAAAATCCGCAATGTCCCCGCTGTCCATGGGTAAACTATTGCCAGGCCCATCTCCAACAGCGCGTTCACGAACTGCCCATGACCACACCCCGCCCAGCCCTTCCTCACAAGCTCATTGGCGTCGCCGTAATTTGGAACCAACAGCAGCAAGTTCTGATCGACCGTCGTCCAACAGAGGGTTTATTGGGAGGGCTGTGGGAGTTTCCGGGGGGGAAAGTTGAACCAGAGGAAAGTATTTCGGAGTGTATTATCCGAGAAATTCGCGAAGAACTGGGGATTGAAATTGCTGTGGGGCCGGAACTCATTCGGGTTGATCATGCCTACAGCCACTTTAAAGTAACCTTAGTGGTTCATCACTGCCTGCATCAAACAGGAGAGCCCCAACCCCTAGCCTGCGAAGAAGTCCGCTGGGTTACCGTAGCGGAGTTAAACGATTATCCATTTCCAAAGGCCAATGAGAAAATTATCGCTGCCCTCAGGGACTCCGCTATTGCCAATTTCCCATTCAGTAGTTTAATTGATCATAACTAGACAGCCAAAAAATTTTGCCTAAGTAGCTGTAATCGGTTTGCTCCAGTTAGCCATGATGGATGACGGTGATCTCCAACTCATCAGTGATACCCACGCCCCAGTCGGAGATGACTATCCGGAGGTGATGGATTCCCAACGCCCAGATGCGGATGAAATGCTGGCTTTACTGGCTTCAGAGGATGTGAATCAGCGGATGTTAGCAGCCCGGGCGTTCTGTGAACTTGAGGATTCCCGTGCGATTCCAGCCCTGATTGGTTTACTCAGTTCCGCCTGTCCCCTGGTGCGGGTGAGTGCAGCCTATGCCCTTGGTCGCAATCCCAGTCCCAGTGCCGTTGAGCCTTTGATTTCCCAACTGGATCAGGACTGGAATGGTTATGTCCGTAAAGGCGTGGCCTGGGCCCTGGGAAACTGTCGCGACCCGCGGGCCTTAGAACCCCTAACCACCACCCTTTTGACAGATATTTCCGCTGTACGGTTGTGGGCAGCCAGTTCACTCGGACAAATGGCTGAAGTTAGTCCAGATGCTGCCACTGCTGCGGTGCCGCCCCTGATTACCGCCTTGATCCATGATCCCATGGCCGTGGTCAGGAGTAACGCCGCCTGGGCCCTCGGTCAGTTGTGTCGGGCGATCCCCGTTGATTCCCTCTATCGCCAGGCCATTGATGCCTTAATCGCAGCCCTCCAGGATGAGGATATGGGTGTTCAAGAAGATTCAAAGGCAGCACTGTTGAAGTTAGGAGATGCCCGGGGCCTAGAGGCCATTGAAGTGCAAGCTTTGGAAGACCTGATCTAGTACTTTGATAAGCTCTATGCCTCAACCACTGATTGAATTTCGGGGAGTGAGTAAATCCTTTGGCGATAAGGTCGTTCTGGATGACATTAATCTGACGATTGAAGCTGGAGATGCCCTAGCCGTTATTGGCCCCTCGGGTACAGGAAAGTCCACAATTTTGCGTTTAATTGCCGGATTAACTGAGCCAGATACCGGAATTATCTTAATCAACGGCCAAGAACGGGATGGCAATTTGTCAGAAGGAAGAGATCTAATTCGGATGAGCATGGTCTTTCAGCAGTCAGCCTTGTTTGACTCCTTAACTGTTGAGGAAAATGTCGGCTTTCACCTCTACGAAAATACCCGCTTATCCCACGCTGAAATCAAAGCATTGGTCGATGAAAAGTTAGCCCTAGTGGGCCTGGAAAACAAGGGACATCTCTACCCGGCGGAACTATCTGGCGGGATGCGCAAACGGGTGAGTTTTGCTCGCGCAATTTTAAATAATCCCCATGACCAAGATGACGATCCTCAGATTTTGCTCTACGATGAGCCCACCGCTGGCTTGGATCCAATTGCTTCGACAGTGATTGAGGACATGATTCGCAACATCCATGCCAACACCTGCCCCACCTATGTCATCGTTACCCATCAACACAGCACCATCCACCGCACCGGGCAGCAAATGATCCTGCTCTATGAGGGTAAGATACGATGGCAAGGAACGGTGAGTGAAATTGAAACCAGTGATGATCCCTACTTAAACCAGTTTCTTCAAGGTCAGATTCATGGGCCAATTCGGATTGTTGAACCACCCTTAGCAGGAGGCCAAAGTCAATGAGATCCCGGGTTATGCAAGAAAGTACAGTTGGGCTACTGTTTTTAATTGGCCTGGGCGTCTTGGGGGTTGGCTTGATTTGGCTGCGGGGTAATCTTTTTGCCGGACAAACCTATGAAGTGGAAATTCTTCTGGAAAATGCCCCAGGCCTGGTGGTTGGTACACCGGTGCGTTATCGGGGGGTGCGGGTTGGCAGCGTCTCCGATGTCCAGGTTGGCCCCACGGGAATTGTGGCCAAGGCTAAATTACGGAATGTGATTCTGCCCAGTGATGCGATTCCAGAAGTTCGTCAGTCGGGGTTTGTGGGCAGTTCTTTTTTAGATTTTCGTCAAATTGCGGCGGTCGACAGCTTACCAGAAAATATTTCTCCTATTGGTGAAAACTGTGATCAAACCCTGATTATTTGCAATGGGCAAACGATCCAGGGACGAACCGGGAAAAGCCTAGATGATTTGATTACCGCTGCTAATGCCATTGCTGCGAGCTTGGATCAATCACAGTTAATTGACAACACCAACACCGCCATTACTAAAGTTGCCACCGCCGCCGAAAGTGTTAATCGCCTCAGTGCCGATGCCAATCAACAGCTCCAGGAATTTTCCACCGCCGCCCGCTCTGTTACCGAGGCCGCAACACAGGTCACTGCTCTAGTGGAGGTGAATCGGGGAACCATTACCAGTGCCCTCAACTCCATCAGTGCCTCTGGCCAAGAACTTCAAGCCGCCCTCAAAACCCTATCTCCCTTTCTAAGCCGCTTAGAACAGAGTAGTGTCCTGGAAGATTTAGAAGCACTGCTCAAAAATGGCTCCCAGGCCGCAGAAAATCTCAACAGCATTACCGGCACCGTCAGTAATCCGATGGTGATGCTGTCCTTGGCTCAAACCTTAGACGCAGCCCGGGCCACCTTTGTGAACACCCAAAAAATCACCAATGACTTGATTAAACTCTCAGACGACAAGGAGTTTCAGGAGGATTTGCGGCGGCTGATTCGGGGGCTGAGTCGGCTGTTTTCCTCAACCTTAGAGTTAGAAAAGCAACTTTTGGCCCTCAATTACCCCACCCAAGTATCCGCTGCCCCCCAGGCCCCATCAACTGAAAATCCTCCGGGCCCAGCTTTAGTCACCCCTGTCCCCTCAGAACGCACCCGGGACGAAGAATCCATTCCGGCCCCCAATGCTGCGGCGCCCCCAAACCCCGAACCCATTCCTGCTAACCCTTGAGGAACCATGTAAGCAAGGGGAAAGTGAGGTTTTTTATTGGTGTCCAATTTACAGCTAAACGCATCGTATAGATCAATCAGAGAACAATTATGGAACGTGGTCGCTGGGTAGCAATTTTGACGGGGGTAATGGCGGTAATTTTAGGGGTTGCCTATTTGGGCCTGGTACAACTGCTGGATTTTCGGGGAAATTTACAACCAGCTCCCCTGGATATGATTTTTGGGCTACGATTCTAAGGCTCTCGCGCATTAGCCAATGGGTTTAATTCTCCGGCGTTAAAGCGGCGCAAAAACCACCAGGCCCCGCGGAATGGTTTTCATTTTTAAGGGGGTCGTCCCGAGAATTTCACCATCAATCACAACTTTTTGTGGCGGATCCGTTTGGATTTCCATGGTTTCTCCCCGCAGACCAATGATGTCATCTCGATTTGGGGCAATTTTACGGATCGCACTCCCAAAAAGCTGTAAAAGCGAGTTAAAGGCTTGGAGCCGATCCACTGGGGCTACGATCGTAATATCCAGGAGGCCATCATCCATAATCACTTCCCCGGTACCATAGGCTAAAACAGAGGTCATGGGAGCGGCATTGGCTACGGTAATGGCAGCTGCATTTAGGGTTGTTGGTTTACCATCGACAATCAGTTGGGTACTAAACGAATCTTGGGTCTGAAACTGCTGTACCCCAGCCCAAATATAGGCCAAGCTCCCGAATCGATCCTTGGCCTCACGATTAGCCCGCTCAACGGTTTCTGCTTCAAAACCAATCCCTGTCAATAAAATCATTGTTTGTTGGCAAATTTCCTCAGAATTGCCCCCCCGTACCTCGCAACTGGCCACATCCACCTGCCGCGTATGACCAACAATGATCACCTCACAGGCAGCGGGAATGGTTCCGGGCAACCCCAAGGCCCCCCCAAAGGCATTGGCAGTTCCGGTGGGAATTACGCCCAAGGGAATCTTAGTACCAACAAGGGCATGGGCCACCGCCGAAATGGTGCCATCTCCCCCCGCCACCAAAATTGCATCGACTTGTGATTCCAGGGCCTGGTTCACGAGGGTTTCTGCGCTGGTGGTTGGAGTCGTAGTCAGAACAGTGAGATGAAAATAGGGTTGCAACATGCTGCGAATTTGTAACAGCGTTTGCCGAGCATCTCCCTGGCCTGCTGCAGGGTTAAAGATTAAACAGGCATGGGGATAGGGGGCAGCCTGGGCCAGGAGGGCGGTGGCGGTGGCAGAATTTAAGGCCAGGGGAACATCATAACGGGCACAGTAGCGAATAATCAGGTCAAAGTCTTCGGTTTGCCCAGGTCGATAGGCGCCCCAAAGAAAGACCGCAGTCAACTCCTTGGCCATTATTTTGGCGGCAATGGTGACCTCAGCTCCACTGCCCAACTCCGGCAAGATTTTCAGGCCATGCCCTGTCCTCAAGCCATCGGGAATCAACATCTCCAAATCCGTTGGTATTAAGAGACGAAAGCGTTTCAAGAAAGCCGTATGGGCCTGGATAAACTGGGCAAATTCTTCACGACCTGAGAGATCACAACCAAAGGCCAGGCTGGGAATTGCCATGATTAGTAACGGGGCGGGTTTAGCTCATCGGGGAATAGATCATCATCCTCGTCGGCAAACTCTTCCTCATCAATCACAGGATGCATCAGGAAAGCTTGCTCGGCTTCCTGATAGGTGAGCCACTGTCCGTTGGTGCGCACAAATGCCGGAGGATTAAGGTAGCGGCCGTAATACCAGGGGGGGGAGGTGGGTTGGGTAATTTCAGCCTGTACCCGCAGTGATTCTATGGGGCCATAGGGATCATCACGCTCAATCTCAAGCCAGACTTTTTGACCAATTAAATCTTGGGGAGTGAACATGGTGTCGCTGTTACCTCTGGAATCACACAGGAGGAAAAATCCCTCTCATACTTTCAATTTATGCGTGGATGTTAGCCTTAATGAGCAATGATTTCTATTTGTTAACCGTAATCTTAACCTAATTTAATAATACTCGGGGTTTACCCTTGCTTGGGAAGCCAACCGGCTATTCAACCATAGAAGGGATTGGGAGTGTGCCGGGAATTAGGGAATGGTGTGTCCGCAGGGGGGGATGGAGACGAATGAAGCGCGCCAGGGTAGTTTTGAGCTGAGTCCGAGGGACAATGGCATCCACAAACCCGGCCTGGAGTAAATATTCTGCGGTTTGAAAGTCGTCGGGCAATTTTTCTCGGAGGGTTTGCTCAATCACCCGTCGCCCGGCAAAACCAATGGTAGCCTTAGGTTCCGCGAGGATAATGTCTCCCAACATGGCAAAACTGGCCGTGACCCCCCCGGTGGTTGGATGGGTTAGAACCGGAATGTAGAGTAGGCGGGATTCGCGGTGACGCTCGAGGGCCGCAGAAGTTTTGGCCATTTGCACCAAACTCAGCATTCCCTCCTGCATCCGAGCTCCACCGGAGGCACAGACAATAATGACTGGCAAGTTATCTCCCGTGGCCCGTTCAATTAGGCGAGTAATTTTTTCCCCCACCACCGACCCCATGCTGCCCCCCATGAACCGAAAATCCATGACGGCTAGGGCCGCTAGTTCTCCGTCAATTTTTCCCAGGCCGGTTTGCACCGCATCCTTTAACCCGGTCTTGGCCTGGTATTCTTTTAATCGATCTTGATAGGGCTTGCGGTCGCGAAATTGCAGTGGATCGCAGCTGACCAAGTGTTCATCCAAGGTTGTCCAGGTGCCGGCATCAATTAATTGGCGGATCCGCTCATCACTGCTGACCCGGTTGTGGTGGTGACATTCGGGACAGACCATTTGATTAGCCCGCAAATCCTTTGTATAGGTCAAAACACCACAGGCTGGGCATTTGCTCCACAGGCCATCAGCAATTTCCCGTTCTTGTTGGGTGGGGGGAACCGGAGAGTCTTTTTTGATATTGGCAAACCAGTCAAACAGCGACATAAGAGCTAAATCATTCTCCAAATTATTGATTTAGTAAGGCTAGGAGTTCACGTCCATCCCTGAAATTAAAATCTTGTGATGAAAATATTGAACAGGGAAGCAAAGAGAACCATTGATGAATTAGCCGAACATGGATTTTAAAGCTTTGATCACAAAATAGATTTTAGATTTATTCATCATCTCACTTTGTTGCGAAATTGCAATATTACCGGCGGTGGAGAGTCAGCAATCTAAGCAAACCCTTAAGAATCATCACTTCAGCAGCGATTTCCAGAATGCCTGATTTATTATGAACGTAGCAATCTGTTTGCCTATTTTGACCTCACGCTTTCGATGATCATCATGTCTACCCAGATCCTTCGGTCGGTTCGGCTGCATTTCCCGCTATGGCGTTACTTAAAACAACCCCTCGGACAACCCGGAACTTTTCTTAATCCGGCAAAATTTTGGCAGTTTTATCAATATTCCCATTTAGAACGTTGTTGGCGGCAAGATTGTCGATTTTTTGGCGATCCCTCTGGTCATTATTGATCCCCTTGAGCCAAAGTTGACGAGAGTGGCTTAATGACTTGAGCCGATAAATATTACCTGATTGAGAATGATAACTACTAGGTCATTCTTAATCCTAGCTGATGGAATTACCATCCTTGCGAAACTGGATCCACATCGGGCTCAAAATCCGTTATGATTCAAAGACCGATGAACACTATCTCGACCGAAAAAGTGGGGTATGGTCATCGATTGGTTTAAACTGGACAATTCCGCTTTACCTGTCGGCGGCTTGGCCCTTGCCCATATCCTGAACACTTGGCGCACGATTCTATGGTTGCATCCCCCTTATCTGTCATTAAACCGGCTAAACCCTCAAAAGTTGAGATTCTCAAGGAAAAAAGCCAACATCTCCGGGAACCTGTGGCAACGGAGCTCCGGCAGGATACGACCCACTTTACTGAAGATGGCATTCAAATTCTCAAATTTCATGGTTCCTACCAACAGGACAACCGGGATAATCGCGTCAAGGGGCAGGAGAAAGACTATCAATTCATGCTCCGCACGCGGACACCCGCTGGCTACATTCCGCCTGAGCTTTATCTGACTCTAGATCGGCTAAGTGATGACTACGGCAACGGCACCATCCGGGCGACCACGCGGCAAGCTTTTCAGCTCCATGGAATTCTCAAGCGGAATTTAAAAACCGTCATGGCAGCCATTATTAAAAGCATGGGGTCAACCCTCGGGGCCTGTGGCGATTTAAACCGGAATGTTATGGCCCCACCCGCACCCTTCACAAATCGTCCTGACTATCATTTGGCCTATGAGTATGCCCATCGGATTGCAGATCTCTTGACGCCTCAGACCGGGGCCTATTACGAAATCTGGCTAGATGGGGAGAAGGTCATTACCGGGGAAGAAGCCCCAGAGGTCAAAGCTGCCCGCCAAAAAAATGGCACAGGTACCCTGATTCACGGGGATGAGGAACCGATTTATGGCACCCAATATATGCCCCGTAAGTTTAAGTGTGCCCTTACGGTGCCAGGGGATAACTCCATTGATCTGTTTTCCCAAGATTTAACCTTAGTGGTGCTGACCAATGACCAGGGGGAACTGGAGGGGTTTAATATTTTTGCCGGTGGGGGCCTGGGGCGAACTCACAATAAAGAAGAGACCTTTGCCCGGGCAGCCGATGCCATTGGTTATGTGGACAAAGCAGATGTCTACGATGCGGTTAAAGCCATCGTTGCCACTCAACGGGATTACGGAGATCGGCAAAATCGTCGCCATGCTCGGCTGAAGTATCTGATTCACGACTGGGGCGTTGCCAAGTTTAAGGCCAAGGTGGAAGAGTATTTGGGCAAGCCCCTAGGCACGTTGCAAGAAATGCCGCCATTTAAGTATGAGGATTTTTTGGGTTGGCATCCCCAGGGAAATGGGCAGTATTTCTATGGTCTTTCCATTGCGAATGGCCGGATTTGGGATCGGGGTGAATTTCGATTAAAAACGGCACTCCAGAAAATAATCCAGCAGTACCAGCTCCCTATGCGGGTCACCCCCCACCAAAACCTCATCCTCTGTGATGTTAAGTCTGCGGATCAGGCTAAAATCCAGGCCCTGTTGGATGACCATGGTATTCCTCGCCTGGATCGGATTGATCCGCTGGAACGCTATGCCATGGCCTGTCCGGCTTTGCCCACCTGTGGTCTTGCAATTACGGAATCTGAACGGGCGATTCCCAGTGTCTTGGAGCGGATTCGGGCATTGATGGTGCGGCTAGGCCTGGGACAGGAGCATTTTGTGATTCGGATGACCGGGTGCCCCAACGGCTGTGCGCGTCCTTATCTGGCGGAATTGGGCTTTGTCGGCATTACCCCGGAAACTTATCAATTGTGGCTGTCCGGCTGTCCCAATCAAACTCGACTGGCCCAAACCTTTATGGAAAAGATGCCCATCGGGGAATTGGAAGCGACCCTTGAGCCACTCCTAGTTTTCTACAAAAAATCCCGTCGGGTGAAACCAACGCTGGAAAGTTTTGGGGACTTTTGCCATCGGGTTGGCTTTGGCGCCTTGCGAGATTTTATGGCAACCTATACCGGAACTCCCCAGGCCAAGGGACGGCGGTATCGAGTTGATGTTCGTTCGGATCAGTACGAGCAATTAAAAGAGTTGGCGGAACAGGAAAATAAATCGGTGGCGGCTTTGACTCGGGAAGCGATTGCAGCCTATCTAAAATCCTGATTGACTCAATGCAGCCTGGTGCTTTCAATCTGAGCCAGATCTAAGCCACTTAGCCCTTTGGCTGTCAATCCTGAAACTGTCAACCAACATACAGCTAGCAGTAAAAATCTATGCTTACCTAAAAACCAATGGGTGTGAGCAGTAGGGATTTGGGTAATCATGAGACGGCAAATGCTCTGGAGTCTTGGCATCTTTCTGCTGCTGGTGGTTTCAATGACCTGGGTGCAGGGGCATCAGCAAAACCAGTTACAGGCCCAAGCCCAACTCCAGGCCAGGTTAGAAGCCCAGGCCAATCAATTGATAAATCGTTATGTCCCGGTTGTTGATACAGGAATTGTCAAACCAGCGCGGGCCTGTGAGGCCGTAGTCTCCAAATCGGCAGAAGTGGATCAAACTATCGACCCCCAATACCTGGCCCAATCTCTCCCCAAATATCACCCCAGGGAAATCTGGAAACCGGCGGATCCAAGCAATTACGGGGAGCGGTTTTCCAAGGACATCCATGGCCAATCCGTTAACTTTCCCCTTTTGGTTGTTCTCCACGAAACCGTTGGCTCCTGGGAAAGTGCTGTGAGTTTGTTTCAGACCTATCACCGCTACGACGAGGATCAAGTTAGCTACCACACGATCATTGGCCTGGATGGGACGTTGATCCATGTTGTCCCTCCGGAGAAGCGGGCCTTTGGGGCAGGCAATTCCGAATTTCAAGGAGAATCAGTCAAAACAAATCCCCGGGTGGCCTCTTCGGTCAATAATTTCGCCTACCACATTTCCCTGGAAACCCCCCCTGATGGCATGCACGAGTATCTGACCCACAGTGGTTACACCGAAGCTCAATACCGTTCCCTGGCCTGGTTGGTGGCGCGGACACGGGTTAAATCCGATCGGGTTGTCTATCACAAAGAGGTGGATCGCTATGGAGAGCGCAGTGATCCCCGCAGTTTTGACCTGAGTAAGTTTGCGTCACTCCTGAAAAGTTACGACATTCTTTACGAAACGGATTGTACTCTCCTGGCCTTGGCCCACGATCAGGATTCCTGAATCTTCGTCATTCTCCATTCCGCCAGTTTGTCCGAAATTCTCAAATCCCGGCCTCTGATCACCCCAGATCAATCCCTGTGGGAGCAACGAAATAGGTTAGGCTGACTAGGACATTCCTGTGGAACTGCGCCCAGAAAATAGCCGTGTTACTCGATAATCCCGTTTTCATTTTCACAGTTCTGATTGCGGTCAGTCTGCTGATTCCCCCAATTTTTGAGCGGATTAAATTACCAGGCCTGGTGGGTTTACTCTTAGCCGGAATTATTCTGGGGCCCAGTGGGGTGAAATTTCTTAGCCATGACACTGAGACGATGGTGCTGCTCTCGGGGGTGGGCAAGATCTATCTAATGTTTGTTGCTGGCCTGGAGATTGACCTGAGCCAATTTCGCAAAACCCGCAACCGTTCCATGGGCTTTGGTTTTTTGACCTTTATTGTGCCCCTGATCTCCGGAATGGTGGTGGGGCGGTGGTTTGGCTTTGGTTGGAATGCCTCTTTGTTAATTGGCTCCTTGTTTGCCTCCCACACCCTCTTGGCCTATCCCATTGTCAGCCGTTTGGGGGTTGTCCAAAATGAGGCGATCACGGTCACGATTGGGGCGACAATTTTCACTGACACAGCTGCGTTGTTGGTCTTGGCCATCTGTGTCGGCATTGCCGGGGGCACGTTTACCTTTTGGAGTTTAATCTTTCTGCTGGGGGCCTTGGGCATCTATTCCTTTGCGGTTCTCTGGGGGATTGATCGGGCCGGTAAGGAGTTTTTCCGTCGCTCTGGGGACGATGAGGGGAATCAGTTTTTATTTGTGCTGCTGGCGTTGTTTGTGGCCTCCGTTGGTGCCCAGGTGATTGGGATTGAGCAAATTGTTGGGGCCTTTTTAGCTGGCCTGGCGGTGAATGATGTGATTGGGGAGAGTCCAGTTAAGGAAAAGGTGGAGTTTGTCGGCGGGGTGTTATTCATTCCCTTTTTCTTTATTGACATGGGCCTGCTGATTGATCTGCCCGCCTTTTTGCAAACCCTGAGTTCCCTGGGAATTACCATTGCTATCATTCTCGGCCTGGTGGGGAGCAAGTTCATCGCGGCCTGGTTAGCGAGCCTTCTTTACCGCTACAGCCAGATTGAGATGCTAAGTATGTGGTCGTTGTCGTTACCGCAGGTGGCTGCAACTCTAGCTGCAACGTTGGTGGGCTTTCAGCAGGGAATTCTCA
The DNA here is from genome assembly GCA_964653145.1 of uncultured Synechococcus sp. Taxonomy (GTDB): domain Bacteria; phylum Cyanobacteriota; class Cyanobacteriia; order Thermosynechococcales; family Thermosynechococcaceae; genus Pseudocalidococcus. The sequence continues at coordinate 37,184 of CAZZCG010000010.1, read as the reverse complement.
CTAAGGACATTTTGAATAGCGTAATTGTCCTGATGGTGGTCACTTCGATTTTGGGCCCCTATATTACCTCCCGCGTGGCCAGTCGTTTGCCCATTCCCCAGGCCGAAACCGAGAGCCTTGAGGACACTTGGTGGGAACCTCTGGACAGTGAAGTCGAAAATCAGCGTCCTGATCCCTTTACCGTCATTGTTCCAGTCCAAAATCCTCAAACCCAACGCTCCCTGATTCAATTGGCAGCCCTGTTGGCCCACCATGAGCAAGGTCGTGTGGTTCCTTTGGTGATTGCGCGGGCGGCGGTGCACATGGATGACCCCGGCCTGGAATTCAATATTCAACGGGGCCGCAAACTCCTAAATCGGGCCAAAGAAATCGGCCAGGCCTACGGGGTGCCCCTGGAGCCACAAATGCGGATTGATGATGATGTTCCCTTGGGGATTACGCGGGTAAGTCGGGAGGAAAATAGCAACTTAATTATTGTGGGCTGGTCAGAAAACCGAGGATTGCGAGCCCGCTTATTTGGGACAATGATCGATAGTATTCTCTGGTCGGCCCATTGTCCGGTAGCGATTACGCGCCTGTTGGATGAACCGGATAAAATTCAGTCGATTCTTGTTCCAGTTCGCGACTTAACAGCTGCCACCCTGCGTATTGTCGGCTTTGCCCAGGCCCTCGCCACCGCCAGCCAAGCGGAAGTTACCTTACTTCATGTCAGCTTGCCCGGCACACCCCCGGAACAAAAGACCCAATTTGAATCGGAATTATCGCGGGTTTTAGCCCCAGATAGCCGTCCTGTCTGCATTGAAATTCAAACGGTGGCTGAGTCTGACATTGCCCGGGCGATTTTGCAGCAGGCGACAACCCGAGATTTAGTGCTAATGCGCTCGATTCGGCGGCGGACGACAGGGGGGTTAGCGGTGAGTGATATTACGACTCAGGTGGTGCAGGCTCTTCCCTGTTCAGTGATTCTGTTTGGTGAACCCCACAGTTAACGGGCTTGATTTAACTGGGATTGATCCGGATTAGGGCCTGCCCAAATTCCACTGGTTCACCGTTTTGGAGCAAAATTTCCGTGACGACACCATTGACTTCGGCTTCGATCTCGTTCATCAGTTTCATCGCCTCAATGATGCACACAACCTGACCTTTTTTAACACTGTCCCCCACCTCAATAAATGGAGGTTCATCGGGGGCCGGCGCACGGTAAAAGGTTCCCACCATGGGAGAGGTGATCTCTGCACCTTTTTTGGGGGTCTGGGGTGGAGGGGTGGGTTCGCTAGGTGGGGGCACAAGCTCTGGGACGGAGGTTGCGACGGATGGGGTCACTGGAGGGGCCATGACCACTGGTTGAGGGACAACCGTCGTGCCTTTCTTAAGGGTTAGTTCCAGGTCACCGCTTTTGAGGCTCAGCTCGGTGATGTCCGTTTGGTTGAGAATTGTGACTAATTCCCGTAGTTGATTTAGATCTAGCTCCACCGTGGTTTCTTTACTCCCGCCCTAAGTAGGCATCTGTGCGAGTGTCAATCTTAATCCGCTCGCCAATTGAAATAAACAAGGGAACCATGACCTGGGCCCCAGTTTCGACAATGGCTGGTTTTGTGCCGCCAGTGGCCGTATCGCCTTTAACCCCAGGATCGGTTTGAGTTACCTCTAAAACCACTGAGTTGGGTAGTTCAACTTCCAAGACCCGAGTTCCCCAGCGAACCACATTCACTTCCATCCCTTCTTTGAGATATTTCACCCGATCTCCAATCTGAGTGGCGCTAAGACTGGCTTCTTCATAGGTTTCCATATCCATAAAGACAAAGTCATCCCCATCTTTATAGGTATGTTGCATTGTGCTCTTTTCCAGATTGGCCTGGGGGACTGTTTCACCGGCCCGGAACGTCCGCTCCACCACACTCCCGGACTGGACATTTTTCAGCTTAGTACGGACAAATGCAGATCCTTTTCCCGGTTTGACGTGCAAAAATTCGACAACACGCCAGACAGACCCATCTAATTCAATGCTGACACCGGGGCGAAAATCGTTACTGGAAATCATGAATAAGCCGTAAGTTCACCGAATTTGTATTGTACCCCGCTCAGTGTGGCCTGGGATAGGAATATTGATGGGAGCAAGCATTTTTAGTGAAAGTCAGCCATTTGATGCCAGGCCTGGGAGACGGTACAGTTAAGCGAAAAATGCCTAAAGCCTTGGCAGACCAAAGGGGTATCTGTCGAACAAAAGGGTTGTAGGGGTCGCTATCGAAATCGAACTTTTTTGTGGTGACCATAAGCCCACGGTTACCACTTCCGTAATTCCCCCATCCCCGGCAACAAAAAAACTACCCCAATTAACCCTATGGCGGTATGGGCCAAAATTGCGCCATCCCAACTCACAGAGTTAACCCCAATGTTGTGAAGTGGCAACCCTAAACTCATGCCCTCCACAGACCAGGCCAAGGTCAGGATAATCATTGTAACTATGGGAATCTAAGAGGCGAATTAGGTTTTTATAAGGCGGACTAGGGCCTGGATTATTGCGTTGGCAACAGTGGTGGTACTGCCGAATCTGGAACAGGAATTCATAGGTTTATGAAATATACCTGATCATTAACAAGTTAAACTTGATGCTCTTTGGGATAGTTCTGGGTATTTTGGGCTGCGATAAAATTAGGTACACAGCCTGGAACTCTCCCGTAGAACAAGGGTGTTAGAGGTTTACCCCCCCATAAAACTCATCATCTAAAATTTGCAGTTGTGAAAATGGACATTGTTCTGGGTAAGCAGTTTCCGGTGGAATTGTGATCCCAAATTTTGCTCGCCGGCCTTCCTTTATCGCTAATTTTCGTGCATCAGGGTAGGCTTCTAGAATGGCTTTCTGCCAATAGGATTTTAAGGAAGGACTTTTAGATAGTTGTTTTTTTACTCGCTGACGATGTTCGTCGATAGATTCATACCAACTGTATTTCATCGTATCAGGAACCTCGAATTGAACAGTCAGTTTTAAAAGATGGGCAAGGAGAATAGTTAAATTGCTCTCTAGTGCGAGTTTGCTAGAGTTACCCAAATCATTTAGTTCCTCAATTAAATGTGAAATATCAAGTGCTTGAAACTCCTGATGTTTTAGGTAATTTGTTGTTTCTTCCAGCCACTTTTGGAAATCTTGATCATAGAGATTGGTGAGGTTGGATTGAGTCATGGCACAACATAGATGTCTTTTGAATGAATGAGGGCTATCCTCTCTTAGCATAAACCTGATACCAGGCCCCGAGAATGTCCTGCTTAAATGTTTCCTGCCAAGTTAAATAGGTCATGGCCGTAATTTGATGGGCTTTATTTCCCATTTCTTGACGCTGGCTGGGATTCTTGAGAAGGGGTAAAATTGCCTCGGCCCAGGCCTGGGGTTCTCGACTGTGAACAACAACACCATCCTCCCCAGATTGATGAATAAAACGCGCTCCATTATCAAAGCCAGAAATAACCACGGGTAAACCAGCTGCCCGGGCTTCAACCACAACATTGGGGCCGGTTTCAGACTCAGAGGGAAACACAAAAATATCACTACTGGCATAGACCTGAGCCAAGGCTTCCTGGGATAAAACCCCTGGCATCGTCACTCGATCGCCTAGTAACTCCCGAACCGCCGCCATTTGCCCGCCACTGCCGGCCATGAATACATGTAAATCAAACCCCAAGTCTAAAAGAACTCGGGCCGCCTTGGCCATCAGCAGCACCTGTTTACTAGCATCAATGCGGCCAACAAAAAGTAACACAGGCACATCAGGGGGAAGATGGAAGGCTTTACGAAATTGCTCAGGATGCCTGCGACTCGGATGAAACAACTCCCGATCCAAGCCGAGACGAAACCAACTGATCCGATCTGGGGGCAAAAAATTGGTTAACCAGTCGTAATCCGCTTGTCGAGAGACTAAAACCCGGTCACAGGCCTGGGTAAAGCGCTTTAACTTTTTTCGGGCATTGTCCCCCAAGCGCTGATCAAATTGAATTCGGTCGAGGAGAAATTGGCGCAGAGCCCCAGGTACTCCGGTGTCACCTAAAACTCGTTGCAAAATTTCTCGAGAATATACCGTCGTAAACAGGGGAAGATCTGTATTTAAGCAGGTAAGAAGCGGCTGACCCGTTTTTTGGCAATGGCGACGCACGGTTTGGGCAAAGCTAAAGGTATCGGTGGTTTGGAAAACATCGTGTTGCGGCAAAAGTTGGGCAAGACGACCATGGGTGGGCCATAGATCCGTATCCCCAGCCCCTTGCTGTAAAAACTTAAATTGCTTAGTGCTGAGTTGCGGCGGTAACAGGTGATAGCGGACGTTGGGGGCAATGGGAATGACCGTTTCAGATTCCCCAAGAAAATAGACGGTGACATCAACCCATTCTGGAAACTCCGCCGCGGCCTGGGCATAGCGTTCCCAACATTTGACATGACCACCGGCCTGGGGAAGCCATTCCAAGCAAACAAAAATGCCTACGGATAAGGGTTTTGGGCCTGGGGTGCCGGGAACAGATGCAGGGGCAGCAATAACCATAGGAAAGGAAACGTGGGACAAACTAGGGAGAGGTCAATAGCAAACTGGGGAACGTGAAAACTCCTTTCCAGGCCAGTGACGGGGGAAAACAGTAGGATAGAATTATATTAAGTCTCTTGAATAATTTTTAACTATTCTCCATGGCCAGCCTGACAACCTCCCCAATTGCTGTAGCAAAAGAAAAGCTGAAAAACCCGCCCCTCCAACTCCACTATCTGGGGGATAAAGTACTCCGGCAAGGCTCAAAACGGATTACCCAGGTCAACGATGAAACTCGACAACTGGCCCGGAAAATGTTGCAGACCATGTATAGCTCAGCTGGCATTGGCCTGGCAGCCCCTCAGGTGGGAATTAACAAACAACTCATTGTGGTCGATATTAATCCTGATGAAGCGGCCAACCCTCCTCTAATTCTCATTAACCCTGTGGTCAAAGATGTCAGTGATGAGGTTGAGGTTGCGGAGGAAGGGTGTTTAAGCATTCCCGGTGTCTATTTGGATGTTAAACGACCTGTAATGATTGAAGTGTCCTACAAAGACGAATTGGGTCGTCCCCAGTTACTATATGCCACAGAACTCCTAGCCAGGGCGATCCTCCACGAAATTGATCACTTGACCGGGGTAATGTTTGTGGATCGGGTGGAAAATGCGTTAATGCTGCAAAAAGAACTCAAAGAGCATGGGTTTTCGCGCCAGGCAGTCCGCCCCGTCAAAGAATAGTTTTGCCCCATTAACTTCAGCGACTAGATAAAACCCATTTTCCTCCTTTGTGGGTAGTTAAGTTATATTCAGATGCTATTTTTTTCAAAAAACAACCTCTAAATTGCAACCTTTAAGTTAGTCAGTTGGTTGAATTTACCTGTGTTTTGATGGTGATTACCAGACAGAGCGCCCATGCCGCTTCTCACCAGTCCTTGGTCACATCTTAAGTTGTAAAACTGGGCCTGGAAAACATGCCAATGTTGTCGGGGACACCTGTGGTACGGTAAAGAAAATCTGATCCCCCCACCCCAGGCCAAATTCGGTTGACTAACACAGCTCTGAAGCCCAACTGCAAACCCTAGAGGAGCAACTCAGGGCCTGGGAGCAACAACGGCAGCACCTCCAGGGCTAGACTATCCCTATTCCCCGCCTTCAATGAGTCAATTCTGCTGCCACCTTGCTACCACCAAAGTTTCGTGACAATTTAGTCTGAGTTGGCCTGTCTCTCTCTTGTTTATAGCCTACAACTCATTTGCGAAATCTTGTGTTACTCCGACCTGTCCTATGAGTCTGGGCCTGAATTACTTTGATTAAACATTTAGAACATGGGACAGGGGTCAGCTATTGTCACCAGTTTGTTGCATCCAGGCCGGTGCAAACTACAGAGGTGGGGATTGGTAATGTCGATGGTGTCCTACGTCGCCTCCCCAATAAAGTTGTCGGTCTCAGTCAAGGGTAATGAAGTCCAGCAGATTGGGGCGATAACGATGGATCAACTGAATGATTGTCTTTTCTGAGTTACCGGAGTTGCAGAAGGGGAGACGTTGTGACACTCTTGGGAGATGATGGTGAGTCCGCAATTACTGCCGATGATTGGGCCCAAACATTAGGAACAATCTCCTGGGAAATTCATTGTGGCTTTAAGCATTGGCTGCTGGAAGTTCCTGGAGATTAAAGATTAACAGTTCTCAGCTAATTATTCTATCATCTTAATATATTTCTGATTACTAAGTTAGGTAAAAAAATATCAGGTTTTCATGAACAACTCGCTCCGCTGTGGGACTGGAATCTGTAAAGTCAAATAAGTTATGGACTGAGGGTTAGTTTACTCTTTCTCTCGAGTTGCTACTAATTTCCGATCATTATTTGGAAAATTTTAAGCTTCATTGTTTAGCTTTACAACACCTTGCTGTGGATGATTTAGATTAATTAGCTATTTAGCTAGTGTCTTCTCTTGATTTCAAAGCAACTTACTGTGTTATCTCAAAGGGGGAAATATGAAACGGGAGCACAATCGGGTTTATAACGTCACATTAGTGAATGAAGGCTTGGGGCTTCGGAAAACAATTAAGGTACCGGCGGATGAGTATATTTTGGATGAGGCCGAGGCTCAGGGTATTGAAATTCCCTACTCTTGTCGGGCTGGGGCGTGTGTCACCTGTGCGGGGCGAATTCTCAGTGGGACATTGGATCAATCAGATCACAGTTTTCTTAAGGAGCATGAGCTCAAGGCTGGATTTGCCCTGCTCTGTGCCGCTTATCCCACTTCCGATTGCGTGATCCAGACTCATCAGGAAGATACGCTGCTCAATCTCGGTTATTAACGCGCCATGACTAGGATAGCGAATCTTTACTCGAAAATAATTAAGAAAATTTGCTGAATCATCTCGAAAGTTTAATCAATATAAAGATTCGTTAAGAGTCTGAGATTCAGTGAGGTTCAGTCGTGATAAATTTAGTAGTGAGTTTAGATTTTCTTAATAGTTTCTTGTTGATTAAGTTAATCGCTCATTGTGTATGACTTATTGATTTTCTCTAAGAATCAGTTGCTCAATCATGTTTAATTGGGGGATTAGTGGTTGATCACTATTTGTGTTTTATGTTGACTGTTGTTTAATAAATGGTGACAACAAAAATATCTTCAATGTAGGGGGAACTTCATTATATTTGCGCTCTAGTTGTTAAGACTAGAGGGCCTTTTTTCCCATGTTGAGTTAGATTTTTGTCCTGGTGTAGGTGTTCTGATGGTACAGTCCATTCCAATGAATTCAACGGCATTGCAACCCCAAAGTTTACTGCAACAACTTTTAGATTCAGGCAGTTCGGGTTGTTTATTAGTTACCAGTCGGGCTGTAACGTGGTCGTTTTATTTCCAGGCCGGGCATTTGTTTTTTGCCACCCATAGTGTTGAACCCTTTGATCGCCTTGAACGTCATTTACGTCGACTCAGTGCGGATATTCCCAGTCTAACCCGAGAAGTTAGAACCCAGGCCCGGACGAATTTTGAGGCTCTGAATACTTCTACTGCCAGTTATGAAGCCATTTGCTGGTTAAACAAATCCGGCTATATCAATCCGGCCCAAGTGGGGTTACTGATTCACAATTTAGCGGTGGAAGTATTAGAGTCTTTTTTGCGTGTGAAAGATGGAAAACATGAACTGGTCAACTTTCCTTCGATGCCAATTTTGACAAGTTTATCTCTAGCTCAACTGCTCCAGCGTACCGAATCTAATGTCAATCAATGGCGACAGTTTCGAGACAAAATTAGCTCTCCATTTCAACGTCCCTACCTCTTTACCCAAACACGGGGGCATCAACGACTGAGTTCACAACAGCAACAACGCTTAGGAAATTTATTAAAAGGCTATAGTTTCCGACATTTAGCGGTCTTAACCAATCAGGACGAATTGAAGCTGGTCAAAAGTCTTTATCCCTATATTCAAGATGGGACGATTTTTCTGCGGGAACCCCAACCTCCCTTTGATTTACTGCCCCGGATTGAAGCTAGAACCATTAGTCATCTTGAATCCATTGCGGAAGAATCTGGGGACCTGAGTAAGTTCACAATTCCCGGCTTCAACAGCCAAAAGCAATTCAAAATTGTTTGTATTGATGACAGTCCAGCCATGCTTCAGGAACTGAGTCGCTTTTTGGCCGATGAAACCTTTACCGTAACGACTTTGAATGACTCAGTGAAAGCCCTGATGGAGGTGATGCGGATTCAACCGGATTTAATTTTGCTCGATGTTGGAATGCCAAATATTGATGGCTACAAGTTCTGTAAGGTGATTCGCAACCATGCGCAATTCAAAACTACGCCAATCATCATGGTCACTGGGAATACGGGGTTGATTGATCGGGCTAAAGCCAAGCTAGTGGGAGCTACAGATTACATGACTAAGCCTTTTACCCAATCAGAGCTGTTGAAAATGGTTTTTCAGTATCTCAGTTGAGATGTTGAACCTTGGGTTAATTATTTAATTTACATTTTTAGTTTCTAATTTTTGAGGTTGCGGTAATGAGTACGGTTTTAGTGGTGGAAGATACCCCCTCTGAGATGGAGTTAATTAACACCTATCTCAAGGAAAGTGGTTACTCCGTGATCAATGCCAGTGATGCTAAGGAAGCACTGGATAAAGCCAGCCAACTGAAGCCGGATGTGGTGATTACGGATGTGGTCATGCCGGGAATGAGCGGGTTTGAACTATGTCGTAGTCTCAAGAAAAATCCCGGAACTGAGAAATTACCGATTATTGTTTGTAGCTCAAAAAATCAAGAACTGGATCGGCTCTGGGCGATGAAACAAGGGGCTGATGCCTATGTCACGAAACCTTTTAATCGGGATGACATTGTTAAGGCAGTAAAGTCAGTCACCTAAACGGAGAAGTTGGTCAAGACTCATGCAAACCGGAGGAAACATTACAACTGAAGCATTGGAAAGCTTGGATTTACTGGCAGGTCTAGGAGAAAAGCGCTTTCAACCTCGCCTGGGAGACCCCTACCTGCGGTTACAACTCACCCTAGATACCACTGCGGTTTTAGCGACGGATGATATCCAAGAGGTTTTAGTGGTTCCAGGCCAAAAACTCACTGTAATGCCAAATATGCCAGAGGTGGTGCTGGGGCTCTTAAATCATCGCAACCGAGTGATTTGGGTGATTGATTTACCGCTCCTGTTGGGATTACCCGCTTTAGAACTCAATGTTCCCCAGTTGACCGTAGCCATTATCCGACCCGCTGGGGAGAAACCCCTTGGCCTGGCCATGCGAGAAATTCGGGGACTGGTGCGCTTAAAGTCTGAGGCGATTCAATCTCCGGTAGGAACGGTGGCAGCGGGCTTAATTCCCTATTTGCGCGGTTGTTGTTTGCATCATCAAGAAGTCCTTTTAGTGTTAGCCGCAGAAGCGATTATCCAGGCCCTGTTGGACTCCACCCCTCACTAAATTCACTTGAACAATCAATTTTTATTCTGACTAGGAATCCCTATGACCACGTCCCAACGCCCCCAAGCCATGCAACCGCCCAAACTGCCCCAATCGGTGGTAAATGCCTACGTTGATGAAACACCCGAGACCCCGAGTAATGGTATGGCTAACGGCAGCGGTCAGGTGATTCCCTCAGAGAGCACGGCTAAACCACCCCAGGCCAACAAGCCTCAACCCAGTTCTAAACCGACAAAACCGGGCAGTTTAACCCTGAAATATACTCTCCTGGGCTTGGTGCTGGGGATGATTCCCGTAATTGGCGTTGGCCTGGTTTCCTACACAGTGGCGAGTCAGAACTTAATCCAACAGGCGCGACAATCCCAACTGACCCAGGCTCAGAGCGCGGCCAATCAATGGCAACTTCTAATGCAAGAGAGTATGAATAGTCGCCGGGGCCTGGTTGAAAATCCGCAACTGATTAGCTTTGCCCGTACCTTTACGAATAATGGCGGTAACTTTTTTGTCTTGGATGGGGCTGGGACGATTGCGATGTCCTCAATTCCTGAAACCGTGGGTCAAAATGCCAGCACCCTTTTTCTAAACCTCAGTCAAGTCCAAGGCGGAGGAACCACGTTTAGTCGCCTGGCCAACCAACAGCAACTCATCGCTCTGGCCCCAATTCCCAATAGCCCAGACCAGTGGCAAGTTCTCCTCACTCGCGATAAATCCCAAGTTTTAGCCGGTCAAGATTCACTCCTGTGGACATTCTGGGGCGGCCTGGGGCTGACGATTTTGGCCGTGGGGAGAATCTCATATGCTTTGGCGAAAAAAGAAACTGCTCGGGTCTCAGGGTTGAACCAGGCCCTGCGTCAGATTCAATCTGGAGATTTAGGCACCAGGGCCGAAATTACTGGCAACGATGAGATTAGCGGCTTAGGGACTCAGATCAATGGCCTGGCAGAACAGATGCAAAGCCTTGTCACCATCACCGCAGCCAACCGTCGCCAGCAGGAAGAAGAAAACCGCCGGGCTCAACAAATTCGGGATATTACGCTCAAAATTGCCGCCGAAACTACAGAACCCGACATTCTCAATACTCTGGTGACGATGGCGCGCCAGGCCTTGGGGGTGGATCGGGTGATTGTCTACCAGTTTGATGCAGATTATGTCGGCACCGTGATTGCCGAATCCGTAGATCCGGCCTGGCCCGCCGCCCTTGACAACATCATTGATGACCCCTGTTTCCGCCAAAATTGGGTGAAAGCCTATACACAAGGGCGCGTCCAAGCCACCCCCGATATTCTCAATGCTGGATTAACCCCCTGTCACCTCAAGCAACTTTCACCCCTAAAAGTCCGGGCCAACTTGGTCACACCGATGCTGGTGGAGCAAAAATTGGTGGCACTCTTAATTGCCCATCAATGTTCGGGGCCCCGGAACTGGCAGCAGTCTGAGATTGATTTTCTGAGTCAGTTAGCTACCCAAGCAGGCCTGGTTTGGGAGCGGGCTAATTTTGTTCAAAAAACTGAACTGGCTCTGAAAAAAGCTGAAGAACTCGCCCAAGAGCAGCAACAACGGCGGGAAAGCATTCAAATGCAACTGATTAACCTCCTCAGCGAAGTGGAAGCTGCCTCCCAAGGGGATCTAACAGTCCGGGCCGACATCACGGCTGGGGAAATCGGCACGGTGGCAGACATTTTCAACTCCTTAATCGAAAGCTTGCGGGAAGTGGTCTTGCAGGTGAAAGATTCAACAGCCCAAGTGAACCAGGCCCTGAATGAAGACGAAACAGCGATGCGCCAACTAGCGGATGACTCGTTACGCCAGGCCAAGAAAATTAACCGAATGTTGAGCGCAATTGAGGAAATGTCCAGCTCAATCCAATCCGTGGCGGATACCGCAAACCAAGCGGCAGAAGTGGCTCGGAAAGCCTCGGAAACGGCTCAAACCAGCGGCAAAACGATGGACGATACGGTGCAAAGTATTCTCAGTCTGCGGGAAACGGTGGCGGAAACCGCGAAAAAGGTCAAACGCTTGGGTGAATCGTCCCAACAGATTTCGAAAGTGATTTCCTTGATTAACCAAATTGCCCTCCAAACCAACCTGCTTGCGATCAATGCCAGTATTGAGGCTGCTCGAGCCGGGGAAGAAGGGCGGGGGTTTGCTGTGGTTGCAGAAGAAGTTGGGGAATTGGCGGCCCGATCTGCTGCGGCAACGAAAGAAATTGAGCAAATTGTCGAGGCGATCCAACAGGAAACCAACGAGGTCGTCACGGCGATGGAAACTGGAACCAGTCAGGTGGTGACCGGAACCCAGTTGGTGGAAGAAGCCAAGAAAAACCTGGAAGAAATTGTGACAGTCTCCCAGGCCATTGATGAACTGGTGCAATCCATTTCCGAAACCACTGTGACCCAAACCCGGACTTCAACCACCGTCAATACCCTGATGAAAGATATTGCCAAGGTCTCGGAGGGGATGTCTGATAAATCGCGGCACATTTCTGAGTCCTTAGAAGAAACCGTGGCGGTGGCGCAAAAACTCCAGGCCTCGGTGGATACGTTCACGGTGACAGAGGACAGCTAAGACCATGGTTCCCCCCGAATCCCAACTCCTCCCAGTCAATGATGGGCAAGAAGTCATCCGGCAACAGTTTTTAGAAGAAGCCCAAGACTATCTACAGGCCATGGAAACGGGCTTGTTGGGTCTGAGTCAGGACGACCAAAACCGCGGTCGGGTGGATGGGATTCTCCGGGCCGCTCATTCGATTAAGGGGGGCGCGGCCATGATGGGGTTTGCCCAACTGAGTGACTTGGCCCATCGCCTCGAGGATTTCTTAAAAGTGATCCGGGCTGGCACCCCTGTGGATTTGGATTTAGAGCAGCAACTTCTCCGGGGTGTGGACTGCCTGCAACACATTGTTTCCCTGAATCGCCAAGGCATGATCGCCTCCCAAAGTTGGCTCAATACCCAAGTAGATCCGATTTTCGCTCTACTCCAGTCCCAGTTGGGAGAATTACAACCGGAAAGTGAAATTTCCCTGCTTTCGGAAGAAGCTGGCGGGGATATGCGGGCCCTGTTGTTTGAGTCGGAAGTGGAAGGCTGCTTGCAACGGTTAGAGGCGGTTTTGGCCAGTGATGGACAACCCTGCTTACTGGAAGAACTGAAAATTGTTGCTCAAGAGCTTGAGGGCCTGGGGCAAATGCTGGAACTGCCGGCCTTTGTCAGTTATTGCGTCTCAATCCATGATCTTTTAGAAAAACAGCCCACGAACCTCAGCCAAGTGGCCAGCGAAATTGTTCAGGGGTGGCGCCGCTGCCAGGCCATGGTTTTAATTGGCCAATTTAATGCTCTGCCGGAGCGATTTCTTTCCCGATCCGCTGGCCTGGATTTGTTGGACTTGGGCGAGATCCCCGAGTTATCCGATTTAGACGCAGTCCCCGAACTCCCAGATTTAGAAGACTTAGCCAATTTAGCCGACCTTGAACAGGATGCCGCTGCCCTCTTGGTTGAACCGGAACCGAGCCACCCCCACGACCTAGAAACCCTGGAAATTCCTTACCTGGAACATGAACCCCATGAAGAACAATTATCGGGGGGCCTGGAAAACCTTTTAGCCGACTTGGATGCAGAACTGGCCGACGATGAATTTGACACGGTACTGGAACTCTCGCCTGGACTGTTTCCCGCTAACCCGACACCGACAATTCCGCCCATTTCCAAATCCACCATTCCCTCTGGTGATCTCTCCCATTTATCCCAGCCTCCCGCGAAACCCTTGAGTCCAACCGAGGCCTATCAAACCGTCCGCGTCGCAGTGCAACAACTGGATGAATTGGCGGATTTATTTGGGGAATTGACCATCGAGCGCAATGGTTTAGGCTTGCAAGTTCAACGGCTGCAACAACGAATGATTGCCCTGAAAGAAAAAGTCCGCCGCCTTGAGCAAACCAACTTCCAACTGCGCCAGGCCTATGATCGGGTCACGACTCAATCCTTTGCCATACCCACGTTTACCCAGGCCAAGTCGGAACTCAATCACTGGCACGATCAATTTGATGCCCTAGAGTTTGACCGTTACAACCCGCTGCACCAACTCTCCCAGGATGTGATCGAAACCATTGTCCAAATCCAAGAAATTACCAGCGACCTAGAAATTGGCCTGGAGGACACCGAGCGCACCCAACGAGACTTGCACCGCACCGCCAAACAAATGCAAAATCGCCTGACTCAGGTACGGATGCGGCCCTTTTCCGACTTAGCCAATCGTTATCCCCGGATGGTTCGAGATCTCTGCCATGAGTACGGAAAATCTGTCCAACTCGACATTCAAGGCGGCAATACCCTGGTGGATCGGACGATTTTAGAAGCCTTGACAGATCCCCTGTTACATCTGGTTCGGAACGCTTTTGATCACGGGATTGAACCGGCCCAAGACCGTACTGCCCAAAAGAAACCCAACCCGGCCAAAATTGCGATCAGTGCCTCCTACCGCGGGAGTCAAACCGTCATCCAAATTTCTGATGATGGGCAAGGTATTAACCTGGAGAAAATTAAACAACGGGGTCTGGAGATGGGCTTAGATGCCTCAATGTTGAACCAGGCCAGTGAACGGGAACTGTTAGATTTAATTTTTGAACCCGGATTTACCACTGCCACTCAAGTCACGGAACTCTCGGGTCGCGGCGTCGGTATGGATGTGGTGCGGACGAATCTTCAGAAAATTCGCGGTGAAATTCATGTGGATACGCGGCTTGGCCTGGGGACGACCTTTACGATTACAGTCCCGTTTACGCTTTCTGTTGTTCGGGTTTTACTGGTGGAAATTGCCGGGATGTTAGTCGCGGTTCCCACCGATGCGGTTGAAGAAATGACCCTCTACGCACCAGACCAGGTCTTGCATAGTGCTGGCCAAACGCTACTGGATTGGGACGGCCTGTTGATGCCGCTAATTCAACTGGAACAATGGTTTAACTTTCCCCGCCCCCAGCCTCGGATCACAATGGAAACTACGCCAATTATTGATCAACCCTCCTTACTCGTCATTGCCCAAGGGGATCATTTATTGGGGATTCCCACCGAACGCTATTGGGGTGAACAGGAAGTCACCATTCGGCAAGTGGATAGCGCGCTGCCTTTACCGCCGGGGTTTAGTGGTTGTACGATTTTGGGCGATGGTCGGATTGTCCCCCTTGTGGATACCTTTGGCCTTTGGCGCTGGCTGGAAACCCAACAACCCCAGGCCCCGGCGCTCAAACCCAAATCCCCTGGCCTGGCCACAACTCAAGCCCGACAAACCTTGCAAACAACAATTCTGATTGTGGATGACTCGATCAATGTCCGCCGATTTTTAGCAAATACCCTCGAAAAAGCAGGTTATCGGGTCGAACAAGCAAAAGATGGCCAAGAAGCATTGGATTTACTCAGCAATGGCCTGGTGGTGAATGCTGTCATTTGCGACATAGAAATGCCCCGCTTAGACGGCTATGGTTTCTTGGCTCATGTCAAAAATTTACGCAACCGAGACAAACTGCCCGTGGCCATGCTGACTTCTCGCAGTAGTGAAAAACACCGTCAAATTGCAATGAACCTGGGAGCCGCCGCTTACTTTACCAAGCCCTTTCGCGAGGCTGATTTGTTGGCCACCCTTAAAAAAATGACCACCATGGCCCAACCCCAACTGGTTTAATCTGAGATTTTGAATTATGGCTCTTACTACTTCCTTAAAATCCCGCCGGAAATCTCGTAATGCCCCCACCCAGGCCCCGGCTCAGCAGTTTCTGAAATTTGAAATTGCCCAACACCAGTTTGCCTTGCCAATAACCCAAGTTCTGAAAGTTATTCCCCTAACCACGATCTATGGTGACCCCACCGGACGCGGCATTGGCCTGGTGAATTATCAAGGGCAGGAAATTTTAGTTTTAGATATTGAAAAATTCTTATTACCCCATCGCCCTAGTTCTAGGAAAACGCCCTATCAGTTTCTGTTAATTCTCCAAAGTGCCGATCCTGATCACTCTGAGCCGATGGGAATTCCGATTCTTGCCCCACCCCAGTTAATCCGGATTCAAGCTGAGCAAATTACGCCGCTGCCCAAAAACTATCTTTCTTGGGGTGAAATTCATGGGGTAAGCACCCTGCTTGTCCCGGCCCAGGCCCCGACTGATGAACCTTTATTTCTGATTGACGTGAACCAAATTTTGAGTCACCTCAGTTTCGTTGCCGCTGAATCTGAGTTTTAATCGCTTGCATTAAACAGATGCACACCAGAACGCCCTTTAAAACCCCACTTGACGGCCTGTGATACGGTGAAGAAAATCTGATCCCCCCCACCCCAGGCCAAATTCGGTTGACTGATACAGTTCTATGGAAATCCTTTCGGTTAATCTGAAAAACTTTAAAATCCATCAAGCGCAACAGTTTACCTTTCGTCCTGGAATTAATGCCATTTGTGGGGAAAATGGGGCCGGTAAAACCAGCATTATCGAAGCCTTGGCCTGGGTTTTGTTCGATTACTGTAGCTATACAAAATCTGAACTGATTCGTAATGGGGCCAAAAGTGCCCAGGCCTGGGTGAGTTTTATTTCCCAATCCGATGGTCGCACCTATCGCGTGCATCGCTGCACCAGTAGAGGCTATGAAATCTTTGATCCGCAACTCCAGAGAAAATTGGGGTTAAGTACTAGGAATGACATTGATCATTGGCTGCGGCAACAGTTGGGTATTGCAGGTGGGTTATCCCTACCAAACCTATTTTCGGAAATGATTGGCATTCCCCAAGGAACGTTTACAGCGGATTTTCTCAAAAGTCCTGAGGGGCGAAAAAAAGTCTTTGATCCGATTTTGCGGGTTGATGATTACAAAGATGCCTTTCAAAAAGCCTTGGGTCTAAAAAATTACAGCCAGGCCCAGTTACAGGCAACCACCCACGAAATTGAGCAGTGTCAGGGAGAATTAGCGGATTGGGAGAATTTGAAAACTGAGGAACAGGCCCTGATCGCCACCATTGCCACCAGTGAAGCCCAACTGCAAACCCTAGAGGAGCAACTCAGGGCCTGGGAACAACAACGGCAACACCTCCAAGCTCAGGCCCAGCATTTGACTCACCTGGAACAACAACAGGAACGTCTGGGTTTAGAACTGTCCCAACTGACTCAACTTCAGACCCAACTGCAGCAACAACTGACCCAGGCTGAAACCGCCGCGCACCGCTGTCAAACCCATGCCCTCGACTACCAGGCCTACTTGGAATTAGCCGAAACCCTGACCAGTCTGGAGCAACAGTTGCAGCAACGGCCCGCTCTGGAACACCATGCCCAAAACCTCCAGCAGGACTACACTCGGCAAACTAACCACCTGAGTCAACTGGAACTGCAACTGGATCAATTGGCCACCGCCCAGGCCAAAATTCATACCCTCGAGCCATTGCTGCCCCAACAACTGCATCTGGAACAATCCCTCCAGTCTCTCCGGATCGAACTCTCCACCCTAGAGCAAGCCCAAACGGATGCCGAACTCCTGAGCCAAACCAGCGCCAGCCTCCAGGCCATCATTGATCAAAGCCAACGGGAAATCCACGCCCTCACCGCCCTCCAACCCGAAGCCTCCCGCCTAGCTGACCTAGAAACGGAGTATGGACTTCTCCAACAGCAGCGGCAGCACCAGAACCTTAATCAAGGCTTACGGGAGCAACTGGAACGCCTCCTAAAACAGGCCCAAACCCAACTCCATGAACTCGACAACCTGACGGAATTAGCTCAAGGATATGTGGCTGCCTGGCCGGGGTCATTGCTGGGGAAACACACGGTGGAAACTGCTCTCGCCCAAGGCCCAACGAACTATCGTCACCTGTTGAATCAACTCCATCACCTCGCCCTTGGCCTGGGGGGAACAGAGCCAACCCTGGATTGGGAACACCAACGGGAAATCCTTTCAACCCAACTTCAGACCGCCCGCCAAGCCCAATTGCAATTGGCCACATTGCCCATCAAATCCGCCCAATTAGCCCAACACCAAGAGCAATGGGCCCAAGCTGAAAAACAACGCCAGCGCCTGCAATCCCGCTTAGACCAACTGCCCCAACTCCAACAGCAAGCTGCCGAACTCCAGGCCCAATTAACCACCCTGGCAGACCCCCGCGGGCAACTCCAGCATCTCCAAGCCCAACTGGCCCAGCTACCCCAACTCCAGGCCAACCATGGCACCGCCACCCAGACCCTTGACACTCTTGCCACCCGATTGCAACAAATCCAAGCCCAACTCCAGGCCCTGGGCAAACTCGAACAGCAACGGCAGGCCACGCGTCAACAACAACAACTCCATCAACAGGGCTACCAAACCTATCTGCAACAGCACAGTCTTGCCCAGCAACTCCCGGAACTCCAGGCTCAACAGCAATCGTTCCAGGCCCAACAGCAGCAACTCTGTCAACGCCTCCAGGCCCTGACCCAAGAGTTAAACCAGCAGCGACAAGCCTTTACCCCAGAGACCTTAGAACACCTAAACCTGACCATCCAACAGGGACAACATCAGCGGGGCCAACTCCAGGGCAGCCTTCCCCTGTACCAACAACAACGCCAAGCCCTACAGGAGAAATTAGCCCACCGCCAAAGTCTTTTCCAACAACTCCAGGCCCTCCAGCAGACCCAAGCCAAACAACAGGTCATCGATGATTTTATTCAGTTTAGTCGCCAAGCCTTGAACCAAAGTGGGCCCCGGATTACCCAGTACTACATGACCAGCATTGTCCAAGTGGCGGATCAACTGTTTCGGGAATTACTGGATCGGCCGGATGTGGCCTTGGCCTGGACAGAGGATTACGAAATTCGCGTGCAGGAGGAGGGCCATTGGCGCGGGTTTAAAAGTTTGTCAGGGGGGGAGCAGATGTGTGCGGCCTTGGCGATCCGGTTGGCCCTGCTCAAAGTCTTGGTGGAAATTGATATTGCCTTTTTTGATGAACCCACCACCAACATGGATCAAACCCGACGGCGGCAACTGGCAGAAGCCTTGGGCAATTTACGCAGCTTTCAGCAATTGTTCGTGATTAGCCATGATGATGCCTTTGAACAAATGACGGAAACCATTATTCGCGTGAGTCGCCAGGGGATATGATGGGCTTCAGATTAAATTACTGGAATCCTGAAGTCATGTTCAGCGGTTGGGTTGAGGCTGGCCCAGTATTCTAGGAATGTAGGTGTTCAACAGGATTTGGCATGAATCGGCTCCCCGGAAAAGGACGCAAAGTAACTGAACCGATCCACCGTCTGGGCCTGGAAATGCAACGGATCGGCTGGATTGGCTTTTGGATTCAGGTGATTTTTGGCTTCCTCTCGTTGATCATCATTCTCACCGTATTTTTTGGTCGGAACTTCAATGCCCCAGAAATTCAAGCCCCGAATCGTCCTAACTTTGGCTTAATTTTGGCCTGTGTTGGGATGATTTTTCTATCGATTGGGATTTACTGTAATTTCCGCTATCCCCAACTGGGTCGGCAACTGGAAAATCCCGATAAGCGTCCCTCAAAGGCCGATGTAATTAAATACCTCAAGCTGGGTCTGTGGGTGAATGTGCTGGGAATGATCTTTACGGTGATTGCCGCGGAGTGGAATGTTGGCATGTTGCTGTTGCGAGTATTGTCAATTCCCCAAGGCGCTGCTGTTTATGCAACGGGGTTACTGGTGGAACCAATCGATATTTTTGTAGTCCAATCCAAAATAAATATCATTGCGGCCCAGCTCACGGGAATTATTTCCGCCCTGTGGCTCCTGTTGCGGATTAATCAAAATTAGTCACCCTCGACCCATGCCATATTCCCCTCTGTCCGAAAAAATTATCATTGCCTTGGATGTTCCCACTGCCGCTGCTGCTGATCACCTAGTTGCCCAAATTCCCCAGGCCCAGTTTTGGAAAGTCGGTTTAGAATTATTTCTCCAGGCCGGGCATACGGTGATCCCAGGTCTAAAGTCAGCCAATAAACGCATCTTTCTGGATCTGAAACTC
Organism: uncultured Synechococcus sp.; assembly: GCA_964653145.1. Lineage (GTDB taxonomy): Bacteria > Cyanobacteriota > Cyanobacteriia > Thermosynechococcales > Thermosynechococcaceae > Pseudocalidococcus. Next base: position 17,756 of record CAZZCG010000010.1, on the reverse strand, counting down.
CACGATATTCCGAATACGGTGGCCGCCGCCTGTCGAGTAATTGCCCACTATGGCGTTGATCTGGTCACCATTCACACCACGGTGGGCCGCCGGGGATTAACCGCTGCCCAAACTGCTCTCCAGGAAACCGCCGCCACCCTGGGAATTATCCCCCCAAAACTCATCGGTGTGACCTTGTTAACTAGTTTTTCCAGTCGAGAATTGGCCTTTGACCTCAAAGTTCCCTTGGAGTTACCGGACTATATTTTACAAATGGCCCTCCTTGCCCAGGAATCCGGTTTAGACGGCGTGGTCTGTTCCCCCCAAGAAGCCGCAGATCTCCGCCGAGCCTGTGGAGATGATTTTCTCTTGGTTTGTCCAGGAATTCGCTTAGCTAATCAACAGGGCCGGGACGATCAACAGCGCACCCTCACACCAAACCAGGCCATGGTTGCGGGGGCAGATTATTTAGTCATTGGCCGACCAATTACCCAGGCCCAGTCACCAGCCCAAGCGTTTAATGAACTCTGCCAATCATCCTGAGGTGAGGAGACCCCCATGACTAAACCCCAGAAGCTACTCCTGGCCCTATTTGTGGTGGTGGATGCCTACGTCGCAAGTTATGTTGTTGCTCGCTTGACCATTTTCCATGCCGTTGAACACTATGCTGGCCCCGAGTTAAAGGCTGGGCCTCGTCAAGACTATATTGCCCTGGTTGATCAACCGGCTGGTGAGGGGTGGCAATATCAATTCTTTTTACCGATGATTAAACTGGAGGAAGCGATCCAATTCGCTATCCATAATCCCTAGGCTGATCAGTTTCCCTTCTCTGTTTTGGCCCCTTGCCCAATCACCTCAGACCAGGCCTGGTTGCCGAGACGTGCTTCTAAGCCCTGTAAAATTTCCTTAACCAAGGCTGGCCCCTCATAGATCCAACCTGTGTAAACCTGGAGCAAACTCGCCCCTGCTTGGATTTTTTCCCAGGCCTGGTCAGCATTAAAAATGCCCCCAACCCCAATGATTGGCAACGCTCCGGCGGTTTTTTTGTAGATATAACGGATCATCTCTGTTGATTTTTCCCGGAGAGGCGCGCCACTAATCCCACCAGCGGCGGTCTGGAGAGGTTCTTGGCCTGGATTTAAGGTTTGGGTCTTGAGACCTGTTCGAGCCAGGGTGGTATTGGTGGCAATTATTCCTGCCAATTGATAGAGGTGGCACAGATCCAAAATTTCATCCACATCTTCCCAGGCCAAATCCGGGGCAATTTTCACCAAAAGCGGCTTGTGGAGGTGATTGTTGGTTTGCAGTGCTTCGAGGATCGGTTCCAGCTGGCTGCGGGATTGTAAACTTCTCAGGCCTGGGGTGTTGGGGGAACTCACATTAACAACGAAATAATCTCCCCAAGGCAACAACATTTGAAAGCTTTGGGCGTAATCCATCACGGCCTGGTCGAGGGGGGTAATTTTTGATTTTCCCAGGTTAATACCCAGGGGAATTTTGCGTAAACCCATCTCAGAAACCGTTGCTAGTTGTCTGGCTAGGGCCTCGGCTCCCAGGTTATTAAAACCCATACGATTGAGAACAGCATTATCTTCTATCAAGCGAAATAAACGGGGTTGGGGATTTCCGGGTTGCGGATGCCAGGTCACAGTGCCGACTTCCACAGAACCAAAACCAAAATCTTGCCAAAAACTACTGGCCACCCCATTCTTATCAAAACCCGGTGCCAGGCCCAGGGGATTAGGAAACTCCAGACCCCAGAGGTTTTGCTTCAAGGCTTGACTGGAATAACAATACTGCTGGGAGAGGAGATGTCGTAAAACCAGACTCTGCTGTCCAAAACGCTCAACTTGTCCACAAGCCCGCAGAACTTGAGTATGGAGAAATTCTGGGTCAGCCTTCAGCCTGTTGAACAGAAGAGGTCGAAGTAGATCGCGGTATAGATTCATCGTCAAATTGATTTTGGGAAGATTTTTATTTTAGAAGATTCACAAAAAACTAACAATTCAACATCACAGTCTAAGGTTTAATTTCGCAGGTTCTTGTAAGCTTAGTAACAGAAGAATACTCAACTAACAAGTAAACGTAACAGTGTTAAGAAACGTAGCTACCCTCAGTTAAGATCACGGGAAAAGGACTAGTCACCGAGTAAAGTAAATGGATCAAAACCAACCTAGTAATTTAGTCATACCTGAAACGAGTGCATCCATTCGTGCCGCTGTCCTTTTAACCTTAAATTATATTCAACCCAGAAGTGTCATCCAGGTAGGCTGTGGAGCAGGGCATTGGCTAGCAGAATATTATCAACAAGGAACTCCAGAAATTTTAGGCATTAATCCAACTCCCCAAATTATTCGAGATCTGGCAATTCCCAAAAGTACGATTCAAACAATCGAGTATGAGCAACTTATACATCTAAATCAAAGAGCGGACTTACTATTGTGCTTGGATACGATTGCCACAATTGCCCCTAGTCAGCAGAGCGCCTTTATTCGAGCCATTACTCGCTTAAGCTCAGTTATTCTCTTTAGTAGCCCAATTCCCTCGCCTAGCTCCAACCAAGGTCTTAATCTTCAATGGCCAGACTACTGGGCAGCAAAATTTAAACAGGAAGGGTATTGTGTTGTCGACTGCCTACGAGAATCCCTTTGGCAAGACCCAAACATCAATCCAGAAATGATTCAAAACCTGTTCTTTTTTGTCAAGGAGTCTGAACTCAAGGATTATCCCAAACTCAACGTTGCTAGAAACCAGACCCGAAGCTATCAGCTTTCATTAGTACATCCAAAAGTTTATACCCATACAGTTAATCAACTAGTACAGCAACTAGTTTCAGCCCAGATTGAATCTCCAGAAAATTCACAACAAACAACCTTCAAATCCAATCGCTTAGCTAAACTTTATTTTCAGAAAAAGTGGGATGATCTATCTCAAGATTTGATCAAATTTTTGATTGATTTTGATCAACACACATTTCTAGAACTGAACTCAAAACAGCAATATGAAATTGATAGTTTTGTCAAAGATTTTCTTTATTTCTTTACCCAAGCAGACTATATCATCAGTGATGTTTATTCTGCTCAATTTATTCGCTTCAACGGATTAATTTCAAATGTAGTGGCAATATCTCGTTTTAAAACCACAGACCATCACCTTCATCTGCTAAAACAACAGCCCAATAACTTTGTTAAGATACTAACTCTTTATTCCGCTCGTAACACTAGACAGTTTAGCGTTAAATCCTTCTTTGATACTTCTACGGCCCTATCGTCTCTGTGGTATTGTCACATTTTTGACATTTACTATTCCCTTTGTGCGGATGAACAGGGTTATGGTTTTCTGCAACAGCATATTCGTGATTTTGATGCCCGGATTACTCAATTTTCTAACTTCCATCACATGAGTTTTTCAGCCACCTATATTGATCCTCAGGCAGATCGAATGTTAAAGGAAAAAATAAATCAGTATGTCCAAAAAAATCTTGTTCAAAGCGTTCAAATTATTAGCAGTCCCAAATCTAATCGCGTTGCAGTAATTTCTGGAAACTGGTTTCCACGACATTCAGTATATCGCAATCAACGATATTTTATCGAAGCACTCAAAGGGAACTTTGAATTAATCTTGGTGGCCTTTGGTAATACAAAGAAAGCTCTACACACCGATTTATTTGACCAGGTTATTGAGCTGAATACTGTTAACGGTGTTTTAGATGTGTCCCCAATTGAAAAAAATGAGTTCAACTTAGTATATTTCCCTGATGTAGGGATGAACTTAGAAAGTATTGTCCTGTCTAACCTTAGACTTGCGCCAATTCAAGTGACTAGCTATGGACATTCCGTTAGTACCTTTGGTTCGCAAATTGATTATTTTATTGGCGGTGCAGCAGTTGAGAAGCTTGAAAAATTGCAGACTCGTTACTCTGAGCGCGTCGTACTGATTCCAGGCCTGGGGATAACGAACACCCGCCCTCAATATCAACCCAAAGGTCTTGTTCCCAATAATGAACCATTAATTATTAATTGCAGTTGGTACTCTCAAAAAGCTAATTTCCCCATGCTTACTGTGCTGAAGAAAATTGCTGAGACCGCTAAGAGTCCGATTATTTTTCGATTATTTTCTGGAAGTGGATTGGGCCAGCAGAATAATTACCTACCGTTTCTTCACTCAGTGCATCGCCTCATTGATCCGGCTATGGTGCAGGTAATTCCACCACAACCCTATGAAACTTACATGGCACTGATGGAACAGGGAGACTTTTGCCTTGATGCGTTTCATTTTGGCGGTTGTAATACAGTAATTGATGCACTTTACCTAGGTAAACCTATCGTTACTTGGGAAGGAAGTCACTGGTATAACCGTATTGGCTCAGCAATTTTACGAGAATTAGGTTTAGAAGAGTTGATCAGCCAAAATGAAATTGATTATATTGATACTGCGATAAAATTAGTTCAATCGCCCAAATATCGTCAGACAGTTCAAGCTAAGATTCTTCAACTTGACTTAGATAAACTTATCTTTAATCCTCAAACAAGCTACTGTTTTAAACAGGCTATTTCCTTGCTTATTAACCACCATCATCAACTATCTAATTCTCCTCGTAAAACTCCAATTCTCATCAAGAATCCCAGCATTGAAACTACTACCAATTGAGATAATCTTAGTTGGACAAGAACTTTTCCAATCACAGTTAATTCCATAAATCTAAATCGCTTAAGGTGATGAGTCCAGACGGTAGAACCCTAAAAATAATGATAGACTAGAAAAATCAAAGTTTTGAGTTTTACCTACATATTGATAAGTGTCTTAATCCCTGTAATTTCCTGATTACACAAGGGTAGGATTCATAATCTCTCAAGTTTTGACGTATCTCGATAAGTCGACCTCAAGCACTCACTTGACTCTTTTTAGGAATTTATAGGTATAGATTAAATTATTTTAGGACATCGTTATTTCGTTATTTTTGATCATTTCTTAATTGTAGTTCATAACAATTTGTTATGGACTAATTTCGTTATTGAATTATCCCAAATATCAGTTTGAATTTCAATTATTGATCCGTATGTTATGATTTTTGTGTTTAGCTTTCTTATTTTTCCAGTTTTTCTAGTTATTTGCGTTGAATTGAAGTGACGATCATTGAATCCCAGGCCCTGTCTAAAATTTATACCGTTTCGGATAAGGCAGCCGGCTTTAAGGGAACTCTGGCCCATTTCTGGCGACGGAAATACCGGCAAATCCCAGCAGTGGAAGATGTCAGTTTTCAAATTCAGCCAGGGGAAGTTGTCGGCTTTTTAGGGCCCAATGGTGCCGGGAAAACCACCACCTTAAAAATGCTCACGGGTCTGATTCATCCCACTTCTGGTAGTTTACAAGTTGCTGGCTATACCCCCTACCAACGCCGCCCCAACTTTCTTCGACAAATCACCCTGGTTATGGGGCAGAAGCAACAATTAATTTGGGACTTACCTGCCCTGGACTCATTGCGGATCAATGCTGCGGTGTACGAACTGTCGGATCGCGAGTGTGAACAACGGGTCGGGGAACTGGCCGAGATGCTGGATTTGACCCATAAACTATCTCAACCGGTTCGGAAGCTTTCCCTGGGAGAGCGGATGAAAGCGGAATTATTAGCTGCGTTGCTCCATTGCCCACAGGTTTTATTCCTCGATGAGCCTACTTTGGGTCTCGATGTTAATGCCCAGATGAGCGTCCGCACGTTTCTCAAAGCCTACAATGAACGCTACCAGGCCACGATTTTACTCACCAGTCACTATATGGCAGATATCACAGCTCTCTGTTCTCGAGTTTTGCTGATTCATCAGGGTGGTCTGATCTATGACGGTTTGCTAGAACAATTGTTAGATAAGTTTGCCCCCTATCGCCAAGTTAAAGTTGAACTGAACGAACCCGTGGCTAACACTGTCTGGACTCAATTCGGGGAAATTGAAGAAATTCAAGGTCGAGAGGCCCGCCTCATTGTCCGTCGTGATGAATTAACGGAAACCGTCAGTAGAATGTTAGCCACACTAGACATCAGCGACTTGACGATTGCCGATCCCCCCATTGAGGAAGTCATCGGACGAGTCTTTAGTTCTGGAAAAGTGAACTAGGCCATAGTCAGACGTTCCATCGCTTGATCCAAGAGAGAAACCCCCTGCTCCACAGTTTCAATGAGACAAAGTTCTCCCCGTAGGTCCGCTGCTCCCGCGAATCCCTTGGCATACCAGGTTAAATGTTTCCGGGCCTGGCGAATTCCACTGAGACCTTTATATTCCCAGAGGGCAATGAGGTGATCCCGAGCGCATTGGAGTCGTTCAATGGCCGTGGGAGCAGGCTTGGCCTGGCCTGTTTTGAGGAAGTAATCAATCTCACCGACTAAAAAGGGATAGCCCAAGGTGCCGCGGGAACACATCACACCATCAGCCCCAGTCTCTAATAAGCATTGAACAGCCGCATCAACTGAAAAAATATCCCCATTGGCGATCACTGGAATCGTCAGTTTTTCCTTAACACGGCGAATCCATTCCCAGCGCGCAGACCCGTTATAGCCTTGGGCCCGAGTCCGACCATGAACGGTGATCATTGCGGCCCCAGCATCCTGCATTCGTTGGGCAAAATCCAAGATGTTGATTTCCTGATCCGTCCAACCAATGCGGGTTTTAACTGTGACTGGAACATCCACTGCTGCCACCACTGCCCGGACAATCGCTGCCGCCACCTCAGGTTGTCTTAAGAGCGAAGAACCACCACCATTTTTCGTGATTTTGTTGACGGGGCACCCCATATTGATATCAACCGTATCGGCCCCTTCCGCCACAGCTTTTTCCGCAGCTTCCGCTAAAAAATCAGGACGACAATCAAACAGTTGAATGCTGATGGGTCGCTCTTGGGCATCCACTTCCATGATTTGGGGCAACTCTTTGACGTAATGTAAGCCCGTTGCATTGACCATTTCGGTGTATAGCATCGACTCTGGGGCATAGCGGCGGACTAATCGACGAAAGACGAGATCTGTGACTCCAGATAAGGGGGATTGTAGAACGCGACTATGGACAGCCACATTGCCAATCATTAAGGGGGAGCTTAACCGGGCTTGGAGTTCAACAGGGAGAGTGCTCATAGGTGGAGGAGGACGATATCAAAAATGAGTGAATCATTCAAAAAACTTCTCTTTACTTAGTGTAAGGGGTAGGTCCTTCGCTCCGGTTTGCGCCACCATAACCAGGCCACGCGATTGAGGAGTAGCCCCACCAAAACAAGGATCAGCATTAGGATAATTTGGGGCCAGACACGGGGGGGAACAAATAAATCAGCCGCCACATGAAGGAGGTTAAAGATGCTATAAACGACGGTGAACCAAAAATGACCTTGGCGGAAAATTTCGGCTTCTGTAAAGACGGTTAAAATAATCGCTCCCATAGGTAAAGAGAAAAAGATTAACATTCCCCAAAGAACGGGCATAATTTCAGTTAGGTTCTTCGCTCGGGAAAGGGCAACATCCAGGCCATGAAAGAGAGGCATTAACCCCAACTGGCCATGAAACAACGTTCCGAGCAAAAAGACGATCCATAGGGTAAGTATTTGAATCGGATATTTTGCCTTCATCCTTTCCTCCCTGGCGAGTTCAGTCAATATAGGGTACGAACCATTTAATTGATTTTTGATGCCGATTGGAACTTCAGACTTCGCCTATACTTTGGTCTTGTATTTAGTCTTGTATTTGGGCTGTTAGCAGTGACAGAATTTTTTGGACATTGTCAGACAGCCAATCCATCAAAAAGACTCAGTCCCGTCGGATCATGCTTATTCTATACTGAGCTTAATTGGTTCCTGTGTCCACTTTACTGTTGCTATGATCCCGCGGCGATTAACGCTGAAACATTTCTTAAGCTATCACCAGGCCAGTCTTGATTTTAGTGAGATTCAATGTGCCTGCATTTGTGGTGAGAATAGTGTCGGTAAATCAGCGTTATTTGAAGCTTTGGTTTGGGTGGTTTGGGGGCGGTGTCAAATTAGCCATGATGATGATTTGGTCCATCGGGGGGCCACCACAGCAACCGTGGAACTTGTCGTCGAACTCCTTGGGCATGAATATCGCATTACTCGCACTCGGGAATACCAGCAGAGTACTCACGTACAATTCCAGGCCTGGGATGCAGTCACCGCCACCTATGCCGACCTCACGACCAATTGCTTGGAGCAAACCCAGGGGCAAATCAACCGCCACCTCGATTGGGATTACGACTCATTCCGGCGAATGTTTTACGTTACCCAGGCCGGGGATTGTACCGACACACAACTGCTGGAATTGTTAGTGCAAAGCCTAGGATGCCAAACTCAGTCCATAGGAAATTTAGTCCAAGGAACAGAGAACTTTTTTCCCGCCCGATCGGTTCTCGAACATCAGCTGGCCTGGCAAACAGATCACTTGCAAAAACTGGAAGCGGAACATATTCACCATGCCCAACAACTGGCCTGGGTTGAACACCAACTTCAGCAGCTCGATCCCTTGCTCCAGGCCGCGCCGCGTATTGAGGCCGGGTACGCCTACTACCAAACTCTGCAAACCCAGGCCACAAAACTGGGGGAACAAGCCATTGCCTTTCATCACCTCAACCAACAACGGCAAACCCTTGAGCGGCAGTTAAACCAGGCCTACTTTAGGGTGCAACAGGATTTACTGGCCTGTGAACTGCAATGGACTCAGATCAACACCCAGCGCCAAAAACTCTTAGAACTCATAGGACAAGCTCCAGACATTCAAGCCGCCCTCGGCCAACTCCACCAGGCCCAGGAAGTCCTCCAGAGTCTTGATCTGCTCCAACATTTGGCCTTTCCCCTCCTGCACCGCCAGCAAAAGCTAGAACAGGAACAAAGCCAGTACACCGCCCACCTAGAAGCCCGACTTGCGGCTCTCCAGGCCAATGCCGCCCAACTGCAAGCCCAACGGGCCCAAGCTCCCCATCTCCAAAAGGCGGTGGTAGAAATTAGCTCCCAGCTTGCCTATTTGACGAAGCAACGCATCTATCTGCGCCATTTGCAGGAAACCGGCCAAGCCCGACGCCGATTTATGGAACAGTTGCAGGCCCGTCAACGGGAATTGGAAACTCAACTGGGGCAACTCCAAACCTGCCAACACCCCCTAAGCCTCCCGAATCCTCAATGTCCTGTGTGTGAACGTCCCCTACTACAGCGGCATTTGCAGGTTGTCCAGCAGCATTACCAGCAAGAGCAAGAGGCATTACTGGATCAGATTTGGGTGATTCGGGAGCAACTGGCGGTGTCAGAACGGGAAATTCAAGTTTTGCGGCGGGAATACCGGGAAGTGGTGCAGCAACTCCAGCAACGGGATCAGGTTTTAACTCAACGGGGTCGTTTGGAGGCCCAATTAAGCTCTACCGCTGGCCTGGGCCAACATCTCCAGGGAATTCTCGTGGAAATTAATCGCCTCCAACACCAACTCCATCAGGATGCCCCTGCCCCCCACCAGGCCTGGGAATGGGAAGACCTCCAACTCCAGTTAGCTGACCTTAATTACGACGAAAAAAACCACGCCTTAGCCCGGGGAGAGGTGGAACGTTGGCAATGGGCTGTGGCCAGAGCGGAGGAATTACACCAAGCAGAACAGGATTTAGAGATTTTAGACCGGCAACTATGGCACCTGCAGGCACAACGCACTCATTTGCACCGGAGCCTCCATGCCTTCTTGACCGACTCACCCCTAGCCAAGGCCCTAGCTGCTGTGGTCAGCCAACTGGAAGAACTCCCCTACTCCCCCTCAACCCATGCCAGCCTTCAGTCCCAACTCCGGCGTTATCAACCCTACCAAGACCAATGGCACGCCCTTAACCAGGCCTGGCTCCACCTGCCCCACCTTCAGAGTCACCTGCAAACCCTTGAATCCCATCTCGACCTGCTCAGGGCCCGCATTGATCAAAATCATCAAGACATAGCTGATCTGGAAATCCAACTCCAATCCGTCGCTCTTGCTCCCCCGTCCACACCTGCATGGCCAATCCCCTTGGACACAGATTTTGCCGAACTTGCCCACACCATCAACCCACTCCTTCAAACCCTCTGCTCCCGGCCATTGCAGGTGGAATTTATCCGACAACCCCCAGCCCACTCCACTCCTTTGAACACTAGTGGTTACAAAATCTGGATCACTGATGTCGCTGAGACTTACCCCCTGGAGACCTGTAGGGCCCAAGAAAGATCCTTAATTCACCTTGCTATTCACCTCGGTTGGGTGCAATTCTTGGCAAAACGATGGGGACAACCGATTCCACTACTCTGGATTGATCAGCCAACTCCCGAAATAACCCCTGAAATAGAGCAACGAATATGGACGACCCTGCAGATGATAGCGACCGAAGTTCGATGTCAATTATTCGTAACTCAATTTGCGGCCGATTGGGCTACGCTTTCAACCCAAATCCTTATTCATGAAACTACCCAAGGGTCGCAGATCAAAGTCTTCTGTCCCCTACAACCCCTCCTCCAGGCCAATGTTAGTCAATCCCCATCCAGCGAAGAACCCCAAAAGTCCTTGACAAAGCCTAGGAGCCGCCGGAAACCCCGCCCCAACACGCTAAAATAAAGTAATTCTGTCCCAGGCCTTGTTTTGCCGACAGGATTGCATCCGATTCTATTGCCCATGGTTTCCTCCCCCAGATCCCTAAAAACCACTGCCAAGCGTAGGGAGAAACATAAGAGATTTCCTTGGGGAGCTACCTCGGCGGTTTTTCTGTCCTATGTGCTCTTGGGTTGGCATTTAGCCATTTATGCTCCGTTCTGGCAGTTTTTTGCCTACTTTTTCTGTGGACTGGTGGCGATTATCTTGATCTGGGGAACCGGAAATGTGGTGCGTTTGGCGCGAATGGGGCCCCGCAGTATTTTCACAATGTTGGTTTTGAGTTCCGCCATCACGCTGGCTGTGGTTGCCTCCTACATTTTTGCCCTGTTGGCTGTGATCATGGCAACGGACACATTGTTACGAGTTGAAATGCGGAGCCTGGGATATAGCAGTGGCCAAGTGCTCGGGGTGCTCATGCCTGTGGGTCTAGCTGGAATGGCGCTGGGCCTGGCTTTAAGCCGGGTGATTGCCTCCGATGGTTTTTGGATGCTCTCAGGAGGATGAGATGATGCCGCAATTTTGTTTATGGCCCACTTTCCAAAGCCTAGCTCATGGCCTAGACTGTCAGGCAATGGTTGGGGGTTATTGTTCCCGATTAACCAGATTCCGCTCAGGAGAATTGCCCGATGTTACACCGTAAGCTCTACCAACTTTACACAGATGGCCAGGAGATTGGGGTATATCTGCGAGATCAACAACGCCTGATCGATCGGGCTAAAATCGTTGAAATTGAAGGGGATTTAGTGACTCTCCGCTACGAGACCGATGAGGAGGATGAAGTTTGCTCCTGGGAGGAAATGGTGCGTCTTGAAAGTATTGGGGCCATTACTCGCAAATTAGCATCGGTACCACGGGGTTTTTCCGAGCCATTGGTTTCCGATGAATGTCCAGAAGCAGAACAGTTACCTAAACCATCGCCAGAGGTTAATCCCGACTAAGCCGTATCGTCGTCTCTACCATTGCCCTTGTCATTTTTGTGCACTGTGGCCTGGTTTACAGGGGCAGTGACTTACTCTGGGACATCGGCTCGATAGGTTTGGCCGCGGCGTTTACGAGCTTCCAAGGCCTGGGCAATTAAATCCAACAGGCCTGGGGCCTCATCTTGAATCGTCAACAGCAGCCGCTCACCCACGGCAACATCATCGGGGCTATCTTCTGGAGTTGCAGCCATAATTTCTTGAATTCGGGGTATGGTACTGTCAACAATTTCAACGAGGGCCGTTAAACAGCGATAAAATTGTCGTTCTGTGAGCGTGCCATCTTCAAGGGGAAATTCAATAATGGCCCGAATTTCGCCATCAGAGGCATCGTATTCCCATTGCAACATTTTGGTTTCCCAGGAGATGCCCAAGAGTGTTTGGAGAATGACTTCTTTATAGGCGTGATTCTGGAAACCAGGCAAAATATCAGGGGCAAATAGCTTGAAAAACTCCCCTTCCTCATCCAGTTGAATCACAATCACGAATCGATCTAAGTTATCCCCAGTTACGCCGGTAATAATCTGGTTGTAGGCAGCATCTAGCTTGTAATTCAGGTTGTGGTGATCTAAATAATTGGCAATTTGAGTCAATGAGATGGCCACTGTGGTGAACTCCAGGCCGGTGTTATTTTACCCTATCACTTTTCCTAGCTCACCTAAAGTCCAAGCTAAACCCATGCCCTCGGTTAACAGGATAAAAGCCCAGTTCGTTACCCCATTGAACACAGTTGTGGTTTCAAATAGTTCAGTTTGAGTAAACATCAATAACTCATCCACTTTCTTAGAATTTAGAGTGCTGACTCAGACTCGGTAAAATCGTTTTAGTTTAATTCATTAAAATTCATATTGGCGATCTTGCCATGACTTGGAACTCTGGTCTATTCTGGGGCCAACCTTGAAGATAATTTTTCTGTAACCATCCTCCCAGGCCCCGTCAGAGGTTTTTATGACACCACGCTACAAAATGCTAATAGGGGGTGAATTAGTCCCCGCCGTTGAGCAGACTTGGCAACCCCTCATTAACCCCGCCACCGAAGCCATCATTGCCGAAGTTCCCCAGGCCAGTGCTGTGGATGTTAACTTAGCCGTTCAAGCTGCGAGTCAGGCTTTTCCGATGTGGGCATCGTTGTCCCCAGGGGAGCGGAGTCAGTATCTGTGGCAATTGGCCCAAGGCCTGGAAAAATACAGCGAAGAGCTGATTCAGTTGGAAAGCATCAATGCGGGTAAACCGATCAAATTAGTTAGCAACGGCGATGTCCCCTTTGCCATTGATAACCTGAAGTTTTTTGCCGGCCAGGCCCGGGTCATTTCTGGGCTTGGAACCGGGGAAGTGGTGGGGGGCTACACGTCAACAATTCGGCGTGAACCCATTGGGGTGATTGGCTCCATTGCCCCGTGGAATTACCCAATCATGATGGCGATCTGGAAACTTGCCCCAGCCCTCGCCGCCGGAAATACCATTGTTCTCAAGCCTGCTCCCCAAACCCCCCTAAGCAGTTTGAAATTGGGCGAAATTGCCGTGGAAATTGGCCTGCCACCCGGAGTTTTAAACATTGTTACGGGGGGTGGCCCGGAGGTGGGGGAACCCCTAGTTGTCCATCCCGAAGTGCGCATGATCTCCTTCACTGGCTCCACAACGACGGGTAAACGGATTATGGAATTGGCGGCCCACAAAATGGCCCGTGTCCATCTGGAATTGGGGGGGAAAGCGCCGATGATTGTCCTCGCTGATGCAGATCTGGAGGCAGCGGCCCAGGGGGCAGTGGTAGGCAGTTACATTAACACTGGTCAGGATTGCACAGCGGTGACCCGAATTTTGGTAGAACGATCCCATTACCATCCATTTCTGGAGCGATTTACGGCCCTCTCACAGCAGGTTCGCCTCGGGGATATTAGCTCTGACTCCACCGATATGGGGCCCCTAATTTCCGCAGAACAACGAGAACGAGTCGCTGGATTTGTCGCCCGAGCCACCGCTGCTGGGATTAAATGCCATTGGCAGGGATCGGTAGCCCAGGATAAAGGCTTTTACTACCCACCGACGATTTTTGTTGATGCCCCTGTTGATAGCGAAATCATGCAGGAAGAGGTATTCGGCCCGGTGGTGGTGATTAATCCGGTGGATTCGGTGGCAGAGGCAATTCAGGTGGCCAACAATGTCCGCTATGGCTTAGCTGCTTCTGTTTGGACTAAAAATGTACACCAGGCCTGGAAAGTTGCTGCGGCCCTGCAATTTGGCACGGTCTGGGTCAATGATCATTTGCCGTTGTGTGCGGAAATGCCCCACGGTGGCTTCAAAGAATCTGGGTTTGGGAAAGATATGTCCACCTATGCCTTTGAGGAATACACCATTGCGAAACACGTCATGTTTGATTTAGGCGGAGAGGCCGTGAAAGGCTGGCATTTTTCAGTTTTTGGCGACCCACAATAACACCCCATGGCCATGACTGAAGCCCTGTCGGTGATCTGAGTCCAGATGGCTGTTGATCTAAGTCACCGTCGAAGTCTTGGGTAGGTGTCAGCTTAGATTTAGTTAGGACGATTTACAGGGTGACCTCTCAAGTTACCCCCATTCCGGTTCTGAGCACCTTGGAGTTTTTAATCCTCAGCTGAATGACGATACCGTTAACGTAATAGCCATCCTTTTGTTTTCCCAGTGGTTGTGTGCCATGTTTCAGTCTCCCTTGATTGTCCGGTTTTGGGGGGTTCGGGGCAGTATTCCCTCTCCAGGCCCCCATACGGTACGCTATGGCGGTAATACACCCTGTGTGGAAATGCAGGCGGGGGGTGAGCGACTTATCTTTGATGGGGGAACAGGCCTGAGGGTTCTGGGGGAAGCATTACTCCAGCATTTGCCCGTAACGGCCCACCTCTTTTTTAGCCATACCCATTGGGACCATATCCAGGGCTTTCCGTTTTTTCAACCGGCCTTTATCCCCGGAAATTCCTTTTGCATCTATGGTGTCCCAGGCCTGGATGGTCACAGTATCCAGCAATGTTTACACGACCAAATGCTCCATCCCAACTTTCCTGTACCGTTACAGATCATGGCCGGTTCCCTACAATTTCGCGACCTAGAACCTGGGGAAATCCTAGAAATTGGTGAGGTCAAAGTCATGAATCAACGCCTCAATCATCCTGGAGGTGGAGTTGGTTACCGGCTACAGTGGCAGGATCAGGTGGTGAGCTACGTTACCGATACCGAACACTACCCCGACCAACTCGACCCCGCAGCCCTAAAACTAGCTCACCAGGCCAATGTGATGATTTATGATGCCACCTACACTGACGGGGAGTATTATTCACCAGCACAAAGCAAAGTCGGCTGGGGCCATTCCACCTGGCAAGAAGCGGTTAAATTAGCCCAGGCAGCCAAAGTCGAAAAACTAATCCTGTTCCATCACGACCCAACCCATGACGATGACTTTTTAGATGAAGTCCAGGCCTCGGCCCAACAGGTGTTTCCCAATACAGTGGTGGCGGTGGAAGGCATGATGCTTTCCCTAACTCCCCGGACAACTGCGACTCCCTCTCCCTGTGTGCATTCCTAGACCAGGGCTTTTTTGCTCCTTTGGGCTTTATGGTGTGAATTCAAGATTGAACAGGATTCTGAGTTATCGCAGGGCCTGGACTTTAGCAATCAGGGCTTCCGGGGGTTGCACACCTTCAATGCGCTCAATCTGCTGACCCCGATGGAAAATCACTAAGGTGGGCAAGGCATAGACCTGAAATTGGCTGGCAATCTCCGGATACCGCTCCGTATCGATTTTAACGATTTGGACTTGTGACTTTAACTGCTGCTTAACCTGCTCTAGAACCTTGGCAATCATCCGGCAGGGGCCACACCAATCGGCATAAAAATCAACAATTAACGGCACCGTGGCCTGGGCAACGAGTTCATCAAAGTTCTGGAACGTCTGTTTTGTCGTCATAAAATCCTTGTGGGTAGTAAAGTAACGTAACGATTCCGGCAATTGCTGCGACTTTTTTGATTCTAGCCTTGACCACCAGAGCTAGACCCTTCAGGATCAGGAGCAGGCCCCGCTACAGAACCCCCATGGTAAAAAAACTTTTTCAACGGTTTGGACAACTGGTTCCGGAACTGTCCCCACCCGCCGCCCCCCACGACCACCACCAGGCCCAGACCCATCGAGAAAACCCAGCCGATGACGACGATGATTCCACCTACTTTGACTATTTCTTTGACCAACCAGGGGCAATGCCCGGCACCCTCAGTATTGAGGAAGATGCACCAACCCCAAACCTGATATTGATTGACTACAACCAGGAGGCTGCCCAACGTCATCACCTAGACCAACCAGAGTTAATCACCCCCTACCTCGACAAAGAGTCTGTTTCTTGGATTGATGTCCAGGGCCTGGGTAACGAGGATACGCTGCGGCGGGTGGGGCAGGTGTTTGGCTTACATCCCATCGTTTTAGAAGACATCGTCAATGTGCCCCAACGTCCCAAGGTGGAAGATCACGAAGATCAAATCCTAGTGATTACCCGGATGGTCACCCCTAAGGAAGATTTGAACGGCTTTTATGCGGAACAGGTAAGTTTCATCCTGGGAAAATATTATTTGTTAACCGTTCAAGAAGAACCGGATCGAGACTGCTTTGGCTTGGTGCGGCAACGGATACGGACAAGTCGCGGTTTAATTCGCCAACATGGTGCTGATTATTTAGCCTATAGCTTGATCGATGCCATTATTGATGGCTTTTTTCCAGTTTTGGAGGACTACGGCGAACGAATTGAACTTCTGGAAACTCAAGTGGTCACCCATCCAACCCGACAGACCTTGGAGGAAATTCATAAAGTCCGACGGGAACTACTATCCTTGCGGCGGGCCATTTGGCCTCAACGGGATGCCATCAACGCTCTGATCCGAGATAGTAATGAATTGATTTCTCCAGAGGTACGGATTTATCTCAGGGATTGCTATGACCATGCCATTCAAGTCTTAGACATGGTGGAAACCTATCGGGAATTAGCAGCGAGTTTGATGGATGTCTATCTTTCCTCAGTGAGTAACAAAATGAATGAGATTATGAAGCTGCTGACGATTATTTCAACGGTGTTCATTCCCTTAACCTTTGTTGTCGGGGTTTATGGCATGAACTTTAATACTGACGCCTCGCCTTGGAATATGCCGGAGTTAAATTGGCCCTGGGGTTATCCGGCCTGTTGGGCAGTGATGTTGAGTATTGCCGGGAGCTTGTTTTACTTTTTCTGGAAAAAGGGTTGGTTTCAGGATCAGTCCCAAATTGAATTGGATTAGAGAGTGGGGATGACTTATTAGCGATAAATTTGTGGGCTGCATGGCTCAAACATCAGTTTCACCAAACCGATAGCCCTTGCCGTAAAAGGATCTTGATTTATCTCTTCTTCCTGCCTGAAAAATCTTTATCTCAACTCCGAAATTCATCCAGCAATGGTGATTTGGGTTAGCGAGCGATTGTTGTTAGCTGGTATCAAGCTACAAATCGAGTTATGGGGTGGGAAATTAGGAGTATTAGGCGGGATAAGAACTCAGATATTGGTTTGTACTTTGCCACCCAGGGGAATGCCAATTAACGCGGTGTGGTGTTGTTTGCTAGCCAGGATAATTTAGAGTATTGCGAAATCGCCGTGATGACCGGCCGCTCAGTAACTTAGGAAACTACTACTGTCCTGCATAACTTCACCGGGTCGTTAACCAGTCAAAGGACCAGCACTGGCGTCACGGTTAGCTTGTTGAGCTCTTTAGTTCCGAACTTGAATCAATCACCCTAGTTCGTTTGAACGCCGAGAAAAACCGCACCCTCATTGCTAACAAAATTGCCGGCTTCTAAGCTGCAACCCTAACGGGGCCTGGGCAATACCAACTGAGCTACTCTTACCATCGACGACGGGGTACGCAGTGGCCCATTGCCGGTCACAGCAGGCAGCGATTTGTTCTCTTGACGGGGAAGATAATTCGCGAAAATACCCAACCTTCAAATATTGGGTGAACACTCTATGTCAAGGCTCTGACCCGTGACCAAGAACTCTTTGAATATTTAATAGATCAATTTTCTTGAAGTTCTGTAAAGATATTTTTTTGGGTGAGATATCTGGATTAAACAATCATGTCCATTAATCCAGGAAATTACGTCCCGGTATATTTTTTGAACATAT
>CAZZCG010000009.1:0-120274 GCA_964653145.1 uncultured Synechococcus sp. | reverse complement strand
TACCCCCCCCACCGCTGTCAGCCAGCCCCAGTCAGCCCCGGCACCCCCCAGCGAAATTCAGCCCTTTAAACCCGAATCCTCTAAGCCCAAGGGTGATCTGCGCCCCTTTGTCCCCCGCCCTGCTAGAGGGGTTGCCCCAACATCCATTCCCGTAACCGTTGAGTCCTTTTTTTCCAGCCGTACCCCCACTTCAAACCCCGAAAACCCTGCGGCACAACCCACCCCCGAGGGAATCACTCCCATCTCCAGCCCCGCTGCCAAACCCATCGATCTGCCCATGCAGTTGGGGTTAGAACCGGATCAAAACCTGCCTGAAAAAGTTGATCATCTCGACGCCCCACCGATAGCCAATTCTGAACCTGAGACATGGGCGGGGGATACCGTTCTAAAGCCACCGCACCTGGTCAACTTCTCTGAACCTCAAAACACAGAAACCGTTTCAGAACCGCCGGGCCAACCCGAATTTAAGAACCCCTCCCTTGGGCAAGTTCGAGATATGCTCGCAACCCAAATTGATGCGGTCTTGGCCCAACAATTTGCTGACTGGGGAATTTCAGATGACAGTTCTGGGGAAATCGCGTCCTCGACCCCAACTCTTGATGATTCGCGTTTAAAGCTTGAGACTTTGAGCTTTGAGCCCGATGATTCCACCTCAGAGCTTGGTGATTCGAGCTTTGAGTCTGATGATTTGCCTTTAGAGCTTGGCGGTTCGAGCTTTGAGCTTGATGATTTGCCTTCAGAGCCTGAGACTTTGAGCTTGGAGCTTGATGATTTACCTTCAGAGCCTGAGACTTTGAGCTTGGAGCTTGATGATTTACCTTCAGAGCCTGAGACTTTGAGCTTGGAGCCGGAAGTTTTAACCCCAGAACTTTACTTGGAGTGCCAGGCCCCAGAGTTGCCAGGCCCCACTCCTGCCTTTGATCTCCTCACCAGCGACCTTTGGACAACGGATTTATCTCAACATCCGGAGCCCTATCCCGCCTCAGTAATTGCCCCTCCCCCGGTCACGAATACCCCAACCCCAGATATTGAAGCAGTATCTGAACCTGAGGCTGAACTGGAGCCAGAACCTTGGGTTAACCCCCCGGACGACTCTTTACCCCCTCCCCAGACTTCCCCCAGCCCCCCCCTCCCTGATCAATCTTCTGAGTCCCCGGTGGTTTCACCGCTGCCCCGCTACACTGTCCCCAAGGTTGAGCAAGTCCCCCGAGATCAAGAGGCAAAGGTGGCTGGCCTGGCTGGAGTGGTCATGGGTGTTGGTTTTTGTGCCACGGGCCTGGGGTCGGTGATTGGCTTGCCGATGCTGATTGGGGGCATTCACATGATGGGAGAGCAGCAGGTATTTCGGGGCCCCTGTCCTCACTGCGGTCAACCCTTGAAAGTTGCTTTGGGAAAGCTATGGCGGTTTAGTTGTCCCACCTGTCAGGGCCTGGTGCAGATCAAAAATGGCCGGTTTTACGCCCAAGTTACTCCGACTACTCCCGACTCTCCCCCACCCCTCCTGTGAATCCATGGACTGTATTTATCTCCCAGGCCAACGCTATTACGGCTACACTGGCGCTCTGACCGAAGAACAGGTTTTAGGACAATGGTTTCAGGTGGATCTCAAACTCTGGCTGGATTTAGAACCGGCCATGCAAACGGATGATCTGACCCAGGCCTTGGATTACCGGGAAATTATTGCCCAAATTAAGCAGTTGTTCGCGACCAAACGCTTTTGCCTGGTTGAAACCCTCGCTGGAGAAATTGCCAACCTTGGCCTGGGATTTGCCCGAGTTCACGAAGTGGAAGTACACCTGACGAAACTTGCTCCCCCTATTCCCGATTACACCGGCCAAATCACGATCCAAATTCGCCGCCGCCGGGGCCTGGATACCCGCACCTGAAAATTACTGGCATAACCGACTATCCTTAAAAAGATAACTAGACGACCACTGGCTCATTTCTCCCCCGTTCAGATGAATATTTTGACGAACCTCTTTTCCCCCACCGCCCCGGTGCAAACCCGCCCCCGCAAAGGCATTGAAATCAAATCCCGCCGTGAAATTGAAATCATGCGCCAGGCCTCAAAAATTGTCGCCACGGTTCTCAAGGAAATTTCAGAGATTATCAAACCGGGAATGACCACGGCTGACCTTGATGCCTATGCGGAAAAACGAATTCGGGAAATGGGGGCTACACCAAGTTTCAAGGGTTATCAAGGCTTTCCGGCTTCCATTTGTTCCTGTATTAACCATGAAGTCGTCCACGGCATCCCCAGCAAACGCAAAACCATCCGCAATGGAGACGTGGTCAAAGTTGATACCGGGGCCTATTTCAATGGGTTTCATGGGGACTCCTGCATCACCATAGCTGTGGGAGATGTCACGCCAGAAGCGGCCAAACTGGTGCGGGTCGCAGAAGAAGCCCTATTCAAAGGGATTGAGCAGGTCAAAGAAGGCAACTGGATCATGGATTTGGCCGGGGCGATTCAGAATCATGTGGAAGCCAATGGGTTTGTGGTGGTTGAAGACTTTACTGGCCATGGTGTGGGGCGAAATCTCCATGAAGAACCCTCGGTGTTTAACTTCCGTACCAATGAACTGAAAAATGTTCGCTTTCGAGAAGGGATGACCTTAGCCATTGAACCGATTCTGAATGCGGGTTCGAAAAATGTCAAAATCCTGGGAGATCGCTGGACGGCTGTAACTGTAGATAATTCCCTTTCTGCCCAATTTGAACACACCGTCTTAGTCACGAAAACTGGCCACGAAATTCTCACGGATCGGCGTAGTCTTTAAGAACGCTTTAACCTAAAAAAGTCGTATCTATTGTATTTGTGGACAATGTTAGCTAAGACTTGTCATCTAGGCTGAGACACTATGGTTAATAGCCTTTACGATGCTGATTATGATTTGTGGTTACACGAGACGACTGCAAAACTACGCTCTGGGAAAATGAATACTCTTGACCTTGAGACACTGGCGCAAGAACTAGAGGACATGGGGAATAGCCGCAGAGATACTTTAGAAAGCAATTTAATTCGGGTATTTCAGCATTTGCTCAAGTGGAAATATCAACCGGAAAAGCGAACAAATAGATGGCAGTATTCGATTACTGAGCATTCCCTGCGTCTTAATAAAATGATGCAAAAAAGTCCCTGCTTAAAGCCCTATTTCAAAACAGTCTTTGCCGAATGTTATCAAGATGCCCGGTTAATTACGGCTCAAGAAACCGGCCTGGGCCTGGAAATTTTTCCCCATGACTGTCCCTTTTCAGAAGAAGAAGTCCTTAATCCGGTTTACAGACCCGAGACTGACCCATGAATGAATCAGGCTAATCGTCATTTTGCTGAAGAATGAAACGCCGAAATTATTAAAATTATTGAATTTGACTTCCTATTTCGCCAAAAGATAATTTACTTCTATCGCTATGATTTATGTTGTCTTAAGGAGAGACGGCCGCATGGGTGACAGCATATTTCTGAATCAACTCTTGCACACAACCACTGGCTTTTAATGCAGTGACAAAGGCCTGGAGATAGGCAAGTCCATTGGGGCGATTTTGTCCGGTGGCCATGGCCTGGTGGATCGTCATAAAGGGTTCAGGTAAGAGGCGTAACCCAGGATAGCGTTTCATATCCGCTTGTAACTGGTTTTTAATTCCCGCACCCACTGAAAAATTATGGGCCAACATATAGCTGGTTACCTCTGGAGAAGTCGGGGCCTGGATCAGTGTGGCCTGGTGGATATTGCACTCCAAAAACAGGTTATAAACACTATTTTTGCCCACGACAATCTCCACCCCAGGCCGGTCAACATCTGCTAAGGTTTTCAAGCTTGAATCGGCCCGGACAATGTAGGAACCTTCAATCTGAATATAGGGATTGGTATAGCTCACCTGTTTGCCCCGCCACGGATCTACACCAAAAAAGCCAATATCTGACTGATTCTGACTAACTCGCTCAAAAGATTGGGCAGCAGTAGGAACCACGACAAACTCCGCCGGAACATTCAGTTGTCGCTCGAGCAAACGGGCAATATCCACGGAAATACCGTAGGGGCCAGCGTCACCGCCTTCGGTTGCTAAGACGTAATTCCCAGTGTTGATAACGACTCGGAGGGTGCCAGTGGGGGCTAATTCCTGGATAGCTTCGGGGGAAGGAGTGGGAAATTTGGCGGTTTTGCAGACCATTGGGATCATCGGGCGAAATAACATCTGCAGGAGCTGGCGTCTCCCACAAATTGAAAAGTAAACAACTCCCCAGGCCTGGGATCAATAAACCTTTGGCCCTGCCCACTATCTCCATCATCCTCTGGCTTCAGCCCCAATCCCCCAATGATCATGGAATTCGCTCAAACAGGATGACCTGATCTACCCCCTGTTGTCCTCCCCAAATTCGATTGCCAATACCATTCATTTGTAGGGTTTGAACATTCTGTTTATTACCTGGAAACACCGTAAAGGACTGACTCACGGGATCAAACTGATGGATCGAATTCGTGCCAAAATCCGAGCTCCAAATCCGATCTTGATTGTCCACATAGGTTGAATAGCCCCGCGGCCCCAGGCCTGGGAGTTTGTAGGCATCCCAAATCTTGGTTTCCGGGTTGTAGCGCATCAGAGCCCCATTCCCCCAGGTGGTAATCCAAATTTGTCCCTTAGAGTCAGACCAAATCCGGCGAGAGCCGTTCGCCCCAGCATCGGGAATATTCACCACTTCTGGCAGGTAAGTATCTGGATTAATGCGCGCAATGTAGTTCCCGGCCAAGCTGGTGTACCAAACATCACCCCTTGGGGTCGCCGTCATCCCATAGGGACCAAATCCACGGGGAGCCGGAAAAATCTGAATCTTACCAGTGCGAGGATCGAGGCGGCCATAGTAGCCATTTTGGGCCGTAAACCAAAGAATCCCTTTGCCATCAAAGACCGGGGTATTCAAATTTCCGTAGCCCATATTGTGGGGAAATGGAGGTAGTTGAAAGGTTTTAACCTCATAGGTTTTCCGGTCAAAGCGACGGATTGCATTGGATTCATCACAGATCCACAACCCCCCATCGGGCCCCATAATGACACCGTGGGGATGGGAACCACGACCCAATGGGAACAGCCTAACCTCACCAGTAAGGGGATTTAGATGCCCAATCACCCCAGCCCATTGCCCATTAAACCAAACGGAACCATCAGGATCGGGGGCAACGTCGCGGGTGCCAATGCCAGGAACCGTTGGGTAAATAGTCACCTTATAGCGACTGGAATCATTGCCAATCGCATCGGGGGCCGGAATGGCTGTGGTTGTATATCGAAACGCTGGGGCCGGAGCAGCGAGGGCAGCACTGAATCCAGTCGGAGCCACAACAACACTAGACAATAGCAGGGGGGAGAGGGATAAAGCTCGCATCATTGGGGTTTAATTTCAGACGAAGGGTGGGAAATACAGTTCAAAACCGGCCTGGGGGGGATTAACGGCAGCCAATGACTTCCAAATCGTAGGTAAATCCTGGGGATTGGGGATAGAGGCGAAAATTTTCGAGGATTTTAACGTTGAAGACATCTAGGATTTTGCCCGGCTGATTGACTTGCAAAGGGCCCCAAACAATTGGTTTTGTTGAGTTCGGAACAAAAACAGGTGCCCCAGATTGGAAAATGGTGTCATCGGAGTAACGGGCAATTAATTGGGTAGGATAAGCCGCGTTATCGGTGGTGATTGGGGTTAGTTTTACCGTTACGGTTTGTACCGGTCGTGGGATCAGAAAATAGGTATTGCCGTGGGAACCAAAACCAAGGGTGGGGCCAATGGTGACACGGACGGACTTGCCCTGGGTGGGGGAAACCTGGGGAGATAGTGGCTCACAAACTTGGGCCGATGCCGCGCTGGTGGATAAAACAGCACCGATAACGACCAATAAACTGACTTTCATGGCTGTTGCTGAGATTGCATTCCCCCGATGGTAGGGGTAAATTTTGGCACCCAGTGCCTTAAGGACACAGAACTTAAACTCTGACTGCCTTTTGATAAAGTTATTGATACATCCGCCTCAGTTAGTTCCCCCCAAGAGTCCTCATCATCCCGGCCACCAACGCTGTTACACTGAGGGGCAACTTATTGACAAAGAATGGGTCTAAGAAATGACCTGTACTATCGGGTATGCCGTGATCCCAGGCCAACTATGGACTTAATGAATCAATTTCAAAGTGGCTACACACTCTTCCTCAGTCTTCTTGTGGAGGCAATTCCCTTTTTACTACTGGGGATTTTGCTATCAGGTATGTTACTGCTGTTTGTGGATGAACGCCGCTTAGTTGCCCTGATGCCCCGTAATGCCTTGGCTGGAGCTTTGGCGGGTAGTTTGATGGGCTTCATGTTTCCGGTCTGTGAATGTGGCAATGTTCCAGTGGCCCGGCGACTTTTAGCCCAGGGGGTTCCCAGTTCCGTGGCCATGGGGTTTCTGTTAGCGGCTCCGACGATCAATCCAATTGTGATTTGGGCCACTTGGGTTGCCTTCCGCGATCAACCAGAAATAGTCGTGTTGCGGGTGGTTTTTACCTTAATAATTGCCAGTGTTGTTGGTTGGATCTTCAGTTTCCAAAAGGATTTATCCCCGTTTCTGCAACCGGCAATGTCCGCTGTTGTCCCCGAAGCCAAGGTCAACCTTGAAACCACACTACTGCAGGGGGGGGGCACCTACTGGCTCAACCAACCTGGGAAACCCGTGGGGGCTGATACCTTAGCGTTAACGATGGCTCCCCCGGCCCCGACCACCCTCTCCTGGCAACAACGCTTACCTTTGCTCCTGGATAACACGATCCAAGAGGTGCGAGAGTTGGGCGGCATTTTGGTTCTGGGCAGTCTGATAGCCGCAATTGTGCAAGTGGCTGTGCCCCGGGAAGTGGTGTTGAGCTTGGGACAGGGGCCGATTATTTCCGTCCTGACCATGATGATTTTGGGGGCAGTAATTTCCATTTGCTCGACGGTGGATGCCTTTTTTGCCCTTGCCTTTGCTGCAACCTTTACCCCTGGCTCGTTGCTGGCCTTTTTGGTCTTGGGGCCGATGGTGGATTTGAAAGGAATTGGCCTGTTGTTGACCATTTTCCGACCACGGGCATTGCTATACATTTTTGTGATTGTGGCTCAGTTAACCTTTTTCTTCTGTTTGTTTGTTAATTTGCGCTGGAGCTAATCCCAATGCAGATGTATCCCGTTGTCACGAAACAGTGGTATCGCCAAGAATGGGTCACTGTGGCTGCCTTTGGTCTTTGGGGAGTCCTGTTTCTCCTTTTTTGGCTGTTGGGACGTTTGGGACTGCTGATTCATCCCAATTACTTTCCCCTGGCGATCATCTCCGGTTTTATTCTCCTTGGGATTGCGATCATCCAGGCCCGGCGCTTGGCGAATCGGCAGGTGGTACCCCTCCAACACATCTCCCTACTCCCTCCAAATTGGATGAGCTGGCTCCTAGTGATAACGGCGTTAATTGGATTATTTGTCACCCCGCGCCCGTTTAACAGTGATACTGCTATCCATCGGGGCCTGGGGGAGGGTCTGATTGTCACCCGCAATCGTCCGGAGGCCTTTCGCGCCAATATTCCCCCGGAGCGGCGAACCCTGGTGGATTGGGTGAGAACCTTAGATATTTACCCCGAGCCCGATGCCTATACTGGTTTGCCTGTGGATGTGGAAGGATTTGCTGTCCACCCAGAGACCTTTTCAGAGGACTTTCTGACCCTGGCCCGATTCGTGATTACCTGTTGCGCTGCGGATGCCTACCCTGTGGGCTTGGCGGTTAAACTTCCCGAGCCTCGGAGCAATTTTCCTGCGGATAGCTGGTATCGAGTTAAAGGGCGGATGATCACAGAAACGATTAATGGTCAACGGCAACTCACCATCCAGGCCACGGAACTCATTTCAATCCCGCAACCCGCTAACCCCTTTGCCACCTGATTAAACACCCTTAAGCCTTAGGCAGAGATCGGTAATTCCGGGGAAAGAAACAGGTCATTGGCTAAACGATCTAAATCCGCATGAAAGGCCTGCTGGGGAGTTGTTGCAGCTGGGGCAATGTCCTGCAGGTAAATCGATTTAATATCCTCAGGCAAACAGTCATGGAGCATTTGATACCCCTGGCTGAGATGTTGGCCAATTTCCGCAATCGTCACATCCTGTCCCTCGGCCTGGAGATAGGCCATCAATCGCTCCGTATTCCAGTGAAAGGTTTGCGTCGTCACCATCACTAAGCGAGTTAAAGCTGGGAGATAGGCTAGGGCTGCTTCGAGGTAGCACCAGAACGGTGGGGAGGCTAATTGGAGAGTATAGGAAATGGTTTCAATCGGAGGCACGGGATTATGGACACAGACTGCCACCTGATTCAACACCCAAGCCCTGAAGGTCGGTGCCGGAGTCTGGTCATCCTGAATATTGCTGATCACCCCAGCGTCGGAAAATTTAACGGCATGGAGATTCACAAAAATGGTTTGCCAGGTTTTGGCGTAAAGAAAATCCACTTGCACTTTTGAGGGGGCATGATTCGCCAAGACGGAATAAACCATTGGAGCATATCGGGCAAACAGCGCGACAAAATAACGTCCCTGCTGATGGTGTTGCTGGAACCCTTCCACTAGGGCCTGGTCTGTCAGTTTGAGTAAGGGTTGCACCAGGGGGTGAGAATATTCCATCAGGGGAGGTAAGAGTGCTGTTTTAGCCATGGCAATTGCCCGAAACCTATCAATACAAAGGGATTAGGGTGACAATAGCCACTTTTACGACTGACCACTGTCGCTTTATGCACAGACTTGCAAGGGGCCAATCAACCCAGATTTAGGGGAAGATGGAATCTGGTATCGCCGGAGTTGGTCATGGAACGCACCCAATCTTGGATAAACGTGGTCAGTTTGATCTGTCTGGTTGCTGTTGCGAGCTTGGTCGTGGCCTGCCAATCCCCTGCCTCAGTGGCCGATACCAGTTCTGTACCTGGAGCCCAAAGCCCAACCCCCATGAATGGACCTCGTTTAACTGGTGAAGCGACTGTTGTTTTAACGGTGAATAATCGCCCAATCACAATTCAAGTGGATGGTAATTCTGCCCCCTACACCGCCGGAAATTTTGTCGATCTAGTCCAGCGCGGCGTCTATGACGGAACTGTTTTTCATCGGGTTATCCGTGAGCCCCAGCCCTTTGTCGCCCAAGGGGGAGATCCCCAGAGTAAAGACCCCAATGTTAATCCCCAAATGTTTGGGACGGGCTCCTTTGTGGATCCGGCGACGGGCAAGCCTCGCTATATTCCCCTGGAAATTTTACCCGCTGGTGCCAGTGAACCCATCTATAGTCGTACCTTTAAAAGTGCTGGCGTTAGTCAACCCCCAAAACTCTCCCACACCCGCGGCGCAGTTGCCATGGCCCGTTCCCAAATGCCAGATTCTGCCTCAGCCCAGTTTTATATTGCCTTGGGTGATGTGCAGTTTTTGGATGGGGATTATGCCGTCTTTGGCTATGTAACAGCAGGGATGGATGTGGTTGATGGAATTCAACAGGGTGATAAATTAAATTCTGCTAAAGTCACCGCTGGACTGGAGAACCTCCAACAGTAATTCCGCCTAAATGCTGGATCGTTACTAGGCCGACACAAAGATTATCTTTGCCTTAAGCGTTGGGGTTGGGATTTAGGGTTGCTTTTGGCTGTTGGATTCCCTGAGAGCTTTTTGCAGGTCAGTTGGGCTGGCGGGCATCCAGGCCTGGCCGCGTAAACGCCGTAGCATTTCTAGGGCTTCGGTGCGTGATTGTCCGGAATTAGCCTCATACCGTTGCCAAAAGTCTTCCCACCAGCCGGGTGGTTCCTGTTTGGGACCTTGATATTCCGTGGGTCGGCCCGTGCTGCCATCTATGACCAAGCTGCCAACAAAATCTGCATCTCTGTAGACTCGGGCAATCTGATCATTAATTTGGCGCATATCTGCTGCCGAGACAGTGCCGTTACTAGTAGCCTTGTAAAACTGAACCGTCACGCGAATCGGAAACCGCGGGTCACGCTCAATTTCCAGGTTGTCAATTTCTGTAAATGGCCCCTCAACTCGACCATGGCCAATCACCGCAGCTTCAACGTCGGAGCGGGCCATTCCCGCAGATTCCATCACAGGGGCAGCACTGGGGAGAATTTGATTAAACTGTGGCGCAGGGCGCGGTTTTTGTTTCAGGGGGACTTGAATGAGCATGACCATATTTAGTCCACTACTCTCGGCCGCGTCTGAGGTTAAGGGGATCTGATCGGCGGGAGCTTCTGGACTTTGCCCCACATCACTGGCCCGCTGACCTGTCAAACTCGCCCGTTCCCCGTTTTTATTGAAAAATAGCCGTTGCCCCCAGGTGGCGCCTGCGTCAAATCCATCCCGCTTGTTATCAATCACTGTGGCACTCGTGCCTTCCCGGGTGACTAAAATTGCTAGAACAGCCGGGTTCTTTTCATAGGACTGGTAGTTGAAGAGAACTGGGTTAAATTCAGCTTTGCCCCCTTGGGGAATGGGGAGAAAACAGGCCTGGGCACTCACCAAAACATGGGTATCCCGGGGAGCTAGAAGTGATTGATGGCGACCTTTCCAAGAGGTGGGGGTGTGGAGATACTGGCGAAAGTTGCCGAGAAATTTCTTTAGAGATACCCGCTCTAACGACTGCCCCTTTTCATTGCCAACACGGAGGAAGAAACGCTCTAAGGGAACATCTCCGGTTTTATCCGTAAAGTTGGGATAGCGAATCACGGGCATCAAGCTGAGTTCATAGGCTTTGGTGGTTGGGTTGAACTGTTGCATCTGAATCGTCATGTCACTGATGTTGGGCCCCACAGCCGAGTTCTGGTAACGGCCGGTATCCTCCCAGGTGACATTGAGAATATTTAACCCGTACTGCTGAGCCAGGCGGATTGCTTCGGCATTGCTCAACATGGCCTGGGTTTGTTCGATGATCCGGCGGTAGGTTTGATAGTCCCTTAAGGAGGTGGCCAATGGGGTTGATTCAGGGGTAGTAGTTGATTGGGGAGAATCTGAGGTGACCAGGCCCCAGGGTTCAAAGGCATGGGCGGCTAGGTCTTCAGTTTTGAAGTGGGAACTGGGCAAGATTGTTGCCATCTTCGACAAGCCGAATCCCAGGGGCATTAAACCTAACACAATGGCTGGGATGAGTAACCGATTCATTGCCATATTTCCCTCCAAAGTTCTGTCCCTGAAATTAGCTTAGGCTGCCCCTTTGTTAACCCAGGCCAAGTTGCAGTTTTGGTAACGCTAACGATGCTGACTCAGGGGAACCCCACTGACCGAATCCCTTGGGAGCACTGGCATCTTGGGATGGTGATCAACTAGACTGTAATGCTAACTACATTTGTGAATTTTATTTATGAATTTTGCTGTGAGATTCTCCAAATGTAAGGATGATTATTACGATTGCTGTGCCTGAGGGGGCCTGACTCCATGAATGATGTTCTCTCTCTTTCCAGGGGATTAAACAGTGGCTATGAGGTGGTGATTGTGAAGCCGCGCTCTTTGAGTGATACCACCTTGATTGTCCAGGCCTTGCGGGCGGATAAAGCTGTGATTCTCAATTTGGAAGATATCGATATTGCTGAAGCTCAACGAATTTCTGACTTTGCTGCTGGGAGTACCTACGCCATCAATGGGCACCAAACCCGTCTCGGTGAAGCTGTGTTTCTGTTTACCCCCAATGTGATCGAAATCCAGGCCCCAGGTAGCAAACCCCAGGCGGTTCCTGCAACCCCAACACCCCAGGCCGTCTAGAGTTCTTCCGTAACCCAGGCATCATTAAACGACTAGGAATTGTTTGGGCATGGGGCCAAAGTTTCCATCTGCTAGAGGGGCCTTAGAGTCACTACCTGTGGTTCAAGGCTGCACAACCTCTGAAATCCTGAGTGGATTTTCTGCGCTGGGGCGGTTTTGAGCTCAAATCAATCAAAATAGGATGAAACGGGGCCGGAATCGCTAACATGGTAATGGCTCCGGCAGTTGTGCGTCATTTGAGGAACGGTGCGTGGGTCTTTCTCAGCCATTGTTTTACCCAGTTCTTGGACAAATTGTAAACGTCGGTCTAGGCCCGGCTGGGATTCTCGGCATTGGCCTGGCGGTGGGAGGGGCAGCACTTTACTTTCTAAGATCGGTGCGTCCAGAGTTGGCCCGTGATCATGACATTTTCTTTGCTGCGGTCTGCTTGCTCTGTGGCGGGATTCTTTTTTTCCAAGGTTGGCGGCTAGACCCAATTTTGTTTTTTGGCCAGGTCTTGCTAACGGGATCCGCTGTTTTTTTTGCTGTTGAAAGTATTCGTCTGCGCCGAATTGCCACAGAACAGGCCCGCCGGAATACTCCGGTTGTGGATGAAGATCGCCCCGTCAGTAGCACCTATGCCTATCGAGCTGAATTGGAAGAATTAGAACCCTACGAGGAAGATTTACCCCCAGTTCGCCGGATTCGAGGCAGTCGAGATGCCAATCGTGAGCGCTACGAAGATGCTTGGGATGATGAGGTCACTCCAGCGGGACGCCTACCCTCACGACGCAACACCTCACCCGAACCACCCGCTCGTCCCCCCCGGCCTGAGCGTCCCCCCCGGCCCAGTAATCGTCGCCCGTCCCGACCCCAAGCAGATTATGATCCTCCCCCGGATCGTTACTCAGAGCCGCCAGCCATAGATTCTGAGCCAGAACCACCCCGTCGGCCCGCTCGACCCAGTCGTCCCCCGGTGGAAAGTGCCGAAGGTCGTTCCCGCGGAGTTGGCCCCAAGCGTCGTCCCCGTCCCCGTCCTCGCACTGACGTGGATGAACAACCTATTGACACAGATTACCAGCCCCTAGACGGCCCCAAGTACTCAACTGACCGTGGGGATGTGGATAATTCTGGGAACTTTGACCGTTAGTTTATTCCCTTGGTATCAAACTAAATCGGGAAATTCCTGATGGAGCGCCGTGTAAGCAAGGCGTTGATTTTGGACGTTAATCCCCAGGCCCAGGCCCCTATCTTGGTCACAGGCGGCTAATCCGAAATCCGCTAATTTCAACACATAGGGCAGGGTACTGTTGGTCAAGGCCTGGGTGGCAGTGCGGGGGACGGCTCCGGGCATATTGGGCACGCCGTAGTGGATAACCCCAGATTCAATGTAGGTGGGTTGAGAATGGGAGGTGGGGCGCAGGGTTTCAATACAGCCACCTTGATCCACTGCCACATCGATCAACACAGTTCCGGGGATCATTTGACTGACCAAGTCCCGCGACACTAAACAGGGGGGGCGTTGGCCGGGGACTAGAACAGCTCCAATCACCAGATCTGCCTGGGGAATGGCCTGGGCAATGGCAGTTGAGATGCTGTAAAGGTAATTAACCCGGGCGCCAAAAAGAGTTTCCAGGTAACACAGCCGCTCCACATTGACGTCAAAAATGGTCACCATGGCCCCTAACCCCACGGCGATCCGGGCTGCTTCTGTGCCGACAATGCCTCCCCCTAGGATCACCACTTGCCCAGGCTGCACCCCCGGTAAACCGCTTAATAAAACCCCCCGTCCGCCCTGGGACGATTCTAAAAAGCGGGCCCCAAACTGCACTGCTAGCCGCCCTGCAATCATACTCATGGGGGTTAAAAGCGGAAAACTAATTTGCCCACCCCGTTCCCGTTCGACGGTTTCGTAGGCAATAGCTGTAATCGAGGAATTTAAAAGGGCTTCAGTGAGGTCTCTGGAGGCAGCCAGGTGGAGATAGGTGAAGAGAATTTTGGGGAGGTTGAGAAATTCGTACTCCCTGGGGAGGGGTTCTTTGACTTTGATCACGAGTTCATGATCCCAGGCCTGGCGAGCGGAATCAACAACGGTGGCCCCCACAGCAACATAATCCGCATCGGCAAATCCAGAACCAACTCCGGCTTGGGATTCTACGGCTACCTGATGCCCACGACTGACCAAGGCTTCAACGGCGGCTGGGGTTAGCCCGACCCGAAATTCCTGATCTTTGATTTCTTTGGGAATTCCAATGTCCATAGGGGGCCTGGGGAGGAGGATTGCTTCTATTTTAGTGATTAATATTGATTAACTTTTCTAGCTGGGGTTAGGATGACAACCAGGCCTGGATTACCCTAGAACTTAAACATTGCCTAAGGCGGATATTTCTTATGTTGGCCCACGTCAAAACTTCCCTGATTGCTGGTTTCCTAATTTTGGCAACCCCCTTGGTGGGTCTGGCGGAGACGGTTCTGGAAAAAGTGAATCGGACAGGGACATTGACGGTGGGGATTAGTTTGAACCAGGCCCCCTATTCCTACATCAACGCCAACAACGAGATTGATGGGTATTCGGTGAATGTTCTCAAACTCATTCGCAGTCAACTGAGCGAGACCTTAGGGAAAGAGATTACTCTCCAGGCCGTCCAAGCTGAAAACACGTCTGAGCAAATTACTAAACTCCAAAGCCGGGAAATCGACCTGAGTTGTAACACCGCCTATACCTGGAACCGAGATGCCTACGTTGACTTTTCCACGAGCTACAACATTGTCAATGTGCGGGTTTTAGTTCCCCAGGGCAGTCCCTTGACCACCATCGAGTCCATGGCCGGGAAACGCTTGGCAGTGATTTCCGATACGGTTTTTGAAAAGGCAGCAAAACTGGCCCAACCCCAGGCCACATTGGTTTCCTACCCTAACTTTACTGAGGCCTTAAAAGCACTTCGGGCCAAACGGGTGGATGGGGTAGTTGGGGATAGTTTGTTTTTGATGGCCATGGCCCAGTCCTTAGGTATGCTCAACCTGGATTTAAATCCCCAGCGGCCCTTGGCGAGTTATGGCGTGGCCTGTATGGTGCCCCAGGGAGATTCTTCCTTTCGGCGGTTGGTGGATTACACGATTGTTAAGTTTATGGGGGATTACTTGAAGGGAGAACCAGCGGCGCGGGAACTGGTGGATAGTTGGATTGGAGAAGCGGGTTTAGTTCAGGTGGATCCCGAAGCTTTGGCTAATTTCTTTCGATTTACGGTCATGACCCGCGAGCAAATTCCCTAGGGCCAGTTTGCTGAACTTATGATACGTCCGACTCCGTTTCCCTAAGTTAGGGGCCCAAATCGTAGTTCCAGTAACAATCTCGGCCATAGATTAACGGCTATCGTAGAAGATCACACTGATCTTTGCCCCTGTCCATGACTGAAACCTCCACCCTCCAAACGCCTCGCCCTCAACCTGAAAAGCTGATTCCCGTAGCGGAACTGAAGGCATTAAACCAACGCTCAAATCTGAAGGGGGGATTGCAGTTAGCGGCCCATTTAGCGGTTTTGGTTGCCAGTGGTGGGGCCTGGGGCTTTTTAATCCAAAGAACGGATTGGTGGTGGGCTTTGCCAGTTGGGGTGATATATGGGTTTAGTTTGGCCTCGATGTTTGCGACCCTCCATGAAACCAGTCACCGAACCGCCTTTGCCAATAATCAACTGAATGACATCGTGGCCTGGGTTGCCGGACTTTTATGTTTTTACAACAGCACCTTTTACCGTCGCTATCACAAATGGCACCATCGCTATACCCAACTCCCAGGCCAGGATCCGGAACTCGAAGATCCCAAACCGACAAGTTTACGTGAATATCTTTGGGAAGTGAGTGGCATTCCCTGGTGGATTGGCAAAATTAAAGGCCATAGTCGAGTTGCCCTGGGCCTCGTTAAAGATGTTCCCTATATCCCTGAAGAAGCCAGGCCAGAGGTGATTCGTTCAACCCGATTGCAGTTATTAGTATATTTGGGCTTGATTGCTATTTCGCTGAGTTTGGGACAGGTTTGGTTTCTCACGTTTTGGTTAATTCCCTTGGCGTTGGGACAACCAATTTTACGGGCGATTTTGTTGGCGGAACATACGGGCTGTACCAATGACGAAAACCCCCTAGCAAATACCCGCACGACTTACACAGTTTGGCCAATTCGGTTATTGATGTGGAATATGCCCTATCATGCCGAACATCATTTGTATGCCTCAATTCCGTTCCATGCTTTAGCAAGTGCCCACGAGAAAATTAAGGCCAACTTAGCTGAAATTGAACCGGGATATATTGCCGTCAATCGCAAAATTATTGATGGATTTACACCGGCCCATTGAAGTTCTAACTCTGATGAAAGACACCCATCACTACCAGGCCAGGATCACATGGACAGGCAATCAAGGCACAGGTACAAGCAACTACCGGGATTATCAGAGAAGTCACACTATCGAAATTCTTAATAAACCAACTATTTTTGGGTCATCGGATCCCAGTTTTCGCGGCGACTCAACCAAACATAATCCTGAGGAGTTACTTCTCGCGTCTCTTTCGGCCTGCCATCTTCTTTGGTATTTGCATTTATGCGCCGATGCGGGTGTGATTGTCCTAGATTATTCGGATCAAGCCACTGGGATGATGGTCGTACAAAGAGATGGGCGGGGGCATTTTTCCGAGGTGACCTTAAATCCAATCGTGACTGTGAGTGAGTTATCAATGGTAACTAAAGCCTTTGAATTACACCACGAGGCCGGGGAGTTTTGCTTTATTGCCAATTCCGTTAACTTTCCGGTCCATCATCAACCTAAAATTAATGCGATATAACCATTCATAATTCACAGAAAAAAAACCAAAAGCCATGGCTGAAACCTACACAATTAATAACTTTCAACTCCAATGTGGAGCGGTTTTATCAGAGGCCAAAATTGTCTATCAAACCTATGGGGAGTTAAATGCAGACCGCAGCAATGTGATTTTGTATCCCACCTCCTATGGCGCGCAACATTCGGATATTGATTGGGTCATTGGAGCCGACCGGATTTTAGACCCCAGTGATTGGTTTATTATCATTCCGAATATGTTGGGCAATGGTCTTTCCAGTTCACCCAGCAATGATCCTGAGTGTTTATTGGCGGAATCCGGCTTTTGGTTTACCCATTTCGACAATATCCAGGCCCAGCGGCAGTTACTCACCGAAGTTTTTGGTATTGAAAAATTAGCTTTGATTTATGGTTGGTCAATGGGGGCACAACAGGCCTATCATTGGGGAGCCTTATTTCCGGATCAAGTTGAACGAATTGCCGCCTTATGTGGGACAGCTAAAACCACGGATCACAATCGGATTTTTTTAGAAAGCCTGAGAGCTGCTTTAACCGCTGACCCGGCCTGGGATGGAACACAATTTACCGCGACACCTGATCGGGGATTTAAAGCTTTTGCCCGCATCTATGCCAGTTGGGCCGCTTCGCAAGTATTTTATCGAGAAAAAAAGTATCTTAATTTTGGTTTTGAGTCTTTGGAAGATTGTTTAGTGCGAGGTTGGGAAGCCAATTACCGTCAACGGGATCCCCATAACTTAAT
The DNA here is from genome assembly GCA_964653145.1 of uncultured Synechococcus sp. Taxonomy (GTDB): domain Bacteria; phylum Cyanobacteriota; class Cyanobacteriia; order Thermosynechococcales; family Thermosynechococcaceae; genus Pseudocalidococcus. The sequence goes on along the minus strand of CAZZCG010000009.1, from coordinate 102,952 downwards.
TGCGATGATTGATACCTGGTTGCGGTGCGATGTCAGTGATAATCCTGAGTTTCAAAGCAACTATAGCCAAGCTCTACAATCCATAACCGCCAAAACCTTGGTCATGCCCGCAACAACCGATCTTTATTTCACCCCCGAAGACTGTCAAGCTGAAGCTAAGTTAATTCCTAGCGCTGAATATCGGCCAATTCCCTCTATTTGGGGTCATCGCGCCGGAAATCCCTACGACAATCCAGAAGATGCAGCTTTTATTCGTCAAGCCATCGTGGAACTATTTGAGGGTTATTCGTGAGTTAAATTCAAATATTTGGTTATCTAATTTATCAATTAAGAATAGAGACTTACGGATTATGGCTACAGGTTGTCGTCCTCTAGAATGAGTTGGGAGTTCCTTAGATGATCAGAAAAGCTTTCCTGAGCCTGTTTGCCATAGCATGGGGTTCGCATTATACTTGGCTCAATGTGGTAGTAAACACCGTTCTGCAAAGCTATTACAGGGATTTCAAGGGGCTGGTGTTCTAGAAATTGTTGAAGATTTTGCTGGTGATACCTATCGTGCAGTCTATACCGTTAAATTTTCTCAAGCAGTTTATGTTCTTCATGTATTTCAAAATAATCTAAGACGGGTATAGCAACTCCTAAACAGGATGTTGAAATGATTAAGAAGCGACTAAATCAAGCTAGAGAAGAATACTTAGAAAAATACGATCATAATAAGTGAGGTAACGCAAATGTCTTCAGAAGAAAGTATTATCACTAGTTGTGGAAATGTCTTTGCTGATTTGGGTCTTGAGAACAGTGAGGAATTGTTAGTTAAGGCTGAGTTGATTCGTAAAATCTACATCATTGTTATTAATGAAAAAATTTCTGATACTAAACTTGCTAACATTCTAAAAATTGAACTGACTCAAGTTATTGACTTAATGTCTGGGAAATTAGGTGGATTTTCTGCACCACAATTATTTCAGTTTCTCAATGCCCTAGATCAAGACGTGGAAATTGTTGTTAGGCAAAAGTCTCAATCAAAAGCACGAACTTGCGTAATTGCATCTTAATTACTACTTCTTGTGACTAGAACTTAACCATTCTGTTTGTCTAATTTTCGAACCCAAGCGGTACAATCTTTCATATCCTCCCGATCTTTCCACATCCCAAAATAAGATTCATGGTCTGAAGATTGTAATTTTAAACTTTGTTCGCTTGGCAACCCTCCATATTTTAGTTTTAAAACCCGCATCAAACTTAAAACCTCAGACTGAGCTTCTTGAGGCAGTGAGTGAAACTCGCGGATTAAATTTTCCTATAGCATTGTGAACTCCTGGATTACAAAAATTGAAGCTGCATTGATTCCCAACGTAATAAATTTCAGAAAGTTTGCTATTGTGTCCTATAACCAATGGCGATCTGTCAAACTAACTAAAAAAATCAGCTAACCGAAACCCGTACATTTAGCCCCAACCCCATTATGTCTTACCTCTATGAAACTGCCCGCAACCGTGGAATTCGCTATTTTCTGATTAGTTTTACGGATTTGTTTGGGATTCAACGCTCAAAATTAGTCCCAACAACAGCCATTGAAATGATGTCCACCAATGGGGCGGGGTTTGCGGGGTTCGCGGCCTGGTTGGATTTAACCCCTGCGGATCCGGATGTATTAGCCATTCCTGATCCCAATACCCTAATACAACTCCCTTGGAAGCCGGACGTGGCCTGGTTGGCAGCAGATTTAGTGACTCCTAGTTGTGAAGAAATTGCTCAAACCCCGCGAATTGTCCTTAAACGGGTCTTAACCCAGGCCAAGGAGTTGGGCTATACGGTCAAAACGGGGGTGGAATGTGAGTATTTCCTATTGGATGCGGATCAGGTTGCCCTCTCGGATGCCAAAGATATTCAACCCAAACCCTGCTATGACCAACAATCTCTGATGCGGCGGTTTGAGGTCATTTCAGAAATTTGTGATGCAATGCTGGAATTAGGTTGGGGGGCCTATCAAAACGATCACGAGGATGCCAATGGCCAATTTGAAATGAATTGGATGTATGCCGATGCCCTGACCACTGCCGACCGTCACGCCTTTTTTAAATTTATGGTCAAGTCCATCGCCGAAAAACATGGATTCCGGGCCACCTTTATGCCCAAGCCCTTTGCCCACTTAACCGGGAATGGTTGTCATACCCATTTATCTGTTTGGGATGGAGCCGGAGAAGCCAATTTATTTCTTGATGCTGCCGGGGAATTGGGGCTTTCGAGCTTGGCCTATCAATTTATTGCCGGAGTTCTCAAACATACCCAGGCCATATGTGCCATCAGCAACCCGACGATTAATTCCTATAAACGGATCAATGCCCCTGTCACCACCTCGGGAGCTACTTGGTCGCCCAATTCAATTAGCTATAGCGGCAATAATCGCACCCACACGATTCGGATTCCGGATCCCGGTCGGTTTGAGTTTCGTTTAGCCGATGGTGCTGCCAATCCCTATCTCTTACCCGCCGCCTTGATTACAGCCGGTTTAGATGGCATTATCCAAAAACTTGATCCTGGCCCCCGTCACGACAACAACAATTACACCGACCCTTTACCCGCAGCCACTGCGCCCAAACTACCCGGAAATTTACTCGATGCCTTGAGACACTTGGAAGCAAATGAAACACTGACACAGGGCCTGGGTGAACCGTTGATTTCCGCCTATCTCAAATTAAAACGGCAGGAGTGGGATGCTTTTTCTCACCAAATTACCCCCTGGGAACTGGAGCACACCTTGGATATTTAATCCTGTTTCTGCCCATGATCATTACTGCTTAAACTAAGACCCTTGACGGACTGTTCATCATGTTCTGAGTCATGCTGAGGTCAAGGAATACTCCTAGCATCCTGAAACCTCTCAATAAAAATATCTTAGGAAATTGACTACCCACACTAGAAAAAATTGGTTTTAACCCCTTGGCCTGGGCTTATGGATTGCGTTTAAGTTGAGCCACCTGTTGATCAATATATTCCTTTGCTTCCTTGAGGCTACACCCTTTGATTTCCCGATATTGTTTGATGGCTAAGAGTTTCTGACCACTTTTAATTAACTCTTGAATGCTCTCAGTTGGTTCAAAAGCCGATGGTTTGGGTGCTCGGGTAGATAATGATAGCGGCGATTGTGGTGACGGCCAAGATTGATTCCCAGAAAGATTGCGCGGGGGCTTTGGTGCCGTAATTCTGCCAATGAATAAGCCAGTGATAAATGCGACTGTCATTAAGAAAATATCCATCAAGTCCATGGTCACCGATCCCCGTGGGGATGATTGTTGATCTTAAATATGGGTTAAGTGTTGATCGGAACGCAGGAGAAAAACTCGGGAAAAAGCTAAGAACATCACCTGACGATAGCGGAATAACCCATAAACCACAAATGGCGTCAGCAAGACCAACCACCAAAAGATGCCGGCAACCACGGTCATGTCCACTCCAAAAAATCGCCCCAAACGCGTAAAGTCATTGTCAAGCAGCCCGCCTTTCCCCTCCAGGTAAATCCCTTGGGCCACTGGATCAAACATTAAATCCCAGGCAAACCGCAAATCGTAGCCAATAATAAAACAACCTGCTAAGCCATACAGTGTTTGTTCCAATCCGTGCCGACAGCCAGAGCCACTCAAAGCCCGATAGAGAAAAATTCCCGCAAAAATCAACTCAAATCCATGCCCCATGGCTAGAAACAGTGCATCGTGAATTGAACTAAAGGCAAACCAGGTATAGAACAGGGTAAATCCGCCAACAATGCCAAGGGTCAGACGATTGTGACGATACCACCAGGCCCCGAAGAAAATCCCACCGTAGATTAGCCACAACAGCACTGAAATCCGCTCTCCATGCATGGTTACCCCACCACCATAGAGAAAATCAAAGGCCGGAATCGCTGGATATCCAAAACTCCAGGCCGTGGCCGCATGCCCCAACTCATGGACGAGGATGACCAACGGGCTCAACAAAAAATTCAATGGCTCAATGATCAACAACACAAGGGCTAAACCGAAACCGATGGCCACCGCTCGCTGGGCCTGTGGATCCATAGCTGAGACGGCAATTTCCCAGGCCTGGGGTGGCAATGGGGAGTGTTTGGCTTGGGGGACGACTGAAACCGGAGGAGGAGAACGGCGCAGTTGGGCCAGGCCCTGGAGAGTCACTGGATTGCTTAGATCTAACTTTTGTTGCCAAACTAATTCCCCTGGAGTGTCAGCAAGCGCGTTGGTGGTGGCAGAGAGCATCAGGGTAGTGAAAGGGATGTGGGGCCAGGCCAAGAGCTCGCGGGTAATTAAAACTTGACTGGTGGCGGCATCGGGGAGTGGGTTGGCCAGGAGGGTGATGTTTAATGTGTCTGGTTTACTCGGATCAAGCTCCACATTGACTTGAATCGCCTTGTGACTGAGGGCCTGGTTGAGGAGAACTTCACTGGCCTGGGGATCCCCTTGGCTAGCCAAATAACGTAATTCCGCTTGTTTCATCACCACCTCATCGGGCCCCGCAGTCAAAGTTGAACAAACTTGACAAATCTGAATGTTTTTGGCAAGAAGTGGGCATCATAAGTGCAAATCTGGGGGACTGATTTATGGAAGTTTCATCTTTTTACATAAATAGAATTTTAATTCGTCATTCTCATCGCTCTCTGGCTGGCTTTACCTTAGTTGAACTCCTAGTGGTGGTGATCATCATCGGCATTTTGGCGGCAATAGCTCTGCCCTCTATGTTAAATAATGCCAGCCGAGCCAAGGAGGGAGAAGCTAGAACCTATTCAGGTGCGGTTAATCGGGCCCAACAGGTTTATCGCCTGGAAAACCCAACATTTGCCGGTAGCCTCACAGACCTACAGATAAATGTCCCCGCCAGTACCCAGTACTACGACTACTCGATTTCTCAACACACCTCAACCCTTGGAGAATATCAAGCCACACCCAAGCAACCCGATCTTGCAGCCTTTACAGGTTGTGCCCGCGCAGATACTGGTGCACTGCTATCTCCCACTAGTAGTGAAATTATCCGAGAGCCTTCAACTGGCAGTATCACTGCACCGGCCACCTGTCCTTAATGTTTCTGAGGTTGGAGGGGGTTCCAGGCCAATCTTGGCAAGGTGGTCTTTGTGATTAAAAACTAAATCCTCAAAGGGTTCAGGTGTATTTCTGTTTAATTCCTTAGCTTGAGGGGACGTTGTTGCCAGATTTCGGAAAAATGGAGATTAGGTTCGAGATCTTGATTGTCCTTGGGCCAATGCATAGCCATGGTGAAACTTAGAACACAAGATTTATGGGGGGGAGCATTCGTTTTGCTTACCCTAGTTTGCGTGGCCTGGATGCAGCGTGATTCCCTCAAGACATTGCAAAACCAGGCCACATTAACCCTCTCAAAAGCTGAATACGAACGCCAAGACGCGCAGACAGCCGCTCAACTACAACTGCTCCGGAGAATTCCCTCCTTTGGGTTTGATAATTTGATTGGGGATTGGGCTTTTTTACAATTTCTCCAATATTTCGGGGATTGGCGAGCTAGGGAAACCACCAACTATGATCTTTCCCCTGAGTTTTTCCAAGTCATTATTCCCCGCGATCCCAAGTTTGCTCAAGCCTATGTCTACTTATCCACCTCTGTGACGCTCTATGCGGGGCAACCGGATATCACCATAGATCTAATGGATCAGGGGATTAAAGAACTCTCACCAAAAATCTATAACGAGGCCTATCTGGTGCCGGTGTATCGAGCCATTGACCAACTTCTATTTCTGGGAGATGCAAACGCTGCTGCAGAATCCTACGAATTAGCGGCCGATTGGGTCAGTTACCAAAATACGCCAGAGGCCCAGGCCAGTGCCGACTACTATCGGAATACAGCTAAATTTCTGCGGGATAACCCAGACAGTCAACAGGCCCAAATTAATTCCTGGGCGATGGTTTTAGCCTATGCCGTCAGTGGTCGGGGACAACAACTCGCCATTGAAAATCTCCGCCGCTTGGGAGTTAAGGTCACCATAGAACCGGATGGGAGAGTCAACATTGAACGCTAACCGATTAGGATAAAAACACCAAGCGATTCTGTCCTCTCTGGAGAAATCATCTATGCCACCCCGTTGGCCGCGCAAACCTGACCCAAATGATCCCGCCTATCGCCGCTTAGAAGATCGGATTAATTTCGCTGTGCATGTGGCGTTTTTTGCGGCGGTGAACTCCGGGATTTGGTTTTTTGAGCTATTTCTCAAGCAGGAGTGGAGTTGGTCTATCTGGCTGACCGGGGCCTGGGCAGTGGTGTTGCTCTCCCATGGAGTTTATATTTTTAAGCTGGTGAACTACGATGTCGTTGACCGTGCCTAGGGGCCTGGGAGAATCTGATGAGTCAAGCCACAGAAACCATTGAAAAACTTGCGGCCGACCTTGGTGAAAACATTTATCTGGAGATCGCTGGCTGGCATTTGTACCTGGCAGAAGCAAAACTCCATAGTCGCCTCGCCACAGAATTTTACCCCCAGTTAATCGGCCCGACTCTCCAGGCCCCGGATGTCACCAATGTTCTCCAAGCCATAACTGTTTCTTTGGGTGGTGGTCAAACAGAACTCCCCTTAACTGCTCTAATTCCGAAAAATGTTCAGGCCCAGGTGCTAGAGATTCTCCAAAATTGGCAACGGGAGTTTTAATTTGGGCCAGTGATCTGAGAAAATCCCTTAAAATTTGTTTACATATCCTTGAGACTGTGACGCAAATTTTCCTGGTGAATTTCTGGTGCTTGACCTGACCCCTGCTCCTCCGAAACCCCTTTCCACGCCCCAGGCCCTGATTAAGCTTCTACGGTGGGATAAACCATCCGGGCGCCTGATTTTGATGATTCCGGCGTTATGGGCTGTGGTCTTGGCCAGTCGGGGATTACCGCCATTTGGATTACTGATCATTATTGTCTTAGGAACGTTGGCCACTAGTGCTGCGGGGTGTGTAGTGAATGATCTCTGGGATCGCAATATTGACCCCCATGTGCAGCGAACTAAACAACGGCCCTTGGCGAGTCGGCGGCTATCGGTTGTCGTGGGGTTGATCGTCGCTCTAGTTTCCTTTGGCCTGGCCTGGGGTCTAGCAGCCTATTTAAATCCCCTCAGTTTTAGTCTTTGTGTCTTGGCCGTGCCCGTGATTATTTGCTATCCCTTGGCCAAACGCTACTTCCCGGTACCGCAGTTGGTCTTATCCCTGGCCTGGGGGTTTGCCGTCTTGATCAGTTGGTCAGCGGTGACGGGTAATTTAGAAACAGCAACTTGGCTTCTGTGGGCAGCGGTCGTGGCCTGGACGATGGGCTTTGATACGGTCTATGCCTTACCGGATCGGGAGGATGATCGGCGGTTGGGGATAAATAGCAGCGCCCTGTTTTTTGGCTCAAAGGCTCCCCTAGCGGTGGCGGGGTTTTATGGGTTAACGGTGGTTTTGTTGGCTGGGTTGGGCTGGGCTCGGGGCCTGGGCTGGGGCTATGGTTTAACACTGGCGGTCAGTGCTTATTTTTGGCTAAAACAATCCCTACAATTGCGCTATCCCCAGTTACCTACGGCCCGTTATGGACAGTTTTTTAGTGAAAATGTTTGGCTGGGTTTTCTGCTCTTAGCGGGAATGCTCTCGGCCTGTGTTTGGGGTAGTTCTGCCGTTTAATTGGCGAAAAAACACCAATGATTATTTTGCTAGGAAATATGCTGTTTCCGGATCATGGTGCGCTCCCCCTGGGAGATCAACCAATTTTCATGGCCGAAGATGCTGGGTTTTGCCGGGCCTATCCCTATCACAAGCACAAGTTGATTCTGGTTCTAGCGGCCATGCGACATCAGCGAGATCGACTCCAGGCCCTGGGGCTAAGGGTGATTTATTGGGAATTAACGCTGGAAAATCAACACCTAAGTTACGAGGACAAACTCCAGGCCACGCTTCAGGATTATCCCGATCAGGAAATTCACACCTACGAGATTGAGGATCGCCAGGTTAGTCAACGGTTTGAGGCAATTTGCCAGGCCCTAGGAGTGACGCTGATTATCCATCCCAATCCGATGTTTCTGACTAGCCGCGGTGATTTTCACCAATGGAGTCAGGGGCGAAAAAAACTATCCATGGCGGACTTTTATAAGAAACAACGCCAGCGTTTGGGGGTTTTAATTGAGCCAACTGGGCAGCCTGTGGGGGGACAGTGGAGTTTAGATGCTGAGAATCGCCGCCGTTTACCACCCTCTGTGTTTGTTCCTGAGTTAAACCTCCCGGCCTGGACGCTCCATGTCAAAGCAGTTGGGCAATTAGTCGAGCAAATGTTTCCTGAACATCCTGGCCAGGCCAGACAGTTTTGGTTGCCAGTCACCCATGGGGATGCTGAGGCCTGGCTGGAGCAATTTTTACAAGAACGATTGGCAAATTTTGGTCCCTATGAAGATGCCTTACCGAGCCGCAGTTCGTTTGTCTTTCACTCAGTCCTTTCTCCGTTACTGAATATTGGTCTGATCACGCCTGGACAAGTTTTAGCTGCAACCCTGGCATTTGCAGAGAATTATCCAGTACCGTTAAATTCCCTCGAAGGCTTTATTCGACAAATCATTGGCTGGCGGGAATACGTGCGCGGGGCCTATTGGACGTTGGGGGCACAGCAGGAAACAAGCAATTTTTATCAGCATAGGCGCCACCTCACCCCGGCCTGGAATTTAGGAACAACCGGACTAGTCCCAGTGGATCGGGTGATTGAACGTCTTAAAACTCGTGGCTATGCCCATCATATTGAGCGGTTAATGGTGATCAGCAATGCCATGTTGCTCTGTGAAATTCACCCCCATGCCGTGTTTGCCTGGTTCATGGCCTGGTTTGTGGATTCGGCAGCCTGGGTCATGGGGCCCAATGTCTATGGGATGGGGCAATTTTCAGACGGGGGGCGGATGATGACCAAACCCTATATTTCAGGGTCTAATTATCTACGCAAAATGGGTGACTACCCCCGCGGGGCCTGGATGGAAATTTGGGACGGCCTCTATTGGCGATTTGTGGCGCGGCATCGAGATACATTAGTTCAAAACCCGCGCTTGCTGCCAATTCTCCGCACCTTCGAGAAAATGGAACAAACGCGAAAGGATAAAATTCTTGGCCTGGCTGAGGACTTTATCAAAACCCATACCCAAGAAACTTTGTGCCCCGAAAATTAAAGACTGTGAAGTAACCATAGATTTTGTTCAAGGTTTCTCCAGTTTTATTATTTTTCAATGTATGTATTTGCCGTCACATTGGCTGGGCTGTGGTCATGGTTGAATAATTACGTTTAAAACTAAAAATACGTCATTCACGAGTTTCCAACGACTAGCTTTCAATGAACTGGTTAATTTAAGTAACCATGGTGCAGGATTTTTACTGCATTTTTTTGCTAGCCATCACGGGGTTTATCCAGCCATGACCTTATCCACCACTGAAACCTACTCCCTCCGGCGCTGGTTGCAAGACTACGCTAGCCTTAATCCCGCATACGAGGACTCCATAGGTAAGTTGCTCCAGAGTAATTGTTTGCTACAACAAATTTCCCAATTAAATACCCAACAGCAGGAACACTTAGCTAAACTTCTGGGAATTCGCCATCGGTTATCTAAGAATCGTAATGCTCAGACCTCCAGAGAAAACTTAGAAATACAAATACTTGGTTTGCTCCAAATTCAACCGCAAAGCTCAGTGGTGATGAATATTCCCGAACATGCGGACGTGGCCACCTTGCTGGATACTTTAAATCGAATCAGTGGGCTGGCCCAAAAGTACCTCGGAAAAGTCATTGTTCGTAATTACTGGTGTGGGGCGAAACCAATTTCTGGTTGGTTAAGTGAGTTTGAAGTGGGAGAGTCTGGCACCATTGGCTATCGACAAACACCCCTTAGAATCAACAACGCCCCGCGATATCTCCATCCAGAGCAGGAACATCATTTACGTCTGTGGCTTAAGGAATTTATTAAGCAATGTAACCGTGTTCTACCGCGTTTTTCGCAAATGTTGATGGATTCCCATCTCATCTTGGCTGAGGCCTTACTGGAAGATGCGGATTCCCAAAGGGCTTAATCTGCCGGCACGGGAAACTCTTTACACCGCAAAGGGTAACTATTTGCCAGTACTTAGCTCAAATTTAGGTCGATGTGGGGCCTGGGGGATTTAGGATTAAGTTTTAAACAGTTTTTCCTCGTCTTGCCAACATTAAATGCTGCCGCTTACTGGTCAATCGATCCTTGTTACCCGCGCTTCTACCCAGGCCAACGGCCTAACCCAGGCCCTCATTGATCAGGGAGCCACCGTTTGGGAAATGCCGACCTTGGAAATTGTCCCCCCCTCCAGTTGGCAATCCCTAGACCAGGCCCTGCAACAGTTAGACCAGTTTGATTGGTTGATTCTGACGTCCAGTAATGGGGTGGATGGGGTGTTGAAGCGACTACAGGGCCTGGGCATTCCCAAGACAGCACTATCGGGGCTAAAAATTGCGGTTGTAGGCCAAAAAACGGCCCAGGCCCTGGCCACCTATGGCTATCAGCCAAATTTTATTCCCCCCCAATTTATTGCTGATTCCCTCGTGGCCCATTTTCCCGAGCCGTTATCGGGTCTACGAATTCTGTTTCCGCGGGTAGAAACGGGCGGTCGCGAGATGTTAGTCCAGGCCATGACCGCAGCAGGGGCGACAGTGGTGGAAGTTCCAGCCTATGAATCCCAATGTCCAACCCAGCTTGATCCGAAGATTGCCGAAGTTTTGTCCCAACAACGCCTGACTCTGATTACGTTTACCAGTGGCAAGACGGTGAAGCATTTTTGTCAGTTAGTGGGTGGATTCGGACGGGCGAGCCAACTTTTAAGTTCCGTCACTATTGCCTCGATTGGCCCTCAGACCTCTCATGCCTGTTTAGATTATTTGGGGCACGTGGATATCGAAGCCCAAGAACATACCCTCGAGGGCCTGGTGCAAGCAATTTTGGCAGCCCAAGACCGCTGATTCCGTTCAAGACAACTCCAAAACCGGCCGCTTTTCGAGACAGGTTCCAACTCAATAGAATAAGATTGTGATCACGAAATAAGTAGTCTCGGCACCTCCGCCTGGTGATTTATTCCCTCAAGGCTGGACTTACCCGTGTCGAATACCGTATTAGTGCAGGCCAAGGCGATCAGGAGCTATGTCGGGGTGAATCAGCCACAACTACCGGTTAACGCTGGGTCATTTTCATTAGCAACTCTCTATTGCCCCGTTTGTGAAAACGAAAATCTAGAAGCGCACCGCACCTGCCAAACCTGCCAATCTCCACTCCCGAAGCGATATTTACGGGTGATTTGGCCAAGCGATCGCGAACCCCTAGGGATGGGCCAGTTTTTAGATGGGCGTTTCCTTGTTCGGGGCAAAAATCTAGTCTTTGATACCCAACCTGGACACCCCCCTCCCCTTGTTGATCCCCCCACTTCTCTCGTTGAACCTTACTTTAAGCTCTTCCCCTATCGGCTGCACGTGCCCCAGATCTACGGTTTTTTGAGTGCGCCGGAACCGATTTTGCTCTTGGAACTCGGCCCTTGGGGAAAAGTGGACTTGCCTCCAAATCAGCCGGTTTTGCAACTTCCCTTGGATTTAAGTGGTCTGACATCGGCCGTGCCCCTGACCCAGGCCTGGGGGCATGCTGGATTATTACGCAAACTCAACTGGCTGAGGCAACTGCTGTTACTTTGGGAGCCATTGCAACAGGTCAGAGCTGCAAAAACCCTACTTCTGGCGGATCATTTGCGGGTAGAGGGGCCCATTGCGCGACTGGTTCAACTCCAGTTCACCTCTGAAGCTGAAGCACCCACGTTAATGGATTTAGCCCAGGCCTGGCATGATTTAGGGACTTGGCCTGATGCCACCATTGAAAATCGCTTCCGCCAACTTTGGGAAAACCTCCCGCCCGATCCAACCTTAGCCCTGGCCCAACTGGATGCAGCATTCCTGGCCTGGATTGAACAAGTGGCTGGAAATTACCATTACGAATTTGACCTGGCAACCCAAACTGACCAAGGCCCACGCCGAAAACGGAATGAGGATAATTGCTATCCAATCTCAGGAACGGTGGCCTTTGCTCAGCCTCAGGTTTTGACCGTGGTCTGTGATGGTGTGGGGGGGCATGCGGGGGGAGATGTGGCTTCGGGCCTGGGTATTCAGACCTTTGTGGATGCCGCTGACTCTTTGACCAATCCGGAGTTGCTGGGCCTGGACTTGGAGCAAACCCTCGAAAAAGTCATTTACCAGGCCAATGATGTGATTGCGGCCCAAAATGATGCCGAAGCCCGCCAAGAGCGACAACGTATGGGGACAACCCTAGTCACCGCCTTGACCCGAGAGCATCTGATGTACATTGCCCACGTGGGAGATAGCCGTGCCTACTGGATTACCCCCTACGGATGCTATCAGGTAACCCTCGATGATGATGTGGCCTGCCGTGAAGTCCGCTTAGGGTTAAATTCCTATCGTTCGGCCCTAGAGCACCCCTACTCTGGTTCCTTGATCCAGGCCTTGGGGATGGGGCCGGCCATGCATTTACATCCAGCCATTCAATCCCTGGTTTTGGATGAGTCCTGTTTGTTTTTGCTCTGTTCCGACGGTTTGAGTGATTTGGATCGGGTTGAACAGAATTGGCAGGAATTGCTCCTACCCTTATTGGCGGTGAACGAGGAGTTAGCCCATCGGCGGGAAGACTTAATTACTCTGGCTAATACTTTGAACGGTCATGATAACGTCACGGTTTCCCTAATTCGTTGCCATGTGCGCCCGCCCACGGGAGTTCAACCCGAACCGGATTACCTGGAGTTGCTGTATCCGCAAACCCTTGAGTTTAGTACTGATATTTTGCCCCAAGACACCAATTTGGAATTGGAAGAGGCCCGAACCCAAGGGAATATCCGGCCAACATCGTCTTTTTCCTGGTTACGGATTGCCGCTGCGTTACTGCTGACGGGCTGTTTCGCACTTTTAGCCTATTTGGCCTGGAGCTATTGGCTTAACCCTGCCCTGAATTCTGAGACTCCCATGGAGCAAGTTGTCCCTGAGACTGGATATTAGGGATATAAGGATATGAAACTCTCTGACCTACACAGCCACAGCGGTTATTGATGGGGCGCGATCGAGGGACTTAAAGAGGGTCATGCCATCCAGGCCCCCCAGCAGAATATCGGCGGCCCGTTCAGGGTGGGGCATCATCCCGAGAACATTCCCGGTGGCGTTACAAATTCCAGCGATGTTGTTCAGAGAACCATTGGGATTATCCCCAGACCCCCAGGTTCCATTGAGATTGCCGTAGCGAAACACAACTTGCTGCTGAGACTCCAAGCGTGCGATCACCTCTGGGGGAGCATAGTAGGCCCCTTCTCCGTGGGCAATGGGCAGTTGAATCACTTGGCCTGGGGAATATTGATTAGTCCAACCCAAGTCTGTGTTTTCCACCAATAGCGGGGCCTGGTTGCAGATGAAATGCAGATCGCGATTCCGGACTAGGGCCCCCGGCAATAATCCCACCTCAGTCAAAATCTGAAAACCATTACAAATTCCCAGAAGCCATTTTCCGGCCGCAGCATGGGCTCTAATTGCGGGCATTATCGGGGAAAATCGAGCGATGGCCCCACAGCGAAGATAGTCCCCATAGCTAAATCCACCGGGTAAAACCACCAAATTTACGTCCCCGAGCTCCCTCTCTTGATGCCAAACCATCCGGGTGGGCCAGCCCAAAAGATCACGAGTGACATAGGCCACATCTCGATCACAGTTGGATCCAGGGAAGACAATAATGGCAACATTCATGGCCAGTGCCTCGGTTTTAGGGAGAGTTTTGAAAGTCTTGGGAGCCTTGGTAGCCAGATAGACGGGCCAACTCAGTCAAGGGCCGGGTTCCGGAATACATTTGTTCCTTAATTTCCCAGGTTGGAAAACTTTGAATGCCCTTGGCTCGGCAGAGATCCGGTTGTGGATTGCCGCCCCCAGAATCACATTCAATGTAGGTAATTTCCTGTACCGCTTGTTTCCCAAATAGTTCTTTCTGATCATGGCAGTGGGAACACCAGTAGGCCCCGTACATGACCGCTCCAGAGGAAGTTAGGTGTCGGGCTAAACTGATTTCCGCTGCCCCAGAGGCATTGACAATGGGAATTCCAGGCCCTGAGTCCGACCCCGCCGCCCGAAAGTTGTAAACCCCCAAGGTACTAATCAGGGTAATGACAGCCACAATCAACGCGGTAAAAAAGAGTTGTCCCCGGTCTTCCCAATCATGGCCCAGGAGGGTTAACCCCAAAAACGAGAGGCTAAAGGTGGCTGAGGCAATGCAATACAAACAACTGGCCTGGATTTGCGTGGCTAAAACATACATCAAATAACCACTGAAGCAAGCCATGGCTACAGCCCCGATAAAGAGGAAGAACCAACTAAATCCCTCTACCTTTTGCCGAAGTTCCTTCTGTTCTGGCTTTTGCACCACAAGGGGACTTAGGGCTAGGGACGCCATTGCGCCATAGGCAAGAAAACCAAAAATCGGCAATGGAATCCCAAAAACCTTGGCCCAAGGGCTATTCAACACCAAGTCGCAATCTTCTGTGGGACAGGCCACGGATTGATCCCCGAGGGCATGCACCGTCAAGTAGGCAGTCACGATCATCCCCAGGCCCGCAATCACAGCAATGATGGTTCGTGACCAACGATGCAACCAAGGGGTATTACGACGACGGGTGATCGGCATAGGGATTTCTAAGTTGAGACGACGGGATTGACATTAACCGGCCATGATGAGCCAGTTTGTTCAATCCGATTCTATAGTTATTTCGCTTGGAAGTGGAGCACTAAATTGCTGAAAACCTTTACACATCAAGCTTTCAAGTCTCTCGGTTTAGCTAGAAATGGCCATCAGTGTCTCGGGTTTCTGCTGTTGCCAGGCTTGGTGAAACCAGCAAACGTCTTTTGATAAGACCCTCAGTATGGTTTGCTTACCTGCCATTGTGTCACGGGAGTCATCGCCCGCCAGGCCAGGTAGTTGCCTAAGGTTTCTGCCCGTTGAATAGAAATGCGCCGCAAACGCCCACCGACTTGGTTTTGCCAATAAACAATGACCTGTTCACTGTTGACCGTCACCGCATTGACCACAAGCCGCCCCCCCGGTTTGAGAGCCCGCCAGCAGGTTTCGAGCATTTGGGGAAGATGAACACCACCGCCTATAAAAATCGCATCCGGTTGTGGGAGGTCGTTCAGGGCATTGGGAGCTGCTCCGGCAACAACCTGGAGGTGAGGGGTTCCGAGGGTAGCAGCATTTTCAGCAATGTAGCGAAGTCGTTGGGGATGGCGCTCAATGGCAATGGCCTGGCAGCGGGGATGGGCGCGCATCCATTCAATCCCAATCGAACCACAACCGGCCCCAACATCCCAGAGCATTTGACCGGGTAACGGGGCTAAGGCAGCGAGGGTCATGGCTCGGACTTCTTGTTTAGAGAGTTGGCCATCGTGGCTGTAGGCGGAATCCGGTAATCCGGCCTGGCGGGAGTTGGGGTAGGGGGGTAAGGGAAAATTTCCTGCGTCCCACTGACAGTCAATTCCCAGCAGGTTGAGGGGGGCAACGGGGAATTCCAGACCCTGTTTAGCGGTGGAGATGGTGTGTAGCTCTGAACTGGTGCCTAAATTGGCCAAAACATGAAGCAGGCTGTTGCCGTATCCCTTGGCGGTTAAATGGGCTGCCACTTGGGCGGGGGTTTCTGAACCGGCACTGAGGACAATTAACCTGGCCTGGGGATAGAGCACTGCATTCAATAACTCCAGGGGGCGACCGCACAGGCTGAGAATTTCCACCTGATGCCAGGCCCAGCCCAAGCGGCTACAGGCCAAACTGACCGATGGCAGGGACGGAATGATCGTCATCTCCTCCAGGGAAAAATGCTGTACCAAGGTTGCGCCAATGCCGTAAAAGAGCGGATCCCCGCTGGCTAAAATACAAACCGGTTCAGGGGCGATGGTGGCAATTTTTTTCAGGGTTTCTGAAAGGGGGGATTCCCAGGCCCAGCGTGTCCGAGTGTCTGAATCCGGCAGCATTGCCAAATGACGCGTTCCGCCCACAATCACCTGTGCTTGACTGAGCAACACCCGCGCCGAATCCGCCAATCCCGATAACCCCTCAGCCCCAACACCGATGAGACTGAGCCATTTTGTCTGCACCATTCAGTTCACCTTTGGAAACTAGCGGACTGGGTTGGATTAATCCTGTTGATTGGCATGATTGAACCTGGAATGCTCCCCACTACTGCTAATTTGTAACGATTCGTTATTCTAGGGAATATCCATTGGTTCTTCACCTAAAGTACTCTTCCTTCTACCCATGACTTCAACTGTTTCCCCACCATTACCATCGTCGGCCCCCCAGGCCTGGGCTTGGCAAGGCTATCGCATCAATTACTCAGTGGCTGGTGAGGGAACGCCTCTAGTCTTGGTGCATGGGTTTGGAGCGGCGGTCGGGCATTGGCGGAAAAACATCCCGGCCTGGTCGGCGGCGGGCCATCAGGTGTTTGCCCTGGATTTACTGGGATTTGGTCAGTCGGATAAACCGGATCGGGAGTACAGCATTGAACTGTGGGCGGAGATGTTGCAGGCCTTTTGGCAAGAGCACATTAAAACCCCGGCGGTCTGGATTGGCAATTCCATTGGTGGCCTCATTTGCTTGACTGTGGCGGCGACGGCTCCCGAATCAGTTTCTGGCTTGGTTTTACTCAATTGTGCTGGGGGGCTTAACCACCGTCCTGAGGAACTCCATTGGCCCTTGAACTGGATCATGGCGGGCTTTACCAACTTAGTCGGAACCCCAGGCCTGGGGAAATTTATCTTCAACCAAGTGCGGCAACCCCAACGGATTCGCAATACCCTCAAGCAGGTCTATGGCAACCAGGAGGCAATTACCGATGAATTGGTGGACATTCTCTACCAACCGTCCTGTGACCCCAATGCCCAAAGAGTATTTGCGCGAGTTTTGTCTGCTCCTCCTGGGCCGCGAATTAGTGAATTATTGCCACAAATCCAGACCCCGCTGTTAGTGTTATGGGGGGAAACGGATCCCTGGACTCCGGTGAAAGGGGGGGAAATTTTCCAGGCCTGGGGGCAAGATCATCCCGTCGAGTTTAAAACCCTTCCCGACACCGGCCACTGTCCCCACGATGAACGCCCTGAGTTGGTCAACGATTTGGTTTTGCAATGGCTCACAACCCTTAATCCGACTCCGGTGCCTGCACCACTACACCCCTGAGTCCAATCCGCAAACTCTAAAATTGTTTAAGCCAACTTCCAAAACTCACCCCTGGACGTGACCACCTCACCCTTACTAGAAGTTAATGATCTGAGCCGCCGCTTTGGGGGCCTGGTGGCGGTCAATCGGGTGTCCTTGACGGTCAATTCTGGGGAGATTTTTGGCTTGATTGGCCCCAACGGTGCTGGTAAAACCACGCTTTTTAACATGATTACGGGACTGATTCCCCCCAGTCAGGGCTGCTTTCGCTTGCAAAACCAGGACTTAACCGGGCGCAAACCCCATCAAATTGCCCAGCGCGGCATTGCCCGAACATTTCAGAATATTCGCCTGTTTCGGGACTTAACAGTTCTGGATAATGTACTCCTAGGTCGGCATATTCATAGCCCGGTGTCTTTGTGGCCAGGAATTTTGCCTCTGAAACGGATCCAGGCCTGGGAAAATGCAGCCCAAACCGAAGCCTGGGAAATTCTGGCGCTCTTGGGTCTAGAATCGCGAGCCGAAGAAAAAGCTCAAAATCTTTCCTATGGTGAACAGCGGCGTTTAGAAATTGCCCGGGCCTTGGCGGTGCGACCCCAATTATTGTTACTGGATGAACCGGCAGCGGGCATGAACCCCACGGAAAAACAAGAACTGACCAACTTCATTCGCCACATTCACCACCAATTTCGGCTGACATTGGTTTTGATTGAACACCATGTTCCCCTCGTGATGGGCCTGTGCGACCGCATTGCAGTCTTAGATTTTGGTCAACTGATTGCCCTGGGAACTCCGGAGACTGTGCGGGTGGATCCAGCGGTGATTGCAGCCTATTTGGGAGAGGCAGGGTGAGCGTTTCCCATCACTTATTGGAATTGCGGAATCTGGGCGTTCACTACGGGCAAATCCAGGCCCTGCGGGACTTAAATCTGACAATTCGGTCTGGAGAGTGCATTTGTCTGATTGGTGCCAATGGGGCGGGCAAAACAACAACTCTCAAGGCCATCTCGCGCTTAGTTCCGTTAACTCAGGGGGAAATGATTTATCAAGGCCGCAACCTCAGTCGATATCGTCCGGATCAATTGGTTGGTCTGGGATTAGCCCATGTTCCAGAGGGTCGGCGGATTTTGACGGGGCTATCAGTCCTCGATAATTTAAGACTGGGGGCCTATTGCTGTAGAGATCGAGACGGAATTCGAGCGGACTTGGCTGCCCAATTTCAGCGTTTTCCCCGCTTGGCCGAACGACAAACCCAATTGGCCGGAACCTTGAGTGGGGGAGAGCAACAAATGTTGGCCATGGCTCGGGCCTTGATGAGTCGGCCCAAACTGCTGCTGCTGGATGAACCGAGTTTGGGCTTGGCTCCGGTCATTGTTCAGGAAATTTTTGCCATTTTGGGCGAGCTCCGAGGCCTGGGGATGTCACTGTTGCTGGTGGAGCAAAATGCTAACTTAGCTCTTGGCCTGGCAGATCGGGGATATGTTCTGGAATCTGGAGAATTGTTATTATCTGGCAATGCCACCGAATTGGCGGGAGATCAACGGGTTAAACAAGCCTACTTGGGATAATTTTACCAAGCCCTGTAATCAAGCTATCCCCAGTCCATCTAGGCCCCTTTGAGTCTTCATGGTTGCCTAACTTGATCGCAAACCTGCACTGATTTTCCCGGAAGCCTTGGCCAAGATGGTGCCATCGGTCCAAAATGTCATGAGTGAGGCCTGGGATAGGGAAAGCTCGCTCCACTATTTACAACTTCTCCTTTTAGTCATAAGTCTGAATTGGTATTGGCAGGATCGGCATGATTATTTCCTGGCAGTCAACCTAACGATTTACTACAGCCTTGAGCAACTTAAAAAGCGAGATTTTCGCGCCCCCGATCTGTTCTTAGTCAAAAATGCTGATCCCTGGTTGCGGCCCTCTTGGGTGGTTTGGGAGGAGGATGGTCGTTCCCCAGATCTAATTTTCGAATTGCTCTCGGACTCCCCTGCTATATCGGATCAGCGGGGAAAACACTTACTCTATCTAGATCGCTTTCCCACCCCAGAATACTTTTGGTATAGCCCCAAGAGCCAGGAATTCATGGGTTTGCGCTTGATCAATCGGGTCTATGAAGAAATTCCAGAGGATGCTCAGGGTCGCTGTTGGAGTCAAGAACTTGAATTATTTTTAGGAGTCCATCAGTCGCGATTGTGTTACTTCACCCCTGCTGGAGAGTTGGTTCCCACACCCGAGGAAGCCGCCCAACAATCCCAAACTCAACTTTCCCATACCCAGGCCAAGTTAGAAACGGCCCAAGTCAAACAAGCAAAACTAGCTGCAAAGTTACGGGAATTAGGGATTGATCCGGATTGCCTCGACTAAAGCGGTTGTAATCTGCTCAATTTGCTCATCCGCTAGTTCCGGCCACATGGGTAAGCTAATTACCTCGGCGGCCAACTCTTCACTCACAGGTAAACGGTCATATTTTCCGTCATAGACAGGCAACCGATCTTGGGGAATTGGGTAGTAAATCATCGTGCTAATCCCCAGGCCCCGTAAATATTCCACCACCTGATCCCGCTTTCCATCCAGCACCCGTACCGTATATTGATGAACCACATGGCCTGGGGTGATTTTAGGGGTAATAATTCCCGTCAGATCCGCTAATTTTTCGTTGTATTTTTGGGCAATGGCCCGCCGTTGATCATTCCAGGTTTTTAAATAGGGCAACTTCACCCGTAAAATTGCCGCCTGTAAACTGTCCATCCGGGAGTTGTAGCCAATCAATTCGTTGACATAGCGTTTGCGTGAACCGTGTACCCGGAGCATTTTGGCCCGTTCCGCCAATTCGGGATCATTGGTTGTGATTAAACCGCCATCGCCATAGGCGCCAAGATTCTTGGTTGGAAAAAAAGAAAACGCGCCAAAATCCCCGATACTGCCGACATATTTCCCTGTGAGATTTTCTTGAGTGTTGGTTTGGCACTGACAATTTTCACAATGACCAATGTATTGCGCTCCCATGGCCTGGGCCGTGTCCTCAATCAGTTTCAGATGATGGGCCTGGGCAATTTCCAGAATTTCCCCCATCCGGGCCGGTTGACCAAATAAATGGACAGGCATGATCGCTTTAGTTTGGGGAGTAATGGCCCCTGGGATCAAGGCCGGATTGATATTAAACGTATCGGGACAAACATCTACAAATACAGGTTTCGCGCCGACGATTGAAATGGACTCCGCAGTGGCAAAAAACGAAAATGGCGTGGTAATCACCTCATCCCCTGGCCCGATCCCCAACGCCCGCAAACTAATGACTAAGGCATCCGTCCCCGAGTTGACCGCAATTGCGAACTTGACGCCCAAATACTCGGCAATTTCGGTTTCAAAGGCTGTGACATCTGGCCCCAAGATAAATTGTCCTGACTCGAGAACCCGATTAACTGCCGCTTGGATTTCATTTTTGAGGGACTTGTATTGGGCTTTGAGATCAAGAATCGGAATTTGCGGAGAGGCCATGTAATTTCGGAAATTTATATAGGGTTTGAATACTAGCGAATATCAAGTAGCACCGTTATTTTACGGGATGACCGTGTAGTTGGTTACGGCATAATTCTCTCGATCCAGCATGAACTCACCCAAAAATGAGTATTATCAGGGGTGAAAAGGCAAATTGTGGAGTGTGGATCTATGGTTGAAGCAGCTTACACCAAGACACCAGCGGCAGGTTTACCCCAAGATGCCAAACTTCCCCCGGCCTGGGAGGAATATAAATCCATCAAGGCTTTACCCGAAATTTGGAGTATTCTCGCCCGCCGTTACCCCGACATTACAGCCCTGAATGCCCCCTACGAAGAACCTGAAACCAAGATTCCCTACAGTGAGCTATATCGCCAAATTCAACGGTTTGCTGCGGGGATCCAGGCCCTGGGGATTGAACCGGGGGAGCGAATTTCAATTTTTGCCGATAACAGTCCCCGCTGGCTGATTGCAGATCAAGGAACTCTCCTAGCTGGTGCCGTGAACGTGGTTCGCAGTGGCCTGGCGGAAGCTCAAGAATTGCTTTATATCCTCCAAGACAGCGGTTCAACTCTCCTAGTGATTGAAGACTTGGCGACGCTGAAGAAAATTGCACCTGGCCTGGAAAAACTCCCCCTCAAAGCAATTATCCTGTTGTCCGCTGAAGACCCAAGCTTTCCCGGCAATGAACCACCCTGTCGTGTTTTGAACTTTGCCCAGGTGTTTGAAGAGGGGAAATATAGTCCCGTTAGTTCTGTACCTTTTAAAAGAGAGAATTTAGCCACCCTGATGTACACATCCGGGACCACTGGCCAACCCAAGGGCGTAATGATTACCCATGCGGGCCTCCTCAGTCAGATTCTCAATATTTGGGCCGTTGTCCAGCCAGAACCAGGGGATCGGGTGTTGAGCATTTTGCCGATTTGGCACGCCTACGAACGGGTTTGTGAATATTTCCTCTTTGCCAGTGGTTGCACTCAAACCTATACCAACATTCGCCATTTCAAAAACGACCTGAAAAAACACAAGCCCCAATACATGATTGCTGTGCCTCGGATTTGGGAAGCGATCTACGAAGGGGTGCAAAAACAACTCCGAGAGGCCCCCGCCAGTAAACGCCGCCTGGCCAATTTTTTCCTGAATATTGGAACTCGTTATGTCAAAAGTCGCCGAATTATCCAGGCCTTGAGTTTAGAACAGCCTAATCCTTCTGGGGGGGATAAATTCTGGGCAAACCTCCAACTCTTTTTCCTAAAGCCCCTCTATGACCTGGGTGAGAAGAAGGTTTACGGCAAAATTCGGGAGGCTACCGGCGGGGCATTAAAACAGGTGATCAGCGGCGGGGGAGCGTTGGCCTCTCACTTGGATACCTTTTACGAAATGATTGGCGTGGAAGTCCTCGTAGGCTATGGCCTTACGGAAACGGCGGTGGTCTTAAGCGGACGGCGGTATTGGTCAAACCTACGCGGCTCCTCAGGCAAACCATTACCCGAAACTGAGTTAAAAATTGTCCATCCCGAAACGAAAGAACCCCTGGGTTTTTGGCAAAAGGGCCTGGTTTTGGCCCGCGGTCCGCAAGTGATGCAGGGCTACTACAATAAACCGGAAGCCACGGCAAAAGTTCTTGATTCAGAAGGCTGGTTTGATACCGGAGACCTGGGCCTTTTAACCGAGGCGGGAGATATTGTTCTGACTGGGCGGCAAAAAGACACCATCGTTCTCAGTAACGGTGAAAACATTGAACCCCAGCCCATTGAAGATGCCTGTATTCGCAGTCCCTATGTGAACCAAATTATGCTCGTGGGGCAGGATCAAAAAGCCTTGGGGGCCCTGATTGTTCCCAATACTGAGGCTCTCCAGCTTTGGTTGAGTGAATCCGGTTATGTCCTCGACCTCCCAGGCCAGGCCCCGCCCAGCAGTGGTCAAAAAGTTACTCTCGAAAATAAAATGATCCAAGATTTATATCGGCAAGAATTGGTGCGGGAAGTCAAAAACCGGCCTGGATATCGCCCCGATGACCGAATTGCAGATTTTCGGTTTATCTTGGAGCCCTTCACCATTGACAATGGCCTGCTGACCCAAACCCTGAAAATCCGCCGCCATGTTGTGATGGAACGCTACCACGATATGATCAACGGGATGTTTGAGTAAGGTTAACCCTGTTCAATGGAGATTTCTGTGGATCAGATTCTATTACGTCGACAAATTAATATCAAAGCTGTCGTCACCCCCCTCTGGAAAGAAGATGCCCAACGCCAACTCCAGGCCCAGATTAACCAGTTAGATGCCCAAGTCCAGCAGCTTGATGTCCAACTCCAACAGGTGATTGCCGAACTGCGGAAACAAAAAACCGATCTCAATGGTGAAGCGGTCGAAGCGAAAATCCAAGAAGTTCAGGGCCAAGCCAACACCCAAAAAAGTGAACTGCTGCAACAGAAAAACGTCGTCCTTCAGCAACTGAACCAAGTCCAAACCCTGGAATTTGAAGTGGAAGTGGATCAGGGGCAGATGGATAACTTCTTCTACGTCCAAAAAGGGGATAACCTTGTCCAAAAAATGCAAGTGGAAATCCTGTTGCGCGATGGCGTGATTGAAGATATTCGCGGTACGCTTTAAGATTGCAAGCCTTGATTTGACTGGGTAATGCTCTAATTTTCAGGGATTGAATCCTGGATAAATCTCGGTTAAAGCACCGGTAATGTTGTTTGTCCACCCTTAAATTCATAGTTACTTTTCGGGATACTGCCCCATGATTCGTGAACTGTTTATGCCCGCCCTTAGTTCCACCATGACCGAGGGGAAAATTGTCTCTTGGACTAAAGAACCAGGGGATAAGGTCGAAAAAGGCGAAACAGTGGTGATTGTGGAATCCGATAAGGCGGATATGGACGTGGAATCCTTCTATGAGGGGTTCTTGGCGGTGGTCACAGTTCCGGCGGGGTCTTCTGCGCCAGTGGGGGCGACGATTGGCTTAGTGGCGGAAACCGAGGCGGAAATTGCCCAGGCCCAATCTCAAGCAACCTCAGCCCCAGCCAAAACTGAACAGGCCCCTGTTGCCGCGGATTCCAATGGCAGTAGTGCGCCGAGCCCAGTGTTCGAAACTCCAGTCGTAGCTGCCATCAGTATTCCCAGTGGTCGTTTAGTTGCGTCCCCACGGGCCAAGAAGCTCGCCAAAGATCTTAAGGTTGACCTTAAAACCCTCAAAGGCAGCGGCCCCCACGGACGGATTATTGCGGCGGATGTGGAAGCAGCAGTGGGCAACGTCAGCACCCCCAGTACGTCCGTTGTGTCCCAGGCCTCCACTCCAACAATTTCAACTCCGGCTCCGGCCCCCATTCCTGCTGTAGCTGGTGAAATTCAACCTCTGACGACGCTCCAAAATGCCGTTGTCCGGAACATGAATGCCAGTCTGCAAATTCCGGATTTCCACGTCAGCTATACGATTACCACCGATGGCCTGGATGCTCTCTATAAACAGATCAAATCCAAAGGCGTCACGATGACGGCCCTGTTGGCAAAAGCCGTGGCCCTGACGCTCCAAAAGCACCCGATTATCAACGCCTGCTATACCGAGCAAGGCATTCAGTACAAGCCAAACATCAATATTGCGGTGGCGGTGGCGATGCCTGGGGGTGGCCTGATTACCCCGGTTTTGAAAAATGCTGACCAGGTTGATATTTATACCCTCTCCCGCACCTGGAAAGATTTAGTTGAACGGGCCCGAGCCAAACAACTCCAACCGGATGAGTACAACTCTGGAACCTTCAGTCTTTCCAATTTAGGCATGTTCGGAGTGAATAACTTTGATGCGATTCTCACCCAAGGCCAGGGGGCAATTATGGCTGTTGGCGCCTCTAAACCCACCGTTGTGGCCACGAAAGAGGGCTTAATTGGGGTGCAATCGCAGATGGAAGTGAATATCACCTGTGATCATCGGGTTATTTACGGGGCTGATGCTGCGGCATTTTTACAAGACCTTGCTAAGTTGATTGCCTCCAACCCGCAGGCCTTGACCCTGTAACTCCCTCCCTTGGCTTAGGCATAATAACTTGAAAAAGAGAAATTCATGGGTGCTCGATTCAATGATGCGGGGCCTGGGGAACTTATCTCGTGCAAAGAATCACAGTTTTTATGTGAGCTAGATCACGAGATTCCTGAAAAACCCTGGTTATGATTTGGCAATAGAGCAATTTATTGTCTGAAATTAGTTGTGCTTCAGTCTGTTTTACCCCCACTTGACTCTCCCTAACGAAGAGTAGGCCCAATCATGAATACGATGAATCGCTGGTTGCGCGACAACGAACAACAGATAATTTATGACCACCTCTTAGCCTGCGTGCAAGTGGAGGCTCCACAGCAGGTCATTGAGCGATTCCGGACGTTATTCATCGTTGGTTATAATTACCCAGATCGTCAGATTCAAGACCTGTTAGACCAAATTACTGCAAGTCCTCAGGGGCAATACACCTTTAAACTATTTTTCAATCGTTGCTGTCACATTCTCGTTAACCGTTGGCAGTCCCGGCCCCATCTTCAAAATGCCGTGCGTGAGTTTCTCGATGTTCTCTCGACTCCCATCATGATTCCGGCTGCTGGTCTGAGTCGAGCTCAAAGTGTGCGGCGATTACGACAGTTAGTCAAAAGCTACATTCAGAGTGAATATTTCCGAAAACTGCGGCGGTTGATCGAATTCTATTGTGAAGATACGGCGGATGTTACCGAAATTCGGCGACATGGAGATCGTCCCCTTGTGACCCTAATCCGGCGCTATCCCTACCTCTACGATCACTGCTTAATGAGTCAAGGTAATACTCCAGAGGAAAAGGAATTTATTCGTCAATCCCAGGAACAAGCCCAAGTCAAGTTTGAAACTGATATGTCCCAGTACCTGACGGCGGAACTCCGACGAGTTCATGGTGGACGGGCTCCAGTTGTGAAAAATCCAACCCTTTTACCGGAGACAGAACTGCAAACAGCCCTGAAGCATTATGTTGGCAAAGCTGATGGGAAAAATACCTACCGCCACCAGGCCCTGCAACTGCAAAATCGTTTAGCCTACACCCCGAATCCACCCCGTTTTCAGGAAGACTTTCGTCAGTATTTGCTAGAGATACCCGGTTTGACTGAAAAAAATAGCCGATTTGGGGCACGCCTTGAGCAACATTTAAAATCCCTCCAGGTTTTGGATCAGGCGAAATCTGTTAACGAATTTGTCTTAGTGAGAACCTGCTGCCAAACTCTGAACTTTTTGGTCGTGGATCAGCCCCGTACCCCAAATCATGTGGTCTTTATGGACTTGCTCAACACCGTGGGCACCACCGCAACGGTTGGGTTGCTTCTAAAAATTGTCCTGCTTTGCCATAAGGTCAAAGGCCATTTGGAGCAGCGCTTGGCCATCTTGTTCAATCATTATCAGTCGCTTCAACGCGATCAAATGGGCTGGTTAATCAATTGTCTTGAGCATATCAATGTGGCTTTGACCCTAAACTTTGGTGAACGCAACTTCGGAATGTTTAGTAGTCTCTAGGCATCCTGTTGCCTCAGAGGTGAAGATCGGGTAGGCCAGGGTGTATAGTGTGTTTTCAGGATTGATCCTTCCCGCTGGCTTTATGTACCTTGGCTAGTCCTGAAGTTACAACTTCTAAGTTCTTGCCCAATCCTCCACTGTCATTTAATTGCGAAACCTATGCCTACTCTGATGCCCACTGCTTTGCAGACCTTGATTCGGCGAAATATTTCCTGGCGGCAACTGTCGGTTTGCTTGACGGCTGTGGGAGTAGCAGTAACGTTTCCCCTGGGGGCCTGGGCAGAAACTGTCCTCGAGAAAATTAACCGCACTGGAGTGATCACCGCTGGAACCCGTCAAGATGCGGCTCCCTTTGGGTTTGAGCAGGATGGCAAGCTGGTGGGTTTTTCAGTGGAGTTGCTGGAATTAATCCGAGCCAGAGCCGAACGGGAATTACAGAAGCCCATTCGCCTAGAGCTAGTGCCAGTAACCACATCAAATCGAATTCCGATGGTGTCCGAGCGAAAAGTTGATATTGAATGTGGCGCTACTTCTCGCACGTGGAACCGGGCCCGTTTTGTCGATTTTTCCGTGCCCTTTTTTCTCGCTGGTACCCAATTATTAGTCTCTGAATCCAACCCAGCTCAAGGGCCTAGTTCCCTGGCTGGCAAGAAGGTTGGTGTAATTCGGGGGACGACCAACGAGGGGGCGTTACAAAATCTCAGGCCTTCCGTCAACATTGTTTATTTCAATAGCCGCACGGAAGGGGCTCAAGCTGTTGAATCTGGAAAGGTTGATGCTTTTGCCAGTGATGGTGTCCTTTTGGAAGGTAGCCTGAAGCAACTAAATGCCGCTAATCGCTTTCGGGTCATTCCAGAAACCCCAATTCAAGCTGAAGCCTATGCCTGCATGGTGCCGCAAAATCAATCGGATTGGCGAAATTTAGTGGATATTAGCCTCTTGCAATTCATGGAGGGGCTTGTGGCTGGACAACCAACTCAAGTTGCCCTCTACAATCGCTGGTTTGGCCCCACTGGTTTTGTCAACTATCCCAAGGAACTCAATATCCAGTTTTATAAGGGAATTTTGAATACTCAAGATCGCCCACCCCGCTAAGGAAATTAATGGAATCACTAATCCACCAGGCCGAGAGGTGCGCAGATGGGACTAACGCGGTACATGTTCACCTTTGGGTTTAGCTTTGTGGTCATCAGTGGCCTGGGTTTAGGTTCTTTCGTTTCAGAAGTTGGAGGTTTCAGTTTTCCGGCTTTGGCCCAGGCCCTACCCCCTGATTACTTTCCACTGCGACAGCATGATTGGTGGAAATATCGCTCAACAACGGGCACTGGGCAAACTTCGGAGTTCCAAGTTTCTGTGGTTGGCCCGGAACCTCAACCCAATGGCGCAGTTTGGATCAAGGTTGAAACCACATCCCAGGGAACGAGTTTTAATGATTGGTATCTGAAGCCGCCGGGCCTGGTGATTTGGCAACAACAATTTTTCCCCAGTAACAATCAGTCAGTAACCTTTACTCCAGCCCGAACTAGTCTGAAAAACCCACCCAAACCTGGGGATACTTGGTCGTGGCAGGGCAGTGGGATGATGGGGGTGGACATTTCTGAGAGCTTTAAAGTGAGTGGTGCTGAAAAAATTACGGTTCCAGCCGGGACTTTTGAGACGATTAAAGTAGAGGGGGAAATTGTCCAAGGGGGAACAGCGTCTCGACGAACCATTTGGTATGCCAATCAAGTTGGCCCCGTAAAGGTTACTATTGAGAACCCTGTTTTTCAATCCACTGCTGAGCTACTGGACTATAGCTTCAAAAAATAGAGTTTTTTCCCACCGTGGGGTGTTTCTACGGGCTTATTTTGCCGTAAACCTTGGAAAAGAACCTTAACGGAGCAGCAGCGTTAAAATTGGAATACATCTTGATCAACTTTTTGCCTTCTTAGAATCAGGAGCAGCATCGTGAGTAGTACTAGTAATTTTCGGGAAGCGATTCGCCAGGCCCAAAGTAGTGCCTTAGTTGGCCCCAATGTGATTCGCAATGCTTTGCCGTTTGTGGGAGGTGGCCTGGTTTTAACCGCTGTTGGGGCCTGGGGTGGTTTGGGTGTTCTAGCTAGGGCTCCTGGCTTGTTTATGCCGACCTTTTTTGTGGCGATTATCGCTGAAATTGCCTTGTTTTTTGTTGCCCGGAACGTTGCGGAAAAGGGTAATCAGTCCATTGCCCTGCCCCTGTTGGCGGCCTACAGTTTACTCTCTGGCTATACACTTGCTGGGCTTTTATTTGTCGCCCTACAAACAGAGGGAGTTGGAATTGGTGGAATTGGGATTGCAGCATTGGGGTGTGGAATCACATTTATGGCGGCCCGTCCCATTGGCTCTAACCTATCGGATCAGGATGGCCTGGCTCTTGCGAAAACAGTTCAGTTGGGGATTATCGCTCTCTTTGTTGTCCTGATTGCTCAGTTTCTATTTGCGGTCTTTGGCATTTTTACCCCCACGTTCCTAGAGATTGCCATTTCCGGAATTGGAGTAGTTTTGTTTGTTGGAGCAGCGGTTGTTGATTTTTATATTCTGCCGCGCACCTATCGGGATGATCAGTATTTGATTGCCTCCCTGTCCATGTATCTCACCTATATCAATCTCTTTATCTTTATTCTGCGCTTACTGATTGCTCTTAACCGCAAGTAGTTTTTAACCCATAAACTCAGGCCTGGATTTGTCGACGTTATTTAACCAATTCCAGGCTTTTTTTGGTAATTTTTTGACAATTTATTGCATTGAATCAGCTTTAACTCAATTCTTCATGCCTGATATTCTTCAAGACAACGATCCCTATACCCAGCCTAGTTTTTCCCTCCAAAACCGTCTTGCCCGAGCAGGTTGGAATTTAGTCTATCAACTCTTCTTTCGGCTTTCCCCCCGTCCTTTGCATCAATGGCGTGTTTTTCTATTGCGTTTGTTTGGGGCCAAAATTGGACAGCATTGTCATATTTATCCCCAGGCCAAGATTTGGGCTCCCTGGAACCTGAATATTAAAGATTATGTGGGTGTGGCTGATGGTGTGACTTGCTATTCCATGGCTGAAATTTACATCGGTTCACGGGCGGTGATTTCCCAAGGGGCTTACCTTTGTACGGGGTCCCACGACTATGAAAGTTCAAATTTTCAGCTTTATGCCAAGCCCATTTATATTGCTGACCAGGCCTGGGTCTGTGCAGAAAGTTTTATCTGTCCGGGGGTTACAATTGGTGAGGGAGCAGTGGTTGGGGCCAGATCAGTGGTGACTAAAAATATCCCGGCCTGGATGGTTTGTGCAGGTAATCCTTGTCAACCAATCAAGAAAAGAACTATTTCTCAAATCCCTGAATCAAGAAAGGTATAAAACTCAATTTACGACCCATGAGCCATTTACCAATCAAGGTTATTATTCTGACATTTAATTCTGAA
Source organism: uncultured Synechococcus sp. (assembly GCA_964653145.1). GTDB lineage: Bacteria > Cyanobacteriota > Cyanobacteriia > Thermosynechococcales > Thermosynechococcaceae > Pseudocalidococcus. The sequence goes on along the minus strand of CAZZCG010000009.1, from coordinate 73,250 downwards.
GCTTCACTTGCTAAAGTCATTGAATCTTGCTTGCCTTTAACTAAGGATTTTCTGATTGTTGATTCATTCAGTGTCGATCATACTTTTAAGATTGCTGAAAGCTATAATTGTGAATGGGTTCAGCATGAATTTGAAAACTACTCGAAGCAACGAAACTGGGCGCAAGCGCATGCAAACCTTAGTGATCTTGATTGGGTTTTGCATTTAGACAGCGATGAGGTTTTATCAACTCAACTATCAGAAAATATAAGGAAAGAGTTTTCTAGTGAAGTTAGTAATGTTAATGGCTATTTATTTAAGCGTCTACCCCATTTTTTAGGAAAGCCAATTAAGCATGGACACCTGCATCCAAACTGGCATTTAAGATTATTTAGGGCTGGATCAGGTCAATGTGAAAATCGGCTTTATGATCAGCATTTTATTGTCAAAGGTCACACAAGGCCATTGACTGGTTGGTTATTAGATTTACAAGAATCTTCATTAGAGCGCTGGACGGCTACGCACAATCGTTGGTCAACCTTGGAAGCTCAAGAGATTTATTATCGCAATTCATTAGTTCCCAATCAGGCTCAACTCAAAGCACGTATATGGGGAGATTCCCGAATGCAAAAGAGATGGGTTAAAGATAATATTTGGTATGGATTACCACTTCTGGTGCGTCCCTTTTTATTTTTTATTTATAGTTACTTTTTAAGGCTTGGTTTTCTGGATGGAAAAGTTGGCTTAATTCACTCGGTATTACAAGCATTTTGGTTTAGATTTCTTGTTGATGCCAAAATCATCGAAATGAGTAATCAATCTCAAGTAAGAAATCATGAGTAGTAATTCTAAAATTTTAGTCACAGGTGGAGCTGGATACATTGGCTCGCATGCAGTCAAACTCCTAACCCAGGCCAAGTTTGAAGTCATTATTTATGACAACCTAGTTTATGGGCATCGGGAGCTAGTGGAGGCAATTCCGGGTACGACCCTAATTGTGGGTGACTGTAGCGACCGAGAATTGCTTGATCAAGTTTTTCAGACTCATTCAATTGATGCAGTCATGCACTTTGCCGCCTATGCCTATGTGGGTGAATCAGTAGCTGAACCGGCGAAATATTACCGCAATAATGTTGTGGGGACGTTGACTCTGCTTGAAGCGATGGTGGCAGCTAAGATTAACCATTTTGTCTTCTCCTCAACCTGTGCCACCTATGGAGTTCCCCAGGCCTTACCAATCCCAGAAACCCACCCCCAGGCCCCGATTAATCCCTATGGCAAAAGTAAATTAATGGTTGAGCAAATGCTTGCGGACTTTGACCAGGCCTATGGGTTGAAATCAATTATTTTTCGTTATTTCAATGCGGCAGGTGCTGATCCCAGTGGAGCATTAGGAGAAGACCATAACCCAGAAACCCATTTAATTCCGTTGGTCTTGCAAACGGCCTTAGGCAAACGGGAAGCGATTTCAGTTTTTGGTACGGACTACGAGACCCCAGACGGCACTTGTATTCGCGACTATATCCACGTGACAGATTTAGCTGAAGCTCATGTTTTGGGATTGAAGTATTTGTTGGAGCATAACGAGAGTCAAGTATTTAATTTAGGTAATGGCAATGGGTTTTCAGTGAAAGAGGTGATTGAAACGGCCAGAAATGTCACAGGTAAGCCCATCAAAGCGACTTACTGTGAGCGGCGCCAAGGAGACCCACCCCTATTAGTTGGAAGTGCAGAAAAGGCGCGGGAATTGTTAGGTTGGAATCCCAAATATCCAGGCCTGGATCAAATTATTTCCCACGCTTGGCAGTGGCATCAAAAACGACATGGTTAATCTTGTTGATATTAGTCTCGGTTAGAGCAATTTAGAGTCAGAACTCAGTTAATGACTTTAATTCCATTGAGTAAAACCCTGTGTCACCTGGACTCTTAATCTTTACCCGTTATCCTGAACCAAGCCAGAGCAAGACCCGCCTAATTCCCGCGTTGGGGGCTAAAAATGCAGCATTACTCCAGGAAAAAATGGGCAGACACACACTCAACCAGGCCAGGCTTACACACAATACCGTTTGTCCAAATTTAGAAATTACGGTTTGGTTTAGTGGTGGCTCTCCTGAAAAAATCCAGGCTTGGCTCGGAACAGATTTAATTTATGAACCCCAACAAGGAAATGACTTAGGGGAGCGAATTCAATTTGCCTTAACTCAACATTTTCAAACCAATTCAGATCCTGCATTAGTGATCGGAACCGATTGCCCGGATGTGAACCCCAAAATTTTAACTGAAGCTCTGAAGGCTCTCGATGATCATGAAGTAGTCCTTGGCCCAGCGGTGGATGGTGGATATTATTTGATTGGCCTAAAGCAGATGGTTAAAGAACTTTTTATCGACATTAGTTGGGGGAGTGATCAGGTTTTTACTCAAACGCTAAATACTGCTCAGGGCCTCAATCTAGCTGTGGCTCAGTTACCAACATTTCGGGATATTGATCGCCCAGAAGACTTAGCCTATCTGCAAGAAACACCCTACAAGCAATGGCTGGAGATTTAATGCTCAAAAATATGATCAAACCCGGCTAAATCCAGCTCGACAATGGTGGGAAGTGCTTGAAAACAGGCCTGGGCTAAAGTCCACCGTTCTTCCCGTTCCAGCATCCTTTGCAGTTGAGCCTTGGCAGAGATTAAATACCGGACATCGTTGGCCGCATAGCGCAGTTGAGCTTCCGATAAATTTGCCGCATTACCCCAATCCGAACTTTGGGAGCTTTTATCCAGTTCGACCCCCGTTAATTCCAAGACCAAATCCTTCAGTCCATGTTTGGGGCTATAGGTGCGGGCAAGTTTACTGGCAATTTTTGTGCAGAAGATCGGTCGGACTTGAACTCCTAGGTGAAAATTAAGTGTCCCGACATCAAACCGGGCAAAATGAAAGACTTTTATACTGTTGGGGTTTTCAAAAAGCTGCTTCAAAAACGGGGCCTGGGTTTGACCACGCTGAATCCGAATCACTGCCACTTCCCCAGCCGGATTACAAATTTGCACCAAGCACAGGCGATCTCGGCCTGGTTTTAGGCCCATGGTTTCCGTATCGATGGCCAATTCCGGGGCCTGGAAAAAGCGTTCAAAGGCAGCAGCGGACAGGTCTTGGTCAAAAATTTCTAAGGGAAAGTCCATGGAGATTTGCGGAAACTGGTTAGGATGAAACAAGCTGCCCAAGGTCAGAAATCTTGGCGATTAAAACCACCAGGCCTGGGATTCACAGTAGCGGCAATTGGGGCAGCCAGCAAGAAAGAAATCGCCTCTCTTTAACTTCAACCACCCTGTTCTTAAATAGTGACCATGCCTAACCCCAATCTCAACGACCCAGGCCAAGCGGAATTTCGTAAACGTCTCCTCAAAGAAGCCCAGGCCCCCTATCGTGGGTTACGCCAGGTGTTGTATTTGGTGTTTGCGGCCTCGGGATTAATTGGAGCGATGATTTTTTTACTCAAGCTAATTGCGGGCCAGGCTGACCAGGAGTTACTGGGAAATTTTGCCTTACAACTGGGGGTCATTGCATTGATGGTTAGTCTTTGGCGGTGGGAACAACAAAAAGCCAACAAGTCTTAATCTACCTCGGTTTAATCTCTTAACTCTAAGAGACTTGCTACAGAGTATCCAAGTAGAATAATGAGAGTGGACCAAGGACTTACTTGAGACAAGCTTGCACAGAACAAGCCAATCAAAACACATCCAAACCAAGAGGCTAGGGGAGATGAATCTCTCTGTTCCTCGAAAATCTGCTGGAAGATGAACCAAATCAATAATGCCCCTACTGTGCCCAAGCCCAAGTGAATTATGGCCGTTAACACCGCCCCTCCCAGACCGTGATCTCCAGGTTTTTCTATAAATTAACAGCCCAACCCCGAACACAGTTGCGTAAAATTGGGAGATAGTCTCCAGGCATCGCGTTCTATGACCATCAAAAAAGGTGAATTCGTTAAGGTTCTGGCTGATAAATTTGCCGATAGCCTCGAAGCCCAGGCCAGTGATCCCCGGTTACCCCCCTATATCTTTGCCGGTCGCGGGGAAGTGGTTGATCTCAAAGGCGACTATGCCCAAATTAAATTCCCGGTTCCAACTCCGACGATTTGGTTACGGGTTGATCAACTGGAAGTTAGTAAATAAGTGGTCAGCTTGCCACGATCCGCCCAGATTGGGATTATTGGGGCCGGAAATGTCGGGAGTACCTTAGCACGCCGGATTTTAGAACTGGATTTAGCTAATGTGGTGCTCCTAGATGTAATTCCCAACCGAACAAAGGGTTTAGCCCTCGATTTAAACCAGGCCCAGGCGATCACCGGTGGCAATTGCAGCATTCTTGGGACTGAAGATTACAGCGATCTCAAAGATGTTGAAATTGTTGTGATCACCGCGGGCTTTCCGCGCAAACCAGGCATGAGTCGGGAGGATCTGCTCAAAATCAATGGGCAACTCGTCCAAAGCATCACAGAACAAGCTCTCATCCAGGCCCCGGATGCCAAACTGATTGTCGTCACCAATCCCCTCGATGTCATGACCCATTTGGCCTGGAAAGTCAGTGGGATTCCGAAACATCGCGTTTTAGGCATGGGCGGAATTTTAGACTCAGCCCGGTTTGCCCAATTCATTGCCTGGGAGTTACAAATTAGTCGGCGGGATATTCGGGCCATGGTCTTGGGGGGACATGGGGATTTGATGGTTCCCTTAGCGCGCCACACGACGGTCAATGGTATTCCCCTCTCGGAGTTACTCCCTCGCGAGCAGATTGAGCCCTTAGTTGAACGCACCCGCAATGGAGGTGCCGAAATTGTCAGTTTGCTGCAATCTGGAAGTGCTTACTATGCCCCCGCCGCCGCCACAGCCGAAATGGTTGCCGCTATTTTGAACAGTCATCAACGCATTGTCCCCGCATCGGTTTATTTGGAGGGCGATTATGGGATTTCTGGGGTCTGTATGGGGGTTCCGATCAAACTTGGGGCTAATGGAGTTGAACAACTCATTGAACTACCGCTAAACGCTGAAGAACTCCAGGCCCTGCAAACCTCCGCTGCTAACATCGCCAGTAACATCAAACTTTTAGAATCTGTTCTCTAGGCCTGGGGTGAAAGTGAGCAATTTTCCAGCGCAACAGGGATTTTTTCAACCTCCAGAATGGCAGCCCCACCAGGCCTGTTGGTTAGCATTTCCGAGTCATAGCGATTTGTGGGGGAAAAAGTTAGCTGGTGTTCAACAGGAATTTGCCCAGTTATGCCAGGCCATTGCGGCTCCTGATCCAGTTACCGGAGTTTTACAGGGGGAAGACCTGAAGATTCTAGTTTTAGATGATCTTGGACAAGCCCAGGCCAGGTCATTAATCGGCCATCTTCAGCCACAGTTTTTTCAAATTCCCTTTGGTGACATTTGGGTACGGGATACGGGGCCCATTTTCTTAGTCAATGATCAGCACCAAAAAGCCACCGTCAGATTTCAGTTCAATGGTTGGGGCGGAAAATATTGTTTGCCAGGAGATGACCGCGTTGGATCTGAGATTGCTCGCAGGGTGGATGTTCCCAATTTTGACTTGCCGTTTGTCTTAGAAGGCGGGGCCATAGAAACCGATGGGGCCGGAACCTGCTTAACCACAAAACAATGTTTACTCAATCCCAACCGCAACCCACAATTAAACCAGGCCGAGATTGAAGACTATTTAACCGCGGCATTGGGGTATGAAAAAATCCTCTGGCTGGATCAAGGCTTAGAGAATGATCACACTGATGGCCACATTGATACCCTGGTGCGGTTTGTTCAGCCGGGTGTCGTGGTCTGTATGGAAAGCCTCACTAATGAGGATTTTAACGCCGTCACACTTAAGCAAATTGCCGAGGATTTAGCCACCTTTACCGATGCCCAAGATCGCCCCCTAGAAATTATCAAAATTCCTTCCCCTGGCCTGGTTTTAGATGAAGAAAATACTGTCATGCCCGCCAGTTATGTGAATTTCTACATTGCTAACAAAACCGTAATTGTCCCCACCTATGGCACGGATTTTGATCAATTAGCGGTTGAAAAAATTGGGCAACTCTTTCCCGACCGAACAACGATTGGCTTGAGTGCTAAACAGATATTGGCAGGTGGCGGCGCCTTTCACTGCATTACTCAACAGGAACCTTAAGGAAACTATGCCTAGAACAATCACCGTTGCCGCAATTCAAATGGCGTTTAGTCAAAATCGGGATGAAAATATTGCCACGATCACCGACTATATCCACCAGGCCAAGGCTATCGGGGCGCAAGTGATTCTTCCCTCGGAACTCTTAGAAGGCCATTATTTTTGCAAACAGGAACAAGAAGAATTTTTTGCCCAGGCCAGGCCCTTAAATGACCATCCCACGGTGATCCATTTCCAAAAAGTTGCCGCAGAGTTGCAGGTGGTGATTCCGGTTTCCTTATTTGAAAAAGCTGGCCCCGCCTACTACAACTCAGTTGTGATCATTGATGCGGATGGTAGTGTCCTAGGGGTCTATCGTAAAAGTCATATTCCCGATGGGCCTGGCTATGAGGAAAAATATTATTTTCGGCCGGGAGATACAGGGTTTAAGGTCTGGCAAACAAAATATGGCGTGATCGGTGTGGGGATTTGTTGGGATCAGTGGTTTCCCGAATGTGCGCGGGCTATGGCCTTAATGGGAGCGGATGTTTTGCTTTATCCAACAGCGATTGGCAGTGAACCCCACGATCCGGGCCTGGACACCAAAGACCCTTGGCAGCGGGTGATGATCGGTCATGCGGTGGCTAATATTATTCCGGTTGTGGCGGCGAATCGGATTGGGAATGAGGGTGGTCAAGTGTTCTATGGCAGTTCCTTCATTGCCGATGTCCGGGGCGATAAGGTGGCCGAATTGAGCAGAGAGGAATCTGGAATTATCACTCAATCCTTTGATTTAGATGCGATTGAACGGTTACGGGCAGCCTTTGGCTTTTTCCGTGATCGGCGGACAGATTTATATTCAGTACTTTTACAGGGAAGCGTTTAACTCAGATTTTTTTAACAGCGCCGTAAATGCCCCCGCCCCCAGGCCAGATTGGGGAAACAGCCGATAACTGTAAAGAACGTCCGAACGATTGTATTTTTTATCAAATAACTGAGGTTCACGCCAGGCCGATTCAAAGGCTGATAAAACCGGAATTGCCACAGACTGAAACTCTGGAAAGTGGGTCAATAACCAACTCAACACCGCTTCGTTTTCTTCTAGGGAGAAGGTGCAAGTGCTGTAGAGCAGGTATCCCCCCGGTCGCACCAGTTGACTGGCAAGGGCCATAATTTTTTTCTGACGTTGAGCATTGTGGCTAATGGTTCGGGGATGAAAACAGCCTAAAACTTGGGTTCCCTTGGCCAGCAAGGATTGACCAGAACAGGGCGCATCCACAATCACGACATCCCCTTGATTGGCATACCGATCTCCCAGGCCCGCCACCTCTAAATTGGTTATAGCCACTGGTGAAATGCGACAACGACTGAGATTACTCCTTAGCATCCCGATCCGCTTACCAATCACCTCATTACTCACCAATTGTTGGGGATTTAAGGCTTTCCAGGCAAAAATAGATTTTCCCCCCGGAGCAGCACAAACATCAATTATCAACTGTGGGGCCTGGGAGAGCTCCAAGTGTAAAAGTGGGGTGGCAGCAAACACCGAGGAAAAATCTAAAACATAATAAGCCCCTTGCTGGTGGAGAGGATCCTGGCCTGGACGCGCTCCAATTTCTAACCGATTGACCCAACTGGGTTGCCAGGACTCCGGCTTAGTTACGGCAAAGGGGAATGAATTCGACGGTTGCTGACACCAAATAATTGCGGGCGGATAGGGCCTGGGATTTAACAGGGCCTGGATAAAAAGTTCCTGCTCCTCTGCACTGGGAAACAGCCGAGCCGCAAACTTAGTGAGTAATGCCGAGGGTTGTGGTAAAGATAGCGATGGTTTTTGCCGCGATTTACCCAAGGGACTTAGTTGATGGTGACTTCCCGAGGTTCACTGCTATCAGCTTCAGCTTTCGTGGTGATGATTTCCGAACGAGCTTCGGCCACCAGGTCTTGGAAGGATTCACTGGCTTCAGCCATCGTTGCCTGGGCTTTTTCGTAGGTTTCAAAGGCCCAAACAAGCCCCTGTTTTGCAGCCGTCCGGGCCGATTCAGTTAAGGAATGCCCCGTCATCGAATCCACTGCTCCAACCACGGGAGCCACGGCTGCAGCCCCAATCCCCACCGCCAAAACAGTTAGAGGTTCAATCCCCAACAGCAGTGCTTCAAATTCCATGAGAAAATCCCCAACCTTAAAAATGGCAACGACAACGTCAGTTCACAGGTGACTGAAACATCGGCTCCAATGATAGCAAACTCTTTTCTGGAGTCCAAATTCTTAAAGCCCCCTAACCACTGAAATTACGTTAATCTCTGAGCGGCCATACAAAAACAATGGGCGGAACTGGAAAACCCATCAAAATCCTAGGAATCATTTGGCGAAGCGCTGGTGCCTAGCTATAATGGTAAGGCTGCATTTTTAGATGACAATAATACCCCCATGGCCAAAAAAAGCATGATCGAGCGGGAAAAGAAACGCCAACGCTTGGTTGATAAATACGCAGAAAAACGGGCTGAGCTAAAGGAACAAATTGCTTATGCCGAAAATCCTGACGAGCAACTGACCCTGCATCGGCAATTACAGCGTTTACCCCGTAACGGTGCCCCAACTCGGTTACGGAATCGGTGTTGGCTGACGGGGCGTCCCCGGGGATATTTCCGTGATTTTGGTCTTTGCCGGAATGCGCTGCGGGATATGGCTCACCAAGGATTATTACCAGGCCTGGTGAAATCTAGTTGGTAGATTAAAGCCTCCTAAAAATCTCTCAAGCCTTGGCCAACTGACTGCGGTATTCCAATAAGGGATGCTTCAGAGGTTGGCTTTTAAGTGTTAGGAGCTTTATGGTTACTTGCTGAACGGAGCAGATTGGTCAAACCTTAGTGAACTCTGGGCGCAACCGTGGCCTGGAATTGGTTGGCAGTTTCGGCTCGACAACTGGTGAGTAGGGCTTTGGCATTGCTTTCCACATTGGGAAGAGCATAGAGGGCATTGAGCTCAACCGTAGCGGGGTAGCTGGAGCCTTCATAGGGTTCTAGAACCATGGCATTCAAGGTATCGCCGTCCAAAGAGCCGTGGAAGCAGTCATAGGAGGAATTGGGCATAAACACCGCACCGACAACCCGATTGTTTTTAACTTCAAAAACCATATAGGTTTGACGAACTTGGTTGGGGCGAGCTGATTGACCGTAAAGATAGGTGCCATTTCCCAAACTGGAAGCCTGTGGAGAAACAGCAACAAGGGTATTGGGGGCTGAATTGGCATAAACCGGCATAGGCGATACAACACCACTCACCAACCCAGAAACTGTCACAGTCCCGATCATCAAGGCGATTTTACTTAACATTTCTTTACCTCGCACCTAAATCCTGTAACGCTTGGCTGTTCTTAAATTCAGGACTCTACACTCTTTACTTAAAAGTACCGCTTAGGTCGGGAATTGAACCTCACCCACTAGCATGACTTACGGGAATGAGTGCCACATTTATAGGTGTGACAGTAGTGGCACAGGCACAGAGTTTAAAAACTTCTTAAAAAACCAATGCCCGTTAATCCAGCTCCCGGCGTCCGGCTAGGGCCCGCGCGAGGGTCATTTCATCGGCGTACTCTAGATCACCCCCCACAGGCAATCCAAAGGCAATTCGGGTGACTTTAACAAAGGGTTTCAGGAGTTGGCCAATGTAAAGGGTTGTGGTTTCCCCTTCGATACTTGGATTGATGGCGAGGATGACTTCTGTAACCTGATTTTGGCTGGCGCGCCGGACAAGTGGCGTAATGTGCAGTTGTTCCGGGCCAATCCCATCCATAGGTGAAATCAATCCTCCCAAAACATGGTATTTACCCCGATATTCCCGAGTTTTTTCGATGGCAATCACATCCCTGGAATCCGCGACAACACACAGTAACTGCCCCTCACGGCTTGGGGTGCAGCAAATTTCGCAAACGGTATCCGCTGACAAATGAAAACATATTCCACACAGACCAACCTGCTGTTTCGCTTCGATCAGAGCTTGAGCCAGGGCCTGGACTTCGGCTTCGGGGCGTTTGAGCAGGTGGAGGGCTAATCGTTGCGCCGACTTAGGGCCAATGCCCGGTAAGCGTTGGAGCTGTTCAATCAGGCGCGCCAGGGGGCGGGTATAAACCGTACTCATGGGATTTTCCTATCCATTGGGGACAACACCACAGCCACCCTAGGCTGATTCCATTGTCTTTTAAATCGCTCTGAATATAAAGAATACTAAAGACTAAGGCTGAGAAGGAGTCGATTCTTGGAGTTGTGCAGGCGTTAAGGTGTTGACCAAACTCCCCTTCATTTGTGGCTGGCTGAGTTGGGCTAGATAGGTAGGGGTCAAATAAACCTGATAGTTTGATTGCCGATTCAGATAGGTCTGCATGAAGGCCACACTTACAGCTTGGAGTTGGTTTCGGGCAATGCCAGGATCTTCCCCAACAACAAAGGGAGGTAGAGCATTGGGGCTGTTTTCCGGTGGCAGATCCCCCATGGTGGATAAATGGGTACCACCGTTGAGGAGAAGGAGGTATTTTTGGGATGACCCAAGCCAAGCAAAGGGGGTAAATTGCTCAAGGAAGGGTGGGGCAACAAAATCTTGACTACCGGCAAGGACAAGGAGGGGAATCTCTATGGTGCTGAACCCAGCGCTGCCGTAAATTGCTCCCCCCACTGGATTAACTGCCATGCCTGCTTGAATCCGGGAATCACGGAGGTTGGCTAAGGGGACTGTTGCCTTAGTTAAATTACATTGCAACAGGACAGAGGGCTTGATGATGGTCTGAGGAGTTTGACAAATCTTTGTTAGGTTGTCCAATTGTGGATTTGCCCCAGCTACTGCCCAAGTATCATAGCCGCCAAAGGAATGACCAATAATACCGACATTGTTTGTGAGGAGGTTTACGCCCGGCATTTTTGCCAAATAATCTAAGGTGTCGGAAATCGAGCGGGGACGATTGGTAAATTCTTCCGGGATCACTTCTTGGGGAATTTTGCCAGCTAGAAATTCTGCTTGCCGTTGTGCATCACTGCCAGGGTGATCGACGACAGCTACTCCAAACCCATAGGAAGCCAGGTGCTCAGCCAAATAGGCATAGGTATTCAGGTCTTCCCCCAGGCCAGGAGAAATAATGACTAAGGGAATCGGCCCATTCAGGTTAGGGAGATAGAGATTGACGGGAAATTGAAACTGAGCTTGGCTATTGGTGAGGGTCAAGGATTTAACTTGCCAATCAACCCGGCCTGGGGCGGTTAGATCAACCAAATTATTTGGAAGTGGGGCTGCCTTGGCCTGGGTAGCTTGACTTGTTTTGTTAATGGTGGCGATGACTGCTTGGGTTTGGCGAATTTCCGAAAAGACTGCATTGATTAACGGGATGGCTTCACTCCCCTGAATGTTCATCGTGGTGCCGGGAAATTGCTCAATCACCCCCAGTAGCGTTAATCCCTGGGGTTGGCCGGCGGCTTGAACCATGGCAGTTTTTAGGGCATCTCCACCTGGTTGTCCTGCATCGGTTTGGATGAATTTCCCAAAAACACTGAGAACCCGCTGTCCCGATGGAGTCTCTAGGAGTTGGGCAATCCCTGTCTGTGGAATTGAAAAACTGCTATTGATTCCACTGCGTAAGGCGGCCAGGTCATCGGGTTGTAGAAAACTTGCTAAAGCTGCCACATTGGGAGGAAGATTACCGGTTTCGGCAAAGGAAGATAGCTCCTGAGTCGTCAGGGAAATGCTGAGGCCATCAATGGAAACTGTGACGGTTTCAGCGGCCCAGGCCCCACCCCCCAGGCCCAGCAACATTCCCAAACTCCCTGCCCAAACCCAAGATTTGAGAACGTTAGAAACCTTTCGAGCCAGATAAATTTTACGTGTAAAAAGAGAAACGAGCTGATTCGGGATCGAGGGTTGGTTAAGCATTAGCAGTTGCAGCTTCCGAAAGCATTACTTCTAGGGATTCAGGGATATAGACGGGTAGGTCAAACCAAAAGGTGCTACCGACGCCCACTTCACTGATGACATGGATTTGGGAGTCGTGCTTTTGGATAATATCATTAACGATGCAAAGCCCTAGGCCAGTTCCCTCGAGAGTATGCACACGATTTTCTACGCGAACGAAACGCTGGAAAATTTTGGGCTGATCCTCAGGTGCAATTCCCATCCCTGTATCTGAAACTTCCACCCGTACGGCTTGGCCTGCCAGATCAGCGTTCGGATGAATATGATAGGCCCGAATTGTCACATGCCCCCCCACCGCCGTAAATTTCAGCGCATTGCCCACCAAATTTGTGAATACCTGCAACAACAAGTCATAGTTACCGCGGATCAGGGGGATATCTGAATTGGCATCCTTGACGAGGGTAATGCCTTTATTTTGCGCGTTCAATTGATAGGTACGGAGGGTTTGCTCAATGGCCGGAATCAAATCCACCGCCGCAAATTGATAGGAGCGACCGGATTCCAACCGCGCTAAATCCAAGACATCATTGACCAGGCGAGTCAGCCGATCGGTTTCTTGGTTGGCGGTCATTAAAAATTCCAGTTGCCGTTCCCGGGGTAACTCGTCCATATATTCATAAATGGTTTCAATGATGGACTTGATGTTAAACAGGGGAGTTCGGAGCTCATGGGAGACGTTGCTGATAAATTGGCTTTTTGCTTCATTCAGTTCTGTTTCCCGGGTAATATCCTGCACGGTGATGGCAATGCCCTTGGCCACATCCCGCGTATCCAAAACAGTCGCCAGCAAAATTCGTAAGGTTCGGTGGTTCGGCTCATTGAGGGTGACGCGAAACTCTCCCCCTTCACATTCCCCCCGCACGGCCTGGTACAGGGAGCAAGTTAAACGTTCAGTAACTGCCGATGGTAAAAAATGAAGGGCATTTTCACCTAAAACCGTCATCCCTTCCCAATTAAAAAGACGCTGGGCAGCCGGATTCACCAAAATCACGCGCATTTGGGGGTCGAGGAGAATTGCGCCATCTGCAATGGTCGAAACCAGGGTCTCTAGTTTGGCTTTTTGGGCAGTTAGTTCTTCGATGTTATGCTCTTCATAGACCTCTAGCTTTTCCGCCATCTCATTGAAGCTAGAGATTAAATCCCCCAACTCTCCCCCAAACGGCAAATTGATCCGTTGTTTGAAGTCCCCTGCCGCGATTTTTTTCACCCCCTGTACCAATTCTTTGATCGGTTGGGTGATTGTCAAGGCGTTGAAAACTCCCCCGAGAATTACCATGACCCAAATGGCCACAAAAACGGCCACTGTCACATTACGAGTCAGGGCAGCTGAGGCAACAACCGTTGGATTGGGGTTAATTCCCAGGGCGAGGACTCCGAGATATTTATCCTGATAGACCAAGGGGACAAACACATCGGCGACGGTGCCATCGGGGGTTGCGTGTTGACGGACTAAGGGTTCTTTGCTTTTGGCATAACTTGGGGGTAATTGCATCCGGCGGCGCAGGGCCAGGGCACTGTTGACGGGTGGGGCAGTGTAGGGAATGCCATAGTAAATATCGCCATCCCGATCCGCATAGAGCATGTATCGAATGCTAGAGCTACGGTTGTAGAGCTCCTGGGAGAACTCAGCCACAAGGGAGTAGTTTTCCTGGGCCACTAGGGGGGCAACGTCAGCAGCTAACAAAATTCCCAGGTCGCGACCATAGCGGGTGTCGTTCAAACGGGCATCTTGTTGAATACTATTGACGGCCCAGAAAGTGAGACCACTGGTGACAATTGACACAATTAGGGTGACGGCGACAAGGAGGCGAGTTTGAATTTTAAATTCTGACCACCAGCGGGTAATCCGACTCTGCCAAGAACCTTGGGAATCAGAAGAGGGCTCTGGGGTTTCAACAAACTGGGGAGAAGTCACCGAAGCTCAATCAATCCAACATCTAACAACTATTTAAATTATGAAGGGTATTTGCCAGAGATCGGAAAATCCGCTGAGAAGGGTGGGACTGTAGAGAGAAGGCTCGGGGTGGGCTCCAGTTTAAGCGATTTCGTTGGTGACAGGGAAATTTTGCGATCTCCCACTCTGCTGTGACTTGGAAACAACTTGAGAATTTGTGGATGAACCAGGCCATGCAAGGGTTTAAGTTGTCCCAGGGCGTCGGCGTGGCGGTAATGCCCATGATTTAGGAGTGCCATTTCCAGTTCATTGAGGATGTCAGCAATTTGACGGCCATCCATCAAGTCCTGAGTCAGTTTCTTCGCATGGTTCAGGTGATCCCTCGACGGGTATTAGCTGCCATGCCCCAGGCCTGTGTTGAGAGTTTGTGATAGCTGCTACTACTGCATAATCCTCAACATTGGTGCAGAGGATCCAGCATGGGTTGAAGATCTTGACTGTTCAAGCCCAAGCCCACCAGGACATTTATCGCCAGGATTGACTGATGACCGCTTAAAAGAACCAGGGATTGGAGACTTTAAGCTGGGTTTATTTTCCTTCGGGACTAATTTTAGATTCTAAGTCCAAGGTTCTAGAGCGATAAGCAAGATTTATCAAATTCTTAAATAGATATAAAGCAATTGGGATCATTACCAAGATTGAATTTTTACTATGGCCATTTATACTTAAATCTATTGAGATATGTCTTTGCCTGTTCTAGTAATTTTTATATCTTTCTATGAACCAGGCCAGCGTTTCCCTTTTTGTTGCCCCGCTCTCAGGTAATTGCTATGGCTGATCTGTGGCTTGAATCGGTGTGGTTGATCCCCGTCTACGCGTTGGTGGGATCGGCGTTATCTATTTTTTGGGCTCCTGGCTTTATTCGGCTTTCCGGGCCACGGCCAGCGGGCTATGTCAATCTTTTGTTTACCCTATTTGGCTTGGTTCATGGTCTAGTTGCTCTGTTCCAGGCCTGGGATCAACCCACCCGATACCTGAACTACACCTGGTTAGACGTGGCCGGATTGAACTTAACGTTACCTTTGGAAATTTCGGCGGTGACCATTGGGGCCTGTGTGGTCATTACAGGCTTGAATTTTCTGGCTCAAGTTTATGCAGTGGGCTACCTGGAAATGGACTGGGGCTGGTCCCGCTTCTATTGCATGTTGGGACTATTTGCAGCGGGGATGTGTGCCCTTGTCCTCTGTAACTCCCTGTTCTTTGGTTACATGATTTTAGAAATTCTCACCCTGGGAACCTACCTTCTAGTGGGGATTTGGTATAACCAGCCCTTGGTGGTGACCGGCGCTCGGGATGCCTTCTTGACCAAACGGGTGGGTGACCTCTTTTTGCTGATGGGAGTGTTAGCAATTTATCCGCTGGCGGGAACTTGGGACTTTAATGGCTTAGCAGCTTGGGCCGAAACGGCGAATGTGGATCCAACTTTAGCAACCCTGGTGGGCCTGGGGCTTCTGGCGGGGCCGATGGGCAAATGCGCTCAGTTTCCGTTGCACCTCTGGCTAGATGAGGCGATGGAGGGCCCGTTACCCAGTACGATTTTGCGGAATTCGGTTGTTGTCGCCACCGGGGCCTGGGTATTGGTGAAGTTACAGCCGGTTTTAGCCCTGTCTCCGGTTGTTTTGACTGTAACCATTGCCATTGGGGCCTTAACTGCCATTGGCGGAACCTTAATTTCCATTGCCCAAATCGATGTCAAGCGGGCCTTGTCCTACACCGTCAGTGCTTACATGGGCCTGATCTTCATTGCGGTGGGAACTGGCCAAACCCAAGCGGCCCTGCTCTTAATCTTGACCCATGCCTTAGCCCAGGCCCTGTTGGTGATGAGTTCCGGTTCGATTGTCCTAAACAACATTACCCAAGACTTAACGCAACTGGGGGGGCTATGGAGTCGGCGGCCGCTGGTGGGGATTAGCTTCTTAGTCGGCGTGGCGGGTTTAATTGCACTTCCTCCCTTTGGTGGCTTCTGGGCCCTACTCCAACTGGCGGATGGGCTGTGGGCATCGAACCCGATTCTGGTGGGGATTTTATTGTTGGTCAATGCCCTTGCTGCCTTTGCCATGATCCGAGAATTTGGTCTAATTTTTGCCGGCAAGCCCAAGCCAATGACCGAACGCTCACCGGAAAATATTTGGTTGATTACCTTACCGATCATGTTTCTGTTGGGGATGGTGTTGCATTTACCCCTAATTCTCCAGAGCTTGGATTTACTCCCCAGTTGGGCAATTTTGGACAAAAACTTGGCTTTGTTGCTGATTTGGTCGAGTTTGTTGGGGGCTGGCCTGGGAGCCGTGGTCTATGTGGGGCAAAGCATTCCCAAGCCCATTGAACTCCCTTGGAAAAAAGTCCAGGCCCTGTTTGCCTATGACCTCTACACGCCGCAGATTTATCGCTCCAGCATTGTCTTTGTTGTGGATTGGACTTCCCGGATTGTCGATTGGTTTGATCGCTTCATTATCGATGGCGTGGTTAATCTGGTGGGGATTGTGTCCTTGCTGGGGGGCGAAACCTTGAAATATAGCAATACGGGTCGGGGACAAGCCTATATTTTGACGATTGTGATCGGCCTCTCGATCTTTGCCGTGGGGATTACCTGGCGATTGTTGTTGCTCTGAACACTGAACTGAATTGCTGTGCTTGTTCTAAATTTGGGGTGAAAGGAAAATGTTGAGTCCGTTGATTTGGTTGCCAGTGGTGGGGGCGTTGCTGATTACCGTTGTACCGGCGCGGTTTCTAAAACTCTCAGCCTTGGGGATTAGCTTTCTTGTCTTGGCCTGGAGTGTTTGGGTGGTCGGCCACTTTGACCTCAGCAATCCGCTCCTGCAAATGCCAGAGTTTTTACCTTGGCTGGATGCCCTGGGTTTGAACTATCAGATTGGGGTGGATGGTCTCTCCTTGCCGCTGTTGGTGCTGAATGCTTTTCTGACCTGGATTGCGATTTATTGCAGCAAAGACCAAACTGAACGGCCGCGACTGTTTTATAGCTTGATTCTGCTGGTGTCTGGGGGTGTGGCAGGGGCGTTCTTAGCTCAAAATCTGCTCCTGTTTTTCCTGTTCTATGAAGTGGAGCTCGTGCCGTTCTATCTGTTGATTTCCATCTGGGGCGGTGAAAAACGCAATTATGCGGCGATTAAATTTCTGCTCTATACGGCATTGTCCGGGGCGATGATTTTGGCGGCATTCCTGGGCCTGGTTTGGGTGCAGGGGGCGGATAGTTTTGCCTACGAAGCGGTGATGGGTAATACTCTCCCGGGCTGGTTACAGTTGGTCTTGCTGGGCTTGATTTTGGTCGGTTTTGGGATCAAGATTCCGCTGGTTCCCCTCCACACTTGGCTACCGGATACCTATGTTGCAGCTTCGGCTCCAATTGCGATGTTGCTCGGTGGGGTGCTGGCAAAATTGGGGGCCTATGGGATTTTCCGCTTTGGGTTGGGCTTATTCCCCGAGGCCTGGGCATCTCTGGCACCATTTTTGGCAACTTGGGGGTCAATTAGTGTTCTCTACGGGGCAACCGTGGCCATTGCTCAGAAAGATATTAAACGGATGGTGGCCTACAGCTCCATTGGGCACATGGGCTATATCCTCCTTGGGGGAGCGGCTTTAACGGACTTGAGCTTGGTGGGTTCAGTGTCGCAAATGGTTGCTCACGGGTTGATTTTGGCCCTGCTGTTCCATTTGGTGGGTGTGATTGAAGCCAAGGTCGGAACACGGGAATTGGATGTGCTCAATGGCTTACTGAATCCGATTCGGGGCTTGCCCTTAGTTAGTAGTCTGTTGATTTTGGGCGGGATGGCCAGTGCAGGGATCCCCGGCCTGGTGGGCTTTGTGGCTGAGTTTTTGGTTTTCCAAGGCAGTTATGCCACGTTCCCGCTACAAACCTTGCTCTGCGTGGTTGGGACTGGGTTAACCGCCGTCTATTTCGTGATTCTGTTGAACCGGACTTGTTTCGGCAAATTGGATAATGCCATCGCCTATTTTCCGATGGTGCAGTGGAATGAGCGAGTTCCAGCCTTAATCCTTGTTGCTGTGATTTTTTACTTGGGTGTGCAACCGGCCTGGCTCGTGAAATGGACGGAATCTACCACCTCAGCTATGGTTGCAGCTGCCCCAGAATTAACCCCGGCGATTGTGGCCCAGGCCCCGCGTCCAACCCTTGCTGATACCACTGTCCTAATTGCTGAGTAACCCTGAAACCCTGATCTGGAGAGAGCATTAGCTATGACCACTGCCACCTTAACTGCCCCCACCAAAATTCCCCCTTCGACCCACGAATTTGCAGAGGTGATCCATCGCCTTGAGGCTGGGGGTTCAATGTTGCCCGATACGCCGGAAAACCTGATGCAGATCATCGGGATTTATAAAGCTTATGCGGTGCCGATGGATTTTTACTGGCGGGATTTGCTTTATATTGCCGAGCGGGTATTTTTAAATCCGTTACCTGCCTTTAAGTATTTCTTGCCCCAGGAATATTTGGATCTACACAATCACTACGCGGGAGATACCGCTGATTTACGCATCTGGCGCGGGGAAGCAACGGCTCATCCTGAACTCCTGGAGTTTATGGCCAAGGGAGAGTTGAAATGGAACCTGCCGAAACTGGCTCATCACCTCTGGCACGACCGGATCAATATGGAATTTGCTGAAGAGTGTATGCGGGCGATGTTGTGGCATCGGGGCATGGGGGGGCAGTTTGATCCTTACCTGGATACGGATGAGTACAAAGCCAATGCGGATCGGGCAATTCGGGCCTACTTCAAAGGCAATCCCTTGATGCTGGGCTTGTACAAACTCTTTCCGGATATGTTCTATGAACAGGTGCGGCAACTTTCCTACTACGCCAATCTTGGCCTGTTCTGGGAAGTCATGGCCCCGGTGTTCTTTGAAATGTCGGACATTTATGATGAGGGCGGCTTTAAGGGCGTTCCTGATGCTATGAATTTCCTCGTGAATGGGATTTTTGCCATTGCTGGGCGGCCAATTTATCACCATGTTTATATTGATGGGGAATGCTACGAAATCATTCCGAAATCAAAAGGCTTTACCTGGCTCTATGAGGCGGCATTGCCCTATGTGGAAGCGGTGTTTTATCGCACTTCGCCGTTCCGGGGAACGAAATCCTACAATGCCCAGGCCTACCAAGTCCCATCTGAGCAAAAAGACTTTCACTATGGAATTCTCTATGCAGATGTGTTTCCGGTGGGTTCGGCTGGGATTCCCCCCACATTGTTAATGCAGGATATGCTCCACTTTTTACCGCCCTATCTACTGGACTACTACAAACAGTATTGCCGGGGGGAAGCGGATATGTTGATTCAGTTGGGGATTACGTTCCAGCGGTCGATGTACAACGTGACTTCAGCGGTAATCCAGGCCCTGCGGACGGCATTACTTTATCCCCTTGATGATCCAGACCCTGAGCATTTAATGGCGAATCGGATCTTCTTTGAAGCCCAAATGGATCGGTTCAAACGTCCGGAAGCTCGGTTACGGAATGTGCAGTTCCAAGAGTATCGCTAAAACTCATTGACGGTCTGTTCACAACATTCATCCAAGAGGAATTTAAGATGGCAACGATTGTGGAAATTGCAGTCGGGAATGAGAATTTTCAAACCTTAGTGACGGCTGTGAAGGTTGCGGGTTTAGTGGATGTCCTCAACAGCCCAGGCCCCTTTACCGTATTTGCGCCCGTGGATGCTGCGTTTGCTCAGTTACCCGGTGGCACGATTCAAACCTTGGTGCAAAATACCCCGCAGTTGGCTCGGATTTTGACATTTCATGTGGTGCCAGGAATCTACAAAAAAGCGGATTTAGTCGGTGTGGACAAGTTAACCTCGGTGGAAGGCTCTGTGATTCCGATTAATGCCAGTAATGGTAAGTTTGAAGCCAAAAATGCCACGGTGATCATCCCAGATATTGAGGCGGACAATGGCGTGATTCATGTAATTGATCGGGTGATGCTGATGGGAATTGCCATTGGGCGGCTTTAAGTACCTTTTTGTAATTTTTGCTGCTCAAAGCTCAATCGTTTAAGCTGGGAGGTATAGTCCGTCTCAAGTAAAATTTGATTATCCTAATAAAAACAAATAGAAAACCAATGAAACAAGTTCAGCCTTTTACTGCAATTATCGAACGAGAAGGGGATGGATATGTATCCCTATGTCCCGAACTTGATATTGCTAGCCAAGGAAACACGATTGAAGAAGCCAAAAACAACTTGATTGAAGCCTTAGAACTTTTCTTTGATGTTGCCGATCCTTCGGAAATTACCAATCGCTTACGTTCAGAGATTTTTATCACCCGGTTGGAAATTACTGTTGGGTAAGTTGCGTATTTTATCTGGACGCGAGGTGTGCAAAATTCTGGCAGCCTATGACTTTATCGAAATACGGCAAAGCGGAAGCCATATCATTATGCAACTTAAAACAAAAGACACAACAATCACTGTCCCCGTTCCCAATCATCCCGAACTCAAAATCGGCACATTACAATCTATCATTCGCCAATCAGGGCTACCTCGTCATTTATTTGAGATTTGATCAGAAATACTAGCTCATTAAATGCCACGGTGATCATCCAAGATATTGAGGCTGATAATGGGGTGATTTATGTGATTGATCGGGTCATGCTCATGGGGATTGCCATCGGGCGGTTGTAGCTTTCAAGAATTCCCTCAACGTCATAACTTAATTGTTTTGCATCACTTGCTTTGGTGGTAAATATAAGACCATTGGTGCATTTTTTGAAAGAGGCTCTGAGGGAATTTTAGCTTTTTGACCGTGCAACCAAGTAATCAATTCTAATTTATCAGGATAGTAATTCTTGATGTAGTTAATAAAGTCATCAATCGTACAGGGCTTACCTTTTCCACCCATAACTTGATGAAAATGATCGTGGATTTCCTCCTTAATTGTAATGATATTATCTACAGAGTCAGCTAAATGGGGATAGTGGGCCGCAGAGTATAAATGATGAGCAGCTAGTTTAATTGGGGAAATACTACTATCCCGTGGACTTTCTTTAGTAATGCGACATCTAGATTTATCCCGTTTCTTGGCAGCATTTTTAGTAGAGGTAATTCTCTGATTTCGCTGTATATGTATTTTCTCGATTTCATGTGTAAAAGGTATAATAACCGCACCAACATCTTCACACCATTCTTGGCGATTTTTATTAGTTAGTTCTCGATTAAATACCTTGGCTAACTTTAAAATGCCACTTGTAGAATAATATCTCATTCCATTTCCAAAAGTGTCATCATAATCCAAATCAACAATCAAAGGTTTTTCTTCCTTTTGCGCCAACTCAAAAATCTTATAAAAATAGTCCTTTCTTGTGCCAAAGATAGAGATCAAGTCCTTCTCACATAAGTAAAAGTAATTTCTGCGCTTTACTAAGGATGAGCTATTATAAAGGATTTTCTCTTTAATGAATGTTTTGCGAACGTCTCCCTTCAGCTTGCGAACGAACTCTCTGATCCAACCTAGAAAACCTTTATTTTCTGATCTGTTTCTGTGCTCCAAATACGAGGCGATAGCATATGCTCCTGTATCTGTGTATTCCCTTAATCCATTTGATTGATTGATAATTCTGTAATCCTTTCCATTCTCAAGGTTCCACTTATCGTAGGGATCAGCATCAAAAAATTTCTCAATTTCATGTAACTCCCTCTCAGAAATCCTCAAAATTTCTATCAACTTGGCTGAAGTAATCCATATTTGCTTTGCCATTAACCTTTACCTAATAAACTACGATAGAAAATATTAATCCGTTGAAAAATTCGATCATCTCCGGTTTCAGGATTATCAGGATGATATTTCTTACTTAAATTGCGATAGGCTTCCTTAATTTCTGCTTCAGTTGCCGTATGCCGATCCAGGCCAAACACCCGCCAAGGCAAATCATATTTAAAGATGTTGATACCGTTGATGCAGTCCTTGCCTGTTTCTCCGTCCTCGTTGGGCAAAATACCAATCCACTTCCGATAAACATCCTCCCAGGCCTCTTTTTTTCCTAAGTTCAACTTCATCCCATTTGTAGCCATCTGAAAATTGCCCGACTCTTTAAGCTCAGGAGTGGTTTTCACGTTGAAATGCTTATATACGGCTTCTTTGAGTTGTAGAAAAGTTAAGGCTTTAGGTTTAGGTGGTGGCGGTGGTTTAATCCCCTTAACAAAGTAGGCGAAATCACTGAGAATTTTTGGATCACAGCTAAGAACCCCTGATAGTCGAGAAATCTCAGCTTCAATCCTTGGGGTGAGCTTTTTGGATGATGAGGCCATAGTCTTGCACTAAAAAATATTATTCTAGCGACCCTTCTTTTGTCCTGATGAGTTTTTTCTGGTCTATTGATAAAAATTCAACAAAATTGACTTTTCTTTAGAGAAGTTTAGAAAGTTGGGGGCGGGGCCTGGGGATTTTGAGTCAGGTGGCAGAGGTTAGAATGGGAGCCTACGGGGCCTGGATCATGTTAGATGCTTCATTATTAGGTATAGCCAAGGCCACCAAATTTCAAAGCAACTATGAATCAACATCGTCAGACTCATTCCGCTAGTAAACCTGAATTGAAGGCCTTGAGTTTTTTTTCGGGTTGTATGGGATTAGACCTTGGCCTGGAGAAAGAGGGAATTGAGGTGATCCTGGCCTGTGAAGTTGATCCCGCCGCTCGCAAAACCATTGAAATAAACCGACCGGATATTCCCTTAATCGGTGATATTCGAGATTACACAGCCGCAGAAATCAGAGAAAAAGCCGGATTGAAACCAACGGATGAAATTGATCTCATTGTCGGTGGTCCTCCTTGCCAGGCCTTTAGTAGTGCTGGAAAACGTCAGGGATTTAATGATGAACGGGGTAATGTATTTCTAACCTTCATTGACCTAGTGATTGAGCTATATCCAAAGTTTCTAGTCATTGAAAATGTTAGAGGATTATTATCAGCACCGTTAAAACATCGTCCCCATGAAATGAGAGGTTATGATTTTCCATCTCTTTCTCAAGAAGAACAGCGAGGTGGTGCATTACTATTTGTCATACAAAAACTTAAAGAAGCTGGATATAGTGTTTCATTTAATTTGTACAATGCAGCAAACTTTGGCTCCCCTCAACAACGAGAACGAGTTGTCATTGCTTGTAGTCGTGATGGGCAAAAGCTTCCCTACTTAACTCCAACCCACTCAGAAAATGGTCTATATAGTCTTCCCAAATGGCGTACTTTAAGAGAGGCTTTGGCAGGTTTATCTGAATCTGAACATCATTTCGTTAAATTCCCAGAAAAACGACTTAAGTATTATCGACTCCTTAGGCCTGGACAATATTGGCGAGATTTACCAGCAGAATTACAGCAAGAGGCGTTGGGAGCATCTTATTTTGCTGGAGGTGGGAAAACAGGTTTTTATCGGCGCTTGGCCTGGGATAAACCCTCTCCAACTTTAGTGACTCATCCTGCTATGCCAGCCACAGATTTAGCCCATCCAGAAGAAGATAGGCCTCTGAGTATTGAAGAATATAAGCGGATTCAAGAATTTCCTGATAATTGGATCATTGCTGGGTCTTTACTTGATCAATATCGTCAAGTTGGAAATGCCGTGCCTTGTTCTTTAGGACGTGCGATTGCCAGAATGTTATTAACTCACTTAAGTGACGAAACACCTATAATTTATCCAGATTTTCTGTATTCTCGCTATCGGAATACAGATGACCAAAGCTGGATGAAAGATATTAAACCTGAAACTCAGAATTTGTCTATTGGTCAACTCTCCCTAACTTTTGTTTGATTAGTTACTTGTGTTTTTCCAAGGATTACTTTCTTCTACGGCCAGAGCTTCAGGATTATTTTTCAAAACTTGTTGTACAAATGCAATAAATCTCTCTTCAGAAAAACGATCTGTTTCATATCTTTGGTTAAAATATGACCATTGATAGCTTCCTTTTTTAGCATCTACTCTAAACCACTTTTCTATAGGCTTGTTAATTCTTACTCTTGATGAGGAACTATTTTCTGAATTACTACGATTCTTGATTTGTAAAAGTGAGCCGTCATTGTGACAAAAATCTACATGGCGTAGTGTTTCTCCCCAACAACAATGCCAACCATAATCGCTTAACTGTTCAGCTAAAAATTCTTCTAACAGCAACCCTAAAATATTTTCAGCAGACATTGAGAGTCTATGGGCATAATTAATTTGCTCTAGGTGTTGGTTTGTTAAGTGGGTCAGCCTTGCGTTAATAATACTGCTAATAATCGGATCAACTTTTGTTCCAGAAGCTTTAGAAATCCGTCTTGATATCCTACTTTGATACCCATCATTATATTTTTTCAACCATGCCTTTGCTAATTGTGCTTGTGATGCTGCTGTTAGAGATGGAGCAAGTTCAATATGTTGATAGCAGCTTGTAAGAATTGCTCGGTGTGCATCAAGAAATTGATAATTGTATTCTTCAAAAGCATCTTGAAAAACTCTTAGAAATACATCCAAAGAGTCTGACGACAGCTTAATTGCATTGAAATCCACTTTATCTTTTTTAGAATTAGCATTTTGGGAAGGAGTCATAACTTAGGTAAAAACTTTATTCTAACGACCCTTCGCCTGGCGTAGAGAATTTTCGCTGGTCTATTGATAAAAATTCAACAAAATTGACTTTTCTTTAGAGAAGTTTAGAAAGTTGGGGGCGGGGCCTGGGGATTTTGACTCAGGTGGCAGAGGTTAGAATGGGAGCCTACGGGGCCTGGGAGAAAGAAAAAATTAAAGAGATGAATGCAAAATGGAAAAACGAGAACAGCTTCTTCAAGAAATTTCGACTAGTTCTGACGAGCAGATTGAAACTGTTTTTAATTTCCTTAAACAGTTAGAAAGCACTACAAATAATGAAAACCTACTGAAGCTTTCAGGGATTCTCAGTGATTCGGATGCCCAGGAAATTCTAGAAACTATAAAATCTGATTATCGTCAGGTTGATGCCAATGAGTGGTGATATTGCCCTAGATACTTCAGTTGCGATTCGTTATCTCAATGGTGACTCCTCTCTTAGGGAAAGAATTATAAATTTACCCGAAGTTTTCTTGCCTGTAGTGGTTATTGGTGAACTACTTGATGATGCGCTTAATTCCTCTCGCTCTTCACAAAATTATTCAGCTTTTGGAGCATTGATTTTTTCTTGCACAGTCAAACCACTTACAAATGAGGGTGGATTAGTTTATGCCCAAGTTAGATTGCACCTAAAAAGAAAAGACAGACCTATTCCAACAAATGATATTTGGATCGCTGCTCAATGTATTAGCCAGAATTGGATATTAGTTTCTGATGATTCTGACTTTAGCTATATTGAGGGTTTACAGTTAGAGCGTTGGTAAATCTGATGCAAGATTGAAACTAGGCCATCATAGTCCCCAATAACCTTCAGAGTATTTGATGATAAACGGGTAACTTAATCTATCCATCAGAGCAAAGTATGAGTATCAAGCAAATTTCTCACTCAGACTCACCATAAAACAAGGTATTGGCTTCTTCTCCCACCAGTGCAGCATCAATCAAAGTTGAAAGATCGGCTTTTGCTTCGTTAATGTTGGTCTGGGGCATCAGAAAGAGCCATTCAACTGCTTCTAGTCTAGCCATATCTATTATCGTGGGAACAAAATTACCCTTTCAGCCCGTAGAAAATTTAGTGAGGGCAGGGCCGGAATTATGTTTCTGACAAAATCCTGGTGAGTGGGGCCTGTTTAGGGTTGAGTGGCAATGCCCTGCGCCCTTGTCCTACTGCCAAACTTTTCCCTGGAGCCTGTACCCTAGAACCTAGACCTTTCATGTTTACTGCAAAATTAGGAATTACCCGTGGAGAATCGGTATCAGCCCCAGGACATTGAACCCAAATGGCAGGCCTGTTGGCAGGAGTCTGGCTTAGATTTAACGGGAACGGATACCAGTCAGCCGAAATTTTATGCCCTCTCCATGTTTCCCTACCCCTCAGGTAATCTCCACATGGGCCATGTCCGGAATTACACGATTACTGATGTGATTGCGCGGGTCAAAAAAATGCAGGGCTATCGGGTTCTACATCCAATGGGGTGGGATGCCTTTGGCTTGCCGGCCGAAAATGCCGCCATTGAACGGGGAATTCCGCCAGCCCAATGGACAGAGGCCAACATTGCCCAGATGCAAACCCAATTGAAACGGTTGGGGCTGTCCTATGATTGGTCGCGGGAAGTGGCCACCTGCCGCCCGGACTATTATCGCTGGACACAATGGCTGTTTCTGCAGTTTTTCCAGGCCGGGTTAGCGTACCAAAAAGAAGCCGCGGTGAACTGGGATCCCATTGATCAAACGGTTTTGGCCAATGAACAGGTGGACAGTGAAGGGCGATCCTGGCGATCCGGGGCCATTGTGGAGCGGAAACTCCTGCGGCAATGGTTTTTGAAAATTACGGACTATGCCGAGGCTCTGTTACAGGATTTAGAAACCCTCACCGGCTGGCCAGAACGGGTGAAACTGATGCAGGCCAACTGGATCGGCAAATCGACGGGGGCGTATTTGGAGTTTCCGATTGTCGGCTCTGATCAAAAAATTGGGGTGTTTACGACTCGACCCGATACAGTGTTTGGCGTCACCTATGTGGTTTTAGCTCCTGAACATCCCTTGACGCAGACCGTGACTACCCCCGCAAACCAGGCCAAGGTAACGGAATTTATTGAATCCATTAGCCATGAATCGGAACTAGAACGGACAGCCGAAGATAAACCAAAACGGGGCCTGGCGACAGGAGGAAGTGCAATCAACCCCTTTACCGGTGAAGAAATTCCCATCTGGATTGCCGATTATGTCTTAGTGGAGTACGGGACTGGGGCAGTGATGGGAGTACCGGCCCACGATCAACGGGATTATGAATTTGCCCAACAGAATCAGTTATCCCTCACAACAGTAATTATCCCTGCCAGGCCAGAGTTGGTGAAATTGGATCAGGCCTACACCGACCCAGGAATCCTGATCAATTCTGGGGAGTTTGATGGTCTTGAGTCCGCCGTTGCCAAAAACGAAATTATTAAGTTTGCCGAGTCAAAAGGCTGGGGCAAGGCCCGAATTCAGTACCGCTTGCGGGATTGGCTCATTTCGCGTCAACGCTATTGGGGTGTACCAATTCCGGTGATCCATTGTCCCGATTGTGGTGCAGTGCCGGTACCGGAAGCAGATTTACCCGTAGTCTTACCAGAAAATGTCGAATTCACTGGTCGGGGCGCTTCTCCACTGGCACAACTGGAGGATTGGGTGAATGTCCCATGTCCTAGCTGCGGTCAACCAGCCAAGCGGGAAACGGACACCATGGATACGTTTATTGATTCCTCGTGGTATTTCCTGCGCTATGCCGATGCCCGAAATGACCAGGCCCCGTTTAGTTCCGAATTAGTGAACGATTGGTTGCCCGTGGATCAGTATGTTGGTGGCATTGAACACGCGATTTTACATTTACTTTACTCCCGCTTTTTTACAAAAGTCCTCAAGGATCGGGGCCTGATCAACTTTGGTGAACCCTTTCAGCGGTTACTAACCCAGGGCATGGTGCAGGGGAAAACCTACAAAAACCCACAAACGGGTAAATATGTGATTCCCAGCCTCGTCAAAGATCCGGCAAATCCTGTTGATCCCGAGTCGGGGATTGCCTTGGATGTGGTCTATGAAAAAATGTCCAAGTCTAAACACAACGGTGTCGCGCCGGGGGATGTGATTGAAAAATATGGTGCAGATACAGCCCGGATGTTTATTTTGTTCAAAGCCCCTCCCGAAAAAGATTTGGAGTGGGATGATGCCGATGTGGAAGGACAGTTTCGCTTCTTAAATCGAGTTTGGCGGTTGGTCACGGGCTATGTTGAAAAAAATCCTCAAGTTCAAGCCCCCAGTTCTGAGTTGAGTCCTGATGAGAAAAAGCTTCGTCGGGCAATTCACACTGCAATTCACGAAATTAGCGAGGATTTAGCGACGGATTATCAGTTCAACACTGCGATTTCGGAGTTAATGAAGTTGAGTAATGCCCTGGGTGATGGGGCGGATTTAATTGCCAGTCCAATCTATCAAGAGGGAATTGAAACGCTGTTGCTGTTGCTGTCACCGTTTGCCCCACACATTGCTGAAGACCTGTGGCAGCAGTTACCCAATCAAAACCATCAAAAATCTATTCATCTCCAGGCCTGGCCCAGTGTTGATCCAACTGCCCTAGTGGCCGATGAAATTTCCCTAGTGATTCAGGTGATGGGTAAAACTCGCGGGGTGATTCAAGTTCCCGCCCAGGCCAGTGCCGAGGAGCTAGAAGCCTATGCAAAAAACTCTGAAGTTGGGGCGCGCTACCTAGCAGACCAAACCGTGAAAAAGGTGATTGTTGTGCCCGGTAAACTCATTAACTTTGTTCTAGCTAAATAAGAGCGTCATCAATATGTTTGATCCATGGCAAAGCTTCAAATCACTCCCTTGGATACCCCTCATTTCCACCGCCGTGGTGACTGTCACCCTGGGTAAAATTTTTGACTTAGTTTTTATTTCCACCTACAGTTACGTGCCTCAGTCGCAATCTTGGATTGATCTAATCTTTTCACCGCCCTGGGGCTTGATCTTGATTATTCTGCTGAGTATTGGCCTGGGGGCAGTATCAGTTTGGCTATTGGAGACGTTTTTTTCCCCTGGAGCCATCTATGCCAGCACACTCTGGGGCCTAGTTTTATGTCTGCTAGTCCTGATGATTATTGTGTCCCTAATTTCCGATTTTGCGAATGTTCCCTCTAGTTTATTGGGCATCAATCAAAATATATTGGTCGGGATGGTTGTTGGTGTTTTCTGGAAAGGGAA
This sequence comes from uncultured Synechococcus sp., assembly GCA_964653145.1. GTDB lineage: Bacteria > Cyanobacteriota > Cyanobacteriia > Thermosynechococcales > Thermosynechococcaceae > Pseudocalidococcus. The sequence goes on along the minus strand of CAZZCG010000009.1, from coordinate 44,397 downwards.
AAAATACTGGCGATGGTAGTCTCAAATAGATTTACCGTTGTTCGCCAGTGCATTTAAGCAATCAACCTGGGGTCATCATCGTCATTTTGCATGGGTAGGCAATAAAAAACCTGATAACCCTGAGGAGTTCTGTCATTGGGTATTTCAATTTTGCCCGGCAGGACAATACAAAGCATCCATCTCGACCAAATCCCAGGATGTTCTCGACTGTTGTTGAATTTCTTGCCACTCCCTTGCGGTCATCGCGTTCTCAATGAGGGGGGCCTGGAAGACATCAGTTAAAGCCGCGGTCAAGGAAGACATCAATGTTGCTTCTGAGGGCAGGGAAAGAGTTGTGGTGGTCAGCGGGGCCTGGAAAACCTCTTGCCACAGCCTAGGATCGGGATTCAGTCGGATTGAACCATGTTGGAGAACCGTTGACCCTTTCCAGGCCTGGGCACTGCCAATGAGTTTGTAACCGTCATCTAAAACCAAATCAGCATGGGTTGCGGAGGCAAAACAGTTGACATGACGTTGATAGTTGCGAAAATCAGATCCCAGTCTCAGTTCCATTCCTAAACGTTGACAGCCCTGAATCAAAAATTGCGACAACAGCCCATAGGCCTGGCGACGGGAAAGCTTGGGTAGGGTTGTGACTAGAGCATAGGTTAAATCTCCTTGGTGCAAAACAGCCCGTCCCCCAGTGGGCCGTCTAACCACATCTAAGTGCGTTTCCCCCCAGGCCAAGGTGTGCCAATGTTCCGGTAGGTCGGTTTGATGATAGCCATAGGAAATTGCGGCGGGCTGCCAATGATAGAACCGCAAACAGGAGGGGTGTTGGCCAAGATGATGTTGCTCCCATAGCCAAGTATCAATAGCCATCTGGACGAGGCCTGGGGCTGTGATTGGGGGGATGTACCGCCAGGCCTGGGGGTTAGGATTAACGTTCATAGAAGCGGGTTGCAAAGTTGAGGGCGCGATTCGGTGAGAGTTGCCTAGCCTTAAGAATTGTGGCGGTGAGGAGGGCATAGGCCAGAATTCCGACTCCGACCAAACCCAGCGGCCCAAAACTGGTGGCTGAAGTATTCCAAAGGGCATGGATTAAAGCTGCTACCAACCAGCCTAAACCCAGCAAAAACCAGCGATGTCTCGGATACAGCACACTCAAGCCAATGCAATAGCCAAAATAGCCACTATAGGCCATGTGTCCGGCCACCGAACCAATGACCCGGGGAATCAGCACCTGCAATGCAGTTAAGTCTCCGGTTTGGCTGGCCAAGTTGGGAACATATTGCCCCAGGGTTTCGAGCCAAGTAAAGCCTAGGGCCGCCGCCGTGCCTAGCAAAATCCCATCCAGTGGTTCCCAAACCCCCACCTGTTCCCGTCTCGGAGACCGCAGCAATCGCCCCAGGCCCCAGGCCAGGAAAACCGGAATTGCCTTGAGTAACTCCTCCATTAACCCCGCACCAAAGAAATAACCAACAAATTGCTGCCCCACATTCATCTGGGCTGGATTCACGGTGCCGGGTAAGACTTGACGAAAAAACCAGGCCAGGCCAAAAGCCATAGGGGAGCGAATCAGCAAAATTTCTAACCCCATCGCCGCCGCCAAGACCCAAATTGGTTTTGGTTTACCACAGAGTTGATAGACAAAGTAATAGCCGGCCAGGCCCAGATAAATCGCCAGCACTACCTTGAACAGTTCCCCTTGGGCTGTGGTCATAAACAACAAAATCACCGCCAACACCGTCACCATTCCCGGCATCAAATAGGCTTTGCGGGCCAAATCCTGACCAGCGGCCAGCAGGGGCATCAACTGGGAAAGCGTCAAACTACTGACGGGGGAACGCAGAATGGTGGCGGGAATTTCAGTGGCAGACACATAGGTAAATTCAAATTCCGGCCCCTCAGTGCCCAACCGAAACCGATCACCTGGAATTAAAGGGTGGGGGGCCGAAATCCGGCGATTGTTCAAAAATGTTCCGTTGATGCTGTTCAGGTCTTCAATTTGCCAAACCCAGGGCTGAGTGATTGAGGAGCCCGGCCGTAAACAAACATGGTGCCGCGAAACGGATCCATAGCGCTGGGAATCTAGGACAACCTGGCAGGCTTGTGGATCCCGCCCAATTACGGTGGTTTCCTGCTCTGCAAGCCAGACCGTTTGGTGTTCCGGGGCAATTTGCCTGAGTAAGGGCCCTTGGCCTGGCCTGGGAAAATCAGCGGAAAAGTCGGGAGATGCTGTCATGAATCTCAGCCAAAAGTGCAAGGGAGGGGAAGTTCATCTGCTAAAATTCTGAAGGATTTTGTCACAAGAGTTTAGGAATGACTCGTCCACGGATTGCGGTAGATGCTATGGGTGGCGACTATGCCCCCGATGAGATCGTTGCGGGTGCGATTCGGGCCCAAGCGGAGTTAGCAGCGGACATTATCCTGGTGGGCGACCCTGACCCAATCCAGCGGTATCTTGATGAACATGAAAGCGGAATTAACTTAAAGATCGTGGCCGCCGCCGATGTGGTGGAAATGCACGAGGAACCCCTAATTGCCCTGCGTCGGAAGCCCAATGCCTCAATTAATGTGGCCATGAGCTTAGTTAAAAAGGGGGAAGCAGATGCCGTAGTTTCGGCGGGACACTCCGGGGCGGCGATGGCAGCAGCTCTTTTGCGCTTGGGGAAACTTCCCGGTATTGACCGACCGGCCATTGGGGCGATGTTTCCGACTTTGCTACCCAGTAAATCTGTTTTGATTTTAGATGTCGGGGCCAACGTAGATTGTAAACCTCGTTACCTAGAGCAATTTGCCCTGATGGGTTCGATCTACAGCCAATTTGTTCTTGGTGTTGAAGACCCCAAAGTTGGCCTGCTGAATATTGGCGAAGAAGATACGAAAGGCAATGATCTTGCCCTCCAGGCCCATAGCTTGTTACGGGATAACCCCCGGATTAGTTTCTTGGGTAATGCCGAAGGTCGTGATGTCATGTCTGGGCAGTTTGATGTCGTCGTCTGTGATGGCTTTGTTGGTAATGTCCTGCTCAAATTTGCGGAATCCCTCGGTGGGGTACTTGTCCAAATTCTCCGGGAAGAACTGCCCAAAGGCTGGCGGGGTCGCCTAGGCACAGCACTTTTACGGCCCAACCTCCGCAACATTAAGCAACGGATTGATCACGCGGAACACGGCGGTGGGTTGCTCCTCGGTGTCGATGGAATTTGCATTATTAGTCATGGCAGTGCCCAGGCCCCGTCGATTTTTAATGCGATTCGCTTGGCCCAGGAAGCTGTTGAACATCAAGTTTCCCAACGCATCCAGGCCTGTTATCAAGCATCCAGTGTCGTCGGAGAGGGAGATTAGTGGAGTTGCCCTTTGGCGTGAATTTTATTGGTATTGGAGCCGCCACGCCCCCTGTTTCCCTGAGTAATCAAGACCTGACAACTTTAGTTGACACTTCGGATGAGTGGATTCAAAGCCGCACTGGAATTTCTCAGCGCCGGATTTCTACTCCAGACATCACCCTAACGGAACTGGCCACCACTGCTGCCCAAAATGCCCTCACCCAGGCCAAGATTGATCCGACCACAATAGATTTAGTCATCCTGGCCACCTCAACTCCCGATGATTTATTTGGGAGTGCCAGTTTAATTCAGGCCAAAATTGGGGCGACCCATGCCGTGGCCTTTGATCTAACAGCAGCCTGTTCTGGATTTATTTTTGGCCTGGTGACCGCCGCTCAATATTTACAAACCGGAACCTATCGCCGGGCCTTGGTGATTGGAGCAGATATCCTTTCTCGCTGGGTAGATTGGACAGATCGGCGCACCTGCATCTTGTTTGGTGACGGGGCTGGCGCCATGATTATGGAAGCTACTCCGCATAGAGAAAATGCGCTTCTTGGGTTTGAACTACGCAGCGACGGTCAACTCAATCACCATTTAACCTTGGCATTTAACTCGGAACCTCAATCTCTGGTGCATACCAAAATTGGCCAAGGGAAATATCAACCGATTTATATGAACGGCCAGGAAATCTATCGCTTTGCCGTGACCCAAGTCCCGGAAGTGATCACCAAAACCCTCCATCGCGCTAATTTAACAGCGGCGGATCTTGATTGGCTAGTCCTCCATCAGGCGAATCAACGGATTTTAGACTCCGTCGCCCAACGCTTAGGAATTCCCAAGGAAAAAGTCATTAGTAACTTAGCCAACTATGGCAATACCTCAGCGGCTTCAATCCCCTTAGCTTTGGCAGAGTCTGTGATTCAAGGCAAGATAAAACCAGGCCACGTCATCGCCACTGCAGGGTTTGGGGCAGGTTTAACCTGGGGTTCAGCTATTTTTCGTTGGGGTTCTGAATTTGAAGCTTGAAACTTCACTTTTCGGTCTAAACTTAACGTGATACCCTAGCTAATCCTGTTTTTAATTTTTAATCTTGTCAAATTAACTCAAAAGGTTAATTAATTTATTGTCAGTAAGGTGAGTCGCTGATTCTGTAGTATGTAGGGGCTTTGCTTGCCTGAAGATGAACTGTGGTCATCTATTTTCAATCAAACAAAATAGATATTGCTCGCCAAATGTTTTTCCCGAGAGATGATAAGCATCCATGTTGCGTCTCGGGGACGTGAGAGTGCAGGAGTCTGGTGCCTCTTATCACCCGGTTTCTCGAAGAGTGACCTTTTTACCAATGATTCGAATGGCTGTCAGAGGGTCTCATCATTAATACGAGCTCAGGTAATGAATAAATAAAGCGGCAAAAAATATATTGAGTACCCTAACTTGCGGGTTCTACCATAGTTCGTTCAGCCTAATTTTTACCTTCTTCTAATGCCTCTTAAAAGACGTTGAATTGCTATGGAATTTCATTCACCATAACAACTCATCACTAATTATGTAGTACTAGTTAATAATTCAAACTTATAATCGAATTCTAAAGCAAATCCAACATAAACTAAAACAGTCAAGATATTTTCACTCATGAATCTCGACAATTTTTCCGCCGAATTTCAATAAATCAATAGACAATAGAATTGAAAGGCTAAAGATTCCAGATGGGGTGATTGAATATTTCCCTGATTAATCAGGCTAGCTCAATGGTTGATCTCCAGACCGCCCAACCCGTTCTGAGGCAGCAAGAACCAGACCCCCTTATTTGACCGAAGTTTCTCAGTTTGTAAGAGTTTTATGTACAGTTGAAGAAAATTTAACACTGGCTTTTAAGTCAAGGGAACCTTATGACACACCCAATTCAGTTTCAATTATTTGCCCCCTACATCAACGGAGTTGCTGTAATTGGATCATTTTCTAACTGGGAAGATATTCCAATGTCAAAAGGGGAAGATGGCTATTTCCGCACCCATGTTGATCTGGAAGATGGCAGTTATCAGTATAAATTTCGAGTGCAATCTAAAAGCTGGTTTGTTGAACCGGATCAGTGGCTAGAAGTGGTTGATCCCTACGCTACGGAGATTGACAGTCCCAGTCAAAATGGGATTATTCAAGTCAAGAATGGGACAGTCATTGTTGATAGTTATGTCTGGCAACACGATGATAGACCCTTGCCCAGTGATCGCGAGTTAGTAATTTATGAATTGCATGTTTCAGATTTCTCTGGAGGTGAACCTGACCGCTATGTTCGAGGTAAGTATAAGCATGTTGTCGAAAAACTAGACTTTCTGACTGATCTGGGAATTAATGCAATCGAGATGATGCCGATTAAAGAATATCCGGGTGAATATAGTTGGGGCTATAACCCGCGTTACTTTTTTGCGACAGAATCTAATTATGGGCCGACAGACGAGCTAAAAAAACTGATTGACGAATGTCATGGTCGCGGAATACGCGTCATTATGGACGGTATTTATAACCACTCGGAATCCTCTAGTCCTTTGACTCAGATTGACCACGATTATTGGTATCACCATTCTCCTCGCGATCCTGATAATAACTGGGGGCCAGAATTTAATTATGAATTATATGATGAAAAATTAGGTGTTAAACCAGCATGGAAATTCATTGGTGATGTCGTCCGCTTTTGGATTGAGGAATATCATGTTGATGGAATTCGTTATGATGCCGCTCGACAAATTGCCAATTATGACTTTATGCATTGGATCGTTGACGAGACCAAGAAAATAGCTGGAGATAAGCCCTTTTACAACATTGCTGAATACATTCCGGAAACCACCACTATCACAAATTTTGATGGTCCTATGGATAGTTGCTGGCATGATAGTTTTCGCGGTGTAATTACCGGGCATATCTTCGGCGATATGTTTGATATCGAACAACTTAAGGATGTAATTGACTGTAAACGTCAGGGTTTTATGGGAGCCACTAATGTAGTGAATTATCTGACTAATCATGATCACAGTCATATCTTGGCAGAACTAGCTAATCGAAATATTTTTAATGAAGAGGCATTTAAGCGTGCCAAATTAGGTGCAGCAGTTTTGATGACAGCAGTGGGTGTACCGTTAATATGGATGGGAGAAGAGTTTGGTGAATATAAACATAACACTCAAGAGCAATCTAAGATTGAATGGGATCTGTTAGGAAATGATTTAAATCGGGAACTCCTTGAATACTATAAAGGACTGATTCATCTGCGAAAAAATAGCCAGGCCCTTTATACGGAAAGTATTGATTTTTTCCACGAAGACCCTAACTCCCAGGTTCTTGCCTATACGCGCTGGAATGAGCAAGGCTCAAGAATCGTCGTAATTGCTAACTTTTCCGGTAATTTCTTGGCTGGCTATACAGTTCCTCATTTTCCAGCGAATGGTACCTGGCATGAATGGACTGGCAATTATGATGTTGAGTCTGGAGCTGACACGATTATGATTGACCTGGCCGAATATGAAGCTAAAGTCTTCGTCTGGCAGAGTTGATTTTTAGTCAAGCTTGAGAAATCTGACGCTTCGGTTAGAGCTTGCGAAAAAACGCTTGGTGCAATAATCCATGACTTTTTTTACTTAACTTGGAGGCATGGGCACAATCCCACTGATTCAGTCCCTAGTCAGATTAAGCTCGATTGCTTCGGTATGCTCTCCCTGTCCGTCAAACCATCTCGGGTGCTGAGGGTGTCAAAATAGACCATAGTTGATTATTCGCCAGATTCATTTTGGTTGTATGACAAGTCGCAAAAAAAATTCCCTAAGGCAGCGGTGTATTTTGGGGATACTTGCCCTGGTTCTGTTCTGGGGCCTGGGTAATCCTCTGGCCTCCGCTGATCCTGAAATTCCCATTCCCCATAGTTTTGTTGCCCAGGCCGTGGAGCGTGTTGGCCCAGCCGTTGTCCGAATCGATACAGAGCGTACCATTGTCCGTAATGTTGATCCGATATTTAACGATCCCTTCTTTCGGCAAATGTTTCCCGGCCTGGCCCCAATCCCCCAACAGGAAAACCGCGAACGGGGTCAAGGGTCGGGTTTCATTATCGATGCCAGCGGAATTGTTCTCACTAATGCCCATGTGGTGAATGATGCCGACACCGTGACGGTCACCCTTAAGGATGGTCGAACCTTTGCCGGGGAAGTGCGCGGGGCGGATCCTGTTTCTGATCTGGCCGTCGTCAAACTGCAGGGGGTTTCAGGTAATTTACCCGTGGCCCCATTGGGAGAATCGGCGGATGTTTTAGTTGGGGACTGGGCGATTGCGGTGGGTAACCCTCTGGGCCTGGATAACACGGTTACCTTGGGAATTATCAGCACATTACATCGCTCCAGTGCTCAAGTGGGTATTCCCGATAAACGCTTAGATTTCATTCAAACTGATGCAGCCATTAATCCAGGTAACTCCGGCGGACCGCTGCTAAACCAGGCCGGGGAGGTGATCGGGATAAATACGGCAATTCGGGCAGATGCCATGGGAATTGGTTTTGCAATCCCAATTGATAAGGCCAAAACCTTAAAAGAGCGTCTGATTCGGGGCGAAAAAATCCAACACGCCTACCTCGGCATTCAGATGACAAATCTCACCCCCAATTTGGCCGCCGAAAACAACCGTAATCCCAATTCGCCGGTGATGTTGCCAGAAGTGGATGGGGTACTCGTGGTGCAAGTTTTTGCTAATACTCCGGCAGCTGCGGCTGGTTTACGTTGGGGCGATGTCATTTTGGCGGTGGACGGCCAGGCCATTACCTCTGCGGATCAGCTCCAAGGATTGGTCGAGCAAGCCACTGTTGGACAACAGATTCGCCTGCAAATTCGCCGCGGCGAGCAAACCCGTCAAATTTCACTTCGGACAGCCGAGCTACCTGGAACGGCCTAAGTTGACCATTTTTGCGCCTGAAATGGGTTGTCTGATCCAGTTAAGTTGAGGTTCAAACCTTTTTGTCTTTTCATGACAGCCCCAGGCCAAGCAGCACCCTAACCCATAGGATCTAGGTAAGCGCTCCCCCGATGTTCGATGGCCATTAACCTAAAAATGCTCAAGTCAGGACAGCGAACTCCGGCCTGGTTCACTTTTATTGCTGTGGTGGGTTTGAGTTGGGGCCTGGTGGGATTAACCGGAATCCAGGCCCAAGGGCAAGGGGTTTCAGTCCGCTGTGGTCGAAGTCGCCAGGAAATAACCCGCTGTCAATGGAGTCGTGGGGATGTATTTTTAGATGGACAACAGGGCATCATGCACACGCTTCGGTTTCCTGATGGTGATGTTCGCTATTGGTTCGATCCTGGGATGACCCTGTGTGAGGAAATGACGATCCGGGTTAAAGCCAATCAAGGCCGGTGGTTTAATGCTGCATCCTACTGCCAAGACGGGATTTTATTTCTAGGTTTACCATCGGGCAACATTTTTCTATGGCAACAGGCCTCGGATTGAGCTTAAAATTGCTTCACGATTGTGGCAAATGAGGCATCAAAACGTGCGGTACGATTGTGTGATTGTTGGAGCAGGGCCAGCCGGGGGAGCAGCTGCCTACCATTTAGCCAAACGGGGACGATCGGTACTGGTCTTAGAAAAAGAAGCGTTGCCCCGCTATAAACCCTGTGGAGGGGGCGTTTCCCCGCAAGTTGGACAGTGGTTTGACTTTGACTTTGAACCGGCCATCTCCCTCAAGTTACGGGCTGTGCGCTACACCTGGAATAAAGAAGACCCCGTTGAAGTTGAGCTGGCCTCCCAAGAGCCGATTTGGATGGTGCGTCGGGATGTCTTTGATTATTTCCTGATTCAACAGGGGCAAATGCAGGGGGCAGAACTTCGCACTGAAACGGAAGTGATTGGTATTTCCTGGCAAAGCGACCATTGGCAAATCCAAACTGCGGCAGGGCCGATTGAGGGAACCTATCTAATTGCGGCCGATGGTGGCAAAGGTAAATTAGCTCAACTGTTGGGATTTAAGGAGCGCAAACGCCGCCTTGCGGGAGCCTTAGAGGCCGAAGCTCCAGTGGAACACCAGGATCATGCTGTCCATTTTGAGTTTGGCCTGGTCAAGAATGGCTATATCTGGAATTTTCCCAAGGCTGATGGTTATTCCGTTGGCATTGGGACATTTCGCGGAGGTGAACCCCAGGATTTTAAAGGCATTCTCAAAAACTACGCCACCTTGTTTGGTTTAGACATTTCCCAGGCCAAGCAGTACGGTCACCCCATTTGCCTGTGGGATGGTAAACAAAAACTCCATACCCAAAATGCCCTCTTAGCTGGGGAGGCTGCCTGCATTGTGGATCCATTTTCAGCGGAAGGAATTCGTCCATCGATCTACAGTGGCATGCAGGCTGGACTGGCCATTGACCGAGCATTAGGGGGAGATCACAATGCCTTAAGCGATTACTCCACCCTGATCAATGAAGAGTGGGGCAATGACATGGCCTGGGCCCAACGGTTAGCTGCCTTGTTTTACCGGGTGCCGCATCTGGGATACAAACTTGGGGTAAAACGTCCCTCAGCCACCCGTCGCATGGGATTAATTCTCTCTGGGGAAATGCGCTATAGAGATATTGCTGACCGAGCGATCAAACGCTTAACCGCAGGCATTATCCCAGGCCGGGCGGGAACACTGTAGTTCAGTCAATCCATAGATTTTGCAGAAAGTCAGACAAAATAAGTGATTTGCACCATCTGGAAACCATCGTCGTTCCCTGAGGCCTGAAACCAAAAGCGGTTGAAACCATGGCAAGCGTTATTTTGGAAGGCCTGATTCTGGTTTGGGATGACCATGAACATGATAAGGACGATCAACCGCTTCAGCAGGGATGTGGTTAGGGTTTGGAGTTTAGATGCCAGCCTGAAAGAGATGGTCAAAGCGGGATTTGAGGGCTTCTAACTTGCCAACCCGCGCCATCAGCAGATTTTCTTGCCCGGCCGAATCAAGGCGTTGGGCCCAGTATTGGATTTTCTGAGGATTGTTGACCCAAAACTCAATGACAGAATTGACAACGGGCATCGCGTCCCAACCCTTGTCCAGAGCCACTGTCTCCACGGAACCCACAAAAGCATCCAAGGTGCACTGGTGAACCCCAACATATTCAAGATCCGGACGGCTTTGAATCACCTGTTGTTGGCTCTGGAATAGTTGAATCACCGGGGAAATGCCGAGTAATTGAAAGGAATAGGTCATGAAACACACCTCACTGAGACAGAAGAGAAAGAAAAATTGGCTGAATTGGAGACTAAAATAGCAAACCTGGCCCCGGCAAAACGGCAGATTTGACACAAAACTTAATTTTCCTGGTTGCGTAACTTTACAAGACAGCGGGGCTAAGCAGGGTTTAACGGCGCAGCCAGTCAGACTTTGTAACGTTACTCACAAATTCGATACATTTTCCGGCCTATAGTAGAGAGCATTGACTGCAAATCTAATAGTCTTCTTTATGCGAATTCGTCGCCGTTCTCCCAATCCCCCTGTGCTTGTGCAAAGTCTCCAATTTCAAACCCGAATGTCCGACGCCGAAACTCAGCCCCGTCATATTTTGGAGGAAATTGTTTGGCACAAGGAAACTGAAGTGGAGCAACGCCGCGAATCCCTCTCTCTTCCGGATCTGCAACGCCAAGTCCTCACCGCAGCCCCACCCCGTTCCTTCCTTGAAGCCTTAAAATCCCATCCCGTCAAACCCGCCCTGATTGCTGAGGTGAAAAAGGCCTCGCCGAGTAAAGGGATAATCTGCCAGAATTTTGATCCGGTTGCCATTGCCCAGGCCTATGCTGAATCCGGTGCCGCGTGCTTGTCGGTGTTGACGGATGAAAAATTTTTCCAAGGCAGTTTTGACTACTTATCACAGGTGCGGGCGGCGGTGGATTTACCCCTGCTGTGTAAGGATTTTATTATTTATCCCTATCAAATGTATTTGGCCCGGGTCAAAGGGGCGGATGCAGTGTTGTTAATTGCGGCCATATTGTCGGATCGAGATTTGCAGTATTTTATTAAAATTGCCCGAGGCCTGGGGATGGTAGCCTTGGTGGAGGTGCACACCCTTGAGGAACTGGATCGGGTTTTGGCCTTAGACAGTGTCGAACTCGTGGGGATTAATAACCGCAACCTGGAAACCTTCGATACCGATGTTCAAACTACGGTGGACTTACTCCAACATCGCTATCCGGAGATGCGGGAACGGGGAATTATGGTTGTCAGTGAATCTGGATTGCAAGCCCCACACCACATCAATCAGGTTCATCAAGCTGGAGCCAAAGCCGTTTTAATTGGGGAGTCATTAGTGCGTTCTACCCCAGAGGATGTGCATTATCTGGACATTGCCAGTCAGATTAGTGACCGGATTCAACACCTTTTTCCCGCACCCTATCAGAGGGCAGTCAGTTAACCCATGTTGCGGGCGGTGCTGTTCGACTTTAATGGCGTGATTGTGGATGATGAGGCGATTCATGCTCGATTAATTTCGGATATTCTCCTCAGTGAAAATCTCCGGCCTCAACCCGATGAGTATCAACAGTTCTGTCTGGGGCGTTCAGATCGTGAATGTTTGGATAATGTCTTAAGTCGGCGGGGGCGGTATGTCAACTCGGCCTATTTAGATAAGCTCCTGTGCCAAAAATCCCAGGCCTACCAGGCAGAATTAGAAAAACTTGAAACCCTGCCTCTTTTTCCAGGGGTGGAAGATTTTATTAAAACCCTTGGTGATCAGGGCATTAAATTGGGCCTGGTAACTGGGGCCATGCGTTCAGAAGTGGAGTTAGTTCTCAATCGGGCGGGATTAGGGACAGATTTTGCGGTGGTGGTAACGGCCAATGATGTCAGTCCTGGCAAACCCGATCCGGCTGGGTATGTGATGGCAGTCAATCAACTGGATGAGCTGTACCCGAACCTAGACCTATCACCACACCATTGTCTGGTTATTGAAGATACGTTTATGGGCATTGAAGCAGCAAAGCGAGCCGGATTGCCAGTGTTGGGGATTGCCCATACTTTTCCATTTCATATGCTGCAGCGGCGATGTAACTGGGTGGTGGATCGGTTTGCTGAATTAGATTTGGAGTATGTCCAGGCCGTGTACGCCAAGAAGACCTGCCAAGATATTCCTGCCTGATCCCCGCTTAGGTTTCCATGGGAATTGGATATTCCTTTAATTCAGAAAAACTATAAAAAACATATCGTCCTATGCCTGGCTAAATTTCGCTAAGGCGGTCAACTTGTCCCAGGCCCCACCACTGGCCAGTACTTCCCGGGCTAAGGTCACACCAGCGGGTAAATCAGTCACAGCTTCTCCCACGACTAAAACTAGGCCAGCATTTAGGGCAACCACATTCCGTTGGGCGGGGGTTCCATGGCCTTGCAAAACCTGGGTGAGGATCGCCACATTTTCCGACAAATTTCCGCCATGAATGGCAGTGACGGGGGCAGGCTCCAGACCTAGGGCCGAGGCATTGAGGATTTTTGGACTGGGCTGATCGGTTTCCTGGGAAATTTCTACTAGATCCGTGACATCCCCAAGACCCGCTTCATCCAAGCCCTCCCGACCATGCAAGACAATGGCGCGTCGAGTTCCTAACTGTTTCAGGGCAGTGGCCATCGGGGTTAAATACTCAGAACTGTAAACACCAATAACTTGCCCTGTGGGCCGAAACGGATTCACTAAGGGGCCAAGAAGATTAAAAACAGTTCGTACAGCTAGGGTTTTTCGGATTTCGGCCACAGCTTTCATGGCGGGATGCCAACCGGGGGCAAATAAAAAGGTGATGCCAAGGGTTTCCAGGGCCGCCTTCACCCGGGCCGGTTCGAGGGTCAAGTTAATCCCCAAGGCCTCCAAAACATCCGCCGAGCCAACCCGACTGGAAATGGAACGGTTTCCATGTTTAGCGACCTTCACCCCCGCCGCCGCCACGACGAACGCCACTGCGGTAGAAATATTAAAGGTCCCACTTCCATCCCCACCGGTGCCACAGGTATCCACCAGAGGAGTCACTACATCCCAGGCCTGGCCAGGAGATTGCTCTAGAAGGGTTTCGGCCATTCCTGTTAACTCATCGGCACTAACCCCCTTAGCCTGGATAGCCGCAAGGATCGCTCCGGAAAGGACTGGCGGAATTTCTGTCGCTAACCAACCCTGCATCAACTCCCGGGCTTGATCTCGACTTAGGGACTCGCGGGCTAGGAGTTGACGTAACAGTGCAGGCGCATCAATCATGACATCAAGCCAGAACAAAAGCAGCTTTAATTTTATCGCCTAGCTGGACAAATACTGCTTCAGAGCTTTAGATAGCAATAGCCTACTCCAATACAAAAGCAATTCATGACCGTTAGTTGATTTGTCTCTGGGTTTGCCGGGCCTGGAGTAAATGCATGGGAAAGCAGAGCACCGAAGAAAACGTCAGTAGATAACTCAGGAGTTTAATAATCCGACACTTGGCCTGGAGATCGGTGCCTGCTATGCAGTCAAGGTTTTGGAGCCCAGATGCAAGACAAAACAGTAACCAGTAAACAAAAATCATCCGCAGCAGGGTTTCGCTATGGGCCTGATGCTCATCTAGCTCTGGAGTTGGCTGGGTGCTGGCTGGGGCCTGGGATTCGTTCCCCAATAAAATTATTAGTCCCAAAACTGAAGCCAACGCTGAAAGAATCAAAATATTGTGATGCCAGGCCAACATCGATCCAATCTCCCCAAAGCAACGGTTTACCCGAAGATCAGGTGGTTTTAACGCGATCTCAGGCGTAAACCCAAGTCTAGGGGAGATGATTTCGCAAAGAAAAGAAATCCTTACAATTTGCAAATTTCTGGGTTACAAAGTTTACAATTCCAAGTTTTGTCACAGAATTTCCTTGATTGCACCAAATCAAACCAAATCACGTCAGACTAAACACAGACACCAGTAGTGAGCAAAATCGTTATGGCGACAATGCGGTTGAACTTAGTGGAAGGAGCCGTGAGTTTCAGCTTTACCCCGCAGTCTGCCCAGGAATTACTGAAGGATCTACGGGAACTGGTGCACAACCTCAAACAGGCTGCGACCGCCAAGGCCGGTAGTCAAAAGCCCTGGCCAAGCTTAGATTATCAATACACAGGGGAGGTTTTGGTCGAGGTTTTTTGTAATCCCAATATCTGGCCATCCCCATTTGCGGCCAAGGTTCTAATCACGATCCGCGACGAACGAATTCGCCTGACCACAGAAGCAGAACTGACGCGGATGTTGGACGATATTCAGTTGTACTTAGATGAGCAGAGTTAAGGGCTTTGCAGGGTTAAGCTTTAGATTTCAGCTTGAGATGATTGATGAGAGCCCGTAAGCCCAATAGGTAACTATCGGGGCCAAAACCACTAATTTGTCCAATTACCACCGGAGACAAGTAGGAATGGTGTCGAAAGGATTCCCGTTGATAGATATTGCTCAGATGCACCTCCACCACCGGCAGTCGAATAGCAGCAATGGCATCCCGAATGGCAACACTTGTGTGGGTGTAGGCTCCGGCGTTGAGGATCACTCCATCCTGATTGACCTGGGCCTGATGTAGCCAATCCACAAGTTGACCCTCATGGTTTGATTGCTGGCTTGTGATGCTCACTCCAAGGGAATTACCAAGATCAATCAAGTCTTGAGTAATTGTGGCGAGGGTGGCTGAGCCGTAAATGCCTGGCTCCCGAGTGCCCAAAAGATTTAGGTTTGGCCCGTGGAGGATAAGAATCGAGAACACAGCCTGTGACTAGAGGGAATTAAGGGAAAGGCGCATGGAGAGTTGGAAGATTTAGCGACGGGCGTGGCGGTCATTGACCGGGATCGGAACAGGCTCTAAGGTTGGCTCAGCTTCTTCGCCCGCAAGCAATTCCACCAATTTTTTTAACCAAGACTTTAGGGTATCCAGAATTTGGTCAATGTAGTCCATAGGTGATGTTAACTCCAGGCCTGGGCTGAGGGACAAGGGATCGAAACAACAACAAAAGTCAATTAAAGTTTTATCTGATGCGTGTATTATCACGTTCTATTAAGCATAGACTAACACAAATAATTTTGACGTGGTGGCCGTATTTCCACGGAAGTTTTGCCGTAGCCGGGTTCAAAAACCATCTCCAGGCCAGGAATCGTCCCATCAAACTCCAGCCACCATCCTTTCGCCATGGGTTTTTCCGGAAGCATCGGCCCAATAGTGGTACAAAAAAATAAGATAGAAAGCTATTTCCTAGACCAACCTTAGGTGAGTTGATTGACCCGCACCCCCTTACATCCCCCTGAACTTGACTCTGCTTTAACCCAGGCCTCAGATCGTTCCACCCATTGGCAAAGACTTGCTGACCAGGCCCTGGCAGGAGACTGTTTGACTTTGGACGATGCCTTGTCCGTATTACAGGCTCCAGATCGAGAATTGCTGAATCAATTGGCAGCGGCCTATCGAGTACGGACACATTTTTGGGGCAATCGAGTCCGACTTCACTACTTGCTCAATGCCCAAAGTGGCCTGTGTCCAGAGGATTGTCATTACTGCTCCCAGTCAAAAATCTCCACCGCAGAAATTGAAACCTATCCACTGATCACTGAAGAAAAGATTTTGGCCGCCGCCGCTCAAGCTAAGCAGTTGAAAGCCGGAACCTTTTGTTTGGTGCTCTCAGGTCGTAGTCCCAGTCCCCAAAACTTTCAGCGGGTGTTACAAACCATTCGCACCATTAAGGCTAACCATGACCTCAAAGTTTGTGCCTGTTTGGGGCTTTTGAGTGAAAGCCAAGCTGCTGAATTGGCCGCCGCTGGGGTGGATCGGGTTAACCACAACCTCAACACCGCCGAAGCTCACCACGAAAACATCTGCTCTACCCATACCTATGCCGATCGCGTTGACACCATCAACCATGTCCACCGCGCTGGCATCACAACCTGTGCTGGCGGCATCATTGGCCTGGGGGAATCGGATCAAAATGTGGTGGAACTCGCACTCTCCCTGAGGGCTTTGAACATCACCAGTGTCCCCGTCAATTTCTTAATTCCCATTGCTGGTACTCCCCTGGCGGGCCAAAATCGGTTGAATCCCCGCTACTGTTTACGGGTGTTGTGTTTGTTTCGGTTTCTCCTGCCGGATCGAGAAATTCGGATTGCCGGGGGACGAGAAGTGCAGTTACGGAGTTTACAACCCTTGGGGCTCTATCCAGCCAACTCGATTTTTGTCGGTGATTACTTAACAACCCCAGGTCAGGCCCCCCACGCAGATTGGCAGATGATTACGGATGCTGGATTTGTCCTTGAAGCGCCCGATGGCTCGCCCTTATCCCTGGAATAACGTCAGAACGACAAAAAAATAGCCAAGAATCCCATGGTGATTGCAGATCCTTGGCTGTTTTAGTTTGAATTAAATGAGCTTGCTCAAAAAATCTGAGGGAAAGTCTTAACGGAAACCCACCGCAGCTTGCCAAACAAAGGCCAACGCCAGAAATAAAACTGGAATCACGGGCAATACATCAACCAATGGATCAAAAATGGAATAGGCTTCCGGGAGTTTTGCCAAGAGCATCATTGCTTCCATAACAGTTTGATTATCCTCAGTTTGTCGCAGTGTGTAGGCTGTATTTTAACACTAGAGACTTCTGCCAGCGTACATTTCCAGGGAATTTAGCCCTGTCCCGGCCTAGGAGTGCTTTAAAACTCTGAGAATTTGTTCATTTCAAGGCAGTTGATCCCGCCTGCCCCAGTGAGAATACCCATGACCCGCCCCTGGCTTCGATATTTCCGGCTTTTACTGTTGTTTTGGGGAACCGCCACGGCTGCGGAGATGGAATATCGGTTTAATTTCCTGATTGCGGCCTTGACCAGTTTGGCAAATTTAGTCGGGGGGGTTTTTGGCCTGTATCTATTTTATCGGGGCGACTATGGCTTTCCGGGTTGGAATTGGTTGGAGGCTCTGATTGTTCTTGGGGTGTTCACGATTTTGCAAGGGGTATCCGCAACCTTTTTAGTACCCAATCTCAATCGAATTGTCCGCCATGTCCAAGAAGGAACCTTAGATTTTGTCCTGCTTAAACCCATCAGTAGTCAGTTTTGGTTATCCTGCTATTCTGTTTCGCTTTGGGGAATTCCAGATATTCTTTTTGGTGCCCTGATCATTCTCTACGCGGGACGCCGGTTAAACCTACCAATTTGGGATTATTTCCTCGGTCTGGGGCCCTTGGCCTTGGGAATTATCAGCTTCTATAGCCTTTGGTTTATGCTTGGAGCCACAAGTATTTGGTTTGTCAAAATCTATAACGTTACAGAAGTGCTCCGGGGCCTGGTGGAGGCGGGACGATATCCAATGGTGGCCTATCCAGCCGCCTACCGATTTTTCTTTACGTTTGTTGTGCCCGTTGCTTTCCTAACCACCGTTCCGGCAGAAGTAATTTTGGGTCGCATTGAATTACCTTGGCTCCTTGGGGCCCTGGGCCTGGCCTGGGGATTGTTGCTGGCTTCCAATGGCTTTTGGCGCTTTGCTCTGCGCTTCTACACTAGTGCATCGGCGTAATTCTTGGCGGCAACCAAACTATCACCACAGCCCCACCGGTAGCCTCGTCATTTCGGGCTTCAATGCGCCCTTGGTGACAATCAACAATTTGCTGAACAATGGCTAATCCCAGGCCACTACCGCTACTAATTGGCGTTGACGGGCTAGACACCGGGGAATGGGTCGGAACTGTGACCACCGGCTGGCGGGAACGGGAGGGATCGGAGCGAAAAAATCGTTCAAAAATATAAGGTAAGTCCTGCTCTGAGAATCCTGGCCCTTGGTCGTGGATGCAAATTTTTACGCCTGATTCCCCTTGGGCCTGGTGAAGGGTAATTCCTAATTCAATCACAGAGCCCGATGCCGTATATTTCAGCGCATTATCCAGCAAATTCAGGATTAACCGAAAGAGCTGGGCCTCGTTCCCAACATAGACTAAGGATTCAGGGCCAGCATAGGCTAAGTGGACGTTGCGGGGGGTTGCCAATGGTTCCAAATTTTCCCAGGCCCGCCAGGCCAACTTAACCAAATCTAGGGGATGACGTTCTATTTCACTGGCTGGAGCAAAGGAAAGTCGATTTAGTTCTAAGAGTTCCTGCACCAGTAAACTTAACCGCACCGTCTCTCCAAGAAGACGATTCACCCAGGGCCGTAATCCCGGATCAACCCGCTCCTGTAAGGTTTCAGCCACAAGCCGCAAGGAGGTTAAGGGGGTTTTCAATTCATGGGCCACATCGGATGCCCACCGATCCCGTTCATCTCGGAGTGTCCGTACTTCCTGACGATTCTCCAGAAACAGGCCCACCCGCCCACCCCCAAGCGGCACCCCATAACCCCGTAAAGGTAACCGCTGCGACTGTCCAGAGGGCAAGAAAACCGTTTGCAACCATTCACAGACCCCGGGTTGTTGGCTCGATTGAATTTCGTCCACCAGACAGTCTAATTCGTAGGAGCGCACCATCTCGATCAGTAAACGACCAGGCTGGGGCGTCACTCCAAATAGGGATTGGGCCGCGGGGTTAGACCAGCAACAGAGGCGATCATCATTCACTTCAATGTAAGCCAAGGGGGCCTGGTGAAGGATCTGTTGCCAATGTTCGATCTCGGCCAGGAGGCGGGCCTGCTCCTGGTGCTGATGGCTCAGAAGAGTACGGAGGCGAATGGGGAGTGGCGAACGCAAAGGCTCAATGTTGTACTGACGTAATACCCGCATCCACTGGAGTCGCGACCAATAAAGAGAGCATACACAAATCAGTAATCCCAGGCCCAGACCTAAGATAAAACCCGATTCGGTCACGGTTGCCTCCCCGTATCAGCCTGTTAATCTCTTGAACCACCCAGCCCTAGCCAAATCGATAGCCGAAGCCCCGAACCGTAATAATGTATGCCGGATGGGAGGGATCCGTTTCAATTTTTTCACGCAGCCAGCGAATATGAACATCCACGGTTTTACTGTCCCCCACAAAGTCCGGCCCCCAGACCCGATCCAAGAGTTGCTCCCGGGGCCAGACCCGTCGCGGGTGTCCCATAAACAGCTCCAGCATTCGGTATTCTTTGGGGGATAGGTTCACTTCTTCCCCAGCTAAGACCACCCGACACTCCTGGGGATAGAGGGTTAAATCACCGTATTTGATGGTGGAACTGGCCTCATCACCGCTGGCTTGACTGGTGGTGGCCCGGCGAATTAGAGCCCGACAGCGAGCAATTAACTCCCGCATCCCAAAGGGTTTTGTTAAGTAGTCGTCTGCTCCAACCTCCAGGCCAACAACGCGATCAATTTCACTCCCCTTGGCACTCAACATCAAGATGGGAATAGTTAAACCTTCTCGGCGGAGAAACCGACATAGATCCAAACCATTTACGAAGGGCAGCATTAAGTCCAGGATTATTAAGTCACATCCCCGTTCTGGGGCTAAGCTGGAGTCCAAGTTGCCAGTGGCCGTAATGATTTGGTGATTCAATAAATCTAAAGCTTGGCGACCATCGGCGGCGGTAACCACGTCATACCCTTCATCTTGGAGGGCAAGGGAGACCGTATCCCGAATTAAGTCTTCATCTTCAATTAGGAAAATCTTGACCGGACGACGCTTCTCAACCCCAAAGGTAGCAGGGGCATCCGCAATGGTCAGCATAAAATCTCGGCAATTAGTTACTTGCAGCTATCTTATCACCCAGGCCAGATCAGTGGCAGACAAATCCGGGGCCTGGGTCAATGCTCAACGGTGAAGCTTAGGGTTGAAACTCGTTAAATGTGAATTCCACACTCGGTTTTGCCCGACCCCCGCCAGCGACCGGCCCGCTCATCTTCCCCTTCTCTGACTGGAGTTGTGAGGGGCTCATCTCCAATACTGGCATAGCCTTGATCGTGGAGGGGGTTATACATCATCTGATGTTCGGCAGCGTAGGCCCAAGATTCTTTCCTTGTCCAAGCCGCCAGGGGGTTGATTTTATACCGTCCAACTTTGTCCAACTCCACAAAGGGCATTTCGGCCCGAGTAACCGCTTGATCCCGACGCCGTCCCGTAATCCAGGCCGTGGTTCCCAGTTCCGCCAGGCCCCGCTCAAGGGGTTCAATCTTAGTCAGGTGGTGAAATTGGGCGACATCTTGCTCCCAAAGGGCTTCCCCAAACTTCTGGGCAAACTCGGCTCGGTCGGTTACTTCACGAATTTGATAAACCTGTAAATTGAGTCGGTAGTGGGCTTCAGCTTTTTTCACTAGTTCCAGGGTCTCCGGAAAATGATGGAGGGTTTCGAGGAACATTACCGGAACCGCCGGGCTGGGTTGCAATTGACGATAGAGAATATCCGTAATCACCAAATCGTCTACATTAAAGGCACTTGTTTGAACCAGACCAGTGGGAAAGTGTCGCACAGCCCAGGCCAGAATTTCAGCCGGGTGTTTACCATCTAACTCTTGATTAATCTGTTCAAGATTAAGGGGGGGAATAGCAGTCGCAGTCATAGTGGTGATTCAAAATCCATGAATAATCGTCAGCGTTGTCCAGGGACTCGTTAGCCCGTTTGTTGATCTTAGAACAGTGCGCCCCCACGGGAAAATGAACCCAACAGTTGTACCAAAAACTGCAATAAAAAGAACCCAATAATTGGAGAAAAATCCAGGCCGCCAATGGGTGGAATGATACTCCGAAAAATGTTGAGGTAAGGATCCGTTAGCTGGGCTAGGACAGAAAACACTGGATTTCCCCAATCCACATTTGGAAACCAGGTGAGTAGCACCCGAATTAATAGGAGGATTAGGTAAATTTGCAGAAAATTGGTCAGCGCAGTCAAAATCAAGGGCACAACAGTGGCATCACTCATAAATTCATTCACAGGTAAAGGGACTCCCGTAACAGACGACAAGGCAAGACGATTTTTTTAGGGGCTAGCTTGAGGTGTCATTCACGACTCGATGGACTCTGGCACCGTACTCAGGCGCTGTTGCAGATCATCCACCGCTTCATTCAGTTGGGCAATTTTAGCTTCAAGACCCTGGCGGGCATTTTCAATCACCACCGCCTCACGATCCCCCAGGCCCAATTGGCGGGAAGGTTTTGAGCCATCGCTCTCATCACTGCTTAATTCCGCTAATTTGTTGGTTAAAAACACAGCCGCAAATGCACCTGCAATACTGCCAAAAATTGCCCCAGCTATAAATCCACTGGCAAACCGATCACCGCGATTTTCCATATCACCCTTCTGTGCTGTCTCTTTTCACTCTATCGGATCTGTTCAAGTGCCAAAACTTCGGTCGCCCGCATCCCCCAGGCCTGGGACGATAAAACCCTGGTCATTCAGTTCCGGATCGATGGTGGCAGCATAAATTTGAACCTCTGGAAAAGCGGCTCCCAGTTTTTGTAATGCCGGTGGCGCGGTTACAACTGAAATAATCCGCACCAAGCCTGGATTGATGCCCCGCTGAGTCAATTCTGTCAAGGTGGTCATGATGGAACCCCCCGTGGCCAACATCGGTTCACTGATCAAAACTCGGGTATCTGGGGCAAATTCCGGCGGTAACTTATTTAGATAGCAACTGGGCTGGAGAGTCTCCTCATTGCGGACAATCCCAATGTGGTAGGTCTTGGCCAAGGGAATGACACTTTCCACCCCCGCCAACAGGGACAGGCCCGCCCGTAAAATCGGGACAACAACTAACGGGGCCTGGGGGTCAACTACCTGCGCAGCACAAGGGGCCAAGGGGGTTTCGACAGTGGTGGTCAAGGTGGGCAGCCATTCCCGCACAGCCTCGTAGGTTAACCAGCGTCCCAACTCAGTCATGGCAGTCCGGAATAGAGCTGTTGGTGTGCCCACATCCCGAGCCACTGCTAACCAATGCTGAACAAGGGGATGGGGAGGAACATAGACTCGCAACTGGAGTGCCATAAACCACATATTGTAATAGTGCTGATTATCATACCCCGCTGCCTGCAATCCACCACAGACTTGGCACGCAGAGGTGTAAATGCCTCAAACCGATTAAAAAAACGAAATTTCTCGAAAAATAGTTGATATATTTTCTCAATTAATGTACATTAGATTTCAGTGTTCTCCTCTCTTGAGGAATCGGCAGGTGGGGTCAGTCTTCTGGGACGGGCCCCTTTTTTTGTTTAAGTTGGCTGAGATTAGTGTGAACCAGGCCACATAAAGACCCAGAATCTAGCAACCGATGACAAGCCCAGATTGGGTTTCAGAAACACACTGGAAATCCTGAAATCAGGACAAATCAATCCCCCCAGAAACTCCCGACCCCCACAAGATCAGAAACCGCCTGCTGAGTTGTTTTGGAGTCAAACCATAGATTTTCTCAATAAACCCTCTAATCTTCCAGTTTTTAGGCTGGATCATTGAGCGCCCCAACTGGCAACAGCCCCCTGCCCTGACCGGGTCAATGGCCGGTATAGAGAACCGATCAAAGCAATTTGTAAAGAGATGTTGCAAATCCTGGCGTCAGTTGTTACATTATTTAATAAGTTCATCGGGTTCACGTCAGGAGTTAAAGCTATGACAGAAGCTACTAAAGTTGCCAAAACTGAAGATCGTAACGCTTGGGTATTTGGATTTACCCCCCAAGCCGAAATTTGGAACGGTCGTTTGGCCATGATTGGTTTTGTTGCCGCCCTCTTAACCGAGTTGTTGAGCAAGCAGGGTGTGCTCCACTTCTGGGGTCTCATGTAATTTCCTCAGATTCTCCATTGTGTTTCGTGTAAGCACAATTCTCAGCGGTCAAAGTGTAGTCAGGGGTCTAAGTTTATTTAGGCCTCTTTTTTTGTCTGCTGGCTGAGGAAACCATGACTAACCTGTCCTTGTCAAAAATCGGGTTAGGATGTAAAGGAATTTAACGCCAATGTTACGATTAGGTGTGCGTGCGAGGTTTTCATGATGCGACTTTCACAACTCTCACATCCCGTATCCTTGCTGGTTGGCCTGGGAACCCTCTGGATCATGCCAGCGGTGGTAGCTCAACAGGCAGGGCAATTGACTCCATTGCAAGGTTGGCAAGAAGGCCGTCCCTCCAGTGATCTGGGCTCCCTCTTGAACGGTAATCAAGGCGGCAGTGTTTCCTTGCCCAGTCTCATGAATCAAATTCGGAACATGGATGGGCGCAATTACAGTGAGGTAGCCCAGGATCAAATGGAAAATCTTAACTCTGAGGCTGCTAATTTCCGACAGCGGCAACTGCAACTTCACAATCAACCTGAAGCAACACCAGCCCCTTAGGCTCCCAATCGGACTAAGGTAAAACTAGGGCGTTACGGAAATAATTACGGGTATGGAAGCCGGTTCTCCGGTCGAAAAACTGGGGCCTAAAATTCTCCTGTTGGGGTTAGGGGCCTGGGGTAAAACCCTGCTGCATCTTTTGGAACGTCAAGGTCTTCGGGTGCGGGTATGGCAGCGCGTTCAGGGAATGCTTTTGCCTGAGTCTGTCCAGACCAGTTCGATCATCATTTCAACTTTGCCGATAAAAGGGGTTCGGGCCATTGCAGAGCGGGTTCGAGACTGTAATTGGGCCCCAGGCCAGGTCTTGATCAGTGCCACAAAAGGCCTGGAACCAGATACGGCGGCCACAGCAACCCAAATTTGGTCCGAGATTTTACCCCAGGCCAAGACCGTGGTGTTATCGGGGCCAAACTTAGCAGCAGAAATTCACCAGGGGCTCCCAGCAGCGGCGGTCATTGGCGGGGAATCTGTGGCGGCGGCCCTGGCCCAGGAACTATTTGCGATGCCCCTATTTCGGGTTTACACCAATCCGGATCGGCGGGGGGTGGAGTTGGGCGGAGTCCTCAAAAATGTCATGGC
Source organism: uncultured Synechococcus sp. (assembly GCA_964653145.1). Classification (GTDB taxonomy): domain Bacteria; phylum Cyanobacteriota; class Cyanobacteriia; order Thermosynechococcales; family Thermosynechococcaceae; genus Pseudocalidococcus. Next base: position 20,289 of record CAZZCG010000009.1, on the reverse strand, counting down.
AATTGCCTGCGGGGTCAACGACGGTCTGGGGCTCGGTGTCAATGCTCGCTCGGCGCTGATTACTCGGGGTCTTTTAGAAATGGTGCGCGTGGGGACCCACTGGGGTGGTGATGTCCAGACTTTTTACGGTCTATCGGGCCTGGGGGATTTATTGGCCACCTGTACAAGCCCCCTCAGCCGCAATTACCAAGTGGGATGGCATTTAGCCCAGGGTAAACCTTTGCAGGGAGCATTGTCCCAAGTGGTTGGTACGGCGGAAGGGGTCAACACAGCCCTCGTTTTGAGCCATTATGCCCAGGCCCACGACTTAGATGTTCCCATTACCCAGGCCGTGACTGCGGTTTTAACGGAGCAAATTACACCACAACAGGCAATTAACCAACTCTTAGAACGGCCGTTTAAGGCAGAAACCGTTTCCGACTAGCATAGGAAAGATGGACGTCAGGGAACTAAGGATTTTTGCTATGGCCTGGCTTTCTGTCCAACCTGCTTGAGTTGGTGATTCATGTTAGCAAAACGAATTTTACCCTGTCTTGATGTGAAAGCGGGGCGGGTGGTCAAAGGGGTGAATTTTGTGGATTTACGGGACGCCGGGGATCCTGTCGAATTGGCCCAGGCCTACAACGATGCAGGGGCAGATGAACTGGTGTTCTTGGACATTACCGCCACCCACGAAGAGCGCAAGATTTTAATTGATGTGGTGTATCGAACCGCGGATCAGGTATTCATTCCCTTGACGGTGGGGGGAGGAATAGATTCCTTACCAACGATTAGGGATCTTTTACGGGCAGGGGCGGACAAAATTAGTCTCAACTCTGCGGCGGTACGAAACCCTGATTTAATTACCCAGGCCAGTGAGCGATTTGGCCAGCAGTGTATCGTGATTGCCATTGATGCCCGGCGTCGAGAGTCTTCAGACAAACCGGGTTGGGATGTCTATGTGCGGGGAGGACGGGAGAATACTGGCTTAGATGCCCTGGCCTGGGCCAAGGAGGTCGAACAGCGGGGCGCTGGGGAAATTTTGTTGACTAGTATGGATGCAGACGGTACCCAGGCCGGGTATGACTTAGAACTGACTCGAACCATTGCCGAGCAAGTCCAAATCCCTGTCATCGCTTCTGGAGGGGCAGGCACCCTGGAGCATATCCACCAAGCGTTAACCACTGGCCAGGCCGCCGCCGCTTTGTTGGCCTCCCTCTTGCACTACGGGCAACTCAGTATTGCCGAGATTAAGTCCTACCTCCAGGCCCAGACCGTAACCATTCGTACCCCTGTTCCTTAACTGAGCTATGACCCGGAGGAGTTCTGGGAGTCAAGTGTCGGTATGACGATCTATCAAGTTTTGGCCCTGTTTGTTGCCCTAATCACCTTGGGCGCTGTTCCCAGCCTGAGCGTCTTCATGGTCGTGACTCGATCCGCTAGCTTCGGGTTTATCCATGGGGTCTTGACCACAATCGGGATTATTTTCGGAGATTTAGTTTTTATTGCCCTGGCGGTCTGGGGCCTGGGACAGTTACAGGGGGTATTGGGGCCGTTTTTCCTCTGGCTTAGGTATTTGGGTGGTATCTATTTAATCATCCTGGGCTTGGGGTTGTGGCGAGCCAAAAGCACCTCCCATCCATCGGTTTCCCACCTATCTGCTTCCAAATGGGCCAGCTTCGGGACAGGGTTATCCATTACTTTGGCGGATCAAAAGGCAACGCTATTCTACTTGGGCTTTCTACCGGCCTTTGTCAATATTGAGACCCTCACCTGGCGAGATTTTGGCCTGGTGTGTTTGACCATGATCTTGGCGGTAGGGATGGTGAAATTACTCTATGCGGCCTTAGCAGAGCGGGCGCTTGTCTGGTTACAACCAAAATTTCGGCGGCGGTTAAATCAGTTAGCTGGGGTGATGGTGATCACTGTTGGGTTGGTTTTATTCCTTTCATGATTAGCTGAGTTCATGTCCCTTCAGGTTCCGCTTTTGTAGCATTGAAATATGAATCAAGCCCTCAGTGAATCTCAGCATCCCGAATTCCAGGCCGCCGTGGAACGACTCCATACCTTGACCCTGTGGTGGCGCTGGACGGTGATTGGATTGCTGTGGCTGACGGTGGGGCTGTGGAGTCTCTATAGTTTTCGGACGGATATTAGCCTGTTGCAGGAACATTTCACCTGGGTTGGCCTCCGCTATGCCATTGCCTTTAACCGCCTGGGTTCCTTGGGCCTGGGAACTTGCGTGGGCCTGACCTTGGGGGTTCTCTTGTGGCAGACCCGCAATATTTTTTGGGGGCGCTCCCAGGCCTGGCAAAAGCGTTTAGAACGACGGGTTTGGTTAGTCCGGTTGCAGGGGCAAAGTCATCCCCTATGGCGCTGGATTTGTGTGGAGAAGTAATCCGGCAAAGGGTTCCGGCATTGGAAAAATAATTAAAACCAGTAATCCCAGGGCAAATAATCCGATGCCATCCCGCCAACTATTTAATTCAGTTACGTCATTTACCGCAGGCTCATCAAAGGCTGGCATGAAAAAGAGGATAATCGCCCAGAAAAATAGCCAAGGCTGGACAAAGGAGAGCACCAAAATCAAAAGCCGGGTCACCTGACCAATAATGGCACCGGCCCGATGTCCGTACATTGCATGGACAATATGCCCCCCATCCAGTTGGCCCACGGGCATTAAATTTAAAGCGGTCACCACCAGGCCCAGGGCCCCAGCAATCGCCACTGGATGCAGATGAATAGCCGAATCTACCGTTAGGGCAGTCCCCCACACAAGCCGACCAAACAGGGCAAAAAGAATAGAAATCCGCGGGTCAAAGGCCTCAGGATCAAACCGGGAGGTGGCATCGGCGGCCAAGGGGACAATTTCTGACTGGCTTAGGCCCCAAATCAGGAGGGGTAAGGTGGCCACAAATCCTGCCAAGGGGCCCGCAATGCCCACATCAAACAGTGCCCGACGATGGGGAATCGGTGAACGAATTTGGATAAAGGCCCCCAGAGTTCCCAGGCCAAAGGGCAGTGGAATAAAGTAGGGGAGCGTGGCCTGGATTTGATAAAACTTGGCCGTCAAGTAATGCCCACCCTCATGGATGCCGAGAATCCCTAGGAGGGCCAAGGAGTAGGGTAAACCAGCCATCAAGACGGACGGATCCTGAGCTAGTAGGTCAGGGGTGGCATTGCCATGGACAATCACGGTGCCTGCCAGGGTGGTTGTGAGCAGGGTTAACAGGAATAAACTTAAGGTCAGAAACGGCCGGGTTAGTTGTCCGGGGGTGGGAATGCGTTGTTTGGGAATTAGGGCAAAAAAAGGTTTATCGCTGGATCCCATTTGAAAGGTAACTAAAAACCGATCCCCAAACTGGAGGGCAATATTGTCTTGGATGGTGGCAAAGACTTTCTCCGCTTGTCCCCGCATCTGCCCCCGACAAATCACGGCCTGGGGACGGTATTCAATTTGCTGTAAATAGTAGAGAGACCAGGGAAAGCAACCTTGGAGTTGGGCTTCCTCTGACCGATCGAGCAAGTTCTTAACCGGTTCAGGGGTTGGCTGGATTTCCTGGGGAGGGGCTTCAGGGGCTGCGGTTGGGGTGAGTGTCCGCCGTAAAAGCACCCAATAGAGAAATGAACTGAGAATGAAAATGCCAATTAACAGTAGGGATGGAATCGGTTGTTGCCCATTCACCAGCATCCAGGCCACGATGAAAAAGGCTGGGAGCATTAAAATCAACCAGAGCAACCACCCTGGGGTTTGACTCATGCGAGCGGCACCGCGTTGGACTAAAAGATACAGGATTAAGCCCAAAAGCAAAAGGGAAACCCAAATCATGCAAATCCTCGCCAATGTGTCAGAAATTGCCCAGAAAACCGTGGACAGACGCCGGCCCGATTCATGGCTAAATTCTCAGTCCAACTCACAGCATCCAATTCCGTAGTGCCCTGATCATCGCTCAGTAGGAACACTTTCATTGTAGAAACCTCAGGAATCAACCCGCAAACCCTACACCCACCGAAAAAACTTGACCAGCCCCCAAAGTTACTGTCAAACAGCCTAGCCAGTATCCCCTCAGAGGGCGAAGACCTTCCCAACAACCTAGTGAAGCGAAGATCTCAGTCTTAGGAACTGGGAACCTGTTTTGTCCATTTGCCCGCCAACCAGGCCCAGGCCCGCTCTAGCCAGACAAACAACCGATCCAGCCAGAGCCAAAGCACCTCCCAGCCCCTAGGTTCGTAGCCGAGAACTGTGGAAGCGATGTCAATGGTGAAGGGGGCGCCTAAGGGTGAAGAGATGGACAGGACAGGAGCCATAGTCTGTGGAGGGTGCCCCAGAGTTGAGGTTGGGGAGGTGTTGATGCGCAGGGAATTGGGGAGAGAACCGACGGTTAAGCTGGAGTTCGGGGTTGCCAAACTTGCCACCGGGGGAATTGTAAGTCCACCAAAGACCCAGGCCTGGAACTGCTGCCAGAATTGCCTGAGGGGCAGTTTTAGGGCAAAAGCTGAGGAAATCTGGGGCGGGTCGGAGATGGGTAGGGATTGGGAGACCGAGATATCCAGACCAAATCGTGCCACACATTGTCCCGTTAACCGTTGCCATTGCCGGAGTTGAAAATAATAGCCGGCCAATTCCCAGAGGATCCGTTCCCGCAAATGCTGCTGTTGAGCCGGAGTCAGAATATCTAAAACCTCTTGCTCTGGGGTAACGAGGACTAGGTGATGATTATCCAGTTGGCAGGCCAGGCTTTGGATTTGGTAAGTTTGTACCTTTAAGTCTGCTGCTGTCGTCAAAATCCCCGTGGACTCTGAGGTGACCATCACCGTTGCTTGGGACTGGGCCAAGGTAATTGCCGTCAGATTCTGGAATGGGTTTAAGACATTTTTCCGCTGCTGCCAATGGTCACGGGCAGTTTGAACAAACCGACTCAACCAGGCCCAGGAATGATTCAGGCGGAGGGAGGTGGATTCAGAATCTCCATGGGGAGGCGGAGTCAGTTCACGGGATGCGGATTGGGTACTAAGAGCAGAGGGGCCTGAACTAGCGGGCAAATGCAAGGGTTGCGACGCCGGAGTCAAGGTTTGTGCCGCTAAATGCCGTCCCCAGGGCCAGATGTTCAATATCCAATTCCTTAAGGGCAGCGTTGGGCGGTGGAGGGAAAAATCCTTATCTATAAAATCTTCTGCGCTCGTCAGTAATTCTGGAGCAACCTCTTGGGCAACGAGGGATTTAGGACTGTCCTGAGTTGGGGGCAATGGAGCCGTCTGTCCCGGTTGAAGCAGACGTTGAAGACGAGCCCAGGATGATGTTGCCAAAGAGAGGATTTGGGCCCAGGCCTGGGTGGGGAAAGATTGGGCCGGTGGGTTGGGGGGGAGCAGTCTGATGGTGGGTGGGGCCGAGGATTCCGGGGAGTTGACGGTTAATCCCTCAATCTCCAGGGATTGCATCAGGTTGACCAAGGCTGTGTCACTGGGGGGGGGAGGGAGAGCATCGGTCTGGGCCTGGAGACGTGACCATTGTTGTTTAAACGTTTGCTTGAGCCCCCTGGGGAGCCACTGATTAACCTGCACCAGCCGATAGACCGGATAAGCCCAGGCCTGGAGTGTCCAAATTAAGGATGTTTGCCAACGGCGGTGTTTAACTTGCCACTGCTGCTGCCACCGGAGGATCTGCACCCGACAAAACCGCAGGAACCGACTCTGATAGATAACCGTCATAGGCAGCCACTGGCAATAATTGAAGCGTAAATTCTGAACCCTGGGGTACAAACCGAAGTTTTGGCCGACCTTTCTGGGTGGGACGCTATTACTTATGCAGTATTATCCCTTAAACTTGGCTAAGACTTTTGACCCAGCCTGAGAGACTAATCTTGGAACTGTTGTGACTGTAATCAACTGTGTGTAGGAGCCGTATGCGTCGTCGTCAGTTTTTTCGTTATGTTCAAGGCGGGGCGATTGCCAGTTTAGGGGTAGCTTGGTCAGCCCAGGCCCAATCTGGGGGTTCCTTAGGCATTCAGTGGTTTGGTCATACCTGTTTCCTTTTTACCGGCAGTGGGCAGCGGATTCTCAGCAATCCCTTTCAAGCCCGAGGCTGTACCCAAAATTTGCCTGTCCCCCGCGTCGCTAGCGACATCGTCATGATCAGTAGTCGGTTGTTGGATGAGGGGTATGTCGAGGGCTTACCCGGACGACCCAAGTTGTTGTTTGAACCCGGTTCCTACGATGTGAACGGCATAAAATTCCAGGGGATTCGCACCAACCACGACCGGGTCAACGGCTATCGGTTTGGAACGAATGTGGTCTGGGCCTGGACGCAGGGGGGAGTGCGCGTGGTGCAGTTAGGGGGTATTGCGGGCCCCATCGGCGTTGAGCAGAAAATCCTTATGGGCCGTCCAGATGTGTTGATTATTCCCGTCGGCGGCAGTGCCAAAGCTTACAACCCTGAGGAAGCGAAAACTGCCATTAATTTCCTGGAGCCGCGGGTGATAATTCCCAGTCATTTCCTCACCAGTGGCGCTGATCCCAATGCCTGCGATCTCAAACCTTTGGAAGCCTTTCTTGAGGTGATGGCGGGTACTTCGGTACGGCGAGTCGGGGGACGGAGTGTTTCCTTTAGTCCAAGTAATTTGCCGGCTGAGCCAGTGATTACGGTACTGAGTCTATAGGCTCCGAGTCATCGGCATCTAAGATGTAAAATATCTAAAAAATAATTATCTCTTTCCCGCATTTATGGCCCAGACCACTCCCTACCAACCCGTCTTGCTGCGGCTACTCCATGGCCTGGTGGGTGCCTTGGTTGTATTTGCCTTAGTCACTGGCTTCTGGGTTTACAACACCTATGACCACCGTTGGCTGCGATTACCCTTGCCGGAAATTGCTGATTCCCAAGGAATTCATGGGACGGGTGCGTTGATATTTTTACTGGTTTTGCCTTTTTTTGTCCTGTATTGCTTCCACTTGGGGGCACGGCGGCTAATTCAACCCAAATCCCTGGCCAATCTGAAACAAATCGATCAAAACAAGGGCTGGGCAGCCTGGCAGAAACTCTTAAACACCTTGATCTTACTTGCAGCCACGTTTGCGGTCATTACGGGGCGACTCATGAAAGAAGAATGGTTACCTCGGGGCGAACTCCATCATCTGGCCTACTCGGGGCACTTACTGGCTTGGGGGTTAATGCTAGTTGCGGTGGTTTTACACATTGGCCTGGGGCATAAAGTTGGTGGGGTTCCCCTAATTCGCTCAATGTTCCAGCTAAGACTACGGACTAGTGATCGCCCCAAAACATGGTTTCAGGGTTGGACGTTGATTTCCTCAAAAGTGCTCTTGGCCTGGGAAGTTGTGATTTTGGCTGGCATTGCCTTAGCGTTTATTCTACCTGCGTTTATTTAACCAAATGCTTGGGAACAGAGCCTATTGAAGTCATGCAACCAGACTCAATTTTTAGGTGGGTGGGTGTTCGAGGGCCATGGGGCCGAGAGCTAAACGCCGAAAATCCTGAAGGAGTTGTCGTCCTGCCCGCTCCGGATCATTTTGGTAGCGATGTGCAGCCAAGTTAAACACATACTCTTCCCCCGTTTGCATGTCCACGGGAAATTGATAACGGTGATGGAGGCAGTTGGTTTGCTCAAGGGCCTTTAACAAATCCACTAGGGCCGCTGCGACCCGCTGATTATCGTAGGCCGCCTCCCCAATGTCATCACAGAGAGCCAATTTCACTGCTGCCGATTGGTCTTTTAAATTAGCAGGGAGTACCCCAGGGGCATCGAGTAATTCCAACTGATCGGAGATACGGATCCAGCGCAATTGCCGGGTTACCCCAGGCCGGGCCGCGCTGGCAGCAATTTTTCGGTTCAGCAAGCGATTGATCAGGGCTGATTTGCCGACATTGGGAAAGCCTAAAACCACAGCCCGCACTGCCCGCGGATTCATCCCCCGTTGTTTCCGCCGCTCATTGATACTCATGCCTGTGGCCTGGGCTGCTTTGAAAATTGCAGTGACCCCATCGCCTTTTTGAGCATTAGTGAAAAAAGGTTCCTCCCCTTGGCTTCTAAACCAGGCCTGCCAGCGTTGTAATTCTTCTGGACGAATCATATCCAGGCGATTGAGGATCAGTAATCTGGGTTTTTGTCCGATCCACTCCGGAATCTGCGGGTGAAAACTGGCCAGGGGAATGCGCGCATCCCGTACTTCCAAAACCACATCCACGCGACTTAATTGTTCCTTCAGGGCTTTTTCTGCTTTAGCAATATGGCCTGGATACCACTGAATTAAGGGGGCAGCCACAACACCCCGTTCGATTCGGGCTAATTTTTCTAAATCCGGTTCGGGCCGGGGTGACTTGGGTTTACGGGGCATTAGTCTGACTCATTGAGGAAATCCATCCTAGCGGACTACTGAACGGTTGGCCGCCGCCCACCCCCACCGGTCACAAAGGCAATTGGCTGATCTTGGGTTAAGGGTTCCCAGCCGACATCAAATCCCTGTTGCCAGGCCACGGTGCGTGCGGCTCGAAAACAATCAAAACTATCTGGGCGGACGAAAAACAATAGGGCATCTTTATCGGGGTTGAGGCGATTCAGGGTCTGGCGAAATATAGAATTAGGCTGCCCCACACGCTCAGGAACTTCTCCGGCAAAGGGATCAAGGGGTTGGTAGCGGGTTTGGACGATGGGTTGCCCTTGGTATTCCAGGACTGAGACCGTGGCCTGGTAAAAGCGAGTTTTAACTTGAAAATTATTGAGCTGGCTTAGAATTAGGTTCGAATCTCCCAATGATGTGGCCTGGAGCAGACTGATCTGCCGCTGGAGGGCTGCTTGTACCTCACTTTCATCAACAGGTAAGGCGCGGTTCTCTCGACATTCCATAAAGGTAATGCCCTTCCGACTTTCCCGGGCTATGGGGGTACGAATGAGGGGGGGGGCTTCGGCGGCCATCAAACTGGCAAATAAACAGACAAAAATCAAGACACCCACTGTGTTCGTCAGCACATCCATGAAGGAGTCTAAGTTTTGGGCCGGGGGTTGAACACGGCGGTGTTGGCGGCGGCGCATAGGCAGTGAGGATATTTCCTGTGGGAAAGAGGGAGCTTAATGAACGAGATTAATTTGACTTTGCTTAGGCTAAAATTGTGCCACTCAGTTGCCGCCACTGTCGAGCTTCCCATTACTCAGAACTTAACCCTCAACCCAGGCCAAATGTCCACTAGCCATCGCTCAATTCCCAATGAAATAACTGAGGACTTTCTTTTGACATAGGCCCGTGATATAGTTAAAGACTGGTTTTCATACTACTTAGGAGTTTGCTGCCCGCAGCATGATTAAATTGCGCTTAAAACGGTATGGCAAAAAACGCAATGCGACCTACCGTATTGTGGCCATGAACAGTCGGGATCGGCGTGATGGTCGGCCCCTGGAACAACTCGGCTTTTACGATCCAATTCGAGAAGAAACTCGCTTGGAAATTGAAGCCATTAACCGCCGACTTCAAGAGGGCGCCCAACCCACGGAAACCGTCCGGCGAATCCTCGAAAAAGCCAGTATCTTAACCGCAGTCAAGGCATAACTCGTCCATGACCATCCCTGCTTCAGTTGACTACTCGGCTTTGGTGGAATTTTTACTAGCCCCTTTTCTGGATATTCCAACTGCCCTACGTGTTCACACCGAGTTCCGAGCCAAGCAGTCTAAGGCCTGGATTCGGGTTGCCTTTGATCCCACTGATAAAGGTCGAGTGCTAGGCCGGGGGGGGCGAACTATTCAGTCCATTCGAGCCATTGTCGAGGCGGCGGGGCAAAATCAAGGGCAACACGTCCATCTAGAAATTTTTGGTGAACGTGACACCCAGCGAGGCTCCCACCGTGATCACGACTCTGAACCGCCCAAGCGGCGTTTTTCCCGTTCTCATCCAAGGAGGCAAAGTTAATCTGTGTCTGAAGTTCGTTTAGGTGAAAATGAATCCATTGAGTCAGCCTTGCGCAGATTCAAGAAAAAAATTCAAAAAGCTGGGATTCTCTCGGAAGTCAAACGGCGGGAGCGCTACGAAAAACCCAGTCTCAGACGTAAACGTAAGCAAGAGGCCGCCCGCAAGCGGAATCGGTAAACTCTGCCTATGCCAGAGGTTTTGACAATTCAGCTACCATCGGCAGATAGTGCTGTTGCCTTAGCAGGTGAACATCAGGCTAATCTCAAGCTGTTATCATCGCAAACCGGGGCCAAGTTTGTCTTGAGGGGGCAGGACTTGTTGATCTATGGTTCTGATACCCAGCAATCCCTCAGCCAGGCCCTGATTACCCAGTTAGCCTATCTATGGCGAGAGGGAAAAGGCATTACATCGGTGGATATTCTCACCGCACGCCAGGCCCTGGATACCCAGCAAACGGAAGAACTGCAAAACCTATCTCAGGATATTTTGGCGCGAACTCGCCGAGGGGAGGTCATTCGGGCCAAAACATTTCGGCAGCGGCGGTATATCCAGGCCATTCGCACTAACACCCTCACCTTTGGAATTGGCCCTGCTGGAACTGGAAAAACCTTTCTCGCCACAGTCCTAGCAATCCAGGCCCTGCTCAATCATGAGTATGAACGCCTGATCTTAACCCGACCGGCCGTAGAAGCAGGAGAACGGTTGGGATTTTTACCCGGAGATCTCCAGCAAAAAATTGATCCCTACCTCCGTCCCCTCTACGATGCCCTCTATGAGTTTGTTGAACCGGAAAAAATATCGCAGCTCATGGAACGGGGGACTATTGAGGTCGCTCCCCTAGCCTATATGCGTGGGCGAACCCTAAACAATGCCTTTGTCATACTGGATGAGGCACAAAATACGACCCCCGCCCAAATGAAAATGGTTTTGACTCGGATTGGTTTTAATTCCAAGCTGGTTGTCACGGGTGATATTACCCAAACAGATTTGCCCCAGCATCAACCCTCGGGCCTGGTGATTGCCGAGCGCATCCTAAAACCTGTTGAAGAAATTTCTTTTTGCTATTTAACGAAGGGTGACATTATTCGGCATCCCCTTGTGGAAAAAATCATTGCTGCCTACGAGGCCCAAGCCCAGTAACTTTCCTAGCCCTGTAATCAGACCACGATGATTCTTGATCACCTATTCCAGACCCTACGCCAGCGCACCCTTGCCCTTTTAAACGAAACCTCGCCCACAACCTTTTGCCGACAAGCCCATCCAGATTTCAGCCCAGTTGGTTGGCATTTTGGCCATATTGCTTGGACAGAGGGCCTATGGTTACTACCACCAGCAGTTCGCAAAAGCTTAACTCCGAGTTGGTATGACCAATTTTTCGCCGCTGATGGCCTCCCCAAAGCTAAACGCTCGCAGCTACCGGATCCAGCAGAAGTTAGCACCTACCTGACCGTGATTCGGAATGCAGTTTGGGAGAACCTTAAATATCGTGGCTGGCAAGACCGGGCCTGGTTGGGGTGGTGGCTATTGCAGCACGAAGCTCAACATTACGAAACTATTCAAATCGTCCTTAGCCTCCAGGCCCCGCGGGAACCGATCCAAACCATTCCTGCCGCGGAACTCTCGGCCCCAATGACTCCAATTCCCCCCGGCACCCTGCTACCCCTGCCCCGTTCCCCCCTATTTTTGGATAATGAACAGCCACAAATCGGTCAATTTATTCCAGAGTTTGAGATCGATCTACATCCCGTCACCCGCGGACAATTTCAGCATTTCATTCAATCTGGAGGGTACGAAACTAAGGATTACTGGACGCCTGAGGGATGGCAGTGGCGACAGGCTCAAGGATCTCCACAACCGCGTTACTGGCATTGGCCCCAACCTGATCAGGCTCCTGTTGCCGGGCTGAGTTGGTATGAAGCGGCAGCCTATGCGCGTTTTGTTAACAAAGAACTGCCCACGGAAGCACAATGGGAACGAGCCCTAGAATATCTGGTGCCAGCAGCAGTTCACAGTTTAGTGACCCTAACATCGGAACAGAAAGATGTTAGTAACTCCCTCAGCACGAGGGAAAATGCCTACGCTTTTTTTCAGGTTTGGGAGTGGACTGATACTTGGTTTCATCCTTACCCCGGATTTTGTAGTTCCCCCTACCCCGGTTACTCTGCAGCCTATTTTGACCAGGCCCATCGAGTTTTAAAAGGGGGGAGTTTCGCCAGCAATCCGATTACCCAGCGTCGGAGTTTTCGGAATTGGTATCAGCCCCATGTCCAAGAGACGTTTGCTGGAGTTCGCTGTGTCCGTAATTTATAGTCTTTTCACTGAAAAACAAAATATGTCAACTCTGAAAATGCTTAAGATCAGTTCGTCCCTAAGTCTTACTCTTTGTCGAAATTAATAGAGGTTGAGCCTGAAGTTTATCCTTGTCAAGGATTAAAGTCACATTAATTCCCTATGGTTCAGGAGTTCTAAGCATTACGGGTAAGAACAGTGCAAGAGCCTAAAAACTTTCCAAGAGCAGTGAAATATACCTGGATTAAGCTAGACCATTCTCACCCGTTGGCGATCACCCTAACGCTCAACCGCAACTGCCTCCGGGGCGACTTCAACCGCGAGATCTGCACGACTGGGAGCCAATAGCAAACTCAAGCGACCGGCAATTAGGGCATCTAGGGACAGTAAACCGGCACCATTAACGGTAAAAAAGAGGAAAACTGCCCCGTACAGCATTGAAAGTTCTAAGTAAGGAATACTGAAACCAGCGACAAGGACGTGGTGATACATGGCCACGACCATCGTGCTAAATAGTCCCAACGCCGCTGGCCGAGTTAATAATCCGAGGGCTAACAACGGCGCGCCAATTAATTCCGTAAATGCTGCCACATAGCTGAAAAAGATCGGGAAAGGCAAACCAATCACTTCCACATAGGCTGCGGAGAAACTCTCAATGTCGGCCAATTTATCCAGGCCATTGTGGATCATCACCAGGCCCGCCACGACCCGTAACATTGTCCACGCCGCTTGAGAAGGATAGCTGGGAATGAACCGAGTCTGTAGAAGTGCAAGGGCTCCCTGGCCAATCTGTTGCGAAAGTTTCATAAGTTTTAAGAATCCTAAAGTTTTATGATTTAAATCTAACAAGTCTTAAGAAAAGTAACAAAGCTAAGGCAGGTGATGTTGTCAAGCCGATGTTGGGATTTAGATATTGGGGCCTGGGAGTTGAGTTAACCTTGGCAAATTGCGCTGTTGCTGGAATTCAGATCACGACTGATCTCCCATCCTGGGGATAGTTCTACATTGACCGCATCCAGGCGATGATCATTGGGCCGGTAGGATAAAAGCTCTAGCCCAATCGGTTCGCCAGTTGTTTCATCTTTGATTAAAATCACGCCATCTCCTAGTTCGCTAGCAATTTGATCCTTTGAGGGGGGCTGCCAGAAAATCGTGATAAGTTCCATTTCCGGTTCATAAAAGATTTTTACCTGTGCCATGGGATCTCTCCTGCTTTAATTGCATCCGTTTGATATAGTCATTTTTGCCAAAACTGAGATACTTGGCCCGTATTGGTTTCAGATATTTCTAGTGTTTCATCCCTAAGCGAAATAACTATAAGCCGTAATCAGAAATCTATTCTGGGTTGACTAAGGCTGCTTGAATGTCTAGTTCACAATCAGCAGTGTCAGGATGCTTAATGTGTGAACTGAGGGTGAGTATGGGTTCTGCGTCAAGTTTAAGGAATCGGGGTAAAATTGCGGGGGTTTGGATTGCGGCCCAGGGTTCTGATTTGGGAGGTTAGTGGCTTGGCAACAAAAGTAATCATCGTCCGGCATGGCGAAAGCACGTTTAACGTGCAGGGACGAGTCCAGGGCCACGGGGATGCTTCAACCTTGACAGAACGGGGAATCGCTGCGGCAAAACAGGTGGGCCAGGCCCTGTTGGGTATTCAAGTTGATCAGTTCTATAGCAGCCCCCTACGCCGCGCCTACGAAACCGCCCTGGAAATTTCCTACCAGTTGCAGGTCAGCCCCCCGGAAAAAACCGACTTACTCAAAGAAATTTTCTTGCCGGCCTGGGAAACGCTGAAGTTCGAGGAAGTCAAGGAGAAATACCCGGAAGCCTATCAGCACTGGCACAGCAGCCCCCAAGATTTGCGGATGGACTACGAAACCCCAGACGGCACCAAAACGATTTACCCACTGCGAGATTTGTTTGTTCAAGCCCAAGAGTTCTGGCAATTTTTACTGGAAAAACACCAAGGGAAAACGATTTTACTGGTTGGTCATAGTGGGATTAATCGGGCATTGATTTGTACGGCCTTGGGCATGGGCCTAGAGGGCTATATCCGGTTGCAACAGGCCAACTGTGCGATTAACGTCTTGAATTTCCCTGGGGCCTGGGGTGAACCAGCACAGTTAGAAGGCTTTAATCTCACCAGCCATCTTGGTGATCCATTCCCGACTCCAAGGTTTAAAGAGCAGACCCTTCGGTTATTGCTGGTGCGGCATGGGGAAACCAACTGGAATCGGGAAGGGCGGTTTCAAGGCCAAATTGATGTGCCATTAAATGAGAACGGGTTAGAACAGGGAGCTAAAGCTGCAAAATTCTTAGAAAATGCCCCGTTTCAGTTTGCCATCACTAGCCCGCTCCTACGTCCTAAAGCCACGGCCGAAGCGATTTTGCAGTTTCATCCAGGCCTGGAATTAGCTTTAGAGCCAGAATTAGCGGAAATTAGTCACGGGGCCTGGGAAGGTAAACTCGAGCCGGAAGTGGAATCGGAATATCCGGGTGAAATTGAACGTTGGCGGACGGTTCCCCATGAGGTACAAATGCCTGAAGGTGAAAATCTCCAACAGGTGTGGGATCGAGCCATCCAGGCCTGGGATCAGATCATCGAGACCGCTAAAAATAATCCCAATTACACAAAACCGATTGTTGGCCTGGTGGTGGCCCATGATGCGATTAACAAGGTGATTCTCTGTCATGTGGCGGGCCTGGGGCCAGAGCATTTTTGGCAGTTCAAACAGGGAAATGGGGCCGTGAGTGTGATTGACTATCCCCTGGCTGGTGGCACTCCAAGGTTACAGGCCATGAACATTACCACTCACTTGGGCGGGGTCTTGGATCGGACGGCGGCTGGGGCATTGTAGATGAGCGACTTACCGGAATCCTTTTTGCTGCTAGGGGCGCGGATTCTTGATCCAACTCAGCAGTGGGATTTTTGTGGCGATGTTTGGATTGAAGAGGGTCAAATTCGGGCCATAGAACGGGATTTAAGCTCGGTTGACTCAGCAATTCCCAGGGTTGCGGGTGATGGGTTAATAGTTGCCCCAGGCCTGGTGGATTTGTATAGCCAAGGTGGTGAACCCGGTTACGAACAGCGCGAAACCCTAGAATCCTTGATTGCCGCAGCCCAGGCTGGGGGATTTTGTCGGGTTGCTTTGTTGCCCTTAACGAATCCAGTCTTAGATCAGCCCGCAGTCTTGAAGCAACTCCAGGCCAAGATTCCGGCCGATTCATCCGTCCAACTGCATTTTTGGGGAGCAATTACTCAGGCAGCAAACGGCGAAAAACTTACCGGACTTTTAGAACTAGCTGAAGCTGGGGTGATTGGGTTTACGGATAGCCGACCCCTGGGGGATTTGGGAGTGGTACGCCGTGGTTTAGATTATCTCCAGGCCCGGTCTTTACCCATTGCCTTTTGGCCGCAAAATCCCCAGTTGGCCGCGCAAGGGGTAGCCCGAGAGAGTCCTTTGGCTTTGGAGCTGGGCCTGCCTGAACAACCAATTAGCGCCGAAACAACCGCTTTAGCCAGCCTATTAGAGCTCAGTCGAGAACTCGCCCAACCGTTGCATTTGATGCGAATTTCAACAGCCCGCAGTGTTGAACTCCTAGAAACCGCCAAATCCCAAACACCAATTTCCGCCAGTGTGTCTTGGTTGCATTTGATCAAAACCGTTGCCGACCTGGCCTCTTACGATCCGAATTTACGGGTTGAACCACCATTGGGAACTGCCACAGATCAAGCAGGTCTGATTGCTGGGATTAAGTCGGGAATGATTAGTGCAATTGCTGTTGATCATCGTCCCCGTACCTATGAGGAAAAGATGGTTTCCTTTGCTGAAGCCTTGCCGGGGGTGATTGGCCTGGAGTTGGCATTACCTGTGTTGTGGCAGGAATTAGTCGTAACTGAGAAGTTGACTGCTCTGGAATTGTGGCAAGCTTTGAGCCAGAAACCCGCCGAGATTTTGCAGCAATCTCCTCCGACCTTGGGGCCTGGGAGGAAAGAGTGGATTTTGTTTAATCCCACAGTAATCCAAGTCACTACCTCTGAAATGCTTGCTTCCCTGTCCCAAAATACTCCTTACTATGGACAAACCGTGACGGGAAAAGTTCTGATCAATAATCCTATTGCTACATGACCATTAAATCGCCGTTACGGTATCCCGGTGGTAAATCTAGAGCCGTTAAATCGATTACTGCACTGATACCTGAGGATGTCAAGCTATTAATTTCTCCGTTTTTTGGGGGTGGTTCAGTGGAGTTAGCCTGTGCTGCGAACGGAATCACAGTAAAAGGCTTTGATATTTTTCACCCCTTAGTCGCATTTTGGCAATACCTGTTAACTAACCCGGACGAATTAGCGGCCGCAGTCCAGGCCCACTATCCCCTCACGAAAGAGCGTTTCTATCAACTACAGAGCCAACACCACGACTTAGAAACGCCAGAGCAAGCAATCCTCTTTTTTGTCTTAAACCGCGCATCTTTTTCTGGGACTACCCTCAGCGGCGGCTGCTCGCAACAATCGGTAACTCAACGCTTTACCCAATCGTCCATCGATCGGTTGCGAAATTTTCGAGTAGAGAACTTAAGTGTGGCCTGGGGGGATTTTTCACAGGTTCTAACGGACTATCAAAATGAGTTTATGTATCTTGACCCGCCCTACTTAATTAAATCAACACTCTACGGTCATCGCGGCAGTACTCACAAAGGCTTTGATCATCAGGGATTAGCCGAAAAACTTAAAACCTGTCAGCGTTGGATTTTGTCCTATAACAATTGCCCAGAAATTCTCGACTTATATCAGGACTACGAAATCATTTATCCTCAATGGCAGTATGGAATGAGTCAAAATAAGTCTAGTAAAGAAATTTTAGTATTAAATCTTTGATAGTTACAGCGAATTGCAAAACTTTGTAGTAAAGTTCTGAAAATTCATTCGCCAAGGATCACCTTTGATGCCAGCCATATCTCTGGATTTGCGGGAGCGAATTGTGAAGTCCTATAAGGCAGGGACACCCTCCATCCGTCAGCTAGCTCAACACTAGTGAAGCTTGGTGTTTTTCTAAACCCACAGTAGACCAGAAATAACTACTATAGTCACTGTTACTGCTGTGCCACCTAGTTTGAGAATCTGCTTGATGAGGATATTGCTGGCATTGAGACACTCAGAAATTGGTGCAGAGACACAACAGTTTAGTTCTTGATATTTTTTCATTTTTAGGTTTCAAAGTCCTCCTGCGGGTACTATCTGTTTAAATTAATATCATATAAAACTATGAGACTCTTTATAATGCTCGTAGTCATCCTTAAAATCTCATTCTATTGAAGTAGAATCATTCTGCCAAATTGCAAGGAGTATTCAATCCACTGGAGCAGAGAAAATATTAGCTGTTCAATCTTGTCGAATTAAAATCTTGTTTTGGAGCTGGTCACGAGGAGAGCAGTTGAGTGTTTTCAAGCTTAAGCACGTAGTGCAGGTTGGTAGTCAGTCAGCATCGTTAAGGTTAATTCCAAGGGATTGGGTCAGATTTCAGCGTTTCATAAATCTGAAAGGAGCGAACCGATGTTTTTTGGGATTAAGTGCCATGTGGTGTAGTCAGGAAATACCAACTTCTTTTTCGCTATTCTGCGAAATACGCAATAGAGCAGAATGCTAGAAACTATTAGAATAAAGCTTTTCAGAAGACGTAGATTGTTAATGGACTACATTTGGACTCACGGACTTTGAGTGATTTCATTGGGGAAGTTCTTTGGTGCATCCACAGGTGTGATCCTGCTTTGACCAATTAATTCCATTGCTACAGAATAAATATAATTTTTGGCAATATTTCTTTCTAGGGCAATTTTTTTGCTGGCCTGGGACGGTGAAAGCCCTGCTTTAAGATAGAGACTAAGTGCTTCTTCAATTTCAGAAATTAGTATATTTCCTCTTTCAGGATTTTTCCCGCTGATTAAGATTGTAAATTCGCCCCGTGGTGAGGTTGACTCAAAGTAGCTAATGGCAGAGCCTATTGTTCCTCGCCAAAACTCTTCATAGAGCTTAGTCAGTTCTCGGGCAATGACTAGGTTTCGTTCCGGCCCCAGAAAAACTACTAACTCGCTTAAGGTTTTGAGGAGGCGATGGGGGGATTCATAAAGAATGACCGTGCATTCAGAGTGAGAAATGCGAGCTAATTGAATTTGTCTCTCTTTTTGCTTTGCACATAAAAAACCCTCAAACATAAACCGATTTGTTGCTAATCCTGATGCAATTAGGGCGGTTAAAGCTGCATTAGGACCGGGTAGAGGTATGACTGGAATACTAGCCTGAATGCAAGATGTTACGAGTTCTTGTCCAGGGTCGGATATCAAGGGCATACCTGCATCACTGACAACTGCAATCGACTGATTCTGCTTGATAAACTCTAGTAAGTGAGGGATACGTTGTTTGTAATTGTGTTGATGAAAGCTGAGTAGTTTGTTCTTAATTTGAAAGTGCTCAAGCAAATGCCCAGTATGGCGTGTGTCCTCGGCAGCGATTAAATCTACAGTTCGCAAAATCCCAAGTGCTCGAATTGAAATGTCCTCTAAATTTCCAATTGGAGTTGGAACAAGATATACCTGGCCTGGAATTGCAGTAGAGTGGGCTAAAATCATCGATATATTTTGATTTATTCAACCATTTCGAGACCAATGATTTGCCCTAAGGGGATTTCAGAACTAGCTCCAGTAACCGAAGGGAGATTTCCAGGTAAATCGTAGTATTTCCAATAGGCCAAAATAGCAAAGGCAATTGCTTCTTTACTCTCAACTGGAACACCAAACTTCTCAGTAGTCATGACTGTAATTCCTGGCAACCAGGCCTGGATGCGTTCAAATAGGTATTGATTTAATGCTCCACCTCCACATAACAGAACTTCATCAGGCATTTCAGTTAAAAAATCTTGATAACTTTTGGCAATGCTTGCTGCAGTAAATTCCGTCAAGGTGGCAATCATATCCGCAGCAGTCAAGTGAGAACCTGTTGATAAACACATCCCTAGGTAGGTAGGCCCGAATAGTTCACGGCCCGTCGATTTGGGCGGGGTTAGTTGGAAGTATGAATCGTTTAGCCAACTTTCAACTAATTCAATATCAGGCTTTCCAGATTTAGCCCAGGCCCCGTCTTTGTCATAGCTTTGTTGGGCATTGGAAAAATGAGAAACTGCCAAATCAATCAGAACATTCCCAGGCCCTGTATCCCAGCCTAATACCCCTTCCCCTAGGATAGGTGAACTACTGTATGCAGGCAGATAGGTGACATTACCGATTCCACCAATATTTTGCACACAACGATTCTTAACTGGGTCACCCAGTAAACACAGGTCAATTCGGGAAACTAAGGGTGCACCCTGCCCACCCATGGCAATATCGGCCTGCCGGAAGTTGGAAACCGTTGGCACCTTCGTTGAGGCAGCGATAACCTCTCCCCGCCCAAGTTGCAGGCTATAGCCAATTTGCCTTTCTTGCTCAGTAGATATTGGCGGACGATGAAACACAGTTTGACCGTGGGAGCCGATCAAATTCACCTTTTCCCCATGAGTTAGCTTTGTTTGGATTGTTAATGCTGCCTTGGCAAACTCCTGGGCAATCTGATCATCCAATGTGGCAAATTCCTCCATGCTCAAGGCCTGGCCCGCCGCCACCGCCAAAATTTTCTCTCGCAATTCTTGAGGGTAGGCATAGGTATCCCAGGCTTGGACTGACACTCGTAAATCCTGGATTTGCCCACTGACAGTAGTGATAACCGCGTCAATCCCATCTACTGAAGTGCCGCTCATTAACCCAATGACGGTCAGTGGTTTCAATTCTTTCTTCATAGGTGCTATTTTAAACTAAAAATTGAAAAGTCTCAAATGATAAATAACGACTTATGTAAAGAGTTGTAGTGAGACTATTAATTTTGAAATAGTCTAATGCGATTAACCGTTTCTATTCTGATCGGCTTCGTAGATTCTCTTGGTAAATGAATTGGTTCAGGGGGGAGCTATAACAACTGCTAGGTAATCCTCTATAATTTTGAGTACTGAATTTAAGTCATGCTGGTGTAGCTCAGTGGTAGAGCAGCTGATTTGTAATCAGCCGGTCGCAGGTTCAAATCC
>CAZZCG010000008.1:0-129098 GCA_964653145.1 uncultured Synechococcus sp. | reverse complement strand
AGCTTCCCAAGCTAAACGTCGTGGGTTCGAGTCCCATCGTCCGCTTTTTTAGTATGTTTTGACCAGACCAAGATGTCAGAATCTTTCCAGATTGCTTATCCCAGAGACATGAGAAGCTAAAAAGCGAACGGGCAGTCCAAGGAATAGGCGCAATTATGGATTATCGGGAAGCAGGGGTTGATGTCCAGGCCGGGCGAGATTTTGTCCAGCAGATTCGGGGCCTAGTGGCTAGAACTCAACGGACAGAAGTCTTGGGGGGCTTGGGGGGCTTTGCTGGGTATTTTGAATTGCCCATAGGATACCGTCAGCCAGTTTTAGTTTCCGGAACCGATGGCGTTGGTACCAAACTTAAAATTGCCCAGGCCATGGGAATCCATGACTCGATTGGGATTGACCTCGTGGCCATGTGCGTCAATGATATTCTCACCTCTGGTGCTGAACCCCTATTTTTCTTGGACTATTTAGCCACGGGGAAGTTAGAGCCAGAAGCCTTGGTGGATGTGGTTAAGGGCATTACGACGGCTTGCCAAGCGGTGGGGTGTACGTTACTGGGCGGCGAAACTGCGGAAATGCCAGGTTTTTATCAACCGGGGGAGTACGATTTAGCTGGTTTTTGTGTGGGTATTGTTGAAAAAGAACGGCTGTCTTTACGTCCGGAAATTGGCGACATGGTGATTGGCCTGGGGAGTAGTGGTGTCCACAGCAATGGCTTTAGTCTTGTGCGGCGGATTATTGAAACTAAGCAGTGGGCCTGGCAGGATTCCGTGGCTGAACTTGGGCCGCAAACCTTAGGGGAGATATTCCTAACCCCAACTCAACTCTATGTGGCTCCGATTCAAGTGGCCCTCAAGGCTGGCCTAGATATTCATGGCATGGCCCATGTCACTGGCGGGGGATTGCCGGAAAATTTACCCCGTTGTTTAGCTGCGGGACAGAGTGTTGCGATTGATACTGGGGCCTGGCAAACTCCCCACCTTTTCACTTGGTTGGCCGCCGAGGGAGGAGTCAGTGCTGCAGCGATGTTTGAGACCTTCAATATGGGGATTGGGTTCTGTGTGGTTGTTCCCCCAGACCAGGCCCCGGAAGCCCAAAAAATTTTCCAGGCCCAGAACCTTCAAGCTGATATCATCGGTGAGGTGGTTCCTGGACACGGAGAATTAATTGGTTTACCCCAATAGTTGGGCTCAGTTGAATTCTCGTCCAAACGGTAACAAAGCTAAAATCATCAGTTTAAAGTGTTGCTTGGCAAAGGGTAAGCCGACAATTGTAATCGCCATGATCAGCCCCCACAAGAGGTGGTTTAAGGCAATTCCCCAGCCGAAGACAATCAACCAAATAATATTAAAAATCATTGCCAGGGTACTGTTGGCGTCGGGATGTTCAACGACTTCCTTGCCAAAGGGAAGAAAGGTGCTTAGCCCCAATTGAATGGCTTTGAGACCAAAGGGAATCCCAATAATCGTTAAGCAAAGACTTAATCCCCCAATGATATAACCTACACCACTGATAAACCCACCAAAGATTAACCAAATAATATTGCCGATTAAACTCATGGACGCCTCCTTGTAATCACAACAACTCTGGTACAGCTACCCCAGGCCCCGCCGAGACAATGACCATCTGCTCCGGATGAATTAAGTCTTGAATCACCTGCTGTAGATCATCCAACATCACCGCTGCTAAATGGTTGGGAAAATCCCGAATTTCAGTGGTCGGTAAACCAATAACTTCCTGGGCCAAAATTGATCGGGCCAACTGATCTAAGTTAGCTAAATCCACCGGGTGACTATTCATCAAAGTGCGTTTGGCAGCGGCCAGTTCTGCTTCGGTGATCCCAGATTCTTTGAGTTGTTTCAGGAGAGAGAGGGTCGCGGTAATGGCTTGGGGCGTATCTTCCGCAGCAGTTTGCATTTGAATCACAAAGGGGCCGGGATGTTGACCCGCCGCAAAGTAACTGTAAATTCCGTAGGTCAAACCGAGCCGATCCCGAATTTCCACACCCAAGCGACTGGCTAAGGTATCTCCACCGAGGATGTGATTCAAAAGTAAGGCTGCGTAAAATCTGGAATCCCGCCGTTCAATGCCCTGATGTCCTAAGTAGGTAATGGCCTGGGTTTTACCCGGTAAGACAGGGTTATTAAAGGAATTGTGGGCAGGTAATTCAACCTCGGAAGCCGCCAGATTGAGGGATTCTGAGTTATTTTCCCAGGCCCCGAACAGATCTTCTAATTCAGCTAAAACGGCATCAATTTCAAAGTTTCCCACCAAGGTCAAAATGGTGTTTTCTGGGGTGTATTGCTGCTGATAGAACCGAATTAAATCCTCACGGGAAATGGCCTGGAGACTTTCGAGGGTGGGAAAGGAATGGAGGGGATGATCACTGGGGTAAATGGTTTGTTGAAACACTCGCCGCGCCACCCGATTGGGATCATCTAAATCCATTTGCAAATCTGTTAAGGCCCGTTGACGGCTGCGACTAAATTCAGCATCTGGGAATGTGGCATTTTGAAGAATATCCGCCAAGGTTTCTAACAGTAAGTTCAAATCAGGAGACAGGGCATAGCCATCTAAATCCACTCCTTCCCGAAATGCCGCCAACTCCAGGCCAGCCCCGTGGGACTCTAAGGTTTGGGCTAGTTCTAAGGCGGTTTTGGTTTTTGTCCCATTGCCAACATTATCTGCGGTTAGACTGGCGACTCCTGGTTTGGTTTGGAGATCGTAGGCGGTTCCAGCTTGAGTATGGCCGCTTAAGGTCACCGTGGGCGTACTGGTATCCCGTAACAAGAGAACTCGTAAACCATTGCTGAGGGTGAATTTTTCCGGCAAAGCCTGGTGGGAGTGGGGCGGCTCGTGGGTGACAGGCGGCAAAAATTGGGCAACTTCGGCCGGATCAACAGGAATTCCAGGGCTAAAATCTTCACTGGTTTGCATCCCACTGGCCTGGGGCGGTGTTGCTGTCAGTTCGCTGGGAATGAATTGTCCTTGGACTGCTTTTTCGGAAACCAGATAGGTTTGGGCGACCCGTTGAATGTCCACCGCCGTGACTTGGGTGATTCGGGTGAGCAATTTTTCGCTGAAGTGGTAGTCCCCGGTGACAACTTGATCGTAGGCTAACTGTCCGGCCTGGCTATCAATATCCCGGTTTCGCAAAATAAAGTGGGCCTGGAGTTGGGTTTTGGCTTGATCAAGTTCCTCTGGGGTAACTAACTCGGTTTGGATTTGAGCAATCTCGGCCTGGAGTACTTCTAAAATTTCTTCGAGACTGGTTTCTAATGTGGCGACCGCATCGACTTCATACCAACCCCCGGCCTGGAGTCCCGCAGCATAGGCACTGACAGAACTGGCTAGTCCGGTTTCCACCAGAGCTTGATACAACCGCGAACTCCGGCCAGCGGTCAAAATAGCATCTAAAACCTCAATCGCAGCAAAATCCGGATGATCCCAGGCCGGGAGGGGATACAAAATTTGGAGGAGAGGCGCGCTGCCGGGTTCTGAGAGAATAATGGGCTTTTCGGGAATAGGGCCGGGATGAGGGGTAGCAGGTTTATGAATTGGTAAGGGAGAACTCGGTTTAGGAATGTCCCCAAAAATATCCTTGACCAGTTGCAATGTAGCCCCGGCTTCCATATCTCCGGTAATCACAATCACGGCATTGTCCGGGCGATAAAACTGGCGATAGTAATTTTGCACTGCCTCTAAGCTAAAACTCTCCACATCAGCCACCGTCCCCCCCACCGGCAACCCATAGGCATGTTCTGGATAGAGTGTATTCATTAAGGTGCGGCTGAGGCGATATTCGGGACTGTTTTCATAGCCCTGTAACTCGGAAATCACCACCCGTTTTTCACTGCTGAGTTGATCGGGGGAAATATCCGTGTTCACCATCCGATCCGCTTCCAAGATCAACAATGGCTCCAACTGACTCGCCCGCACGGTATGGAAATAGGCCGTCATGTCATAGCTGGTAAAGGCATTTGTCTGGCTGCCAATCGCACTAAATAACTGTCCGAACTGAATTGGCCGACTTTGGGTTCCCTTAAACATTAAATGTTCGAGTTGGTGGGCAATCCCGTTTTGGCCTGGGGCTTCTTGAGCGGAACCCACCCGATACCACACCTGCAAACTCACGACTGGGGCCGTCGGGATTTCCTTGAGCAGCACCACCAGGCCATTGTCGAGCTCAGTTTTAATCACGTTGGTGGTCAGAGACACAGAAGCAAGAGTTGAGGGCATAGGGGAAAAACAGTGTGGGGGGCAATAATTGGTAGCTCAGGATTCTTTTAATTATCTCTAAAGTCTCTGCCTCTGGTGACTTAATCCGTAAAGACCGAGCATGAATCCCTGTTCTATGATGGTTCATAGCTTTCCAGTTCATCGAAGACATCACCCAAGCGAGGCTACATGACCCTCACGCCCACTCAAATTGCCACTGGTCTCTATGAACAGGATTTAGTGCTGTGGTATCAAGAAACAATCACAAGACTCAAACAACGCGATTTTAATGAGTTAGATACTGATAATTTAATCGAGGAAATTCAAAGCTTGGCTAATCGAGAACGGCGAGAACTCTTGAGTCGGTTAGATGTTCTTGTCGCTCACATATTGAAACGACTTTATGTTAATTCAAAACTTGATTATCAAGGCTGGGAAAACACCATTCGTGAGCAGCAAAAGCAACTCCGGCGGATTTTTCAGCAATCTCCAAGTTTGAAAAGTTATGCCCATAGCGTTTTTGATCAGGCCTGGAATGATGCGCTTGAAGACGTAAAAGCAAATTATCCTGATGTGAAACTACCCCAGGCCTGGGACTTGACTCGAACGATTGATGAACTAGTTTCCCCGGAATTACTCCTGAGGTTACCTCATCAAAGGGAGCCATAATCTGAAGTCTCTGCTTCTGGTAGCTTAATCTGCAAACACTGAGGTTAAATCCCTGCCTTATCATGATTCATAGCATTCCAGTTCATCGAAGATATCACTCAAGGGAGGTTTCATGACTCTCACTCCTACCCGAATTGCCACCGATCTCTATGAACAGGATTTAGTGCTGTGGTATCAAGAAACAATCACAAGACTCAAACAACGCAATTTTAATGAGTTAGATATTGATAACTTAATCGAGGAAATTGAAAGCTTGGCTAATCGAGAACGGCGGGAGTTAAAAAGTCGCCTGTTTGTCCTAGTGTGTCATTATCTAAAACGTCTTTACATTCCGTCTGTGCCAGATTACCGAGGTTGGGAGGCTACAATTCGAGAACAACAGCCACAACTCCGGCAAATCCTAAAAGATTCTCCCAGCTTAAAAAACTATGCTCACGGGCAACTTTCTGAGATTTGGGATGATGCCCTAACAGAAGTTCATGCAGATTATCCTGACGTGACATTTCCCCAGGCCTGGAACGTGTCTCAAACCATTGATGAGTTAGTTTCCCCTGAACTTCTTGTGCAATTAGGCAATCCAACGCAGCCATAATCACACCGTAGTGGGTCTAATAACGGATGAACTTCTCTAACCTGAGTAATATTTGGAATCGGACTTTTTTTCAACTAGGCAATCAAGGAATTTCCCTGGCTTGGCTGGTTAGTTTAGCCTTTACCTTGATTCTGCTCGTGATCGGAGTCATTTATTGCAAGAAATTTCTTCGCCACTGGTTGCTCCTGAAGCTCGGAATTAGTCGGGGTAATAGTGTAGTTATTGCCACCTTCGTCACCTATGGTCTAGCTAGTATCGTTGCTTTTATCATTTTGCAACTGTATGGCCTGGATATTACCTCCTTGGCAGTGGTGCTGGGGGGGCTGGGGGTGGGAATTGGTTTAGGCTTACAAGATATAACAAAAAACCTGGTGAGTGGTGTAACCCTATTGATTGAAGACAAACTTCAAGTGGGGGATTATGTTGAATTCAATGGCCTGGCGGGGTACATCAAAGAAATTTCGATGCGCTCGACAATTATTACAACCTTTGATGGCGGTGATGTGGTTTTACCCAACAGTGCTTTAACCACTAATGAAGTCTTAAACTGGAGCTATCATGATTTTTCTGGACGAATTCACTTACCGATTAGTGTGGCCTACAACTCCGACCCAATTTTAGTCACAGAAACATTGCTTTATGCGATTAATAGTCATCCTGCCGTAAAACGGGATCCGTTACCACGTGTTATTTTCAAATCCTTTGGCGATAGTGCCCTTGATTTTGAAGTTTGGGCCTGGGTGGATCGAATTGATGATGCTTTAAGTATTAAAAGTGCCCTTAACTTTACGATCAACTATCACTTTCACCAGGCCGGGATTGAAATACCTTTTCCCCAGCGGGATTTGTGGCTGAGAAATCCAGAAACCCTACGCCCAACGACACCATCTCCGGAATTAACACATACAGAACCCTGGCCTGGTAGCCCAAACCACAGCCATACCGCAAATCCTGGGGATCAATCCTTGAGTTCAGTAAGCTGTAGTGAAACTTTGCCCCCTTTTACCTTAAAAGAATGCTTAAAAAAAATTCCCTACTTTCAAACCTGCAATGAACTGAGTTTATTGATGATTATCCAGGCCGGCTATCGTAAGTTTCTCCCAGTGAATTCCTTTCTGTTTCGTGAAGAGGAAACAGCAGATTCGCTTTATGTTCTACTTTCCGGGGAGGTTGAGGCATTTTCCCATAAGCTTAATCGGCGTTTACGGCTATACCACCCAGGGGAAATGTTTGGGGAAGTTCCTGTGTTACTGAATCTGCCCTATATTGTTGATGCCCGCGCCCTTACAGATTGTCATGTTTTCATCATTCCGAAGAAGCAGCTAGAAACTCTCCTAAAAGTTGCGCCCTATTTTGCCGAAATCGTCACTCAAGAGATGATCAGTGAACGGGAATTCTACGCACCTATCCGGCAAGCTCTAGAGTCCATGGGATTTCTGAAATCCATGGAACGCAACGATCTCCTGGCCTGGGTTAAAGGTCGGATCAAGGAGTTCTTAGTGTTGCGCTAATGGGGGCTAGTTCGTATCGAATTTAGAATGGAGTTACTATTCAAGCCGGTGGATGAATCATTTTGGGCATTGCTACTTCTCAACGTTAGATTGCAGTGTATGCCCAATTAGGCTGGGGATGAAACTTTGGAGCTACTGGAATAGCCTTGTTTGAGCATGCCAAAAGTGTTTATCCAATCCGTGAAGCTTCTTTCGCCTGTGCAAATGACCTGTCAGGGAAAATTAGCTCCCAGGATTCTGATAATTCCTCTAACCAAAAGCCAACAATACTTTTCCCAACGGGTTAAGCTGGAGAATCCCGATGGACGTTTGGGGACAATGAGACATGAGTGATGGATATAAAATCGTCAGTGACAACCGCCAAGCTCGGTATTTATACGAAATTTTAGATACCTATGAAGCGGGTGTTGTCCTCCAAGGTACTGAGGTAAAG
Organism: uncultured Synechococcus sp.; assembly: GCA_964653145.1. Taxonomy (GTDB): domain Bacteria; phylum Cyanobacteriota; class Cyanobacteriia; order Thermosynechococcales; family Thermosynechococcaceae; genus Pseudocalidococcus. Next base: position 121,681 of record CAZZCG010000008.1, on the reverse strand, counting down.
TCCATTCGTGCCGGAAAAGTTAACCTTCGGGATGGATTTGCCCGGATTCGGGATGGGGAGGCCTGGCTACTGAATGTGCATATTTCGCCCCATGACACCACCAATACCGCCTACAACCATGATCCCCGGCGCAATCGCAAACTATTGCTACATAAAGATGAAATTCGCAAACTCATCGGCAAAGTTGAGCAAAAGGGTTTAACCCTAGTTCCCTTGCGGATGAAACTCAAAAATGGTCGGGTTAAGGTTGATATTGCCATTGCTCGCGGGAAAAAACTCCATGACAAGCGGGAAGACCTGAAGCAAAAACAAGACAAGCGGGATATGGAGCGGGCGATGAAGCGGGGCTAAGGGCGGGTATTGCAGTCCCAGGGCATTGGGAAAAGTCACTGCAGAAGGGCACAATGGGAATTAACCTGACTAAATTGCGGCATTCCTCGACTTGTCCTATGCAGATTTATCTTGATTACAGTGCCACAACCCCCTGTCGTCCCGAAGCCATTGCTGCGATCCAAGAGGTCTACAGGTCAACTTGGGGAAATCCCGCTAGCTTACATGAGTGGGGACAACGGGCCGCAACAACCCTTGAACAAGCCCGAATGCAGGTTGCTGGGTTGATTAATGCCTCCGCCTTGGGCATTGTTTTTACGTCAGGGGGAACCGAGGCAAATAACCTGGCCCTCTATGGGGTGACCCGCGCCTATTCTTTTCCCCAACATCTGGTGATTTCCGCTGTCGAACATTCTGCAATTAGTCAGCCTGTGGCCGATTTGGAAGCTCAGGGTTGGCAAGTGACCCGCCTGGGCGTGGATCAATGGGGACGAGTAAATCCAGCAGAGTTAGAAGCCGCCATCCAGGCCAATACTGTCTTGGTTTCTATTATTTATGGTCAAAGTGAAGTAGGGACACTCCAGCCGATTTCTGAGCTAGCTGAAATTTGTCGCCAACGGGAAGTTCTCTTTCATACTGATGCAGTTCAGGTGGCCGGCCGTTTACCCATTGATGTCCAGGCCCTAGGGGTTGATTTATTATCTCTATCTAGTCACAAACTCTACGGCCCCCAGGGGGTTGGCGCCCTCTATATTCGTCCCGGTCTGGAACTCTACCCGCTTTTAAAGGGCGGTGGGCAAGAGTCTGGACTGCGATCTGGAACTCAAGCTTTACCAAATATCGCTGGTTTTGGAGTGGCCGCAGAATTAGCTGAAGCCGAACTCACCACAGAAATGGTTCGCTTACAAAACTTACGGGAGCGTCTATTTGCCCAGTTACAACCCTGGCCTGGTCTGGAGCCCACGGGTCACCGTATTTATCGTCTTCCCCATCACCTTAGCTTTACCGCCACAGATTCCCGAAAAATTCCCTTGAGCGGCAAAACATTAGTCAGGCAATTGAACCTAGCTGGCCTGGGAGTGAGTTCCGGATCTGCCTGCCACAGTGGTCGCTCAGTACCCAGCCCAATTCTGATGGCGATGGGATATAGTTCTAACTTGGCCAAATCCAGTCTCCGGATTACCCTGGGTAAAGCAACAAGAGAAGCGGATATTGATTGGGTCGCTCTGGTGATTCAGCAGGTTATTGCTCGCCTAAGTTCAGAGCCACTTGTGTACCATGTGTAGGGGCAATCTAGAGTCATTGTTAGGCAAGCATAGGAAATTCAAACACACCGCCTGTTGAAAAACAAATAATGGTTTCTTTGATTTCCAAGCAAATAGGCATAAAAACTAAGAATTTCACATTGGTAAATCCGTTGAATCAACTTCTGGGAAAGAACCTAGCTAAGGAGCTTGGCCTGGGAGGATTCACCCCGATAGACCTGTAATGCCTTCACCAAGCGATTAACGGTGGCAGTATTCCCATTGTTGACTGGCAGATCAGGGGCGGCTAAAGAAGGGTTGCTCAATCCACTCCCATTGGCTACCGCAGGCGGAACGACCCCGAGTTGAAGAAGTTTTTCAGTTAACTGGTCAGCATTGGCAATAAAATCACTTTCAATGGGAAGCTGATTGCGGTTGGTTTTACGAAGGGGTTTTGGATTAGCTTGGGGTAGGGTTGGATGGAGGTAGCTTAGTTGCTCGGGAAGGTAGTAAATTGATTGGAGCAAGTCCAAGGGAACGGGGGAATTTCCATGACTATCGGGGGGATGGGATTGCCAAAACTGCACAAGGCTAGCCCGGTCAACTGTACCCAATAGGGTGGCCCAACAGCGATCTCGATCCAGGCCCACCGCCACCGCTCGGTCAGCATTTAAAACCCCGAGGAAGGTAGGGCAGTGGAGGGAAAAATCGCTCGAGGCACCATCCACTGGATAAATCGCTAACTGAGTGCCTTCAATATTTAAGTCGGCAACATCAATGAGTTCCAGTACTTCAGGCTGTTCGCACCAGGTGGTTGTTAAGGACAGTTCCCGATCAGGATCCCCTCGCAAGGCCTGGGCATCATTTTCCCACCAGGCCATGAAGCTGTAGAGAGACAAAAGGTAGGGTAAGACTCGCACTTGACGCTGAGGGCTACATCCTTGGAGAACAAACTGGGCTGCATCCCACTCCAGGCGGCCAATGGGAACAGTCGGAGCAAAAGTAGAATTCATATCGGTCATCATCCGTGCAAGTAAATAGCTCAAGGCTGAATCAATAACTAGGCGAGAAAATAGATGCCGTTACGCAGACACCACTCCTCTAGCTGATCTTCAATTTGGTCATCAATCTGCTTAGCAGTAAAAGTCCCACGGGCATAATCAGAATGAATTTCCCGCCGGGCCTGCCGCCGTTGATGGGGACTAGCAATTGTTTGAGTTTCGTACCACCGCCTCATCCACTCAGGAGTCTGCTGGTCTTTGAAAAACTTACGATACAACCAAAGACGATATTCACGTCCGAGACATCGAGAAATCGTTGGCTGACTGACAAACAATTCCCGAGCAATTTCTGCCTGAGTCCGGCGTTTTTCGCACCAATCCCTGACCCAAGTTGGGGTTTGTTGGTCATTGAGAAACTCCACCATGCAGTCCACCCCTTGATTTCCGAGATTCGGCAAGGAACGGGCATCAGGATAGTTATCAATCCATTCCTGATTGCTATCGGTAGAGGTAATATTAAGGGAACGGGTGGACTGGACATATCGACCGAGGATCCGCCGGACTTGGTGATGAATTTCGCGGGTGTACTCAATCGTCCAGCCCAGCAATTGAGCGATTTGTTGACGTAAACGGGTTGTCGAGGCACGAATCCGGGGATCGGTAATTTCGGTTTGGACAATTTTTATAAGGTCGCAGCAGGCTTGAAGTTCTAATTCACCTTGAAGTGCCGCCCCCGCCGCCGCATAGCGTTGTTCAAACATTTGCAGGGCCCGACTCTCGTAAAAAAGTAGTTCGTCTGCTTCCCGCTTGAGGAGTTTACGTTTCTCATCTGCGAGCTTATTATTAACCACTGTTCTGACCCAGGCCTCGAAGGTGGGTCGCCCATGCCCCGTCGCACTGAAGGCTTTCAAAGGATCAAAGGATTTCATCGCCTCCCAAAGCCAGCCGGGTAAATTACTTTGACAAAGTTCCGGGTCAGGAGCAGCTTTGCACACACTCCGGAGTAAGTCTCGATAATCCCGCTTAAATTCGTCACTAAAGAGCACAAAAGAGCCGAGTTGTTGCCGGAGGGCCTGGATAAAAATGGCTAAAAAACACTCTGCTTCTGTCAAGGTTGGAGGTGTGGCCCGTTGCGCGAGGACTGGGCGACTAAAGGAGAGAACCAGTTGTTTGAGGGGAATGTTGTAGTGGCCCCGATTCAGTCGCTCATAATCCTCCTGAATCACCGTCATCGGAATTTGGCTAAGACGTTGGACGGTTTGCACTAGGGCCTGGTGCTGGAGTTGAGTGTTGCTGGCGGTCAAACAACTGGCAAATAATTGGGCATAGGCCTCCACAAGACGCTGGAGATATCCTCCGCGTACTAGGCCATCCTCTTGAGGTAGCGGTTGCTCTAGGATTGTCCTGAGACAGCGCATCAACTCAGTTTGGGCTGGAGAAACTCGGCTGAGGCGGGGATTACTCTCACCCGGTCGCTGGGGCCGTGCAGCAGTAAATAACGTCGGTAAACGCTCCACTTCCTCCCCAAATGACAGCGGAGAGGTGGGACTGGAACTACGGGGGGGAGCACTCACGGCAGTTACGACGTTAAGAAATTTTAGGTAAGCACAAAGATTGCTATCAGGATAACCTTAGACTGCTCGTCTGTACCACTACATGACAATTTTTTTAGCCCCTGGGATGAGAACCCGAAAATCAGGCTGGGAAAATCTCCATAACTTGAATTCTCAAAATCCCCAGGCCAAGGAGCGAAGGTTAGTCCAAATTGTTGATAACCGGCACAGCCAACTTAGGGAAGTAAATGCCAATGATGGACCCCCATGGTTTCTCCTAAGATCTAATTAACGTAGCACCCGTAAATCCAGAGAATGAACGAGACCGAAAACCGATTAAGGGTTGATTACCGAAAAGAAGATGATATTAGGAAAATCCTGCCCTCGACTCCCAGGCAGAATCATCACCTGGCACAGAATCATCTTGTCGTTCAGTATTATGAACAGCCGCCGGGCGAGATGCCGGAAAATAGAACACATCAGCATCTCCTTACAGTACATCTGGATAATGAACGAGGGATACAGGAGCATTGCCTGGACGGGAAAAAGTTCATTGCCCCCATTGCGGATGGTCAGATTAGCCTATTTCCAGCCCATTCCTGCCATGGAGGAAATTGGAATACCCTCGTAAAGCTTAACGTCCTTATCCTAGAACCCCAATACCTCTCAGAATTAGCCCACGAATCAGTGGATGGAGAACGTGTTGAACTCCGCCCTATCCTCAACACCAACGATCCAATCATTTACAACATCACCTCCCTGCTACACCAAGAGTTAAAACTAAGCTTTAGTCAAAGCCCCCTGTATGTTGATGGATTGGCCACAGCACTCTCGGCCCATTTACTCCGGCAGTACTGCACTCGGTCTCATCGGCTGCAAAATTATCAAGATGGATTACCCCAGGCCAAGCTGCAACAGGCCATTGATTTTATTCAGGCCCACCTATCCGAAACCCTGTCGCTGGACGCAATTGCCCAGGAATTAGGAATGAGTCGCTACTACTTCTGTCGCCTCTTCAAAGCATCCATGGGTATTTCACCCTATCAATATCTGCTTCAATGTCGGATTGAACGGGCCAAAGAGCTCCTAGTACGCGGGAAAATGAGTTCTGCGCAGGTGGCAATTGCAGTTGGTTTTACGGATCAAAGCCATTTTATCCGGCATTTTAAGAAGTTCTTGGGAGTTACTCCGAAAAAGCTGACCACCTGAGGCAACGATTTTGATTAAAATCGCAAGATTCTTCTATCTTTGTTAACGCTTAGATGGGACTTAAATGGAAACAGAATTATTTTTTATTACTTTTCCTAAAAAGCTTTGTTTTGACTCCATTGAACGGGATATGGAAATCATCTGAATAGCCCAAATTACAGGAGTGTATCAGCCAATCTTGGCCTGGGTGTCATTAGGGCTAGCAAGGTTGATGGTCTCTTGTGCTCAAAATCCTAACTCCAGCAAGATCATCCTATTTTTCAGCGATGTGGCCTGGTTATTCTCTCTTATAAAGCGTAGAACAAATCCTAAGTCTCCTTTGAATAGCTAGTCCTTAGCTTTCATCCCGTAGGGACTTCAGGAAACCTGATCTAAGGGAATGGATTTGCCTCCTTCATGCTGGGAAAGCGTAACAATTTCAATTATTTTTGCCTTGCTTTCCTGAGCAAAACAACAATCAATCCAGAAAACACCCGCGGCAACAACCTAACGTGATGAGTGCAGTCAGCTCAAACTTTGAAGAGGAAAACATGGATTTCGACAAAGCTGACCTGCGGCAAGTTGCCAAAGTAAAAGAGTTTTTTTCACAGTCTCCAAGTTCTCCCTTAAAACCGCTAACTTTGAGGACAAATTTAGCCACAACCAAGGAGCAGGGTTCAGTACAGGGATTAAATTTCCACAGTTATTTAATAACCATCCCCAACGTGGCCTGGACCATCAGGGCCATGCGCAACGAATTTAAAAACTTTCCCAACGCCCGACGGTATTTTCACCACCTCTATGGTGTCAAGGCTAACAACTGGCAAACCTTGGTCGAGCGTGTCAACGTTATTGAAACAGCCCTAGTTCATTTGGGAATGAGAATTCGGTAAGAAACTTTGGCCTGGGAAAATGATGCGGTCACGAATCCACCCATACCAGCGAGTTTAAGCAATATTCACTTCTGTACTCAGTTCAAGTTCCTCAACTTTGTGGCCATTGCCATTTTCAGAGAAGGGTTTACTGGCTAGTTTATGTTTTTCGCCGTAGGTTTCAATCATCCGAATGGTGCGGCCCACTTCACAGGGTAAAACCACCACCAAGGCTCCGGGGCTAGCAGTTTCTAGGGCCTGGTTAATGGCTGTTACTTCATCATGGATAATTTCATAGTCGCAGTGGTTAGGAATCCGAATCACACCCATTTCAATGAAGTTGGCGGCATCACCCCGGGGTCGGCCACGGGTATCATCATCTTCTTTGATCAGAATTCGATTAAAGATTTTTGCGGAGAGTTCACCGAGTTGGGCTAAATCCTCATCCCGTCGATCTCCAGGCCCCCCAATCACGCCAATCCGCTCACCTGGCCATTTCTGGACAAATTCACCCACCGCTTCGTAGCCAGCCGGATTATGGGCATAGTCAACTAGGGCACTAAACTCACCCAAATCAATCAGGTTCATCCGGCCGGGAGTTTGATCCACGGACATTTTGAAGGTGGTTAAGGCACTGCGAATATCAGCAATGGCAATTCCCTGGGCATAGGTAGCTAAACAGGCAGCTAAGGCATTAGCAATCATGAAGTTCGCCCGTCCCCCCATCGTCATCGGCACATTCACGGCCTGCTCGATGCGAAGTGTCCAATCACCTTTGAGGATCGAAAGATAGCCATTTTCATAGACCGCCGCTAGGCCCCCAGCTTGAATATGGTCTTTAATTAAGCGATTATCGGGGTTCATTGAAAAGAAGGCCACTTGGGCTTTCACCTGCTCCACCATATCGGCCACTAGGGGATCATCGGCATTGAGGACTGCATACCCCGTGGGCCAGGCCGACTCGACCACCACCGCTTTTAAGTCTGCCAATTGCTCAACAGTATCAATATCGCCAATTCCCAAATGATCGGCCTGAACATTCAGGACAACCCCAACATCACAGTGATCAAACCCCAGGCCAGAACGTAAAATCCCACCCCGGGCCGTTTCTAAGACCGCAATTTCCACAGTTGGATCCCGGAGAATCAATTGCGCGCTTTGGGGGCCAGTGGTATCGCCTTTTTCGACGAGGTAATCGCCAATGTAAATCCCGTCTGTGGTGGTGTAGCCAACGTTCTTACCGGTTTGCTTGCAAATGTGGGCAATCAGGCGTGTGGTTGTCGTTTTACCATTCGTCCCGGTGATCGAAAAAATGGGAATTCGGGAGGGCTGGCCGGGTGGAAAGAGCATATTCAACACCGGTTCGGCGACATTCCGGGCAATCCCCCGACTGGGGCAGGTGTGCATCCGGAATCCAGGGGCCGCATTGACTTCAACAATTACCCCACCCACTTCCGGCATCGGTTTAGAAATATCGGGGGAAACCACATCAATCCCCGCGATATCTAAGCCAATAGTTCGGGCCGCCCGCTGACAAATCCAAACATTGTGGGGATGGATTTCATCGGTATGATCCACCGCAATTCCGCCGGTGCTCAGGTTGGCTGTAAAGCGGAGGTAGCAAATTTGTCCTTCCGGTAGCACAGTATTGAGGGTGAAATTTTGGCGGTCGAGGAGTTCCCAACTATCATGGTTCATCTCAATTTTGGTCAGGACGTTATCGTGGCCTTCCCCCCGCTGGGGATCCTGGTTGGTAATGTCGATCAGCTCTTGAATCGTAGATTTACCATCCCCCACCACATGGGCGGGTACCCGCTCAGACACCGCCACCACTTTGCCATTGATCACCAACACCCGAAAATCTCGGCCGGGGTGATACCGTTCAACAATCACGGATTTAGAGACACTGCTGGCAATTTCAAAGGCTTCTTCTGCCCGTTCGATGGTTTCAATATCGATGGAAATGCCGCGACCGTGATTGCCGTCCAGGGGTTTAATTACAATCGGATAACCGCCAATATCTTGAATTGCATCTTCCAGTTCATCCAAGTATTGAATCACCACACCCTTGGGTACCGGAATCCCAACATCCGCCAGGAGTTTTTTTGCCCCTTCCTTATCGCCCGCGAGCTCTACACCCAAAATCCCCGTTAAATCGCTGAGGGTGGCCTGCATCCGGTGACTATGAATCCCATAGCCAAACTGGATAATCGAGCGGCTGCTGAGTTCTTGCCAAGGAATATTTCGAGCTTCGGCTTCTTTGACTAGGGTATCGGTGCTGGGGCCAAGAGAGGCTTTGGCTTTGAAATCCCGTAAATCCGCTAAGTCTTGCTCCAGTTCCCGTTGAGGGTAAGTCCCAGTATCAATAATGCTTTGGCAAAGTCTGACTGCGGCTCGTCCGGCATATCGCCCGGCCTGTTCGTTCTGGTATTCAAAAACGACTTGATAAATGCCTTCGGTAGCCGTCATCCGTGTCCGACCAAATCCCGCGGGCATTCCAGCCAGTTCTTGGAGCTCTAAGGCAACGTGTTCGATGACATGACCTAAAAGTGTGCCTTCCCGCAGCCGCATTAAAAACCCCCCCTCATGGCCTGGGGAGCAGTGATGTTCGTAGAGACTGGGCAAAACCCGGATCAAGCCATCGACAAAACCGGGAATTAGATTAGTCGTAGTTTCGGCAAATTCTTCTAAATCCAAGCGCAAGACAATCAACTTTCCGCGGCGAATACTCCAATAATTGGGTCCACGGAGCGTTTGAATCTTGAGAATTTTCATAGGAAGCCAGGGGCAAGAAGGTACAAGTCTGCCATCATTCTAGTCTCAGAGCTAGGGGGGTCGGTAAACTGTTTGTGGTGAACAGTTCTTGGACGACTAAATCCTATACGGAGGGCAGACTAGAGCAGTTGTGTTGAACTTGGTGGGTATTGAGGTTATAACAATCTTCGTGGCTGAGGATATGGAGCCGGAGGTTATAGATACTCAAGGGAGCCGTCACTTCCACTTCACTGAAGTTGGTGTAATTCACATCTCGGGGATCCACAATCGTCACAGCGCCTTTACCCATCACCCTGACGGTGCCATCGGTTTCGAATAAAGCACAGGTATCCTCATCCACGCCAATACCCAATTTGTCAGGATGGGCAGAAATGGCGCTAATTAGGCGGGCTAGGCGATTCCGGTTATGGAAATGTTGATCCACAATCACGTCCGGTAAAATCCCCAGGCCTGTGGCCATGTCCACCAATGACCGATTCGGGGGCTCGTTACTCCCACCACTGGCAATCATCACATGACCCATGACAGCCGCCCCAGCACTGGTTCCCGCTAAGACGGATTGACCTTGCCACACCTGGGCCTGGAGTTGGTTATGCAATGATGTTTCATCCAAGAGAGCTGAGAGCCGGAGTTGATCGCCTCCGGACATAAATAACCCAGTGCAGCGGGACATCCGTTCTAAAATTTCCGGTGATTCAGCGTCATTGCGATCGGCGACGAGAAGAACTTCCACATCTTTCGCACCAATTTCCCGAAAAATATCGTTGTAGAGTCGCCCCATGGCATCAGGTTCCCGCGAGGCAGAGGGAATCACACCAATTACTGCATTACTTCCCCCGGATCGCTGGACAAAAGCAGTTAAGATTTGCCGCCCCCGCACCTTATCCTCCGCTCCGCCAATGGCCATAACGGCGCATTTTAGGCGAGGGGTTAAAGCATCTTGGGCAAAGAGGGATTCAAGTTGAAGCATATGCAGGTTTAGGGATGGAGCCGACCATTTTTCAGCAGACAGCCTGGTTCGGGTCGCTGAGCCGTGGTGTGATACTGAAATGATGCCAGATTATTTAGAAAAACTTAAGGATTAATTAGAAAAATTGTTTTTTGAACCTTGCTGGAACCTGATCATTATGATGCCAACCATTAAGCACTAAAAATTGGCTTCCTGCTGTAACACTAATTTCCGCTGGCCTGGACTAGCTTAGGCTTAGGCACGAGCGCAATGACCTTCCCCCAGGCCTGGGTAGAAAATCCACAGAATAATCTGCTATGATGAGCGATTGTGAATTGGAACTACCGTCATGAACGCCACCGAGATTATCCGCTCCATTGAAGCCGAGCAATTGAAGGCTAATATTCCAACGATCTATGTTGGCGACAAGGTTCGTGTCGGTGTCGTGATCCAGGAAGGGGGCAAAGAGCGGGTTCAACCCTACGAGGGGGATGTCATTGCCATGCGCAACTCGGGCATCAGTCAGTCCATTACGGTGCGCAAGGTGTTCCAAGGGGTTGGCGTTGAGCGGGTGTTTTTGCTTCACTCTCCCCGGATTGAAAGTGTCAAGATCATCCAGCGGGGTAAAGTCCGGCGGGCAAAACTTTACTATCTCCGGAATCGGGTTGGTAAAGCGGCTCGGATTGAAGCTCGGTTTGATCGGGCCCTTTAATTAGTGTTGCTGCGTCCTTAGTTCAGTTGGTAGAACGTCGGTCTCCAAAACCGGATGTCGGGGGTTCAAGTCCTCCAGGGCGCGTTTAGTGTATTTCTTGTCCAGGTAAGCTCAGGGTTGAACTTGATTTTTACCTGGGGCACGCTGCTGGCCTTGGCGTAACGAATCGTAAATGTTGTCCTGAATACAGGAATTTGTCATGCCAGCTACCAAATGGCCTGGGGGAGTTTGCTAAATTAAGCGATGCTCTTGTGACTTCTGAAGGCATTTCTTTGCAATCTGTTTTCCATATTCAAGTGATTCAAGGCAATCCGCATCTGCGCTCACTCCTGGGATGGCATCTACAACAGGCCGGCTGGGTGGTGCATTTATCCTCAGGTTGTCAGCAGGGACAGGAGCTTTTTCAAACCCGACACCCGGATTTAGTTGTTTTAGATACGGATCTCCCCGATGGCAATGGCCTAGATCTGTGTCGATGGCTGCGGCGGCAACAGCAGGTTTTGATTTTTGTCCTTTCGGCTCGAAGTCAGGAGTCTGATATTGTTGCTGGCTTGAGAGCAGGGGCAGATGACTATTTAACCAAGCCCTTTGGGATGCAGGAATTTCTCGCTCGCATTGAAACTCTCTCCCGGCGGGCCCATCCCCTCTTACCCGCATTTCTCAACTTTGGTGATCTCCAAATTGACCTGGTGCAACGGCGAGTTTTTGTGCGCCAACAATTAGCTGAGTTAACACCCCAAGAGTTTAGTTTGCTCTATGTCCTGACCCAGGCCGGGGGTGTCCCGTTAAGCCGCCAAGATCTACTCCTGCGGGCCTGGCCAGAATGTATTGATAATCCCCGCACCGTCGATACGCACATCCTGTCGTTACGGAAAAAGATTGAACTTGATCCTCAGCACCCGCGAATTATCCAGACCATTCGGAATGTGGGCTACCGCTTAAATCTGGATTTGCTCAATGTTAGCCACCACCGCCAAATGACAACGAATCGGATGCCACAAACCGTCCCGCCAAAACCTTCTCCTGTTTCCCAGGCCTGGCATTAGGAACCCGGTAACTGGCCGAGGGTTGCCCCTTGGTAATAGTGGCGCAAAATTTGGTCGTAGGAGTAACCCTGATTGGCCATGCCCCAGGCCCCCCACTGACTCATCCCTAGCCCATGGCCATTGCCCCGACCGGAGATTTGGAACTTACTGGGCGGAATTCGGGAATTGGTTTGACTAGCCACGAGGGGAAGTTCCGGCTGGACAGAAAAAAGCGTTGAACGTAGTCCTAAGGCTCGGCGAATTTCTGTTCCGGTCATGGTTCGTGTTCCGGCATCCCCAATCACTTGCACGCGGATCATCCGCCCTTGGGGACTCAATTGCAGGGGTTGAATCGCCAAAATATTACCAATGCCAGGAATTCGTTGGCGCATTTGGGCGGCGGTAAACTGCATCGTCCACTGGAAAACCGGCGCGGCCTGGTCAAAATCGGGAACAGCTCGCAGATAGGGCACAACCCCTGACCAGACTTGCTCAGAATTTTCCGTGTGTCCGCCGGAAGCTGAATGAAAAACTGCTTCGATAACTTTGCCCCCATGGGTCAGGACTTGACCGCGGGTGGACTGGACGGCGGCAATAGTACTAGCTGTTTCTGTGGCAACTCCAGGGTAAACCTGATACATCACAGAATCGCCTAAATCAAAAAGCCGTCCCCCCCGGCGAAGTTCCCGTTCCCGTCTAAAGAGGGCAAAACTGCGAGCAGCCACGGCCTGGGCCTTGAGGGCTTCGGCGGGCCAAGTTGGATACATTTCCTTACCCACAACGCTGGGAAGATACTCCTCCAGATCAATGTGGTTGACTGCCACCAGGCCCTGGCTTGTCCCAATTAACTCCAGGCGTCCCCGATACCAACGATCGCCAATTTGCACCTGTCCATCATTCTTGGGGTCAACCCAGAGGCGTGATCCAGTCATCCGGCCCAAACGCACCGTTGTTCCCTGGGCTGTGGCTGTGGCGGCCTGAAGTTGATCAAGTTGGGCCAGGGGTTGGCCTTGGGCATCTCGAATCACCACGGGGGTTGAACTGCCAACGGTCAGTTGTGATAGATTTTGGCGTACGGCAATCCGTAACTCTAGGGCCAAGCCAGGAAAGGCAGACAAAAGCCAGAAAATCGCGCCGCCGAGGGAAAGTCCCAGGGAATTTTTCAACCCATACCGGAGCCAGAGGAGCATAAACCAAACCAAAACATGGTGTACTAATACTGAAGATTCGCATTGGGTAAATTAGTTTATACCATATCGAAACGAGGAGACATTTTGTTCCCAATCCCAGGCGGGCGTTGACGGATTCTCAAGACAAAAGCTTAAGTTTCTGGAGACGAGAACGAATTGCCGTGGGTTGCCGTTGAAATTGTTCAGCGAGTTGTTCAATGGTGTAGCCCTGCTGAAATCGCTGCCCCAATTGAAAATCCTCCTGCTTTTCCCAAGGTGCATAGGCCCGGGCATAGGCTTGACGAATTTGGGTGATTTTGGGGGTGCTGGTGGGGGCAGGCTCCATGAATTCAGGAAGCGGATCAAGGGGATCAGTCAGGGGTTCTGGCATTGGAACTAGCTCATCATCAGCATGGTCAGGGAGAAACTCAAGGGGTGGGGGCAGATGATCGAGATCGATCCGAATTGTTTCAAAACGGACGCGTCCGGCTTCCACGGTCTTTTGAATTGCCACCTGTCGCTCTGAGAGTTTAGCTTTCCCAGATTTAATATCGATCAAGACTACCTGGAGGTCATCGGGGGAGCCATTACCATCTTTGAGGTTGGTATAGCCATCAATCACCAAATAATCGATGGGGTCTCCAATAAAACGGGCATCGGAGGGGAGGTAATTGAAATGAGGCAGGTAAGGGGCCAGCTGTTCAGCAACTTGACCTTTAATGACATTGCGACTGGCATCCACACTTTTTTGCCTGGCCTGGTTAATGGCATTTTGATGTTGAAGGTATATTTCACTCAACTCAGCCGCATGGGACTGAATCAGTGAGGTTAGCTCGGTCTGGTGGGCTTGCTCGAGGGCCTGAATCTCTTGGCGCTGGGCCTGGGAACCAGATTTTGAAAATCGTTGCACAATTATGAGGGTTAGGATCACCCCAAAGACCACTCCACAGGCAAAACTAATCACCGCAACCATGGTTTTGTTCCTTATGTCAACATGCCAATTCTGGACTATCCCAGCCATTCTTTAACATTAGGTTTAGCCCAGGCCTGGTTGCGCCAAACTGCTGATATCTTGTTAAGACCCAGACCGACTACCGCTGACGGTGAGGGAAGTTACATTGGGCTGGGAACGTTGACAGGGCTGGTAGTGACTGATGGTTTGAAAGTCTTGCTGCCATGGAGTTGGGGCCTCGGGGTTGAGGATTTTAGGGCGGCGTTGGCGTTCTGTCTCGACAATCCAACCCGGTAAAGAAGCAGACGTAAGGCCTGGTATTTCTTCAAGAACCGTGGATACAACCTCCACCTCCCAAGGACAAGGCCCAGCCCCCCAGAGTTGTGAACGCACCAGGCCCAGATCCGGCAAAACCTCAAGGCGCACTAATAACTGAACTGAACTTTGATTGCGAACAATTAAGTCCTTATAGCCATAGGCCACCGCAGCATCTTCCCCAAGTCGATAAAACCGTTGGGCCCCATAGGCGTCGATACTGTGGCAGTGACGTTCCAGAATTTGCAGTCCAGTGTAGAGAAATAAACTAAACAAATTGGTTGCAATTAAACAGAGCCCCCCGCCCACATCGGTTTTAACCTGTCCACCGACAAAGACTGGCCCAGCCCGAAAGCCATTTTTGATGGTGGGTTCTCCGACTCGCTCCGAAAAACAAAATCGCTGCCCCGGCCGGAGCAAAAGTTGATCAATGCCAGTGGTGGCCCGTTGGAGGTTTGCAATCCGATTGCGGCGAATTTCTGGCGTACCCCGGTCAGGAATGGGTGTCGTGGCCTGGTGCCAAAGATAGGGATATTCCGCTTGAGACCGCTGCAGGAGTTGGCCAGCATAGCGACCAGAAGCCCGACGATACAGGTTTTGGAGGTTTTGATAACGGGTTCGGATTTTGTACTTAAGGGCTTTCACCAAATCTCACCCCAACATTGAATGGCTCAATTGTGGCACAAATGTTAAGAAAAGTTGAGTAAAATGCCCCGCATTCCTAATTACGAATTTGAATTGGCATGACTAGATAGGTCAGCTTCATGCCACCAAGGGGGGTTAAAATTGCTGGGGTTGTGGGGCCATTCAGTTGCAGTTGCACCTCCGCAGCATTCATCACCTTAAGACCATCGAGCACGTATTTGACATTGAAAGCAACTTCCAAGGATTCTCCTGAAATTTGAGCGGGAATTAACTCTTGACCACTCCCGAACTGGGGAGCCTCCGCTGACAACTCCAACTGCTGGTTGCTGGCATTGACCACAATTTTAACAACGTTATTTTTTTGTGCTGCGAGTACCGCCACCCGCTCAAGGGCATCCATCAGCAAATCCCGCTCCACCGTAATCGAGCGTTCAAACTTTTTCGGTAGGAGTTGCCCATAGTTGGGATATTGTCCTTCCAAAAGCCGACTGGTCAAACAGGCCTCACCAGGGATTTCAAAGGCTACTTGGGCCGTATCACACCGCATAGTTAGGGGAGCTTCTTGTTTGCTGAGTAAACGCTCCAGTTCCCGTAATGACTTTGCCGGAATTGTAATGGGATTCAACGGGGCCTGGATATCCTGTTCCGTGGTGGCAACGGCTAGACGGTGACCGTCTGTGGCGGCAAATTCCAGGCCATCCGCATGGAAACTCACATGGAGTCCAGTCAAAACCTGCTTACTCTCATCACTACTGGCGGCAAACAAGCTATTCTGCAATCCATCTCGCAGTGTTGTCGGAGCAAGCTCAACCCTGGTACTGCCAGATAGGTCGGGTAAAGAGGGAAATTCCTCCGCCGTGATGCCCTGCATTTGATAGTGCCCCGAGCGGTAATCCAGAATGACCTGAGTATCTTCAGCGGTAATTTCAATATCTTGGTTCGGTAAGCGGGACACCATATCGTTGAACAACTTAGCCGAAACTGTAATCGTCCCAGGAACCTTAACCGTTGCCGGGAGCCAAACCTGCATCCCCAAACTCAGATCAAACACCGTCAAACTGAGCTGATCCCCTGCCGCATCTAAAAGAATGTTGGCCAAAATCGGATGGGAGGGATTGGTCGGGGCAACGCGGCTGAGCAACGAGAGCTTACTGCTGAGTAAATTCTGAGGACAGACAACTTTCATAGCAATGATGGCCTGGGCAATGGAGCAACAACACTGACAACACAAACATTTGCTCAGCCAAGTCAGGACTGAACCTACCTATCCTACTGGATCTCTTCTCAGTTACGGTTTACGATTTCTAGCCCCACAGTTCCATCTGCCCAGGCATCTATAAGATTTGCAAATATTCCCCTAGATTTTGTTACAGACCATCACGAAGCTTGACCAAGAACTCACCCCCCATGAAATTCTAGAGATGGTTCTTTGCATCGGCGCACTCTAGGAACAAGCAGAAACTATGGCGGAACAACAACAACCCACAGTCGTAATCACAGGAGCCTCCTCTGGCGTTGGTTTACAAGCGGCTCGGGCCCTGGCAGAGAAAGGATGGCATGTGGTCATGGCCTGTCGAGACTTGGGCAAAACAGAAGCAGCGGCCAGTCAGGTGGGGATGAAACCTGGAACCTATACCATCCTGCCCCTAGACTTAGCTGATCTCAGCAAAGTTAAGTTATTCGTTGAAAAGTTTCGGGCTACGGGTAAATCGTTAGATGCCCTGGTTTGTAATGCCGCCGTTTACTTACCCCTCTTAAAAGAACCTCAGCGAAGTGCCGATGGCTATGAATTAAGTGTAGCCACCAATCATCTGGGTCACTTTCTCCTCTGTAACTTGCTTTTGGAGGATATGAAAAAATCCACCTATCCCGACCGGCGGATGATTATCCTGGGGACTGTCACAGCCAACCCGAAGGAACTAGGTGGTAAGATTCCAATTCCTGCCCCGCCAGATTTGGGGAACCTCGAGGGGTTTGAAGCTGGGTTTAAGGCCCCCATTTCGATGATTAATGGCAAGAAGTTTAAGCCTGGTAAAGCTTATAAAGACAGCAAGTTGTGCAATGTCTTAACAATGCGCGAGTTACATCGTCGTTACCACGAATCCACAGGCATCACCTTTAGCTCTCTCTATCCTGGTTGTGTTGCGGATACGCCCCTTTTTCGGAATCACTATCCGCTGTTTCAAAAGTTGTTTCCCCTATTCCAGAAAAATATTACCGGGGGATACGTTTCTCAAGAGTTAGCGGGAGATCGAGTCGCAGCAGTGGTGGCGGATCAAGAATTAAAAGAATCTGGTATCTACTGGAGTTGGGGCAATAGACAAACCCCAGGCCGACGTTCCTTTGCCCAAGAAGTATCCGATGAAGCTCAGGACGATGCTAAAGCCAGAGAACTCTGGGATCTCAGTGCCAAACTCTGTGGCTTAGCCTAGAATCTTCAGCACCCAGAATCATCATCACCGAAGAGCTAGGACATGACTCTGGATCAGTATTACTCTGATCATGGAATTTAGATCTGGAGTTCCTTGGACAATGACATCTATATTGCTAAGCAACTCACTGATCTGCTAGGTCAATTCTGTGCTTGGATGGCAGCTCTAGTTCACAAACACTATCTACAGCGTTTTCGGAATCACGCGATGCCTTAGTTGAGCAGACAGGGTTAAGTCCAGCGCGTCGTCTATTTCTCATCAAGTGGAGTCGCTATTTTTTCGAAGTATCGATTTGAGAGCATTTGAAAGACTTCTCCGATGCTCGTAAGGCTCAAAACAGAGTGAGTTCCTTGATTCTCTGTATCCTCTTGGCTACACTTGTGCCATGATGGAAATTCGTAAAACTGAAGCATTTGTTCAATGGCTGGATAGCTTACGAGACCTTCAAGGGCGCTCCCGTGTGTTGGTGCGGATTGAAAGACTAGCGCAAGGAAACCCAGGAGATGTCAAGCCAATTTCTGAAGGGATTTCGGAATTACGGATCAACTATGGCCCCGGTTACCGCTTATATTTCCTTCAACGTGGTCAGACTGTCGTCATCCTCTTAGCTGGGGGCGATAAAAGTACGCAAGCCAAGGATATTAAGACAGCCATACGCTTAGCTCAAAATTTATAGGAGAAAATCATGACGAAAACCGTTACAACCCGTTACGATGTTGCTGAGCATCTCCGCACCCGAGAAGAGATGGCTGCCTACCTGGAAGCTTGCCTTGAAGAAGCAAATGGCGATGCTGGTTTTATTGCTAAGGCATTGGGGGATATTGCTCGTGCTAAAGGGATGTCTCAAGTAGCCCGTGATGCTGGTGTTTCCCGTGAAAGTCTTTACAAAGCTCTATCGGGAGATAGGATTCCAAGTTTCGATACAGTTTTGAAAGTTATCCAGGCCTTGGGTTTAAGGCTCCATGCAGCAGCAATCACTACAGGCGATCCTGAATCTTCACCAACTGTTCAAGAAGTAGTAAACAAGCAGATGTAGGGGTTTCTCACTTAGCAGAGCATTACTTTTGGGGAATAATTACACTACCGTTTTAATTCTCTGCACCTTAAAATCCAGCGACGGTTCCCTCACCTCGTTGATCCGCTGCTCCTGCCAATTCTCCCCCAGGCCCCGCCTCAATCAAATTCGCATTACCCCAAGGCTGTCGTTCTTCAATTTTGTAGCCATATTTTTCTAAGGCTGATTTCGTCTCTGGAGGAAAGCCAGTTTCAAGAAATAAAACATCCGGTTGCCATTGTTGGTGGATCCGGCGGGCATTAACAGCTTCCGTGGGTGAAAGATTCCAGGCCAGGCGATTGAGTAACACTTGCAAGACTGTGGTGATAATTCGACTGCCACCGGGGGAACCTGTTGCTAAAACAAACTCGTTATTTTGGGTGACGATGGTGGGACTCATGCTGGAGAGGGGGCGTTTCAACGGGGCAATTTTGTTCGCTTGGTCCCCCACCAGGCCAAACAGATTCGGCGTATTTCGGGCAATGGCAAAATCATCCATTTCGTTATTCAAGACAATCCCCGTTCCCTCCGCCACCACCGCTGCACCAAAGGGGCCATTGATCGTAAACGTGAGGCTCACCACATTGCGCGCCTGATCCACCACCGTCAAATGGCTGGTATTTTCGCTCTCTAGTTTGGTTTGCAGTTGTTCAATAAGTTGGGCATCCCCGGCCTGGACTTGGTTGGCAGTGCGGGCCTGTTGGGGTTGAATTTCAGAACGCCGGGCTTGAGCATATTCGGGACTGATCAGGGCCTGGACGGGAACATCGACAAAATCCGGGTCTCCCAAATACATGGCTCGGTCAGCATAGGCAATCTGCATCGCAGCAGCCAGTTGATGGATCGTTTCGGGAGACTCCCGGCCGGATTGGGTTAAGTTCTGAGTTGGCAAAATATTGAGAATTTGGGCTAAGGCCACTCCTCCCGAAGACGGCGGCGGCATCGAACAGATTTGATAGGTTTGCCAAGGAAAACAGAGGGGGTCTCGCCAAACGGGTTTGTAGGTTGCTAGGTCTTGGGCGGTAATCAAGCCACCATAGGTGATCATTTCCCGGACAATTTCTGCGCCAATCCAGCCGGTGTAAAAGGTTTGGGGATTTTCGGCAATGGCGGTTAAGGTTTTGGCCAAGTCGGTTTGAATCACCCGCTCTCCCACCTGTAGGGGCTGACCTTCATTCGTAAGCAGGGCTTTAGCGGCAAAGTTCTGACTCAGGTTATTCGCTTGCCAGGCCGAGAATTGAGCAAACCGTGGCGACACTTGAACTCCCCCTTGGGCATAACGAATTGCCGGTTGAACCAACTCTGCCCAGGCCAAGTGACCATAGCGCCGATGGAGTTCTGTCAAGCCTGCGATTGTTCCCGGAGTTGCGACTGCTCTGAATCCGACCAAACTGGCCTGGGGAATCGGTTGACCTTGAGCATCCAAATACATTGTTGCGGTGGCTGCGGCTGGGGCTGTTTCTCGGAAATCTAAGGCTGTAATCTGCTGCGTTTTGGCATCTCGAACTAAGGCAAACCCACCGCCGCCAATCCCGGCCGAGAAGGGTTCAACCACAGAAATCGCTAAGGTGGTTGCAATCGCTGCATCAACTGCATTTCCGCCTTTTTCGAGAATTTCAATCCCGGCCTGGGTTGCAAGCGGATGGGCAGAGGCCACCATGGCATCTTGGGCAGTAACCGGAATCACCCAACTGATCCACACCAGGCTGGCGACAAGAATCGGAGGATTCCCCCAGTCCCTAACCATGCCGGACTTTCCACATCACGCCCGCAGCCCAGTTCGTCACAATATGCGCCATCACCGGAATCAGCAAATTACCACTAGCCACCGCACTATAGCCCAAGACTATTCCGACAATCGTCGCCCAAATCGCATAGGGCCATTGTTGTTTCCCGCCCATGTGAAGAATGCCAAAACAAAGCCCGGAGCCGATAATCCCGTACCAATCCAGGCCCAGGGTCGGTAACAACACGCCTCGAAATAGCAATTCCTCACTCAAGCCGGGTAGTAATCCCAACCAAAAAACATCGGCCCAAACAAGGGGTTTAATCACCAGTTGCAAATAAAAATCCGCTGAGGCGCGATAGGTGGGCCAAATTTGATAGAGAACGCTACTGGCTAAGACAATACCGGCCGCGATCAATCCCCCGACAAGTAACGCCAGGGCCTGGAATTTCAGCGGTAAGAGTCCCCCGGAAAAGGGCGTTTGCAGCAAAATTTTCGAGAGAATCAACCACAAAATTGCCGTTAAGCCCATGGCGACTAAAATCTGGGTGCGGCTCAGAGGTTCAAGTTCCGGTTGGGGGGTAATCGGTTCCATTAGCTCAGGGGGAGAGGAGTGGGCAGGGCCTGGGGGACAGCCAGTAATTGGGCCACTAGTTCGGCAATTTTAGCCGCCGCGCCGCTATCTCCTCGGACATTTTCTAAGTCTTGGCGCATTTGGGTTAACTCCTCAGGATGGTCTAAGTAATGCTGCACTTTTTGGGCAAGTTCGGCAGGATTAATCGGGCCCACCAGTTCGGGAATAATGTCACGGGTTGCCCATATATTTGGCCAGGCCAGGTGTCCTAACCCCTTTTTTACCAGCGCCCAGTTGGTCGGTTGGTCTCGCCACAGTTGCCGAATTTCCCGCCAGGATAGCCCTTTCCAGACCATGAGCCAAAATAGGATCACCATCACCATGTGCTGTAGTCCGGGTAATTGAGCCACCAGACCACCCACACCATCGGCTGCATAAACTTGCTTCAGTTGCAGTTGTTGAGCTGGCACTAAGACAATCATGGGAATCGCTAAGGCCCCAAGTTCCGCCGTATTTCCACCTACCGTGGTTAGACAAAGTTGGCAGCGACTAAGGAGATCGTAATTTGGGGTTTGCTGCCACAGGGTAATTTTTGCACCGTGACTGGTTTCCAGATAGGGTAAGTCCGATGCGGAGGTCACTAGGCTGGCGGTAATTTCACTAATTCGGTGTAGATCAGGATTCGTTTCAGATTGGGCATAGGCAGCGATGGTTTTTAAGTCATAGGTCGGGGCGACTGGAATCACAAACCGGGTCTGGGAATTGAGGCGGGCTAAAGAATCAGCAGTGGCAATCAGTAAGGGAACCCCCAACTGGAGTTTATGGTGCTTAGAACCCGGTAACAGGCCAATCAGCGGCGTAGATTCAGCTAATTGGAGGTGTTGATTGATCAGATTGAGGTGGTTAGCACTCAGCAGGGCCTGGCTTTCAACCATTAAGTCCCCAACCACAGCAATTTTAGATTCATAGGCCTTGGGCACAGTAATGGGGCGGCGCAGGGCAAATTGATCAATCTGAGCTAACCACCGGGCTTCCCATTCCGCGTAAATCAAACTTTTATAGCCCAACCGTTTCGCCAACCAGAGAGCAAAAAACTGATCTCCACCCAAAAACAACACCAGGCCCCGTGACCGCCAATTCCAATTTTGCTGCGTCTTACCCCAAATTAAAAAATTCCAAAAGTGTGACGCGGCTTGGACTCGATCAATCCCTGAAATTTTGGCGGCGGCTTCTGCTTCTTGACCACTGGCATGGGGGCAGGGAGAGAGTACCAGGGAAATTCGGACAGCTTCAGGATTCGGGCCAAATTTTTGCCGTAGGGCCTGGACAACTGGATACACCCAAGTCGCTAACTCCCCCGGCCCGTTGGAGAGAATCAAAATATCAAGGGGTGGTGACATCGACATGAATCAACTCAAGGCAGGCCGCAGGTTACAAGATTTGGCTAAAAAAGTTCGCTCTACAATGGTAACGGTTGCAGCTAAATTCCCAGACCCCTGCGCTAGATTAAGACAAATTCTGACTTGTATTATTCTGATACCGTTCTAACCCTCCGCTGATTATTCATAAGGTTGCGTCCCGTGAGCCCAATTACAGAAGCCCGTCCCCAAACACCGATCCTCGATACCACCTACAATCGCAACGACTTCGATCGGGATGTGATGACGACCTATGCCCGGTTTCCGCTGACCTTAGTCAAAGGGTCTGGATGTAAAGTTTGGGATGATCAGGGCAAGGAATATTTAGATTTTGTTGCTGGAATTGCCACCTGTACCCTTGGCCATGCCCACCCCGCCCTTGTGCAAACTGTTACGGAACAAATCCAAACCCTGCACCACGTCTCAAACCTCTATTACATTCCCCAACAGGGCGATTTGGCCACTTGGCTAGTGAATCATTCCTGTGCCGACCGGGTGTTTTTCTGTAACTCTGGGGCTGAGGCCAATGAAGGCGCGATCAAATTGGCGCGGAAATATGCCCATACGGTTCTAAACATTGCCAATCCCGTCATCATGACGGCCCAGGCCAGTTTCCACGGTCGAACTTTAGCCACAATTACTGCCACTGGCCAACCGAAATATCAGAAAAACTTTGATCCGCTTGTGCCGGGGTTTGCCTATGTGAATTACAACGACATTGCGGGTCTCGAAGCCACCATTGCTGAACTGGATAAAGATGAGCGTCAAGTTGCAGCCATTCTTTTGGAACCATTGCAGGGAGAAGGCGGTGTCCGGCCTGGGGATTTTGCCTACTTCCAACGGGTGCGGGAGATTTGTAACGAAAAAGGCATCCTCCTGATTTTTGACGAGGTTCAAGTGGGCATGGGGCGCACGGGTAATCTTTGGGGCCATCAAACCTTGGGCGTTGAACCGGATGTGTTTACCTCTGCTAAGGGTCTGGCGGGGGGTGTACCCATTGGCGCGATGCTCTGTAAATCGTTCTGTGATGTCTTCCAACCCGGTGATCATGCCAGTACCTTTGGCGGAAATCCCTTGGCCTGTGCAGCGGCATTAACAGTCTGTCAAACTATTGAGCGGGATCACTTGCTTGAAAATGCCCAGGCCCGTGGTGAACAACTGCGTGCAGGTCTTAAGGAAATTCCCAATCAATATGCTGGCCTGGTCAAAGAAGTCCGGGGTTGGGGATTAATTAATGGCCTGGAAATTGAAGCTGATTCGCCCATTACGGCCCCAGATATTGTTAAAGCGGCCATTGCCCAAGGGTTGTTACTCGTTCCTGCGGGCCCGAAAGTTGTCCGGTTTGTGCCACCGTTGATTGTCTCGCCTGAAGAAATTGACCAGGCCCTAGCCGCCATTAATCGAGCTTTAGCCACCTTGCTCTAACCAGGGTTAACTTGCCCCTGTATGGATGGATTGGACTACGAATTTATCCGATTGATTGATCACCAAAATAGGTTCAGACTTCGCTTAAAAACTCGACCGAATGAGCGTCCAACCTTTGCTGTGATTTTGGAGTGCCAGTTTCAGGAAGATGGCCGATGGGTACAAGTAATTCGATGTGATGACTGGGATGGCGGGCCTCACCTTGATATTGTTTATCCATCTGGCAGAATTCAGAAACAATGGCTCCCGGATATGGGGGATAACAAGGATAATTTAAGAGAGGCTCTGGCCTGGATGTTAGAAAATTGGGAAAGTCAAAGAGGGCGGTATGAAGCTCAAATTAAACAAAGCTGAACACAAGCGTTTGACTACTACAAATATCTCTGCCACTTTTGAGCATTTGAGCTACTTACTCGATCACCCTGAAGAAATAACTAAGATTCCTGATGGGGCTATCGTTTTTACCCCGACAGGTGATCCATGGGTAGATGAGCAAAATTCCATCCTCGCTAACCAAGCCAAGTCAGAAGGAGCGGTGGTTCACTACTCTCAACCTCTGCCCACAACCAACATCCTAAAAACAACTTAGTCACCCGAAATTGACCAGGCCCCAGCCGCCATTAATCGAGCCTTAACCACCCTCCACCAACCCTGCTCCGATCACCCCCGTAGTGATGATGATGATCAAATTCATAAAACCCTCTAAGCAAGTTAAGATCAGTCCCCTAGTCATTTCGCTGTTAGAACTGTCCCTCCTCAAACTTTTTGGCTGGTAGAGGTTGAATCTGGAACAACGCCCATTGCGTCTGTTTCAAGTTCTCCAGAAATATTATTTTGACTCGGCATATTTCCCGTCGTCGAAGCTAGGCCTGGGTACGTTATGATAAGTTTGAATTCTGGTGTTGCCAGATTTTTTGTTTTGGATGTCGAGAGAGTGGGTTTAGCCCGCTTTTTTTATGGCAGCAAATCGGAAAGGAGCAACGCCAACGGGCCTTGTCTCAATCCAATTCAGATATGTCGCACCCCCTGATTCCTGTTGTTCATGCCCTGGCTAAACCCGTGGCTGCTTCCCTTGGCCTGGATGCTGTTGCAGTTTACTACCATACCCACCACTCTCCGCCTACTATTCGGGTGGATATTCGCCATCCAGAGCGGGATGTGACCTTAACAGACTGTGAGCAAATGAGTCGGCAGTTGGAGGAAGTTTTAGATGCGAGTGAGGAATTAAAAACCGCCTATGTCCTAGAAATTTCTAGCCCAGGCCTGTCCTCAGAGTTAAGCAGCGACCGGGACTTTAAATCATTTCGCGGGTTTGCAGTTCAGGTCACCGCCCAATCCTCAGAGCACGGCACCCAGGCCTGGAGTGGAACCCTCATTGGTCGAGATGACAAAGCGGTTTACCTCAATCAAAAAGGGCGCAAGATTTCCATTCCCCGCGGGCAAGTCACCTCAGTTCAACTCCAGGAGGGGCATGGCTAGGGCCCACCATGGGGATTTAAAGCTAAAGAAACAAGCTCAAGTTTTAAGAATCAAACCTTACCCTAAAGAGGAGATTTTATGTCCACCTTTCGGTTGCCCGGTTTACGGGAAATGCTTAATCAAATTAGTCGTGAGCGAAATCTACCCAAGGCGGCAGTTCAAGAAGCCCTAGAAGAAGCACTATTGAAGGGGTATGAGCGATTCCGCCGCAGCCAACGACTAGATCGAGATCATTTTGATGAGGATTATTTCAACAACTTCCTCGTGGAACTGGATCCGGAAGAAGAGGGCTTTCGAGTACTGGCCACTAAAACCATTGTGGAGCAGGTGGACAATCCCGATCACCAAATTGCATTGATCGATGTGTTGGAAGTCGTGCAAGATGCGGAGCCTGGGGATAATGTTGTCTTAGATGTCACTCCGGATCAACAGGAATTTGGGCGGATGGCGGCGATTCAAACCAAACAGGTTCTGTCTCAAAAACTTCGAGATCAGCAGCGTCGTCTGGTACAGGAAGAATTTCAAGATTTGGAAGGCACTGTTTTGTTGGCGCGAGCCTTGCGATTTGAACGGCGCTCGGTGATTATGGCCGTTCGCAGTGATGCCGCTCAGCCGGAAGTAGAGGCAGAATTACCCAAGCGGGAACAACTACCAAACGATAATTATCGAGCCAATGCCACCTTTAAGGTCTATCTCAAGCGAGTTAAAGACGGCCCCCAGCGAGGCCCCCAAATGGAGATTTCCCGCGCTGATGCAGGCCTGGTGGTCTATCTATTTGCCAATGAAGTTCCGGAAATTGAAGATGAAATTGTCCGGATTGTGGCCATCGCCCGGGAAGCGAATCCCCCAAACCGTTCTATCGGACCGCGCACTAAAATTGCCGTGGATACCCTTGAGCGGGATGTGGATCCAGTTGGGGCCTGTATTGGGGCTAGAGGTTCTCGAATTCAGGCTGTGGTCAATGAGCTGCGGGGGGAAAAGATTGATGTCATCCGTTGGTCTCCAGACCCAGCCACCTACATTGCCAATTCCCTCAGTCCAGCTAAGGTTGAAGAGGTACGCTTAATTAATCCTGATCAACGGATTGCCCATGCCCTCGTAGCCCCGGACGTGATTAGTTTAGCCATCGGCAAGGAAGGACAAAATGTTCGCTTAGCAACGCGACTCACGGGTTGGAAAATTGAGGTGCGCGATGCCCAAACCTACGATTACGAGGCTGAGGATGAAATTGCTCAATCTGCCTTTAGCCCAGGCCCCGCTGAGGACGCAATCCCTGATCTAGAAGGAGATGAGGGCGTTGATCCTGAGGCAGAAACCGACCTGATCCTAGCTGAAGAAGAATAGGCCGCCAATGCCCCCCTATACCCGTCGATGTCTGAGTTGTCGCCGTCTGGGCCATCGGTCAGAATTTTGGCGGGTTGTGCGCTTGGCCGGCTCCCAGGAGGTGGTTCTTGATGACGGGCAAGGTCGCTCAGCCTATCTCTGTCCCCAGGCCCCGTGTTTACAACAGGCTCAGAAAAAAAATCGCCTGGGCCGGGCCCTCAAAGTTGGAATCCCGAGGGAGGTTTGGCAAGAATTGGAACAACGATTACAACCCAGCGTTACTGCATCAGAGTAGTCCACTAACTAAAGGATGGGGCCTGGGAAATTAGCACCTGATTGCGCCCTGCCGCCTTTGCCCCATACAAGGTCTCGTCAGCCGCTCGATACAACCCCATTAGATCCCTTCCCTGCTCCGGACAGGCCGCAACCCCAGCACTAAAGCTCACTGTAAATTCATCCCCCTGTTCCGAGGTAAACTGCCGCTTTCTCAGCTTGTCCAGAACAAGTTCCATGCGTGCGACCGCAGTGCCCCCATCTAACCCATACATCCCGACTAAAAATTCCTCGCCACCCCAGCGTGCAACCACATCCTCGGGACGCAAGGATTGACGGAGTAGTCGAGCAGTGGCCACCAGAACTTGATCCCCACTACTGTGGCCGTAGCGATCGTTTACCTGTTTAAAATAGTCCAGATCCAACATGACGAGGGCTAGGGGTTCACTGTTGCCCAGGGAGAGAGAAATTAATTTCTCCAACAGTTCTTGGGCCTTGCGGCGATTAAAAATTCCAGTTAATGGATCGGTCTCTGCCAAACTGCGCAGTAAACGGGTTCGCTCAAGCCGGTTTAAAATTCGCGTCACCAACTCTGGGCCAATAATCGGCTTACTAACAAAATCATCAGCCCCAGCAGCAAACAAGCGGGTCACTAGATCAGGCTCAGTACTTGCGGTAAAAAAGACAATTGGCAAGCGGCCCCAACGGGGATCTGAACGCACCATCTGACAGAGTTCAATGCCATTAATTCCGGGCATTTGCACATCTAGAATCAGCAAGTCTGGGATTGTCATTTCCAGGGTGTGCCAGAACTTTTGTGGATCCTGCACTGCGGTAATTTCCAGGCCCCAGGGGGCAAGAACCCGTTTCAAAATCGTAATGGCCACTGGGTCATCATCGACAATGAGAATATGGGCTTGAGTTTTTTCTTTGCGATAAATTAAATCGCTGACAGCTTGCCAAACCTGATCGACACCGATCGGCTTAGCCAAACTGACCCGGCTACCTAAGCGAATCGCAGCTAAACGGGCCCGCCAACTGTCTTCATCGGTGAATAAAATTGTCGGAATGGCTGGATTGGCCTGGGACAGTTGTGTCAGTAACTGAGAGTTAGCCTCATTGGAGGGAGCCAGTTGGGGATTAATGATCACCACACTGGGGTGGCGCTGAGGAATCAATTCCAGGCCAGCTTCCCACGTAGATGCCAACTCCAAATGCATATCCCAGTTGTGGGCCTGCCGTTGGAGAGCTTGGGCTAGTTCTGTGTCATTATCAATCAGGAGAATCGCTGGAGTTCTCGGTTCAACTGGGCCTGGGGTTCTGGTGGTTAATTCCACTAATTTGTTGCCCCAAAGGATCAAGTCATCTAAGGTTTGGGCTGTCAGGGTAGGTGACTCACTTAAACGTTGGGCCATGCTCCAGGCCAGTTGTGAGACTTCCGTTTGTCCCAATCCCCCCAGGGTTAATCCCAGCTCAGTGGCCAGTTTTTGAGCAGATTGACGATCACCCTCAGAAAAATTTTTGTGTTTCAACAGTCCCAGTTGCGCCTGTAATTCCCTGGCCTGGGCAGAGTAGTTAACCTGTAAGGCACTGTCATCGGGCTGATCAAGGGCAGAGGGCAATTTCCGATCCTCCAGGCCAACCTAGTTCTAAAGCTACTATAACGACTTGGGTTCTGCTAGGTATCTCAACTGAAACTGCTCCCAAGAAATATCCGCTTCCAAATAATTAGGGGCGTCGGGGCGGTAGGGACTAGCTAAGCGATCAATGCGGATGATCTCCACGTCGGGGGGTAAAACCGGTAAATCTGGGTCTGCTGCCGTAGAACGCATCAAAGAACTGGAAAATCCCTTGAACACCATGACCAAATCCTCAATCTCCTCTCCAGAGGCTAGATCTTGCCAGATTGCCTGAATGAGTAGCACCTCTTTCGGGTTAGTCAAGCTATAGGTTTCTAAGGATTCTAGTGGGGACATGGGCGTTGAGAGTGGATAACAAATCTAAAAAAACCCCCTAAACTGCTCTAGGAGGTCGTAATTATGAAAAGTATTAATGATCTTTAGAACAAACCAAAGGTCAAAGATTTATCAATGGGAAGGCAGGCACCAATACCCAACCAAATTGTGGTTAAGGTACCAAACAGAAACACTGTCATAGCCACAGGACGGCGAAAGGGGTTTTGGAATTTGTTGACACTCTCAATAAAGGGAATCAACATCAGCCCCAGGGGAATGGTGCCATTCATCAAAACACCCAAGAGTTTGTTCGGCACAACCCGAAAAATTTGGAAAGTGGGGTAAAGATACCATTCCGGCAAAATTTCTAGCGGGGTGGCAAAGGGATTCGCAGGTTCACCAATCATGGCGGGATCCAAAATAGCCAGGCCAATGACCAAGGCAATCGAGCCCATAATCACAACGGGAAACATATAAAGCAAATCGTTAGGCCAGGCCGGCTCACCATAATAGTTGTGGCCCATACCTTTTTTGAGTTTGGCCTTTAAAGCGGGATCGTTTAGATCCGGTTGTTTGACAATTTTAGCCATAGTGACAAACGTTCTCCTTTCACAAGCCAGCAGGGGGCGGTCAATGGGTTAACTGAAGGGTTTTGATAACTGTATCGATCATAAAAGTAAAACCAGGGAAAAACTGTTACCCCAGGAACCGTTACCAAAACTTCATGGGTTCGTGGTTTAAAGGGGCCCAGAAATGCCTTGTTTGCGGATCATCAAGAAGTGCATCAGCATAAACACAGCAATGGACCAAGGTAAAACAAAGGTGTGAAGACTGTAAAAGCGAGTTAACGTGCCTTGACCAACACTGACACCGCCCCGCATTAATTCCACCAATTGGTCGCCGACAAAGGGAATAGCGGCGGGAATTCCGGAAACAATTTTCACGGCCCAATAGCCAACTTGATCCCAGGGCAGAGAATAGCCAGTCACTCCAAAGCTAACCGTAATGACCGCTAAAACCACGCCTGTGACCCAGGTTAATTCCCGAGGTTTTTTGAAGCCGCCGGTTAAATAGACCCGGAAGACGTGCAGGATCATCATCAGCACCATCATGCTGGCGGACCACTTGTGGACAGAGCGGATCAACCAGCCAAAGTTGACCTCATTCATGATGTACTGCACGGAGCTAAAGGCTTCGGCAACGGTGGGCTTGTAATAGAAAGTCATGGCAAAACCGGTGGCAAACTGCACCAAAAAACAGGTGAGGGTGATTCCACCGAGGCAGTAGAAAATGTTAACGTGGGGAGGAACATACTTGCTGGAAATGTCTTCCGAAATGGCCTGTATTTCCAGACGTTCGTCAAACCAGTTGTAAACTTTATTCATATCTGGGGATGAGTCCTGAAAACCGATGCTTCATGAGAAATGTAACACAATCTGAAGGTTTTTTCCGGGGCTGGGGAAGCATGGGGGCAGGGTTAGATCGGCTCCGGTTTGGTCGAGGTTTTACCTTTGTCCTCGGGGTTTTGCTCGGGATCTGGGTGTGGGTTGGCCAATCACCTGCTGCCTGGGCATTGACCTCGGAGCAAAAACTATTCAACGAGGCCTGGAAAATTGTCAGTCAGTCCTATGTGGATGAAACCTTCAATGGGCAAAACTGGTGGCAGGTGCGGCAAGAGACCCTCAAACATCCTCTAGAAAATAGAGAAGCAACCTACGAGGCAATTCAAAAAATGTTAGCCAGCCTTGGGGATCCCTTTACGCGACTCCTACGGCCAGCCCAGTATCACAGCTTGCAAACCAGTACCTCAGGCGAACTCACAGGAGTAGGCTTACAAATTTCCACGGATTCGGAAACCGGATATTTACAAGTAATTGCACCGATTGCTGGCTCCCCTGCGGCCCAGGCCGGACTGTTGCCCCAGGATAAAATCCTCAAGATTGATGCCACTCCCACCCCGGAATTAACCCTTGATGAAGCGGCGGAGCGGATGCGCGGAGAAGTGGGTTCCACGGTGTTATTGACAATTAGCCATGCCCACGGCGAGCTTACCCCTCAAGAGGTGTTGATCAAGCGAGATCACATTACCCTAAATCCGGTGATCAGTGACCTGCAAACTCTCGAATCCGGCAAAAAAGTGGGCTACGTGCGACTGACACAATTCAATGCCATGGCCACTGATCAGATGCACCAGGCCCTGAGTCGGCTGGAACACCAAGGGGCAGAGAGCTACATTCTTGACCTGAGAAATAATCCGGGGGGATTGCTCCAGGCCGGAGTTGAGATTGCCGAATTGTTCATGGACCCGGGGGTAGTTGTTTACACCGTGGATCGCCAGGGAGTTTTAGGCAGCTTCAGTACCACCCATGGGCCACTGACGAAAAAGCCCCTAGTGGTCTTGGTCAATCAGGGGAGTGCCAGTGCCAGTGAAATTTTGGCTGGGGCCTTGAAGGACAGCGGCCGGGCGCAACTAGTGGGTGAGCAAACCTTTGGCAAAGGCTCGATCCAATCCCTATTTGATTTATCCGACGGCTCTGGCCTGGCAGTGACCATTGCCCACTACGAAACCCCCAATCACAACGACATCAATAAGGTGGGGATTGCCCCAGATCTGCGGGTGGCCCTCGCCCCAATTTCCCCCGATCAAGTCGCTACGGGCGCAGACAGTCAATACCAAGCCGCTTTGAAAATAATGTCCTTAAATTATGGACAATAGCATCTCAACTTTTCCAAGTAGGTGCATAGTTTTTCCTCAAGTGATATTGAGAACTTAAAGGTAAATTCCTGCTCTTGTTTTTCCAATCGGAAAATATTTTATCCTAAAAAAATTATCGGGGTGTTTTGATGAGATTCGTTGGAGTTGACTTAGTAAAACATATTTTTGCGTTAGCAGTTGTTTGGCTGCATGTAAAGTCCGAATCTCGATACTCAAAAGATGTGAATGAGTTAATTGATGCTGTTTGGGATTATCTAGATGGCGCTGTGATTGGTTTCTTCTTTATTTCCGGTTTCTTTTTCAAGGGAGCCCGTGACTGTAGAATACAGAGTTTAAGCAGCTTTTTTATTAGAACCTTTAAAAGGCTAATGATACCATTCTTTGTTTTTTCATTTATTTATGTATTTGTTTTATCTTTTCTAGGAAAGTATGATCTTGTCAATGGTCTTACATCAATTTTAAAACTTGTGGGGCCAATGCAGATGTACTTTCTCTCCTATTTATTTATAATTTTAAATATGGTTTTTCTGTGCACACTTTTATTAAATGTACTCAATATAGACTCAAAATATTTCTTCGTCATCTTGGCAGTTATAGCTTTGATAGTTTCTCAAATTTATCCAGTCGAATCATCGGCTGGATCGGACTTATTGAATATTCCACTATTCATTTTTGGCTTTTCATCAGGTCAAGTTTTTAACTTTTTATTCAAGAAAGATATAAACACTTTTTACTTCTCTGGACTTGTCCTTAGTGCTGTGTTTATAGCAATATCTGGACTTGACCACCGCTTTTACGATGTTTCATTCGTTTTGATCTTGTTTACCCTTGGGATATACCTTTCCTACTCTGAATTGCTCTCAAGATTTACTGCTTCGGGAAGTGGTGGTGTTTATCTGTTGCATGCTCCAATTACGATTTATGTCATTTCAATTCTGTTATTAAAAATAAATGTCCTTGGTCTCACAAATGTTGTTTTATCAGTTTTTATTACATATTTATCTTGCTTATTAATCACCATTTCCGTACGGCATCATTTGCCAAAAATTTCGTTTCTACTGCTAGAGTAATTAAGTAGTATGGGGCTTATCGTTCAATGCTTACTGGTCGAACGTATTATGACCCTATTCATGGGGCAATTACGCTAGATGCCAACGATCCCCTAGAACGACTGCTGATTGATTTAATTGATACTCCGGCCTGTCAACGGTTGCGGCGGATTCGGCAATTGGGGCCAGCGAGTTTAACCTTTCATGGTGCAGAGGCTTCTAGGTTTACCCACTCCCTAGGGGTGATGCACATTGCCCGACGCGCGTTTGATGGCTTGGCAAAACGGTATTCAGAGTTGCAGCCCTATCGCCCTCATGTCCTTGTAGCCGCCTTAATGCATGATTTTGGCCATGGCCCATTTAGTCACACAGCAGAAGAGATTTTCCACGGCAATCATGAACTCTGGACACGACGAATTTTTTTAGAATCACCACCTGTCCGCCAGGCCCTGGATAACTTTGACCCCAATTTAGCCTCCGATCTAGAAAAAGTTTACCTGAAGCAGTTTCCGGTTTCCCTGGTTTGGCAGTTAGTCACCAGTCAGTTAGATTGCGATCGCCTCGATTACCTCTTGCGAGATAGCTATTTCACGGGGGCAACCTACGGGCGACTGGACTTGGACCGAATTTTGATGGCAATGGATTATGACCCACTTTCCCAGGAATTAACCGTGGATCGCAAAGGTCTGGCGGCCATTGAACACTACTTATTCGTCCGCTATTGCATGTATGCCCAGATCTACAACCATCCAAAAAATTTGGCGGCGGCTTGGGGATTGGATCAGGTGGTGGTGCGGGCTCGGCAACTGTATGCGAACGGTGACCTGTGGGCGGATTCAGTGATTGGGGCCTGGTTGACGGAAAATAACCATGAGCTTTCCCTCGCCAACTACCTGGCCGCTGATGATATTCGCTTGGTTTACCACCTCCAGGCCTGGGGAGAATCTCAAGATCCGCTCCTGCGGGATCTCTGTCGGCGATATTTGGATCGGGATTTGCTCAAAGCTTGGGACATAACAGATTTGCCAGAGGCACAGCAGAGGGCCCGCCGACATCAAGCCATGGAATTAACCAAAAGAATTACCCCATCACCAGAGTTCTATGTGGTGATTCGGACGGCCGTGAGTCGAGGTTATACGCTCTACCATCGGGGCATCAAGACCAAGACAGCTACCGGCCTGGTGGATATCCAGGAGTTTTCTCACCTAGTGTTGACCTTAACACAACCCTTGAGGCGCCAATACCTGATGTATCCCCGTGAGATTGAGTCAGAGTTAAGGGAGATTGGGCTCGGGGGGTAACTCCTCAATACTTTAATGGCGACAACCCAACAACGGAGATGGAAATCTATTTGCGCTTGCCCTTGATCTTGAGATCTTTTTGTTCTTGAGCCAAACGCCGACGATCACGCCATTCCGCAAAGGTAAGATAACTGATGCCTCCAGTAATCGCCAGCAGTAAGCCCAGGGCCACAAAAAGGAAAATATTGACCAGGGAAATTTCCGGCAGAGTGTCCATCAGTTCAGCCCTAAAGCCTGCCTACATCCCATGCCGACCCCAAACCACTAGGGCAATGGAAACGGTGAACACACCCAGAACACCAACCCAACCTAAGGTAAGAATATCCATAACGACTCTTGCTAAAATGCCAGGATTTGAGATCAGGACTCATTTTAACCCAGGTTGGGCAGTAACCAAATACAGCCAACAAGAATCAGGGCCTGGGCTAACGCAAAAATCCATGGAGAAACTATGCCCCTACCTGCAGTGATTTTACCGGGATACCTAGCTGGTGCTGATGACTATTTCCCTTTGCGGGATGCTTTAACAGCCCTGGGCATTCCAACCTTAGTGGTGCCATTGCGGGGACAGGATTGGCTGGTAACTATTGGGGGCCGGCCCGTCACTCCAATTTTGCAGCAGTTAGCCACTACGGTTGATCAGGCCCGGAAGCAATTTAACAGTGACTCGGTTAATTTAATTGGCCATTCAGCGGGGGGATGGATTTCTCGGGTCTATCTGGGGGATGAACCCTATTGTGGCCAGGTCTGGGATGGCAAACGTGCCGTTAAAACCCTAGTCAGTCTTGGAACGCCCCACACGAGTCAAGAACGTTGGACCCGAAAAAACCTGGATTTTGTCAACACCACCTATCCGGGAGCCTTCTACGCGCAAATTCGCTATGTATGCGTGGCCGGAAAAGCAATCTTCGGACAAAAAAGCTGGCCCCTGGCACGGTGGTTTACCTATCAAAGCTATCAGTTGACCTGTGGCACGGGCCTGGCCTGGGGGGATGGCGTTACTCCAGTGGAGTCGGCCCATTTGGAAGGAGCAGAAAATCTTACCCTTGACGGCGTCCTCCATGCCCCGCGCAGTCAGTCCCCAGATTGCCCTGGCGCCCCCTGGTACGGTTCTGAACCCATCATCCCGGCCTGGGTTGACGCACTCCGATAAACCTTTCCTGGGAATTAGCGTAGCCAGGATTACAATCTGCCCAGTGAGATGACCAAAGCGGGTTACAGTAAAAATGATTGTTGGAATTGCCTCAAATTGGTCAATTTCACAATGCAACTGCACAACATTGACAATGGCAACACAGCGGGAAAGATCATGGATCAAGAACTTCTCCAAAGTCGGATTAAGTCCGTGGCAGGCAAGCGGGAGGCCCTAATTCAACTGCTTGAGCAACCTGACCTGGGTACATTGCGAATTGATGTCAACCAGGCCCTGGAGGAACTCGATGAACTTTTAGCCGAATTTAGCCGCACATTTCCCCTCCCTGAAGCCTAAGCCCGAGTCAACTGTGATCAAGCGGGTTAAGCAGGCCTTTGCCCCATCAATCTGCCGTCATTGTCTATCCCTTATCCCAATGGATTTATGAGTATTACGACGCGGTCTGTGCAAATCCCCGCCCATGACATTGCCATTGATGCCTACTTAGCCGTACCTGAAAGCCCTGGGCCCCATCCTGCAATCATTGTTTTTCAGGAAATATTTGGCGTAAATAGGCACATTCGGGACATTACAGAACGTCTTGCGACTGAAGGGTATGTGGCCATTGCCCCCGCCCTCTATCAACGCCAAGCCCCGGGGTTTGAGACTGGTTATGCCGCCCAAGATATTGAAATTGGCCGTAAACACAAGGATGAAACTACGGCTCCCCAACTCTTGGCTGATGCCCAGGCCACCATTCACTACCTCAGTCAAATGTCCGAAGTTAACCCAGAAGCCATCGGCACCATCGGCTTTTGCTTTGGGGGACATGTGGCCTACCTAGTTGCGAGTTTGCCAAACGTGAGAGCAACTGCCTCATTCTATGGCGCTGGGATTCCCACCTTTACCCCCGGGGGCGGTCAACCGACAATCCATCGAGCTGCGGATATCAAGGGAACTCTCTACGCCTTCTTCGGTGACCAGGATGCCAGTATTCCCCTTGAGCACGTCACAGCCATTGAAACCGAACTCAAAAATCACAACGTCAAGCATCATATTTTCCGATATCCCGCCGATCATGGGTTTTTCTGTGATCAGCGCAGTAGCTTCGATGCCGCCGCCGCCAAAGATGCCTGGGAGCAAGTTAAAACTTTGTTTAAAACAACCCTGGGTTGAGGCCTGGGAAGAATTGATTCTCTAAAAAACCTATCGCCCTTTCTGCCAAAAGTTTGGAGATTTCGTGGGCTGTTCATAACGGTTCAAGGTTTTGATGTTTCATGCCCAAGGGAAATGACTAGAGTTGCGGATACTTCAGGGGGGATATAGGAGCGATAACGTTCCATTGTCTCCATCTAGTTTTGCCCCTAGGCCCACGGGTAAGGCAGCATTTTCCCCCTCATGGCCAAAGGGTAATTCAGCCACCACCGGCATCCCTAGGTCACAGAGTCGATCCCTGAGCACCTCTGCCACCGACAGACTCGGTTTTTCTGGAGGGGCCGTACAGTTACTAAATCGACCAAGGGCGATGCCGACAACATTTTTCCAGATTGGGGCCTGGCGCCATTGGGTCAACATCCGATCTAAGCGATAGGGAGCCTCACCAACGTCTTCAATTGCCAAAATCACTCGCTCCCAGGTGGGAAATGCAGATGTACCCAGCAGATGAGTTGCCACGGCTAAGTTTCCCGGCCAAAGAATTCCTTCAACACATCCGCCTACCCAGGCCTGTCCCGACAATTCTGCAATCGGTTGGTGTTGGACTAGCTGTAAAAGCCGTTGTTTTGTCCAGTCTGGTTCCGCGGCCAAGGTGGTTAAAAC
The DNA here is from genome assembly GCA_964653145.1 of uncultured Synechococcus sp. Lineage (GTDB taxonomy): Bacteria > Cyanobacteriota > Cyanobacteriia > Thermosynechococcales > Thermosynechococcaceae > Pseudocalidococcus. Next base: position 85,276 of record CAZZCG010000008.1, on the reverse strand, counting down.
CGGCCCATGAATTCCAACTACGCCCAATTGGGCATAACTCCAGAGCAGGGCAGTAATATCCGAAAACCCAATCAGCCATTTTGGGGAATGGTCGGGCCAGACCCAATCGGCCAACAGTCGCGTTGCCCCGTAGCCCCCCCGCCCACAGAGAATACCCTTGATGTTTGGATCAGTTAACGCATCTTGAAGAGCCCGACGCCGCGCCTGATCCGACCCTGCTAAGTATCCCCACTGGGCCTGGCATTGGGAGTAAACGTCAATCAGAAAGCCCTGGGATTGCCACCACGACACCCCGGCCTGGAATTCAGAGCACTGGGGTAGTGGCCCACTGGGTAAAATCACCGCTAGACAATCCCCAGGAACTAATGGTGGTGGCACTTTGCGGGACATGGCCACTAGCGATCACCCGTGCGGTAAAACTGCAACCGCCCCGTGCCAATTTCCTGACCAAGGGCCTGGGCTCCACCTCGGGGATAGGCCACCACTGAGAATTGATAGACCCCGTCCAAGGCTGGGTTGCGATAGGGGGAAACACCAATGGTCAAGAAACTTCCAGGGGGTAGCGGTGGATTGAACTGAATCTCAATATCGAAGGTTTCTGGGTTGACTTCTACAGAAGCGATTTGGGCACGGGGCGTATTGCGATGGGGTTTGCCTAGCCAGGCCTGGGTGAGATTGGGGACAAAATAGATGTCTTCTTGGTTGTCCAAGGGGCGAATCACAACTCGTTCTAAGGGTTCTCCAGCCGTAGTTGCCAAGCTGAGTCCAAAAAAATAGGTCGGTTGCGGAAAAAATGTTGTGGTGTAGGGGGTATAAGTTTGATTGAGGTAAGGAGGAATATCAAAGGCAACGCGACCATCGGGAAACTCAACTGCCACAGCCGGGAAGGTCAGCAAAGCAGCTCCAGTCAATATCCCGAGCCCAATCCTTAAGCCTTGGCATCCTGGTTGCCCCAGCCCATTGAAGGGTAATCTAATCCCACTGTGCTCCATGGCCACAAGTCAAACCCTCACAAATGCCGATTAAGCAACAATAGCGCGCTGGCACTGGGGACAAATGGCATGAATTGAAAGTTGACAATCAAGAAGATGATAGCCTTCCTTTTGAGCCACCTTTGCACCAATTTTGAGGGCAGAATCGTTTTTAAATTCAATGGTTTTACTGCATTTGATGCAGATTAAATGGTGGTGATGGTAAGGGTGAGGTTGATTCAATTCATAATGCTTATGGCCTTCCGCCAACTCTAACTCGCGTAAAATTCCCATTTGGGTCATGAGCTTGACGGTTCGATAAATTGTCGAAAGGCTGATGGGACTAGCTTCCTCCTCCAAACGCAGGTAGAGGTCTTCCGCACTGAGGTGAGTTCCTTTCGGTAGGTTTTGAAAAATATTAAGAATCGTTTCTCTTTGAGGAGTTAGCCGCCATCCCTTCTCGTTTAACTCGGCTTTCAAAGCGGATGCCGTATAGAGGGGCATAAATGACCTCGTAAATAGCCGTACCTTAATGACAAGATTTTACTAAATTTAAGTCCTAGTCGCAACAACGGGTTTTATTGAGAATATATTGCAGTAGATAGGTACTGATACTTGAACGTAGTTATTGATGGTGCTTGTGCAGATATGAATCGCCCTGAGTGACCCATAAGAAAAGGGAAAACAACGGCTTAAAGAATCGCAAATTTGTGAATGTCTCACTATCGGGGTAAATCAGAATTGAGGCCGTTGCTGATGTGGTGAAAATACTAGCCCGCTGGAGGCATTGACATAGCAGTCTTCTAAGTCATTTAGTGTGGTTGTCGTACCCCTAGATTGGCGATAGATTCAAACCTAGCGATCACAAGGTAACCATGGTCAGAGGTGGTAGGGCACTTTGAAGCGAGTTTTGATTTTGGGGGGGACTGGAGAAGCTCGGAAATTAGCTGCATTCCTGCTAACTCAGCCCGAATTGACAGTGATCTCGTCCTTGGCCGGCCGCACTCAAGATCCTCTGCTCCCGCCTGGGCCAGTTCACACCGGGGGATTCGGTGGTATCCCTGGATTAGTCAGCTTTCTGGAAACTGCAGAAATTCATGCCGTTCTGGATGCCACCCATCCCTTTGCCCAGAAGATATCCCACCACAGCTTCATAGCAACCCAAAAGTTAGGCATACCCCATATCTATGTTGTGCGTCGGGCCTGGAGCAAAACCAAAGCCGATCGATGGTACGAGGTTCCAGATCATCAAACTGCAGCTGGGCTGATCCCCCAACTTGGACAACACATCTTCCTCACCATTGGCCGCCAAGAACTTTGCCACTATGCCCAAGTACCAGGATGGTTTCTGATGCGGATGATTGAGCCTCCTGACCCAAACCAGGCCAGGCCTAAAGGAGAAATTCTGTTGCAACGGGGCCCCTTTGGCCTGGAGGAGGAAATTACGCTCATGCAAACCCATCGGATTGATCTTCTGGTCAGCAAAAACAGTGGCGGCCCGGCAACCTTTAGTAAAATCCTGGCGGCCCGACGGCTAAACTGTCCTGTGATCATGATTCAACGCCCTTCTCTCCCAAATTCGGTGCAGGTTAACACGATTTCCCAGGCCTGGGCTTGGTTACGTCAAGAATTATTTGGTGGGGACATTTTGCCTGGTGAAGACTGATAACAGTTCCTACCCCATGGGTTTTACCCCCGCAACTGGGAAAATTTTAAGATCAGATTAAGAAACAAAATTCTTCTTTAGTTGCCAAGTAATCGTGCTTACAGATACTTTCACAGCACATCTGTTAAGTTTTAATGGTTTGACATAACGATTCAATAACAATTTTTCTTTATCATTCTGACCGTTGACAAGTTATCGCTTCAACTAGGCGGATAGAACAATGATGAAGTGGGGGACTCAAAAACAAAGGCTATCCCGTTATCGCCGTTACAAGGGACGGAATCGAGGGTTTGTAATCCCCCTTGTGATGGGCATGGGCCTGTTAATGCTGCTGGTAGCTGTGACCATGATGCTTCGGTCTCAAACTCAAGTGACTACAGCTTCTGCCCAAAAAGCCTCCGAGAGAAGTATTGCCATTGCTGAGACTGGCTTAGAGCGAGTTCGGGATTACCTCAGTCGCAATCGTGGACTTTTGAATCAGAATTTTGACCCGAGTGCAGCAACCCCTTTGAAATGGGCTGGGGATAGCAGCAGTTTTTTAGATCAGCGTTTTTGCAATGGTTCACATCCTGAATATCAAGAAGCCGATGCCTTCAATGAGCCTATCGAGGTTGAAGGTGGTCGTTATCAGGTCGTTAGCTATTTACCAACTCCCAGTTCAGAAGGCTGCTCTGCAACTAATCGCTGTTTGACGATTAAAGGTGAAGCTCTGGATGGCAATGAGGTCAGATCAGCAACACAAATTCGAGCCCATGTTCCAGTTTCTCGCAATGTTGTTCCTGCATCAACGCCACCCGTATTATGGGCGGAGAATTACACCTGGCCTGGAACGGGTACTCAGGTTCTGTCCACTGCTAGTCATGAAATTGTTGAAGCTAAATGTGGGACTATAGGCTCCCTAGTGGGTTCCGGAAATAGAATTGCTGCGGGTACAGTTATTTCCAGTCCCACCCGTCCGTTGCCACCCCCACTGTCATTACCCTCGGGAGCCATCAATTTAGGTTCCTACAGCGCCCCAACTAATGCAACCACAATTTTCCCAAGAGCCGCTGATATTGCCCTATATCCCAGCGGTAATGGTTCGGTACCCAATGAGTACGTTTATCGTGCAGCCAGCATTACTGTCACATCCACAGGGGCAATTGTTGTTCCAGCAGGTAGCAAGGTAACTTTTTTTATTGATAACAATATTTCAACAACGGTAGGTACGGGATCAGGAAACCGACGACCCAAGATTGGCCATGATTGCACTGATGCAAACAATGATGGAATCTCCGATGGGACAACAATTATTAATGGATGCTCTCCCGGTGACCTGAAATTAATTGGGATGAATACAACTTCTGGAACATTTGCAATTGCCAATAATAATAACTCAACGCCATCCACCACAACGGAAGCAGTAATCATCGCGCCAAATTACACTGTCACCATAGGTCAGGCTAGTTTTACAACTCGTTTCAAGGGAGTTATTTGGTCTAGAAACATCAATTTATCCCAGGGAACAACTACCATCGAGCCAGTGAATGTCCCATGGTCGGTTCTCCAGCCTACGGTTCCTCCCCTCTCCCCTCCGGGTAGCGTTTTACCCCTCAGCATGGATTCCATCAGAAAGCTAGAGCGGGTGTCTGTCCAATGAATAAGCATCAACGATTCAAGATTTTGTTATCCAATGGGGGCTTTTCATTGGTGGAAGTTATCGTTGGCATGTTGATTGCGCTTCTGTTTGTGACGACATCCCTTCAACTCATGGTCTATGCAATGATCTTGGCAGCCCAGGGGCGAGAATTGAGTAGCTCAAAAAACTGGATTCAAGAGGATCTAGAGCAAGTGAAAAGTTTAGCTGCCGCCTATAAGTCAACAACATTAACGGCATCTACGGTGATCGGTACCGATACCATATCCGTGGGATGGGTTGATGGGTTTGAGGTGGGTGATCTAGTGCGAATTGGCAATGATCCTAACACCTATTCCGTTTCAGCTGTCGGCCCAAATCAACTGACCTTGGGAAGTTCAATTCAAGTTGTCCAGGCCCCCAACACTAATGTATCGGCAATCAATATGTGTAACGCCACCAGTTCTGCCTCGGGGTTTGGGTTTGCCTTGAGAACGAATTTGCCTGCAGTGGCCACATCGACTAAAACCATCGGCGGAAAATCCTATACCCTTGTCCGTGGCGGGCCTGGGGGAAGTTTAACTCCGACTATTTCCTCTAGCTCCCCCTACCATATTCTGCAAATTTCCTACAAGATTCTTCCCCAGGGCGAAACAACCCCCATTGCTGAACTTGAAACAGAGGTAATTCCCGATGCAGCGATTAAGTGTCCCTAAGCAAACTGGTTTTACGTTGCCGGAGATGTTGGCGGTGGTGGCAATCATTGGAATTTTGGCAGCGATTTTCTTACCTAGTTTCCTGGCCTGGTTAAATAATCAACGGGTAAAAGAGGCCATTACTAAGGTAGAAGGAACTTTCAAGGAAGCTCAGCGAGAAGCAGTTCGCCGTGGACGGGATTGTGGTTTTACGGTTAGTTCATCGGGCGGGATCACAACATTAACCGATGCAGATCCGAGTAATCCCTGCCTAAGTACAGGTACGCGACAGATCGGGGGAGACTGGTTGGCGGGTTCTACTGAGGTGCGCAATAGTGGGGGATCTAGTTTTATTTTCAAGAGTGATGGGCAAACTGGATTTAACTCCGCCACATTTGTGGTTGCTATGCCCAATACTTCGGTGCAACAACGCTGTTTAGTGATTGCCGGTGGAATCGGGATTATGCGCTCTGGAACCTATGCTAGCAGCGACACAACAGGGGCAACTGGCAGTAACTGTACAACCACTCAGGTGCAATAGTCCTATGAAGTTTCAGGGTTTACTAGGCTACTGGCCAAAATACGCTCGTTGCTCCAGAAATGTGCCGCCCGGTTTTACGCTGCCTGAGCTGTTAGTTGGGGTAGCTACGGCTAGTATTGTTGTTGCGGGTCTGGGGTATGGCCTGGTGACAATTCTCGGATTTGATCGACAGACTCAATCGGATGGAGAACGGCGCGTAGAAATTGACCGGGCTTTAGGCTTTATTTCCAAAGATATTCGAGAAGCTTTTTCGGTTAGCCTTCCAACTGGCTACACCATTAGCAACACGGGGCCTGGGGGCTGTGCGGTGAATACCCCAATTTTGCACATTCAGAGTCGGGATAGTAACGCTCCAGGGGGAATTTTAAACACAATTTACTTTCTTCAAGACCTAAGTGGCTGCCCAGATGGAACTTGGTTAAAACCTGGGGTAATCATGCGAATTTCACGGAATAGTGCTGGTACTTTCTTTCCTGCTAATCCTCCCGCTGTTCTGGGGACAACGTCAGGCACAAACCCCTTAATGGATGCCGTTCAAGAACCCACCGGTGGATTTAGTTGTAGTAGTGGTACTCAAGCTGGCACAAAAGGGGTCTATGTTTGTATTGAAAATCCCCGTTCTGCGACAATTCATATCTTTGGTCGAGGGTCAGGTGGCGCAACGATGGCAGAGCAATTTACCCGCATTGCTGTCCGGGGCCGCTAATTTTTGAGTTCTTTGTCCAAATTTACCCCTAGCTTAGTCAAACTGGTAATAGCGTTCTTCGGGTAAAGGCCCCAATTAATGAAATCCCAACCATCCCCAGGCCAGGCCAATTATCTCTATCCGCTAACTCTATTTGTTTGTCTATGCCTAGTTTTGAGTGGTTGTGCATTACCCCAAGTCCAGGCCCGGGAACGTTTATTTCTCCCCATCGATTTAGAGCTCATCCAGGTGGGTAAAGTCCCCAATCAAGAATTTCAAAATACCCAATTTGGTGGCATTTCTGGGATCACCTACGACCGCAAGCAAGATCTCTACTACGTAATTAGTGACGATCGCAATCTCCCCCGGCTTTATACCCTGAAGCTCCAACCGCCCCCCCAGGTTTTACGTGTCCGCCCGGAAACCCCCAGCCCAACTACCGAAATTACCCAGGTTACACGGCTCCAAGATAATCAAGCCCAGGCCCTAGCCCCAAACACCGCCGATCCAGAAGGCATTGCCCTGACTCCTGAGAACACATTGCTGATTAGTAGTGAAGGGGTTAAAGACCAGGCCCCGCCGTTTATTCGCGAATTTGGTTTAGATGGTGTTGAAAAGTTAAAGTTTCGGATTCCCAGTTACTACAGTGCCAGCTCGGATCCCACCCACCCACCCCAAGGCGTTCAGAATAACCAAGGCTTTGAATCCCTGACTCTCAACCCCGCCGGAGATCGCTTGTTTGTCGCCACAGAAACCGGACTTCTGCAGGATTTAGACCCTGAACAAAAAACCATGCCACCTGCCCGGATTTTGCATTATTTACGGGGAGATGTGCAGCCTGTCTTAATTTCCGAACACACCTATGTCCTCGACCCAGCCCCCAATACCGTTGCCGCCAATGGCCTGGTGGAATTACTGGCCCTCGATAACGGCGGGCATTTCTTGAGTTTGGAACGAACCTTTAGCCTGACTCAGGGGTTTGGTGTGAAATTATTTCAAGTTTCCCTAGGGGGCGCCACGGATATTTCAACCCTGAAAACACTCCCACTGGGTCTGAAGGGGATTCAACCGGTGCGGAAAGAACTCCTGTTGGATTTGGGCACTCTCGGACTGACCCTGGATAACCTCGAAGGTATGACCCTGGGGCCGCAGTTAGAGGACGGACGGGCGAGTTTGGTGATCAGTGGCGATAATGACTTCCAGGCCCAACGGGATACTCAAATTCTCTGGTTTGCTGTGCGGGGCCTGGGCCAAAGCTGAACCGTGACGGCTAAGATAGGGGGAAAGTTAATGCCGGTATTGAGTAATAAATCTGTCTATGCCTTGGCCTTTTTCCCAACCTGTTAAAAAGCAAATTGCCCGGATTGAAATTTCAGGGGCGATCATGGGGGCAACCCGCAAACGTGTCTTAAAAGCCCTAAAAACTGTGGAAGAGCGGGGATTTCCGGCCCTACTGTTACGCATTGATAGCCCTGGGGGAACAGTCGGCGATTCCCAGGAAATCTATGAAGCCATCAAACGATTGCGATCCAAAATGAAGATCGTCGCCAGTTTCGGGAATATTTCCGCATCCGGTGGGGTCTATATCGGCATGGGGGCAGAACACATCGTGGCTAATCCGGGGACGATTACCGGCAGCATTGGCGTGATTCTCCGGGGCAACAATCTCGAGGTGTTGCTAGAAAAAATTGGTATTTCGTTCAAAGTCATCAAATCCGGCCCCTACAAGGACATCTTGGCCTTTGATCGGGAGTTGACGGATGATGAAAAAAACATTCTTCAAGACTTGATTGATACCAGCTACGGGCAATTTGTCCAAACCGTAGCCGAGGGGCGCAATCTCAGCGAGGAAACTGTCCGCACCTTTGCCGATGGACGCGTATTTACCGGGCAACAGGCCTTGAGTTTGGGTTTAGTGGATCGCCTGGGAACGGAAGAAGATGCCCGCCGCTGGACTGCTGAACTCGCGGGGTTGGATGCGGAAAAAGCCAAACTCGTCCCCATTGAAGAACCGAAATCTCCCCTGAGCCGCCTTTTGCCCAATCGCAGTGAATCCAAATTTCACCAGTCAGATGCACTGTCTCGGATGCTCGGCCTGGGGCAAGATTGGCTGGAATTTGAACTGAGCATGCGCGGCCTCCCCCTCTGGCTTTATCGTCCTTGACCTTGATAGAGTGATAAATCATGGAGGATATCAGCGTGGGGTGGCGAGTCCGAGCAATTCGTGGGGCAACAACGGCCGCAACTAATTCCATTCCGGCAATTCGGGAAGCGGTTTTAGAACTTTTGGATGAAATTGAAGCCCACAATCAATTGGATTTGTCCGAGGTAATCAGTGTGACCTTTTCCGTGACACGGGATTTGGATCGGATTTTTCCAGCGGCGGTGGCTCGAGAACGTCCCCAATGGCAGTCCATTCCGTTGATTGATGTGCAGCAAATGTACGTCGAAGGGGGCCTGGAGCGGTGTATTCGCTGCCTAATTTATTTCAATACGCCCCAACCCCAGGCCTTGATCCAACATATTTATCTACGCCAGGCCCGTGATTTACGCCCCGATTTAGCCCTCGCCGCCTCCTACCTTCACGCCAGCCACCATTAAGCCGTTTTATTGGAAGTTTCCTATGCCTACTGCTGTTGTCCAAGATTTCATGACTGCCCACCCGTTCACGGTTAAGCCCACCGACTCGATTGAAACGGCAATCAAACTCATGGAGGAAAAGCAGGTGCGGGGTTTGCCTGTGGTAGATGAGGCCGGAAAGTTAGTGGGCCTGGTCACAGAAGCAGACTTGATCGTCCGAGAAGCCCCCTTGGAACCGCCGGTTTATTTGACGTTATTGGGCAGTGTGATCTATTTTGAATCTCCAGAAAAATTTCACCATCACCTCCAAAAAACCTTGGGCATGCAGGTGCAGGATGTGATGTCCAAAAAGCCGATTACCACCACCCCCACGACCCCGATTTCCGAAGTTGCCCAGGCCATTGTCCATCACCACATTAGTCGTTTACCTGTCTTAGATGAAACCGGGGGCCTGGTGGGGATTATTACTCGTCACGATTTAATGCAAGCGTTGAAAGCCTAGTAAGTTTTTTCAACATCTCTAAAATTGCCAGTTTTGTATGTTGCTTCCAAATGCAGACAAGGCAATTGTAGATATTCGTAAACTACGAGGCTACTGCCTTAATTCAGTTCATGAAACCGGAAAACACAAGGCCCGGCTTTTTTCATCAATTTTGGACATGACGGCTGAGGATCCTGAAGATTTACGGCGAATTTTGCTTGAGGCAGTCACTCTCTATGAGGTTCAGTTAGGGCTAAGAGACCCGTTTGGGCAACGTTACACGGTAGATTTCCCAATTGAGTGGCAGAATAGAAGGGCGACTCTCCGAAGTGCTTGCATTATTGAGCACGGGACGGAAAACCCAAAATTAACAACCTGCTATCCTCTTTAGTGGCTGGAGGTTATATAAGTGATGAAGACCCTACCAAAATTACTCGACGTAGTTGCTCTAAAGGTTGACCTGCCTGAATATAATCTGCGACGCGGACAAATCGGGACTATCGTTGAAATATTGGCTGAGGGTAAAGCTTTTGAGGTTGAATTTTGTGATCGTAATGGACGGACACTTGAATCTATTGGTTTGTGGACAAAACAACTGATAGTAGAAACTAAAGCCCGGTATCGGAGAAAAAGGGTAAAAAATCCAGATATGGGACGCTCATATTTGCTGTATATTGTCTCTAATCAAGTTCAAGTCAGAGAAACCGTTCGTCCCCGTAACTGGTTGCGACTTCGGCCTCATCGAAAATATCCCAAAACCAGCTCATAACATAGATATCTGATGCCCAGAAGTTGACCAGGCCTGGGTTCATGAAGACAAAAACACTACCTTAAAGTTGAAGTCCATAAATATTTTAATGAATCAGTTTCTCTTTAAATACTCTATTCCTTACGACTCTGGAATTTTGATCTGTCTATTGAAATGGAGAAAACAATCTCGGACGCTATGGCTAAAACACTTGAAGAACTCACAGCAGAAGCCTTAGCACTCCCTAGTATTTCCAGGGCTATCCTCGCTGAGAAGTTAGTTGAAAGCCTAGAGTTTGACCTTGATCCCGAAATTGAAGGTGCCTGGGTTGAGGAAGTCGAAAAACGTGATCTCGAAATAAAAAATGGTTCTGTTCAGCCGATTGATGGAGAAATCGCACTTCAACAGATTAGACAACTGCTGAATCCATGAGATTAATCTTTCACCCTGCAGCCCTTCAAGAATATGCTGATGCCGTCAACTACTATGCTCAAATCCGAATTGACCTTGCTCAAACTTTTATTAATCATGTCGAGAATACAGTTAATCAAATTAGAGAATCGCCCAATCGCTATCCAGTTCTAAAAAAAGATATTCGTAAAGCCTTTATTCAAAAATTTCCTTATACACTTTTATATCGTTTTGAAAATGAAACAATCTTAATTTTTGCATTGATGCACCACAGTCGAAAGCCTGGTTATTGGTTGAAACGAATCTCTTGAAATATTGGTTCATGAAATAAAGCTATAACACCAGTAAATTTTGAGTAAATCAACGAATCAATAACGATGCTCCTGGCTTGATAGTTGCTTGCATCTGATAATTATTTTATAACCTTGCTTTCGCCGTTGCTTTACCCAAAATCAAATCTTTAGCCGATCTGAACCGACAACATCGAAACTGAACCGCCCTCACTGCCAACCACTGGAAAGCTCACAGGTTCTTCATTTTTCTGACATCCCAAGACATAGAGTAAAGGCAAGTAATGTTCTGGGGTGGGTACTGCTAAGAGTGCATCGGAACCAAAACTTTCGTAGTTGATCACGGCGCTATCATCACCCTGAATTAAGGCGTTCTGAATATAGGCTTCAAAGCGCACTGCCCAATCAAAAGCTCGAGTCTCAGGAGAATGCCAAGTGTAGGTTCTCAGATTGTGAATAATATTGCCGCTACCGATGATTAAAATGCCTTCTTCTCGGAGTAGTTTGAGCCGTTGCCCAATGTCGTAATGGTATGCGGGTGGTTGAGTCGCATCCAGACTGAGTTGGATCACCGGAATATTGGCCTGGGGAAAAACATGCTTCAGAACTGACCAAGTACCATGATCAAAACCCCATTGCTCATCCAGTTTGACTGTAATTGGGGCTAACATCTTCTGAATGTGTTGGGCGAGTTCGGGGTGGCCGGGTGCAGGATACTCTACCGCAAATAGTTCTGGGGGAAAGTTGCCAAAATCATGAATCGTGCGGGGCCTGGGATTAGCAGTAACTGCGGTGCCGGGAATATACCAGTGGGCTGAGATGGCGAGAATGGCTTGGGGTTTGGGGAGTTGTTGCCCAAGTTTGGCCCAGGCCTGGGTATAGCTATCATCAGCCAAGGCGTGCATGGGATTACCATGACCCAAGAAACGAGCAGGCATGAGATGATTCAAGACAAATTTCTCCGTAGTATTTTTGGGCTTCAGTGGATCATCTATTGACTGTAATCCTAATACTTCTTGTCAGTCGCTCATGGCAGCAGACTCAAACGGTCTGGTTATCTTCTCGATCCTTAAAGGCATCAGGTTCGGATCTTTATTCTTAGGCTAGAATTAAAAAAATTGGCTTTCAAAAAAAATGACCAGGCCTAATGAAGAATTGAACGCCAAAATCCTAGCATTGCCAATCATCACAAGGGCCATGCTTGCTGAAAAATTGCTTGAAAGTTTTGAGGATGATCATGATTCTGAAATTGACTGGGCCTGGGTTGAGGAAGTTGAAAAATGACATCTCAAAACAAAAAATAGTTCTGTTCGGCCGATTGATGGGGAAATAGCACTTCAACGGATTAGATAACTGCTGAATCCAGAAAATTTATTTTTCATCCTGTAGTCCTTCAAGAATATGCTGATGCCGTCAAATATGATGCTCAAGCATGAAACAGAGCCTAGAGTAGTGCAACAAAATTCTTGAGGATTTGTAGTCCAGTGGTTGCGGATTTTTCTGGATGAAACTGAACCGCCATGACATTGTTTGCGGCAATTGCTGCGGTGACGGTTTGTTGTCCGTGGGTGACAGTGGCAGCGGTTAGGGAGGGGGTTTTCGGCTCAACAAAGTAGGAGTGGACAAAATATACCCAGGGTTCCGGCTCCAGGCCCCGCCAAAGTGGATGATCAGGTTGGTTGAAGTGCAATTGGTTCCAGCCCATGTGGGGAATTGGCAGGTGGGGTTCTGGGACAAATCGTTTAACGGTACCGGGAAAGATCCCCAGGCCTGGTAATTGCCCCTCTTCACTGCCCTCAAACAGAATCTGTAGGCCCAAACATATTCCCAAAAACGGGATTCCAGCCCGGATCACCTCTTGCAATACTGACTCTAATTGCCGACTCCGAATATGCTCAACCGCAGGATCAAAAGCACCCACACCGGGCAAAACAACCGCATCGGCCCTGAGAATATCCTTAGCCTGATCCGTCACGATTGGGGTAATTCCAGCAAACTCCAACCCTTTACAGGCCGAGTGGAGATTACCCATGTCGTAGTCAATGACAGCAACGGTTTTCACGATTGAGTTCCAATAACTTGATAGGCAACCGCACCATTTTCATAAAAAGGCTGGTAAGTGACGCCGCTGCAACTGAAGTATTGCCCACCATTTTGACTGAAGGCCTGGCAACCATCGGGTAAATAGGTAACGACGGCCCCAACGGGGGGAGCAACAACCACGTATGAACTGCCTTGGGGAGCCATGTACACACCATCAGAGTAAATGTATGGATTACCCCCAACGTAGATATTGGAATAGTAGGGGGGAGGTTGACTAATTGCTGCTCCAATGGCCAAGCCACCTGCAAACGCCGCAGCACTCCAACCCCAGGCCGGGGGAACATAATAGCCGCCACCGTACCAACCCCCACCCCGCCAGTTATTTCCATTCACATTGATGGTATTGCCGCTGATGTTATTAACGGTGTGATTGGGATTGTTAATGACCGGAGTATTATTGATGTTCGTGCGGGTATTCGGGTCGAAAGTATTAACCGTATTACCACCACGATTATTAATGTTGTTCGTGACGTTGGCTCGATTCACATTACTGGTATTTACAGGGCGAGTACTAAGATTACCGCTATTTTGCAGGTTATGAGAAAAATTACCCGATTGCCTGACGTTTGCTGCTCGGGCACCACCACCAATACCGCCACCCCCCGCTCGCACAGCCCCACCGCCACGGGCCTCCACAGGGACTGAAAAGACTAAGGGAGTTAACAGGGCAACTGAGATGACCCACGGGGAAAATCGCAGAGTGTTCATAGTAAAGAGTGAGGAAAGCGGTTCAAAGATATGTTGGGATTCAGAAAATCAAAGATGCACGACTAAACTGCTCCAGAAGCATAGACTAATTCAATCCTAGCACGGGCAATTTTTCGAGATTGACAGGGCTCATCAAGGTTCATCCACCCTCGACCCTTTCTCTGATCTCTCCAATATCTCAGCATCAGGATTGGTTATTCGCAGGGCTTTGGTCACGAATTGGGCCGTTGTAGTCAATGGTAATTTGCGAGCCATCCAAGGCAACGGAAATGATACTTTCAATTGTTGGATTAGCTCCAGGCCGGCCGCCCATAAAGGTGAACGTGACAGTGCCGTTGTCGTTGATTGTATAATTAGCCCGATCCAAGCTAAACATGGACATATCCGGCCGGTAGACGCTCAAACCCCCGTTGGCATTAATTCCGGCCTGGCGTGCTAAGTTCATGGCCCGTTGAAGGTTACGAATTTCATCACCGATCCGGGTGTTGGCGCCGACATTGGTAGGGTTGGGTTGATTCCCCTGGGGCCTGGGGGTTTTAATCGGCCCGTTGTAATCCAGATTGATTTGCCGACCATCAGCACTCACAGTCACGATAGATTCAATTGAGTAGGGTTCCGCGGGCCGCCCACCGAGAAATGTAAAGGTAAAACTACCATCGGTGTTAATCACAAAGGGAGATTGGGTGGCAATTCCAGACATGGCTGGTTCCGCGCGGTATTGGGTGAGTCCTCCGTTGGCCCGTTCCGCAGCTTGTCGCGCCAAGTTCATAGCCCGCTGTAGGCCTGGGTTATCCACACCAAATTGACTCACATCAGGGGTTTGGGCGGCAATTGGGGGAATGAGCATAACTGAACCACTGATCGCCAGTAATCCCACTAAACCCAGTTGATAAAAGCGCGTCGGCATCCAGGCCACCTCCAGCAAAATTCTATTTCCTGCACCGTCAAACCTTAGCGATCCTGCCAGGTAGTAGATTCTACGTCCAGACTACGGGAATTAATCATCGCCATGACATCAGTAGAGACCACAAAAACATAGGTTTATGTTCCAGGCCTGGTGACTCTAGTGACTGTGGTAATTAAGTCAAATGATAATCCAAGGCCCAACGCGCTAGTTCTGTCCGGTTACTTAAGCCAGTTTTGCCCAACATATTACTGACATGACTTTCTACGGTGCGTTGACTCACACACAGTTGATTGGCAATCTCTCGATTGGCTAAACCTTGGGCTACTAACCGAATCACCTTGGCTTCCGTGGGGGTTAATTCAATCCCATTGGGTAACGGTAAAGGGCCTGGGGCGGGGGTATTACTCTGGATCGCGGCTTGGAGGTGTTTAATCCGTTCTGCTTGCTTTAAGGAAGCCTCAATCTGGGCAATCAGTTCAGCGGGCTCAAAGGGCTTAACCATATAGACATCGGCCCCAGTATTCAAGCCAATCACCCGATCTTCGGTTTGTCCTTTGGCCGAGAGAAACAGTACAGGTAGCCAGCCAATTCTCGTATTTTCCCGAACATGCCGGACAAAATGATAGCCATCCATCTCGGGCATCATCACATCACAAATGATCAAGTCTGGGGTTTCCTGTTCCAAGACCTGTAATCCTTCCCTGCCTTGGGAGGCTGTTAAAACTCGATAGCCCTTGAGTTCCAAATAGTCCTGAACCAAAAGCACCAGGTTAGGATCGTCATCCACGAGTAAGAGAGTTTTTCGGGCCGGGCCTGGGGCTATCTCCATGCTGATCTCATACCACCCTGATTAAACCTATTCTAGGGCCTGGTTTTCTAGAGAAGGAGCTGTATAAAAACTAAACAACGGGGTATCCGGGGCCTGGTGCTGAACAAGGGTAGGTACAGACTCTCGAATTCGGGCGACTAATTGCACGGTTGTGGCATCGTAAATTTGAGTCAAAATCTTTGGATACAGGCCAATCCCAATAATCGGCACGAGCAAACAGGCAATGATAAAAATTTCCCGCGGCTCCGCGTCCACTAATTCCTCATGATTTGTTAACTCTTTGTTTTCCGGGCCATAGAAAATTTCCCGCAGCATCGAAAGCAAATAAATCGGAGTGAGAATCACACCCACCGCCGCCAAAAGCACAACAACAATCCGAAAAGTCTGACTGTAAGCATCACTGGTGGCAAAGCCAACGAACACCATTAGTTCGGCCACAAAGCCACTCATCCCGGGTAGCGCCAATGAGGCTAAGGAGCAAGCCGTAAACATGGCAAATATCTTGGACATTTTCTGACCAACACCGCCCATTTCTTCCAAGATCAACGTATGGGTTCGGTCATAGGTTGCCCCAACTAAGAAGAACAAACTGGCGCCAATCAATCCGTGGGAAACCATCTGTAACACTGCCCCACTCATACCCAAACTGGTGAATGAACCAATCCCAATCAAGACAAACCCCATGTGGGAAATTGAGGAATAGGCAATTTTCCGCTTCAGGTTTCGCTGGGCATAGGAGGTTAAAGCGGCATAAACAATATTGACGACACCCAGGATCACCAATACAGGCGCAAATTTAGCATGGGCCCCAGGTAGCATTTCCACATTCATCCGAATCAGGGCATAGCCCCCCATTTTCAGGAGAATCCCAGCCAAGAGCATATGTACCGGAGCGGTTGCTTCCCCATGGGCATCCGGGAGCCAAGTATGAAGGGGCACAATCGGTAACTTCACCCCATAGGCCACTAAGAACCCGGTATAAACCAGCAGTTGGAAACCCAGGCCATAGTTTTTCAGCGACAGGGTGTGCATATCAAAGCTAGTCACATCCCCGTAAAAGGCCATGGCAAAAGCAGCCACAAGGATAAAGAGGGAACTCAGAGCCGTGTAAAGAATAAACTTAGTCGCTGCGTATTGACGCTTCTTCCCACCCCAAATTGCCAGGAGCAAGTAAACAGGAATCAATTCCAACTCCCAGGCCAGGAAAAAGACCAACATATCCTGAACCGCGAAAACCGCAATCTGCCCGCCATACATGGCCAGGATGATGAAATAAAATAGGCGCGGCTTAAACGTCACGGGCCAGGCCGCCAAGGTTGCCAACGTCGTCACAAATCCGGTCAGCAAAATCAACGGCATCGATAATCCATCCGCACCCACCGACCAGCGCAGGCCAATTTCTGGAATCCAGTCATAGGCCTCAAACAGTTGCAAATTCGGATTACTCAGGTCGTACTGGGTGGCAAAGGCATAGATGATCAAGGAGAAGTTAATCAGCCCAATCACCAGGGTGTACCAGCGGATCGGGCGGCCTTTGCCATCGGGATCGGGGATAAATGGAATCGCTGCCGAAGCCACAAGTGGAAAAAGGATGATCGTAGTTAACCAGGGGAAATCAGTCATAAACAAAAATCCAAAGCTCCTCGGCAATCTGACTTAGGCTGCGGTCAAATGTAACGCTGCATCAATAAGTTAGAAGCAAATTTCAAAAAAGGCAGGGGGTTGCAGAAAAATTTAACAATTCCTCAAAAGGGGAAAGAGAAGACAACAAAACCAATCACCGCTAGGAAAATAATTAAGGCATAGAACTGGGCCCGGCCGTTTTCAAAGTATTTCAAGCCCTCACCCGTAATCATCGTCACAAATCCAGTTAAGTTGACCACGCCATCGACAACGTTGTAATCCACTTCAAGAACTTGACGGGCAATTCGCCGCACTCCTTTGACAAAAACGGCTTCGTAAAGCTCATCAAAATACCACTTGTGTAACGAGAATTCGTAAAGCGGCTTGATCTTCTCGGCAATTGCCACTGGGCTAATCTTCCCTTGGAGATACATCAATGAAGCAACCGTAATCCCGATCAGCGCGATCCCGACAGAAGCCCCACCCAGGATATAAAACTCGCTTAAATCTTCCACTACCAGGGATTCAATGATTTCTCCTGGGGCATGGATAAAGCCTTCAAAGTAGTTATGAAAGGGCGTTCCCACCAGGCCAACCAAAATCGAGGGGATCGAGAGTATCACCAAAGGTAATGTCATTGTCCAGGGAGACTCATGGGGTTTACCGCCACCATGACCATGACCCGCCTCGTGATCCAATTCTTTGGGATTCATTGCTCCAGGCCCGAAGGCAATCCCCCGAAACTCACCTTCAAAGGTCATAAAGTACATCCGGAACATATAAAATGCTGTGATCCCAGCTGTTAACCAAGTCAAGACCCACATGGCTGGATTCGCAGCAAACACCGCCCCGAGAATTTCATCCTTTGACCAAAACCCTGCAAAGGGTGGAATCCCAGAAATCGCCAAACAACCGATTAAAAATGTGGCGGAGGTGATCGGCATATATTTCCGTAGGCCCCCCATTACCCTCATATCTTGAGCTAGAGCCGGATCATGTCCCACCGCGGCTTCCATCCCATGGATCACCGAACCGGAGCCCAGGAACAACATGGCTTTGAAATAGGCATGGGTCATCAGGTGAAACAAACCGGCCGTATAGGCACCGACACCCATCCCCATGACCATATAACCGAGTTGGGAAATGGTGGAGTAAGCTAAGCCCTTTTTAATGTCGTTTTGGGTCAGGGCAATGGACGCACCCAGAAAAGCAGTAAACGCCCCCGTCCAGGAAATTAGCGTCATCACGGAGGGGATTTCTTCAAATACGGGGAACATCCGGGCAATCAAAAACACACCCGCCGCCACCATCGTTGCCGCATGGATCAAAGCCGAAATTGGGGTGGGGCCTTCCATGGCATCGGGGAGCCAAACATGGAGGGGGAACTGGGCAGATTTAGCCACAGGGCCTAAAAACACCAAAATCGCCAACAATGCAGCCACGGCGGGATTAAGTAACCCGGAACTAGTTAGTTCTTGGAGTCGCTCACCAATTACGCCAAAGTCAAAGCTGCCCGTCGCCCAGAACAGGCCGAGAATCCCCAAGAGCAGGCCAAAATCCCCGACGCGGTTAGTAACAAAGGCTTTTTGGGCGGCTTCGGCGGCACTTTTGCGGTCATACCAAAACCCAACGAGCAGGTAGGAACACATCCCCACCAGTTCCCAGAAGATATAGATTTGCACCAGGTTCGGGCTAATCACCAGGCCCAGCATCGAGGAACTGAACAAGCTCAGGTAGGCATAAAACCGGACATAGCCGTGATCGTGGGCCATGTAGCCATCGGTATAAATCATCACCAACAGAGCCACGGTCGTTACCACCACCAGCATCAGTGCCGTTAAGTGATCAATGGTGTAGCCCATGGAGAGGTGAAAATTCCCCGCCGCTGCCCAGTCAAAGAGGTGTTCGTAGGGGGCATGGCCCTGGAGTTGACTAACAAAGATCGCAATGGAGTAGGTCATGGCCACCCCGAGCAATGAAATAATCACCGCCGCATTGATTTGACGAAGTTTGTTAACAGTTTGATTGAAGGAAATCAGCCCAACACCGACCAGCATCGCTCCCACCAGAGGCAAAACCGGAATCAACCAGGCGTATTCATAAAGCGGTTCCATGCCAGCAACCTATTGATTATTCTTTGTACTGTCGTTAAAAATATGCACGACCGCTAACATTGTGGCATATCAGTCCCCGAAGTCTGTCGGTTAATCCCGCTACATTTCAGCCCATGGCAATATGGATTGTCCGAAAATAATCTTCTGTTTAGATTTCAGGGTATAAATTAAACTTTTTGACCCTGGAATTTTTGCAAAAGCCGTCACCCAGGCCATGGGAACAGTTTCAGGAATATCACTCTAGAGCCGATAAATACTGACATTCCAGGCCTCTAACTCGGGCAATCGACTCAAAATCTCGGTCACAATGCACCAAAATCTGATCATGCTCTAGGGCAAGTTGGGCAATACAGCAATCAATAATGCTCCTTACGGTATAGCCAACCCGGCGCAAATCGTAGTAAATTCGGGCTGCTTCCACCCAAGATGAGTCCTGCATCTCAATATAATTTTGCCCATTCAAATAACTAGAAAGCTGCTGCCACTCTTGCTTATTGCGACATCCTTGAAGAAGCTCGGTTTGAGTAAAACGACTTAGATAGGTTTCATGTTCCCGCAGCAAAGCTTCAAGGGCGTCACTCGAACTATGAGGGCTATTACGAAAAAAGGGTATCCAGGCCGAGGTATCAATCAGAAACCTAACGATCAGCTCGTAATGCCTTGTAGTCGTAGTCTGGAGCAAACTGAATCTTACCCTTTAAGTCCAGGAGATCTAATTTTTTCCGACTGCGAATCAGTTCCTTGAGGGCTAGATTAACCAATTCTTTTTTAGTGCGGACTTGGGTCAGGCGAAAGGCTTCTGCAACCAGCTCTTCGTCAAGATCAATGTTGGTTTTCATTCTATGTGTGCCTAATGTACAACAGTAAACACATTCTATCTTTTGCCTAGCAGAGGTATTATTCCTCCAGGCGTTGGGCAATGCGTAGTTTAGCTGAACGGGCCCGGGGGTTGCGGGATAATTCCTCTGGGCTAGCGATAATCGGTTTTTTGGTGATGACATTCAACAGCGGCGATTCGCGAAAAGCATATTTGACAATCCGATCTTCCAAACTGTGGAAACTAATAATCGCGATGCGTCCACCGGGTTCAAGCCAACGAGGAGCCAGGTTTAAGAATGATTTGAGGACATCTAGCTCTTGATTCACGGCAATCCGCAGGGCCTGGAAAACACGGGTGGCGGGATGGATTTTTTGAGACCCTCGATTGGGTATGGCCTGGGCCACCAAATTGGCAAGTTGAGTGGTGGTGGTCATAGGACGTTGGGCGACTATTCGACGGGCAATGCGACGGGAAAAACGTTCTTCTCCAAGCTCATAAAAAATATTGGCCAACTCTTTTTCACTCAAGGTGTTGACTAAATCTGCCGCAGTCACGGCCTGGCCTGGGTTCATTCGCATATCCAAGGGAGCTTCATGGCGAAAACTAAATCCCCGCTCGGCCTGGTCAAATTGGGGAGAACTCACACCTAAGTCCGCAAAGATACCGGCAAACCTGCGCGAACCGGGCTGGAATTGACTAAAATTCCCCTGCCAAACTGTGATCTGTTGAAGATATTCCGCTAATCGCCCTTTTGCCGCAGCCAGGGCCTGGGGATCTTGATCAATAACTGTAAGCCAGATGTGAGGGTAAGTTTTCAGCAGGGCAAGACTATGG
Source organism: uncultured Synechococcus sp. (assembly GCA_964653145.1). Classification (GTDB taxonomy): domain Bacteria; phylum Cyanobacteriota; class Cyanobacteriia; order Thermosynechococcales; family Thermosynechococcaceae; genus Pseudocalidococcus. Next base: position 64,655 of record CAZZCG010000008.1, on the reverse strand, counting down.
CCGCCTCCGCCAACGGTTGCATCTAAATAATGGGCAGCGGGTTTAGGCTCCAGGCCAGCGATCAGTTCAGCGGTGAGAACGGAAATGTGATTAAAGTCGGGGCCTGGTGTGGTCATAGGGAATAGCTGTGGGCAGAGGTGGGGTAATGTGCGGCTGATCTTTTTTGCATGGAGCGCGGGGCCTGGGCGTAAGAACCTAAGAAGTGAATCTTTTCCTAATCACCCCATTGATTTATATCCCACGGCTGTAACCACGACACTCATTTTAAGAATGGCTGGAGTTTAATATCGTGAATCAACTTTCTCCTTCGTTTGCCCTAACCCATGTCACTCCCTCGGAAACTGTCTCGCTCCAGGCCCTGCAACAGGATATCGAGATTCGTGATCAGTTGGTTAAGCAATTATCCGAGGAAATGTACCGATTGATTGTTGAACAGCCGGAGCTTTTTGCCAATTTTTACCAGGCCCGGAAAGAAGCTCAACAGGCCAATCAACTCACAGAACAAACCCTACAGCAGTTGACTGAGTTGCAGCATCAAGCCCTCGCCCTAGCAGATCAGATTAGCTTTTACCAGACACAGATTGAACAGCGAGATCAAGAGATTCAAAAGCGGGATCAGGAAATTCAGCGTCTCCAAGGGTCTTTACATGAGTACAACGAGCGGAATCAAATGCTGGAAAAGGTGATCCAAGAAATGCCGGATGTGTATCGCCAAAAATTCTCGGAGCGCCTCGCAACCGTTAAACACAAGCTTGAATCGCTACAACAGGAAAATCAACAATTACGGATACAGGTGCGGCAACTGCAAAACCAGGCCAACAATGGGGCACGGAATAGTCTAAATTTAGATTTGCCCGGTCTGCCTGCCTTGGGTCAGGGACGGTTGTTGCCCAGTTTGAGTTAAGCATGGCCTTGTCCGATTCCAATTGCCCCAGTCCCCCTCAACCCATTCAACTGATTGTTAATCCTGAGGCGCGGTTGGGAGATTGGGAAATTACTCTGGAGCAAGCTCAAGACCAAGTTCGTCCAGCCTTGGAATCTCTGGGGATACCTGTGGAGGTTAAACCTTTATCCAAGACCTTTTCAGATCAATCCGGTTCTGCTTCTGTGTGGCGATTGCCCTTGACCTTGGCTGAGCATGATTTGAATCCTCAGACCGTTAAATCCTTTGACCAGTGCCGAGATGCGGTGACATTGCAAACGGTAGCTCAACAGTTAGGGGTAAAAATTTGTCCAGCCACCCATTGGCTCCCCGTGGCGTTAACGGCTAAGGGCACACTCTATGGGGAATTAATTGGCCAGGTCTCCCAGGGTAACTTTCTGCAGCCCATCCACCTCAATGACAAAATTCGCCAAACCCTATATCGTTTTACCCAAGGTTTGTTTCATACCCTGGAACTTAAGTCAACTGGGGTTTACTGTGTAGGCGTGGCCTGGGAAGACGGACAACTCTGTTTTGATCGTCTTTGGCCCTTTCCAATTCAGCCGGCCCTGGCTAGCTTGGGAGTCCAAACTCCTGATTTATTTGTCGCACACTATCTATGTTGTGGAAATCTGCCCTTACGGGATTTACGCATCCAGCCCCCGGTAACTTATCAAGAACTTATTTACTAGTCACTGACTGATGCTGTTGGGTTAGATAGGGATCAATTCTAGTATTTGCTAATTTTATATAACTTTCATCCAGTTCATAGCCGACATAGTTCCGATTTGCCGTAAGAGCTGCGATTGCAGTTGATCCACTCCCCATAAAGGGATCAAGAACAATATCATTTTTGAAACTATAAAGCTGTATCAAGCGAAAGGGTAACTCAATTGGAAATGGAGCCGGATGACCGATTTTTTTGGCTGATTCTGGATGCATAGTCCAAACCGATTTCGTCCACTCCATAAACTGTTCTTTTGCAATCGTATTTTCTCGGTGTTCCCTTTTGCGTTCAAATGTCCCTTTGGAAAACACCAAAATATACTCATGGGTATCGCGCAACACCGGATTTGATGCGGACTGCCAACTACCCCAGGCCATGGAAACTCCTGCCCCCGCCCCTTTTTGCCAAATAATTTCCCCACGCATGAGAAAGCCAATGTCAATCATTAACTGAGAAATATAATCAGATAGGGGAATGTAGGGTTTCCGGCCTAAATTAGCTACATTAATACAAGCTCGACCGCCATGAACTAAGACGCGATGAGTTTCTTGGAAAACTGATTGCAGTAAATCTAAGTATTCTCTGAGTGATAAGTCTTCATCGTAGGTTTTGCTGACATTATAGGGGGGAGATGTAATCATCAAACTCAAGCAGTTATCAGGTAGTTCTGACATTTTTGCTGAACTTCCATGAATAATTGTGTTGAGATACTCATTGGGAAAGACTTGATCTAATGAAATCTGCGGTGAACTTGTGTGATTTAGTTCTTGACATAGCTTAGAGTCATAATATCCAGAGGCATCATGATTAATTCGCTGGCCTACGCCAAATTTGCTAGTTTTAGTGCCTTTAATCATTGAAGGATTTCCCTAAGGTTTTTCGCACTTTTTAATTTAGTGATTTTGAAAAGAAAGTGTTGAATAATGGATTATGGATTAGCGTAGAAAAACATTTACACAAAATTGATATGCCATTATGACATGATGCCCCAATTTCAAGTTGGCTAACCGCCCCAATCCCTAACAGAAGCAAGGTGACTGGCCTGGAACAGGACATCCTTGAGCCATATACTCTAGATGCGTATTGAGTTCAGTAGTTGTTAAGGCGCAGAACTGACGGCTTGGGGAACTGACTGGGCTTGCTTAGCTTGTTCATCCCTTAACCGTTGAGCATAGAAAGAGGCAGCTTCATCACCACTGGCGCAATCTTGGGCAAACCGAATTAAATGATGACCCACTACCCCCACATGGATTAAGCCTTCAATATCTCCACGCTTTAAGGCTGGCCAGGCCAACTTCCAGAAGATATCTCGGTAACTGCCCGTAACACCAATGTTCCAAAGGATATTTTTCATTAACCGTAGGCCCTTGAGAATGTTCTCCCGATTGACACGGGCTGGGCTAGCCGGAACCGCAATGCGATTTGGGTAGGTATGCTCCATCTGGTAGGCAAAGCGTTCGTAGAGAAATTCCGGCTCATAGGCTGTAGTGATTGTATGCCGCCACATTTCCACCACCTCTTCGTAGGGCATGAGAAATTCGACATTGGATTCTCGGGATTCATCATCATTGAGTCGTCCTTCCGCTTCCAATCGCCGCCAAAGGGGAGTCCGGGGTAACGCATGCAACAGGTTAATCGTCAGTGTGGGCATTTGGGAGGCGCGAATAAACTCTAAAATCCGCTCTCCGGTTTGGGGCGTATCTGTGTCCAGGCCAATGATGATTCCTGAAACCACTTCCATCCCATATTTATTCAGGGTTTGGATGGCCTGGAGGATCGGCATACTCAGATTTTGGTCTTTATTAATCCCCCGTAGGGCTTCCGGTTCAGGGGTTTCAATGCCGCAGAAGACCGTACAGAAATAGGCTTCCCGCATCATTTCCAGCAGTTTTGGACTTTGAGCAATATTCAGAGTGGCTTCACAGGCAAATTGGATTGGATAGCCCCGGTCTTTCTGCCATTGGATGAGGTGGGGTAAAAGCTCGGTTACGGCCCGGCGGTTGCCAATGAAGTTGTCGTCAACAAAATAAACGGCCCCTGGATTACCCGAAGCCAGCATTTTATCCAGTTCATCGGTAATTTGTTGTGGCGTTTTCAGGCGGGGATTGCGGCCATAGAGTTCAGGAATGTCACAAAACTCACAGCGAAAGGGGCAGCCACTGGAAAACTGAACACTACCCAAAAAGTAATTCCGCATATTCACCAAGTGATAGGCAGGGGTCGGAAACTCATTCAGGGGGAGGCGGGCTGCAGTTTCTAAAATCATCTGCTCCGTGGGCCGCTGTGACCCAAATTCGTCAATGTAAGCCAGCATTTTGTCTGTGGCATCCCCCAATTCGCCGAGATGCAAAATATCCACATCAGGGTAGTAACTGGGACAAGCCGAAACAGAGGGGCCACCCAAACAAACTAACTTACCGTGACGGTGGGCGATGGCATTGATATTGTTGATTTGTGGTCGCTGAATATGCATCCCACTGGTGATGATGACATCGGCCCAGGCGTAGTCGGCATCTGTGGCTAACTGGACATTCTCGTCAATGAGGCGGACTTCCCAAGACTCAGGCATATAGGCGGCCACAAGCAAAATTCCCTGGGGTGGCATAAAGGCCCGTACCGTTCCCATCAACCCATAGGCATAATGAAATGTCCCAAAGGATCGGCTGTAGCGAGGAAAAACACACAGAATTCGCCGATGGTTTTTGGGTGTGAAGGGAACCCGGCCACCGGTCATTTCGGGAACTAGCTTTAATTCATCGTCGGCATTGGCCTGGGGGGCAGTGGTCACAGTCATGGAGAACTCCGGCACACAAGAATCAAACGGGCTGAGAATTTAGGCCAAAAAGGGCCCTAGGCATTGATCAGCAAGGAATCTAACTTATTATGACCATCTCCGGCAAAAAAGATCAGGCCTGGGGATGGTTTTGGTGTTGCAAGACTACTTCGACTCCTGGACTGTTTCACTGTGATTAATGTTTCTCGGCGTTTTTTAGGACTGATCCTCTTCAGCCAACGATTTTGGTAGAACCCAAAAGGTAATGATAGGCTTGGAAAAATCAAAGCTGAAGCTACTTGTACCTTTAATCTCTGCCTGAATGTCCAAGCTGCCAATCTCATCATTCCGTGAAGAACAGCAACATCCACGACGGCAAACAGCGTTTCCTGTATAAATAGTGTGGTTGGCAATAGGTTGAACATCCTACGAATCAGCTGATTGATACTGAAACTCGCAGTTTAATTGACCGTCTACTTCTTGAGCGTCTCTCCATGGCGGAAATTGCATGAGCGGTTCAAGTCTCAGAACAATGGCTCCACGGTTATGTTAATGTCGAAGCCGGTTAAGCGTCAAAAACAGCCAGCATCACCTCAAAAAAAAGGTTAATGACCGTGCAATGTATAGAGCTTTGTTCGTTCATAGATGACTGGAATGCCTATCAGGATGTCCTACCATCAAAACGACATTATCGAGTAAGTCAACAAAGCGGCAAAACAAGTGACATTGAGCGGTTTAACTCCACGTTGCGCCATAGAATCTCACGGTTTGTTCGACGTAACTTAGCGTTCTCTAAATGTCTATTGAATCAGATTGGATTACTTTGGAATTTTATTCACTATTACAATACATTATTAATGATTTAGTACTACCATAACTTTTAGCACTGCTCAGCCTTCCTTTTTAACGTTTTAACTAAGAAATATCAAAATAGCGTTACCCAGGTGTAAAGAAAACTTCAATATCTCAAGGTTTCTGAATTTCCCATCTCTTAACACATTTGACGTAACGCTATTGTCCTTACTCTATGCTTTCCAGGCCCTATTCATCATCATGAGCAAAGCGATTGTAGAGAAAGTCCAGAGCATAGTTCCTCAGGCGGTAAAATTCTGGGTCTTCCATAATTCGCTCCCGTTGCCGTGGCCGGGGGAAAGGAATCGTTAAAATTTCCCCAATTTGAGCTGCGGGGCCATTGGTCATCATCACCAAGCGATCTGCCAAAAACAGAGCCTCATCAATGTCGTGGGTGATCATCAACACAGTGCAGCGATGTTCATTCCAAATTTTCAACAGTTCTTCCTGAAGCTCTTCTTTGGTAATCGCATCTAATGCCCCAAAGGGTTCATCCAAAATCAACACTTCCGGCCGAATAGCTAATGCCCTGGCAATGGAAACCCGTTGTTTCATCCCTCCTGAGAGTTGTGGTGGACATTTATCGGCAGCATCGGTTAATCCCACGAGTGCCAGGTGTTCCCGAGCAATGGCCATTTTTTCCGGGCGGGATTTTCGAGGGTAAACCGCATCAACAGCCAGATAAATATTTTCCAGGGCACTTAACCAAGGCAAAAGGGCATAGTTTTGAAACACCACCATTCGATCGGGCCCAGGCCCAGTAATCGGACGATCATGCAAGGTAACATAGCCACTACTGGGAGTTGCAAAGCCAGAAACCATATTCAGCAGCGTTGTTTTACCACAGCCAGAGTGACCAATCAGACAAATAAATTCTCCTTCCGCCACATTCAAATTGACATCTTGCAAAACGGTATAGGGGCCTTTTGGCGTGGGATAAACCTTGGCCACATTCTCCAAACTAAGGAACGGGGGCGGGGAAATAGCTTTGAAGTCCGCCGGATTTTTGGGCAAGGTATTTGTTTGGTTCATAGTTTTTAACCTAAATAATTTGACCTAAATCAATGGGTTAAGCTGCCATTGGGGCTGGGGCATTCAGAGGGACTTCGGCTATATAAATCTCATGCTTAATCTCCAGGCCATTGAGGTAGCCAATCGGATCGTCGGCATTAAAGACGGTGCCATCAAACAGTTGAATCGGGCCAGTGCGATATTTAATATCCATCAAGCCCAGTTCCCGCGCCGCCGTACTAAAGACACTCACCCGACAAACCCGCTCTAAAATTTCGACCCAATTCCGGGGAAACGGTACATCCCCCCAACGAGCCATTTGAGCCATCATCCACAGGTGTTCCGTCCGACTTGGCCGATTGACGCCATCCCCAAAGAACAGATGATGCACAGGCCCCGACTCCGTCACACCCAACTCCAGATATTCCGGATCCGTGCCGACATATTGTTTCTGGCTGAGAATTTGGCGAATTTCCTCACTGTGGGCTGGATCGGTGCAGTATTGACAGGCATCCAATAAAGCTTTTACCAGAGCAATGTGGGTATTGGGGTAGGCCATGGCCCAGTCTTCGCGGACTCCCAACACTTTCCCCGGATGGCCTGGGTAAATATCCAAATCACTGGCAACGGTAAAGCCAATATTTTCCAACTCGGCCCGGCGATTCCACGGATCTCCCACGCAATAGCCATCAATGGTTTTAGAACGTAAACTTGCCACCATCTGAGCCGGAGGAATCGTCTGCAATGTCACATCATGATCAGGATGGATCCCTTCCGCTGCTAACCAATACCGCAAGAGCAGATTGTGCATGGAAGAGGGGTGAACCATCCCCAAGGTGTGTCGTTGATCCGCCGATTGCAGGAGGTATTGATGGAAGTCCTTGAGGGATTTGATTCCCTGTTCAGCAAACCGTTTACAGAGGGTGATTCCATTCCCGTTACGGGTCAAGGTTAAGGCACTCACGACGGGCAGCGGTTGATTATTTTCTCCCCCCACCGTTAACCACACTGGCATCCCCGCCGGCATTTGGGCCGCATCCAGATAACCTCGACTCATACCATCGGTAATTCCCCGCCAACTGGTTTCCCGGACTAAGGACACTTCCTCCAGGCCATGCTTGGCAAAAAAGCCTTTTTCTTGGGCAATGGCAATTGGCGCGCAGGCGGTTAAGGGCAAAAATCCCAGCTCCAGATTAACTTTTTCCAATCCATGACGGGCAATGGCGGGTTTACGGCGGGCCTGGAGTTGTTTAACCCGTTTTTGTTGGTTGAGGAAATAAATCACCTCACTGCGCAGACTGTAGTAGCTGGGATGATCCACCACGTCCATCCGTTTGCGGGGCCGGGGAATATCCACCTCTAAAATGCCCCCGATCTTGGAACCAGGCCCATTCGTCAACATCACAATCCGGTCAGAAAGCAGCACCGCCTCATCCACATCGTGGGTAACCATGACGGCCGTGACTTGGTTTTCTTCGCAGATTTTCATCAGTTGCTCTTGCAAATTCCCTCGAGTTAATGCATCCAAGGCTCCAAAGGGTTCATCCAACAGCAATAGCTTTGGCCGAATTGCTAAGGCTCTGGCAATTGCCACCCGTTGTTTCATGCCACCGGATAACTGGCCTGGGGGTTTATCGGCCGCGTGACGCAAACCAACGAGATCAATGTGTTGCTCAATAACCTGCCGCCGTTCACCCTTGGGAATGTGGGGTAAAACTTCATCCACCGCTAGGGCAATATTGTCCCGCACCGATAACCAAGGCAACAGTGAATAGTTTTGAAAGACCACCATCCGGTCGGGGCCTGGTTGGCTGACTTTTTTGCCCTCCAAGGTGACAACACCCTCACTGGGTAAATCCAGGCCAGCAATCATATTCAGGAGCGTAGATTTTCCACAACCTGAGTGACCAATCAACGAAATAAACTCACCCTTTTTTATCTCAAGATCAATACCTTTAAGAGCAAGGTACTGTCCGCCATTGGTGAGGTTAAAAACCTTTTCGACTTGATCAACTGCAACAAAAATACCCATATATCACCCTTACCTGTTAAAAATGACTCGAGCTTCGCTGGTTTAGTGTGCCTAGCTGCCGGGTGCAATTTTGGTTTGAATAAAGGCCACCAAACGATCCAACGCTAAACCCACCGCCCCGATGTAAACAACCGCCACGATAATTTCAGTGACATAGTTTTGTTGATAGGCATCCCAAATAAAGAAGCCAATTCCCGCCACCCCGGACATAACAATTTCTGCGGCAATAATCGCCAGCCAGGCCAAGCCAATGGCAATCCGTAAACCTGTGAAAATGTAGGGCAAGGCCGAGGGCAGAAGAATTTTCACAAAGAACTTTTGTTTAGAAATTTTCAGCACCCGCGCCACATTTTTATAGTCTTGGGGAATTTCTCGCACACCCACCGCTGTATTGATTAAAATCGGCCAAATGGAGGTAATAAAAATCACAAACAAAGCAGCCGGTTCATTTTGACGTAAAGCAGCTAGAGCAATCGGAACCCAGGCCAGGGGAGCCACCATCCGCAAAAACTGGAAAATTGGGTCTAGAGCCTTATTAATCTTCGGGCTTGTCCCCACAATAATGCCCAAGGTAATACCGACAATTGCTGCCAAAAAATAGCCCTGGGCAACACGGGTCAAGCTAATTAATGTTTGCCGCGCCAGGCCTTGGTCTAAATCACTGTTGTAGTAGAACGGATGCAAAATTAAATAACGACTCCGCTCATTGGCCAACACTTCAATGGGGCCGGGCAATGCCAAAATTTTCGTCCAGGCCAAGACTTGCCACAGTAGTAAGAAACCAATTAGCCCTAAGAGGGGTAAGCCAATATTTTGCCCCTGTTTCTGCCAGAATTTTGCCAGGCCCTTGGGTAAACTCGCTGAACCCTTAGAACGCTCTAAACTGAGTGCCATAATTCATTCCCAATAAGAATAGTTCAGTTAAATCAAATCAGCAATAAAAGTGAGGAGTGATACACACCAAGAAGACTTAAATCTCGACCCGAGGCTTAGGAAGCTTTGATTTTTAGACTGTCGAGGTATTTCTGTGGATTCGCCGGATCAAATTCCACCCCATCAAAGAACTTCTCCACACCCCGGGAATCAGTACTAGGGATATCACTGGCTGGAACCCCCAATTCTTGCGCTGCTTCTCGCCACAAATCTGCCCGGTTAACCTTATCAATCAGGGCCTGGGCATTGGCTAAATCCTTGATGGTGTCTTTATTAAAGCCCCAGCGTAAACTTTCAGTTAAAAACCACAGATCATGACTCTTGTAGGGGAAGGAAATGCTGTTGCCATTGGGGTCTTTCCAGTACAACGGTCCCATATTGAAATCATTGATCGCGGGTTGCCCGTCGCCCATGTTGTAGGTGCCTTTGAAGGGAGGAGTCAAGACCTCAGCCGGCACATTAAAGTATTGCCGCCCAGAACAAATTTGAATCAGTTCATCCCGATTAGCCGGATCATCGCACCACTGTTGGGCTTCCATGACCGCCTTGAGCAAAGCCTTAGTCGCGTTGGGATTTTTCTCCACCCAGTCGGAGCGAACAGCTAAATATTCCTCTGGATGATAAGGCCAAATTTGAGCAGTTAATGCTCCCATAAAGCCGATATCCTCCGAGACAATCCGATAGGGCCAGGGGTCGCCAGTACTGAAGGCATCCATCGTGCCATTGCGCATCCCTTGGACGGTTTCTGCTGGAGGTACCGCCAATAATTCCACATCGGTATCGGGGTTAATGCCATTAGCTGCTAACCAATAGCGGATCCAAAAATCCTGGTTCACCTTGGGGAAGGTAAAAGCTGCTTTGAACTTTTTGCCACCTGCAGGGCTCTTGATGGCGTTGGGGTCGGCAATTTTTAAATGAATTCCTTTGCCCTTATGAATCCCTGCCACTGCAATCCCATTGCCTTGGGTGTTTAGCTGGGCCAACAAAGCCATCGGCACTTTTTGGTTATTGGTGGTGATCGCGCCCTCACTAATTAGGTAAGGCATCGGCATTTGCCATTGACCACCATCGGTTCCGCCCGCCCCTGAGCCGATCACGACGTTATCCCGGGCACTGGCCCAATTGGCTTGCTTGGAAACTTCCGCATTGGGGAGGCCATGCTTGGCAAAAAAGCCTTTTTCCTTGGCAATAATTAAGGGTGCGGACTCAGCAATTGGTAAATAGCCCAATTTAACAGTATCCACCTCAACTCCCGTAGTGCCTGTAGCGGCTGGACTAGCTGTCGTCGTGGGTGTTTCCGGGGAAGTACAGCCTTTGAGCATCAATGCCCCCAGGGTAGCCGTACTGGCTGTGAAGATGAATTTACGACGCGAGACTCTGTTCATAAGTAATCCTTATAAAAAAGTGCAGATAAGTGATATTGACCCAGGCCAGATTTCTAGCTCAGGCAGAAAGATCAGTTTTCTTGCTAGTCAAATGCTAGTTTCTGGGGAATTCCCGATTGGAGGGCAACCAAAACCCCATGATATTGTTTATAGGTGATCAAATAGACAAAGACAATAGTCAATACTATAAGCTCATTATGATTTTTTAAATAAAACCTATGTTTTTAGCTTATATGTCTCCTTGAAAGATGAATAATTTTTTCTTATGTCTGATCCGTTGCCGCCAAGCATCGCTCAATTCCAGCATGGGCGTGGTGGCCAAACTATGATTTGCGGGGCGAAACAATCCTTAAACGTTGAAGGGGAGTTAATTTGCGACAATAGGCAGGGGGAATTCAGTGTTTTTGGTTATGACGAAAAAAATACTCTTTGTCTGTCTCGGAAATATTTGCCGTTCTCCAGCTGCGGAAGGGATCATGAAGCACTTGGTTCAAGAAGCCGGACTTAATCAACAAATTTTTTGTGACTCAGCTGGAACCAGTAACTACCACATTGGCGAATTACCCGACTCCCGAATGATCATGATGGCGCGGCAACGGGGAATTCATTTGGATAGCCATGCTCGCCAACTCCACCCGGACGATCTGGAAAAGTTCGACCTGATTTTGGCCATGGATAAGGAAAATTTAGCGGATATTTATCGCCTAGACCCCCACCATCACCACCAGGCCAAGATTAAGTTGATGTGTGACTACTGCCAAAACCACGATCTCCAGGAAGTTCCAGATCCTTACTACGGCGGTCGCCACGGGTTTGAGTTGGTTCTCGATCTACTCACCGATGCCTGTCAGGGCCTATTGGCTGAACTCAAAACTCAGTTGCCAACAACCCAGTCATAATAATCAGAAGATTCAGAAGATTTCGACGACTTGATCCCCCTATGCAGTTTTTCCGTCAGTACATCGCTCCGTTAATCGCGGTTGTTATTTTTGCCTTGGCTTTGGTGATCGTTAGTGCGCGTATTTTTCTTCCGGAAGATCTATCTCAACCTGGGCCTGGTTCACAGCTTTCTCCAGTGGCAGCGGAACAGTTAACGTTACTTCCCCCCGGACTGCCCCCAGGCCCAGCTATGGTCACCACTCCCCACTAAACTCTGACCCCACTTGAATCTAGTCATGGATCAAGAGGCCATTGAACCTCGGCCAAATTCGCAACGTCTATGTATTTGGAGACTCAATCAGCCCGACCATGGGTTTATTTTTAGTTTTGGTTCCAATTAAGACAGCGAAAAAATAGGACTGATCGGGATTTTATGCTTCTGGGTGTTTCCTGTCCCTGGGAAATGACGAGGGTGGTTAGATTTTTTTCAGTGACCTTCCCTTAGAGCCAACATCAGTGATACCTTAAAACATGGAGCGTAACAAATTTCCAACCCGTTACATTCTGGTAGTGATGAGAACCATTTCGTACTTGCCGCTGGTTAGTTAAGTTCATGTTCAATTGCCACGGCCACAGGTTTCTAAATCTATGAATGTGTTTCAAATGAGGCAGGTTAGGTCTGGCTTGAGGCGGGGCCTGGCAAATTTAATGCTGATTTTTGCTGTTTAAATTTATTTGTTTAAAATCTACGCTTAGGAGAGTTTTACGATGTCTATTCGGCTGTATGTGGGAAATTTACCTCGGGAAATGAGTCGTGAAGAACTCGATACCCTCTTAGCCAGTGAAGTCGGCGATGTCGGGGGCTCTGCCAAGTTGATCACCGATCGGAAAACTGGCAAATGTCGGGGTTTTGGTTTTGTCACTGTTGAAACGGAAGAACAGGCCGACACGGTGATCTCCAAACTCAACGGTTTTACTTTTAAGGAAAACACGATCAAGATCGAGAAAGCCAACGATAAACCCAAAGAAGAGGAAGCCGCTGTTCCTGGTGAATCCAATGGAGCTAGCCGAGCCAACGGTAATCGTCGGAGTAGCGGTAAATCCAAAAATCGCCGCCCCCAAGCCACCAGCAACGGTCAGGACTTAGAATTCTCCAGCAGCAATGCCAATGATTTTGCTCCAGATCCTCGCTGGGCTGGAGAGTTGGCTAAACTCAAGGAAATGTTATTAGCCCAGGCTGCCAGCAAGTAGAGCTGCAATTCCCAACTGGTGCAGACATTTCAGCGGCTCAGACTGTTGTCTTCTAGACAGGGATCGGAAAGAACAGGTAAATTGGGTTCAACTCCGGTCACTCTAGTAGATTGTCTTGCCGGAAATTGGGTCAGTTATGTGGGATACCAAAAGTGAGGGTCGATGGATCGAGATATTCCCGTAGCTGAGCGGGTTAAACCGACTCCCTTAGTCCCAGGTCCACAAAAGTCTATCCCTTGGCCTTGGCTACTTCTGATTTTTGCAATTTTTGGAGTTAGCCTGGGCCTGGTCTGGTTTCTACGGCAAACATCAAGTCCGCCCGTTGCAGCAGAATCTTCCCCACCTCAGAATTTGGCAACACCGCCAGATCTTCTGGGTCATCTTCCCTACGCTGAAGCCCCCACCTCTGAACTTACCCCAATTTCCCTCGACGGAAGCATTAAACTCAGAACCGCTGCGGCAGAAGAGTTTCTCCGGATGCAAGATGATGCCATGAAAGCGGGCGTGGCATTGGTTCCATTGTCTGGGTTTCGCTCCAAGCTGGATCAAGATTACTTATTTTTCGATGTTAAAAAGGAACGGGGTCAAGTTCCCAGCGAGCGGGCCCAGGTTAGTGCGCCTCCCGGATTTAGCGAACATCACACTGGGTATGCTGTTGATATTGGTACTCCTGTCGCACCGGAAACCCATCTCCAAGTTAGCTTTGAAAACACTGCCGCCTTTGCTTGGCTTCGGGAAAATGCTGCTTACTACAGTTTTGAACTATCGTTTCCCCAAGGTAACCCCCAGGGTATTAGTTATGAACCTTGGCATTGGCGGTATGTCGGGGATGAAGATAGCCTAAGAACCTTTTACCAGGCCCGGCAGTTGAATAGCTCAAACAATCAGCCAAATTCAAACCAAACCCATTCAAGTCCCTAAGCAACCTGCCAGTGTATTTTGGAAAGTTAGAGATACTGGAGGACAGCAAGTCTAGCTTTTGCCATAGTTTTTCTTGAGAAATGATTAGGTAAATTGCTGACTCAGGGTAAGGGGATTGTGAACGGTGATTCGTTTCTTTTGAATGGAAATCATTCCCTGGTCCCGCAATTCCCCCAGGAGCCTTGTGACCGTGACGCGGGTTGAACCGATGGCCTCAGCAATGGCCTGGTGAGATAGTTTCAGATCAACTGTTACCCCAGTAGTTGTGGGAACCCCAAAGTCTCGGCACAAAATTAGTAAAAAACTCACCAAGCGTGACCCCATATCCCGATGGGCCAACGTTTCGATCATCATTTCTGTCTGTAGGATTCGTGACGATAACCCTTGGATCATGACCATCGGTAGGTCTGGGTCTTCACGCATGGCCTTTTCAACTTGTTCAATTGGTACAGACAGCAACTCTAGGGGTGTAAAGGCAACAGCATGGTAGAAACGATCCGAACGATTACCCGTAATTAGGGATAAAACCCCAAAAACACTGTTTTCTCGCAACAAAGCTACAGTAATTTCCTCACCAGCTTCATAGACACGGGAGAGCTTAACTGCGCCTTTCATCAAGAAATAAACACGTTCAGCTGGATCTCCAGGAAAGAAAATCGTTTTTCCTCGCTCGTAGGTCTCAGTCGTTGCCGGAAACACGCCATTGGTCATTTGCCGAAACACTGCCGCAAACGGCTGATCCTTAGTTGCAATCATATTTCTCTAACATATAAAGCCTCAGCGATGGCTCTGCAATAGACTATAAGCAATGAAAATTTCCAGTGGAGTGCTGATTAATCCAACCTGATAGATAATTCTAATATTCTACCAATGTTTTGAATATTCTTCTAGTTGGGCTCAACGGGTTACCTAAATTTCAGACAATTACCTTGGAATAATAGCTAAACTGATTCCGGAGTTGGGTTTTGTATTTCTTGATACGGTTGGTTCTGTAGTCTCAAGGCAGGTCGGGCGCAAAGATACAGCAAAGGGCCGATAAACGGAATCCAAGCTATCCAGGCCTGGGGCCCCGTCCCAAAACCTCGACGTTGCTGATCATCCCCCACAATCACTGGAAACAAGAGCGTCAATACACAAAAATCTAAGCTCATCACATGGATAAATCGACTGGTTTGCCATTGGACAACAAAATCAGCCCAATTGCCTTCAAGCAGCCCATAAATGAGTAGGCCCAGGCCTCCCATGAGTAGCCCAATGGCCAGGCCCCGGGACTCCCAGAATTTCAACCCCTTGCCAATTTCACCGACAAATCCAGGGTTGGGTTGTCTAAGAGCTAAGTAGGGAATCAGAGCAAAGGCTCCTAGGGCAAAGCTCCCTATTACAAAGGGCCAAGCCGGAATTTTCTGTCCCCGCCCATCCGCAAACAAAACACAGGCATAGGCCAAAGGCCAAATTCCCATGATGTTAAAGAGGGCGACGATCAGTGGGTTGATTCCCTGCCAGGGGCCAGCAATTAAGCGTTGAATCAGTTCTAAGGTCTCTGGCTGATCCGGCGGTGAAAACCCAAACGAATAGATGACAAATGCCAACCACAGGCTCCACAAACCCACTCGCTGCAGCATTGATGACTCCATGAACCAACTAAATAACTCACCCATTGTTAAGTGTAAGTCTTGGACAAACTGTAATTCCTAATTTCACTCGAGCCAGTTCTCTGAAATTCTGAAATCTAACCGATAGCTCAAAAGGTTAAAACCCTGAATAAATCACCGACTGTAAACTGAAACCTTACCGCAAAGTTTGGCACAGTCAATATCTCAGATGGTTCGGTAAACATCTTGACGGGTTGATTAGCACTTAGTACCAGAACTGATTTTTCTTCAGGATCAATCACCCAGGCCAATTCAGTCCCATGTTCAAAGGCATGAAGCATTTTGCTAATGACTTTCGTTTGGCTTTGTTCAGGGGAGAGAATTTCAATGCACCAATCAGGGGCAATTAAAAAGATATCGGCAATTTCACCAGACTGATCGACAGGTATTCGATTCCAGGTAAACACCGCAATATCCGGAACAATCGAGCGCTCACCAAAGGTACAGCGTAATTCGGTCAGAGCCTGAGCTGTTTGATTGTTTTCCAAGACTGAGTTAAGAGTAGCAGCTAATTTAGTTTGAATTCGACTGTGTTTTCCCTTCGGCATGGGCTTTTGAATGACATCTCCATCAATATATTCGCTGGCCGGCTTAGTTTCAGGAAGTTCTAAAAATTCCTCTAAGGTTAGTGTCTTGATTGGAGTTTGCATCATACCCATTGTCCTTAAATATCTAGGTTTGCCAGGGCTAATTTCGGCCCATAGGTTTCGATAAACTCCCGCCGTGGGGCAACCCGATCTCCCATGAGAATTGTAAACATCCGATCCGCTTCAGCCGCATCTTCAATTTCCACCCGTTTCATCATCCGCGTTTCTGGATTCATGGTCGTGTCCCAAAGCTGTTGCGGCATCATTTCCCCTAAGCCTTTAAATCGCTGAATCGTGTAATTGGCATTGGCAGGAAAACTCGCAATGTGTTCCTGAAGTTGGCGATCGTTATAACAGTAATAGTGTTGCCGGCCCCGTTCTAATTTATAAAGTGGCGGGCAAGCAATGTAGATATAACCTTGATCAACTAAATCCCGCTGATAGCGATAGAAAAAGGTGAGTAATAAGGTTCGAATATGTGCGCCATCCACATCCGCGTCCGTCATAATTACAATGCGATGATAGCGTAACTGACTCGAATCAAAATCTTCCCCTTTAATCCCCAGGCCCAGAGCAGTAATCAGGGCATGAATTTCGGTGTTTTTATAAATCTTGGCATCATCGGTTTTTTCAATGTTAAGGATTTTTCCCCGTAACGGCAATATGGCCTGGAACCGCCGATCTCGGCCCTGTTTTGCACTTCCGCCAGCAGAATCCCCTTCTACAATGAAAATTTCTGATTCTGAGGGATCCCGAGAACTACAATCGGCTAATTTACCCGGCAATGTTGAAGATTCTAAAACCGATTTTCGGCGTACCATTTCCCGAGCCCGACGGGCGGCTTCTGCGGCATTAAAGGCTTGGATGGCTTTTTCGAGGATAGCATCAGCAGCTTGCGGACGGAAATCTAGATATTCTGTGAGGGTTTCGCCAACGATTGAATCAACAATCCCGCGTACTTCTGAATTACCCAGTTTCGTTTTGGTTTGTCCTTCAAATTCTGGATTGGGAACTTTCACTGAAACAATTGCAGTTAAGCCTTCGCGAATATTTTCCCCGGCTAAGTTAGAATCAGCTTCCTTGAGTTTGTTCCGTTTGCGAGCAATAGTATTGAGCGTCCGAGTTAAAACTGCTTTTAAGCCTTCTAAATGGGTGCCACCTTCATTGGTGCGAATATTATTGGCAAAACCCATCAAACTTTCGTTATAGGCATCGGAACACCACTGCAAGGCAACTTCTACTTGAACGTCGTTTTTCTCACCTTGGACATAGATCATTTCCGGATGCAGCGGTTCCTTATCCTGGATCATGTAGGAGATATATTCCCGAATTCCACCCTCATAGCAATAGATCTCTGTGGTGGGGGTTTCACCGCGAGCATCGATAAATTCAATCCGAATTCCAGCGTTTAAATAGGCGAGTTCTCGGAGACGACTGGTGAGAATTTTGGCGTCAAATTCAATAGTTTCCGTAAAAATTTCCCGATCTGGAAAAAAAGTAACCGATGTTCCGCGGCGATTATCTGTGGTCGGACTTGGCTCTAATGTGGTGATTGGGACGCCCCGTTCATAGCGCTGGGTATAAACCTTGTCATGCCGCCAGACCTGAACGATTAACCATTCCGAGAGAGCATTAACGACTGAAACCCCAACCCCGTGCAGTCCCCCAGAAACCTTATAACCGCCGTCACCAAATTTACCGCCCGCGTGGAGCACTGTCATTACCGTTTCTACCCCTGACAGGCCCGTATCCGGGTGAATATCTGTCGGAATCCCGCGCCCATCATCGGTGACTGTAACTGAGCCATCATGGTTCATCTGAATCGTGACGTTGTTACAATAGCCTGCTAAGGCTTCATCAACGGAATTGTCCACGACCTCGTAAACTAAGTGATGGAGTCCTTTTGGGCCAGTTGTGCCGATATACATCCCAGGCCGGGTGCGCACGGGTTCTAACCCCTTAAGTACTCGCAACTGAGCGGCATTGTAGTCCGTGGTCATGGAAACTCCTTAGCGGTCGATCCCAGGGCAATTCACTGGGCAAAAGTCGAAAAGACAACAATTCTAATCAAAATTCTAGCACAAAAGGGTTAACGGCGATTCACGGCGCATTAGAAGGGAAAACTCAAGCAGGGATCCAACCTGGCTTAATTGTCATTGCTGGCCCCACCGCAACCGGAAAGTCAGGGATTGCCCTTGAGTGCGCGAATCGCTTAGGAACAGTCATCCTCAGTGCCGACTCCCGCCAGATCTACCGGGGCCTGGATATTGGAACAGCTAAACCCACCGTAGAACAGCAGGCCCAGGCTCCGCACTATCTTATTGATCTGTGTGATCCAACTGAAACGCTCACTGTTGCGGACTTCCAAACCCAGGCCCAGAACCTCATCCAATACTTCCATGGGCTGGGTCAGACTCCCCTACTCGTCGGTGGTACAGGTCTTTATATCCAGGCCATTACCCACGGTTTAACCATTCCCCCGGTGCCACCCCAAACCCAATTACGAGAACAACTTAGTCAAATTGGCCAAGCTGAAATCTATCAGTGGTTACAACGGGTGGATCCCCAGGCCGCGCAACGCATTCATCCGCACGATCATGTCCGGACACTTAGGGCCTTGGAGGTGTTCTATGTTTTAGGCAAGCCTTTATCTAATTTACAAACCCAACAGCCGCCAGATTATCCGATTTTATTTCTGGGCCTGGATGTGCCGGATTTAAACACCTACACCCAACGAATCCGAATCCGAACTGAGCAAATGTTAGTTCAAGGCTGGCAGTTAGAAATTGAACACCTGGCCAAAAACTATGGTTGGGATTTACCACTGCTGCAAACCTTGGGCTATCGAGAAATGGGGCAATATCTGAAAGGGGAAATTAGCTTAGACCAGGCCATAGATGCGACCGTTCTGCATACCCGTCAATTTGGGAAACGGCAACGGACTTGGTTCCGCAATCGGATGCAATTGGAATGGTTTGATTCTAAACAGGACGACGTGACCGAGCAGATATGGCAGCGAATTCAAGGGTTTTATGGGCTGGGCTAAAGTGAAGATACCCATTGCATCCTCGGGGAGTTCAAACCTATGGTGGCAAATCCGTCCTTAAAATCCCTAGAGTCAACCCCGGCAACCCCCTTATACGAAACCGGCTATTTATTATGGATTGACGCGACCATTCAACAATTACAAACCCGTAACTTTGAGCAGCTTGACCTGGATAATCTCATTGAGGAAATTAGCGACTTGGGCAGCCATCACAAACATGCAGTGACAAGCTATCTCATGCAAATTTATGAACACTTAATTAAAGATCATCTATTAGGAGGCTGAACGAGAACGCTGCTTACGAGGTTGGCTAGTTGAAATCACTAACTTTAGAATGAGTCTCCAAAAATACCTCAAAGAAAGTCCCAGTTTACGACGATATTTGGTCAATGAATTTGACGATGCCTATAATGGTGCCCGGCCCCAGGCCATACCGATACCGCCCCCAAACCCGCCAATTTGGTAAACGCAACGGACATGGTTTCCTCTGTGGATGAACTTGGAGTGGTTCGAGTCTGAAGCTCTTTTAGACGACGTTGATCAAATTGTCCTGACAAACCCGTTGAATCACATCTCGCAACCAACGATTCCCAATATCCTGATCTTGGAGTTGATGCCAAACCAGTGAAACTGGCCAAGAGGGAATGTGCAGGGGAATCTCAAAGGAAGACAAAGCATAGTTATTCAGTAGATGACGACCAAAACAGGTTGGGACAGCTGTCACCATATCCGATGTCGCAATCGCCGCTGGCAAAATAAACCAATAAGGAGTGGTTAACAAAACCCGGCGTTTTAAACCGTGTTCAGCTAAAGCCTCATCAATCACTCCGGTGGCATCACGGCGCAGGGTAAACAGGGCATGGGGAAATTGAACAAAATGTTCTAAGTCCATCGCACTCATTGCCGGATGATTAGTCCGATAAATCCCCACCAACCTCTCTAGGAACAGCGTTTCTTGAAAACAATAGTTCGGTAAATGTTCAAACGTTCCCAAAATACAGTCAACACTTCCCTCATTTAAGAGGTTAAAACACGATTCCTTTTCCACCGTAATTAAACGCAGATCAATATTGGGGGCTGTCTCAAGCAAAAATTCTAAAATTTTCGGCACAATCAGGCTTGCAAGATAATCCGGTGCTGCGATTGTAAAGGCCCGGTGCGTTGTGGACGGATCAAATAGTTCCGGCTCCAATAAGGCATCTCGAATCATTGCCAACGCACTGATCAACTTTGGCGCAATGGCCTCAGCCGTGGCTGTGGGGCGCATCTGGCGGCCAATCCGAATAAACAATTCATCCTCAAAAATTAACCGGAGTCGGCCTAGGGCAGAACTCATAGCTGGCTGTCCCACATGAAGCCGTTGCGCGGCCAGCGTCACACTTTGCTCCTGATACAGGACTTCAAACGCGATCAGTAAATTTAAGTCAATACTTGTCAGCTCTATTGATTTCATCAATTATTAGTATTTTTAATATTGATTTGACTGATAATAACTTTATCATTATGCTGAAGCTTGTTAATCACAACTGGAAACCGCATGAAGATTACAGGTTCTGTCGCTCTCGTTACAGGTGCAAACGGGGGAATTGGTTCGATTTTTGTTCAACAATTACTGGAGTTAAAAACCAGAAAAATCTATGCCTGTGCCCGAGATATTTCTAAACTGAAGCAGTTAGTTGACTTAGACCCGTCTCGAGTCATTCCGGTTGAGTTAAATGTTGTCAATTCTGAAGCAGTTGCCGCAGTTGCCCAACAGTGTTCGGATGTGAATATTTTGATTAATAATGCTGGCACATCCCTGAACCAAGGCTTGATTGCTGCCCCGAATTTAGATGCAGCCCGACAGGAAATGGAACTTAACTATTTTGGGCTGTTGTCCATGTGCCGAACCTTTACCCCAGTTCTTAAAGCGCAGGGGGGTGGTGCAATTGTCAACATTCTATCCTTGCTTGGAAAAGTTAACTTGCCCTTTAGTGGCTCCTACAGTGCATCCAAAGCCGCAGCATTATCTTTGACTCAGGGGATTAGGGCAGAATTGATGGCTCAAGGGACTTTAGTGATTGGAGTGATGCCGGGAACAGTTAACACAGAATTAGCCAAGGATTGGCCGGAGCCCAAGGTTGAACCCACAGAGGTCGTTAAAGATACCCTCCAGTCCGTAATTGATGGACAAGAAGATGTCTATCCCGGTGACCAGGCCAAGCAAATTGTGAACCAGTTACTCAGTGATCCGAAGGGAGTAGAGAAATACCTTGGGAGCTTCTTGCCGGGTCAATCTTTGGCAGGCCTGTAGGTTGAATTGCGCTGAATCCCGTTTGTTGGTGTGAGGCACAGACTGAGGAAGAGTCCATTGTTTGGCAACAGCACCCAGGCCCAGGACACCCGCAATCCGATACGATGAAACATTGGTAGCTTGCATGGCTCTGGCGGCCAAAACCCAAGTCCACCGAGGAAATTACCTAAACTTTCACCGTGTCATTGTCGAAGAAGGAGTCCGCAGCGTGAGTTTTGACTACGATTTGGTCATTATTGGAGCCGGGGTCGGTGGCCATGGGGCGGCTCTCCATGCGGTGAGTTGTGGCTTAAAAACAGCCATCGTCGAAGTGGCAGAAATGGGCGGTACCTGTGTGAATCGGGGCTGTATTCCCTCCAAAGCCTTGTTAGCAGCATCGGGGCGCGTCCGGGAACTCAAACAGGCCCACCACCTGCAAACCCTGGGAATTCAATTGGGGCAAGTGAGTTTTGAACGGGGCGGCATTGCGGATCACGCTAAAAATCTGGTGCAAAAAATTCGGGGTGACTTAACCAACAGCCTCAAACGCCTAGGAGTGGATACCTTGGTTGGTCGGGGTAAAGTCGCTGGCAAGCAAAAAGTCAGTATCACCACCCCAACTGGCGAAAAGACCGTCACCGCCGAGAACATCATCATTGCCAGTGGTTCGATTCCGTGGGTACCGCCGGGGATTGAGGTGGATGGCAAAACCGTCTTTACCAGTGACCAGGCCGTGCAGTTGGATTGGCTCCCGGATTGGATTGCGATTATTGGCAGTGGCTACATTGGCCTGGAGTTTTCCGATATTTATACAGCTCTGGGTTGTGAAGTGACGATGATTGAAGCCCTCGATCAACTAATGCCCACCTTTGACCCCGACATTGCCAAAATTGCCCAACGGGTCTTAATTTCACCCCGGGATATTGAAACCCATACCGGCAAAATTGCTAAGAAAATCACCCCTGGTTCCCCCGTTGTTATCGAGTTGGCGGATCCGAAAACCAAAGAAGTGACCGAAGTTTTAGAAGTCGATGCTTGTTTAGTGGCCACCGGGCGAATTCCCGCCACCAAAGACCTGGGCCTGGAAACCGTGGGGGTGGAAACTGACAAACGGGGCTTTATTGAAGTCAATGACCAGATGGCCGTCCTCAAAAATGGTAAAGCGGTAAAAAATCTTTGGGCCATTGGCGATGCGACCGGGAAGATGATGTTGGCCCATGCTGCATCGGCCCAAGGGATTACCGTTGTGGAAAATATCTGTGGCCGCCCCCGTGAGGTGAATTACCGCAGTATTCCCGCCGCCGCCTTTACCCACCCGGAAATTAGTTTTGTGGGGTTGACAGAACCGGATGCGAAAAAACTGGGCGAGGCTGAAGGGTTTCCTGTTTCGAGTGTCCGCACCTACTTCAAAGGCAACTCCAAAGCCTTAGCCGAAGGGGAAACCGATGGAATTGCTAAGGTGATTTTCCGTCCCGATACTGGCGAGATTTTAGGCACCCATATATTTGGTCTCCATGCCTCAGACTTGATCCAAGAAGCCGCCAATGCAATCACAAAACAGACCAGTGTTAAAGACTTGTCCTTTATGGTGCATACTCACCCCACCCTCTCAGAAGTCTTAGACGAGGCTTTTAAACGGGCAGCGGAAGTAGATTAAGCCAGAACTCATCTCCCTCAGAGGTCAATTACTCAAGCATAGAGATAGATTCTCTGAATGGAAGTCTCAATGTTTGATCGTGGAGATTTCTTTGAACAACCAACAAATATGGGTTCAAACTGTCCAACTACGTTTCTTTGCGTAATCCTTCATTAATACACAGGATTATTATCGGACGTAATGGGTCTGCATCCATCTGTGCAGCCTAACTCAACGCATCTTGGATAGGGTACTCTTGAACTGATGGAGTGAGACCCCCTTCCTAACTCTGAGAATCTTCCAGCAAGGAGATTGCTATTACTTTATTTTTTCCTGGTCGGCACTAATTTGCTAGTAAACTCCTCAACATCCAGGCAGTTTTTTCATGCACCTGCATACGCTGGGTCAGTAAGTCTGCGGTTGGTTCATCATTGGCTTTTTCTAACACAGTAAATAGAGATCGGGCAGTACGCACAACGGCTTCTTGACCTTCCACTAACTTACGAATCATCTCCTCTGCGCATGGAACACCATCCTCTTCACTAATTGATGAAAGCTTGGCAAATTCTTTATAAGTACCTGGAGCTGGAAATCCTAATGCTCGAATGCGTTCCGCGATGAGGTCTACCGCCAAAGCCAACTCGTTATACTGCTCTTCAAACATCAGATGCAATGTCCGAAACATCGGCCCTGTGACGTTCCAGTGGAAATTATGGGTCTTTAAGTAGAGAGTGTAAGTATCCGCCAGTAAATGGGCAAGCCCTTCAGCAATCTCACGCCGATCATTTTCTTCAATACCGATGTTAATTTGCATGGTGTACATAACATTGAACTCCAAGTTATTGAACTTAAGTAGATTAGTTGTAAATTCAGACATTACTAAAGCAATCATACTCTCCGTCAGCAGATTCGTCCTATTTTTGATCCATAAAAATTTCTTGAGATTCATCTTCTGCTATTAAGGTTTTATTCACCAAGTTAGAGATCGTTAGTGGATAGGAATGATCCAGCTTTGCTCCTCCTTGAAACCCAATCAAACGTAATCAAAGAGTAACTGTCCGAGCAGGGAAAGTTCGTCTAAAGGGGATCATCTGCCAGCTCCCTTCCTGCTGATCTGTTAATGTTTGGTGCGACTGGTAAATCGTTTCCCCTGACGCTTTGTCTAATTGGCGAATTGAAGCCTGCACCCGAATGACTACAAAATTAATCGTTAAGACCCTAATTGAAATTCTGAGTATGAATGTTGCTGTGAAAAAAACTAATAAACTCTTAGTTTTCAGTACTCATTGATTGAGTTTAACTTACAATTAATTGACAGCATTTTGAATTGTTTTTTGGACATTATCAGGAATAAAAACAGCATACATACCGCGCAAGTCGCCAACTTGGAAGTTATAGGCTAGGTCTTGGGGGTAGCTATTTTGAACAAATTGTGGACGACGATCCTTTACCCCATGACAGGCCAGACAACTAGCTTCCACATCAATGCGGCGATAATAGCGGGTTCCTGTTTGATTGTGAAGAGTTTCTCGATCCCAAAACCCGATCAGATCTGTCTCCTGAGTAAATTTCGCCAAAGCGATCTGGTCGTGAAGGTTACTGGGGGCATGATCTGGATTGCGATATTTCACAGCAACTTGCTTAACTTCCCAGCCATTCTCTTTACTCAGTTGCATGGCCCGCATTCCCACCGGACGGCAAACTTCTTTCATGGTTTTTAATGAGGGTGTTTCTGTACTTCCTTCCAAAGAAGCAGCAAGTGTCGTGCGCATTGTGTCTAAGGATTCAATTTCTTGGACAGCCTGAGCCAATTCATTAGAATTCGGAAGGACTGGTGCAGAAAAAACCATTTCAGGCTGCCAACTGATCACCAGTAAATTGACGATGATCACGAAAAAAAATTTCAAAACACTTGAGTATGGTTTTTGCATTGGTTCTTCCGTTTAAAGTCAACTAATTGATTGTGTTTAACTAAGAGCTTTTCAATGAAAGTATCGAAATCAATAGAGAATCAGCGCAGTTCAGTAATTAAATTTAAGCTGTTAGCAACTACGCTGATTTTGGTAGTGTTTTCTAGAGCAGTCCAGGCCCTTTTTGCCGCCAATCATGCTCTATCGTTAGCTTACCATCCTCATCTAAATCCTTCAGCTCATGGGCATAATCTGAAGCTTCGATTGCCTCTGCAAATGCTTCCTTACGCAAATCACCGGGGACATTGATATACATTTCTGGTTCAATGGCATAGTTATTGAGTAATCCCTCCTGATCAACGGTGTAACCAGGGGTAGATTGGCTCAATTCGCCATCAGAGTCAACAACATGGGATGTATGCCCAAAGTCCTGACCTTCTCGCCGTTGACGCGCGGCAGATTCAGCCGGAACGATGTGAGCATCATATTGTGGAATTGAATCTTGAGAATCATTTTGAGTATTCATTTCAATAGCCCTCTAAAATCTTTAGTTCAATCGTTTTGAAACTGCTTACTCCCTGTTTAATCATTAAGGAAACATGCATTTTAAGCCAAAATTTCCTTAAATGGCACCAAAACAGTCATTCTACTGATAACCTAACGGCCGAGTGATTTTTTTATTGGTTGAGTTGAATGACTATGAGATAAAACTTACGAAAGTCAAATTATTGATCAAACTCAAGCTTAAAAAGCAAGAAGATTTTTTAAGTCAATCTTTAAGTCAATCATTTAGTCGCTCCGTAATTGTATCTAAGTCAGCCTCATCTCAAGGATTGTCCCTCCTAAATGGCCTGTGTCTCTAATACTACTTAACCACTTTATTCCTAATTGGTTATACTGTAAATAGAGGAGATACAAAACGCAATGCTTATGAGAATCACCTCTGTGTGAACGCACTAAGGTTATTGCAGTCCATTGAGAATTGGAGATTACTGCTATGAAAATGAATGTTGGTTCGATGGATCGCTTGATCCGCCTATTGTTCGCTTCAGTTCTGTTTTATCTAGGTCTATTCCTTTACAGCGGCACAGGCCTGGGGATTGTTTTTGTGGGGTTGGGTGGCATATTGCTGGTGACGGCTCTATTCGGCTTTTGTGGTCTTTACCGCATTCTCGGAATTCATACCAATCGCACTATTGGACAACTTTAATAGGAGACTCAGCATGGATATTAGCCTTCCCGTTGAAAGTCCGTCCCTGCCCAGGCGGAAACTGCTTAACTTCATCACTGGCGCGGCTGTAGCTGTCACAGCTGGAGGGGCACTCTACCCGGTGGGTAAATTCTTCTTGCCTCCTGCAGAAAAAACTGGAGTAGGAGGTTCTATTGTTGCGAAGGATATTTTAGGAAACCCTATCCCTGCCTCGCAGATTTTGGCAGAACCGCCGGGAACACGGGCCCTCGTTGCAGGCCTGGGGGGTGAGCCTACCTACTTAACCGTAAAGGAAGATCACACCCTGGACAATATTGGGATCCTGGATAACTGTACCCACCTCGGTTGCACTTTTCCCTGGAACCCAAACGATCAACAGTTTCAATGCCCATGCCATGGTTCTCGCTATGCCCCTGATGGAACAGTGATCCGCGGCCCGGCTCCCCTACCTCTCAAACTCTTCCATGTTGCCGTGTTGGACAATAGTATTTTGATCTCAGCCTGGACGGATATTGATCCACGAACTGGGAAAAAACCGTGGTGGGTCTGAGGATTTAAGGAGAAGAAACCTGTTGTCTGCAATGTTGAATCCATTTTAGGAGACATTCATGACCTTCAAAAAACTTATTTGGACGACATTAATCGGACTTGTCATTGGGATTTGTCTTTTCATGGGCGTTAGGCAAAACCCTGCTTTAGGGGCAAATCTCCCTTCGTCAACCACAATAACTGAGACATCATTTTTACAGGGGTTTCCCAAATTAGAATCAGCGGTAGATGAGTATCTGATGTCGATGCCACCGGGATATTATGCAGTCAGTAATGTTAAAGCGTTGAAAGGTTTGATGGCCAACCGGCAGCCGTTGTTAGTGGATGTGAGATCGGCCTCTGAGTATCGATCTGGCCATATCCCTGGTGCCACAAATATTCCCCTCCAACAGATTTCTCGCCATTTAAATCAAATTCCAACGGATCGTCCCGTAGTGTTGTATTGTTCAACAGGCTATCGATCGGCGATGGGAGTGATGACGTTGCATTTGTTGAATTATGACAATGTACTGGGATTCCCACCGAGCTTTGCGGGCTGGAAAGCAGCAGGAGAAGAGACTTCCACACTTTCAGCCTAATAAATTTCTGAGATAAATAGACATCTTCAATCTATCCGACCCAACAACTCAATAAAGATAACTAACAAAATTGAGAATCTTCTTATAACGAGATATAAAGAGGATTGTCTATATGTTGATTTAAGAACGTTTTGGAATGGAATTTTAACGGCATAAACTGTATAAAGTTTGTTGGTTTAGATTCTTTGTATAAGAAGTCTCATCTACTCGGTCAAGTCTCAAAGACGCTGCTCTATGCCCAGGCCCCTAAAGTCGTTCCTATCCCCGCTCAGTCTTGGCCTGGTGGGGGTGTGGCTGTTGGCCCTGGTGACGCGCTTTTGGGGTCTAACCCGATTTAATACATTGGTGTTTGATGAGGTTTACTTTGCTCGGTTTGGCCGGAATTATTTAGCGGGCTTACCCCTGTTTGACGCCCATCCTCCCCTGGGAAAATATCTGATTGCCTTGGGAATTTATTTGTCCGGTCATTTTGATCCCTGGGGCTATCGGTGGCTCAATGCCTTGACGGGTTCATTAATTCCCCTTTTGGTGGCTGGGGTTGCGGCCTGTTTATGGCGAAAACCATTATTTATTTTTCTTGCTGCATTTTTAACAAGCCTGGATGGCCTGCTGTTGGTGGAATCTCGCTATGCCCTGATCAATATTTATCTTCTGTTCTTTGGGTTGCTGGGGCAATGGCTCTGGTTGCTGGGCAGTGAAGCTAAAAAATCACATCGGGGTTGGTATCTGGTGGGTGCAGGGGTGTCCCTGGGGGCCTGTGTAGCGGTGAAGTGGAGTGGTCTTGGTTATGTTCTGGGGCTGTACGGGGGTTGGGGCATTGCCAAAATTTGCGGTTGGGCCTGGGGCTATCGCCATGGTTGGGGTCAGAGTTTCCAGGCCTGGGGGAGATGGTCATTAATTCAAATGGGTTTGGTTTTACCGGGGGTAATGGTTGGGTTTTATGGCTTGGCCTGGGCCCCTCACCTACAACTGAATCCAAAGGCAGGCCTATGGAAACTCCATCAACAGCTTTACACCTACCACCGTAGTATTAGCGACACCGCCCATCCCTACTGTTCCAATTGGCTCTCCTGGCCCTGGGCAATTCGTCCCGTAAGTTACTTCTATTTGCGTGCCCCCGAAGTTCTTCCCGCCAGTGCGGATCCGCCCCTAATTGGCCCCCCTATTCCCTGGCAAAACACAGTCCAAATTTATGATGTCCATGCTCAATTTAATCCCCCCTTGGTTTGGTTGAGTAGCCTGGCCATCCTGGTTTTAGTGATGCTGGTGTTGCGGGGGTGGGCTCGGGGCCTGGGGTGGATACGGCCGGACTATGGCCAGCAGCGGGCTTTTCTTCCCTGGGGAGCGGTAACTTGGTTAGGGGTGAACTATGGGGCCAATTTGTTACCCTGGGCAGTCGTTGGGCGGTGTTTATTTATTTATCACTATTTGCCAGCGGCGCTGTTTAGTTTCATGGGCTTGGCTTTGGGGATGGCCCAGGCCTGGTGCGTTGGGGATGGCCGTTGGCGGGGTCTGGTGATTGGGCTGGGGACGCTCATTGTTCTGGGATTTCTGTTCTGGCTACCCATTTTCCTCGGGTTACCCCTAGCTCCCAGCAGCTTTAACTTGAGAATTTGGTTCCCATCCTGGCTATAGTCAACCCCAGGTTTTCTAGGCGCGACCCAGGGTACTCACCACCTGCTGCAACTCCCCTAAGAGATGGCTGTAGTGACCATTTCCCCGACTGTCATGCTCCTGCTGTAAGACATCCCGAAGGCGATTGACCTGATCTTGCAGCGGCGGCAAAAAGTCATTGTAGGTTTGTACTAGGCCTTGACGTTGGGCAAATTCAGCTTGAGCTTGATTAAAACTGGCCTGTTGTCCCTGAAGATGCTGCCGCCATTGTTCAACTTCCCCCTGTCGCTGACTGATCTGGGCCTGGAGTTGAGCGAGGTGGGCCTGGGTTTCTTGGGCCTGGTTCGTGGTGTAGGTCAATAGCTGCTCCAGTTGTTGGAGTTGGGCATCAGCCTGGGAGAGTAGGGCCTGGAAATCCACTTGGCCGGTGCTGGGTTGCTCTTGGCGGCGTTGGAAAATTTCTTCGTGTTTCTTCAGGCTGTATTGCTTTTCGTAGAGGCGTTGGCGTTGTCCTTCCAAGGTTTCGTTCAGTAGTTGATAGCTCTGTTCCTCAGATTCGAGATCCCCCGCCAGTTGGAGCCGCTCAAATTCGCTCACTTGGCTCATCTTCAGGCGGAGCTCATCAATGCTTTGGCGAACGAGGGCCAATTCATCTTCCTGATCGTTAACAAAGGAGGTCATGCTTTTCAGTTCTTTGCGAACTCCTTCAACTTCGGTTTGCAACTGTTCTAGGGGCATTTTGAAGAGATGGGCGAAATCACTATCCAGGCCTTGGCTATCAGCCGCATGGCGCAGGTTTTCGCAAAGGCTTTTTTGGCTGTGGACTTGGGTCTGGAGCTGCTGTTGAATTTCGGTTTGCTGTTGGAGGCGGAAATTATGGACATTAACTTCTTTTTCCAAAGCCATAACATCGGATTGGGCCTGTTGCCAGCGTTCCCATTCTTGCCGGAGTTCATCACCCTGATGGGCCAAACTTTTTTGTTGCTCCTCCAAGGGGCCACGGGATTGTTCTAGGGTTTGCCAGGCCTGGTCAAGGTGGCTTTGGTGTTGTTGCAAAATTTCTAGACAACTCCCCAGGGTGGCGGTATTCCCTAAACTGGCCTGGAGTTGATTAACGACTTGATCCACCTGGAGGATTTGCTCTGGTGATAGTCCAGTGCCTTGACTGGCTTTGAGTTCTTCCCATCGCTGGCGTTCGGCCTGGAATTCTTGGCGGGCATTGGCAAGGGCCTGTTGTTCCCGGGTCACCTGATCCTGTAACGGTTGGAGTTCTTCCCGGAGCCGGTCTAATTCCTCCCGCTGGTGGGCGAAATCCTGGGCCTGTTGCTCGAGTTCGTAAAGTTCTTCTTCCCGGCGGGTGAGTTCCTGGGCCTGGTAAACCAATGACTGCTTCCACCCTTCAATTTCTTCTTCTTGGGTGCGAAAGCGTTCCCGCAAGCGAGAAAAATTTTGGAGAATCCCCACCAGGGGGCGGCCCGCATCTTGAATGTGCTGCACTTGGCGATTGGCACTCACCTCCACCAAGACCAACGCTCCCGGCGAAAAGTCATTATTCCCATCTAGGGGAACAACATCATCTCCCGGCACGGGATTCCAACTGTGTTCTGCCTGCTGTCGGGCCAATAGCTTCAGTTCAGAGCGATTGCCCATAAAGGTCGATTTTTTCTGAACCTCTGCCAGATACAGCACTCGTTAATCCTCTGCCATCCAGGTCTGCACGGTTGGTATCATCAAAATCTTTATCTGCTATTGAAGCCACCGAGCCTAATCTCTGTCAGGCAATCTCTTGATCCGGCGGCGGTAAAGATATGAATTGACGTACCTTCCCCTGATCCTAACTTACATGTCAATACCTGTTAAGAGTTCTGCAATGATTGCTGGCAAAGATTCATGAGGATTCACGAACAATCTGCAACAGCAAATTTAAATGCACAACCAGGCCTTGGAAAAGGTTAAATGCAACACAAAAATCAATCCCTGGTTTCCCCCAAAAATTATGCTTGGGCTAGAATGACCTCTTCCAAATGAATTTGATCACTCCGGGGGTCAACTCGGCTAACCCGTAACATCAAACTTTCCCCCAGGCCGACGGGACGGCTAAACCGCATGGCCAACTCCACCCCCAAATCCTCCAATAACACCAGGCCCAGACGATCATCTTCCCGCAGCCAGCGCAACATCAGGGCCTGCCAAACTTCATCGGAGTGCCGCCGCAAATACTCCAAAACCCAATAACGCGTTGTTTGCCGTTCCACCAAAATTGTTTCTTGAACCGCTGCCACCACCCCAAGTAATACTTCCCCTAAATCCGGCGCACCAAAGGGAACTGTTTCACCCCGCAAATGGGCCTTGATCTGCATATGGGCAATTAAATCGGAATAACGGCGAATTGGGGAGGTCACCTGGCAATAGGCATCTAACCCAAGGCTGGCATGGCGATTGGGGGTTGGACTCATTTCACTCTTGGGCATACAGCGGCGGATCGCACATTGACGCACAGGGCCGGGGGGCAGTTGTTGCAGTTCTTCCTCGGGGGGTAATTCCGGCTGCATTTGGGAGCGAAAGGGCAAGGGAATATTTTCAGATTCGCCAAACCGGGCTGCAACTTCGCCGGTCAAGATCATCATTTCGGCCACCAGTTGCCGGGCTGCGGAATCGGGCAAGGGGTTAATATCCACCTCGTCATCCACCACTTTGATATTGGCTTCCGGCATATTGATTTGAATTGCCCCCTGCTCCTGCCGCCAGCGCCCCCGTTGTTTCATCCAGGCCCCGAGTTTAAGGAGTTCCGGTTCATTTTGGACAGCCAACTCCAGCATCATGTCCACATCCTCATAGGTGAGTCGATAGGTGGGTTTAATCAGACTGGGGCAAATGTGATACTCGGCAATGCTGCTATCGGGGTTGAGAATGACACCAAAACTCAGGGCGCAACAGGTTTGCCCCGCGACTAAACTCATTGGGCCCGTGGCGAGTTCCGGGGGAAACATTGGAATCATCCCCGTGGGTAAATAAACCGTAGTGGCGCGGCGGCGAGCTTCCTGTTCCAGGCCATCCCCCAGAAGAATCCAGCGACTCGGATCCGCAATATGAATCCAAAGCCGTTCTTGTCCATCAGGTAAGACTTCTAAACTAATGCCATCATCTATTTCTTGGGTGCTTTCATCGTCAATCGTATAGACTTTGAGATGCGTTAAATCTTGCCGAATGGGGGCATCCAAATCCGGGGGCGGGTTATGCAGACGTTCGCGGGCCATTTCCACCACCTCGGGCTTGAATGCTGTGGGAATCTGACTCCGATGCAGAGCTAAATTCTCATGGTGCTTCCATACTGACAAATCTACCAAGAGTTGAAAAGCAGCCAGGGGGGTAGTTGGGCGTTTGCACTGGTTTAACAGTTCCGCTGCGGCATTGATCTGGCCTGGATTAGCCAATTCCCCAAGGGCGGCATAGCGTTCTAATTGCTCAATTTTGTTCCGTTCTGAGGTGTCCCAGGCCACTGAATCCCCCCCAAGGGCAGCCTGGAGTTTGTTGAAAAAGTCTTGCTTGGCCTGGAGCCGCTGTTGTTCTTTCTCCAGTTGATGTTTAATTTCCGCCACTTGACTGGCTGGACGGGGTTCGTACAGATCTGCTTTTTGCTTAAAGTAAATCTTGTCTTCTGATAGGAGAACATGGGCGGCGTAACATTGGGCCGGGGTTTGCTCAGAAAATAACAATAGGGCTAGGCTCTCTGGATTGACGGCCCGCTTTTCCTCCAGCAAAATTTCCCAGGCCACGTCCAAGCTATCGGGATCAATATAGGTTTCTGTGGAGGTTAAAAATTTGGTAATCTCTTGGGCCTGGAAGCGTTCACCAGGAATGGTGTAGGTCATTTCGCGGGGGTGGAGGGTGTGGGCCTGGTGATTGCTGTCAATGACGATCCAATGCTTTTTGCCCTCGGGTCGCTCCAGTACCCCCAATCGCCGTTGATTATTGACGCGAAATTCAACTAAGGTACCTTTTTCCACAACCCGCGCATCCCTGGCCCATAACTCCTTTCCTAGCTTAAATGAACTTGCTGCCCTTCACTTTGCCCAGCGGATCGATCTAAAAGAAACGGGAAATCTATTGTCATCCCCAGGAAAATTGAGAGGCAAAATCCACTCGAAATGGTTCAGCCATTGTTATCAATCTTCCCTTAGGAAAATACTGTCGTGACGAGTTGCTCGAACCGATTAAAATCTCTCAGTCAGGATATAGCTAGCCAGTCCTCTAAATTATGGGTATCTCGAGCCGTATTAAACAGGTGTAAGCCAAAGTCTCGGGCCAGGGCCTCACAAACTTTAATCCCGCGCACACTATTCCCCTTGGCATCCAGGCGTGGTGAAAACGTCCCAATCCCAACCCGATTCGGAACCACTGCGGTAATTCCACCACCAACCCCACTTTTAGCCGGAATCCCGACACGGTAACACCACTCCCCAGATGCATCGTACATGCCACAGGTCAACATCACACTGACAACATCTTGGACATAATGCTCGTCAATGGCCCGCTCTTGAGTCACAGGATTCACCCCCCCATTGGCCAAAGTCGCCGAGAGCATCGCCAAATCCCGAGCATTCACAAGAATTGAGCATTGCTGAAAGTATAGGTCTAAGGTTTCATCAATCCGGTCGCTCACCATGCCAAAGTTCAACATCAAATAGGCCATGGCTCGATTTCGATGGCCTGTGGATTTTTCTGAGAGGAACACCGGCACATTGATGTCATGCTCCCGGCCGGTATATCGCTTAAAGAGGTCTAAAACTCGCTTCAGTCGTTCTGTCCCATTGGCTCCCGAAATTAAATCCACCGTAGCAATGGCCCCTGCGTTCACCATCGGGTTGTAGGGACGGTTGGTGACTTCATCTAGGACAATGGAGTTAAAGGCCTCGCCCGTGGGTTCAACGCCAACTTTACTAATGACATAGTCTCGCCCATGTTCTTCGAGGGCCAGGCCAAAGATGAAGGCTTTCGCAATGGATTGAATCGTGAACAGATGATCGCAATTGCCAACTTCAAAGCATTGTCCGTCTTTGTCAACCACGCAGATGCCAAATAAATCCGGGTTGACCAAGGCTAATTCTGGAATATAGTCCGCAACCACCCCAACCGTTAAATCTGCATAGCGTTGGTGGAGTTCATTGAGATAAGTTTGGAACCGCGAGCTCTGGATCTGGGAATTGGCATCATTCAACATGGTGTTTACTCACCTGGAAGCTAGGTTGAAGAAACACAGAATCCAACTCCCTGCTTAATATTTAAGTCTGGGCAGTAGTGATTAGGGCAGTTTGACCTGAATAACCCAAGCCGATAAATACTCAACCTAAGCCAGTTTGCATGGAATGTGAGAATTGAAGTTGTCCCAGGCCTGGGGAAAAAGTGGTCTAGCCTTCAGGATTCAGGAAAGGCAGTAAAGCCATTACCCGGGCCCGCTTAATTGCAATCGTCAGTTGCCGTTGTTGCTTGGCGGTTAAACCGGTGACGCGACGAGGAAGAATTTTGCCCCGTTCGGTGATAAAGCGGCGCAGTAGATCTACATCTTTGTAGTCAATGGGTTCGCCAGGTTGTAGGGGAGAGACACGTCGCCGAAAGAAAGCCATAGGTCAAATTCAGGTATTGGGGTCAAATAGGGTGAAAAACAGATATCCAGTGGGAAAAAAGCCCAACTACTTAATTTCTTTGTGAATCGTGTGCTTGTTGCAATGGGGACAGAATTTTTTCAGTTCTAGGCGGGCTGTGGTGTTCCGGCGATTTTTCATCGTGGTGTAACGGGATACTCCAGCCGAGCGTTTATCGGGATTGGTGCGACATTCTGTGCATTCCAGGGTGATGATGAGCCTGGCTCCTTTTGCCTTTGCCATGGTAACTGCCTAGTGTTTCCTTAAGTGGATATTCAGTGGGCCGGTCTCTAATTATGCCACAGGCCTGGGGGTAACGCAAAGGATTGAGTAATTTTATTGATATTGGCGGGATTCAACCCGTTGGCGGGGGCGGGCCGAAACTGGTGGGGTGGGGACTTGACCAGCAAGGGCTTTCAGGTTCTGGACTCGCACCAATTCTTCAAAATCCAGGCTAGGGCGATTTTCTAGTTCCGCAACTTGGTTCAAGGCATCTAGAAGGGCCGCTGCAGCATCGTCTTCACCGTATCCCCGGCGTTGGGCTAACCGAATTGCCTCTTTGTCTGCTTCCACTTCTACGGCTAATCCACGGGTATTGCGCCAGGCCTGGAGTCCCCCAAATGCTGTCAATCCCCCAGCCACAACCACGCCCACCGGATCCAATTGGATAAATTCAACCACCGCTGCCATTAACCCAGCCACCGTTAAACCTTGATACAAATCGAATTTAATAATTTGCCCCAAGTTAAACCAGGCTACGGCTCGCAACATCAATAAATCGCGACTGGGGCGGGGCAGTTGGCTCCATAAATTAAAGTTGACCTCAACGGGCCGATCCCCCCAGGGTAAGGCAGGGTTGTAGTGGATCACCTTGGGCTGGAGATGACGGGAAACAATTTTGCAGTGCATCCGCCCCGAGGCAGGCATCATATCCAACAGGCGGCGAATTTCCGGTTCGGGATTCATAAAGGCAAGGGGGTTGAAATCTCTAGGACGACTCTAAACGTCATTAACCTTAAGCAACAATACGCAATCATTTCCCCCTCAGTGTGCCATAGAAACCAGACCCCCGAATTAAGGACTAGAATTGCCAAAGTGCCTCTCCCCATTTCCAGGCCTGGTAAAGCCGTTTTATGCCCAAAGCTCGTCGTAATTTTTCCGGTGGTGATCGTCCTTCCCGTCCAGCCCCGCCCCGTTTAAGGTCTGATCAATCCCGGCCTGGCCCCTCAGAATTTCGCGAGCGTCGCCGTGATCCGGGTGATTTTCAAGATCGCCCACGGCCCAGTCGCCCCGATGCCCCCCATGAATCTGGAAAACGGGATTTTGCACGCCCGCGCCGCCCTGCAGAAGGAGATGCCAGTTATGGTTCCCGGCGGCCCTCTCCCCGGCCAGGTAGCTCCTTCAATCGAGATCGTGACCGAAATCGTGACGCTGGTGCTGGCCCCTCCCGGCCTGATTACCGCGACAAACCTCGTTCGGATCAGCGTCGTGGGACTGGGGAAAGCCGTTATCGCTCAGAACGGCCCGATGATTTTCAAGACCGCCCAGGTAGTGATCGCCCCCGTTATGGCAATTCCAACTATCGAGAAAATTCCTATGGTCCTAGACGGGATGATTATGCTCGTCGGAGTCGTCAGGATTCTGGTCGGCCCACCCCGCCCCCCCAACTCAAATTCGCTGCACCGACTCAGCATCAAGACAGGGAATTAGCCGCTGAACTGAACGGGGCCTGGGCCACTACAGATCAAGGATTGGATGCCGAGCAAAATTCCCAGACTCTGGAAGCCACTACTTTACCCGCCTCTGAGAAGGAAACCTTTGCACCTGTTTCTGAGTCGATCGGGAATCCAGCCTTTGGCCCCGATGCTGAAACAGACTTAATCTATGGCCGACACGCCGTCTTAACAGCCCTGGCGGCCGAGCGCACCTTTAATCGAATTTGGGTTACCGCCCACTTACGTCATGATCCCCGCTTTCTGACGTTGCTGGAAAAAGCGAAAAGCAATGGGGCCGTTATTGATGTGGTCTTGCCGCCGCGATTGGATTACCTAACGGATCAAGGACGGCATCAAGGGGTTGCGGCCCAAGTGGCAGCCTACAGTTACTTAGACCTTGAGGATTTGATTGCCCAGGCCAAGGCTAAATCTGACCAACCTGTTTTGATTGCGGCGGAGGGCATTAACGATCC
Source organism: uncultured Synechococcus sp. (assembly GCA_964653145.1). Lineage (GTDB taxonomy): Bacteria > Cyanobacteriota > Cyanobacteriia > Thermosynechococcales > Thermosynechococcaceae > Pseudocalidococcus. Next base: position 28,085 of record CAZZCG010000008.1, on the reverse strand, counting down.
CCAAAATTTAGGCGCAATTATTCGCAGTGCTGAGGCCTTTGGGGCCAATGGGATGATTATTCCCCAACGACGGGCGGTTGGCATTACCCCTGCAGTTGCTAAAGTTGCCGCTGGTGCCCTGGATCATTTTTCGGTCTCTCGGGTGGTCAATATGAATCAAACCCTAGAAACCTTGAAAGCTGAGGGATTTTGGCTCTATGGCCTGGCAGTAAATGCCCCCCTCTCTCTCTCTGAGGCGAAACTCGCTGGGCCTGTGGTGTTAGTGATTGGTGCTGAGGGGAGTGGCTTAAGTCTCCAGGCCCAAAAACATTGCGATCAACTGGTGTCAATCCCTCTCCTGGGTAAAACAGAAAGCCTGAATGCCTCGGTCGCATCTGGAATTGCGCTCTATGAAGTTTTTCGGCAACGTCCCCGCCGCATCCCCCAGGTCTTGGATTTGACGGCAGAGATGTAACTAATTTCAACAAAATGTTAAAGTATGTGACAATTCTGCCTTTGGAAGTTACCACTCACACATCCAGAGGGGGATCGGTTATACACGAATTCATGAACCTATAGCAACTTGATGGTCGAGTGAGGGGGTGCCCGTGAAAATTCAAGAGTCTGCTCAATCGGGATTTAGCCAATGGTTAGCCAATCTAGTTAATGATGTTGGCCTGGCCTGGTGGTTAGAAGTCAAGACTGAATCACCCCGTTGCACCTATTATTTTGGGCCTTTTCTCAATAGTTCTGAAGCCGAGACTGAAAAGCCTGGGTACTTAGAGGATTTAAAAGGAGAAGGAGCTAAGGGAATTTCTTGTCAAATCAAGCGCTGCAAACCCCACGAGTTGACTATTTATGAAGAACCGCCTCTCCCGGTTGAATCCCTCAGTGGAAAACGATAATTGGGCAGCAGCGGCAAATTCAACAGAGGTTGCTATTCTGGAGCTCGCCCAGGCCAAAATGGTTAACAACGAATAACTTTTATTACGACTCTTGGGTTCTAGGGGGATTAACGGGGAGAGAAAACAGAAAATTATAGGTAGAAGAACTAGGGGGATTCAGCCAAAAGCTTTCACAAAGATTAATGACGAGTCCCCGCCCCAACGTCATTCCTGCTCCCCCACAGCAAAGGGACTAAATGACTAAAATACTAAGGACAACTCTCCCCCGAAAATTTCTCATAACTTTACATAATTAAACAATTTCATGTCTGGAACTGCTCTCAACGATCAACTGGCTAAAGCCCTAGCAAGGCAAGGCACCACGATCTTTAATAATGCTCGCGAGGCCCTTGCTCACCGGGATTTGACTGCCCTAGCCGAACAAGCCCGTGCGCTCCAAGTGGCAGCCCAGGCCACCGGCGAAACCTTAATCAGTGCCCAGGCTAAGTTGTTAGAGCAAGCAGCCCAGCGGGGACAGCTCCAGCAAGCAACCAAAATTCTCACAACGATCAAAGAAGCAATTCTCAATCTGCGTCATCCCCAATCGACCCCGCAGCAGCATTTACCAAAAACCACTGTTCCACCCCACGTTCCCAGCCAGACTCAACCCAAAACCCAGTCGCCCGCAGCTCCCCATCGGGATGAAAACTACTTGAAACGATTAGGAAATTATCTGGTTGAAGCGGAACTCGTCACCCCCGCCCAAATCGAAGTTGCCCTGGCGGATCAACGAGCTACTGGTTCCCGCCTGGGGGATATTTTGGTGGCCCGTGGCTGGGTCAAACCCGGAACTATCGAATTCATCATGGAAAAAGTAGTTGTGCCTGAGCGCACCGGCCACCGTTCTGCCCCCCCCGCCCAAGCCCCAGCTAAAAGAACCATGCCCGCTAACAACATGAATTTGGATCGAGCCACCTTTATTGATCAAAGCTCCCCCAGTTTCGTGACCGATGATTTTCGCTATTAGCCCCTAAACGTCTGCGTATCTGATCAATTCAGGACTGTTCTTTTGACCCATTTCTAGAAACTTAATGGGTTATGAAGCAGTGGTTTGCCTTGATTCTATGCTGGTTCTTCCCACTCTGAACTCTGAATCTGAACTCTGGCAACGGGGCTATCGAGCTGTAGCTGGGGTTGATGAAGTGGGGCGGGGATGTTGGGCGGGGCCAGTGGTTGCTGCAGCGGTGATCATGCCCCCAGGCCTCGAGCCATCCAAACAGCTTATTTCCGTTCGAGATTCTAAAGCCCTCCGTGCAAGCCAGCGAAAGTCCCTAGTTCCTCAGATTCAGGAGCAATGTCTGGATTGGGGCCTGGGTTTGGCAACTGTGGCTGAAATTGATCGCTTAAACATTCTCCAGGCCACTTATTTGGCGATGCAACGGGCATTGGCGGCCCTTGGGACGTGGGACTATGCTCTGATTGATGGGAAAATATCGCCTCGAACTGACTTCAAGGGGGCCTGGGCAGGTTTAATCAGGGGGGATCAATTGTCCTACAGCATCGCCTGTGCCGCAATCATTGCCAAGGTAAAGCGGGATCAGTGGCTAGAGGACCTACACGCTCGCTATCCGGCCTATCAATGGGCAAGGAACAAAGGTTATGGCACCAAGGTTCATCACCAGGCCCTGTACACCCACGGAATTACCCCCTGGCATCGCCGTTCCTTTGCCCCGATCCGCGCAATTAGCTCAACAGGATCAAGCCAAACACCCTAAACTCCGCCTTGAATCGAAACGGGAGGATTGGTCAATTGCACCGTCGCTCCAATATCAGATGGAACCGTCAAGAGAGTTTGTTGGTACGTCACGGTTTGCCCAGGCCCCACGGTTGCTGGTTCAGGAATCGCCGCGCCAGTTTGCAGAACATTTCCAGAGCGATCCAAGACAACAAAGTTAACACCACTGATGGTTACAGCTTCCCGATTGCGGTTGGTCACAGAACCCGTTACTTGGGAGGATCCCGGTAGCTTAATGATCGGCAACAGTTGGGGCGCGGACACCTGAATATTTTGGAGAATTTGCTGAGCTAAAGCTTGGGGGGAATCTGCCGCTGTCGCTGTCGTATTTGCAACCGAAGCAGAAATTGAGCGGCCAAAAATACCTAACAACTGATTCCAATATTGTTGATTTTGGGCCCATTGACTGGGTGAATTCCCCACCACCACAATATCTCCGGGATTTTTCTGGGCCTGGGCAGGCAAAACAGAGAGGAGACTAAGGAGGGCTCCCAGGGCCAAACTAGAATTGCGTCGAAGTCGAAAGGGCGTATGTTTCTGAGTCAACATATCCAGATGCTCCCGTAAGTAACCAATGGGTATTCGTGCCTATCTGCAATTTTATCAAGCCCCAATTGGCGCAGGCGGCGGTATGTTCCAGTTATCCTCATTTCTAGCAAAACCAAGATACTCACCAGAACATTCAGGACAATTTCAGGGACTTTAGTGTGTCACTCCTGGGGTAAGTGGCTCGATTCTGCCGGAAAGAACCGTTATATCCCCTGGATTTAGGGCAGAGGCCCGCAGTTGGTTAAAATAAAAAACGTATCAAGCGGTGTAAATAATATGAGTGTGATTAGCCAAGTTGTTTTACAAGCAGATGATGAATTACGCTACCCAACCGCCGGGGAACTAAAAACCCTGAGTGACTTCTTCCAAACCGGGGAGCAGCGGGTACGCATCGCCTCGACCTTGTCCGAAAATGAGAAACGGATTGTCGAAAAAGCCAGCAAGCAACTATGGCAAAAGCGACCTGATTTTATTTCTCCCGGTGGCAATGCCTATGGACAAAAACAGCGGGCCCTTTGCCTCCGTGACTACGGCTGGTATATGCGCTTGATTACCTACGGGGTTCTCTCCGGTGATAAGGAGCCCATCGAAAAAATCGGCTTAATTGGTGTCCGGGAAATGTACAACTCCCTTGGGGTGCCAATGCCAGGAATGGTTGAAGCAATTCGCTGTTTAAAGGAAGCATCTTTAGATTTACTGAGTGAAGAGGATGCCGCCGCTACCGCCCCCTACTTCGACTTTTTAATCCAAGGGATGTCCTAAATCTAAGGTCTAAAAGTACCTGCCCACATTCCAGAAAGCAAAATTCAACACCGCAACAGGTGAGTTCCAGACCGGAGCTTACCCGTTTTTTTTGAGTTGATCACTGGGGCCCAGGAGCGTTAAGTTAGACTTATCAGGTATAAATGAAATTTATATCTAGCAACCCTTTGAATTGTGTGAACTTATCGCTAACTTAAAAATATCCCCACAAATGCTCCCCTTAGCTCCTATGCCTATCATTTCTAGTCTGATTTATTTCCTCCTATCCCTGCCTCAGAAATCCACACCATCCCACCGCCATAAATTTGACGGGTTAGCCCCAGTTCGCAATTGGTTAAATGCCATTCCGATTCAAAATCCCCGCCAGGCCCATTTATTGTGCCAACTCATTCCAGGCCAATGCCCATTTGCTCGAGACATTTACCTCTTTGGGCGGTTGGTAATTCAGATACCTCCCCTCTGTAAACTCAATCCCCTCTACGAAGAAGTCATGGGCCTTAGATTTCGAGCTCTCTGTTACCTGGCCGATCAGTGCAACCAGGATATCCATCGTTACTGTTAGGTTGAGAAATTGTTAATCGTGCTAATTTTCCAGAGACTGACCGTTCCGGACTTTGAGGCCTTGACATCTCTAGGAATAGATTAGGTTTGGGTTTTGGAGGTGCTGGGTTCTGGAACTGTCGAGTGGGATTGAGTTAAATGCCAGGCCTCCCAGGAGAAATAGCCGAAAATCAGGAGATTGATCACAAACAACAGTAGCGTTTCCCAGGCCCAGTCGTGGCTCAGCTCCCAAATTTCCACAGGTAACAGGAGTCCCACCAGGCCAGCAAAGAGAATAAAAGCCCAAACTTTTGCCCTCCAAACTCCCCAGGCCGCAATCAAAATTACCCCCGCATACAATCCCGACAGGCGGGCAATCAGTTTCAACTCCGGAATTGGGGCCTGGCTCAGAAAGGTTAAGCCCCAGCGCACGAGGCTAAACTCTGCATTGACCACATGGGTCTGGGCCCAATCCGTGACAATTCCATTATTTCGCCAAGTAAACCCTGTAATTCCGGAAATTCCCAATAAAACCAACGCAAACAGAACTTTCTTCGCCACCGCCAGTTTAATCATCCAGGATCGCTGCGATTCAGCCATGGAACTCCTCATCAGGCTTTTTACTAAGATCACCCTGAGCAACCCAAACAGCAAAACGGGCCACCCCAGAAGCAGGATAACCCGTCTAAATGCTGATCAGTCAATCAATCCAGTAGATCAATCAATCAGTTTATTGATTAAAGACAACCAAGCAATCAAATTGAAAATTCACAACTCCACTGATTCAGTCAGTCAAACACCCAAGGGAGTGAGGTCTGGCCCAGGTCTATCAGCAGGGCTAATTTTAGTAGAGGAGTTGCATTTCTTCCCGAATCATGGCCGCTTGGACATCGTTGCCGGCCGCTTTGGCTTTTCTCAAGCGATTTTGCAGGTAGGTGAACGCATTACGCCGATCGTCCGGTTCCACATCACGGGCATCGGTCACATGAAAGGCATAGTCAGATTGAAAACCAGACACAGAGGGCAAGGCGGCATCAGCTTTGGGAGCGGTTGCTTCTTCGGCGATCCGTTGGTTTAACAACATGGCATCTTTCATGGAACGGGTGGACGGTGATTGTTGATACTTAACCCCGCGATAGGTTAACTCTTGAATAGGATGGGGCACTGGCAGACCAGCAGCAATTTCAAAGTTAGGGGCGGGATCGGGACGTTCAACAACTTGAGTCCGGGCCAAAATATCTGCGGAAGTTGGTTCAACTGTGTAGCTGACACCACGGTAATTGAGGGTACTCATAGTAGGCTCCTTGAATGGGTCATGGGGGACTCGATGATTCAGTGAGCGCGTTCCTTCGGGGGATTCCCTACTTCCGTCTCCACCGTCAATATCAACCGCTTTGTCTAACTTCACCAACGATTCAATCTTGATTGCTCGTGACTGGCTGATTCAGTGATGTCCATTTAGCGGGAGAACTTGGGGAGAGATGAACGATGTTTCATCTACAATCTGTATCATAAGATACTGTTTTGAAATTATGAGTGATTTTTCACAAAACTTTATTTTCTTAGGGGCAAAGCCAGCAAACCCTCATTAAATCGAGCTTTTTTTGTGTCGATGGGTTACGGGATCATCAGAGGAGCAAGAATTTTGGCCTGGAAATGCTGACATTTCTTTGCAAAACTCTCCCCGCACCCGGTTTTCTCTGGTTCCTTAACTCAAAGGGGGGGTATTGTGTTGCACTGCCTTAACAATAGTGAACTTGGCTCTGCCGGATCAGTTTAGATGGCCACCAGTTGTCGTTTGGGAAACCGCCGCTCCAATTGTTGAAAGTCGCGGGAAATGGCCTGGGCTAGGGCGTAGTTCTGCGGATCTGCTTGGCGGGCCAGATTTAAAAAATGGCAGGCCTGGGCCGATTGCCCCTTTTGAATCAGATCCCTGGCCCAGCAGTGATAGGTAATACCCTGCCATTGGCGCACTTCTATATCTTCCGCAAGAATTTGCCGGAGTCCCTCAATGAGAATTGCTGCCCGTTGAAATCGCCGATAGCGGAGAAGTTCTTGCAGTTGTTGATAGGAGCGTTTTTTGAGCTGGATTTCAAAGGGAGTTGGGGTGGGCGGCTCTAGGTTGGGTAATTCTGGAGATTTGGGTGGTTTTCGCTGGGGTTCCTTGGGGGCGGGGCCTGGGGGCGTGAGATTGATGGAGGGTTCCGTCGGCTGTGGGGTAGGCTCCGGTGCTGTTTGCGGCGTTTGCGAGTGTAAATTTTGGCGGGGTGTGCAATCAGTACGAGGAGTGGGGTGGGTACGACGGGGGGCATCAGGATGTTTAACCTGGGTTGGCTTACTCGTGATTGGTCGAGGGGGGGTGGTTCCAGGCCGGGTTGAGCGCGGACGCGGGGGTTCAGCGGGAACAAGGGGACGTAGGGTTTGGTAGGCCTGGTGAATGAGAATAAAGGTTTCCTGGGCGCGGGGATTTGTGCGATTACTATCCGGATGGTAGTGACGGGCCAGGCGGCGATAGGCTTGTTTTAATTGACCTAAGTTGGCAGTTGGAGGTAAACCAAGAACTCGGTAGCAATCCAAGGGGTTCATAGGGGAAGCGCAACGATGGCAGGAACTCACCATAAATAAACGTAAAGCTACCCAGGTCATGCAAATTCACAGCAAGGGGGCTCAGGAATCCAGTGCGAGAAAATCCTGAGGTGAGAACGTTACCTCCCCGCCATCATTTGATCAATCCATTTGGCATAAAAAGAAACTCGAGTGTCTCCAAAGACTTCCCCAAAGCTGCCGTTGTCATCAATCTCGTCAATATCAGCAATGTTCCGAGTAAAAAAGCCCCGATCGCTAAACCCCCAGGAACTAATGCCCGCAATTTTTCCAGCAATGAAGGATGGCCCACCGGAATCGCCACTGCCCGTAGAACTCTCCATCGCCCCCAGTCCCAGGTCTTTTAATTTTGGAAAATGCCGCCCCAACATATCATGCTCTGGCCGACCACTATCAAAATCAAATAACAACTGCCCCCCGAGAACCAACTCCGAGAAGTCTGATTCCGTGGAATTCTTGAGGATGTCGATCAAGGCTTCGTAGCGATTTTGACCAGCATAGCGGCGAATTTCTTCATTGGAGGATTCATCTTGTCCAACGGCACCAGTCCCGAGATAGCCATAGCCGACTTTGGTAAACACTTTGCCCACTTCATCGGTTTGACGATATAGGTCGTATTGCTCAGCATTGGCCGGTGCAGGGGCCATCAATTCCAGCAGGGCAATATCATTTCCTTCTTCTGCGGTATAACCACGCCAACGGGGATGGATAATGTATCGAGCTACTTTGATCCGCACACCGCGACCGGGAGGTTTAAAAATCACTGTAATGTCTTCATCTGGACGCGTCCCACCGTCATTCAAGCAATGGGCCGCCGTCAACACATATCGCCCCCCCTTCAATAGGGAACCGCTGCAGGCTACGGGATCTAAATAAACCACACCGGAATATTGATTTGGGTTGAGGGGAGTGCGGGTTGGACTATTGGATGTTGCACTAATAATTCCTAGGGAGGGCCACTGCAATCCCAAGATTAGGACTAGTGTAAACATCGCCAGGCCAAGGGTTGCACGGAACTTTGAAGATTGCAGCATTAAAAGGGTACTAACTTTGCTTGATTTTACAGGAATTATCATCTACCCCTGTTCGGAAAAAGCTAAGTCTAGGCTAGAGATAAGTCCCTGAGACATGCCCATGCCGCCCACCGAACTCCATCACACCAACCCACCCCATTGGCATCACCTCTCCATCCAGGCCACGCTGGAATTTTGGGAAACGGATCTCAATTCCGGGTTAACCCAGGCCGAGGCCCAAAACCGTCAGAGTACTTACGGCAGTAACGAAATTCAGGGTAAACCTCCTAGACCGGCCTGGCGAAGATTTATCGAAGAATTTAATCAGCCGTTAATTTATATTTTGCTCATCGCTGGCCTGGTGACGGTATTGCTTCAAGACTGGGTGGATGCGGGCGTAATTTTTGGGGTGACGCTGATCAATGCCACGATTGGGTTTGTTCAAGAATCAAAAGCTGAAAATGCGATTGCTGCCCTAGCCCAGTCCGTGACGACTGAAGCAACGGTGATCCGGGAAACCCAGAAAACTCGGCTTAATGCGAAAGAACTTGTGCCGGGAGATGTGGTGCTCTTAGCGTCTGGGGATAAAGTTCCGGCGGATTTGCGCCTAGTGAAAGTTCGGGATTTGCAAGTGAGCGAGGCCGCCTTAACCGGGGAATCTGTACCCGTGATCAAGCAAACCGAACCCTGTGATCCAGAAACTGGATTAGCGGATCGACACAACATGGCCTACGCCGGAAGTTTAGTTACCTTTGGCCAGGCCTGGGGAGTGGTGGTCGCCATTGGTCAGCAAACCGAAACCGGGCAAATTTCCCAACTGATGGAACGGGGTAGCAACATGGAAACGCCCCTCACCCGCAAAATTACGCAATTCAGTCAAACTCTGCTCTATGTGATCCTGGGCCTGGCGGCTTTTATGTTTGTCGTGGTCATGGCTAAAGCGGGTTCAATGGCCGAGGGATTTAAGGCGGCGGTGGCATTGGCAGTGAGTGCAATTCCAGAAGGCCTTCCGGCGGTGGTGACCGTTACCTTGGCGATTGGCGTGGGACGGATGGCGGCGCGGCATGCAATTATTCGGAAACTCCCGGCCGTGGAAACCTTGGGCAGTACGACTGTGATTTGCTCCGATAAAACGGGGACGCTCACGGAAAACCAAATGACAGTCCAGGCCCTGTTTGCCGGAGATTCAACTTATCAAGTTTCAGGGGTTGGCTATGCTCCAGACGGAAAAATCTTAGTTCAAAACGAATCCATTAACCTGACGGAAACTCCGGTCTTAGCTGCTTGTTTAACCTGTGGATTGCTCTGTAATGATTCCCACCTCCAGGCCAAGAACGGACAAATTTCGGTTACTGGAGATCCGACCGAAGCCGCCTTGATCGTGGTTGCTGAAAAAGCTGGGCTAATTCGCCCCAATTTAGAAACTGATTTCCCCCGGATTGATGGGATTCCCTTTGAGTCAGAATTTCAGTACATGGTGACGCTGCATCAATTTAACGCTAATGGACAACGCATTTACGTCAAAGGAGCTTTAGAGGCAATTCTCTCCCGCTGTGATCACGCTTTAGATGAACAGGGTACAGAGCAAATCCTCACAGATGAGTCCCGCCAAACTATTGAAAACCAGGCCCAGGCCATGGCCGCCCAAGGATTACGGGTTTTAGCCTTTGCCCAACAGGATCGGGAGTGCACAAATCTAATTCATAGCCTTGACCACAGCCACATTGAGCAACATCTCACCTTTCTGGGATTGCAAGGAATGATTGATCCGCCCCGCCCGGAAGCCATTGCCGCCGTGAAAACCTGTCAACTTGCCGGAATTCAAATCAAAATGATCACTGGAGATCACCCCCTCACCGCTGCGGCCATTGCTGAAAAAATGGGCTTAATTCCCAACCTCCAGGCCCCGATCTATTCCGGTCAACAATTAAGTACTCTGACCCAATCTGAACTCACCCAGGCTGTGGCCGAAAGTGCGGTTTTTGCCCGTGTTGCCCCAGAACAAAAATTACGCTTAGTCGAAGCCTTGCAAGCTCAGGGGGAAGTTGTGGCCATGACCGGAGATGGTGTGAATGATGCCCCGGCCCTGAAACAAGCGGATATTGGCATTGCCATGGGTCTGAGTGGGACGGAAGTGGCCAAAGAAGCCGCCGATATGATTTTGACCAACGATAACTTTGCTTCGATTGCTGCGGCCGTGGAAGAAGGGCGAACTGTGTATGGCAACTTGCTGAAAACCATTGGCTTTATTTTGCCGGTTAATGGTGGGGAAGCGCTGACGATTTTGGTTGGGGTCTTGGTCGCTGCGAACTTACCGATCCTGCCGGTGCAAATTCTGTGGGTGAATATGGTCAGTTCCGTTGCCCTGAGTGCCACCCTTGCCTTTGAGCCCAAAACCGCCAACACGATGCCCCGTAAACCCCGATCTCCCCAAGAACGACTGCTCACCGGAAAACTGCTCTGGCGGATTTTGATTATTTCCTTGTTTAACTTAGCTGCCGTTTTTGGCATTTTTGAATTGGTCTCTCAAACCACCGGAAACCTTCCCCTTGCCCGCACCATGGCTGTCCATACCCTAGTTGCCGCCGAGACCTTTTATTTGCTCAGTCTAAGTCAGTGTTTGCCTTCTTTTTGGGGTTACCTGAAGCATCAAACCCCTAAACATTTCCAAGACATTGCCTATGTGCCCTTAATTGGGGTGGTGTGCGTTTTGGGCTTGCAACTCGTTTTTAGTCAACTGCCCTTGGCTAATCCCTTATTTTTGACTGAACCGTTGAAATTAAACCAGGCCCTGATTTGTATAGCGGCAGGTTTGCCAGTGATTGTCCCTGCCTTATTCTTTAAACGACTGGCACCTTTGGCTTAACGGATAGGGCCTGCACGATCCATTGGCTAGACCGGCGTCTAATCTAATTCGACTTCTTTGACGTAATGCCGTCCATCCCGAATCAGAAAATCCACTTCCACTCGTTGGCCGGGCTTGAGATCTGCAAAGCTGCGTAAACCCTCCTCATACTCAGTTGAAGGGGTGGTAAAAAAGGTAATCCCTTGAATGACAAAGGACTGATTACCAGAACTCACAGACTCAACAATACCTTTGAGGTCATTGGCTAGAGCTGCCGGAATTCCAACAATTAGCAGTCCCAATAGTCCCAATCCGGCCGCTACCAATTGGCTCAGCTTGATTTTCATCCCTTGGTCTCCTCTCAAGTCTGGTCAAACAATGACAACCCTAAAGTAAGCAGCCGTCATTTATCTCTATCCGGAATCTTAGTATTCCATGAGACCTTCCCTAAGTCGAATCTGGCTAAAATTTGTTCCAGAGATAGCAATTTCTGGGGGTTACCAGCCATCCGAATCGTCTTCTGGGACTATTTCTAGGTTGAGGTCATTCAAGTAGCCAATGGCCTGGGCAATCTTTCCGCCAGTACCATGGAGTTCCAGGTCAAACCAGCCATCCTCCTGGGAATTTGGAGCCAGCAAAGCCCCTTTGATATTGATGGTTAAATCAAATTTGCGGATCAGTTCACAGATTACCGGTTCAGCCACATGGTTTTTGTCAATCCGCACCCGAATTTGCTTAGTTGCTAGGGGAGATTTGTCCGTCATAGTCGGTAAATCCATTCTGATTTCTGGGCCTCCATCACTGCACCGTAGGACTCAAGATCATCCATGTCTTCAATTCTAGTTCTCTGCTCCCAAAGTTCTTGGATCATCACGGGCAATGGGGCCAACACCGAAAAATGACTAGCCCGCTCAACGTATTTTCCCATGGGTGGATTTATCAGCTACAGCAATTCACAGGGCGTAGCTCTGGAGCTGACATCTTGGTCTGGATAAACCTATGTCACAATCGTATTTAAGGATTCTTTACACTCCTTGAGCATTTTTGTTTGCCCTACCTTGGCCTGGTCACACCCCCTATGACGGACGCTCCTGTCTCCCACATTCGAAATTTCTCGATTATTGCCCACATTGATCACGGAAAATCGACCCTGGCAGATCGGTTGTTACAGTTCACGGGCACTGTTGCGGATCGGGAAATGAAGGCCCAATTTCTTGACAACATGGATCTGGAGCGGGAACGGGGAATCACGATTAAACTCCAGGCCGCACGGATGAACTATAAGGGTCTTGATGGGCAAGAGTATGTACTGAACTTGATCGACACACCCGGCCATGTGGACTTTTCCTATGAAGTTTCCCGGTCGTTGGCCGCCTGTGAGGGAGCCTTACTGGTGGTGGATGCCTCTCAAGGTGTTGAAGCTCAAACCTTAGCCAATGTGTATCTTGCCCTAGAACACAATTTGGAGATTATTCCGGTTCTGAACAAGATTGATCTCCCAGGGGCTGAACCAGATCGGGTCAAGGGTGAAATCGAGGAAATCGTTGGCCTGGATTGTTCCCAAGCGGTTCATGCCTCAGCCAAGGAGGGGATTGGGATTTCGGAAATTTTAGAGTCCATTGTCCATCTCGTCCCCCCACCACAAGATACCGTCAATCAACCTCTCCGGGCACTCATTTTCGATAGCTATTACGACCCTTACCGCGGCGTCATCGTTTACTTCCGGGTTATGGATGGCCGGGTCAAAAAAGGGGATCGAATTCGCTTAATGGCCTCGGGCAAAGAGTATGACATTGATGAATTAGGCGTGCTCTCTCCAGGCCAGATTCAAGTGGATGAACTCCATGCCGGAGAAGTGGGGTATTTAGCCGCAGCGATTAAAACTGTGATTGATGCCCGAGTTGGGGATACGATTACCCTAGCCAGTAAACCAGCCCAAGAACCCTTACCCGGATATGCCGAAGCCAAGCCAATGGTGTTTTGTGGTTTGTTTCCGACTGATGCGGCTCAATTTGAAGATCTCCGGGAAGCCCTAGAAAAACTCAAACTCAATGATGCCGCCTTAAACTATGAACCGGAAAGCTCCAGTGCCATGGGATTTGGGTTTCGCTGCGGCTTTTTGGGCTTGCTCCACATGGAAATTGTCCAGGAACGCCTTGAGCGGGAATACAACCTGGATTTGATCATCACGGCTCCCTCGGTGGTCTATCAGGTGACAACCCTCAAAGACGGCGTCATTTTAATCGATAACCCCAGCACGCTCCCAGACCCCCAACATCGAGAAAAAATCGAAGAGCCCTACGTCAAAGTCGAAATGATTACGCCAGAAACCTATGTGGGGACTCTGATGGAGTTGGCCCAATCCCGGCGGGGAATTTTCAAAGATATGCGCTACCTCACCCAAGGCCGGACAACACTGATTTATGAACTGCCCTTGGCGGAAATTGTCACAGACTTTTTTGATCAGATGAAATCCCGTTCCCGTGGCTATGCCAGCATGGAGTATCACGTCATTGGCTATCGGGAAAACGACTTAGTCAAGCTGGATATTCTCATCAGCGGTGATCCAGTGGATTCCCTGGCTGCCATTGTGCATCGGGATAAGGCCTATGGGGTGGGCCGAGCCTTAGTCACGAAACTGAAAGACCTGATTCCGCGCCACCAGTTCAAAATTCCAATCCAGGCCTCCATTGGCAGTCGGGTCGTAGCCAGTGAAAGTATCCCGGCATTACGGAAAGATGTGCTGGCCAAGTGTTACGGCGGTGACATTACCCGGAAGAAAAAACTTTTAGAAAAACAAAAAGCTGGCAAAAAGCGAATGAAAGCCATTGGCAGTGTGGATGTGCCCCAAGAAGCCTTTATGGCCGTGTTGCGGTTGCAAAATGAGTCTTAACTGGATGAGAGCGCACCCAAAATATGAACTAGCCCAAATCATGAATTAGCTTGTCGAGGAATCAAGGTAAATGTTTGATCAGAACTCTATCTTGAATGATCTTGATCACGCATTTCAGAAGATTGAGATGCCCTGTTTCGGCAACATGAATATTGACTATATTTCGTCGTGTCTGTCAGCCTACCGCAGTCAAGAGCAATGGCTTTTACTCTTTAACTCCATCACCTGGATCCCCGCTGCTGAGGGACTAATGACCTTGGTAGAAATGGTGGGGCCTGGAGTCATCGGTCAGCAGGGTTTTGACCAGAATCGAGTCTTTGTGCCTGGCTCTATCTCGCTAGACGAGGATGAGAGAATTGTCAGTATCCGGGTTCGCGGGGCAGATGTCGATCCAAATTGCTTGAGCCTCCAAAGAAACAATGACCTCCACCCTGACTGTGGTTTTTGGGCATCCGTGGCACTTGCGGCAACCCACCGAGAAAGTCTGCTTGCTTTACGCACGGAAGTCGAACCATTTATTCCTCTGGATTTTCGGCACGTGATCACCATTGAGGCCTGGGATCATCCAACATGGGAAACACCCCCAAGTCAGACCGTTGCCTTCCCCCGCCTTGCCGATATCTTAGTCACATCAGATGCATCACGATGGCAACCCGTGGACACACCCAATACCCACTGGTCCCATTGGCTCCCCAAGTAACATGTCCCATGTCCTGCGCTTGGAGATATGGTTATAAAAAAAAGATTGACCACAGAACTCCTCCGGATCAATCTCTAAGTTTGATGTCTTGAGCAGACGTTATGAACTTCTCGCTAAAGCGCAAAACACAACATCGTTAAACCCATAGGAGCAGTACGTTTGAGTGTCTCACCCTCGGCAAAAATGGCTTCGGTTAACGGTTTACGGTCAGTCTTCTCAACTAGCCCAAATTGATTGCTGGCTGTTTTTTTGACAGGTTACGCAAACTGCTTCCATTCGTCTTCAAGCATTTCAACCAAGCGTTGATTACCCTGGTTCCGAGCCACTGATAAACGATGTTCTAAGCTTTTGAGAATCCAATCACGATGGGTATTTCCCAGGTTTGCTCCTTGGGGCTGAGCCTTGGCAACTGGGGCAACCACTGGAGCTTCAACATCCCGCACTACAGCTGAACCATCGGTCTTGTAGGTAACTCCACGCCAGGTCAGTTGTTGGGCCGCGGGACTGGGGCGCTCTGAGACCAGGTTTTGCTCAGACCAGGCCGCGCCTCGGTAGAAACCCATTACTTTGCCAGGAGCCGTTTTGACCTGATTGTCCGGACGGTTGTAGGTGATGCCCCGATAGGTTAACAACATTTTTTAACTCCATGCAAATGAACTAGTGGATACACAAACTCGCAATTTTTTGTTACGTTCTCTGGACTTTTCTTTAATTTATTTCCAGACTTTCTGTATCTAATTATACGGTTTTATTGCTTGGGTCTGCAAACCCTGACATTAGAAACATAAAATTTCACAATTTCCCCAGGCCCCTCTGAATCAGAAACCGCCTGAGAAAAATATTTTGCTGTTGCTACTAATCCCTGAAAACCCCAGGCTCGAGCTACCTGGAGGGAAGGCTAAAGTTGATGTCCCCGTAATCGATGAAACAGAGCCCGAATCGCAAACTGGGGTAAAACCAACATTCGTCGCCAGCGCCAGGGTTCTTGATAAAGTCGATACAACCACTCGAGATGATGATTGAGGAAAAATTCGGGGGCGCGTTGCTTGTTGCCGGCCCAAATGTCGAAACTACCGCCCACGCCGACCCAGGTGGCCTGGGGACATAGGTACCGATGTTGGGCAATCCAATATTCTTGGCGGGGTACACCCAGGGCAACAAAGATAATGTCAGGTTGGCTCGTCTCTAAGTGTTGCTTGAGTGCCGCCTCGGATTCAGGGGTTTGGTAGCCTGAATAAATGCCAACAATATTCAACTTGGGATAGCGATTCTGCCAGTTTTGAGCAGCCCGTTCCGCAACCCCAGGGGCACTCCCATAGAAAAAAACCTTCAGGGGTGGGGCCTGGTCAGCCGCAGATTTGAGCAGACTTTCAGAGAGTTCAATCCCCGGTTGACGGCGGAGGGAAATTCCATAGAGCTTGAGGTAAAGAATTACCCCTGAGCCATCTGGAACAATTAAAGTCGCGCCACGAATTACATCCGCCAGTTGGGGGACCTTGCGGGCTTGCATGATCATCTCAGCATTGAGGGTAACCACATGAAAACCCTGTCCCTGATGACTCGCCAACCAAGCCGGGTAGTCGCTTAACAGGTCTAAGGGGAAGCCTAAAACAGACACTCGCTGCGGCTGAAGAGAACCTGGGCAAAATTGGTTCACGACGGTCAACGCTGCATCTCCCAATACTGATTCAGATTGTATTCTGTTAAATCTTATAGTCATTTCTGCCCAAACTGGCATATTCGTGGGAGCCCAGCTAACCATAGACCTTGCCAAGGAATCAAACAATTCTCCAACCCAGCCCAAGTTTATTTGCAGTCAGAAGAATTGATGACCTGGGGTTCAATAATAATCTGCAGATCTTGGGGTAGCTTCAACTACTAAAACTCTTAATCATTGAGCAACCTTTACACTCCCCGTCCCCTCCCTTTGGTCTACAGCCGGGTTGTTAGACTTGAGGTATGTTCTCTGATGCGATGTTATGAGTCTCTCCATTGTTTTAAGAAAAAAGATTTTAAGCTATAAAAATAGTGGCTTTGGCCTGGTAGAAGTCTTGACGGCGGTTGCAATTCTGGCAATCCTCGGTGCCATTGCCATCCCATCCTACCTCTCCATGAAAGACAAAGGGCTCAAAGCCGTTGTTGATTCGGATGTGGCCAATGCCGCCTTGGAGGTTTCCGCCTACCGCTTGGAAAACACGACCTATCCCCAACAGTTAGTTCTACTGCCGGAAAATGTTACCCGCCCTCGCGTCCCCGGACAAACCTTTGTTACCACCAACGTCAGCAATGATGTGGATTTGGTTTACACCCACCAACTTGATGGTTTTTGTATCGCCGGAACCCACCAGGGCATAACCTACAAAGGGCCCCATGTCGTTTTTAATTCTCGCCTGGGCCGCCCTGTGGAATATGACAATCCTGCTAACCAGGCCTGTGATTTTCCAGTGGTTTTGGTGACGACCCCTAGTGATTCCATTGGCACTAATAATCCCGGTAATCCCAGCACCGATACAGCAGTCAACCCCGCCCCAGATACCGCCGCCACCCCCGACTCTCCTCTCTCCAACCTCCTCAGCCTCATCCCCTCCTGGTCTCAAATTCGTAATAATATGACTCGGGTCATGCAGGTTACTGAAGCTGGCGGATTTTTAGCGCGCCAACCCCAGGGCAGTAATGGTGGACTCACCTCTGGCGAACCGGCTCTCATGCTGAATATGAAGCCAACCAAAACCGGTACGTTTGATCTCAAAGGCGTTACCCTTGCTGGTAATAAAAAGGATCAATCTACGGGAGGCTTTGGCATTGTCATTCAGGGCGAGGGCGAACGAGATACTTTTTCCGGCTATACAGTGCAGGTGGAGAGAAATTTCTGTAACGGTGGCGCCTGTGTGACTCTGCGAGAGTGGGAAAATGGCAAAGAAAAAACTGCCACCAATGCCACTCCTTTGCCCAAAGACTTTAACTTTAATCAGCCAGCAGACTATTCCGTTTCAGTTAACGGCACCACAGCCAGCTTAAGTATCAATGGGGAAAAGGTCTTTGCGGTAGACAATCTTAAGGATCGTGAGGGGGTCTTTGGCGTGCGAACCTGGAGTGGTAATGATCTCTCGGTCCAGGCCTCGTCAGTCACAGTGCCTCGATAGGAAAGTCCCAAGCAAATCTGTCCATAGTCGGCACAAACGCTCAAGATATGCTCCCCAACTGACTTAACCCTTCAAGTTTTTCCCAGGCCAAGGGTGAGAACGGTAAAATTTATTGAGTCTAGTGTTCTATGTCACGTTGCCCGCTGAGCAGAAGCTAAACCTTTTCGGAAGATGAAAAAATGGATCCGTGGCAAGTTGGTATGTTCTTAAGAAAATTCTCCAAGTGGAGCATAAATATTCTCTCTGTCCTTATGATTGTTGGCGGTTTGTACCTCGTCTTTTCGGGAGAAGATCAAGACGACAGTCTGGTTGGTGCTACCAATATCATCTTTGGGTTCACTCTTCTGTCTCTCGTTGAGGATTAGCAAGTGAGCCTCGAAATGTCTGTATGTCTGCTCTTTTAAGGTGCATGGAGTAACTGTTAATCACTGGGGGAATTTCCTTTTAACTGAGGGTTCCAGCGACTCAAATAGGGTGAGTACCCCCTACAACTGGAAAGAATCCTGATAGTGATCGCAGCTAAATAAGGCCCATCCGCACTACCTGACACAAGTGACGCGGTATTCACTGTGGTTATCTGCAGGGGACGATGGGCAACAATACCTCGTTCAAGCTGATACCAGGCCTGGCTTAACATCAAGTAAAATTTGCCTTCACCAAAGTCTGAGAGAATGGGATTAAAAAGTAGTGGCATCCTGTCCATTGCAAGCACGATGAAGTAGGCAAGAGAGTTATGGCAGAAAACTGGCGCAGTCAAATCATTACCCAAGGCATTCAGCGATCTCCCAATCGGGCCATGTTGCGGGCAGTGGGGTTTGGCGATGGAGATTTCAATAAGCCGATTGTTGGGGTAGCCAGTGCCTACAGTACGATCACACCTTGCAACATGGGAATTGCCCCCCTCGCTGAACAGGCCCAGGCCGGGATCCGCACGGGTGGAGGGATGCCGCAGATTTTTGGCACGATTACCGTCAGCGATGGCATTTCCATGGGCACAGAAGGGATGAAATATTCTCTGGTTTCCCGAGATGTGATTGCTGACTCCATAGAAACCGCCTGTAATGCCCAGAGCATGGACGGGGTGCTGGCCATTGGTGGCTGTGATAAGAATATGCCGGGGGCAATGATTGCCATGGCCCGAATGAACATTCCCGCAATTTTTGTCTACGGCGGCACGATCAAGCCCGGTCATTTGGAAGGGGAAGACTTAACCGTTGTCAGTTCCTTTGAAGCCGTGGGTCAATTCAGTGCCGGCCGGATTGAAGAATCGCGACTATATGCCGTAGAGCGCAATGCCTGTCCCGGGGCGGGTTCCTGTGGGGGAATGTTTACGGCCAACACAATGTCCTCAGCCTTTGAAGCGATGGGGATGAGCCTAATGTATTCCTCGACCATGGCCGCCGAAGATGCCGAAAAAGCGGAAAATACCCAACTGGCCGGGAAAGTATTGGTGGAAGCCGTTCGGAATAACCTGCGCCCCCGGGACATCATCACCCGCAAATCCATTGAAAACGCGATCTCAGTGATCATGGCGGTGGGCGGATCCACGAATGCGGTGCTGCACTTTCTCGCCATTGCCCATTCTGCGGGAGTTCCCTTAACCCTGGATGATTTTGAAACCATTCGGGAGCGGGTGCCAGTCTTATGTGATCTCAAACCCTCGGGCCGCTACGTTGCGACGGATCTCCATAAAGCGGGTGGGATTCCCCAGGTGATGAAAATGCTTTTGAGTCATGGGTTGCTTCATGGGGACTGCATCACAATTACCGGTCAGACCGTTGCGGACGTTTTAAAAGACATCCCCGACCAACCCCGCGCCGATCAAGACGTGATTCGGCCCTGGGATAACCCAATGTACGCCTCTGGACACTTGGCCATTCTTAAGGGAAACCTGGCAACTGAGGGGGCGGTGGCGAAAATTTCCGGGGTAAAAAATCCAATCATTACCGGCCCAGCCCGGGTATTTGACTCGGAAGAAGCTTGTTTAGAGGCAATTCTCGCTAACAAAATCAACCCCGGCGATGTGATCGTAATTCGTTATGAAGGGCCTAAGGGTGGGCCGGGTATGCGGGAAATGCTCGCGCCAACTTCGGCAATTATTGGGGCTGGCCTGGGGGATTCCGTGGGCTTGATTACCGATGGACGATTTTCTGGCGGGACCTACGGCATGGTGGTCGGCCATGTAGCTCCAGAAGCAGCGGTGGGTGGAACCATTGGCCTGGTGCAGGAGGGGGATTCGATTACGATTGATGCCCACAAACGCCTGTTGCAACTTAATGTTTCTGAGGATGAGTTATCCAAACGTAAACTGGCCTGGCAACCCCCACAGCCTCGCTATACCCGCGGGGTTTTGGCTAAGTATGCCAAGCTAGTTTCTTCAAGTAGTCTAGGGGCAGTCACGGATCGGGGCTTAGGCTAGGGCAATTATGGGGCCGGATTAATCTTACTTCTGGACTAAAACACCCCCAGGCCCCACTTCCAAGGTTCGCCCGCGCCAGGAAATTTCCCGGCCAAAACACCCTAAAGCCCAGATCAAAAAACTCATGCCATCGCGCAAGGGAAGAACCAAGAGCCAGCGATTCAGGTAGGGCGCACCCATTAACCGAAAGGAAACTTGGCTTTGCAGCAACCGGGTAGCCCAGACCAAGAGAAACAACCCCACAGACCACCAGGCCCCGCTCAAGAGCACCAACAAAACGCTGTAAACCGAACCAAAGGTAAAGATCATGCCGTAATACTGGGGGCCACGGTTCATGCGGATGGTTCTTTGCCAGCGTAATTCCCGCGCAAATAAACTGGCGAGGGTCTCATGACCACAATCATTCTGGAGCAAGTAGGTCGATAGTTCTACGCGATACCCGGCAGCCCAGGCCTCGTAACCCAGTCGATAATCATCCCCGATCCGATTTTTAGCCAATTCAAAGCCACCGGTTTGATCCAGGACATCTGAGCGAACCGCAATGGTTGGCCCAATCGCAAACTTTAATCCCCCATCCAAGCAGCGGGCAATCAAAATACTGGGAATAAAATCTAAACTTCGACCCAAGGCGGACAAGGCAGCCCCAATTTTTCCAGGGGTGTGATCGAAATAACCACAGGTGACTACGCCTAATTTGGGATTGGCAAAGGGGGCCGTAACCGTTCGCAAATAACTGGGGGTGACCCGAATATCGCTGTCAACAAAGACAATAATTTCCCCGTTGGCATAGCGGCGAAGTTGGGTGAGATTGCTGATCTTAAAGTTAAACCCTAATATTTCCGGATTGTGATACCAGCGGGCTCGATAGGGATATTTACTGAGGATATCCTTTAGGAGATGGACGGCTGGATCCGTTAATTCCCGGACACCAAACAGGACATTGTAATTGGGATAGTCTTGCTCACACAGCGATGTCCAGTTCTCCCAGGCCCCGGCTTCTAAACCACAGACTGGGACAAGGATACTAACCGATGGCGGCGGCTCAAGGGGCGGTAACGGGGCCTGGCGAAAAAATTGCCAAACAACCCAGATCTGCCAGAGGTAAAAACCCAGCCCCGCTAAGGTGAGGATGAATAGCGCAATCTGCAGCCCACCCAAAAAAATAGTCATGGGGCTTCGATCCTCAAGTCCTAAATTTGGGCCGGGTGAGCAAGGGTTCCTGTCAATGGGGAGCTAGCACTGGCATAGGGTTTAACGGGGATGCGTCCAGCTTGATGGGCTAAACGTCCGGCAACCGTTGCTTGGGCCATGGCTTGGGCCATTTGGGCCGGGTTTTGGGCCTGGGCAATGGCGGTATTAATCAGTAAGGCATCCGCACCGAGTTCCATGGCCTGACAAGCTTCTGAGGGGGAACCAATACCGGCATCCACCACCACTGGCACGGTGGCCATCTCGACAATGATTTGGATATTGGCGGCATTTTTTAACCCCTGACCCGAACCAATGGGGGAGGCCAAGGGCATGACAGTGGCACAACCCACTTCCTCAAGACGTTTGGCCAAGAGCGGATCCGCATTGATGTAGGGTAAAACTGCAAATCCTTCTTTAACCAGTTGCTCAGCAGCTTCCAGGGTGCCAATGGGATCCGGCAACAGATATTTGGCATCGGGAATGACTTCCAGCTTGACGAAATTATTATCTTCTTGCCCGAGCAGCTTGGCCATTTCCCGTCCCAAGCGGGCCACGCGAATGGCGTCTTCGGCGGTTTGACATCCGGCTGTGTTGGGTAGCATCCAAATTCTGCTCCAGTCAATGGCTTCGGCTAACCCTTCATGGCCTGGGGCGTTGGTTTGGACACGGCGGACGGCTACGGTGACGATTTCGCAACCACTGGCGGTAATACTAGCTTGCATCTCGGCCAACGAGCGATATTTCCCTGTCCCTGTTAACAGCCGTGACTGAAATGTTCGTCCAGCGATGATTAGAGGGGCATCGGAAGGGGAATCCTCAACTGAATGTGAAGGAGTGCGAACTTGCGTCACCATGGGGAGCTGCGAATCGGGTTACTTTCCCACGATACCAGGCCCCGCCAACGCCACTGCCACGAACGGCCCGTCTCAGGTGAAAATTAAAGATGCAGCAATTCCCCAAACACCATGAAGATTTCCCAGGCCTGGCCCCGAACTCTTGTGAAACTCTCCCTTGTCGTCCTCAGCGTGGGCTTGTTTTGGCTGGGAGGGTTGACCACCGGAGTCTGGGCTGGAACCCTAAATTCTGTTAATTCATTTAATGCGTTGATCATTGCTGCCTTACCCCAGGGAAATGCCGTTACGGATCCCAAAGCCATTCTCCGGAATGCCCTACCCATCGAAAATCCAACTGTGCGGGAACTTCAGGCCAGCTTGGAGGATATTTCAAATCAACTGCGAGCCAAGCGGTGGACTAGCATCGGCGGCGACATTAAAAAAGCCAAACGAATTTTAGAAACCAAGGGGGACAAATTAGTTGCGACCATTCCGGCTGATCGTCTGCCCCAGGCCGAGACAATCTTAGCTAACTTGAAAACCAGCTTAGACCCCCTACAAACCGCTGCGGAAACCAAAGATCGCCAACAACTGCTTACCCTAAAAGCCCAGGCTTTGGATTATGTCGGGGATTTAGAAGGGTTGATGGTGCAAGGATTTCCCTTTGAAGTTCCAGAGGAATACGGTCACCTCCCCCAATTACTCGGCCGGGCTGCAGTTAAACTCACCACCAGCAAAGGGGATATCACGGTGGTTTTGGATGGCTACAGTGCGCCGGTGAGTGCGGGGAATTTCGTTGATTTGGTGCAACGGGGCTTCTATAACAAACTTCCCTTTACTCGGGCTGAAGAATCCTATGTCCTCCAAGCGGGTGATCCCCCCGGTAAGGAAGAAGGCTTCATTGATCCCCAAACGAAGCAATACCGAGCAATTCCCCTGGAAATTCTCACGGAAAACGATACGAAGCCCGTTTATGGCATCACCTTAGAAGAAGCCGGCCGCTACTTAGAACACCCAGTCCTGCCTTTTTCGGCCTATGGCACCCTAGCCCTAGCTCGCCCCAATGAGGATGCCAATGGCGGTTCCTCACAATTCTTCTTTCTCTTATTTGAACCGGAACTCACCCCCGCTGGCTTGAACTTGCTCGATGGTCGGTATGCTGTGTTTGGCTATGCGGTGGAAGGGTCTGAAGTCTTGGGGCAACTCCGGCCTGGGGATGTGATTGAAAAAGCTGAAGTGATCAGTGGGGCAGAAAATCTTAAAGCTTGAACGGCAAAAACTGTGATCAATCCAGGCCGGGCAAATCCATAGGCCAAAGAATCCGCATCAGCGGGGCTTCAGGACTACTAAACTCGCACCCCAAAAGTAATCAACTAAAATTTATTTAGTACAGTTCTGGTTCCAGTTTTTGCTGTTCCTCTTGCCCCAATGCTACCCCCTGTGCCACTCCCCCACCCCTCTGAGCACCTACCCAAGTCTCCGGATTGGGCCCACTTTGATCAACTGACGGCCACCTTACCGGACTCGATTTATCTCTATACCCTCGTTCATGATCCCAACGGCGACCAGTACTTTACCTACCTCAGCCCCAATGCCAGCCTGATTCACGAACTGGGCCTGGAGGAAATGCTGCGGGAGCCTGAAACCGTTTTTAGTCAAAACCACCCCGATGACCAGGCCAAGTATGTCGAAGCTGCCCAGGCCAGTTTTGAAAACCTAAGTCAATTCGATCAACAATGGCGGATCATCACTCCTTCTGGAAAAATCAAATGGCTCCACGGCAGTTCTAAGCCCCAAGCTCAACCGGAGGGCCGGACAATTTGGCATGGGATGGTTCAGGAAATCTCGGCCTGGAAACGCACCGAAGAAGAACTGCGCACCGCCGAACACAACCTCCAAGAAGCCCAGCGGATTGCCCATGTTGGCAGTTGGAAGCTCACTCACCAAACCCAGATCATGGTGTGGTCAGCCGAAACCTGTAGGATTTTTGAGCAAGATTTAAGCCAGTGTGCTATCCAATGCCAGGCCAGTCTGGAAACGTTTTATGGCTTTGTCCATCCCCTAGACCGAGCCTACCTAGAGGTTTTGTTTGAGCAACATCTTCAGACCCAGGCCCCAGTCACCACCGAACACCGCCTCCAGTTTCCCGATGGAAAAATTAAGTACGTCAAGCAACAGTGGGAAACGGAATTTACCCCCGAAGGCAGACCGCTGATTACCCAGGGGGTGATCCAAGACATTACGGAGAAGCATGCCAGTGATGTTGCCCAGACCCGCGCCGCCGCCCAAATCCAAGCCCTGAACCAAGAACTTGAACGCCGGATTGAAGCTCGCACCGCCGAACTGAGCCAGCAAGAAGCCTATTTTCGGGGAATCCTAGAAGCCGCCTTAGATCCCATTCTGATTGCTGATCTTGAAGGTCACATTTCCCACACCAACCCAGCGGCGGTCAATCTGTTTGGCTACTCCGAGGCTGAACTACTCCAACTCAATGCCATCAACCTCCACCCGGCCTCCGAAATCCCCCGAGTTGTCGAATCCTTTGAAGAAATTCGTAGCCAAGGAAAATCTCGAGTACTTGACCTGAAAATTCAAACCAAAACCGGGGAGATTATTCCCGTAGATGTGGCCGCTAGTTTGTTAGAACTTGAAGCGGAAACGGTCGTTATTGGCATATTTCGAGATTTACGGGAACGCCAAGCCGCCGCCACCGCCCTCGCCCAGAGTGAAGCTATGTACCAGCAAATTTTTGAAACTGCCTCTGAAGGGGTTTGGATTTTAGATCAGGATGCTTGTACCGTCTTAGCCAATGAAGCGTTGGTGCGTCTGCTGGGAACGAACATTGCCGCGATGGCGAGAACCCCGGCCTTTGGGTGGTTTTCTCCGGCAAGTCAGATTCACTTCCAAACTAATTGGCAACGGCGACGGGCCGGATTTTCCGATCAGTACGAGACTCAATTGCAGCGGGCCGATGGCACAGTCATTGATGTGGCGATCTCCGCCAGTCCGATCATTGGCCCCGCAGGAGAGTTTCAAGGCTCCTTGGCCATGTTGACGGACATTAGCCAACGCAAAGTCGCTGAACAGGAAACTCAACTTTTGCGACAACGGTTGGAATTTTTAATCACCACCAGTCCTGCCGCCACCTATAGTTGCCAAACCGCCGGAAACTTTGACATCAACTTCATCAGTGACAACTGCAGCCGCATTTTCGGCTATCACCCCAGTCAACTGACTGAAAATTCAGGCTTTTGGTTAAGTTGTATTCACCCCGAAGATCGAGACAGTGTTCTCCAGGCCCATAACCATCAACTCCAAGAGCAAGGCTGGTTAAAAGTTGAATATCGTTTCCGACACCAACAGGGACACTACATTTGGCTCCAGGATGAAATGCGCCTTGTGCGGGATGAGACCGACCAGGCCATGGAAGTGGTGGGGTTCTTAGCCGATATTACCGACCGGAAAAATGCTGAAACCGAGTTGGAACGTCTTGCCTATCACCTCACCAATGCCCAGCGGATTGCCAAAGTTGGAAGTTGGGAATTTGATGTGGTCACCCAAGCCATCACCTGGTCTGAGGAAGTTTTTCGCATCTTTGGCTACGACCCCGCCGCCCCCTCCCCCACCTATGCCGAATTTCTGGAGTTGCTCCACCCCGAAGACCGTGAGTTTTTTCATGGAACCGTCCAGGCCACGATCAGCAGCGGCGCCCCCTACGAAATGGAGCTTCCTTTTGATCGCCCAGATGGCCGTGCCGGATACTTTTTTGCCCGCGGTGAAGTCCTGCGAAATTCCCAAGGCCGGGTCGCTAAATTGATCGGCACAGTTTTAGACATTACAGAACGCAAAACCACTGAACTGGCCAAACAAAAAGTGATTCAAGAGCTCACTGCCCTTAAATGGGCCCTGGATCAAGTGGCAACTCTGGTGATTACCGATACGGACGGCACGATTGTAGATCTGAACGAGCGAATGTGTCAGCGAACGGGCTATAGCCGTGATGAATTGATCGGTCAAAACCCCCGCCTCCTGAAATCCGGTCTGCATTCCCAGAGTTTTTATGGGGACTTGTATCGCACCCTCGGGCAAGGCCAGGTTTGGCAAGGGGAAATCTGCAATAAAAATAAGTTCGGTGAGTTGTATTGGGAACAGGCCAGTATTGTCCCCCTGTTTGATCAAGAACGCCACATCAGTCGGTATCTTGCGATTCGGTTTGATGTTTCCCAGCGAAAACGTGCGGAATTGGCAGCCAACGAACGGGCAGTTGAACTGGATCGTTTTTTCTCGCTTTCGGTGGACTTGATGATCATTGCTGGCCTGGATGGCAGAATTCAGCGCATTAATCAGCAGTGGCAAACCACCCTAGGGCATAGCCTTGAGGACATGGTTGATCACCAGTTCATTGACTTTGTCCATCCCGATGATGTTGAAGCTACCCACCAGGCCACTGCCCAACTCCTACAGGGCCAAACCGTGACAGACTTTACGAATCGGTATCGCACTCAGGATGGTAGTTATCGCTGGTTAGAGTGGCGTGCTATCGGACTCGATGGCCAAATTTTTGCCGTCGCCCGTGATGTCACCCAGGCCAGGGAAATTGCCTCCATCACCCGCAAACAGGCCAAACAGGAACGCCTCCTCCGGGAAATTACCCAACGCATCCGAGATTCTTTGGACTTACAAACTATCTTTGAGACCGCCTGTGCCGAAACCCGCCAAATCCTCAGGGCTGACCGGGTGGGGGTATTTCGTTTTGAGCCAGACACCGGCTGTGATGATGGTGTCTTTGTGGCCGAGTCCTTAGCAGCTGGGTTTATTTCTGCCTTGAACATTCGCATCCATGACCACTGCTTTGGGGAAAAATACGCCCCCCTCTATGCCCAAGGCCGCTATGCCCTGATGCCGGATGTTTATGCCCTGGCAGATGCTTGCCACACCGATGTGCTCGCCCAAATCCAAGTCCGGGCTAATTTGGTGATTCCCTTGACCTTTGGCGATGTTCTCTGGGGCCTGTTGTGTGTGCATCAATGCAGCGGCCCACGCCAATGGCAAACTGAGGAAGCTGAACTGGCCCAAACCATTGCCAACCAACTGGCCATCGCCATTCAACAGGCCAACTTGTTTACCCAACTGCAACAGGAACTCCAACAACGCCAGGCCACGGAACAGCAACTCCTCCGGAGCAACCAGGAACTGGCGATTATCAACCAAGAACTCGAACGGGCCACCCGCCTTAAGGATGAATTTTTGGCCAACATGAGTCACGAACTCCGCACCCCCTTGAATGCAATCTTGGGTATGTCTGAGGGCCTGGAGGAACAGGTTTTTGGCCCCTTAAACGACGCCCAACTCCGGGCGATTAAAACCGTCGAAGGTAGCGGCTCCCATCTGTTGGATTTGATTAACGATATTCTTGATGTTGCCAAAATCGAATCTGGGCAATTAGAGCTAGACCTTGAACCCACCGCCTTGGGGCCCCTCTGTCAATCCACCCTGGTTTTTGTGAAGCAACAGGCCATCAAAAAGAATATTAAATTAACGACCAACATTCCAGAAAACTTGCCCTGCCTAGAAGTGGATGAACGGCGGTTACGTCAGGCATTGATTAACTTACTCAGTAATGCCGTTAAGTTCACCCCAGAGGGTGGCCAGGTGAGCCTAGACGTTACAGTACATCCTGCGGAAGCCAACTCAGATACCCAGGCCTTTGTTCGTTTAGGCGTTCGAGATACGGGAATTGGCATTGCCCCCGAAAACCTAGACCGTTTATTCAAGCCATTTATCCAAATTGACAGCGCCCTCAATCGCAAATATGCCGGTACGGGCCTGGGGTTGGCTCTGGTTAAGCGAGTGGTTGAACTACATGGTGGTGAAGTCGGAGTTGCCAGTGAGGTCGGCCAGGGCAGTTGCTTCTATTTTTATTTGCCCTACGATC
>CAZZCG010000007.1:0-131554 GCA_964653145.1 uncultured Synechococcus sp. | reverse complement strand
TATATTCGGTGCCATAAATCGACAATGCATAACCAGTTGCCCAGCCAACCTGACGCATAGGCTCATGTACTACAGAGAGATCACCAGAAAATAGACGGCGAAATTTTTCATTAAACGCCAACTCATCGCTCAACCCAAGTTCCTTAAAAAAAGTGCTGCTATGGGCTACGTATTCTGGTTCTGCAAGCGGTGTGGGTGTTACGGGTACGAAATGACCAGAAAAAACCTGACGGGGGCGGTGATCATCACCATTGGACGTGGCATCAGGATCGGCATTTAGAGTATCCATCAGGGAGTAATCTGCCAATTGCACAAACTCATCGAAGGTTGTTACGGAAAGCTCAGCAGATAGTTTAGATGAATATGACATTGTTGCTAATGCTCGTATCGTTGGGAAAAGTTCATGTTTTAATTGAGAACCTTATAGAGGCTAACGTATTCAGGGAGCGTAATGAATTTACAGCTATTTCTAGGATCATGATGCATTTGTGAATGCAGCCAAGACCAGGCTTTGCTATCTATCATCTTACTCATTGCTTGTAATCATTTCCCTGGAAGGAATACAACATAACTCAGAAATAGTCGTAAATTTATTATGCTTCCAATCGCACTCCCACCAATACCTGAATCGAACTGGGTTCT
Source organism: uncultured Synechococcus sp. (assembly GCA_964653145.1). Classification (GTDB taxonomy): domain Bacteria; phylum Cyanobacteriota; class Cyanobacteriia; order Thermosynechococcales; family Thermosynechococcaceae; genus Pseudocalidococcus. The sequence goes on along the minus strand of CAZZCG010000007.1, from coordinate 130,912 downwards.
TTTGGAAAGTCAGATACTTGACAGAACATCACCTCTGCAGTTTGCAAGCCAAGAACCAAGCTCACCGGACACCTATAATCTTTGCCACTCCATCAATCAATTTGGCATGTTCCGGTGTAACGACTGGTTAGACTCACGGAGCGTCTCACTGGTATGAATAAATTGACTTATCCCTTCAACGAGTTCAGGCACAACTGGTAGCGTTGGGTCAGAGTAGGAAGCATTTTGCTGTTCAGCGTCTAACGAAACAGCTTTTAAGACGTGATTCATCCCCTCAATAATTCTAAGCTCCGCATCCGGCTTAGCCATTTTCAGTGCTTGCGCCTCACTGACAGGTACTTGGATATCAGTTGCTCCTTGAACAATTAGAACAGGTACAGTGAGACCCCTAATCACTTGGGCAGGGGTATAGCGAAACCAGGAAATGAGGTATGATTGGACGCTCGTTCTGTAAAGCATGTTTAGTTCTGGTGAAACAGAGGTCACTATGTTACCTTGCTCTAGAGCAGCAAGAATCTGCTCATTCTGTTGCCTTAATGCATCTGGCAATCTAGGTTGCAGTTGATTTCGTAAAATTTTTGATCCAGTTTGGGCAGGTCCGGCGATTGATACGAAAGCATCTGCTTCAGTTTTTTGGGCCGCCAGCATTCCAATCAGAGAGCCTTCACTGTGACCAATTACGGTGACGCTTGAAAAACGAGAGTCTACCTGCAATTTCTGAATCCAAAGTACAGCATCTTCAACATAGGTATCGAAACTCATATCACCTTCTTCAGGCCCTGCGGCTGAGCTTTCTCCAATACCGCGCTTGTCATATCGTATCGAGGCAATTCCATGACCCGCTAATCCTTCAGCGAGAAGTTTGAGGCTACTATTTTGCCCAGCCAGTGAACTGTTCCCATTGCGATCAGTCGGACCAGAACCCGCAATGATCAGCACCACTGGCTCTTGCAGATTAGACGTTGGAATAATCTGTGTGCCATAGAGAGTGCCTGTTGATGTTGTAATGTGAACCTCGGCAATTGTTGAGGATTTTGTCATATAACCTACAAACAGCAGTGATAAAGGTAGAACTAAGACATGGAAACAGACTTGCAGAACAACGAGAATTGGAGGACATAAAGTGAAGAAATTTATATTGAATCCGTCCAATACTCTAAATCTAATGAGACAAGAGAGTTTAACGATAAAATTGATCGACTCGGAGAATTTAAATTGTTCACAAATAGCCTCGAAAAGTCCGCTCCAAGCATTTTTTGCCTACGCTTTGCAGCAATCGTACTTCATAAACAAACATTGACTACTTGAGACTCCTCATATCCATTCCAATAGACGATCTAGCCTTTTGAGCAATGATATAAACATGGTTCTCAGGGTATTGATCGTATTCGAGATGAAGACATGTGCAATGTTGATCATTCAGAATCTTGAGGAAAGCATTTACGCCCAGAGTGCTGTACTCAAAGTCTTGACCTTGAAATGTTCCAGAAATTTCACTTTGTTTGTACCCACCTCCACCGGTAAACATTAGCACACCGTCAGGTTCAAGAGCATTGCATAGCTTCTTCATCACAGGTTCTTGCATGTCAAGCGGTAGATGAAACGTACTATCCCAAGCTACAATCAAACTGTAGAGTTTGGGAGCATGCCAATCACAGATATCTGCTTGGTAGAATGTGAATTCTGGATGTATTTGTTTAGCTAAACTAATCATTTCACCAGAGATATCAAGTCCTTCTACCTGAAATCCATGCTGATTTAGAGTTTTAATTAAACGTCCACTGCTTCCACACCCGATATCTAGTGCATATTGCCTTTTAAAAGTAAATTGAATCGCTCTTTCCAGCTGTGGAATACCATAAAGTGAATCTTGATGCTGAATTTGCCACCAATGGGCTATGCGATTGTATCGGATTGCTGTATTCTCTGGATTCATGTTTATTCCTACCTATGGCTCTTTAGCCCCCATCCGCCCACGAGTCAAACCAAGTATAGCCATAATCAAGATATCAGCGGGCTAACGGTTGCGTTCACCAACAGCAGATAACCTTGGCATCATAACCGATGAACTTCGCAGGGGTCGGCATATATGGGCGTTGTTAGGCAGTTGTTCCTAATAACTCTACGCCGTATGAGTTATCAATAGCACACAACCACTTTCCATCAGCAGACTTTGTATAAACGTAAATCGCATTTCTTTCACTAGAAAACTCTGGGTCCAGCTTTTCAGTAGACTCAATATAAGTCTTCGACAAAACCAATGCTATATCTCCTGCCTCAATAATAACCATGTCACCTTGTGTAACATTAAGACTATCGTTAAAGTAGTCAGAAATTTTCTTATGAGCCAATTTAATAGCTTCGCGACCGTGTACCAGTGTCCCAGGCTTAACAACCAATACCGCTTCTTCTGTATAGCAATTGGCTACAGTATCAAAATCGCGTTCGTTGATTGCTTTGTCAGCTTTGGCTATTTCTTGCATTAAGTCATGGTCATCCATTATTGTTTCCTTTTGAATTTTTCACTTTACTTCAATAGAAAATAGAGGCTAAAATGATGTCTAGCGGCTAACGTGCATATACAGTTCAGTGCTGAATATTCTTCCTCATAGGCTATTTATCATGCACTTTGCTTAATATGCCTCCATACTAACTGATTACCTTTTTACTCCAGTTTGTCAATCTGATTAAATCCAGAACTTTGTTTTAGCGCATGGTCGGAAAATACTCCTGATGCTTAGCCACATGGCAAATATTGGATGCTGACCTTCCACCAATTTATGATCAACACGACCAGTAGAGTATTTGTTTTTTAGTAAAATATTAATGTTTGAATCATGCTTGATGCATCTGTGATTATCAAGAACAGAAAACCGATTAAGTAGCCCATCTCATTTGTCAGAAGAAGAAGCCGGCAGAATCAATTAGGCTCTTGTTTTTGAAAAAATATATAAGTAGACACTAAAATAACCGAAATAAAGCTGCTATACTTGCAGACATAAATTTGTCAACTATGTTTTCAGACCTATCAGCTACCCGGAAACGAAAAAGCGATCGCAGGTAAAACTAACGGATAAAAAATTGCTGTGACGAGATTGGCGATACGTTCCACAGGTGTAAATTTTTCTTAAACGTTTATGATTCCAATGATTGTGACTCCATCAATCAATTTTATGGGCAATTAGTATGAAAGCTTCATGGCAATCAAAATTGTTGAATCATGATGCCTTGAATACTGTTCGTTTACAGTTTAATTTTTTCAAGACTTTACCTATTTCTCGATCGCAGCGTTGGGCAAGCGACTCCATTCATTCCATGAGCCATCGTAATTCCGAACATTGGGATAACCTAATAAATACTTTAAGACAAACCAGATGTAAGCAGATCTCCCTCCTACAGCACAGTAGGTGAACACTTCCTTGTCCGGAGCAATACATTTACTATTAAACAATGCCTGTAATTCATCAAATGATTTGAAAGTGCCATCATCATTTAGGGTTAGGGTATGTTCGAGATGGATGGCACTGGGAATATGTCCGGCACGTTCGGTTTGTTCCGGTGGGTTCATGAGGTATACCTCCCCCTGGTATTCTGCAAGTGTCCGAACATCTACCAAAATTTTAGTAGGATTAGAGATCGCGGCTTGAATCTCGGCTGACAATACTTGCAAACTTGTATCTATTGATTTGGGCAAATATTGGGTTGGTTGGAATGTTGAGAACTCTGCTGCAACCGGACGACCTTCCTTCATCCACTTTTGATGCCCACCATTGAGAACTCTTACATCTGAATGCCCAATCATCTTCAAGAACCAGAAAATCCAGGCTCCAGTTCCAGGATAGCTACCATAGGCAACAACTGTGGTGTCTTTAGTAATTCCCGATCGAGATAGCAAACTTCCGATCGCGTTGGGGTCGAAGTTAATCTGAAGATTGGGTAGAAAGAGATCACTCAGCACATTCCAAAATATAGCCCCACGAATATGCCTACCCTCGTATAGGCCTGGATTCATATCAACTTCTATCACGCGAAGGCTTGAGTCGTCTAAGCGATCAGCAAGCCATTGGGAATCGACTAAGACTTCGGGATGAGCATAATGATTCATGGGTTGTTCCTTAATTTGCAATATTTCTAAATTACGAGCAGTTAACTCACTGTATATAGACCTCGTTCGGGTACACTTTGCCGCAGTAGCAAGAGCAGAAATTATGAAAACTTCCTTGCAGTCTTTGTTTCAAGCGATTGGTCAAGCCCAAGCTGAGTCAGAACTGCGTCAGCCCATCATGGCTCAGATCGGTTCATATTTTGCCGCAACTCGCTGGGGGCTAAGTTTTCTTGATGAGTTTCCATCAATTGATGCCAACACTCCTGGTTTCATCCGGTTAGCACTATCGCTCGACCATAATCCAGTCCTCCGCTACCTCGTGGAACGTCACGCCCCCGTACACGAGGAAGTAATCTTAACTCCTGGTATTTGGCAAACGATTTGCCCCCGTGCTGACCATGGACATGTGATGATTGGAGCAATTGTTCATAGCGGTCAGCTTATCGGTGGTATTGCCTTGACCCGGCATCGGAACAATTCGGCATTTGATGTCCAGAACTTGATGGATTTAAGTGGTTTGTGTCTGCATTTATCGACTCGATTGGTGGCGCTACGATCGCAACCTATGACATTACCAATATTGAACTGCGACCGACTCACCCCGCGTGAAACGCAAATAGCCGAATTGGTAGCCCAAGGCTTAACCAGTGCGGAAATTGGTGCAGCTCTTTGGATTACTGAAAATACTGTCAAGCAAGCGTTGAAGCGAATGTATCGCAAGTTAAAATTTTCGTCTCGTGCTGAGATGGTAGCTCACATGTCTGGGGTTAGATTAGCACGCTGATTGCCTAGAAACTTTACTTTTCCAAGGACTACGCTACTTAACGGTGCGGTTGAGCAACTGAAGTTAACCTACACAGATCGATTAAGGGGTTAGCGGAAGTCCACTCCAACCAAATTGTTTAGATAGGAGCCGCTGCCCACTCCATCAAGGAGGCAAATCCTCCCTAGTCAGCATGTTGGATAGTATCTTGAGAGGATGAGTTTAAGAAACGATTACTGGATAGTCAGTATAGCCAACTTCAGCCCCATCGGCTCCCCTACCGTAGAACGTTTTCGGATCGGGATCATTCAAGCTGACACCATGTTTAAAGCGATATGGTAAGTCGGGGTTAGCAATAAATAACTTGCCGAATGAAACTAACTCTGCCTGCTTAGAGGTGATTACTGCATTTCCAGAGTCTTTAGTATAGCCTCCATTTGTGATCAGGTTGCCTCCATACACGGGCCGAAAAATATCCAGAACAGGGTTTAAAACTTCACGGGTGTTCAGATCGACCTCATTCGGTTCCATTAAATGGACGTAAGCCAAGGAGTAGTCGTTCAAGGCTTCTAGCACATAAGTAAATGTACGCCTTGGGTCAGAATCTGATATGCCGTAGAACGTGTTACTTGGGGAAAGTTTAATCCCTACTTTATTGTCCCCCCATACTCTTGTCGTCGCATCTACTACCTCCAAGAGAAAACGGGAGCGATTTTCGATTGATCCACCATATTTATCACTACGTTGGTTAGAACCATCTTGCAAAAACTGATCGATCAGGTAGCCAAATGCGCCATGGAGTTCAACACCATCAAATCCCGCTTGTTGAGCGTGCTCTGCCCCCTGGCGAAATTGTTCAACTATTGCAGGAATTTCCTCCGTTTCAAGGGCTCGCGGCTTTTCAAGGAGAACCTTGCCGATAGGTGTGTGGAGGGTTCCAGTTGCTGCAATAGCGCTTGGAGCGATCGGTGTTTCACCGTTTAACAGCGAGGGATGAGACACGCGCCCACTATGCCACAACTGAAGGAAAATTTTACCTCCTTTAGCATGAACAGCTTCTGTAATTTGTTGCCAAGCTGCGACTTGTTGAGGGGAGTAGATCCCAGGGCAATTAATGTATCCGTTGCTCAGTGGAGAGACCATCGTACATTCGGTGATGATTAAACCAGCCGAAGCTCTTTGGGCGTAATACTCTGCCATTAAAGGCGTTGGAATTGAGTCGAAGGCCCGCAAACGAGTCATGGGTGCCATGACCATTCGATTGCGGAGGGTATACTCACCGAGCTGAAATGAGGAGAACAAATCAACTGTCATAGTCAAGGGTTATTTCAAGGTCAATGATAGGTAAGTATAAAATGTGTTTTCGTGGGAAACAATTAGGTACTAAAAGGTACGTGACTCTGCAGTATGATGAATCAATTTCCAGAACCGGAGATATTTACACTCAACTGTCCGACTCAGCAAGTTCTAGATGTAGTTGCGAATAAGTGGAGTGTGATTATCTTGTATTGCCTTGCCTATGGTACGCGGCGATACGGTGAAATTCAGCGGCGCATTGAGGGGATTTCACAAAAAGTATTAACCCAATCACTTCGTAAACTTGAACGTCATGGACTGGTAGAACGTCGGGTGTTATCAGATGTGCCACCGAATGTTACCTATTCTCTAACATCGTTGGGTGAAACACTGCTTGAACCACTGTTGACGCTCTCAGATTGGTCAAGAACTCACTTTACTGAGATAGTAGTATTCCGTGAACAGTACGACCGAGATAATTGACGCTAAGCTGCCAATGCGATGTGAGCTCAGCCCAGGAAAGCTAAGGCAATCGCAAAACAGCAGACAATACCAGACACAATTAAATTGGCTCTCAAGCCATATCTGAGGGGGCATTCATCACCATTAAATTTGCCGGCTTGCTTACCCCTGGTGGGATTCTGCCCCTACAGCGATCGCCCGCCTTGCTTCTCTTGCAGTCATCTTAATCACCACTAATTTCAAAGGCTTCCTACTCAACAATCGCTGACAGCGGATCCTATGATGGCATTGCCGAAGTTGCAGAAGGTTGTTTTAAAAAGATTGGGCTGCAAAAAACCAGCCTTTCGTGGGCTTTTTTGCAGTCTGTCTAACCACTGTTGAAATAGGAAAACGCTAAATAACTTTCTATAAAGTCTAACTATCGTGCACTCAGCTTCATAAGCCTCCATATTAGCTGGGAGCCATTGTCCCCCCGCTCGGCTGGACTGATTCAATCCAGAGCTTTGTCGTAGCTCAAAGCTGGAATAGATACCCCTCCTTGCTTGCCCACATCACCAATTTTGAGGGCTGGAAGAGTTGTCATAAAAAATCCTGAAAACACTTGACTCTGAGGCTTACTTCAGACCCTAGCATCAGACCATGTTGCTTTGACCGCAGATTTTCTGGGGAGAGACCCGGACTGGAGGCTATATGGATTTAGCGGCATACTTGGAAGTCCAGGCCGCGTAGTATTCCTAGTAATAGTGTTCTGAGTTTTGCAGGCGAGGGGACTTAACCAATGCGAGTGTTATTGATTGAAGATGAGCCAGATTTGGGAGCAGCAGTCCAAAAAGCCTTGACACAAGCAAACTATATTGTTGATTGGGCTCAGGGTGGCAACCAGGCCTGGGACTATCTCGAAAACCATTGGACTCATTACACCCTTGGAGTCTTTGATTGGTTATTACCAGGCCTGACAGGAATTGAACTCTGTCAACAATTGCGAGCAAACGGAAATCCTCTTCCCATCTTAATTCTGACGGCTAAAGACAAAATTGGTGACCGAGTCACTGGCCTGGATGCCGGGGCGGATGATTATTTGGTCAAACCCTTTGGCATGGAAGAACTCTTAGCACGGTTGCGGGCTTTACACCGTCGTTCTCCCCAGTTTCAAGCAAATACGCTCACTATTGGTGGCATTACCTTAGACTATGGCACAGCTAATTTAATCATTCAGAACACTGAAGCTGATTTGGTGAGGATTCCGCTGACGGCGAAAGAGTTTCAACTGATGGAATATTTCATGAAACACCCCCAGCAAATTCTCAGCAGTGAACAAATTAAAAATCAACTGTGGGCAATTGCCTCTGAGTCCACCAGTAATGTGGTTGCGGCTCAAGTCCGAATCCTGCGGCGTAAACTTACCGACCATGGCCTGGGGAATCCGATTGAGACAGTCTATGGCCTGGGATACCGCTTTCATCCGGCGTGAGTCAAACGCCTAGTTCCAGTTCTTTGGATTCAAGAATACCCAGTCTCAATTTCATCCTGATTTCATGATGTTTGGTCAGACTAGAAGTTGAAAAGCAAAACAGGAGAAGTCCTATGCGTCATCAACTTTGGCTTTATGGCTTAACTGGCCTGATTCTTACAGGGTCTGCGGTTGGTATAACAGTGGCACATCAAAGTCAATCAGCCCAGGTTGTAGCTCAACGTCCGATGCAAATGGGTTGGACTGACGAAGGCTTTATTGAAATGATGATCCCGCACCATCAAGATGCCATAGACATGGCCGAGCTTGCCTTAAAAAAAGCCCAACATCCTGAACTTAAAAAGCTAGCTCAGAGCATTATTCAAGATCAAGAGCGGGAAATTAATGAAATGAAGACCTGGTACCAGCAGTGGTTTGGCCAGGCCGTCCCCCCCATTTCAACTCAGGGCATGATGGGAATGCGCCAAGGCCACGGCATGATGGCGATGGATTTAGAGGCTCTGGAGACCACACAGAACTTTGATCGGGAATTTATTCGTCAGATGATTCCCCACCACCAAATGGCTGTGATGATGGCCAGCAACCTGAAGACCAACACCGATCGACCAGAAATGGAGAGACTAGCAGACGACATTATTCGTTCCCAAAGTGCAGAAATCAAGCAAATGAAGCAATGGTATCAGGCCTGGTACAGTCGCTAAGGCTATTTAAAACCCATGTGCTGAGCAGATGTGCATTACAGCTATAAAACCTCAACGCAATAGAATATTCTGATAGCAAATTATCGATTTGAATATTCCCCCTAGTACTCTTTGTAGGCCGACTAGAACTTTGTTAAGATTTTTGGAGCTCTTCAGCATATCTAAATAATAAGTCAGCGAGCCAAGTGTTTGATTTAAATCTAGATTGAGTTGGCCAAACCCAAACTTTGCCAATACCAGAACAAGCAGAGATTCTGTATCAGATATTGATTTAACCTGTCGATAGATTAGAAGGAAAGCCAAAGAATTTTCCACTGTATTTTCCTCATTGCTCGAATCTCAAATTGACAATCAGCCAGCATCTTTAAGGTTATTGAGCTTCTTTAACTGTTTCTACAGCCGACTCATTTGATTTCTTGTCTTGACCCATTCCGGTTTTTCCTTCACACTCAGCTCATCAATCCAGCACTGTAGGCAATAAACTAGAACGTCTGGTCTCTAGTCAAGCTCAAAGCCAAATCCTGAGTGCCTTTGATAAGTTCGGAGCGCAACGACTCCAACCCATTTACGACTATTTTCAGGGGCGGTATTCGATTGAACAAATCCAAGTGATGCGAGCCATCTGGAAAACACAGCAAAAGCAGCCTTGACGCTAGAAGCTAGGAATAACAAGGGGTTTAGGTTTTAGACGTTCTAGGGAAAGCGGGTCAGGGTCAAGGATTTCCCCTAGAACATTAGTCGGCAATCATGGGTAACACTACACAACTTTGGCTGTACCCGTTCAGCATCTAATCTGTTTTATGCAATTAATTATAAATGGGTTGTAGCTGAAATAAATCTTGTTTTACTGCAGCAATATCTGGATCAGTAAGACACCATCTTGAGTGAGTGTTGCAGCGAGTTTATGGGCTTTCATAGGTCTCTCCATTTGGACAACAGGCTAGGGCAGCAAGGAAACACTTGAGAAAAGCAGAGAATGCTCTTGGAAAAGCTTCATTAGTCTGAGTAGATTTGTCATTAAGGACGGGGGTGATTCCCTAGAACATCAGATTTTGAAGGCAGAATACAGCCTTAGAAGCAGGATACAGGCTTAAACGTGACTAGCCTTTCATTTTTCATTGTCGTATAATATTCGGTACATATTAGATTGATACTTCATGGATGCTATTTCCTACACCCATGCACGTCAAAATCTGGCATCGACGATGGATCGGGTGTGCGACAACCATGAGGCAATTATTATCACCCGCAGTAATAATCAATCGGTCGTGATAATGTCTCTAGATGACTTTAATGCCATGGAGGAAACTGCTTATCTTTTGCGAAGTCCTACCAATGCGGAACGGTTACTGGCCTCGGTGTGCCAACTAGAGACAGGAGAAGGAGAACTGCGGGAGTTGTTGGATTGAGGGTCGTTTTTTCTCCCTGGGCTTGGGTGGATTATGTTTACTGGCAACGCACGGATACTGAGCCCTTACAACGGATTAATGACCTCATGAAAGCAATTTCTCGAGATCCTTTTACTGGAATTGGTAAGCCAGAACCCTTGAAACATAGCCTAAAAGGATACTGGTCACGTCGGATTAATGATGAACATCGGTTAGTGTACAAAATGAAGGATGAGGATATTTTGATTGCTCAGTGTTGCTATCCTTACTAGATTTTTGAGCAAGTCAACTTACCCAGTACTGCCAGGTCAACCTCGCTCAAGCAGATTTTTATTGAGTGATGGCCATTTATTGAGTGATGGCCAATGGGGCTTCATTGCAAGGGATGAACAGCCAGGGTAGAAATTTCAGGGAGCGACTCTTACGACCTTTGATCCCCAGGCCCGTGGTTGTCAATTTCGGGATGACTCATCACTGGAGTTAAGGGGAGTCAAAGCAGGTTAGAAAATTTTGCAAATATCTCGGCTTCCGTTAAATTGACAGTTTGGTTGGCAAAGTCGTAATAGCTGGGCTTCTTGTCAATAAAAATTTGCTCAGTGAATTCAAATTCAATGTCATCTGGGAATAGACCAACTGGAACGAAATATTCTTGGGTGGGTAGTAATTTGTAGTAAATATGGGAGCCACATTCCCCACAAAACGCCCGCTCGGCCCAATCAGAGGACTGATAAACCTTTAATTTTTCAATACCTTCCAGTTTCACATCCGTACCACAGGAAATTCCTAAAGCTGGCCCCCCACCCCATCGTCGGCACATCCCACAATGGCACGCATCAAGGTGTTTTTGATCAGGGGCTTGAACGGTAATTGCACCACAGAGACAGTGACCTTCCATTAGACTCTCCGGCATGATGGGTTACTTGAGATTGACTCTAGCATTGCAGGGAACTTGCTTTTGTTGACGGTAATACACTCTACCCCCAGAGCTCGCAGAACACCGATGGCTCCTTTGCAAGTCATTGTTTTTCCAGGCCTGGGGTCACAGTAGGATAAAGAAGTTACTCAAGATAATTGCAACATGGCTGCTGACTCCGAACTCCGGGCTGATTTTCTATTGGAAGTGGGTACAGAAGAACTCCCCGCCGCCTTTGTCAGTTCAGCGATTCAACAGTGGCAAACCCGAGTTCCCGCAGACTTGGCTGAGCAGGGCTTAAACCCAGAAGCCATTGAGTTTTTTGGCACACCGCGGCGTTTGGCAGTCTTAATTCGGGGCCTGGAGATTCATCCACCGGATCAAATTGAAGAGGTCAAAGGCCCATCCGTTGCCGCTGCCTATAAAGAGGGAGAACCCACCAAAGCCTTACTCGGATTTCTCAAGTCCAAAGGCGCAACTTTAGGGGAACTTACAACCAAACAAACGGAAAAAGGGGAATTTATTTTCCTGACTCAAACAAAAGCGGCCAAACCAACCGCAGAACTCCTCCAGGCCTGGGTTGTGTCCTGGATCAGCAAACTTGAGGGTAAACGGTTTATGCGCTGGGGCGATGGAGATTTTCGCTTTTCCCGGCCGATTCGCTGGTTAGTGGCGTTGTGGAATGGGGCAATTTTGCCGATCACGATTAGTAATGGTTCCGGGGAAATTACGAGCGGCAACCTTAGTTCTGGGCATCGGGTACTCCATCCAGAGCCAGTAAAAATTACCCAGGCCAAGGACTATGCCAAAACTCTCCGGGCGGCCTTTGTTGAAGTTGATCCGAAGAAACGAGAAGCACTGATTAAAGACCAAATCCAGGCCCAGGCCAAAACCGTCAAAGGAACCCCCACAATTCCTGATGATTTACTGGCTGAAGTGGTGCAACTCGTTGAATGGCCCACGGCACTGTTGGGAAATTTTGAAGCGGAATTTTTACAACTCCCCCCAGAGGTGATCACAACGGTCATGGTGACGCATCAACGCTATTTTCCGGTTTATGACAAACAACAAAAACTTCTCCCCCATTTCATCACGATTAGTAACGGTGATCCGGCCGCAGCAAAAACGATCACATTGGGCAATGAACGGGTGATTCGGGCCCGGTTGGCAGATGGCAAGTTTTTCTATGATGCTGATTTGTCTCAACCCCTAGAAGCCTACTTACCAAAACTCGAAACCGTCACCTTTCAAGATGAATTAGGCTCAATGGCGGTCAAGGTCGAGCGGATTAAAACTATTGCCAGTGAGATTGCCAGTAGCTTAAGTCTTAATGAGGATCAAATATCAGAAATTACTCGCACTGCCCAACTCTGCAAAGCTGATTTAGTTACCCAAATGGTCGGAGAATTTCCAGAGCTGCAAGGGCGCATGGGAGAGATCTATGCCCAGGCCGGGGGAGAGTCAAAAGTTATCGCGAAAGGGATTTTCGAGCATTATTTACCCCAAGGAGCTGGGGATACGTTACCGACGACGATAACTGGCCGAGTGGTTGCGATTGCCGACAAGTTGGATACGGTGGTGAGTATTTTTGGCCTGGGGCGAATTCCGACTGGGTCTTCAGATCCCTTTGCCTTAAGACGAGCTGCGAATGGGATTATTAACATCATTTGGAATGCTGAATTATCGCTAAATTTAAGCCAACTCCTGAATTACACAGTTAGTAACTTTACCCAGGCCTTCCCAAAAGCCACTCAAGCCGACACCTTGGCAACCCAGCTTCAAGACTTTTTTGGACAACGATTCCGCTCACTTTTACTGGATGAACAGAGGATTGATTACGATTTAGTGAATGCGGTTTTGAGTGAAGATAGCCCTGCGATGCTGCAACGGGGTCTGGGGGATGCCGTCGATCTCTTGGTGCGAGCTAGATTTTTACAAACTATTCGTAACGATAACCGGATGAATCAGATTTATGAAACCGTGAATCGGGCAGCCAAATTGGCGCGTCAAGGAGATTTAGCTGCGGATTGTTTAGCTATTGAAGCTGCTATTAACGTAAAAGCCCTCAAACAACCCATCGAAAAGGAGTTTTACCAGGCCCTGACTCAGCAACTCCCCCACGTCCAAACTGCCCAGTCAACTCTTAACTACACCCTGCTTTTAGAAGCCTTAACAACCCTTGCACCCACCGTCAGCCGATTCTTTGATGGCCCCGAGAGTGTGTTAGTCATGGATGAAGACCCCCAAGTTCGGCAAAACCGTTTGAATCTTCTGGGTTTGGTGCGGAATGCTGCACTGGGCCTGGGAGATTTTGGGGCAATTGTTAAAAAGTAAGACGCATTGGGTTGATATAAATTCCTCAAATGTTACTAAGTTACTGTGAGTTCTAAGTCAGATCATTTTCTAAATCTACTAACAACTCCTCAATTAAATTAATTAGATCAATGACATCGTTAGCAATTAATTGAGCCGGTTTAAACCCATGAACTACGATATTTCTTAGGGATTGGGAATGCATCAGTAGGTGGTATTGTGCTCGGTCTAAGAGTCCTTCAGAGGTGAGTTTTTTAATTAAGGTTAGGGAGTTCAATATCTCCACCTGAAGTTTTTCCTTTTGAGTAATTAACCTTAATGTTGCTTCAACTAATGACCAAGCATAGAGAAAGGCTGCTTCTAAGCTGTATTGACTCAATTCTCGGGCTGTAGTCAAGCGTGATCTTATGTCATCTTCTTGGAGAGATTGTTCAATTTTGAGAGTAGAAAATTTCTGATTGGAGTTAGTCATAATTAATTCAAATCGCCACCCTGGCTGCTGATTAACTTTTTCAGCTACCCCCCGTAAAAATTGGCCAGTTGCAGTATCAAGATCGGAATGTGATTTTACTTCCACAATTACCGACTCATCATTTCGACGTAAGAGAAGATCAGGCCGATAATTTTGGATAAACTCTGGTAAAAAATCGGGGCCTGGTTTGAAAATAACGTCATAGCCTTGATTTCGGTACTGATCCGCTAACTGTTTTATTTGTTCTCGTTCCAATATGTTAGTTGTCGTCGTCATAGAATTAATACCTCAGGATCGGGAGCATCTTTAACAACAATATGCAAAAACTCTTGACCACAAGCAAAGCCATCCATAAGAGCTGGAGTTAAGTCTCTATTTACAAAGTTTGCTGATAAATCTCTTTTTCTGACAATAACATCAGTAACTTGAGCATCATCAACGTAAACCAGGCCGATAATGGCATCTTGAATCGGTTTAACAATGTTATCTGTATCAATGGTATTGATTTCATAAAAATAGGTGATTTGTAGCAGAACTGCTTCGGTTACGATCTCCTGATTCTCTGGCCAATATTGTTTTGCGGCCTGTTTGACGATGTTCTGCCACTCTCTAACTCGTTCTCTTCGGCGAGCTTGCTGAGATACTGGCGGGCCCTCCACAAAAAATTCAAAGTGCATCAACTCATGAACTACTGGAAGGCTTATTCAATTCTATCGTTATTGAACAATATTCGAGATGATGTCTGATTGAATTTGTATCTAAAACTAGCAATTCCAGGCCTGGATGTCATAATCTGGAAACCTGATTGGTTCAATTACACCCCCAACTCCCATGTGCCAACTTCTAGGCATGAACTGCAATGTTCCCACCGATATTTGCTTCTCCTTTCAAGGATTTGCGGCTCGGGGGGGGAAAACCGATGAACATCGCGACGGCTGGGGGATTGCCTTTTTTGAGGGCAAGGGCTGTCGGCTTTTTCTGGATCAACAACCAGCGATTACCTCTCCCATCGCGCAATTGGTTAGTCACTATCCAATCCGCTCCACCCATGTGATTGCCCATGTCCGCAAAGCCACTCAGGGAGCCATCAACATCGAAAACTGCCATCCCTTCCGTCGTTCCCTTTGGGGCCGGTATTGGGTCTTTGCCCACAATGGAAACTTGGAACTCCCAGAAATCTCTCCTGGCCAGTTTTTCCAGCCCGTGGGTGATACCGACAGTGAACAGGCTTTTTGTCTGATGTTGCAGTATCTATTAGATCACTTTCCCCAAGCCAAGCCCGATCCCCCGACGCTCCACCAAGCCCTGTTAGACATCACCGAAGTTTTGGCTCCCCACGGCTGTTTTAATTACTTACTTTCAGATGGGGAAGATTTTTTTGCCTATTGTTCTACCCAACTTTCCTATATTGTTCGCCAAGCCCCGTTTCAAGCGGCCCAGTTAATTGATGAAGATCTGAGTGTAGATTTTCGGGAACTCACTCAACCGGACGATCGTGTAGCCGTTATTGCCACCACACCCCTCACTAACAATGAAGTTTGGACGACCATCGAACCCGGAACCCTCATGGCCTTTCGCGATGGTCAACCCCTGGCTGAATTAAAAACCAGTGCGCCTAACCCCAGGGAATCTTAGGAATGCCGATGGTTATCCCAGGCCTGGGGGAAATCACTGATCATGGTCAAGCCTCAATCACTTCCTTAAAATTAAAGGGCCTAAATGTTTTCTGGGTATCCTTTGAACCGTCGTCATCGTTTCTACTCGGGCGGAGAGTCTCAATACCGGCCTCTGTTTGGATGTGAGCCTTTGTCTCCCCCATGGTTAGGGATGTGACGTCTTTGCAAAATCTGGAGTCTTTTATGTCCTTCACATCTTTTTGGAATCGGGCCAAAACCTCAGTGCTGCCCCTGACTTTAGTGGGGGGTACCCTGGCGATCCCCTTGCCAAGTTCAGCCCAGTCGCCCGGTAGTCTTTTACTGGGGCAATGGAGTGATGGACTCTGGTATCCTGCAGTGGTGCAAAGCCGTGATGGCAATCGGATTCGTCTGCAATTTGAGGATGGAGATGTGGCAACCGTGGGCCCGAACCAAGTCCGACCATTAAATTGGGGGCCGGGGACGCGGGTGCAGTGCAATTGGCAAAATCGTGGCACCTACTATCCAGGAACGATTGCCTCTCGCCAAGGACGGCAGGTGTTCATTAATTACGATGATGGCGATCGGGAAAATGGGGTGATTGGCCAGTGCCGCTCCAATTAAGCCCAGATCTATAAAATAGGTTCTGCTAGACTATGCCCCTGGAACTTAACCCTGGAGCGGTTTGCAGAGATCGGATGATTAACCAGGCCTGGGGACTGCCGGAAACAGCCTCAGCCCAATCCATGATGAAATTAATCGTTTTCCCAGCATTCGCCGCCGAGTAAATCCGCAATCCGGTCTCGCAACATAAAGTCACACCGCTCCAATTCCGCCTCAATCATGGGCCATTCCCGGACTGGGACAAACTGACAGAGGGTATAAATCGGTTGCTGCCGACTGATCACGCCCTTCTCGACCAGACAGCGGGCTTCTTCCTGGACGAGCGCAAGGGAATATTGAAGTGACTGAACCATAACATCCTCTTTAGGCCATCAACGCCCACAGTTTGAAGGAATGATAATTTCAGGAGATTTGTAGTCTCGAATACTGAAACTATTCCGATTTTCCACTGTGTTTGCCTGCCGATATCATAACAAATGTTTCCAAAGTCAGGACGCCTTGACATCAATACAGGTTTCTTTTTCGTTGCCAGGGGGATGCCGGGATTTTAATTTCAGAATCTAAATTTAAGCTTGGGCAACGTTGAGGTGGAGAGCGAGTTGGCCATGACTGGGGAAAGTGTAACGAGGTCGGTCGAGGCCTGGGTTAGATATACTGGAAACAGTTTGTAACAATAGGATAAATAATCCGATACCATAGCCATATTCTTTAAATATTATCTCGCCGGACGAGAGGTTTTAAGCGTTGCATGGGAAAAATAGTTGGTATTGACTTGGGCACAACAAATTCTGTGGTTGCAGTCATGGAAGGGGGCAAACCCATTGTCATCGCCAATGCCGAAGGTTCCCGGACAACGCCCTCGGTGGTTGGCTTTGGTAAGGAAGGCGAACAACTAGTGGGTCAATTAGCCCGGCGTCAGGCCGTGTTGAATCCCCAAAATACTTTTTATGCGGTGAAGCGGTTTATCGGTCGGAACTACAGCGAACTCAACGATGACTCCAAACGGGTTCCCTACACAATCCGTCGGGATGAAAATGGCAACATTCGCTGTAAATGCCCCCGGTTGCAAAAAGAATTTGCCGCTGAGGAAATTTCTGCCATTGTCCTAAGAAAACTCGTCGAGGATGCCAGTCGCTATTTGGGACAACCGGTCACTGATGCGGTGATCACAGTTCCCGCCTACTTTAATGACTCTCAACGCCAGGCCACGCGGGATGCGGGACGAATTGCGGGCTTAAATGTCCGGCGGATTATCAATGAACCCACGGCTGCGTCTCTGGCCTATGGCCTGGATCGGCAACAGGAACAAACGGTCTTGGTCTTTGATTTGGGTGGCGGCACGTTTGATGTCTCAATTCTTGATGTCGGCGATGGGGTGTTTGAGGTCAAAGCTACCAGTGGTGATACCCAATTGGGCGGCAATGATTTTGATCAGTTGATTGTTGATTGGTTGGCCGAGGCATTTCTTAAAGAGGAAGGGATTGATCTGCGTCGCGACCGCCAGGCCCTGCAACGGTTAACGGAAGCCGCTGAAAAAGCCAAAATGGAATTGTCGGGGTTACTCGAAACCAACATCAGTCTCCCCTTTGTCACGGCCACGGCTGACGGCCCGAAACATATTGAAGTCAATCTCACCCGCCGGGAGTTTGAAACCCTGAGCCAAGACCTTCTCGAACGGTTACGGGACCCGGTACAACAGGCCCTGCGAGATGCCCGTCTCCGGCCGAATCAAATTGATGAAGTGGTCTTGGTGGGCGGGGCGACTCGAATGCCGATGGTGCAAGATTTAGTCCGGCAGCTCATTGATTTGGAACCCAATCAAAATGTTAACCCCGATGAAGTCGTCGCCGTTGGAGCCGCAATCCAGGCTGGGATTTTAGCCGGGGAAACCAAGGATATTTTGCTGTTGGATGTCACGCCCCTCTCCCTGGGCCTCGAAACCATTGGCGGGGTGATGAAAAAACTCATTCCTCGGAATACAACGATTCCCGTGCGGCGGTCGGATATTTTTTCCACTGCTGAAAACAACCAAAGCCAAGTTGAAATCCATGTGCTTCAAGGAGAGCGGGACTTAGCCGAAAATAACAAATCTCTGGGACGGTTTAAGTTAACGGGGATTCCCCCAGCTCCCCGCGGCATTCCCCAAATTCAGGTGTCCTTTGATTTGGATGCCAATGGCCTGCTGCAAGTCACCGCCTTGGATCGCTATTCCGGTCGGGAGCAAAGTATTTCGATTCAAGGGGCATCAACGCTTTCTGAAGATGAAATTCAACAAATGCTCCAGGAGGCGGAGAATCAAGCGGATGCCGATCGGAAACGCCGTGAGCAAATCGAAAAACGCAATCGCACCCAAGACCTCATCACTAAGGCTGAACGTCAACTTCGGGAGGCCTCCCAACTCCTTGGGTTTCAGTTTGCAGCAGTCCAACGTCGGCAAGTGGAAGCTCTAATCCGTGAACTCCAGGCCAGCGTCCAGGCCAGTGATGATCGTCAGATTGACTTGAAATTTGCCGCGCTCCAGGAAGCCCTTTACGAATTTAACCAGGAAGTCCGCCAGGCCCAGGAGGAAATTGACGAAGAGGATGACCTGTTCAAAATGCCTAACATTGGGGAAGCGGTTTCAAAGGGAATGGATGCGGTGCGGGGGAAAGTGCCAGCCAATTCCCGCGGCTACACCGATGAGTGGGATAGTCCCGCCCCCAGTGGCACCCGTCGCCGCAATGGTCGCAGGTCAGAACCCCCGGCCTGGGACTCCTGGGATGATGACGATGATTGGTAGGCTGTAAAATTCCATGCAAAACTTTCGTGATTATTACCAACTTCTGGGGGTGGATCGCTCGGCCCCAGGGGATGAAATTAAAAAAGCCTACCGTCGCCAGGCCCGCCTCTATCATCCGGACATGAATCCTGGGGATCGGAATGCGGAGGAAATGTTCAAAGCGATTGGGGAAGCCTATCAAGTCCTCAGTGATCCGACGAAACGAGATCAATACGATCGCTATGGGGCCCACTGGCAACAACCGGGATTTAGTGGCCGGCAACGGGAGCGGAGTCGGACTCCGGCTCGTAATAATGGTAGTTTCAGTCGGACGGCGGTGGCTGAAGCTTTGGATGTGGAAGATTTTGATGATTTTCAGGATTTTCTCGATCAACTCCTCGGTCGCCGGGGCAAACCCAACAAAACCACCTACACCACCCGTCGCAGTCCCACTCCCGCCGAACGCCGCAGTAGTATAGATGATCCCTTCCGGCCTGGGGTGACCAAAAATACCTATGCTGCCAGTGCTCGACCCATGCGCCGTGATGCCGAAGCCTCTCTGGAAGTGCCCTTAGAAAAAGCCTATCAGGGGGGGCGAGAACGCATTCGTCTGGGGGATGGCCGCTCCTTGGAAGTGACGTTACCGCCAGGCATGATTACAGGGCAACGGATTCGGTTGCGGAATCAAGGTACGGGGGGCGGTGATCTGTATCTGCGGATTGAAATCTTGCCCCATCCGCTGTTTCGCCTCGATGGCCTGGACATCATTTGTGAATTGCCGGTGACCCCCTGTGAAGCAGTTTTGGGTGGCCAAATTGAAGCCCCGACCCTGGATGGTTGGGTTAAATTATCCATTCCCCCAGGGGTGCGTTCTGGGCAACGGTTGCGTTTGTCCGGCAAGGGTTATCTCACGGAAGAGGGGGAACGGGGGGATCAGCTGGTGGAAATTCGCGTTGAAGTTCCCCGGGAAATTTCTCTGGCTGAACAGGAGCTTTACCAACAACTCCGCGGCCTGGAAACCTTTAACCCCCGGGAACAGTTGCTCTGACTGGGAGGAGATAGTTATCGGGTGACTTCGGAGGCTGGGATTTGAACAGAACCATCACCACAGGCCAGGGAAAAGGGCGGTTGGCTGGGGTCGGCGCCACGGACAATTCGGGGATCTGCCGGACGAATTTGACCAGGGATTTGATTTTGACAAATAATTGTTGTCACTTGGTTGCTGCCATCTGGTGCAAGGAAGGCCGCTCCCACATAGGCTTTTAGGCCTGCTGCATTGGCGGCCGTTGTGGGAATGACGTAACTGTAGGCGGCTTCGGTGGTGGTGCGCACAGCGTAGTCAAAGGTCGCAGGCAGAGTGGCCCCTAAGTACTGCTGAATACTGGGAACATCCGCTAGCCATTGTCCTTTTTGCTGATACACAGTCCGCTGGCCTTCGGTCATGTTAGCCACAGCGTACAGGCCTTCCTGTTGGGCAATCTGGGCTTGGGTTTGGGCCTGGGCGGAACTTACCCCGACGAGAATACCCGAAACCAGATAGAGCCCGACGGTTAGGAATTTGCAACGAAAATTACGCACGCAGGTTTGGATTGTTTGACTCATGTGGAGGACGTTGTTGAAACAATTCAGCTAATTCTATCATGATGAATTTAAGGCTCTAAAACCCGTGGGAGGGCTACGTGGTATGGTCATGGATATCCAAAATAGACACTCAAACTCAGTCCTCCTAGCCATTGCTAATATCTCTCTCATGCGCTCCTAAATTGCCAAGATTATAAAGCTATAAATAGCGTGAACTGTCATTGATGAAAATGTCAATTAAGAAGGAATAAATTCATATCATTTTGTGTCATATTCCACCATTCATTTTCAAATCAACCAAGTCATCCAATAAATACACCGATCAGAAACTAGGTTCAAATCAGATGCCAAGATATCAAGCTGAATTTAGCTCGATGTTTTGCTATTCAATCATTAATTTTGGAGAGAATCATGGGATTTCAAGAACGAGCAAAGGCTGCTGCCAAAAATGTAGAGGGTAAAGCTCAAGAAATCGTGGGGGAAATCACAGGGAATCACAAAGATCAAGTGGAGGGTAAGGCTAAACAGATGGAGGCCCAAGTGCGTAACAAGACGGAAGATGTCAAAGATGAAGTCAAGAAAATTATTGATTAGTTTTTGATTAACTAGGAAAGCTCTGTAACTCATTCCACGATCTACTTCAGGTGAGCGCGAATTATCTCGTGGAATGATGTTTCTAGTGATTCCTTGACCTTTTTTATACGTTTATGGATTTTCATCATGTTTTTAACTCAGCGCTATCGAAATATGTTTTTTTCAGCAATTCTGATAATTCTCATTGGCACAATCGTATTGGTTACCGGATGTGAACCCAGCTTTGCGGCAACGATGGCGGGAAAATTCAACCATGACTCGTCTGTTTTGCTAGTGGCAATTAACTCCTCTGATTCCCTCATCGACCAGGCCAAGGATTCACTACAAACGGGAATGGATCGGTTAACTAATCAATCTGAAAAGAAGGCAGCAGATGAAGTCAAGCAAATGGAATCCAACACTCGCAGGGCTATTAATACTAGCATTTCTAATCCAGACTACCAGCCGATTGGAAAATCGAAAGAAGCGAATCGCCAAGATCAGGAGGCACTAAAACGGATGGAAGACAAGGTAGAGGAAGCCTATAACTAGAATTGCTTGGTCTTAGAAATAGATGCATCGGATTCACTGATCAATACACTGATCAATACGAGGAATAAAATCATGATTTCACCTCAACAGGTTCGCCGGTTTCTGATTACAGTGCTGTTAACGACAATGTTCATGCTGACCCTTGGCTTTGATTTTGGTAAAACTAATACCTGGGCTTGGGCGGTCACATCTGATTCCAGTCTGAATGTTCATACCCAACCGTTATTGGCAAACATGAACCGTGCGAAAGCAGCCGCCAAAGACCTGGAAGGAAAAATTCAAGAAGCAGCCGGAAATATAAGTGGTAATCCTCAGGATCAACTCATGGGAAAAGCCAAACAAGCGGAAAGCCAGGCCCGGAACATGGTTGAAAATGTTAAGGAACAGATTAAACCCTCCGGTCGGACGCAAGCCTTTGGTAAAAATATTGAAGGTCATCTGCAAGAAGCGCGGGGCGATATCACTGGAAACCCTAGTGATCAAATTGCAGGGCGGGCCAAACAACTGGAAAGCCAGGCCCGGAACATGGTTGAAAATATTAAAGATACAGGTAAGAAAGCCATTCAATAGGTTTGGAATACTGTTGCTAAATTGGAGGTGAGTCTATGTTTGATCTTGTCTGGACGATTGTTATTGTTCTTTTCATTCTTTGGCTGTTGGGTTTTACGATCAACATCGGTGGAGGACTCATTCATATACTCTTAGTTTTGGTCTTAATCGGAGTCATCTACAATCTATTTATGAGACGGCGCATCTAAGGTATCTCAGGCCTTGTTTGGGATTTTCGTTCACTCCTTGAAAGTCTGAAAAAACGGCTTTCAGGAAATTTTCATGGAACATTAAATGGTAAAAGACTCTGAGAAGACATAGATAATTGAGCCTTATTCCCATTCTCGAGCTTCTAATTCTGCCTGGGCCAACAGGAGAGTTGATTCAATGTCTTTCCGAACTGTTTCCGTGACTTCGCAATGGTTATTCAGGCAATCTACCAATAATTTATTTGCCGCATAGTACTGATTCAGCGTTTCCTGTTGTTTTGGCGTAAAGTTCCACTGATGGAGAATATTACGATGGCTTCTGAGAATATTTTTAAGTTCTTCAACCCAGGCCTGGTGATGGTTTCTTCACCATTTCTCGTATTCTTTTTGATTGATATTGTGATTGGATAGCTCACTGGAAAGCTGTTCTAAGGACTTTTTCAAGCTTGTGTCGATGACAATCCCTAAGATATTACTAATTGCATGGCTACACGCTACCGAAAAGCGAAAATCAGGACTTTGCTCGATGGCACATTCATGCAGGAGGTTATCTAAGGCGACATCCAAAAATAGCCCCTGATCCAGGGTACAGGCTAAGGCAAAGTTGGGGGTCAAGTGAGGGGCATGGGCCATGGCCAAATAAAAGGCCCGCTGGGTTGCTTCTTTTTGTTCAGGCTGGGTAGATTCACTTTTGCGGCTGGCCCAGGCCAGGAATTCTTGTAAGTAGGGGTCTTCAGACACTAAATTGTCAATCTGTTGCTTCATAGACTGCATTAAAGAATCAGCACTACGCAACATCATGGATGTCAACAGGAAAATTTCTCGCCAGTGGGAGTCTGTGAGATGGCTAACCAGGCCGTTCAGAGCAGTCTCGAGGGCATTAATGTTGTAGCTAGCAACAATATTTCGAGCCGTTAAGTATTCCTGCAATGCTAAATAGGAAAATGAGAAAATGTTCCGAGCTCGCTCCACTAAAATGCCATGTTGCGATTCAATTGATCTGAGAATTCCTTCACTTTTTTGCTGCAATTCTGTCCGATCCTCTGAGGACTGGGGTAATGTCCGAATAAAGTCCTCAATATACTGTTCCAAGACCCGTTGTTCAAAGAAGTACTGTCCTTGACTGAAGGTGAGAGCGGCAATTTGGCTCAACATTTTCACTTTTTGCGGTAAGGCTAAGCCCTGGTAAACATCGTCCTGTTCGACCCCCTTGGCTTCGTTCCATTTCCCAAGTAGTAAATCTAAGCCCTCTTTATAGAAATCTGTTTTACGACTTGGAAATTCTCCTGTGCTCCGATAAATCCAACAGGCCAGGTGGAGGAACAGAGGAGTGACAATGAGTTGGCGAAACTTCCAATTATGGGGCAGATCTAATTTGTCAATGAATTCTTGGGCTTCGGCCTGACCAGCAGCGGCTGTGGTTTCACTAAATACGACAAACCACTTTTGGGCAAAGTCATTAATCTGTGTGTCGGTGAAGGGCGCAATTTCAACATCTGTAAATCCCTGCAATTTCAGACGGATCGCGGCAGTGCGGGAGGAAATGATAAATAGATTCTTGTGATACTTATCAGTAAAGCGACGAATTTCCCTATGGATATCAATACTCTGTTTGTGTTTAACTTCGTCAATGCCATCAATGAGCAGCAGAACCCGTCCGGCTTGGAAAAGCATCTCTGAAACCACTGGATCATTAATCCCACTGACCTTAAACTCCTCGACAATATAGGTGAGTAAATTAGGAGTTTGATCATCGGTCAGGCTTTCCGAAAACCGCAATAAGGAAATAAAAATCGGCACATAGTTCGGTAAAAACTCACCGGCGTTACATTGAATGGCTAAATGTTGCAAAAAGGTTGTCTTGCCACTTCCTGGCTTTCCTAAAACCCTGAGTTTGCTGTAGGTATTGACGGCTTCTAGCCCAGGAACTTGCCTTTCCTCAATCGCGCCTAAGCCAACTCGATCAAATGATTCTAGCGGTAAGTCTTGAAGCGTTTTGATATTCAGTCGTTGCTGACGCGTATCGGATTCTAGAATGTTGACATCAATATAAATATCATCAATGCTAACTGGCCGATGAATATCAAGGAGCTGCAAATTACCGCACTGATCTTGAATTTTTTCTCGCCGACTCTCTCGAACTTGTTTGATTAACCCCTCTAGGCTCTGCTCGGATTGCAGTCCGGAGCCGGGCAAATCTGGAAATTCTGCGGGGGGATCTAGGGCAATTTCACGCCAATCCAGATTGAGAGTTTGGCAAATATCCCAGAAGATATGTCGCTCAATCGGCTGCCCTGTAAAAAAACGCCAAATGGGTTGCCGTGTCTTGAGTCCCACTTCCCAAGCAAGATTTTCCTGGGTCCAACCCTTCGCTGCGAAGGACTTTCTTGCTAGTTGAATACCAGTTAGTGAGGCTCGTAGGGACCGTTTGGCCATTTATTATTCCTTTGCTCTAGTTAAGTTTTGACGGTAGCCCCAAGGAGAGAATTCCCAGTTGGATAGCCGCCGAATGTATGAGATTGTTATAAAAACAATTAGCTATTTTATCAATTCATGAAAATAATGAAGATTAATTTTGCAGTTTTTCGTAAGATATACAATTTGAATTGATTTTGGTTGAAATATAAACAAATCAAACAAATCAAACAAATCAAACATGACTAATTGCTTCCCTGTAATTTCATCTAGGAGCAACTCCCTCAAAACTAATGAATTAACTGAGTTGATCCTGTTTTGCTGCACGGATCTATTTTGGTTCACTGATGTTTTATTTGTTGATTGACTTTTCTAGAAACTTTGACAAATCAAACACAGGAATCTGTCCAACTTCTTCCTTGACCTCAAGGGAAAAACGTATTGTTGTTGGCTACGGGTTCGATAGGTCACTTTTGCCCGGATTGGCAGCTTGGCTTGGCTAGCTGATGTCATTCCCTCGGCTGCGCTTGTATCAACTTTGAGTCACCCTGCTTCAGGTTGTCCCCGGGAGCTTTAAACTAAAACAACTTCATCGTCCTGCCCGTCTTTGCCCAGGAATGTCCTTGCACCTCGACACTCTTGCCTATAGCCATCGGCTAAAAGACCTACCTCCGCAACAACGCCTGGGATTTGGCCTGGTGATGCTTGGGTTTGCCCTCTTCAGTCACTGGCCGGTTCAGGGACTAATTGGGGCCTGGTTGCTCGTTTGGACGGTGGGATACGCCCGCATTCCGCTGCGACTCTACGGTGAACTCTGGGGGCCAGTGATCGGGTTTTTGCTGATTGGCCTGGTTACTGTTGTGGTCAATGGTGTTTCTCTAAATAATGCGACCACAGTGATAATGGATGTTTGGCTGGGTTGGCCGGTGGGATCTTGGTATCTCTATTTAAGTCAAGCTGGATTAATCCAGGCCTGGATAATTTTTTGGCGAGTATTTGCCTCAATGTCGGCCTGCTTATTCATCTGCTGTACCGTACCCATGACGCAATTGATCGGAGTGTGTCGAGAGTGGTGGGTTCCAGGCCTGGTGACGGATTTAATGCTCCTAATCTACCGATTTATCTTTATTGTCTTAGCCCAGTATCAGAGTTTGACCCAAGCCCAAGCTGCTCGGTTGAGCCACTCAAGTTGGTGGAGTCAATGGCGGAGTCTAAAACTATTGGGCGGCCAACTCCTAGTGCGCTCCCTGCAGGACTATCAACGATTTCGCCTGGGCCTGGTGAGTCGGGGATTTACGGGGGATTTACGGTTTGATGTCGATCGAGTCTGGCAACCATCTTGGCGCTATGGCCTGGAGTCGGTCGTGGGGGGTGTGGTGCTAGTGGGCCTGGAACTGGGATTGCGGCAACGGGGGTGGCATTAGGCATGGGGGGCATGCGCTTTGTCGACATTGACTATACCTATCCCCTCACTGATGTCCCTGCCCTCTCTGGGTTAAGCCTGGATATTCCTCCACATCAAAAAACAGTTATTCTCGGCCCCAATGGCTGTGGAAAATCAACGCTCCTGTCTTTAGCCAATGGTCTCCTCCAACCTGACCGGGGGGAAATTTATTGGCAAGGGGAACGGTTACACTATGGCCGTAAATCCCTCAAGCGCTGGCGACAACGGGTTGGCCTCGCGTTTCAAAATCCTGAGCAGCAATTGGTGGCCGGAACCGTGGCGGAGGATATTTCCTATGGACTCTATAATTTAGGCTTGCCTCAGACGCAAATCCGCCAGCGGGTGAACCAGGCCCTGCAAGAGTTTGACCTCATTGCCCTGCGAGATACTCCCCTACACCACTTGAGCTTGGGCCAAAAACGCCGGCTGGCCTTGGCAGGGGTGATGGTGATGGAGCCGGAGCTGTTGTTTTTAGATGAGCCCACGACATTCTTAGATAGTGCCCAAACTCGTCACTTTTTTAGGGAGCTGGATCGGATTCACCAGGCCGGGACGACGATTGTCATGACCACCCACGATGTCAATTTGGCGAATTGTTGGGCTGACTGGTTAGTAATTTTGGCTGCGGGGCAAGTGCTGTTGAGTGGCCCTCCCGAGACTGTGTGGCCCCAATTGCCGGATTATCCGCAGATTACCCTGGATATTCCCTTGCTCTGGCAGATTTGGCACAACTTACCCCCATCCCTCCGACAACACCAGGCCCTGCCTCGTACTCCTGCCCAACTGACCCAACTGATTCACCAGGCCTGGCATCATCGAAACTTCTGAGATTGTCCAAACCCCAATTTCCCCCAGCTTGAATCTTAGGACTCTGGAGTTGACCAGTGGGCTAGGGAATTGAAGTGGTGAATTTTCCAAAAAACGGAATTGTACTGATTTTCCTGGCCTGGGGGGTGGTTCAGGTAAGGTAGCTCTATTTCCAACTCAAACCAAGCTGAGGGAAGAATTTTAATCTGCCAAACCTTATCCATACCTAAAACCACTGCCAGTAAATGTTGCAGGAAACCGGCATGGGAAATGACCCAAACCCGATCCTGATTAGTCACTTGCTCCAATAATCTTGACCAAACCTGTTGAGCGCGGCGCTGGGCCTGCTTGGGAGACTCGGCCTGGGGAATCGGCCACCACTCCAATTGGGACTCGAGTTTTTCGGTCAGGTTGGGATAGGCCTGTTGGGCTTCGGCCCAGGTGAGTCCAGTCAAAATCCCTTGGTCAATTTCCGTTAAGATGTCAAGACTCTGGATTTGTGCAGGATTAGGGGCTAGACATTGGGCGGTACTATGGGCGCGCTCTAGGGGGCTAGTCCAAATGCGGTTGGGGCTGGCTTGGTGCTGGGCGAAATAGTTCCCGAGGGCCAGGGCCTGGAGTTGACCGCGGGGGGTTAAACCTGGATTACTCCGCCCTAACAGCCGTTTTTCTGGGTTGCCCTCTGCTTCCGCATGGCGAATTAAGATCAATTTCATCCAGAGATTGGCCGCGATGTCGAGGGATCAGTGGGACTGTTTTTTTTGAACGTGAATCACGACTTGAACCAGAAAAATGACAAATAAAATCAGTGTAATTGGTAGACCAATGGGTAACGTCATCAGCCCAAACCAATGCATCAGAACCATTGTCGTCAAAGCTGAGCTTAGGGCCGGTTGACCTGCACACTCGATGCCTGGCCCCGAACCACTACACCCCAATAGTTCTGCCAGACCAACCCCGAGCAGGGCAATCAAGATCGGTGAAATCGTGATGAGAAAGGCAATACTAACCCAGATTCCCCAGACTATTAGTTTTTTGCTAATTTTGCGCCCCATAGAAAATCCCAATTAGGGTGACTTGTACTTGGTGATTGCATCGAAAGAATCTAAGCGGTAGGCTACAGACCTAGCTTTTCACCACTGAGAATAAAAATGGGTTCCACGGCGGTAAAAATTTGGTGGCCACCCCGAGTCTCTAAGCGATTAATCACCGATTGCACCACTTCAATACTCCGGGCCTGGACGCTGGAAAAGGCTTCGGAAAGGGCATAAAGATTTTCTAAACTGCTGGCAGTGGCCACTAAACGTCCCCCCGGTGCGAGAAACTCCCAGGCCTGTTCCAAAATAGCTTTCATCGGTCGCCCGCCCTCAAGACAGACACGATCCGGAAGCGGTTTTAACTTGCTTAAACAGGCCGGCGCTTCGTCAACGACGATTTCCACATTGGTCAGGCCAAACTGCTGGCAATTTCGCCGAATCAGGCCCGCCACATCCTCATCCCGTTCAACGGCGACAATCTTGCCCAGGGGGGAGAGTAATCCGGCTTCCACGGGAATTGTTCCTGTTCCGGCACCCAGATCCCAAAGCACTGAATTGGCCTGGAGACGAAGATTAGCTAGAACCAGCAGGCGAGTTTCACGATGGGTGAGGGGAATACCTGGCAAGCGTTCAAATTGGGCATCGGGAATCCCTGGAGTCACATAGGGCCAACTCACCACTGCCATTGATGCTCCTTACGTATTTAATCTGCGGCTACTCTGCACTTACTGTAATCTATGCAGCTTGGTAAAATTCCTTGACTAAGTTGGTTAATCTCCTGGGGTGGTCGGGACTGGTTTCACGTCATTCGTGGGAAAAAACGGCGTTCCACAGCGCTTACAAAACCGGGCATCGACATCATGGCCCCGCAGTCCACAGCCCTGACAAACCAGGGAAATCTGTTGTGGACTCTTAACCAACTGCCGAATTAAGTCCCCCACTTGCCAGGGAATTAGGGCAATGCCAGTAAAAATCATCAGCACGGTCAACAGCCGCCCCACCTCCGAAACCGGAGTAATATCCCCAAAGCCCACGGTGGTCATGGTGACGACGGCAAAGTAAAAGGCATCGAGAAAGGTGGAAAAGTTGTTGGGATTGAGATCATGCTCGGCCTGGTAAATGAGACCGGAATAGACAAATAAAATTGCCAACAGGGTTAAGAGGATGCGGGCAAAGATGGCGGTATCCGCGGTGGTAAAGCGACCTAACCAAGACCGTTCTTGTAAAAACCGAAACAGCCGAAGAATCCGAAACCAGCGAAATACCCGAATAAAGCTGATATCTACCAGGCCAATAAAAAAAGGCACAATCGTCAGCAGGTCAATCAGGGAGTAGAGGCTGAAAAAATAGCGCCATTTCCGTTCTGCGATCCATAGCCGGAGTCCGTATTCCAGCGCAAAGGTCAACAGAATCCCAAAATTTAACCGGTCTAAGCCTTGGCGCAGGGAGGGGGCAATGGGATAGGTTTCAATGACAAAGATGGCGATGGAGCACAATACCAGGCCAGTGATCGAGAGATCCAAAATAATTTCATGGTCTCGAAACCAAGACTTGAGGGATGGCCATGGCAATTTTGACCCCGAGGTGGTGGGCTGGTTCATGAATGAGAGTGGGGATTTAGGCCAAGTTGTCTAATGGGTGTTCCGAGGTTCACGCTCGTATTTTATCCTTTGGTTCCTGGCCGGGTTCAAGGTGGAGATGCTGCCAACCCTGGTAGATTTTCCTTGTCGAGGTCGGGGGAGGATGTTAGTCTCAAGGTTGGGTTTGCCTAAATTTTGACTCAAAACACTATGCTGCGGCAGTTCTGGCCCCTTCATCAGCTCACTAGCAATGTATCTAGGTTCTCAACGCGGGCCTGGTCACAATACCGTCCTGGCCTGGTGGGGATTGGTCTTGGAATTCCCGTGCTGGGGGCTTTAATTTTAGTGCCGCTGATTCGCTCCCAGGCCAACTCCAACCCCAATAGTCCCCCCCGTTATGCCTCATCCCAGGTACAGCTTAACCACAACCAACTGGCCCTGAATTCTCTGACAACCCCGCCCACAACCCCCATTCCCTCTCCCTTCCTTGGCCAGGCCAACCATCCCAAAAACCCCCGTCCTCTCTTGCAATCCCGAGATCTACTCAACCCGCGTTTGAGGGCTACCCCACCAGCTACCCCCCTGAACCCAACCAGAACATCTGCCAACGTCGCCATTACCCCACCGCCGGCCCTGAAGCCCGTTGCCCCCAGCCAGGCCAATGCCCCCCAAGTACGAGTTGCTGTCGTTCATAACCAGGCCCAGGTCACGATTGGGGTCAATCAGGATTTGGCCATAACCGATGATCAGGGAAGAGTTTTAGGAACGTTGGCGGCCAATCAAGGTCTGACCCTGAAACCCGGTGGCCAAGGATTTTTGGGCTGGAGTCAACCGCTTCCCCCTTCGATTTGGTTGAATCCTGGAACTTCTGGCCTGGTCTATGTGGATGGACATTGGTATCGGGGCAAAATGCGGGTCATTTCCGTGGATGGCCAGGTGAGTGCCATTAATCAATTGGATTTGGAGCAGTATGTGGTCTCTGTGGTCGGGGCTGAGGTCTATCCCAGTTGGCCGCTCCATACCCTCAAAGCCCAGGCCATTGCCGCCCGTTCCTACGCCCTAGCCCAAATGTTTAAGCCCGCCAGTCGCTTTTTTGATCTGGGAAATACTCAACGCTGGCAAGTCTATCGGGGGATTAAAGATGAATGGAACACCGGACAAACCGCAGTCCAGGCCACGCGAGGCATTGTCTTAACCAAAAGTGGACGAGTCATGGTCTCCATGTATGCCGCAACCGATGATATTGTCCGTGATGTCTTTGGCGGCCGGGGCATGAGTCAAACTGGGGCCTATGAATTGGGCAAACAAGGCTACAGCTACCTGCAAATTCTGGGGTATTACTATCCCGGTGCCAGTCTCTCCACCCTGAGCCCAAGTTAAACGCCCAGACATTCTAAGGCGATGGGGATGTTGCCGCCGGAGTTAGCCACCTTTGATTTTTTGAGTTTCAGGATCAACGTCGGTTTCCCCCACCCTTAGAGCAGGCATTTCGGGCTAATTATTACGAAAAAAACATTACCTACATCCGCATCGCCATTTTGATTGCTACGGTCGTTCTCGGAACCTATTGGGCCTTGGATTATTTTGCCGCGCCGCAAACCTGGCCAAAGCTCTGGCTAATTCGTTTAGGCATAATTATTACCCTCTTGTGGTTTCCCTTTATTCTCAAGCGGGCCATTTTGCGCCGTTATTTTCTTTGGATCTCCACGGTGGCTTCCCTAATTGTGAGTTGGGGTGTCTGTCTGATGTATGCCATAAGTCAACCCGATGAAGCAGTCTATCACTTTTACTACGTTGGACTGATTATTACGATGTTGGGGGCACCAGCGGTATTTGGGTTGTTTTTTCGACAAGCGACTGTTTTGGGCCTGGGAACGTTGGTAGTCTATGGCTGGATTGCATTGGGGGTCCATCGACTGCTGCTGTCTCCGGTGGGGCGGGTGAATTTTTTAGTTTCCTGTTTTTTTCTCATCGGTTCTCTCTGTATTGGCATGACATCAGGATTTTTTAATGAACGACAGCAGCGGCGGGATTTTTTGCAGGAATGTGTAATTGAACAACAACGGGCCGAAGCTGAACGACTCCGCCACCAGGCTGACCGCTTGCTCCTGAATATTCTCCCCAGTGAGGTCGCCCAAACCCTCAAACAAAGCTCTCAGATTATTGCGGAAGATTTTGCCCAGGCCAGTGTGTTGTTTGCTGATATTGTTAACTTCACCGTTTTGTCGAGTCGGATGGCCCCCGCCCAGGTGGTCAAAATGCTGAATGAGGTGTTTTCCCACTTTGATGAATTGACAGAAGACTATGGCCTGGAAAAGATTAAAACCATTGGTGACTGTTATATGGTGGCCGCTGGAGTGCCCCGCCCGCGCTATGACCATGCCCAGGCCTTGGCGAATTTAGCGTTAGATATTCAAGCCTTTAGCAAAAACTACACCCTCGATGGTGAGCCCCTGGGTTTTCGGATTGGAATTAACTCTGGGCCGGTAACAGCGGGGGTCATTGGCCGCAAAAAATTCATCTATGACCTGTGGGGGGATGTTGTGAATACCGCTAGTCGGATGGAGTCCCACGGACAGAGCGGACAAATTCAAATTACCCAGGCCACCTACGACCTCATTCACCAGCAATTTAACTGTCAATGCTGCGGTGAGTTATCGATCAAGGGTAAAGGGCGGATGACTGTGTATTGGCTACTGGGAAAACTATTCTAGATTTAGCTCATCGTACCTGTCATTGCCCAACAGTAACTATGTTGCTCCCTGAGTCCTTAGCTGAAATTAATCCCCTTGAGTATCAAAATTATGTTCGCTTTCCGTTGCCGTTAGAACGAGTTTTTCGACAAGACTTTTTTCGGAATTCCGTCAACTATGTCCGGGCGGCGATTATTACGGTAACGCTTCCGATTGCGGCGTTTCTAATCCTTGATGTCAATGCAGCTCCAGAGTCTTGGCCAATATTTTGGGGGATTCGGGCTGTGATGGTCTCAACCTTGCTACTAATTCCCATAACCTTTCGGTTTTCTCAATTTCAACGCTTCTTTGTTTGGATTGCGACCCTGGCAGCTTTGGTGTTTGTCTTGGGGGTATCGCTGATGATTGCCTTGAGCCAGCCCCATGAAGCCTCCTTCGATTTCTATTACGTTGGCCTGGTGATTGCAGCGGTTGGAGGCCCGGCAGCCTTTGGTTTACTATTTCCCCAGTCTGTGGTGTTGGGAGCGAGTATCTTAGCCATCTATGGGGGGATTGCGATTGGCATTCAACATTTACTACGCACAGCAACAGGACGAGTTGAATTTGAAGTCGCCTGCTTTTTTTTAGTTGGGGCAGTTATAACCGGAATTATTGGGAGTTATTTTAATGAACGCCGCCATCGTCGGGATTTTTTACAACGCTGCTTGATTGAACAACAACGGGCCGAAGCTGAACGACTCCGCCACCAGGCTGACCGCTTGCTCCTGAATATTCTCCCCAGTGAGGTCGCCCAAACCCTCAAACAAAGCTCTCAGATTATTGCGGAAGATTTTGCCCAGGCCAGTGTGTTGTTTGCTGATATTGTTAACTTCACCGTTTTGTCGAGTCGGATGGCCCCCGCCCAGGTGGTCAAAATGCTGAATGAGGTGTTTTCCCACTTTGATGAATTGACAGAAGACTATGGCCTGGAAAAGATTAAAACCATTGGTGACTGTTATATGGTGGCCGCTGGAGTGCCCCGCCCGCGCTATGACCATGCCCAGGCCTTGGCGAATTTAGCGTTAGATATTCAAGCCTTTAGCAAAAACTACACCCTCGATGGTGAGCCCCTGGGTTTTCGGATTGGAATTAACTCTGGGCCGGTAACAGCGGGGGTCATTGGCCGCAAAAAATTCATCTATGACCTGTGGGGGGATGTTGTGAATACCGCTAGTCGGATGGAGTCCCACGGACAGGGTGGACAAATTCAAATTACCCAGGCTACCTACGACCTCATTCACCAGCAATTTAACTGTCAACGCTGCGGTGAGTTATCGATCAAGGGTAAAGGGCGGATGACTGTGTATTGGGTTACCGGCAGAACAACTGGGTAAAATCCCATCTGCTACCATGAGCTAAACGCCGTCAGCTTAATTTCTGGGTTTTGTTGCTGCTGTTACCTGGCCCCTCAGTTTTCCAGTTGGCACCCTCAGACAAATCCGAGAAAGCGGGGAACCCACCGTATCGGGGCGAATCCAAAATCCTTGGAGTGGACATCTCTC
Organism: uncultured Synechococcus sp.; assembly: GCA_964653145.1. GTDB lineage: Bacteria > Cyanobacteriota > Cyanobacteriia > Thermosynechococcales > Thermosynechococcaceae > Pseudocalidococcus. Next base: position 97,031 of record CAZZCG010000007.1, on the reverse strand, counting down.
AGTCCTAGCCCGTCAGCTAACCCCGTCAGCATTGAGAGGAGACGCAATCCATTCATCCGACCTGGCTGCTTTTTCGTCGCGCGAGGAGAGTGGGGCAAGCATTTTTCCGACTTCAGACCGCGTTTGTCAACCCCCTAACTTTTGGCCGAGGTCTCTATGGAAAATTGGCAGGCTTTTGTAGCATCAGGCATCTTCATCATGGTCATTTTATTGATCGTGGGTGATTGGCTGGAAATGACGGTTGTCGGCTTTTTAGGGGGGCTTCTGCTGGTTTTCTTCAACATCCTCACCATGCAAGAAGCAATTAATTGTATTGCCCGCAGCCATGGCACGCTTGCGTTATTTTTAGGGGTGATGATCCTGGTGCGCTCCTTTCAGCCAACCCAAATTTTTGAGTATTTGGGGACTCAGATTGTGTTTTTTGCTAAAGGTAAAGGGCGGCGACTCCTACTGGCCATTGTTGGGATCACGACGATTATTTGTTCTGTGTTGCCCAACGCGACAACGGTGATGTTACTGGCGCCCCTGCTGCCTCCCATGGCTGCGGAGTTGGGCATTGACTTTGTTCCGCTGTTAATTTTGATGGTGTTTGTGGCCAACAGTGCGGGTTTAATTACCTTGGTGGGGGATCCGGCAACCTACATTGTTGGTGACAGTATCAATCTTAGTTTCATGGACTATCTCTATCGCTTGGGCCTGGGGGGCGTGATTGCCGTTGGGGTGATTGTGGCCCTCCTGCCTTGGCTATTCCGGCGAACTTGGCGCAAAGAGCTGGCGGACTTGTCCCACTTGCCCCATCCCACCATTAATCATCCCCGCGCCTTGGCTGTGGGTGCGGTAATCATGACCTTTGTGTTGGTGTTTTTCGTCATTGGGGAGTCCTTGCCCGTCCCCGTTTCCCCCCCCGCTGTAGCCCTGATGGGAGCCGCCCTGGCCCTGCTATTGGCCCACCACAGCAAAATTGACACGGTCAACCATATTCTCCGGGATGTTGACTGGAGCACGTTGATCTTTTTTATGAGTGTGTTTGTCCTGATCGGGGGCCTGGAAAAAACCGGAGTGATTGCCCAAATTTCCAACCTCTTAGCGGTAGTGTTGGGAACGAATATCTTTTGGGGGGCATTGATTTTGCTGATTCTGACCGCAGCCCTCTCATCGGTGATTCCCAATATTCCCCTGGTGGTGGCAATGGTGCCGTTGCTGCAAAAGTATTTAATTCAAGTTGGGATGCTCAGCAGTGATGTCCTAGATCCGGGATTTAATGGAGCCTATCCACCTCAGGTCTTACCCCTGTTTTACGCCATGATGTTTGGGGCCACGTTGGGGGGGAATGGCACCTTGGTTGGGGCTTCGGCCAATATTGTGGCTGCGGGGATTGCGGAGTTAAATGACCGAAAAATCACCTTTCAGCGATTCCTGGCCTATGGGGTGCCCGTGACGGTGGCCCAGGTGAGTGCCCTTGGGGTGTTTTTGGTGCTCCGATTTTTGGTTTGGCTTTAGGTGTGCCCAGTAACAGTCATCGAACCAGCAAGGCCTGGTCAAAATAGGTGCGCTCAAGTTCCAGGCCACTTTGGGGACGGGCAAATAAATACCCCTGACCATACTGACATCCCAAGGCCAAGAGACACTGTTCTTCGACGATGGTTTCTACCCCTTCGGCGACCACATCCAGGCCCAGTTGTTGACTGAGGATAATGATCGTATTGACAACGCTGTGGTTGATGGTACCAGGGGTGATGTTAGTGACAAAACAGCGATCAATTTTTAGGGTATTGACCGGCAGACAGTGAAGATAGCTCAGGGAGGAGTAGCCAGTTCCAAAATCATCAATACTAATTTGAATCTGCCGGGCCCGGAGTTCTTGGGTGAGGGCAATGGTGCGCTCGGCATTTTCCATGATGCAGCTTTCGGTAATTTCGAGTTTTAACAGGGCGGGATTGACTTGGGTTTCAGCCAGGATTTGATCAATGTCTTCTAAAAGCGTGGGACAGGCAAATTGCCGTACTGAAATATTCGCACTCATCGTCAGGTCGGGGAAGCCACCCTCATGCCAGTGTTTGAGTTGTTGACAGGCGGTGCGCAGGGCATAAAGACCCACCGGCACAATAAAACCCGTTCCTTCCAGACAGGGAATAAAGGCAGCGGGAGAAACCATACCGCGTTGGGGATGTTGCCAGCGAATTAGGGCTTCCACTCCATGAAGCTGGTGGGTTTTCAGACAGACAATTGGTTGATAGTAAATAACAAATTCATCCCGCTCTAGGGCCCGTTGCAGATCACTTTCCAGGGTCAGACGATTGACAATTTCAATGTGCATCTGGCTGTCATAAACCTGGTAGCTGCCCCGACCGTGCTGCTTGGCTTGGTAGAGGGCAATGTCCGCATCCTTGAGCAAATTTTCCGCAGGTATATCACAATCCTTGGCAAAGGCAATTCCCATGGAGGCATTCATGTAAATTTCGCAGTTGGCGACGGCAAAGGGGGCAATAAAGCTGGTTTGAATGGCCTCAATAAACGGCTGTAGGGTCTCCAGGCCTGGACAACCAACCCGTAAAAAACAAAACTCGTCTTCTCCCATGCGGGCCAACAGATCCTCCGGCCCCAAGAGTTGTTTCAACCGTTCGGCAATGGCCTGGAGCAATTCATCCCCAATCCGGTGCCCAAAGGAACCATTGACCAACTTAAATTGATCGCAATCAAGGGTAATTAAAGCTAGGGGAGAGCAAGGTTCACTGAGATGTCGCTGCAGGGTTTGAACCAGGGCCAGGCGGCTGGGGAGGTGGGTGAGGGCATCTTGATCAATGGTTTGTTGCAGTTGGGCCGTGCGTTCCCGGACTTGGGCTTCGAGGCGGGCATTGAAGGTGGCCATGTCGGTATAGTGTTGACGGATTCGCAGCATGGACTGGACACGGGCCCGCAACTCCATCCGATTCACAGGTTTTGTGATAAAGTCATCGGCCCCGACGGACAAACAGCGAAATAAATCCTGCTTGCTACTGAGGGCCGTCACCATGATGATCGGAATCCCATCCCAGCGCGCCGAGGACTTAATCCGCTGGCAGACCTCCAGGCCATTGATTCCCGGCATCATCACATCCAAGAGAATCAAATCGGGATTGAAAATCTCCAGGCCATCCAGGGCCGTTTGCCCATCGGCGGCGTAGTGGAGTTCATGGGCCTGGTCATCCAAGAAGGCCTCAATGACATCAAAATTATTTGGCTCATCATCAATAACCAGAATCGAAGCCATAAAATCTAGGGCGTAGGGGATTGTGTTGGGCTGAGGGGGAGTGATACTTGCACTTGAGTTGCTTTTCCCGGTTCACTGTCCAGGACAAGACGACCTTTACCCAATTCAACAATTTTCTGGGCAATTTTCAAGCCGAGGCCAATTCCCGGCCGATCACTGGCTTGGCGATCAAACTGTTGAAAGGGTTTAATTTCTGCAATTTGCTGTTTCGTCATCCCCCGCCCCTGATCCGTAATGGTCAAAACCCACTCTTGAGTATCGGCAATTCCAGTCAGAGAAATCCGTGTCCCAGGTAACGAGAATTTCAGGGCATTACTGAGCAATTCTGAGATCAGCACATCGAGGTAATGCGGACTGAGGGCAATGGTGGCGGGTTGAAGGTTGATGCTGAGATCTGGTGTGCGTAGGCCAGCCTGGTGATTGAGGCGATCCACCAACCGGGCGGGGTCAATTGGGGCTGTCATGGGTGGGCGAGAGAGGGCTGGGTCGGGACTGGTGATTAACTCCAGCTCCACATAGGTCAGGAATTTTTGCAATAGGGATTCTAGACAGCCGGCCATTTCAGCCAAGATCCCTAATAATTCCCGCACTTCCCCCGCTGACAATTCCTCAAACTCATCCTGCAAAATTTCAATTGTTCCCACCAGGCCATTTAGGGGCGTATTAATTTCGTGGGGGAGACTGCGGGCGATGCTTTGGCTCAGTTGAGTTAGGTTTTTGCCCAACATATTGATCGTGTTGCGTTGGGAGTTGGAAAACCATTGAATCCTGTCAAATTGGGACTTAATCCGCAGCATCGAACGCACCCGGGCCTGGAGTTCAAGGCGATTCACGGGCTTGCCAATAAAGTCATCGGCACCAGCCTTTAAGCAACGGGCTAAATCCTCCTTACTGGCAAGGGCGGTCACCATAATGATTGGGACGTGGCGCCACCGGGGCATTTGTTTTAGGGCCTGGCAGACCGCAAACCCATCCAGGACAGGCATCATCACATCCAGCAAAATCAGGTCGGGCTTAGTAATTTCCAACGAGGTTAAGGCCTGTTCCCCATTGGCCACATAGTGGAGTTGGTAGCCACACTCGTCTAAAAAGGCATCAATGACGTCAAAATTATCGGGTTCGTCATCAACAACCAGAATGATTGGGGCAACCATGACAAACTCAACTTGTTAAGAACACGACCAAGCTAACCCGTCAAACGGACAGTAGGGATTGAATCATTTGGGATAGCGAACTTAGTTTAACAGGTTTACTGAGGTAGTCAGTGGCCCCAGCGGCAAGGCAACGCTCCCGATCTCCCTCCATGGTCAAGGCGGTCATGGCAATAATCGGTATCTGGTCTAGGTGTAGGGTTTGGCGAATTTCCCGCATTGCCGCCAGACCATCCATTTCCGGCATTTGAATATCCATCAAGACCAAATCCGGCTTCTCAGACTTGACCTTGGCCACTGCTTCCCGACCGGAATGGGCAAAACAAAACCGATAGCCCTTGGCCTTGAGATAACTGGAAATCGTGAGGATATTGGACTCATTGTCTTCGGCAATCAAAATCAAGGGGGACTGTAGGGGCGGGCTTGAGGGGCCTAGGCTAGGGGGAAAATCGGTTAAACGTAGGGCCTGATTTTGGGGCTGATTGGGAGTGATGTAGGGCAGATCAACCGTAAACTGACTGCCTTGTCCCACTTCACTGGTTAACCCCACTTGCCCCTGGTGTAAATCCACGATTTGCTTCACTAGGGTCAATCCCAGGCCAGTGCCGGTATATTGCCGATTCAGGGCGCTGTCAATTTGGCTAAAGGGTTGGAACAGGCGGGGAATATCGGTTGCTGCAATCCCAATACCGGTATCTTTCACCGTAAACCGCAAAAAGCCGGGATGCTTGGGCGCGTCTGGGTCTTGCCAACAGTTCACCATCAGCATTACTCTGCCCCCCTCAGGGGTAAATTTAACGGCGTTAGAGAGCAAATTAATCAGCACCTGGCGCATGCGCCGCTGATCCAGCCAAATTTCCGGCAGTAACTGGGAGATCTGGGTGGTTAGTTTGAGATGCTTCTTCATTGCTTGTTGCTCAATGAATTGCAAGCTGGAACGACAGAGTTCGGAGGGGGAGACAAAACCGTACTCCAATTCAATTTGCCCCGCTTCAATTTTTGCCACATCGAGAATGTCATTGATCAAGAGCAACAAATGGTTGGCACTGGTTTCTATGGTGTTCAGGGCATTGAGTTGACGATTATTGATCTCCCCAAACACAGCCTCCTTTAAACTCTCGGTCATCCCCAAAATTGCATTTAATGGGGTTCGCAGTTCGTGGCTCATGTTGGCTAAAAATTCATCCTTGAGGCGGGTGGCCCGTTGGAGTGCGGCGTTGGTCTGGAGGAGTTCAGTTTGGGCGGTTTTTAGCTCGGTAATGTCAGCAATGGTGCCAATCACCTGTAGGGCTTCACCACTGGCTGCCCGCACGGCCTGGCCTTTACAGAGAAACCAGCGCGGGGGGTCTGGATTGTCCGGGGAATTGTGGGGCACGAGGCGATGTTCATAGCTAAATTCTGAGGTGTGACCGAGGAGGTGATGATCCAGGGCCGCCAAATAGCCAGGGCGATCCTCCGGGGCAATGAACTGACTAAAGGTGGCCAGGGGCCAGGGAGTGTGGGGTGCCGCTGGGTTTAACCAGGCCTGGAAGTCTTTATCGATGACCAACTCATCGGTATTGACCCGCCAATCCCAGATCCAAACTTTTGTGGCCCGGGTTGCCAGGGAATAGCGCTGGGCAATTTCTTGATACTTTCGCTCGGCAATTTCTAGTTCCAGTTTTTGGTAGTTGCTGATCTTCGTCAGGGCCTGGGAGAGTGTTTGTCCAAAAAAGCCAATCTCATTGTTGGGGAGGGGGGGTAAATGAAACTGGCGTTGGCGTTGACTTTGGTGAATTGCAGAATTGAGCAGTCCGAGAGGGCGAAACACGTACTGATTCAGAACCAGGGCCATGAACAGTAACAGCAAGACCGTCCCCGCCAAAACCACCCTCAAGGAACCGATAAAACTCTCATAGAGAACCCGTTCCATGGTTTCCAGATTCATGATCACTAGGGCTGCTCCCCGCCGCTGGGTCAAACTCGGAGGAGGCTGATCGGCGCGAAAAAACAGGGTGCTGCTAAAGGGCAACATATCCACCAGAACTGACTTGCCCTCTAAGGTGGTGCGAAAGGTCATGGCCTGGCCGGTACGACTGACCTGCGTAAAACTGGGGAACAACTCCGGATGGGCATCGGCAAACAAAAGTACATCTTGGCGGCTGCTATGGGGACGACTGCGGGCGATAACGGTACCACTGGGATCAATCACCGCCACCTCAATCACTGCGGGCAAGGTTGCATAGTTTTGACTAACCCGCTCTAGGAGCACCTGGTCTTGGGTTTCGATCAGACCCTCCGTGGCGTACTCCAGGCCTTGGGTAATGGCGCGAGCCCGCTCGTAAACCTGTTGGTTGAGATTACTCCGGATAGAAACATAGGCAATCCCTAAACTACTCAATTGCAGCAGCAGCCCCGCCCCAACAAAACTCCCCAGTAGTTGTTGCGACAGTTTCAGGTTGAGATTCAGCCACATGGTTTTTTTCATTGCCAGTTTCCTGTGGCTTCCTGAAGTGGGCCGGGTTCAAGGCGAACCTCTCGGCGGACAATTCGGGCATGGCGGGGGTCACTGAGTAGGAGATCCCGGGTTTGAGTGGCAATTTTAGCCAAATGACCTTTAACAAACATGTCGTAGTTCATGGCTTGGGTTCCCGGAAGCAGGCCACTAAATTCAGCGGCAAATTCTGCGGGGCTTGTCCCCAATTCTTCCGCCACGACCTTGAACACCGCTTCCGGGTTAGATGTCACAGCCTCCATAATTTCCAGCCAGGCCTGGATAAAACTGATTAATTCTCGCCGTTTGGTTCGCACCAGTTCCTCACGGGTGGCCAGGCCATCAATGACTAGACTATTGACATTGGCGGTGGTGTAGATGACATTGCCCTGAATTTTTCGGGCGATCTCCGTTAGCTGGGGTTCCCAAAGGACAGCCGCATCCACCTGCCCCCCTTGCAACAGCAGTGCTCCCCGTTCATTGGCCACATCGGCAATCTGAATATCCGCGGGTTTGACCCCACTGGCCTGGAGCGCCTCCAACAGGATTAGATGGGAGAGGGTCCCCAGTTTGGCGCTGACGGTTTTGCCTCGAAGTTGGGGCACCCGTTCAATGCCTGAGGTGGCAACAATCCCATCAGCTCCATTGGAAATATTTACCACGAGAATAAACACAGGCTCCTGGGCACCACTGTCCACCTGCATAACCTCCGCAAGGGAAACAAAACTGGCATCCTGGAATTCCCGCATTGTTGCCCGAATGTTGTCCTGCTGGTCATTGAAGCGAACAAACTCCACCTCCAGACCATGCTTGGCAAAAATTCCCGTCCTTTGGCCATAGAAGGCAACTTGGTAGCCCGGCCAATCGTTCATGCCAACTTTAAAGGGGCGTAAACCCAGGCCTGGGATGAGGCTACAGCCTTTAATGGCCAGGAAACTCAGGAGTAGTAATAGGATTGGAATCACACGTCGCCGAGGCATTGAACTGTCCCCACGTCCCAGTGAGAGCAACTATTTTCTAAGGTGATACGTTTAAGGTGACACGCCCGCCAGTAATTGGCGAATTTTGAAGGCTAAATCTTTAAGTTTGACTGGTTTGGCCAGGTAATCGGAAGCCCCTGCCCCTAGACACCGCTCCTGATCCCCAGACATCGCTAGGGCCGTCAGAGCAATAATTGGAATCCTTCGAAGTGCGGGCAGTTGCCGAATTGCCGCCATGGCTTCCAGACCATCCATTTCGGGCATTTGAATATCCATCAGAATCAAATCTGGACGTTCTGTTTCCGCAAGGGTTACCGCCTCCCGACCATTTTTGGCAAAGATGAGCCGATAGCCCTTAGCCACGAGATAGCTGGAAATGGTACTAATGTTTGCTTCATTATCTTCTGCGAGTAAAATTAATTCTTGGCTCGGAGCTTCCCCTGGGGAAATGGGGCTGGGATTGGATGGTGCCGGGGCGGTGGGCGGGCTTGTATTCGGTAGGGGAACGTAGGGTAAATCAACGCGGAAACAACTCCCGACCCCAACTTCACTGGTGACGCTAACCTGACCCCCGTGGAGCTCAACAATTCGCTTCACCAAGGCCAGGCCCAGGCCCGTACCCATATATTTTCGATTTAAGGCACTGTCAATTTGGACAAAGGGCAAAAACAGGCGGTCTCGATAGTCCTCTGGAATACCAATGCCAGTATCGGTGATGGCCAGCCGCAGGAGTGGGGTGACGGTGGGGCTTTCGGGAATCACCTCCGGGGGTAAAAGCGAGGCCTCAATGGTAATTCGACCTCCCTCAGGGGTAAATTTAACGGCGTTGTTGAGCAAATTAATCATCACCTGGCGCATCCGTCGCTCATCCACCAGTAATTCCGGCAAATCCTCGGGGATATGGAGATCCACGGCCAGGGACTTTTTCAGGGCCGCTTGCCGAATAAACCCTAAACTCCCTCGACACATGGCGGCAACATCCGTGGGGTTTTTCTCCAACTCCAACTGCCCGGACTCCACCTTAGCCAGATCTAGAATGTCGTTAATTAATTCCAATAAATGGGAGCCGCTGCGTTCAATGGTTTTGATCGCGGTCAATTGCTGGACGGAGAGGGGGCCAAAGATTTTTTCCTGCAGGCCTTCCGCCATGCCCAAAATTGCGTTCAGCGGGGTGCGTAACTCGTGGCTCATGTTGGCCAAAAATTCATCCTTAAGGCGTGTGGCCTGTTGCAGTTCCTCGTTGGAGATGGCCAGTTGTTGGTTGCGGAGGGTGAGTTCCGTCTCGGTTTTTTGTCGATCCCGCAGTTCCTCTTGGACTTGCTCAAAGAGATCCGCCTGCTGAATGGCAATGGCAAGTTGTGTAGCAATTTGTTGGGTTAACTCTATTTCTGACTCTTCCCAGGTTCGCCGACTCCGGCAGTGATGCACACAGAGCAACCCCCACAGACCTTCCCCACAGATTAGGGGCATAACCATGTTGGATTTCACTTGAAACTGGGAGAGGATCGAGGTATGACAGTGATCGAGGGCAAAAATATCCGGCATGACCGCATAACGACCCTGCATGTAGAGGGGGGCGTATTTTTCCCCAAAGCAATGATCTTCGATCTGGGCATGGAGAGCGGAAACGAATTCCGGTAAGACCGACTCGGCCACCACCACCCCGAGGTCAAAGTTGGCGCGGGGGTCAAACTTAAAAACCATAACCCGATCGGCCCCCAATAACCGCCGCACATCTTCACAGGCCGACTGAAAAATTTCCTCAAGGTTCAGAGATTGTCGAATCCGTTGGGTAATTTCCCAGAGCAGCCGTTCCCGCTTGGCCTGCTCTTGGATTGCTGTTTCGGTTTGTTTTTGGGCGGTAATGTCCCGACTAACACAGAGCATCGTCTGATCATCCACCAGGGCCAGGGATAAGCCCTGATCAAAACTACTGCCATCCTTCCGCTGACCAATGGCCTCCCCCTGCCAAAATCGTTTCTGCCGCAAAGTAGGGAAAATGTCCAACTCGAACCGGAGAATTTCGGGGGGGGTATAGAGGGTTTGCCAGGGTTGTCCTAGGAGTTCCTCCGCGGATTCATAGCCAAACATCTTGACCTGGGAATTGTTTAAAAAGGTGAATTTCTCCTGTTCTAGAATGCCAATTCCATCAATGGCAATTTGAATCGCGGCCAGTTGGCGTTTAATTGTTTCTTGGTTGGCCTGGGCATCGGTAATATCACGGGCAACGGCAAACACCTGCTGACCACTGGGAACGGCCTGCCACTCTAGCCAACGATAGGAACCATCCTTAGCCCGAAACCGATGGATAAACCCACTGATGGCTTCCCCTTGGCGGAGTTTACAGATTTCTGCGCTGGTGTTTTCCTCGTCCTCTGGATGAATAAATTCGCTGTAGTGATGACCTTCAAGCTCGGCCTGGGTGTAGCCAAAGGTTTTTTCCCATTGTTGGTTGACCCGGAGAATCTGCCCCTGTAGAGAACCAATCCCCATGAGGTCTAAGGACAGGAGGAAAAAGCGATCCAGTTCTTCGGTCTTGGCCTGGAGTGCTAATTCCGTGCGTTTGCGCTCACTGATATCCAAAATTGTGCCGACTAGTTTTGTAATTTCGCCTAGGTGATTCAGCACCGGTTCCCCACGGGCCAAGAAAAAGCCTTTCGTCCGGTTTAGCCGATAAAATCCACATTCCAATTCGTAGGGCCGGCCTTGGGAGAGGGAATCTTGAAGGGCCTGTTGAAAGTTCTCCGAGTCCGCAGCCTGAATCAGAGATAGGAATTCCGTATAGGACGGGGGCTTGCCACTGGGGTCGTAGCCAAAAATCCGGAAAACTTCCTGAGACCAGGCCATTTGCTCTGTTTTGATGTCAAATTCCCAACTACCGATTTGGCCGATCCGTTGGGCATTCCGCAGATGGATGGCATTGGCTCGGAGTTGTTCTTCAAAGTTTTTCCGTTCGGTGATGTTCGAGATTGCGCCGATGAGTTCGATGGCGTTTCCTTGGGGATCCTTAATTGGAGTGAGTTGATCCCGCACCCAGATGTAGTATCCCTGCTTGTGCCAAAACCGATACTCCAAGGATTGACTGCTGCAAGTTGTGACGGCAAAACGCTGCTGAGCCAGAACATAGGCTTGATCATCAGGGTGAATGTGGGTGAGCCAAAAGTTGGAGGTGTTGAGGAAGTCTTCCGGGGCATGGCCGAGGATTCGTTGACAATTTTCCGTAACGTAGGTCGTGCCAAAATCCCCATCGGGCCAGCAACTGTAGATCAGGGCAGGACTGTGATGGACTAAAAACTCGAGGCGCTGTCGCAGCAGTTCCGATTCCGATTGGGCCTGTTTGGTAATTTCCGTGGTGCGTTCAGTGACGAGTTGCTCAATGGTCTGTTGAAGGGTTTGGCTGTAGTTTTGGCTCAGGGCGGCTTTTTCCGCTTCTAACCGTTTGACTTTATCCTCCAGGAGAGCGGTTAACTGATAGAGTTCCCAGGGATTAAAGACTTTTAAAAGATTTGACTGAGTGACAATCCCCAGCAGTTCCCCCTGGTTTCCAGTGACCACCAGCCGCCGGATCGAGTGTTGGGCCATCAACTCATGGACAGTCCAAAGGCTATCTTGGGGACTGACGGTCAATACGGGGCGACTCATCACCTGCACCACTGGGGTCGTGGCAAAGTTAAGGCCGAGGGCCTGGCATTGGACTAGATCCCGCTCGGATAGGAGGCCAACTGGGTACCTGACATCGGCGGCTTGGCTTGGTGAGTTTTCCCTGGGGTGCTCGGCAATCACCACCGAACTAATGCCCTGATCCGCCATAATTTCCGCAATCCGCAGCACTATATCCTCTGGGGTGGCACAGAACAGGGCCTGGGTCATGACATCCGCGACAGTCCGCAGACGCAACAGATCAATGGGACGAGTTAATAATCGCAGCGTTTCGTGGGTCACCAGGCCCGAGAGGTGTTCTTGGTCATCGAGGATGGGCAAATGCCGAATTTTTCGATCTTGCATAAACTTGACGACGGCAAACACATCCCGGAGTTCTGACTCCTTAAGCGTGATCACCGGCTGAGTCATAACGTCTTGAATGGGCTGTTGATCCAGAGGAATGTTTTGGCAACTCAGGCAGACCACATCCCGCTCGGTGAGAATGCCAACGACCCGGCTCTGATCCACCACCACGATACAACTGGCGCGGGCTTCGGAGTGAATTTGGGTCCGGGGAGTGGAGGCACCTGGGGTTTCTGCTTCTCTATGCCCACCAGTCATGGCTAAAATTGCAGGTTTGATCGGGGTATCTGGGGTCACGGTTAAAGGGGCGCGGAGTATGGCTGCTCCCAGGCCTGGGTCAGTCCCAACGTTACCGATCATTTTTTCTTCCCGCCGCGTGCTTACCTCCAGAATGACATAGATGATTTTCTCCAGGAAAACTTTCTTAAAACATCAGCCTCAGTCTTTCTTGGATATCACTCAGGATGTAATCAGAAAAAGCATTTGGGCTGAACGGGTTATTTTAAGCAATGTGTAATGTCTAGGTTCGGGATGATCACCAGGCCTGGGGGCAATATTTCTTGAGTGAGCAATTGGAGAACTCAACCATGGGGCGGTTACCTTTCCCGGCCTGGCACCAGGGATTACTGATCCTTTTTGCCCTAACGCTGTTGGTCAGTGCTTTCCTGTTGTTTTGGGTGCAGTTGATGGTGGCCAAAATGCTCTTGCCGCTCTTGGGGGGGGCGCCAGCGGTTTGGAATACCTGTCTGTTTTTCTTCCAGGCCCTATTGTTGTTGGGATATGGCTATAGCGATTGGATCACGCGGCGATTGACCCTCCCCCACCAGGCCGGGTTGCAAGGGGCGGTGTTTCTGTTGCCCTTGGGGTTGTTGCCCTTACAAATCGATCGCCTTGGACTCCCGCCCACGGAGACAAATCCCTTACCTTGGCTGTTGCTCACATTGTTATTGGGGATAGGCTTACCGTTTTTTGCCCTGGCCACCTTGGCACCACTCCTCCAGGCCTGGTTTAGCCGCACGACCCACCCCCAGGCTCAGGATCCCTATTTTCTTTACGGCGCAAGTAATCTGGGTAGTTTGCTGGGCCTGTTGGGCTATCCCTTGGTTTTGGAACCCCATCTGACTCTGACTCTGCAAAATCAACTTTGGGCTTTTCTCTACGCTGGCCTGGGTTTACTGCTGCTGGGATGTTTTTCCCTCACCCAAAGCCATCGTAACCATCAACCGTCCACGCCTCAGCCCGCTGATATTCCCCCACCGCTTCCGCCATCGGGTCTGGATTTATCTCCCAAGGGAAGGCCCTGGCGATGGGTGATTTTGGCCTTTATTCCCTCCAGTTGGCTGCTCAGTGTCACCACCTACATCACCACCGATATGGCTGCCATTCCCCTGTTTTGGGCCTTGCCCCTGGGGTTGTATTTGCTGACATTTATTGTGGCCTTTGCCCAACCGGCCTGGCGACCCCCCAATGTGCTGATGGGCCTCATGCCCCTGTTGAGTTTGCTGCTGGTGATGTTGCTCCTGCTGAAGGTGACTCAGCCGTTGATCCTTGTCTTGCCACTGCATTTACTCGGATTTACCCTGGCAGCCTATTGTCTGCATAACCATCTGGCGCAATCCCGGCCCGTCGCGACCCAATTAACCCGCTTTTATTTAGCCATTGCCTTTGGCGGGATGCTGGGAGGGGTATTTAACAGTCTGTTGGCCCCGCTGCTTTTTAAAAAGGTGCTGGAATACCCCCTGATGATTTTGATGAATTTGCTACTGTGGCGGACTCTGGATTCCAGGCCGGGGGTGCGGTTGACCTGGCCTCTGAGTCTGGGGCTGCTGGTGGGCTGTTTGAGCATTGGTTGGCAGGGAAATTTTGTTGGGCAGGGTTGGGCTTTACTGGTCTGTTGGGGCCTGGTGGTGGCCCTTGGCTGGCTTTGGCCGCTACAGCGGTGGCAAATTGGCCTGGGCCTGGTTTTGATGGTGTTGCTGAACCAGTTTTCCCTCAGTGGCCTGGGTGGGGTTTTAGCACGGCAGCGGAGTTTTTTTGGGGTGTATCAGGTACTCCAGGATGCCCAAACTAACGTTCATAGCCTCATCCACGGCACCACTGTCCACGGACAACAAAATCTGACCCCTGGAATGGAACAGGCCCCACTCACCTATTTCACCCCCTCTGGGCCCATTGGTCAGGTCTTTCAAACCTTGGATAAGCAACTCGAAAAAATTGCTGTCCTCGGCTTGGGCATTGGTACCCTAATTCAGTATGGTCACCCACACCAGGCCTGGTGGTTTTATGAAATTGATCCCCTGGTGGTGGAATTGGCCAGTAACCCCAATTACTTTACCTACCTAGAGCACGCGCCTGTTCAGCCAGAAATTATTTTCGGAGATGGTCGCCTGCAATTAGCCCAAGCGGAGGATCGTCAACTGGATTTGCTAGTCATGGATGCGTTTAGTTCCGATGCAATTCCAGTTCATCTACTCACCCAAGAAGCCCTAGAACTTTACCTGCAAAAACTCAAGCCAACTGGGATGATCGCCATCAACATCACGAATCGTTTTCTCGACCTTGAACCCGTCATTGCCGCAGTTGCAGAGAGGTTAAACCTAACGGGCTTGCATCAGTACGACCGCCAGGTAACCCCCACCGAGCAAGAGGCTGGCAAAACCCCCTCCCGCTGGATCATCCTCGCCCCAAATCCCGAAACCCTCGCCCCCTTTCGCTCAGATCCCCGTTGGCAGCCCTTAAAGAGCAACCTGACCATTGGGGCCTGGACGGATGACTTTTCCCAAGTTTTGCCCTTGATTCAACTCCAGCCCTTTGGAAGTTTCCCTAACCCCGAGTGAATCCTGGATGACCATGGACTGTTCACCTATCGTTTTGATCCAGGCCCAGTGGAGCATCACCCAGAGCTTGGAGTACCAGGAATGGCCTGTGGGGAAGGTGCTTGGGTAGAATGGCCCCAAGGATACAGAAATTTCACACCCAAGAAAGCGAGGCAAACCGGTGGACTTTGACTATGACCTGTTTGTGATTGGGGCGGGTTCTGGGGGCTTGGCGGCCTCTAAGCGTGCTGCATCCTATGGGGCGCGGGTGGCTATTGCAGAAGGGGAAGATGTTGGAGGTACCTGTGTTGTCCGTGGCTGTGTCCCCAAAAAATTACTGGTCTATGGATCTAAGTTTTCCCATCTCTATGAAGATGCAGTTGGCTATGGCTGGAAAGCGGTCAAAGCAAAATTTAGTTGGCCCACCCTGATCACCAATGTCCAAAAGGAAGTCCACCGTCTGAGCCAACTCCACACCGATTTACTGAACAAAGCAAACGTTGAGCTAATTCCCCACCAGGCCAAGTTTTTAGACCCCCATACGATCCAAGTGGGTGAGCGACAAATTACAGCGGCCAAAATTCTGATTGCTGTCGGGGGAGAAGCGATTAGACCGGACATTCCCGGAATTGACTTGAGTATTACCTCGCGGGAGATGTTCTTGCTACCGAAACAACCGAAAACCCTGGCTGTCCTCGGGGCGGGGTACATCAGTGTCGAGTTCAGTGGCATTATGCAGGGCCTGGGAACGCAGGTCACCCATCTGATCCGAGGTGAGCGGCCATTGCGGGGGTTTGATCAGGATATTCAAGAGGGGGTTTACGAGGGAATGCTCAACCATGGGGTAAATCTTGTCCCGAATATCCAACTCCAAGAATTGAAGAAAACAAAAAGAGGGATCAAAGTAATCTACACCCAGGCCGGGGAACCGCAAAAACTAACCGTTGATGCTGTGTTGTGTGCCATTGGGCGGGCGCCTAATTTAACGGGCCTGGGCCTGGAGCATGTCGGAGTTAACGTGAATACCAGCGGTCGGTTTCCTGCTATTGCTGTGGATGAATGGAGTCGCACCAGCCAGCCCCATATTTTTGCCGTTGGAGATTGCACGGATCGGGTGAACCTGACCCCAGTGGCTATTGCCGAAGGGCGCGCCTTTGCGGATACGGAATTTGGCCACCAGCCCCGCACCATTAGCCACGAAAATATTGCCTCAGCAGTGTTCTCGCAACCGGAAGCCGCCAGTGTTGGACTTTCCCAGGCCCAGGCCGAGACCCAATACGGTGCTGAGAATATCAAAACTTACCGAGCCAAATTCCGGCCGATGTACCACAGCTTTACGGGGCAGGCCGAAAAAGTCATGGTGAAGCTAGTCCTAGAGGCCCATTCCGAAAAGATTTTAGGGGTACACATGGTCGGTGAGCACGCAGCGGAAATTATTCAAGGGATGGCCATTGCCGTGAAAATGGGCGCAACCAAACGGGACTTTGATGCCACCATTGGAATTCACCCCTCTACTGCTGAGGAATTTGTGACCCTGCGTTGACTCCAGCGGCCAGCCTAGGGGGGATGGTGGGTTTGTTAAACTAGGGCAGCACCGGTTATCAGGTCTGAAGGGTATGGCGGTTAAACCAGAGTGGCTGCGGGTCAAGGCTCCCCAATGGCAACGGGTTGGAGATGTCAAAAGCCTTCTGCGCGATTTAAATCTCAATACGGTCTGTGAAGAGGCCTCCTGCCCCAATATTGGTGAATGTTTTAACCAGGGGACTGCCACGTTTTTGATTATGGGGCCGGCGTGTACTCGAGCTTGTCCCTATTGCGATATTGATTTCGAGAAGAAACCCCAGGCCCTAGACCCGACTGAACCAATCCGTTTAGCTGAAGCGGTGGGCCGGTTGAACCTGAACCATGTTGTGATTACGTCAGTCAATCGGGATGATCTTGAGGATGGTGGGGCAAGTCAGTTTGTCCACTGTATCCAACAGGTGCGGCAACGATCTCCAAAAACTACCATTGAAGTCCTGATTCCGGATCTTTGTGGTAATTGGCAGGCCCTAGATAGCATCCTCCAGGCCCAGCCCGATGTTCTTAACCACAATACGGAAACAGTCCCCCGCCTCTACCGTCGGATTCGGCCCCAGGGTGAGTATCACCGCAGTCTGGAATTACTCCAACGGGTGCGCCAACAAGCTCCCTGGATTTACACTAAGTCGGGGATTATGGTGGGTCTGGGGGAAACCAATGCCGAAGTTGCCCAAGTGATGGCGGATTTACGGGGGGGTGATTGCGACATTTTGACCATTGGCCAGTATCTCCAACCCAGCCCGAAGCATTTACCCGTAGTTGAGTTTATTTCCCCAGCGCAATTCCAGGCCTGGCAGCGTCAAGGGGAACAAATGGGCTATCTCCAAGTGGTGGCCTCTCCCCTAACCCGCAGTTCCTACCATGCTGAAGAAGTTCGCCGGTTGATGCAGCAATACCCCCGCCCCCGGCCGACAAACTGACAGTGGAGTCACCCCAGTGAGTAAACTTGTCCCCTACTTTAAGTCCATTGCTGAGCAAATCCTGCACTTTCGGCGGAAACGGGCTTCAGAGGCGGAATTAGGGCAACTGCGCTCCAAGCTATGGCTGGAAACAGACCCGGATGCCTCCTACTTGGCTTTGATTGTCGGTTCCTGTGTGATTGCCACCCTGGGGTTGTTGAGTAACAGTGCAGCGGTGATCATTGGGGCGATGATTGTGGCTCCCTTGATGATGCCGATTCGGGGACTGGCCCTAGCGGTATTAATCAGTGATCTTGCGTTGTTTCGCTTGGCGGTGATTGCCATTGGCGGTGGGACATTCTTAGCTGTGTTGATTTCCTGGATTTTGGGACTGGTTACGGCCCTTCCGATCTACGGCAGCGAAATTATGGCCCGCTCCCAACCGAACCTGTTGGATCTGGGGATTGCTGTGGCTGCAGGGGCAGTGAGTGGGTATGCCCTCGTTCAACCGAAAATTTCCAGTACCCTAGCTGGGGTGGCGATTGCCGTGGCCTTGATGCCGCCGGTTTGTACCATTGGCCTGGGTTTAGCTCAAGCAAATGCCAGTCTGGCCCGCGGGGCGACCCTCCTCTATCTGACCAACCTCTTGGGGATTGCCTTTGCCTGTATGGTGGTCTTTTGGCTATCAGGCTATGTTCCTCTGAAAAAGGGTCGTCGCCCCCTGGCGGTGGGGATGCTGTTAACGGGGATTTTGGTGATTCCCTTGGGTATTAGCTTTGGACGGCTGCTGCAACAGGGGCGTTTGGAGGCCAATATTCGCCAGGCCCTACTGAACCGGACTGTGACATTTCAGCGGATGGATCTATTGCGAATGGAAACCAATTGGAATACCGAGCCTCCGGTGGTTCGCCTAGATGTTCGCACCCTGGACCCGATCACCCCCCGACAAGTGTCACTATTAGAGGAATTTGTTTCCCAGGAAATGGGACGGCCGCTGCACCTGGTGTTTCAGTATTCCAGCGTTGAGGAGGTGACCAGTGAACCCCAGGCCCAGTCCGATTGATAGCCGCACCTCAAGATTGACAGTCTTTTTGCTGAGGTTAGGCATTTAAAACATTCCTGGGGATAATGGGTGCCCCCTGGGACTGGCCTAGCTTAGGTAATAGAGACTAAAGTTTAGAAATTAAATAGCCACACCGATGCTCCCCTTCCACCAGCCAATGGGTGCGCTCAACCTGGCAATTGGGTAGGGCAGCGGCAAACATCTCCAGTTCATGCTCACACACGGCGGGAAAGGTTTTGGCAATATTGGCAATGGCACAGTTATATTCCGTGAGGACAAAGGTTTGCCCGGCTTCGGATTCCAAGGGAAAACATTCAGCACTGTAGCCTTCCGCCCGTCGGAGTTGTACCAGTTGTTGCAGCTTTTCTTCTAAATTAGCTTGAATCAATTTGCTGCGATACTCGGCCGCTTTCCGTTGCCATTGCTTGGCCAGGATTTGCTCCATCTGGGCTGGCCCGATGGTTTCGGCTAGGGTTTCCAGAAGTTCGACCGCAAATTCATTCTGGGCCTGGGCTTGTTGGGGAAGAGTTCTTAAGCGGGCGCGACCATTTTCCGTGAGGGCATAGACATTCTGGGGGCGTCCCACACCAGCTTGCTGGATTTCATAGGCGATTAAATGCTCGTCCTCTAAGTCTTTCAGGTGCCGACGAATGGCCTGGGGGGATACCTGTAGGGACTGGGCCAATTCTTGGGCCGTGGATTTTCCCACATGCATCAGGGCATCGAGAATTTCGGTTTTTGTTGTTGCAGTGGCGGCCACAGGAAAAACCCCTTGACTTTGACAACCTTTCTATTTCTAAATTAGCATGGGGATTAAGCAACACTTTAGTTGTTTTATTCGCCAAATCTGTCTTAGACCTGGCCCCGAGGCGGTTATCCCTTGAGTAATACCTATGGTTTGCCCAAGCTTTTCCCCCTATAATGAGGCACTGGTTTGAGATAGCGGGTTTAAAGACTCAGTTTTTGCCCCCTTTTGTTCGATCCACCGTTTGCAATCCCCAGAAGAGAACACTGCATGTCCGCCACGGTTCAGTCCCTTGTTAACCAGCCCTATAAATATGGTTTTGTCACTGAAATTGAGTCAGAAACCATTCCTCGGGGCCTGGATGAAGATGTCATTCGGTTAATTTCGGCCAAGAAAAACGAGCCGGAGTTTATGTTGGCGTTTCGTCTTAAGGCCTATCGGCAGTGGTTACAAATGTCCGAACCCGACTGGCCCCATGTGAAATATCCCCCAATTAACTACCAAGATATTATTTACTACTCCGCTCCCAAGCAGCAGGCCAAGCTCAACAGCCTCGACGAAGTGGATCCGGTGCTTCTGGAAACCTTTGAAAAGTTGGGTATTCCCCTTTCTGAGCAAAAGCGCTTGAGTAACGTCGCCGTTGATGCGGTTTTTGATAGTGTTTCCGTCGCAACCACCTTCCGGAAAGACTTAGCCAAGCATGGGGTGATTTTCTGCTCCATTTCTGAGGCTGTGCAGGAATATCCAGAACTGGTGGAAAAATACCTGGGGAGTGTCGTCCCTGTTGGGGATAACTACTTTGCTGCGCTAAATTCAGCTGTATTCAGCGATGGCTCGTTTGTGTACATCCCGAAAAACACGAAATGTCCGATGGATTTATCCACCTATTTTCGGATTAACAATGGTGATTCCGGGCAGTTTGAGCGGACTTTGATCATCGCGGATTCGGGAGCTTCGGTGACCTATCTTGAAGGTTGCACCGCCCCCATGTTTGACACGAATCAACTCCATGCTGCGGTGGTGGAATTGGTCACCCTAGACAATGCTGAGATTAAGTATTCCACGGTTCAAAACTGGTATGCCGGGGATGAAAATGGCAAGGGAGGCATTTACAACTTTGTTACCAAGCGGGGCCTATGCCAGGGTGTTAACTCTAAGATTTCTTGGACGCAAGTGGAAACTGGCTCAGCAATTACCTGGAAATATCCCAGCTGTGTGTTGGTGGGTGATAATTCCGTGGGTGAATTCTACTCGGTGGCCTTAACCAATAACTGTCAACAGGCAGACACTGGCACCAAGATGATCCACGTCGGCAAAAATACCCGCAGCACGATCATTTCTAAAGGTATTTCCGCAGGGCGTTCCCAAAATAGTTACCGGGGCCTGGTGAAGATGGGGCCAAAGGCTGTACGGGCGCGCAACTATTCCCAGTGTGATTCAATGTTGATCGGTGACCAGGCCGGGGCTAATACCTTTCCCTATATCCAGGTGCAAAATAACACTGCCCAAGTGGAACACGAAGCCTCCACCTCAAAAATTGGGGAAGACCAACTGTTTTACTTTGCTCAGCGGGGTATTTCAGCGGAAGATGCGGTTTCGATGATGATTAGTGGCTTCTGTCGGGATGTGTTTAATCAGTTGCCGATGGAGTTTGCCGTGGAAGCCGATCGGTTGCTGAGTCTGAAGCTAGAGGGAAGTGTGGGATGAGTTTTAGAACACGTCCTCTTCCTGTTCGTGCCACCACTCCCCTAAACGCATCAGATCACCATGAATTTCAGCCAGGGCCTGGGCATAGGCTTCTGGGGAGAGACTTTGTTGTTCTTCCTGGAGTTTTAAGAGCCGCAGTTGGGCCAATAACCAGGGTTGGCTGATCCGATTTGTTGTTTCCATATATTTCGCCAGGCCCCGACTGTCTAAGGGTTTATTTTCCATGGAGTTAGCTCTCTTAGTGATGATGGTGGGGCGTGGATTGTTGGACGTTGGCCCCCTGAAACCATTCCTGCAACCAGGCCTGCATTTGTTTAATCTCAGAAGCTTGAGTGGTGACGACCCCAACGGCAAAGACTTCCACGGGACGATGGTGCGCGAGTTTTTTCGTTAATAATTCCTGGGACATGGATACCGCGCCTTCATGGTGAATAATCATATCCTCGAGAAACGCTTGGTCTAGGGCATCACCGGACAGCTTCGATAAGTCCCGCATCATTGGGGTATAGAAGACCGATCCTTCCCCATGGGGATACCACTGCCTGAGCCAACCCTGTAATTCCTCAATTTCCGCCGTTTGGACTTCGATGATGGTCTCGGCAAAGGTACGCATTTCTGGGCGTTGGCTGTTGACGAGAATGAATTGGGCGCTGTCCACAGCTTCTTGGTGGTGGGGAATCATCCCAGCAATATACTCCAATTCACTATTAATGGGCATTTCGTGGGCATGACCTTGACCGTGAAGAGGGGAATGGACAGACTGGTGCCCCATGGCCTGGTGGGTTGAATGGGGATTCGATTCCGAAGTAGCGCCCCCAGGCCCCAACGCGAAGTATAATGCCGCACCCAGGATCGCTGCACCACCTAGCCCAATCCCCAGTCCTGTTTTGCGATCAATCATCCCTATCCGCCATCCTCTGGACGTAACCCACTCAGTATAGGTCAAGCCTCTAGAACTGCCTGATTCTCTCCCTACAGGTTATTTATGGTGAACCCTAGTTACCATTGCCAGGCTTGGGAGAAATCTTAGATAATTGTAAATATTTGTTAAGTAAATGGGTAGGGGCAGAGTGAACGGCAAGGTCATCGTTGTGGTGGGAGCGACAGGGGGAATTGGCCAGGCCCTAGTGCCACAGTTAGCGGAGCAAGGCGCTACGTTAGTCCTCAGTGGTCGTAATGTTGAGACTTTATCGGCGCTCTCTAAGCGGATTCAGACCCCTTGTCTCATCCATCCGGCGGATATTTGCGATTACAGCCAAGTTCAGACCCTAATTACTACTGCCAAGGAGAGGTTTGGTCGTATTGATGCCTTGGTGAATGTGGCTGGAGCTGGCTTGATGAAGCAATTCACAAAACTTGAACCCGCTGATCTGGATTACATGCTCGATGTTAATCTCAAGGGCTGTTTTTACACCAGTCAGTTGGCGGCGGAAGCCATGAAGGACAACAAGGGAGGCCACATTTGTACGGTGGTGGGGATCCTAGGAAAACACTCAATGCCCATGGGGGGAGCCTACTGCGCCTCGAAGTTTGGCCTGGTTGGTTTGAGCAAATGCTTAGCAGAGGAGGTCAAACGCTACGGCATTAAAGTTACCCTGTTTTATTTTGGTGGAATCGACACGCCCTTTTGGGACTCAGTCAGTCTCAAGGTTGATCGCTCTAAAATGTTACGTCCAGACACCGCCGCCAAAAGTATCCTGTTTGTCCTCCAGGCCGAACCCCAGGCCATACCCATGGAAATCAATATTCAGCCGGAAAGCCACTTATTTTTCTAAGCAATCCAGGCCCTTAGCGACTGAAAGAGTTAATATCCGCCAAGATTTGAGTCGGATGGGTATCGGGTTTGACCTTCTGATAAATTTTGGCGATGTTGCCCTCGGGGTCAATTAAAAACGTGTTCCGATAGATGCCCGTCAGTTCTTTGCCCATAAATTTTTTCGGCCCATAGCTTTCGTAGGCCGTTGCAACTTCAGCGTTGACATCACACAGCAACGGAAAAGGCAGGCTGTACTTATTGGCAAACTTCAGGTGGGATTTTTCATCATCGGTACTCACCCCCAGAACCACAACATTACGCCGCTTCAGTTCTGCAAAAATATCCCGAAAGCCACAGGCCTCTTTGATGCAGCCAGGGGTATTGTCTCGCGGGTAAAAATACAGCACAACCCACTGCCCCCGTAAGTCTGAGAGCTTGACCAAGTTGCCATTGGTGTCCGTCAAGGTAAAGTCTGGTGCTGCTTCGGCAGGAGCGAGGGGCATGGAACCACGTCCTCAAGGGATTTGATGCCTATCAGTATAAGATTTAAACCCCAGGAGTTGGTGTGGAAGAGCGGGGACTGTCAGAACCTACTCCCATGGATATTCCTGAGCCTAATGCGCCCAGTTGATCCAATCCTGAGGCTTGAGGAAGGTCTGATAGAGTTCCGCTTCTGGGGAGTTTGGTTCTGGTTGATAGCCATATTCCCAACGCACCAAAGGCGGTAAGGACATCAAAATCGACTCTGTTCGCCCATTGGTTTGCAGGCCAAAAATGGTTCCCCGGTCATAGACCAAATTAAACTCCACATAGCGTCCCCGCCGGTAGAGCTGGAATTGCCGCTCCCGTTCCCCGTACTCCAGGCCCCGCCGTTTTTCAACAATGGGTAAATAACTATCTAAAAAGGCATTGCCACAGGTTTGAATCAGGCCAAACAAATCCTGCCATGTCCGTTGGCCGGGAGTTCCCTTTTCCGTGCTGAGTTGAGCCGCCAGACCCTGGGGATTTGGCCCCCGATAGAGCTCCCGTTCACCGTCTTGATAGTCAAAGAAAATACCGCCAACCCCGCGGGATTCGCCCCGATGTTTGAGGTAAAAATATTCATCACACCAGAGCTTAAAGACCGGATAGTAGTCAGGATGGTGTTGGTCACAGGCCTGTTGGAGGGTGCGGTGAAAGTGTCTGGCATCTTCCGCAAAGGGGTAGTAGGGGGTTAAATCGGCACCACCGCCAAACCACCACACCGGCCCAGCTTCAAAGTATCGATAATTCAAATGCACTGTTGGGATATAGGGATTCCAGGGGTGGAGCACCATTGAAGTACCCGTGGCATAAAATCTATGGCCAGCCGCCTCTGGGCGTTGTTGCAGAATTGAAGGCGGTAAATGATCTCCCCAGACCTCAGAAAAATTCACGCCCCCTTGTTCCAATAGCCCCCCATGACGAATCACCCGTGACCGGCCACCCCCGCCTTCGGGCCGCTCCCAACTATCTTCCTGGAATGTGGCCTGGCCGTCTGCAGCAGTTAGCCCTTGGCAAATCCGATCCTGTAAGCCTTTGAGAAACGCAGCAACTTGTTCACGGGAATCACTGGGCGGTAACACAGGGGGGGTGGGAGCGGGGGCAGTAGCGGTCATAAAAACACTCAATTCCTTCAACATGGGGACAAACCCTTTTCTATGATCCATGAGATTGCAGCGGGATTTGAACTTGGGTTATTAATCTTAAAGTTCCCTTAAGCTGGGTTTTCGGCCTGGAAAATTTGCGTTTTAATAAGTTAGTTATGGGTGCAGCCTCATATTGCATGGGTTGAGGAGGAATGGCTTGACCCCCCGTCGCGAACAAAAGTCTCCAAACTTATCCCCTGCCCGTTGGCCCTTGGCGCGCACGTACCAGGCCATTAGCTCGGCCTCAGTGGATTTGATTTGGAAAAAAGTGGCAAACTTGGCGGATGTTTCCTGGCATCCCTTAATTGCCCGAACTAATGTTCCCTATGGCTTGATGCCCAAACCCGGCCTGATTTTTGGCGCAGTGAGCCGTCTCATTCCCTGGCCAATGCAGATTTTTGTGGAACGAGTCTCTCCCGAAGATTTACTCAGTATTCGGATCATGGTGCTGCCCGGTGTTGAAGAACGGGTGATCTACCGCGTTGAGTCTACGGTTTGTGGGACAAAAATCACCTACTCTGTCCTGATGCGGGGGTGGCTCGCTCCCTTGGTGTGGTCCTTGGTGCGGGGATATGCGGCCACTGTGGCCAATCGCCTAGCTGTAGCTGCTGAAACTGATCCCCCCCACCCTAGCCCTCCTCCAGATCCCTGCCTGGGGTTTTAGGATGCGTCAAGCTGAAGCCCTGCAATATTCTCAAAATCACCATGCACATTACTGAGTTAGCTCAACACCTCCAGGCCACCCTTGATTCCAATCCCAGTTCTCTGACAAATCCAGACCTAGATATTTTGGGTGTTGCCCCCCTCGACCAGGCCCAGGCCTATGAGGTGACGTTTCTTGCTAATCCCAAATATGTAGCAAAGCTTGAAATTTGTCAGGCTGGAGCAGTGTTAGTCGAAGAAGGGTTTACCGGATCAGCCCCTTGCCCCTTGTTACGGGTTAAACATCCCTATCTTGCCTTTGCCCAGGCCATTGAACTGTTTCATCCCCCCCTAAAACCTGCGGCTGAAATCCACCCCACAGCGGTGATTGGTCAAAATGTCCAAGTGGGGCCTGGGGTGAGTATTGGTGCCTATGTTGTGATTGGTAATGATGTTGTAATTGGCAATGATGTGGTGATTCATCCCCATTGCGTGATTTATGACGGGGCAGAAATTGGTAATGCAGTTATACTCCACAGTCATGTGGTAATTCGCGAGCAGGTCAAACTGGGCAACCAGGTGATTATTCAAAATGGTGTGGTGATTGGTGGCGATGGCTATGGCTTTGTCACGTTGCCCAATGGCACCCACTACAAAATTCCCCAGGTGGGCACAGTCGTGATTGAGGATGGGGTGGAAATCCAGGCCAACAGTACGATTGATCGGGCTACCCTCGGGGAAACCCGAATTGGCACAGGGACAAAAGTGGATAATCTCGTTCAAGTGGCCCATAACTGCACGGTCGGTAAGCATTCCCTACTCTGTGGACAAGTGGGCTTAGCCGGTTCAACGCAAGTGGGAAATCATGTGGTGTTGGCCGGACAAGTTGGAGCAGCCGGGCATTTATCCATTGGCGATGGCACGATGGCGGGGGCCAAAACCGGAATTAATAACAATGTTCCCCCCGGCAGTCGGATCAGCGGCTATCCGGCCATGGATCACAAAACCTGGTTACGCATGGTTGCCGAACTGAAACAATTGCCCCAACTGATGCGCCGTCTCCGGCAATTGGAGCGACTGATCACCAAGACAGAAGGCTAGCCCCAGGCCAATTCCGGGTGTTTTGCGGTGGTTTAGACCAATAATCCTTGGCGTGGTTGGAGATAGGGCCGATTCAGCTTGTTCAGCTGCTGCACCATCAAACTCAGGAACAGGCCCACATCGGTGACAACACCCACAGATTCAACGGAACCGCGATCTGCAAGTTTTGTAACCACGGCCGGGTTAATGTCCACACAGACGAGTTTGACGCCCGCGGGAGTCATATTTCCCACGCCAATGGAGTGCAGCATCGAGGACAACATCAGGATCATGTCTGCCCCTTGAATCAGACGGCTATACTCCCGCTGGCATTTGATCAAATCCATTTCCGTATCCGGCAATGGCCCATCATCCCGAATTGAACCAGCCAAGGCAAAGGGGACATTATTTTTGACGCACTCGTACATGATCCCTTGGGTCAGCCAGCCTTTTTCGACTGCGGCGGCAATGCTCCCGGCTCGACGGACTTGGTTAATGACTTTCAGATGATGCCGATGCCCACCCCGCACGGAAACACCCCGCTTCATATCCACGCCCAGGGAAGTGCCCATCATCGCCTGTTCCATATCGTGAACCGCAATCGCATTTCCGCCTAGCAGGGCCTGGACATAGCCTTCCCGAATCAGTTTGGCTAAATGTTCACCGCCGCCCGTATGGATGACAACAGGCCCCGCGACAACAACAACTTTTCCGCCTTGATCCCGAATGCGGCGCAGTTCCCAGGCAATTTGTTCGACGACCAATTCCACCCGCCGTTCACTGGAAACCCCGGCGCCCATGAAGCTAAATTCTTGACTGCTACCCCGTTGATCTCGACTTTCGGTTTTGCGGACTGTTCGAATGCCCTCGACACCGACAACGACCCGATCCCCTTTCAGCAGATCCCGCAGGAGCCGACATTCCGCCACGGGGCCTTCAGGAGTCTGCTTGACGACAATCGCTCCATCCATCCGTTGCCCTTGCACCCGCACCCATTCACAGTTGACCCGGACTTCCGTGGGGTAAATGGTCGTCACATAAAAGTCATCGGGAGCCACGCCATCCTGAACCACCGTTTCCAGGGAATTATCACAGAGTTCTTGGGGGGGAGCAATGGCACCGAGGTCAATCAGTTGGGCCATCAGTTCTTCCATGACATCCCGTGAGGGAGCCGTAACCCGCACTTCCGCTTGACTAGTACTTTGCCGCTGTTCCCCCAAATTAAAGTTAATAACTTGGAAACTACCGCCGCCTTCGACAATTAAATCCAAAGCCCGGTTGATCAGGCCGGAATCCAGTAAATGCCCCTCCATCCGAATCACTCGGGATTCCAACGTGGCCTGGGCATGGTGATCCACTTGAACGGGTTCAGTGACGCGCAAGGTTAAACATTTCGAGGCCCCACCCGCTTTTAAAAATTCGGTTAAGGGGGTTTCAATGACTTCAAATCCGGCACTGTTTAGGGCACTTTTGAGATCATCACTGGCCTGGTTAAGAATCACGGTTTGGTGGATATTCACCGCATTACAGGCAAAATTTACCGCATCGGCTTCAGCGACAACAATTCGTTTTTCGGCAGGCACCCGCAATTCAATTAAGCGATTGGAGTAGGCATCAAAGGCCGGGGGATAGTAAAGGAGATAGCCACCACTCAGGGGACAAAAACAGGTGTCGAGGTGATAGAACCGCTCATCCATCAACCGTAACGACAAGACTTCAATATCGAGCCACTTGGCTAAATAGGCATGGGAATCCAACTCAGAACGGAAGCCATACCCGGCCCATAACCAACGACCTTCCCGATCCAAAAGCGCATCCCCAGCACCTTCAAAGGGTAAATCTTGGGGCAATGTATAGACGGTATAGCCTTGGGACTCAAACCAGGCCTGGAAATAGGGTTCTTCCCCTTGGCGTTCTTTGTGGAAAAAGCGACTGAGCACCACATTATCGCCCAAGACCAGGCCAGCGTTTGCCGTAAACACCATATCGGGCCAGCCTTTTTCCGGTTTAACCAGAGAGACTTCGGCGCGGTTTTTAATAATTTCGTAAAGTCCTTGCCATTGCTCTTGGGCCACCTGTTGCGAGGACTTATGGATATTCCCTTCCATCCAGGGGTTGATCACATAGTCCACATCGTAGTGCTCTGGGGCACACATGAGAAAGCGCAAGACAGAACTCATAACGGGGAATAAACCTTTGCGAATTAGGGGTGAGGCGAATTTAGGGGTGTAATAACCCTGAGTAATTTAGGGCATAACTTTTAAGTATAGTCGATTTTTAATCGGGTCGATCTTGATTGTCAATAAATTCAGCTAAGTCCCAGGCCTCTTGGGGGGTGAGATTGCCATCAAACTGGTAGGGCATATTGGCGTGCAAAAACTTTGCCAAGGTTTCCGGTCTCGCCAGGCCAGCGCGTTTGTTGTAGGAATGAGGCCCCCAGAGTGCAGGCCGGTAGTAAGTATCACTTTGATAACGACCTTGCCCATCCGTATTGTGGCAAAAGGCACATTTTTGCTGGAAGATGGCTTGTCCCCGTTGCGGATCACCGGAAAGTGGACGAATCGGTGGAAAGGGCTGCTCCGGTAGGTTGATCGCCAAAACCTTGGCCTGTTCATCTAGCCATTGCATGTAGGTGACAAAGGCCTGAAATTCCGGTTGATTGGGGGTGATTGGGAGGGGGCGGCCATTGAGGCTATGTTCAAAGCAGCTATTCAGGCGTTTCTGTAAATTTGTGGTGGCCGGGTACTGATATTTTTCCATCATGCCAAACCAGGCCGAGGCTTTGGGATTACTGCCGCCATTCAAATGACAACTTTGGCAGTGGAGCTTGGTGGTGGGGACGTATTGGGGCAAAAGTTCGTAGGTTTGGGTGCTGAGTTGATAGCCCCGGAGAATGCTATTCCAATTTTTCTCATCCCAGGTTGAAACCGGTTTCGCGGGGGGAGGCACCAGTTGTTGATTGATTTGTGGGGGCAAGGCCATGGCCGGAGTAAAGGTAAAGTCCGAGGAAACATAGATTTGCGGATTCACGGAGCGGGCCAGGGCATGACATCCCATGCAGGAGGAACTGGGTTGAATGTAGGTCTCCATGGTGGTGTTGGCCAACAGGGCTGGATTGACCTGAAAAACAGTGTCGGGACTGGAATTCTGGGGGGTTTTAGGTAAGGGCCATTGGGTATTAACCAGCTCGTAGTATTGCCAAACGGAATTTTTTAACCCGGCCTGGATATTCTGATTCAATTCCACAAGGTTATCTTGGGCCTGTTGGGGTTGACTGCAATCTGGAGTTTGGTTGGGAATGGGCGTTAGGCGGGTGACTTGGTTGGGGACATGGGCCTGGGTTTGGCGGTTGCGTAAACAATCAGGGCAGTGGGGGTTAAAAAATGATGGGGTTTCCCCGCGCACATTATCCACCTGCTCATAGGTTGACCAGATCCACTGGGGGGCGCTGGCTGTTTTTTGCATGACATGGAATCCCACCAGGCCCATGGTTTTTTGCTGATAGCTTCCCACGTTGCGCTCAGGCTGGTCATTGACGTAGGCAGAGGTTGCATAGAATCGGGGTGCTTCCTGGGGATCCAGTTCTCGCCAGGCCGCCTTGATTAGAATCGAGCCGTTGGGGAAGTTAATTTGGCTGAGCTGGGCCTGGTGGACCGCATCGTAGAGGCGATTTTGGACAACATAGTCAAAGGCAATGGCGTTCATCCGAATTTCATAGCGCACCACCCGCCCCCGCTGATCTGTTAACGTGCCTGGCAATGCCAAATCTGCTTTTGTCGGCTGAAACTGATCGCTGAGGATCTCATCTACTTTGCTCTGGCGATAGAGAACTTTGCGGGGTTGACGACCTTCCAGGCCAGGAGGTAAGGGTTCTGGGGCATTCCAGGGTAAAGGGGCACGGCCATCGGGGCGATAGACTTCACTGATTTCTTTCCAGGTTTCCCAAACTCTTGGCCCCGGGGTGTTGAGATCGGCGGTTGGGTTGGGGATGCCGCGTTCCCGGGCCTGGGCGGGCCAATTCAAAGCGATAAATTCCTGCCAAGCAAAGAGGTTCGCGGCCCGTTGCACCACGTTCAGATTAGCCTGCTGTAGATTGCCTTCGACATCGGTGGGAATTTCCCAAGTGATCTCTGGGGTCTTGAGCGGGGCCTGGCAGACCTGGGGTACGGGAATGGCGACAGGGGCGGGCGATTGGGCTGCGGAATGGAATTGTCCCCAAATCACAATCAAACTGGCGATGACTAGAGATAACCCCAGGCCGGGAATGGTGAGAAAGCGCTTGCCCATGCTTCTAATCCGCTTCAACCCGATAACCGAGTTCCGTTAACTGCACTTTAGATTGTCGCCACTTGGGCCGAACCTTGACAAACAATTCTAGATATACCGGCCCCAGAATCAGTTTTTGAATTTGCAGCCGGGCCTCGATGCCAATGGTTTTGAGCATTTGTCCCCCCTTGCCAATGAGGATGGCCTTTTGGGAGGGGCGCTCGACGTAAATGCTGGCCAGGATTTTGGTAATTTTAGTTTCCTCCACCACCTGCTCGATGGCCACCGCAACGGAATGGGGCACTTCATCGCGGGTTTGGGCCAAAATCTGCTCCCGCACCAACTCCCCCATGATGAATCGCTCTGGTTGATCGGTGACCAAGTCGGGGGGGTAATAGTAGGGGCCTGGGGGCAGTTGATCTTCTAAGTGTTGTTGGAGCTCAGGTAGGCCAGTGGCGGTGAGGGCCGAAAAGCAACTCATTTTCCAGCCATAGGTGGCGGCTAAATCTTGATAGGTGGCCTGGACGGATTGGGGATCACGCAGCAGATCGGTTTTGTTCAGACCAAGTAGTACCGGGGCCTGGGACGTCTTAAGGAGTTCAGCAATGTAGCGATCCCCGCCCCCCACAACCACCGAGCCATCGACGACAAAAAGGATCAGATCCACCGCGTTCAATGCTAACTTGGCATTGTTGACAAGGATGTGACCAAGGCTGTGTTGGGGTTTATGAATGCCAGGGGTGTCCACAAAAATAAACTGGGCAGTTTCCGTGGTTAAAATACCTCGAAGGCGGTTTCGGGTTGTTTGGGCTATCGGGGAGGTAATGGCAATTTTTTGACCAATCAATTGGTTCATTAAGGTGGATTTACCCACATTCGGTCGCCCAATAATTGCAATAAAGCCGGATTTGAAGCTTGGCGGGGCCTGGGGAATCAGCAAGGTCAAGAGTCCGTAGGGGATGAGATTTAGAGGAACCTATTTGTATTGTCGCTGACCCAGAGACCAACCCCAGAATTAAGCCCTATTAACCTGACCCTTGATTTATCTCTGCAATCTACCTCAAGCTCCCTTGCCCATGTTTTCCAGGCCCCCATGTTAAGCCATCGGTTTCATTCCAAAATTCCCGGTCATCTCAGTCTGCTCCATGTCTTGGTTAAGCGGGAACTGGAAAGTTACTACAAAGGCTCGATGTTGGGGAATGTCTGGTCGCTCCTCAAGCAGCTTGCCCAGTTGTTGATCTATACCTATGTGTTTGGGGTTGTCCTGCAAGTGCGGATATCACTGGCTCAAGTCCCGGAGAACAATTTTGTCTTTGGATTGTGGCTTTTTGCGGGACTAATTTCCTGGAATGCCTTTGTGGTGGGAATTTCCCAGGCCAGCTTGACGGTTACTAGCCAACCCGATTTGGTCAAGAAGGTGGTTTTTCCCTTGGCCCTATTACCTCTTGTACCGATTTTGGCGGCCTTCCTCGAAAGTAGCCTGGGATTATTGATTTTAGTCCTCTTGGTCGGTTTTGTTTTACAAAAGGTTTTTTGGACATTGCTACTACTGCCCCTAGTTTGGCTGCCCCAACTGCTGTTCACCGTTGGCCTGGGATATTGGTGCGCGGGGTTAACGGTTTTTGTGCGGGATATTCCCCAGACCCTTGGGGTCATTCTCAATCTTTGGTTTTACCTCACCCCAATTGTTTACCCGGCTTCAGTTATTCCCGCTGAGATCCGGGCCTGGATTTTGCGCTTAAACCCCCTAGCTGCCATTGCCGAAAGTTATCGTGACTGCATTTTGGTGGGCCAACTTCAACATAGCGGGGAATTAACATTAGCTTTGATCATCTCCTGTGTCGTCTTTGCCAGTGGACTGTGGAGTTACCGGAAGCTCAAACCAGCCTTTGCCGATGTGCTTTAGGAAGTCCCCATGGCTGATCTCCCCAATGATATTCTTATTTCCCTAGACAATATTTCCAAGTGTTACCGCCGCTATGCCCACCCCAGTCTGCGCCTAGTGGAAATGTTTTGGCCAGGAAAGATAAAGTCAGAGGAATTTTGGGCCCTACGGGGAGTGAGTTTAACCCTGCATCGGGGGGAGACTTTGGGGGTGATGGGCCGCAATGGTTCGGGGAAGAGCACCTTATTGCAAATTATCGCGGGGACTCTGGCAGCAACTCAGGGTAAAGTTCAGGTTAATGGGCGGGTGGCGGCACTTTTGGAGTTGGGGAGTGGCTTTAATCCAGAGTTTACAGGGCGGGAAAATGTTTACTTCAATGGCCAGGTCATGGGGTTAACGGCCCTAGAAATCGATCAACGCCTTGATGACATTATCGAATTTGCGGAAGTGGGGACATTTATTGATCAGCCCCTGCGTTCCTACTCTAGTGGGATGATGGTGCGCCTGGCTTTTTCTGTGGCCACAACGGTAGAACCGGATATCCTCATCGTTGATGAAGCGTTAGCCGTCGGAGATCTTTATTTCCAGGCCAAGTGCTTTAAACGGATGCGGCAAATGATGGACAGGGGTGTGACTATCCTCTTTGTTTCCCATGACATCAGCTCCATGACCGCCCTATGCTCCCGATGTATTTGGTTGGATCGCGGGCAATTGATTTTGGATGGCAGTCCTGCAGATGTGACCCAGGCCTATCAACAGCAAGCTTGGGTGGATCAAGGGTTATTGCCTGCTGAAGCTGCATTCAAACCGGTAATTTGCGTACCAGGGGAGCAAGCCAACGACCCGAAAAATGGACAAGGCCCGGGGATTCCAGAGCCGGAAGGTGAACATGTGGGCAATGGAGCAATCACCATTAAAGGTTTTCAGCTTTGCGATCAACAGGGGTATCCGCGTAAGGAAGTTAACTATAACGAACCCCTCCAGGCGGTTTACCTGATCCAGGCCAGGGCTGAGATTCCGGTTTACGACATTGGCTTCATCGTTAAGGATGTCAGGGGTAATGAAATCTTTTCAATGATTGATTTTCAGTCGGAGGATTACCCCCCCCTCAAGGCTGGCCAAGTGGCCGAGGTAAAAGTCCCCGTGATCCTAAGTTTACGCTCAGGAGCCTATTTCATCAGCGTTGGTGTCATTGGGTATCAAAATCATCAGCGGTACTGTCAGCAGGCGTATAACTTATCCGAAGCAATTATTTATGACTATGTGGAGCAGGGTTATGGGTTTACCGTGAATCTTAATGGTCATCGCCCCATCCACGGCCCTTATCACGTTGAAGCTAAGTTTCAAGTGCACATTCTCAACGGGGCAACATCACCCCAT
The DNA here is from genome assembly GCA_964653145.1 of uncultured Synechococcus sp. Classification (GTDB taxonomy): domain Bacteria; phylum Cyanobacteriota; class Cyanobacteriia; order Thermosynechococcales; family Thermosynechococcaceae; genus Pseudocalidococcus. The sequence goes on along the minus strand of CAZZCG010000007.1, from coordinate 63,685 downwards.
GGGCAAACATCACAGGTGATCAGGTAAGAAAATCGTGGGGAAACGCTGGCTAATGGCCTTGGCCTGGGTGCTATCAGAACTGGAAAGTCTTGGGGCTCAACCCAACAGTGCCTTGCGTTGGCGAAAATACTTTCTCAAGCTCATGAATGTGCAATATTCTCAGCACCTTTGGGTAGGTCGGCATCTAACACTTTTGAACTATGGCCGCATCACCTTGGGGGAGCGGTGTGCCCTTGGCAATCGGGTCATGATTGAAAACCATGGAGCGTTGGACATTGGTGATGACTTTATTGGCTCCAGCGGTTTGACCATTGGCAGTGGCACCCATGATCCGAGAACCCTGCAACCCCAGAAACTCTCCGTCAAAATTGGTGACCGAGTTTGGTGCGGCTTTAATGTCACGATATTGGCAGGGGTCACGATTGGAGATGATGTGGTGATTGGTGCTGGGAGTCTGGTCTGCCGGGATATTCCTGATAATTCCGTGGCTGTGGGGATTCCGTGTCAGGTGATCAAATCCTTGGAGCGAACTGGGCCCACTTGGACTTGGGTGGCAGGGGCCGAAAACCCTAACCCTATGGGAGATGAATAGTGCATAGGTGGTTAAAGCAGCGGCTTGTTCCCGCAGGATTGTCAACAACTCCCCCTTCGGCCTGGGAAGCCTTACTCCAGCAGGTTCAGCCCTATACACTTTCTGATCCATGCCGTCTGCAGAACTTGGCGAGTCTGGCCAACCGGGTCAATCAGCAGAATATTCCGGGAGATTTTGTCGAGTGTGGGGTCTACAAGGGCGGGAGTGCGGCAATCCTGGCTCAACATTTAGAAAATGAACGCAAAATTTGGTTGTACGACAGTTTTGCTGGGATGCCCCCCACGACGGAGCCTGATGGGACCGATGCCCAGGCCTGGGTCGGCGATTGTGTGGGCTCAGTGGTGGCCGTGGAAGAGGTGATGCAGCTCACCCAGGTTGCCCCAGAGGCCTATCAGATCAATGTTGGTTGGTTTCAAGAGACCTTCTCTGTCGCCTTGCCGGAACAGGTTGCACTCCTCCACTGTGATGCGGATTGGTATGAGTCTGTGTCCTTAGTATTGGAGACCTTTTATCCCAGGATGCCCACGGGCGCCTGTGTGATTTTGGATGATTTCGGCTACTGGGAAGGTTGTCGTGAGGCCTTTTACGATTTTTGTGGGCGACACCGAGAAAAACCCCTATTGGAGCGGGTCGGGAGTACCCAGGCCTATTGGATCAAAGGTAAAACCCACAATCGTTAGCTGAGTTGACCTGCACCATGATTTGTAGCCCCCTGACCCAATCGGATCATGTTCGCCTGATCCAAACCTTTCAAACTGCGGAGATGATCCAGGCCTGGCAACGGATCTATCAGCTTGATCTGGCAACAGAGTTTCGTGGCTATCCAGAGTTTTTTCTCTACGAATGTTGTGACAGTGACCTGCGGTTTTTCTATCCCTTTGACCTGGAGGGCTCGGAATCCGTATATCAACAGTTGATGGGGTTTGACTGGTACTACCTGCACGAAAAATGGGAGTATCAACTGGCCTTGAAAGAACTGAAACCAGGGGAGCGCATTCTCGAAATTGGGAGTGGTCAGGGACAGTTTGTGGGCCAAGGGATTGCTCAAGGCCTGGACATCATCGGGATTGAACTGAATCCAACCGCAATTACCCAAGCCCAGGCCAAGGCTCTGCCTATTTTCCCGGCAACGTTACAGGAACTCGGGCAGCAGAACTACGAATTTGACTGTATTTGTTGTTTTCAAGTTCTTGAACATATTGCCCAGCCTAGGGAATTTCTCCAAGACTGCTTGGCCCTCTTGGCTCCCAACGGCAGACTCATTTTAGGGTTGCCCAATGCTGAGAGTTTTCTCAAAGATCAGTTTAATCTGCTGGATATGCCACCGCACCACATGACCCGTTGGTCCTTGCGCACCTGTCAGTTTCTGGAAACCTTCTTGCCGCTCAAACTCCAGGCCTGGGAGATGGAACCCTTGGCCCGCTATCATGTGGACACATTCTTAGAAACCTATGGGGAAAAGTTTAAACAGCAGCGGGATTTTCGTCGGTTTGGGCTCAACCAGTACACCACGGGCCTGATGGGAATCCTGTTGAAGCGGGGACTCCATCGTTACTTTCGAGGCCAGAGTTTTTATGTTCGGTTTCAAAAACTAGCGAACTAGACCTGTCCTGTTGCGATCCGCCGCAATGCCTGAGTTGCCCCCATGGTAAACTGCTGCAACGACGATCCTCAGAGTGCCTGGTGAAATTACTCAATCTTGGTTGTGGCTATACCTTTCATCCAGACTGGGTCAATGTAGATTACTCGCCAACGGGGCCTGGGGTTATCAGCCATGATCTGCAAACACCCTTACCCTTCCCTGACAATCACTTTGATCTGGTTTATCACTCCCACGTTCTCGAGCATTTACCCAAAACCAAGGCTCTCCAATTTCTCCAGGAATGTTATCGGGTTCTCCGGCCTGGGGGGGTAATCCGTGTTGTCGTCCCTGATCTTGAGCAAATTGCCCAGCTTTACCTCCAAGCCCTAGCCGCAGCTTGCCACGAACTGTCCGAAGAAACGGCACAAAAATCAGCAGCATTGCCCCCGAGCTTGGATTTAGTCGTCGATCCATCCGGCAAAACGCTAGTTCAGGGAAAATACGATTGGATTCTGCTGGAATTGCTCGACCAGGCCGTGCGCCACCATTCTGGCGGGGAAATGGTGACCTTTATTAAAAATCTACCCCCAGGCCTGGAACCTTGGTTGACCCACCGACTCGGTCAGGAAGCAGCACAGCTAATTCAGCATAGCCAGCAGGGAACTCTTGCTCTCCCCACCATTGATCCCCATGATCCTTGGGCTGTGGGAAAATTCCGTTTAGGTGGCGAACCCCATCTGTGGATGTACGACCGCTATTCCCTGGGACGATTGCTCAAGCAAGCCCAATTCCAATGGATTCAACGGCGATCTGCAGCTGCGTCCTATTGCTTGACCTTTGATGCCTATCACCTTGATACCTTGCCATCCCGCCATGTGCGTAAACCAGACTCACTATTTATGGAAGCCCTGAAACCCCGCCCCCAGGCCTGGAACCTGAGCCAACCTGGGACGGCAAATACTGGCCTCAAAATTGTCCATCTGAGCACCAGTGACCTGAATGGCGGGGCCGCCAAAGCCAGCTATCGCCTCCACCAGGCCCTGTTAACCGCCGGTCAAGCTTCAATCATGGTCGTTCTGGATAAGTGCTCTGAGGATGCAACGGTAATTCAACTGGATAGCCAGCCCAGCCCAGCAATTGTAGAACCCCTAGAAGCCATTCAAACCCACGGCATTAATCGTCACCGCACAGCCCACAGCAATACCCTGTTTTCTTTTCCCTATCCTGGTTTTGATCTGACACAATTACCGGAGATTCAAAGCGCCGATGTCATTAACCTGCATTGGATTGCCAATCAATTTCTATCGGTGACCACCATCCAGCAACTGTTGCAATTGGGCAAGCCGATCATTTGGACACTTCACGATATGTGGGCATTTACGGGGGGCTGTCACTATACTGCGGGTTGTGAGGGTTATCAACAGACCTGTCAAAACTGTCCCCAACTCTCGGCGTCCCTGGCTGCTCTTCCCGCTGCGGTGTTAGCCGACAAAGCTAGGTTGTTCCAGGCCGAAAACTTGGTGATTGTGACCCCCAGTCGTTGGTTGCAGCAGTGTGCCCAGGCCAGCCAAGTCTTTCAGCAGCACCTTGTTGAATGGATACCCTACTCCTTGCCCGTGGATGTATTTTCACCGCAGCCCAAAGCAGAGCTAAAACTGAAATTGGGTTTTGATCCCGCATCCTGTGTCCTTTTATTTGTTGCCCATAATCGGAATGAAACCCGCAAAGGATTCCGGCAACTCTATCAGGCCTTGCAACTCTGTCAAACAGACCCGGATTGGCAAGCATGGGTCAACGCCGGACAGATCACAATTGCCTGTTTGGGACTGGGGGATTCAGTTGGAGATTGGCCGAACTTGCCAATGCGCTTTTTAGAATACCAAGCGGATGAATCCGTTGTGGCTGAAATCTACGCGGCCAGTGATCTCCTAATAGCACCCTCCTTAGAGGATAATCTCCCCAATACGGTGTTAGAGGCTATGAGTTGTGGGACGCCGGTGCTGGGGTTTAAGGTTGGGGGCATTCAGGACTTAATTACCCCTAATCAGAATGGTTTTCTGGTGGAGGCTCAGGATTCTCAAGCTCTGGCCACGGGGATTTTGGACTTTACCAAACGCTACCTTGCTGATCCCCGCGGCGTATCATACCTAGGTGCAGCTGCCCGCCAAACTATCCTCGAGTGCTATCATCCGCAAATCCAGGCCAAGGCCTATCTGCAACTTTACCAAGACCGTCTCAGCCAAGCCCAACCTACTTCCCCGGAAACTGCACCGAAGACCGAGGCTCCGATCCACTGGCGTCCCTATCTGAGTGGTGGCCTGGGGGAAGAAACACAAGCGGTTTTGGCTGATCTTGCCTTACCTGCCTTGTCGGAAAAGTTGCGGGAAGTGGAATCCCAAAACGCCAAGCTAGCGGCAGAGTGTGCCCAAACCCAGGAATTGCTGGCCCAAGTCACCGATGAATTAACCGATTTTAAGCTGAGTAAGTTTTGGAAAATTCGCCAGGCCTGGTTTGATGTCAAGGCGCGCTTTTCCAGAGCCTGAAAATTCTTGAAAATCGGTTTTGATTGTATTGATTATTAGATCTGATCACATTTAATGTATGCATTCACAAAACGTCACAGTCATAATTACTGCATCCGAAGTCAACAACAAGCACGGGACAGGCATTTACTTAAAACGTATTTTTAATGACGACTCTGACATCATTTCCATCCGCTCCAGTAGTGATTATGGTGGAGAGCAGACCTTTGGCTATCAAAGTTTTCGCTTTAATCATCACAATGAAACATCCCCACAACTGCTTCTGCAAAAACTTGGGAATGTGACTGTCAGGAGAATTCTTTGTATTCCCTACACTGCCGATGATGTTCGCACTGCGCTGGAGCTAAAAAATCATTACCAGGCCCCCCTCTGTACCTATTTGATGGATGACCAGAATATTTTTGCCGATGGCATCAGTGATGACTTGATGCAATTGCTGTTGCAGGCCTCGGAATTGCGTCTAGCCATCTCAGCGGAAATGCGCGATTTCTATGGCACAAAATTTAACTCTCAACTCACATTTATTCCACCACTCATTGATCCCCAACTCTGCCAACCTAATGCTCTGAATCCTGAGTTGGCTGGGAATAAATACTTTAAGGATCAGATTGGGGTCTTAATAGGCAATATCTGGGGGAAGCAGGCCTTCCGGGAATTATTTCAAACTGTGGGTAAAACTCAACAAGAGGTGCACTGGTACGGACAAGGTAATGTGGAGGCACTGATCCGATTTTCCTATGGAATTGATTTCAGAAAGGTAAAAAATATTAAGTTATTTGGTTTTCTGCCTACGGAGGAGGAACTGATCAGCAAATTAAGGCAATATCCTTTTGCAATTGTCGCCACCGGTAAACTTGATCTGGAGGATGATCGGCCGGAGATTTCCCAACTTAGTTTTCCCAGTCGGATTCCATTTATCCTGGCCACCTCTCAGACTCCCATTATTGTCCTTGGGAATCCCCGCACCGCTGCCGCCCGATTCATTACGCGATTTAACCTGGGCCGGGTCTGTGCCTATGAGTCAAGGGAACTGGAGGAGACGATTTTAGAGATTTGTCAACCTGAGGTTCAAGCCGAGCTTAGACAAAACGCCCTCTCCCTGTCGTCAGCTTTTGATGTTTCTGGTTTTGAGACTTGGCTTTGGAATTCCCTCGCCGCCCAACGGCCACTTCCCTCTCCCTATGATGTCTTTTTGGATGACAATCATTTTGAAGAACTAGCACCGAGCCTGTTTATTTATGCCCAGACCAACATCAATCAAGGTCTGAATCTCGATGAAGTGATTCTAGATACACCGACACTGAAACTGTTGCGCTGGATTTGGCTATGGACGGCCTTAAAAATCAAGGTCAAAACTCGACAGTTGTGGCGCCTACTCACCCTCCAAAAACCTAAGGCTTAACAATTACCGGCGTATTGACATCAATCTGTTCAAACAGGGCTCGAATATCTCGATTGCGCATGCGCACACAACCATGGGATACAGCTTGGCCAATTAATGATTCATTGGTCGTTCCATGGAACCCCGCATAGCCTTGATTTCCCATGGGGGCAAACACAATTAACCGATCACCTAAGGGATTCCTGGGGCCTGGGGGAATGATGCGGCCATTAAAGGGATTTTCCCAGGTGGGGTTCGCCACTTTATGCAAAACCTTAAAGGTTCCCGTGGGGGTTTCCCAGCCCGGACGACCCACAGCTACAGGATAACTAACCTCAATTTCCTCGCCCACATAGAGGTAAACCCGGCGTTCTCGTAGTCTTAGCACTAACTTCCGCTCTAGATCAGGTAAAAAAGGGGTGAATTCCGTTAAGGGGGGTAATTCCAGCAGGGCTAAGTGAGCGGTGGGTAAATCAGCCTGAACCGGCTTCACCAGGGAAATCAATGGATTTGCCCAGGCCGGACTGACAGATGCCGCAACCACTACCCCTAAGGAAGAACCCAACACCCAAGATTTCATCGAAATACACCCCATTACCTGAAACAGTGAACCTAGTAGAGAATCCGGGCAGGAGGAGTAGCCGCCGGAGCTGGGGCCGGAGGGGTACTGACGGGAACACTCACTTGGGGAACCCGAATTGGTTGGACTGCCACAAAGGGAGGAGCCGGAACAATGTGGGTGCAAAGGCGGCGGGCGGTTAAGGGCTCAACATCCGGGAAAAGAATGATCGCCACATCAGTGCCAACCTCCAATTCTGCTCCACCACAGCGGCGGCGTTTGCCATCAATCACGACGACAATTTCATCTCCCCAGGGTTGTTTGAGGGTGAAGTTATCGCCATCAATGTTGGTGATAATGCCTCGTACAGCCTTTGGAGCCGCTTCTGTCATCATTGGGGCAAACAGAGGGGCCATCGTGGCCAATGCCAGGCCAGCTAAAAGTTTTTGTCGCAGCTTCAACACAGGTTTACTCCTAATTGAGATTCATCCAAAACAGCAGTGTCCGAGTCCAAAATAGTCCCAGAACACAGTTCACCAACTTAATTGCCGGCGAAGAACAGCATTGTCAGCGGATCTGGAAAATCCTGCTCAAAATTGCATGCTGACTTATGCATAAACGTTCAAGGAGTGACTTATAGCGAGATTCTAAAAAAACTATCCCGAAAGAGTCAAGGTAAGCGTTAAAAACTTGATGATTACTTAACATTTTTCTATGAAGTGTCTTAAATCGTCCTGTGACAGCTAGTCCCCCGATCAACATTTGATGACAGGCTACTTTTTGGGGCCTCCAGGCCTGGGTGATACTGCCTAGACTGTGAAAGTTACTCCACTTTTGACCCTGAAACATTGATCAATAAACTGCAATTTTGGAATTGGCGTGGTGACTTATTTGGTGGACATTCAGCGGCGATTGTTACCCTCCCCTTAGCCTTGGCCTTTGGTGTCAGCTCTGGAGCTGGGGCGATTGTGGGGCTCTAAGGATCAGTCTTTGTCGGATTTTTTGCCGCCCTATTTCGGGGAACTCCCGCCCAGGTTTCCGGGGCAACGGGGCCAATGACCGTGGTTATGACTTCAATCATCACAACCCCCATGGCACGCTACCCAGACAGTGGGATGACCATGGCGTTTACGGTGGTGCTTTTTGGGGGGCTGTTTCAAATTCTCTTGGCCTGTTACGCATGAGCCAGTCCATCACCTTTATGCCCTACACGGAGATTTCCGGGTTTGTGTCGGGGATTGGCGTGAGCATTGTGGTGACTCAAATGCAGGCGATCACCTGTGCCAACCAGGCCAGCCACCTGAGTTCTGATGAACAAACCCTCCTGGATCAACTGGATGGCCATGTTCTCCTGTTTCAACTCGGTGGCCCCTTAAGTTTCGGTGTCGCAAAAATCTTGACCAAACAAATTTCCCTGTTTCCGAATTACCGCACCCTGATTTTGGACTTAACGGATGTGCCTACCGTCGGGATCACCGCGACCCTAGCCATCGAAACCTTTGTCCAAAATGCCGTGAACCATCAGCGTTTTGCTTAGATTGTCGTTTGCCCAGGCCGGGTGCGGGAACGAATCTCTAAGTTAAAACTTGAACGGTTTTCCCAGGTTATTTTTGTTCCAGATCGCTGCCAGGCCTTGGAAGAGGCTCTTGAGTTCCTAGGGAATCTTGATCTCGAGCAGGCAGGGTTAAAGCTCTAGGGTGATGGGTGTGACTATCTATGCCGAGATTTCCGCAATCAAAAATGAGCAAACCGCTGATCAGGCTCTAGTTTGAACCGTTGAGCTCCTCTAACAATTTCAATCTCCAGGCCCCGAGTCATTTCCCCAATAATTTCCGCTCCAGTGGGGAGTAGGGGGAGAAGAGCTTTAGCTGCTTCCGGGGCAAGACTGAGAACTAATTCAAAATCTTCACCCCCATAGAGTCCCCAGTTCCAACGTAAATCCGCTGGCAAGGTTGCAACCAAGGGAATCTGATCGGCCCAGAGCTTAGCTCCCGTCTGACTTTGTCGACACATCTGCAAAATCGCATCCCCGAGGCCATCGCTACTATCCATCCCGGTAATGCGGGCCTGGGGCAGGTGTTGGCGAATCCGTTGAACCACATCAAAGCGGGGAATTGGCCGTTGGTGGGTGTGGATCAGGGCCTGGCGTTCCTCAAGGGTTAAAAATTCCCCCCAAGTCGGTTTTAGGAGTAATTCCAGGCCAGCTCGGGATGCCCCATGGGCTCCAGTGACGAGGATTAAATCTCCCGGTTGGGCCGTGTGTCGATAAATGGCCTGCTCTGGAATCACTTCCCCCAACGCCGTAATCCCTAAGCTGAGAACCCCAGAGCGGCAGATATCCCCCCCCAGAATTACTCCACTCCCAAAGGCCTGAAGACACTCAACTAAACCTTGATAGATGTCTTCAACACAGGCCACGGGGGTCTGACCAGGTAAACCCAAGCCGACCGTGATCCCCAAGGGGGTTGCTCCCATAGCTGCTAAGTCGGATAAATTGGCCGCTGCTGCCCGCCAACCCACATCCACGGCTGACATTGTGATGACTTCTGGATTGACCTGACCCAAACTAAAATGCACGCCATCAACCAAAACATCTGTGGTGACCACCAGTTTTTGGCCGGGAGTGATTGTGACTAAAGCTGCATCATCGCCCACCACTTGGCCTGGGCAGTAACGTTGGACAACTTTTAATAGTCCAGGCTCACCAATATCCTGTACCAGTTTCATCGGCGGAGATTGCTGCTGGTTGACTGCCATAAGATGCTGAACAATTTGCTTAATCGCCTCGCCTTTCGGGCAACCCTCAACTTCTGGAAAAATGCCTCTGAAGTCTGAGTCGGAAACGTTTGGCCTGGCAGCACTGACAAACCTCCACTCCTAGTTGTTGGTTTAGCTGCTCAACTAATCAGCCTCTGGGGGGGAGGACTTTTCAATCGTTAGTCCTATTTCTTGTCCGTAAGATAACTCTAAGGTGTGACCATCGGGATCCCTTAAAAAAGCCCAATAGCCCACTGGGTAGCCTGAATCCTGAGGTGCCTGCACCAAAAATCCAGCTTGTTGAGCTTTTTCACAAAGGGCATCAACCACTTCACGACTTGGACAGCCAACACCGAGATGGGCCAGGGGGGCTAAGATTGGCTGAACAGGATTGATTTGAATCAACACAATCGCAAAAGGACGAGTTTTATCCGAGAGCCAGACCACATCTGAGCCAGAGCTTTCATCTTGACGACGATGCAGAACCTCCATGTCAGCGTAGTCTGAGTAAAACTGAATGCTTTTCTCAATGTCAGCCACTGGAAGTGCAATGTGAGTTAGGCCAATGTCAACCATCGCGATGCCAATTCTCCTAAGGTCTCTATAGGGCTGAACTCCGCGACACAAACCGAATGCGCTGAATCTGGTTTGGCTTAGGGATTTTCGGCTTAGGCCGGTTGGGGTTCTGCCTGATGGATTTGTCCCAAGAGTTCATGGAGGGTTTCTCCTTCAATTACCTCTTTTTCGAGGAGTTTTTTCGAGATGGTCTCTAGCAAGTCTCGATTTTGTTTGAGGATTTCCAAAGCGGTTTGATGGGCAGTTTCAACAATATCTTTGACCTCCCGATCAATGGCCTGGGCCGTTTCTTCACTGACTGAGCGTTGAACCGCCCCTTCCCCTAAAAACATGGCCCGTTGTTCCTCAAAAGCCAAGGGGCCGAGAACTTTACTCATGCCATAACTGCGTACCATCCGCTCAGCTAAATCCGTGGCCCGTTGCAGGTCATTAGAAGCCCCGGTGGTGATACTGCCAAAGATGATTTCTTCCGCTGAACGGCCGCCTAAGAGTGTGGCAATTTGTCCCCGCAGTTCCGCTTCATCGAGTAAAAATCGGTCTTCAGTGGGCAATTGCAAGGTATAACCCAAGGCCGCCATCCCCCGTGGAATGATTGAAATTTTCTCGACCTTACCGCTACCAGGCATCGCAAACCCAACAATGGCATGGCCGACTTCATGGTAGGCAACGATTTCCTTCTCCCGATCACTTAAGACCCGGCTTTTTTTCTCCAGGCCAGCTACGAGGCGTTCAATGGCTTCGGCAAAATCTTCCTGGGCCACGGCTTGGCGTTGATTCCGGGCAGCTAAGAGGGCAGCTTCATTGACCAAGTTGGCTAAGTCGGCTCCAGCAAATCCGGGGGTACGGGTGGCAATGGCATTGAGATCCACATCATCACCCAATTTCACGGCCTGGGCATGGATTTTCAAAATCGCTTCCCGACCGGACAAATCTGGCCGATCCACTAAGACTTGTCGATCAAACCGGCCTGGGCGCAAGAGGGCTGCATCTAAACTTTCCGGGCGATTTGTAGCAGCAAGAACAATCACTGTAGCCGTATTTGAGAACCCATCCATTTCCGTTAAGAGTTGGTTGAGGGTTTGTTCCCGTTCATCATTGCCACCATAAAACCCATTACTGCTGCGGGATTTGCCAATGGCATCGAGTTCGTCAATAAAGACAATACAGGGGGCTTGTTTTTTCGCTTGTTCAAATAAGTCCCGCACCCGCGCTGAACCGACCCCGACAAAGAGTTCGACAAATTCAGAACCTGAGATTGAGAAAAAGGGTACTCCGGCTTCACCTGCAACTGCTTTCGACAAGAGGGTTTTTCCAGTTCCCGGCGGGCCAACGAGCAAAACCCCTTTGGGAATTTTGGCGCCAATGGCTTTGTAGCGTTCTGGGCTTTTAAGAAAATCAACCACTTCCACCAGTTCTGCTTTAGCTTCTTCCACTCCGGCTACGTCATCGAAGGTAATCCGGGGGGCATCTCCTTCCACATAAACCTTGGCTTTACTCTTTCCGATAGATAAGGCTCCTTGTGGTCCACCCCCTCCGGCACCCCGACTAGCAAAAAACTGAAATACGGCGACAAAAATAATTGGCGGAATAATCCAACCCAGCAAATTAGTAAACCACCCATTCCGAGGCGGCGGCGCGGCGGCAAATTCAACCCCCTGGGATTCTAGAAGTTTAGGCAACTCCAAATCAAAAATGGGCGTAGTTGAATAAACCGTTGCGGGGGTATCTCCCTCGGCTTTAACCTGGTAGCGAATCTCATTTTGTCCCACATAGGCACTGGTAACTTCTCCCTCTTGGACTTGGTGAATAAACATACTGTAGGGAACCCGAGGAGCCCCAGAGCCAAAGATCTGTGGGAAAAAGATATTGATAAACAGCAGTCCGCCCCCGATCAACAACAGCACATTGCCGATTAAACGGGAGCGGTTGGGTTGAGGAGAGTTTTTAATCGCCATAGAGTCTGTGCCTACTTGCAAAACAACGCATTGGGCTGATGCTTGAAAAGTTGGGGCTAATTCAGGAGCAAAAGTTGCTGCAATTGTTGATCCCCAATATTTGCATGGTAAGGCCTGGGGGGATTTTCACAAGGGCGGTTATTTCGACTCGGCCTTTAATTCCTCGCTGACCCGCCGCAGAACTCCGTTGATAAATCGATGGCCACCTTCATCGCTGTAGCGTTTAGAAAGCTCGACCGCTTCATTGATCGCCACTTGGACGGGGAGGTTGAGATAGCTGATTTCGGCCACGGCAATCTGGAGAATATGGTGATCTAGGCGGGATAATCGCTCGAGTTTCCAGTCAACTAAAGCAGACTCTAGCCGCTGATCAATAGCCCTGCAATGGGTGTAAAGAGTATGTAAGAGTTCCCCGGCCTGGGCCTGGACTTGGGGCTGATGGGCTAAAAAGAGAATTTCCGGTAGTTCAAGGGCAATGGCTAGGCGATTAATAGCCTTTTCGGTGAGGTTAATGGCGTTTTGTACCGTGGCCTGGGCCTGGTTGAGAGTAGCAGCTTGAAGTTCTCCCGTCAGAAGGGTGGCATGACTCTCTTGAACAGCAGAACCAGCAACCTCCAGTGCTTCTTGGGCTTCACTGGCTAAGGTGCGAACTCCAGTTAAAACCAGGGACTGATAATCTTGATGGCTAAGGGGTTGATTTTGTCTTAAAACCTGACCCGCACTAAGAAGGGCTAATTCACGGGCAACTCGACGCGGAGAGGTCACAAGCTCAAGGCTCCTGAAACGAAATGAAATTCACAGGCTAAGAGGACAAACTAGAGGGTAGGGAAATTACGCCATTTTTTAAAGCTGACTCTGAGCGGGCGCTCATCCCGGAGTTTGGAGTTACGATCCCACCGGAAATAATCAGTTTAAAGGCATCCTCTACAGAAATCTCAAGGTCAATCACCTCGTGTTCTGGGGCAATAGCATACCATCCAGTTGTGGGATTGGGGGAGGTGGGAATAAAAATACTCAGCATTGGCTGGCTAAAAGTTTGTGCAAGAACCCCAGCTATTGTTCCTGTGACAAAACCAACTGACCACAGCCCAGGCCTGGGATATTCCACCAGAACCACACGTCGGAACCGATTACTGGAGTCTCGGAGAAAAGTCTCTAATATCTGTTGTAAGACTCGATAAACCGTACCCGCCAGGGGAATTCTAGTCAGGATACCTTCCCCAGCTTCCAACAGCCACTTCCCAACGATGTTCCGGGCCATCAGGCCAATCAGCAAAATTCCCAGCAGTGGCACCGCCAGGCCCACAATCAGGTTCACCGATTCCAAAACGACAGGATTCCAGGCCGTGAAGGGATTGAGTTGCTTCGGGATGCGGGTTAACCAATTGATCACTGCTCGGGCAATTGTAAAGGTTAGCCAAATTGTCGTGGCTAGGGGAATAACGACTAAAAAACCCGCTATCAGGTCATTTTTAATCGCTTGCTTGAATCGGTGCCACACAGTGGGGTTCGTTCTCCAAAAAGTTACTGAGATTAAATCCTTGGTTGTTCTTCTCTAGCTTAGAGCAGCCCAGTTGCAATCACCACCGCTGTCCCCCACTCCTGACCAAGCCTAGGGATCCCCCTGTGCGAATTCCTAGGGAAATCTCCTAAGCTAGTAAGCAGATCAACGTATTCAATGCCCTTTACAAGATTAGCCGTTCGCCCATAAGGAATTTCCCTTGAGTCAACCCGCAGTTGCCCCCCCCGCCACAATGCAGCCCGACCCCTTAGATACACAATCAATGGTGAATGCCCTCAATCGGCAGATGATTGTCATTTTGGATTTTGGTTCGCAGTATTCAGAGCTAATTGCCCGGCGAATCCGCGAAACCAAGGTCTACTCCGAGGTTCTTTCCTACCGAACCACAGCGGCCCAACTGCAACAAATGGCCCCTCGGGGGATTATTCTTTCTGGAGGCCCGAACTCGGTGTACGATCACCAGGCCCCGCTGTGTGATCCTGAAATCTGGCAGCTTGGCATTCCCGTTCTTGGGGTTTGCTACGGGATGCAGTTAATGGTGCAGCAGTTGGGTGGCCAGGTTGAGCGGGCGGCTCGGGGTGAATACGGGAAAGCCTCCCTCCTGATTGATGATCCCACGGATCTGCTGACCAATGTGGACAATGAAACCACTATGTGGATGAGCCATGGGGATTCGGTGACGCAGCTTCCCACAGGGTTTAAAACACTGGCCCACACCACTAATACCCCCTGTGCCGCCATTGCCGATCACCAGCGTCATTTCTATGGAGTCCAATTTCATCCAGAGGTCGTCCATTCCATTGGGGGCCAGGCCCTGATTCGCAATTTTGTCTATCACATTTGTGGTTGTGAACCCACTTGGACAACAGCGGCCTTTGTTGATGAAGCTATCCGGGAAGTGCGGGCTAAAGTTGGAGATAAGCGGGTTTTACTCGCCCTTTCTGGGGGGGTGGATTCCTCAACCTTAGCCTTTTTGCTCCATCGAGCCATTGGAGATCAGCTCACCTGTATGTTCATCGACCAGGGCTTTATGCGTAAATATGAGCCGGAGCGACTGGTTAAACTATTCCAAGAGCAATTTCACATTCCGGTGGTCTACGTCAATGCCCGCGAGCGATTTCTAGCTCAAGTGGCGGGAATTACAGATCCGGAAGAAAAACGCCGCCGCATTGGCCACGAATTTATTCAGGTGTTTGAGGAAGAATCCAGCCGCCTCGGCCCCTTTGATTATTTAGCCCAAGGAACCCTCTATCCAGATGTGATTGAGTCGGCAAATACCAATATTGATCCTAAAACTGGGGAACGGGTTGCGGTGAAAATTAAGAGCCATCACAATGTTGGCGGCCTTCCCCCGAACTTGCGGTTTAAGCTGGTGGAACCCCTGCGAAAACTATTCAAAGATGAAGTGCGAGAAGTGGGTCGCTCTCTGGGGTTGCCCGATGAAATTGTCCGTCGTCACCCATTTCCAGGCCCCGGTTTGGCAATTCGAATCCTTGGTGAAATTACCCCAGAGCGACTGGATATTTTACGCGACGCAGACTTAATTGTTCGTCAAGAAATCAATCGAGCCGAAGTCTATCACGATCTTTGGCAGGCGTTTGCGGTGTTGTTGCCGGTGCGCTCGGTTGGAGTCATGGGGGATCAACGCACCTATGCTTATCCTATTGTTTTGCGTTTAGTTTCCAGTGAAGATGGGATGACAGCGGACTGGTCACGGGTGCCCTACGAATTGCTGGAAACCATTTCCAACCGGATTGTCAATGAAGTGCCGGGGGTGAATCGCGTAGTCTATGACATTACCTCCAAGCCACCCGGAACCATTGAGTGGGAATAGGCCTCAACCCTATCTTTTAAAACTTGCACTCAGCCAGGCCCAGAAAGTAAATTCCCCTGGGGTTTACCTCAAATCGATAGGGCAAAACTTCTAACCCCGCATCCCTGGCCTGGCGCAAGAGTTGACCATAGTGCTGATCTTTCTCATCGCCGGGGGCAAACTCAGGGCAATCTCCCCGATTAATGAAATAAAGCATACAAACTCGGGCATTGGGAATTAAAGCTGCTAATTCTCGAATATGTTTTTGCCCGCGGGTTGTGACGGTATCTGGAAAAAGAGCGAGTTTACCCTGGGCCCAGGTGGTGCTTTTAACTTCCACGTAGGCAGGTGGTTTCTCTGGTTGGGTGAGCAAAAAATCAATCCGGCTGCGTTCTTGCCCATAGGTAACTTCTCGTTGGTTCTCCCCATACCCCGTCAACTCCGGCAAAACTCCGGCGTCCAAGGCAGCCCCCACGACTTTATTCGGCATTCCGGTATTCACCCCAACCCAGGCCGGGCCATTTTCCGTGACTTGAATCATTTCCCAGGTGTAAGCGAGTTTCCGCTTCGGATCACTGTGATGGGAAACCTGCACCGGACTGCCGGGGGTAGAAATCCCTGTCATTGGGCCAGTGTTTGGGCAGTGGGCCGTAATTTCTTCACCGGTGTCGAGTTTAATATCGGCGAAAAAACGTTTATACCGTCGCAATAAAATGCCAGATTGCAGGGGGGGATAGGGGTAAACCCAGGTCTCGGTGGATTCTGCGGTGGAATTTCTTGGGTTTGTCAAGCTTTTAACTCATCCAGGCCGGGGGGCAATTATCTCAGAATTTACGATTTTCGCTATTCCAATTTGGATTCTGACCCAAGTTGGCGATAATTGAGGGGTAGTGATCCGGTGGGTCTATGGCGTCGGGAATATTTCCAGTCCAGTGGCACGGGAATGGTGTCCGCTTGATCGATCAAACCCGGTTGCCGGCCGAATATAGCGTTGTCGATATTCACTACGTTGCGGATATGGCCACGGCGATTAAAACCATGATTGTCCGTGGGGCTCCAGCGATTGGGGTGGCAGCGGCTTTTGGGATGTATTTGGGTGCACGGGAATATCAGGGGGCAGACCCGTCTGGATTTTTCAATCATTTAGAACAGGTGGCGACCCTTTTGCGGCAAACTCGACCGACGGCGGTGAATTTATTTTGGGCCATTGAACAAATGCTCCAAGCTGCTAAGGGCAAGGCCGGTGACGTTTCCGAACTGCAGGATCACTTGCTCCAAGTCGCTCAAAAAATTTGTGATGATGATATTCGCACCTGTCAGCAAATTGGCGAGCATGGGCTTTCAGTTCTGCCCCAAGCCCCGGAAAAATTAAGGCTTCTCACCCACTGCAACGCGGGGGCCCTGGCCACGGCTGGCTATGGAACGGCCCTGGGAGTGATTCGCTCGGCCTGGTCAGCGGGACGATTAGTTCGAGTGTATGCCGATGAAACCCGACCCCGTTGGCAAGGGGCTAAACTCACCACCTGGGAATGTGTCCAAGAGGGAATTCCCGTAACCCTATTGGCGGATACAATGGCGGCACACTGTATGCAACAGGGAATGATTGATGCGGTTGTTGTCGGCGCCGATCGCATTGCAGCTAATGGAGATACGGCCAATAAAATTGGTACCTACAGTGTGGCATTAGCCGCCCAGGCCCACGGGATTCCCTTTTTTATTGCTGCCCCGGCTTCAACGGTGGATTTGAACTTACCTGATGGCAGTCTAATTCCCATTGAACAGCGCGACCCCCAAGAAGTGTATTTAGCTGGCGACACCCGCATTTGCCCCGAGGGAGTTGAGTTTTACAATCCCGCCTTTGATGTCACCCCGGCTCATTTAATTAAGGGGATCATCACTGAATTTGGGGTGTTTCCTCCCAGTGAGCTAAAAGCAGCCCTCATCCAGCATCTCCACCAGGCCCGTTAAGGCTAGGAACAATCAACAATGGAGTGGCACAGCAGTGATATTCAAAGTTTGCACCTAATTGATCAAGAAATTGGGACGCATCAGTTTTCCCCAGCCGAGTATGAAATTATCCGACAAGTGATCTATGCCACGGGTGATTTCGACTACCAATCCCTGATTCAGTTTTCCCCCCAGGCCCTATCAGCGGGTGTTGCGGCTTTATCGGTTCGAACTCCAATTATTGTTGATGTCCCGATTGTCCAGATGGGCGTCTTGCCGCAACTCCAGGCCACCTTTGCTAATCCCGTCTATTGTGGCAGCGAAACCTTTACCCGCCCGCAAACCGAAAAATCCCGTGCTGCCTTTGGGGTTGAAACCCTGGCCCGCCGCCATCCCACCGCAATTTTTGTCATTGGAGCCTCCCAAACCACCTTGGCTGCATTGATGGAATTGGTGCAGAGCGATGAAAGTAAACCTGCCTTGATTATCCACACCCCGGTTGGCTTTTTAACGGCGGGACGAGATCAACTCGCGAAATCTTGGGTTCCCCATGTAATGCTGACGGGGCGCAAAGGTGGGGCTGGTGTGGCCGCGGCAATTTTAAATAGCTTGGTGGATTTGGCCTGGGGTGCTTACGGCCATGACATCAAAGATCAGGGCAAATCCCGCTAGGGTTTGGGGATTGTCTCAGGGCGGACGGGCAGATTTCGTTAGGATATGGGTACTCTTGGCGACCGTGACTTGATCATGACGACTCTGGAATTAAGCTCCCAAGGCTGGCTCGTGAGTGAATCATTGGGGTTGGTGCTTCTGCGTTGGCCTGGGGTGTATCGCGAGGTGGAAGCAGTTTGGTTACGTTGGACTACTATTGACCGGGGAGATTTTGCCGACAGGCTGGGAACGGGCCACCCAAGAAGCAGAACGGGCAGAGCGAGAACATCACCGGGCCGAACTCCTGGCCGCTAAACTCAAAGAACTTGGGGTTGATCCGGACACGCTCTAAATCAATCTCACCTCCTGTTACACCCAGATCCGAATTTATGACTCCAACCCTGAAGACTGCATCCTTATCTGAAATAACATCGAAATCCGATTGGTTAGTCATTGGCCAGATTGTTGCTCCCCAAGGCCTGGATGGCTCGGTGCGGGTGTTCCCAGATTCTGATTTTCCCGAACGCTTTCTCGAACCCGGCCCCCGCTGGCTAAAAACATCTCCCCAAACTGATCCCATTCCCGTGACTCTCGTTAAAGGGCGGTGGTTGTCTGGGCCAGGCCTCTTCGTTTTAACCTTTGCCGAATATCAAAGTCGTGAGGCTGCGGAACACTTGCGGGGAAGTCAATTAGTCGTTGCTGCCGATGATCGTCCCCCCCTCGAGCCGGATGAATTTCATTTAATGGACTTGATTGGCCTGGAGGTATTTGTTCCGCCCGGTGAGTTGGCGGTTGGCACAGTCCAGGGCCTGGTGAATGCGGGGAATGATTTACTGGAAGTGACCTTGCACAACCCTGCCGGCCAAACAGTCCTCGTGCCCCTAGTCCGGGAAATTGTTCCTCGAATTGATCTGGAGCGCAAGCGGCTTGAACTCACCCCTCCCAATGGATTAATTCCTACGGAATAAACATTGGCCTGGGGAATTGGCAAAATAGTTAATAATGGCTATAGGGCCAAATTCTGTCTCAGATAGATTGTGTAGCTGTAAACATTAGGGTTTTGCAGATAGACAGCTCTTTGAGCGCAGAACTGGTAGACATTGCAGACAGGGTATCTAATGAGTAACGGAAAAGTCAGAATTTACGATTTGGCTAGGGAATTGAATCGGGATAACAAAGATTTGCTGGCGATTTGCGAAAAACTGTCCATCTCGGTAAAAAGCCACAGCAGCACAATTTCTGACGAAGAAGCGGCCCAAATCCGGGAGGAAGCGAAAAGTTTTACATCCGCTGCCCCCGCCAAGCCTCCAGTGCGACCGACCCAGGCCCCAACTCGCCCCAAACCATCGGTGCCGATGCCGGTCAAAAAAACACAGCAGATCGTTGCCGTTCATAGTACCCACTCCCGCCCTGTACCGGCCCAGCGTCAGCCCCAAGAAGTGACTAGCAGTCCCACTGGCCTGGTAGAACCCCCCGCTCGGCCAATGCCGCAACGCACTCGGCGCCCCGCGCGGGGTGGTAGCCCTCAACCCCCAATTAAACCCATTGTCCGCGCCCCTCAACCCCCCGCAGCAAAAAGTCCAGATCCCGCACCCGTCTCTGAAACACCCCCGGAACTGCCCACGCTCCAGGGCCCCCCACCCCGCCCCCTTGCCCCCACCCCGGCCCCTGAAGGCATCGCCCCACCGAGAAAGCTACGCCTGCCTGACCCTCCTCGTTCCCAACAGACTGCCGAACATCCAGAGCCCATTAAGGTTCCCGGCCCTAAAGTCTCGGCCATTGCCTCTGACGTTGCTGCTCCCGAATTTCTTCCCAAGCCAGTTCAAAAGCTGCAACCGCCGCCCCGGTTATTAGATGCTCCAGTTCGTCCTGCGGCTCCAAAACCCCCAGGCACTGCTGAAGATGCCATTGAAGTCTTGCAAAATGACTCTGTCAACCGAGTTCTTTCTACTCGCGGACGCCGGACTCGGGGAAAAACAGCCCAAGAGGAAGAAGAAGAACTCCGGGCCAAAAATGCTGCCAAAGGAAAACGGCGCACCTCTGGCATTGAAGAAGATGACGAGTTGGATTTTGGTAGTGATTCTCTCCTCAAGCTCCAAACTGTAGATGTCAGCCAATCTCTGGTGCGGCCACCCAAGCCTAAAGCTGCAAAAAGCAGTCGTCCAGTGACTCTAAAACCTGAAGCTAAACCTGCTCCGAAAAAAGCTGATAAAAATGATCGGCGCGGAGGTCGAGGCCGAGATCGGCAAGAGGAGGAAGAAGTTACCCGCCCAGAAAGCATCACCTTGGATGGCAGTCTGACTGTTCAGGAATTGGCCAACAAATTAGTTGTTCCCGAGTCGGAGGTGATTAAGGTTCTCTTCTTCAAGGGAATTGCTGCAACCATTAACCAGGCCCTAGACTTAGAGACCGCCGAGTTAGTTGCTACGGAACTGGGGATTGAAGTTGAGGCCGCCACCCACGAATCTGCCGCTAAGAAAGTTACGGAAATGATTGCGGTCGAGGATTTAGACTTCTTACAACGCCGCCCGCCTGTTGTCACCATTATGGGCCATGTGGATCACGGGAAAACTAGCCTTTTGGATGCAATTCGCCACGCCAAGGTTGCCCAAGGGGAAGCTGGGGGGATTACGCAACACATTGGCGCCTACCATGTGGATGTGGAGCACAACGGCGAACCGGCCCAGGTCGTTTTCCTTGATACACCAGGCCACGAAGCCTTCACCGCCATGCGGGCCCGGGGAGCTCGAGTTACCGATGTGGCGGTGTTGGTGGTTGCCGCTGACGATGGAGTCCAACCCCAAACCATCGAAGCCATTAGCCATGCCAAAGCTGCAGGTGTCCCGATTGTTGTGGCAATTAACAAAATTGATAAGGAATCAGCCCAACCGGATCGGGTGAAACAGGAACTCACAGAATTTAATCTGGTGCCTGAAGAATGGGGTGGCGAGACCATCATGGTTCCAGTCAGTGCCCTGCAACGGGAAAACCTGGATACGCTACTGGAAATGATTCTCCTGGTTTCCGAAGTCGAGGATCTCTATGCCAACCCGGATCGCCCTGCTAAAGGTACTGTTATTGAAGCGCACTTAGATAAAGCTCGGGGGGCCGTGGCCACGCTCCTGGTACAAAACGGGACGCTGCGGGTGGGGGATGTTCTCGTGGCCGGGGCCTGTTTTGGCAAAGTCCGGGCCATGATTGATGATCGGGGCAGTCGAGTGGATGCCGCTGGCCCCTCATTTGCGGTAGAGGTCTTGGGCTTAACCGATGTTCCGGCCGCTGGGGATGATTTTGAAGTCTTTACCGATGAAAAAGCGGCCCGGGCCTTAGCTGACCAGCGCACCATGGAGCAACGCCAAGTCCGTCTGGCCCAGGCCATGGCCGCTCGCCGTGTCTCCCTCACCACCTTGTCTGACCAGGCCCGGGAAGGGGAACTCAAAGAGCTTAATTTAATCCTGAAAGCTGATGTCCAAGGCTCCTTAGAGGCCATTCTGGCTTCCCTGGGCCAGTTACCCCAAGATCAAGTTCAGTTACGGATTTTGCTCTCGGCTCCTGGGGAAATCACCGAAACGGATGTAGATTTAGCCGCTGCCAGTAGTGCTGTGATTGTTGGCTTCAATACCACCTTGGCCAGTGGGGCGCGCCAGGCCGCGGATCAAAACAACGTGGATATTCGCGAGTACAACATCATCTACAAACTCCTAGATGATCTCCAGGCTGCCATGGAAGGATTACTGGATCCGGAAATGGTGGAAGAAGAACTCGGACAAGCGGAAGTTCGGGCGATCTTTGCGGTGGCCAAGGGCAATGTGGCTGGTTGCTATGTCCAGGCCGGGAAACTGGTACGAAACTGCAAAATTCGGGTGCAACGGGGCAGTCAAACCGTCCATTCCGGAGTCTTAACCTCCTTGAAACGGATGAAAGATGATGCCAAGGAAGTTGCCACTGGTTTTGAGTGCGGTGTTCGCTTAGATGACTTCCAGGCCTGGCAAGAGGGAGATATTATTGCGGCCTATCAAACTGTAGCCAAGCGCCGAACACTCTAGGGCATTTCTCAGGAAATTTTCAGGATGCCTTGTCAAGATCGTCCCCAGTCCCCCTTGCTGTGTTTTTTGAGAATGTTCCTGTGATTGCCACGCCGACCCAATCCTGCTTTAACCTGATTTACCTCGATCCAGGCCAACAGGGGCGAGATGGTGATGACGTGATTTGGGGATTTTCTCAGCCCTTAAAGACTGTGCCCCCTAAGTATTTTTATGATGGGCCCGGCTCGCAGTTGTTTGAGCAAATTTGCCAGTTACCAGAGTATTATCCGACTCGGACTGAACTCGGAATTTTACAGCGAGTGGCCTCGGAGATTGTGGCGATTACCGGGGCCTGTGAACTGGTGGAATTGGGCAGTGGGAGTTCGGTCAAAACCCGGATTTTGCTGGATTCTGCCCAGGCCAAGGGATATCCGCTGCATTATTTGCCGATTGATGTCAGTGGTAGCATCCTCAAGGAAAGTGTTCTGGCTTTACTCAACGACTACCCCAGTTTGGCAGTGACCGGAATCGTCGGGACCTATGAACAGGGTTTAAGCCACTTACCCCCACGCCAACTTCCAGAACGGATGATTAGCTTTTTGGGCAGTACCCTCGGGAATTTAACGCCAACGGAATGTGAACAATTTTTCCAGTGGATCCAGGCCAGCCTCAAGCCGGAAGAATATTTTCTGCTTGGTGTGGATTTGGTCAAACCCGTAGAAATCTTAGAGGCCGCCTATAACGATGCCCAGGGAGTCACCGCCGCCTTTAACTTGAATCTTTTATCCCATTTGAACTGGCGGTTTGATGGCGATTTTAACCTCCAGGCCTGGAACCATCGCGCCATTTATAATTCCCAGGCCCAGCAGATTGAAATGTATCTCGATAGCCTGGAACCGCAACAGGTGAACTTGACGGCCCTGGACTTTACCTGTGAGTTTCAAGCTGGCGAGTCACTGCACACGGAAATCTCTCGTAAATTTAACCTGGTGGATATTCAAGCTCAACTGAAGCAGTATCAATTGGAACCCGTCCAGGCCTGGTGTGATTCCCAGGAGTGGTTTGCCCTGATTTTAGCCCAGCGTCACGGATAATCCCTGACTCAAGCCTGTCTCTTAAAAATCCTCGCCTAGCCATTACTCCCAGGGGCTTGAACCAACTTCAACCGGGCATGACACAGCCGACAGGTTCGCCACTGATCCAATTCGGGCCTGGGGGTTGGGCATTGGCAGCAGGGACACAGAGGCAGGCGGGCCGCGTAGGTCTTGACCCCCGTTGACCATTTCTCAAAGGCCGCGGTTGCCGTTTGTGGAGGAGATGGGGGATGGTGTGTTTTGGTCTGGCTCAAGGGGCTGGAATTAGAATTCTTTGTGGGAGTGGTCAAACTTCGAAAAGATTGTTGTTGTCCAGGCCAGTCACGGATGGAGAAGTGAATATCCTGGAGCGGGGTCTGGAGGTGTTGATTCAACTTAACTAAAATCCGAACCCGCTCAAAACTTAGGGTTTGGGCCCAAGCCCCACTGGCAACCGCAACCTGCAGCGTATCTCCGGCAACTACTCGAATGGGCTGGGTTTGTTTCGCGACCATGGCCCCCACCACCGATTCCCAGGCCTGGAGAATGCCCCAGAATCGTCGCACATCATCCCAGGCTGGTTCGGTTTGTAGACGGTTAAGAACTTGATGAATGGAGGCCAGGGGCATAGGGGCAAGTGACTTAAACCCGCAGATCGAACAATGCTTTATTCACTGGGGGGATCAACGGCGGTGGTTTTAGGGGCCGACAGCACTTCCCAGGCCTTACTCAGGCGTTCTTCCACATCCTTGACCTGTTCTTTCCCTTGGCTGGCCACCTGATTGGCATTGGCTTGCAATTCTGCGATGACCTTTTCGAGATTGGCGATGGTCTGCTTGAGGGTGTCCTGAATATTACTGGGCAAACCAGAAATTTGCTCTTTGGCTAAATCCTGTAGAGCCGCAAACAACTCTTGGGCTGCATGGGAAACGCGGGTCAGGGGGGTAGCTTCCGTTCCAGGCTCAGTCATAGGAATCAATTCCACAATTAGGCTATGGCCGACAGTATATCGCGTGGGTTTTCGACTGTGGAGGTCGCGGGGACGGTTTTCCGAACGTTGAAATTAATCATCGGCTCTAGACCGGTTTTGATGCCTGAATGGCTAACTCTGGGTAGTTCATGACCGAGTCCAGCAACAGTTGCGGATTTAACTCATCTGCCTCTGACTCATCCTCAAAACGCAGGGACTGGGGGCGTTGACAGCGGTAGGCAAACTCACAGTGAAAACATTTGCCCGATTCAAGGGTTACCTGGGGGAGCGGCTGTCCCTGGGCATAGTTCGTGATCCAGGCCTCGATCCGTTGGCTGAGTTGGCTGAGTTGCTGCTGAGTTTTCTCAAAGAGGGCCTGGCTGTAGCGAAAGGTAAGGCTGTGCTGATCATCGGGGGCGAGGGCAAACCAATAGGTCATTAAAATTTGCTCCGGTGCAAACTCACCCGTGGCGGCTAAAAGATAGGGATAAAGCCGAGTTTGCCAGTGGTGCTTGAGAAATTCTGAAGTTTGGGGACGTTGATAGGTTTTCCAATCCAGGATTTGGGCCTGGTCAGTTCCGAAAATGACAAGATCATAAATTCCCACCAGGCCCAGGTTACCCATTTGACTCTGATATCGTTGCTCACTGGCCCGGACTCCAGCAATCATCGGCGGTGGGGTGGCTTGAAATGTGGCAAACCAGTCTGGCAGGGGAGCATTGGCGGTCAGTAGGGGCTGAATATCCAAGCCTAATTCCTGTTGTTGCAGGAGCCGATGAAACCAAGTGCCCAAGTCCTGGGGTAAATCTACGCTTAAATCCGTCGCGCCCTGGAATTGAAAGTGGGGCAAGCCCAACTGATCCAGGTAGAGATACTGAAATTTGCGGGGACAGGTGGTGAGAGTTTGCAGCGAGCTTTGACTTAAGGATAGGCCTCCAACTAGCTGATCGGTACTCCCCTCTATTGCTCCATCCTGCTCAGTAAAGACTGTCATGCCCTCGACCTCAAAAGCAATCATTCTCAGAATACCGGGGAGCTAGCCAAATCTGCTGTGATCAGGACTGAATCAATTGGCCATCACCCGGAACGTTTGTAGTGAGGGATCACTGGCCCCAGTGATGGTAGCCCCGGCTTGGTCTAGGGCGATTAAATAATCCACAACCGCCCCAGAAATGACTTCCCCTGGAAATAACAAGGGAATCCCTGGGGGGTAGGGACAAATCCACTCTGCACTGACTTTTCCCCCGGCCTGGTTACGGTTAATCGCCATCGTGGGCCCAAAAAAGCAGTCTCGGGGCGAGCGTTCTAGGCGGACTTGGCCAGAAAATAGAACCCCATGCCCGGACTCTAAGTGTCGCAGTTTAGCCCAGGTTTTCCGCCCATTCTCAAATTCAGGAGTATTAACACCACTCACCAGGCCCCGCCAACTCTCGATTAATCGCTCAATATCCCCAGACCCATGGCCCAACCCCAACAGAAACGTCAAAGCATTCGGGGTAGGCAGTTCGGCAATAACTCCCCAAGTCTCACAGAGCCAGGCATCCACTCCATAGCCAGACAGTTCCAGGGGCCAGGTGCCGAGGGTTAAGCGGGTCGGATCGATGCTAAAACCTGGAGCGAGATGACTGGAGTTAAGAAGTTCCAGGGGCGCTAAGTCCGATAGTTGCGCTTCAAGCTGACGGCGTAACTCCAAGACCTGATCCCAGAGGACTTCCCCGTGGGTCTGCATTTGGGCTCGGGCGGCGTCGAGGGAGGCCAAAAGCAAATAACTGGGACTGGAGGATTGTAGCAGTCGCAGGCATTGGCTTAGGCGTTGGGGACTGACCCGAGTCCCTTGACAGTGGAGCATGGCCCCTTGGGTGAGGGCCGATAGGGTTTTGTGGGTACTTTGGATGACAATATCGGCCCCAGCCTGGAGTGCAGGGTTGGGAAACTGGGGATGAAACTGGAAATGACTGCCATGGGCCTCGTCCACAATCAAGGGCAGTTCATGGCGATGGGCGACTTGGGCAATGGCGGCCACATCCGGGCAAACTCCTTCATAAGTTGGGGCTACGATCAAAACAGCTTTGGCCTGGGGATACTGATTCAGTGCTGTTTCCAGATCATCAGCAGAGAGTGGGAGATTTAGCCCCCAGGTTGGTACAGCCGCTGTCGTGATCAGGACTGGCTTAGCCCCCGCCAAAATTAGCCCACTCAGCACCGATTGATGACAGTTACGGGGCATCAGAATCAGATCATTTGGCCCTGTGGTTGCCAGAATCGCAGCCATCACCCCAACCGTTGAACCATTAATGAGAAACCAGGTGTGTTCGGCGCCAAAGCTTTTCGCTGCGGCAACTTGGGCCTGGTGAATTATTCCCTCTGGGGCAGCTAAATTATCTAACCCTGGGAGTTCGCTTAGATCTAGAGCCAATTGCCAATTCTGCCAGGCCTGGTGAAATTTCCATAGGGTGCCTTGTCCCCCTCGATGGCCGGGAGTATGAAACCCAACGCTCTGGGTCTGGGCCTGGTTCACTAAACCCTGAAGAATCGGTAGGTCTGGGTATTGGGACGACATCAATGGGGGATCAAAAACTTTGGGGCTCGTGATGGATTTTGTATGATAAGGCAATGGCTGGTTTTTTAAGTTTGCTTCCCCGAGCCTTAACCACATTTCTGTTTGTCCTAGCTGCCTTACTTGAGTTTTATGCCAACACCACCGCTATCCACCTCCCCCAATTTCCCCTCAGTTACCAACAATGGAGTTTCTGGGCCTTCATCGCTGCAACAACGTCTCTGGTGGTTAATCTCTGCCTTGTAAACCTATGGTCGTTCGTAATGTGGCAGGCTGGAAATCAACGCCGAGATCGAGAGATTGAAGCATGAGAAATTGTAATTGCAACACGAGACCTCGCAACTGAGACAAGAGAAATTGCAGCTAGAGAGCGAGATCGGACGACTTGTTGAACTCGACTCCAAATTAAGTGCCTTTGAGAAAATATGGCGTTCCAACTCAACTCCAACCCCAACAGCCGACAACGATTAACGGATTTAAATGCCTTATTTGATGAGTATGCAGATTTCTTCTGAGCCGATGGAGCTAGGCCAAGCATGGGTAAGGAAATTGAGCGCAAGTTTTTAGTACAATCCCCGGCCTGGCGACAGTTGGCGGATGCTGGTGTTGTCTATGCCCAGGGCTATTTAACCCGTGCAGATCGGGCGACAGTCCGCGTCAGGGTTGCTGGAAACCAGGGTTTTTTAACGATTAAGTCCCCTACCCAAGGCATCAGTCGCCAAGAATATGAGTACGGCATTCCAGTGAACGAGGCCTGGGAACTTTTAACAACGCTTTGTTTTCAGCCTCTGATAGAAAAAACTCGCTACAAAATTCCCTTAGACGGTTTGCTCTGGGAAATCGATGAGTTTTGGGGGCAAAATCTGGGCCTTGTTTTGGCGGAAGTGGAATTAGATAGGGCGGATCAGGTGATTATCTTGCCGAGTTGGATTGGCCGGGAGGTGAGCCACGATCAGCGTTACTTTAATTCCTATCTAAATCAGCATCCCTACGCCGACTGGGGTAAGTCCCCCGAAACCCACAATCCTGAGCTGTAGCTGCGGTGTCAGCGGTTAATGTCAGCCATTGGGAAAATTAATTACCCGACCCCGCCGCCTTGACTAAATCCCAGGACGGCCTTGGGCTAGACTGAGGATCAAGGCACTCCCAATGAATACATACCTTTGCGTCCCCATCCCTGTCCCCTTGGAGGAAATACTGTGATCCAACCCGATAGTCCAGTAATTTTATCAGTCCGGGAACTGACGGCTGATGTGGAAGAGACCCCGATCCTTAAAGGACTTAACCTGGAAATTCGGGCTGGGGAAGTCCATGCAATTATGGGCCCCAACGGTTCCGGGAAAAGTACGTTTTCTAAAATTTTGGCTGGACATCCAGACTACACGGTTACGGGTGGCGAGATCATTTACCAAGGACAAAATCTCCTTGAACTCCCCCCGGAAGAACGGGCCCGCGCTGGGGTCTTCCTAGCGTTTCAGTATCCCTTAGAAATTCCTGGTGTTAGCAATTTGGATTTTCTTCGAGTTGCCTATAACGCCAAGCGTAAACATCAGGGATTAGATGAATTGGATGTTTTTGATTTTGATGAATTAGTCCGACAACGGCTAGAGGTGGTTAAGCTCGATCCCAGCTTTTTAAATCGGGGTGTGAATGAGGGGTTTTCTGGGGGAGAGAAGAAACGGAATGAAATTCTGCAAATGGCGCTGCTTGAACCAACCCTAGCGATTTTGGATGAAACCGATTCTGGTCTGGATATTGACGCGTTGCGGATTGTTGCTAATGGCGTCAATCAGCTAACAACTGCGGACAACGGCATCCTCCTAATTACCCATTACCAGCGTTTACTGGACTATATTGTTCCCGATTATGTCCATGTGATGGAAAATGGGCGAATTATCCTGACAGGCCCTAAAGAACTCGCCTTAGAGTTAGAAGCCCGGGGTTACGATTGGGTACGTGCAGAAGAGGCATTGGTGTCCTAATGTTGTCTGTGACTCCTAATTCTGATCGCCCAGTATCTCCTGCCGAAAAGGGACTGACACAGCTTGGAGATTTGCTAAAGCTACGGGAAAATTTAGACTGGTCTGTTTTAGGTCAGGCTGGCCTGGAAACATTAAACAATTTGCGACAGACCGCTGAATTGACCCTCCATGAACAATTAATCCCCACGACCCGGGATGAAGAATGGCGGTTTACGGATTTAGCAGCGATAACGCAAAGAAAATTTATCGCTCCCCCGGCAACTCCAGGCCCCGTTGAAGTTGTTCTACCCCGCCTAGCCGAGCAGCATCTGCGAATGGTGATGGTCAATGGTGTATTTTCCCCAGAGTTATCGGATGTGGGTAATTCCCATCCCGGTGTGATTGTGGGGAACTTAGCCCAGGCCCGGCCGGAAACCCTTGCGCTTTTGGGCCAACTACCCGGTTCTGAGGAGGTGTTTACCGCCCTAAATTCTGCCGCCTGCCAGGATGTGTTGACCATTGAAGTGGAAGCAAAAGTTTGCCCAGGGTTTGTCATTCACCTTGTTTCTTTGACCACAGCTCCCCAGGCCACGGTGGTTCATCCGCGCATTTTGGTGGTGTTGCAGCCCGGAAGCTCCTTGACCCTTGTAGAAGACTATCGCTCAGGGTTAACTGATGAAACCTTGACCAATGCAGTGACAGAAATTTATTTGGGTGCCCAAGCGGAACTTGATCATACTCGCATTCAACGACACGCTTCCACTGCTATCCATATCGGTAAAACCAGTGTTGCCCAGGCCAAGCAAAGCCAGTATAACGGTCATGCCATCGGTTGGGGTGGCCGCCTAGCCCGCCATAATTGGGAAATTCACAGTAACGCCGCTGAAACGATCACCAGTCTTGAAGGGTTGGCGGTGGCCTCGGGCAAGCAGTTGGCTGATACCCATTCCAGCATTGTCTTTTCTGCCCCCCACTGTAGTAGTCAGCAGGTTCATAAATGTATTGTGGGAGGCCGTGCCAGGGCTGTTTTTAATGGGAAAGTCGTTGTCCCCCAGGCCGCGCAAATGACCGATGCCTCCCAACTCAGTCGGAACTTGTTACTGTCCCCCAAAGCCCGGATTGATACAAAACCCCAGTTGGAAATTGTTGCGGACAATGTCAAGTGTGCCCATGGGGCGACGGTTAGCCAGTTGGCTGATGATGATGTCTTCTATCTCCAAAGCCGGGGCCTGGATCTGCAACAGGCAAAAGACCTCCTAATTCGAGCGTTTGCGGTGGAAATGCTGGATGAATTTCAAATTCCTTCCCTCGCCCAGGAGCTTGCCATAGGCATTTTTGGTCAAATTCATTACGATGGCGAACAATCAGATTCTCAATAACGACTAGATATTAATCCCTAGCGTTACAGCTCTGCCAACTTCTCCATTTACTGATGCTGAAGATTCAATGAACGTAGCTACAGGTTTAATGCTAGTCACTGCGGGGCTTGGGGCAGGGTTTGCCAATACCCTGGCCAGTAGCGGCTCAACGATTACCCTCCCCCTGCTCATCTTTCTGGGCATCCCCCCGGATATTGCCAATGGTACGAATCGCTTGAGCATTTTCACCGGTGCCTTAGCCCGAATCATTGTCTTTGAGCGGGCCGGTCTGATCCCCTGGAAAAAAAGCTTGTCTCTGGCAATTCCCACCTGCATTGGGACAGCAATTGGGGCTCTATGGGCTTCCCTCTTGCGATCCCAGGTGATTGACTGGGCCATTACGATTGCGGTGGGCATAGCCCTGATTATGCTCTTAACCCATTCAAAAGACCTTTTAAAAAGTGAGTCACAACATCGGAATACTCCTATTTGGAAAACCTGCCTTGTATTTTTTGCCGTTGGTCTGTGGACAGGATTTCTTGTAGTGGACTCTGGCACTTACACCTTACTTGCCCTCATCTTGATCGTTGGTTACGACTTGAGTCAGGCCATTGTCGTCAAAGGGGTATTGCTGCTGTGCACTTCGATTTTAGCCCTTGGTATTTTTGACTTGGGCGGAGATATTGACTGGTCAGTTGGCATGCTGCTGGCCCTGGGTAGTACCGTTGGCTCTTGGATGGCAGCAAAAATCGCCATGAAACCCTGGATTAAGGTCTGGATCTATCGCATGCTGATTTTCATCGTCGTTGTTGAACTGAGTCAGCTGATTTGGCGAATGCTTTAGCGATCTGCCCCACCCCGTGATCCATGACAACCGAAGGATATACATTAGGGGTAAAGCCAAAGAACCAAGGCAATTTCAGTCAAAGTCAACGTCCCAAATCCCAGCAATAGCCGACCTAAGCGATTCAGGATCGGATTGAGTTGATAGGAAACAATTAGCCGATCTTTAGCAAGTTCTTCCGGGGGTTTCTCCCAGGCCTGGCAGTCATACCACCCAGTTTCCTCGTAAATGACGGTTTCGCTCCAAAGGCGTTTGCTGACGTAGCCCCACCCCAAATACAGCCGCAGAATCACCAGACTGACTCCCACATTGGCCCCAGCGGCAGCGGTCAACAACCAAATCAGGGGATAATCTTCCCACGGAAAACTGCTGGCAGCAACGGGCCCAGAAACTATCCACGGTAGAACCCAAGCCAGGCCAATGATCCGCCAAAACTTCCCACTCCCTAGGGTTGACCAGCCAAAAAACCAGGATTCTTGCAGGGCCTGGAATTCATTAATGGGGCGTTGCTCAGTGGGAACCGGACAAGTGGTGAGGGCCATTTTCGTTGGGGCGGGGGTAGGAAATGAATTGTCTCAATAGATATCAAAGATAAGGAATTTCGACCGCAGGATTGTTAGTTGTACGAGAGGGTTTTATCGATCTAGGAAATTTTAACGATAGACATATAGCTTAATCACAACCAGAAGATGCTTCACAACTTCTATTAATAACCGAATTGGGGGGGACATCCAGGCCAGGGTTGCGGTCAAAGAATCCATAGGGTTTGAGATGGAAACCAATATAAGCAGCGGGCATAATCGGCCAATCCTCTGGACGGGGAATATGATGATGACCAAAGTTATACCAAACGACAACATCGGTATTTTCTAGATCCCGATTGGCCTGGGTCCATTTCACTAATCCTTCTCCCCCTGGGTGTTGGTTGGGGTGATCGCCCGCAGGGAAGTTTTCATTGGGATGGTAAGGGGTCACCCAAAGATGCTTTTTGAGGAATTCGGCGCGCTTGATGACCCAGGCCCCGTCATTGGCAAAGGGCAAGCAGGTTTCAGCGGGAATTAGCTTATAAGCCACAGGTTGCCCCAAATAGTTTTTCACATTAGGATTGGCAATCAACCAACTGCGGGCAATAAAGGGATCAATGAGTTGCTGGGCCTCAGATTCTGTTTTAAGTAGGACTTTTTTGGCTACAAACGCATTCATTTGTGGATTATTTGGGCCGGGTGGAATGGCCTCGGAGTGGGTTTCATAGACGGAATTCTCCTCTCCATCCACACTCATGTCCAGCCGCATACTAAAAAAATGCTGATGATTGAGGGCATTGAGCTCCGGCGCAACCAAGGTGCCATATTCGGGAGTATTGCCCACAGCGGCACAGAGTAAAATTCCCGTCAGTTTAACTTCGTATTGAATAGTCCCATCCTGATAGAAATACCAGAAAAAACCATACTCGTAGTTATCAATGGAAGCAATGAATGATAGGACCAAGCGCCGTGACCGTCGAACTTCTGTGGCCTCGAGCCGCCAATCTACATGTTTCCAGAGAATTCCATAATCTTCTTCGTGCAGACAAATTGCGTTTTCAATGAGCACCGCCCCACCGCGACTGTCATTAACGACTGCATCAAAATAATAAATTTCCCCGAGGCAATCACAGCCCAGTTTGAGGGAATTTGCCAAGCTCCCCAGGCCAATTTCGCCGACATCAAAGGCATTTTTACGGAAATGTTGTGGGCGGGGATCACCATAGGGAACTACCATTTCGGCCATGGAAGCCCGGTACATAATCGGCCGAACTCGCCCTTGATCCTCATAGCCCACGGTATAGAGAACCAGACCCTCCCGCGGGGTAAAGCCAACTCGAATCTGCCACTTTTGCCATTTAATTAAGTGACCTTCGACCTGAAAACTTGGCCCCTCGGGTTGGACAATTTGCAGCGGTTTGATATCAGTGCGGGGGGTTTTAATAAATTCAGCGGCGTAGTTACCATCGGTGGGTGGAATTGGGACAAGCCCGTGATCCTCAACCTTGACTACCTGCATTTTGTTGAGATCAATTACCGGCACCAGGCCCTCAACTGGGTGAGCGTAGGCATTATCATGGGGACTCATTCGCAACCAGACAATGGCTCGGGCCAAGCGCACTCCCTTTTCTTCGGGAACATCAAAATATCCCGGAACCCAGGGATCTACCATCACCAGATCAATATTGGTAATCCCCCGTTTGGCAAGGGCGGCTTGAAAATCTGGATGGGCTTTGATCGCTTGTTCGGCCTCCACCACCTCGTCGGTCATAATCCGTGGTGTCACTCCGGGAATTTCTGCCCAGGCGGCGACGATCCCCAGATTCAGATTGACGATGGCTTCATAGGTTTTGCCGGTGTCGTTGTCTAAAAGAACAATCTTGGCCTGGCGAAGAATCTCATCTCCGGGCTTAAAGTTATAGACCGCTGCTTTCTCGGGTTCGTGGAGAGTTACGGTGGAAAAACGATAATGCCGCCCCAGATGCTTTGCAGCTTTGACAATGGCAACGGCGCTGGCCACTTCCTCCAGGCCAAGGGGATCAAGGGGATGACGGTATTCAGAGGCTGGGGTCGTTTTGGCGTGGCAAGGGGCAGCGATCATGATTCGGGCTGAAAGGCAAAGGTCTTATTCTCCTATCTTGACGCAAAAACTAAGCCAGGGAGAAGCATCCTTAACCAATGGCCTGGATCCACTCCTTAATCTCGTAATCTGTCCACACACCATTTTGCCAATAGGGATCCCCGGTAATCAGAGCTTCCACAGTTGCTAGTGCATTAGCCTCATAGATCGCCACAAATAGGGTTAGATCCTTGGTCGGGCCAATGGTAACTAAGGTGCCTTCTTCTTTCTGGGCCTGGAGTCCGGCTAAATGGGCTTCTCGGTAGGGGGCGCGTTTTTCTAGCACATCGTCACAGTAATGCCCAATTGCCACAAACTTAGCCATCGCGTCTTTGCTCAATGATGTTGTCACCTCTTAATTTTACCCTGGGGCCTGGGCCGGGTTGCTTTCACCGTGATTCCAAGGCAGCAGAGGTTAGTTGAACCCAGTCTTAGTTCATCCTGTGGGCAACTGGTTGGCTAATATTTTTGAGATTAAAAATAAATCAATGCTTTCAATACGTTTCTATCAATAAGTTGAATCCGAATCAGGCCTGGCTAAGAGGGCTAATGACTAAAATTCATGGTGTTTTTGTAGTCCAGATAACATGATTTTAATGAGAATAAATTTAACATCACGTTAAGTTAGTTTTGCTTGACTGTTTCCGCTCAACTATTACTATCATGTTTAGCCCGTGATTAACCAACTCATCCAAGAACGCTACTTTATCCTTAGGCTTTTAGGAACTGGGGGATTTGGTGATACCTACTTAGCCAAGGATTTGGGACGGGCCAGTAATCCCCTCTGTATCATTAAGCACCTCAAGCCCGGCAGTCATACCCCAGCGTTCTTAAAAAAAGTTCGTCAACTCTTTCAACGGCAGGCTGAAATTCTTAGGCGTTTGGGTGATCACGATCAGATGCCTGCGTTGGTTGGCCATTTCGAGCAAGATGATGAGTTTTTCATTGTCCATGACTATGCTGAGGGGCACACCCTTGATGTGGAGTTTAAAGTTGACTATCGCTGGAGTGAGTCCCAAACCACAGACCTGCTGCGAGAAGTTTTAGAAATCCTTAGTTTTGCCCACAGTCAAGGGGTTGTCCACGGGGATGTTAAACCGGAAAATCTCGTGCGGCGGTACCGGGATAATCGATTGGTTTTAGTGGACTTTGCCACCGTCAAACAGGAGCAAACCCAGGTCATTACGGCCGATGGTGATGTTCACGTCAGTATTGCCGTCTCTACCCCAGGATATGCTGCGACTCCCGATGGCTTTGTGATTCCCGATTATGGGCGTGATGTCCAGGCGGTGGGATTTTTGGGAATTCGGGCTTTGACGGGGATGCGCCTTGAATCCATTCCTAAGGATCCGGAAACTGGAACCCTGATTTGGTCTTCCTTTGCCCTGGCTAATTTTGAGTTTGAAGACTTTGTCAACCAACTGGCCCACCCAGACCCCCAGACGCGGTTTACCAATGCGGCGGATGCGCTGCGGGGATTGTTGCAGTTAACAAACTTTTATGCGCCCGTTAGTGTTGCGGCCATGGCCAACTCCAGCCCCAGGGCCACGACCCTATTGGAGCCACCCCCGGAAACCATTGAGACTACCCCCCCTGTCACCTTTGATCCAGCACTGCCCACCCCCTCGGTTCATGGTGAATTACTGACCGCGGCGGAGATGGCTGTTTTGGATCAGCAAATTACCTCCGATGGAGCAATTACCCGTCCTAAGTCTCAATCGGCGGTTAAGTCTGTCACTGTGCCGACCCTACTGCCTAGGCAAAAACTCTGGGTTTTGGGCGGTGTGGGGATCGCAGCGTTGGCTGGTCTGGGAATTATTGGTGCCGGATGGAATTTTGCAACAGCCCCTTCTGAGTGGCAAGCTGTTCTCGACCAGGCCCGGCAAGAGCAAGCCCAAGGAAACTTTACTGCCTGCCAAACCCTGATTAGTCAGATTCCCGCGGATGAGACCGAATATAACCAGGCCATGGGGGTTCGGATTCAATGTACGTTGGGACCGGCTGAACAATTAGAGCAAGCTGGAGAACTACCCCAGGCCCTGGCCCTACTGGGCAAAATTCCTGCAACAGACCCAGCCCATACCGCCGCCCAAGAACTTTTAGGTCAATGGTCTGATCGTCTCTTATCCCAAGCCAGCCAGGCCTATCTCAGTGGGGATTTAAACCAGGCCCTCGCCCTCGCCCAAACGATTCCCAGTTCCAGCCCAAGCTATGCCGTTGCCCAGGATGCCTTGGCCAGTTGGCAAGGGGAATTTTCCGCCAATCAGAACCTGCTCGCCCAATCCCGTCGCGCCTTTGATCAACAACAGTGGGAAGAGGCGATTCAATTGGCCCAACAAGTTCGGATTAACGGGCAACCCATTCCTGAAGACTCGGATTATTACCGCCAAAATATTGCCCCAATTGTCCAAAATGCCGCCACTCGCCTCGCTGCTGCATCCCCGTCCCCGGAAGCTAATCCGGAAAACCCGCCTGCACCCACCTCCCCGAATCCGGCCACCAGTACCGCAAGTCTTCCCCCCCCGTCCCCCAGTCCCAGTGCCGATGCCACCGACAGTAATCCTGAAGCCGGAAATAACGAAGCCGTTAATAGTACTGATGCCATTGGCACGGTGGAAGTGCTGCTGGAAACGACCCCCTAGGCTTTGAATTGCTACCCTGAAAACTGGACTGTTTCTCGCTGGCGGAACTCCAGGCCCCGTAATTCCATCGGTAAAGGTATCGGCTTGGGGTGATCCGGTCGAAATGTTCCTCCGTTCTTGATGGGTGTTATGCCGCGATTCATCCCGGAAGTCTGCCGCAGTTGTTTGGCCCTGGTGGTGACCTTAGGGTTTAGTAGTTGTGGGTTGCCAGGCAATCCCCCCGCCAGCCAGGCCAATCCCAATGCCCAAGTTTCCCAATTAATGAGTCCCCGCCAAGTTCCAGAGGTTGCTGATCTGGAGTCAGTGACCCTGGTTGAGGGCTTAGAACACCCCTGGGGCCTAGCCTGGTTACCCAATGGCGATTTGTTGATTACGGAACGACCGGGCCGATTGCGCTTAGTTCAAGATGGGCAACTTCAACGCCAACTAATTCCAGGCCTACCGGAAATTTTTGCCCAAGGCCAGGGGGGACTGTTGGATATTGCCGTGGATCCAAACTTTGCTGACAACAATTTGATCTATTTTGCCTATGCTGCCGGAAATTCCCAGGCCAACCAAACCCAAGTTGCCCGGGCCGTGCTCACTGATAACCGCCTGACTGATGTTGAGGTGATTTTTAAGACTGAACCCAGCAAAACCGGAACCCAGCATTTTGGCGCCCGCTTGGCCTGGATGGCAGATGGGACGTTATTAGTTGCAATTGGGGATGGGGGCAATCCGCCACTAGAACTAAATGGGGAATTGATTCGGAACCAGGCCCAGAACCTCGACAGCGATTTAGGAAAGATTCATCGGATTAATCCTGATGGTTCGATTCCCGCTGATAACCCGTTTCGCAATAATCCCCAGGCCCAGCCCAGTTTATTGAGCACGGGCCATCGGAACATTCAAGGCCTGGCCATTGATCCAGCCACTCAAACCATTTGGTCAACGGAACATGGCTCCCGGGGCGGGGATGAATTGAACTTGATCAAACCAGGGGAAAACTACGGTTGGCCAATTGTCACCTTTAGTGAAGAATATACCGGCGCAGAAATTACCCCCCTCCGCACCCAACCGGGCATGATCGATCCAAAGTTAGTCTGGACTCCGGCGATTGCTCCATCGGGATTAGTGGTTTATCGGGGTGAGACAGTACCGGCCTGGTCTGGGGTGATTTTTGCCGGGGGATTAGTTGCCCAAGAGGTGCGAAAAATTCAAGTGGATGAGTTGGGTAATGTGACTGACCAGGCCCGAATTCCGGTGGGTGCAAGGGTGCGGGATGTTCGCCAGGGCCCCGATGGGTTGCTCTACGTCATTACGGATCAGGCCAATGGTCAGTTGTTGCGGATTCAGCCCAAGAATTAGGTTTCAGTTTTATGGCTGGGGTTTTAGGGTCAGGGCCTGGAAAAAGATATAGGCGGACATCACCAACATAAACGTATTAAAGAGGGTGATCACCACCTGATTCGATAACCGGGGCAACAACCGCGTGCTAAATTGGGTCGCCACCACACCCCCCAGGCCCAGAATCATGCCTGGCATAAACGCCACGTTACCCTGCACGCCATGGCCAATGGTTGCTGCCACCGCCGTAATGATGATCACCCCCAGGCTGGTTTGGATCGCTGGCTTGATTTTATCCCCTAAGAGTAAGACCTGTAGTGCCACCATAATTACCCCACCCCCAATGCCAAATAATCCGGCCATTAATCCGGCAATGCCGCCAATCAAAATTACGCTGCCGAAATGTTTGAGACGCTGATTCGAGGTGACTGGGGCCTGGGTTGAAGAGTCAGGAGTGGCTTCCGGTTGTTCTTTAAGGTTGCTGCGTAAGTGCATGAGGTAAATATTTGACAACAGCATCAGGGCAAAGGCGATCAACAACCAACGATCCGGTAATTGGGACGCCAGTATCGATCCCAAGGGCGCTAAGACTGCAGCCGGCAACCCCAGGCCAAGGATTTTTGACAGTTGCCCATAACCCATGCGGGCATTTTGAATTGTTCCCGCCACCGCCGTAATGATAATTGCCAGAGTACTTGTGCCCACCGCCACCACCGGTTGAAAGCCCATCGACACCAGTAACGGCACCATAATCACACCGCCACCAATGCCCAGCAACCCGGCCAACATCCCCGCCACCAGGCCCCCAGCAATTAGAAATAAATACAGCTCCAGTCCCATGTTTTCCCTCAGGATTGACCTATTGCCAGTATGGAGAGTCCAAGGCGGTTTGCGGAATGACGCTACCCTAGGAACAGTCCCAGGTGTGGAGTTTGCTCAAGAGCATGCATCAAGTCCAACTCGATATTCGTCAAACGATTGTGATTGCAATTCTGGTGCTCTACTTTGGCAAATATCTCACTGGAAAGATTCGCTTTTTACGAGAATACAACATCCCTGAAGCGGTCTCAGGCGGACTCATTGCTTCCTTAATTTTTGGAATTATTTACAGTCTGTTTCGGGTGCAAGTGGACTTTAACTTAGACATTCGAGATGTGCTCTTAGTGGTCTTTTTTACCACCATTGGCCTGTCAGCAAAACTCAATATGCTCCTCAAGGGCGGCAAACCCCTCCTGATTTTGCTTGGCATTGCAATTGTCTATATTTTTCTCCAAAATCTGGCGGGGGTTTCTGTGGCCCGAATCCTGGGCATTGAGTTGCCAATTGGTATTCTGGCTGGTTCAGTTTCCCTCAGTGGCGG
Source organism: uncultured Synechococcus sp. (assembly GCA_964653145.1). Classification (GTDB taxonomy): domain Bacteria; phylum Cyanobacteriota; class Cyanobacteriia; order Thermosynechococcales; family Thermosynechococcaceae; genus Pseudocalidococcus. The sequence continues at coordinate 25,048 of CAZZCG010000007.1, read as the reverse complement.
CCATGGAACCACGATTGCCTGGGCCCCAATTTTTCAACGGTATGGCCTGGAAAATGCTTCGGAAATTGGGATTGCCAGTGCCACCTTTGGCTTGGTTTTAGGGGGGGTGATTGGGGGGCCAATTGCTCGCTTTTTAATTAAACGCCATAAACTCAAATCCGAAGATGCCACCGCTGAACTATCCATTGGGATTCGCGAGGATCAAACTGGAGTGCAAATTAACTACAACACGATGCTCAACTCAGTTTTTGTGATCGGTCTTGCCATTGGCCTGGGATTGCAAATTAACCTGATCACCGATGCCCTGGGATTGAAACTGCCCCTATTTGTGGCCTGTTTGTTTGCGGGGATTATTTTGACTAATACGATTCCCCACTGGTTTAAGCACCTGGCCTGGCCCACGGACACACCTTCTTTAGCCCTGATTGCCGATGTCAGCCTAGGACTATTTTTGGCGATTTCGCTCATGAGTTTGCAACTGTGGACTTTGGCGGGTGTGGCGGGGCCGGTGACTATGATCCTGTTGGTGCAGTTTATGATGATCATTCTCTATGCAATTTTTGTTGTTTTTCCCTTGATGGGGCACAACTACAATGGGGCGGTGATTGCCGCGGGTTATGCTGGTTTGGCGTTAGGGGCAACTCCCACGGCCATAGCCAATATGACTGCGGTTACAGAGCGATTTGGAGCTTCTCCCCAGGCCTTCATCATTTTGCCGTTAGTGGGGGCATTTTTTGTCGATATTGTGAATGCCTTTGTGATCCAGAATTTTCTCAATTGGGTGACTTAAACTGGGTCATCAAAAATATTCCAAATTTTTCCTAAAACCTGATTTGAGAAGAGAAAGCCCTGGGGAATTTTCAAAGAAATCTGATCCTTGAGCCTGATGAGGTTTGGTTCATGGTCAACTAAGTGAATGAGTTTTTCCACCCAGGCCCCAGGAAACTCCTGCTCTAACTGCTTCAAATCAATCCCATCTTTTAAGCGCAATCCCAACATCAAGGTTTCCAGCCAGCGATCTAATAAACTAGTCGGTTCAACTGCTTCTAAGCCATCAGGTAATGTCTCTAACCATTGGTAATAAGTTGCTCTGGTTTTCGGACGGCTGAACCGGCGATTGTCTAAATAACTGGTTGCCCCCAGGCCAAAGCCATAATAGGATTCATTTCGCCAATAAACCTGATTATGCTGACAGCGAAATCCCGGCCTGGCGTAGTTGGAAATTTCATAATGGTCATATCCAGCCGTGGTGAGGATTTGATCCGCTAACAGATACATTTCGGCAGTGGTGTCATCGTCTGGAAGGGGTGTTTGCCCAGGCCGGAATTTTTTACCAAATACTGTGGTTGGTTCTAACACTAAGTCATAGGCGGACATATGGGTTGGATTCAGTTCAATCGCTGAGATCAAGGAATCCTGCCAATCCCCCAGAGTTTGTCCCGGTAAGCCAGAAATTAAATCTAAGCTCCAATTTTCAAAGCCAATCTCTTGAATCATCGTCACGGCCTGTTGAATATCTGGAACTCGATGAAACCGCCCACAGGCTTGGAGAAGCTGATCTTGAAACGCCTGTACTCCCAAACTCAAGCGCGTCACGCCACTATCTCGATAGCCTTGAATTTGAGCTTGGGAAAATGTCCCCGGATCCACCTCTAAGGAAATTTCTACATCCCGAGCAATCCCAATTTTTTCGTCGAGTTGATCGAGGATTTGCCTGACTTGGCCTGGGGATAATAACGAAGGAGTGCCGCCACCAAAGAAGATTGTTTTTAGCGGTAAACTATCTTTGGGTGTTAACTGAATCTCTTGGTGTAATGCTGCTACGTATTGGTTAATTGCCGGGGCTGTTTCGCCATAGGCCCGTTCCCCAATCACTGAAATGGGAAAATCACAATAAAAACACCGCCGCCGACAAAAGGGAATATGGATATAAGCCGCACAGGGTTTAACCAAGGACTGACCTTTACTCTCCATCAGTAATTACTAAATGAACTAACTCGGATATGGTGGTCTGTCTTAGTTTGTGAGAGTAATCGATCATCACCATTTGCCATAGATGTTTGAGGTTGTATTTGGAGAATTTACTCATTATTTTTAATCCTTTGAGAATCAGCCTCTTTTTAAGGATTTTTGTTCAAGTTTTTGATGAGTTTTTACTAAAATTTTTAATAAGATAGTTGTTGATAAAGCTAATTTATTGGATGTTAGTTGTATCTTTGGAACCTAAAATTTAAAGTGTTGTTTTACTACATCTAACCGTGTACATTCCCAATAGTCGATGTGAGAAGTAATCAAGCCCTCAGCATTGACCTCTAACTCACTGCGACCTGTAACAGAAATTCGGGGTTGCCAAGGTAGAGGAGCATTCCAACTCATTGTCCATTGGGTATGAATAACTGCATCTATTTGATGAATGTCATGGAGTTCCAATTTGAGGTTAGAAAACCAGTAGGTAATAAACCCAATCATCTTTTGATATTTATCTAATCCTCGAAACTCGTAAACGGGGTCTTTAAAATAAACATTAGAGGCATAAATCTCGTAGGACTGGGCCTGGGGAAATCTACTGTAGTCTTGCTTTACAACTTCGATCAGATTCATACGTTTACTTTATTTAACCTAGATACTGGGGCGATCGCATCTGTGGCAATTTGTTAAAATGCTATCACAGATTCCCTTCACCATAAATCATGACTGATAGCCTCTTAAAATTACCACCTCAAACCTTGGATAAGCTAGAGCAGTTTGATCAGTTTTGGACTAACTATCGCGTATCCCCTCCCTCATTTCCCCAGTTAATAACAGAAAATTCTGGTCAGTTAGTTGATATTAATTATGATGTCGCGATTGCCGGCGGAACTCTAGGAATTATTCTTGCCTATGCTCTGCAAAAACTCGGTTGGCGGGTAATCATAATTGAAAAAGGAATCTTACAGGGAAGAGTACAGGAATGGAATATATCTCGAAAAGAATTAGAGATTTTACTGGAATTAGAGTTATTGACTGCTAGTGAATTAGAATCGACCATCGTCACAGAATATAATCCGAGTCGCATTGGCTTTAAGGGCGGCAAAGATATTTGGGTGCGGGATGTGTTGAATTTAGGGGTAAGTCCACTTATTTTGTTGGATTTACTCAAGCAAAAATTCCTAAATGCGGGTGGTCGTACTTTAGAGCAAACCGAACTTCACCAGGCCATTGTGCAACCTAATGGAGTTGAGATTCATATTAGAAGCAATCCCCAGCTAACTTGTCAGAGGATTCAAGCTCGGCTTTTACTGGATATGATGGGTCATTTTTCACCAATCGCTGCCCAGGCCAGGCAAGGTAATCGCCCTGATGGTATTTGTTTAGTGGTGGGTAGCTGTGCCCAAGGATTACCCCAGCAAGAATATGGGGATTTGTTCTATTCTTTTACGCCGATTAAAAATGCCTGTCAATATTTCTGGGAGGCTTTCCCCGCCAAGGATGGTCGAACGACTTATATGTTCACCTACGCGGATTTGCATCCCGATCGCCTCAGTTTTAAGCAGCTTTTCCGTGAATATTTTAGTTATTTACCAAAGTATCAAAATATAGATATTCAAGAAATCAAACTTCTACGAGCCTTGTACGGATTCTTTCCTTCCTACCAGCGATCACCGTTACAGACAGCATGGAATCGAATTTTACAGGTGGGCGATAGTAGTGGGAGTCAGTCACCGTTGAGTTTTGGTGGATTTGGGGCTTTGATGCGACATCTCCCCCGATTAGTGGAAGGAATTGACATGGCATTGCAATGGAACTTATTAAGTCGCGCTGATTTAAGCTTGTTACAGCCCTACCAGCCTAACCTTTCTGTCACTTGGCTTTTCCAAGAAGCTATGCGGGTCAAAATTGGAAGGATTTATAGCCCTGAAGCCGTAAATGAACTTTTAGCAGTGACCTTTGCTGTTATGGATAATTTAGGCGATCCCATTCTTAAACCGTTTTTGCAAGATGTGGTGCAGTTCCCCGCCCTGACTCAGACCCTCTGGAACATGGTGCTAGCAGACCCAATTCTTGTCTCTAAAATTTCTATGCAAGTGGGTTTCCCGAGTCTGCTAAGTTGGCTGCAACACTTTATTCTGTTAGGTGGCTACGATTTGGGTGATCGCCTTGGGAGTCATCTAAAACCCTTTTTAGCCAATCTTTTACCCGAACATCAGTATGCTCTGACCAGTAGGCTTAATAGTTGGAAGTATGGCTCTGGTAAGGATTATTCTGAATAGCTAATATTTGCAACATCAATCCCTGGATACTTAATGCAGTTGGTGACGGTACAGCGCCAATGTTCACGTTCGGTTTTACGATCTGCCTGTGCTTCATCTCTAGCTAGAGAACCAAAAAGCATCAGGGATTTAGAACCAAAATCTTTCAGCGCAATTTGAAGATTTGCCAGAACCAGAAGGACTTCCTATCGCCGCATTAACCCAAACTCTAACGAAAAAGAAGACTCTAGTTGGGATTGTAACTCATCCCTTACTTTTTGATTGCGTCTGCTTAGAATGGAAAATCACATCCAAGACAAGATTTTTATTTTCGGTTGTGTCTTCATCGATGTCTTGAAGTTGCATAGCGGCTTACGATTAACCAGACGCTAATTGTTTTAGCACCATAACTGGTAGTGTACGCCTCTGTTCCGAGTGCAAGTGCTTGTTATGCTTCCGTGAATCACTCGATAATACTTAGATTTTGGGCTCTATTAGACACCTCTCCTAATTGCTTTTCCCAGAATAATGCTTTGCCCATGTTGGGATTTAGCTCATAGCCACTGAATCCAAACGACTTGTATGCTGATTGAGCAACATGATTTCCTTCAAGAACTTCTAGCGTAAGTTTACAGCAGCCCAAATCCAGGGCGATCTCCTCTGCTTTCTGTAAAAGAAGTTTGGACAAGCCTCTTCCACGGTACGGTAAAGCAACAATGGCATCATGGATATTTAGCAATGGCTTGCAAGCAAATGTAGAAAACCCTTCTAAGCAAATAATAAGACCTGCGGGTTGAGAATCAACAAATGCGAGAATGACGTGAGCCGATTTTCTCCTTGAAAGCTCTGCTGGAAGATTTGCCTTGACGTAATCGGATAGACCTTTGCCACCGCCCATTGGGTCAAGTGCATACTCATCCAATAATTGGATCATAGCTTTTGCATGAGCAGATAAGCTGAGGTCTGCTTCTACAATATCAATCATCTATCAATAAATTTCTTGACTCTCCTACATTAACAATTATCAGCATAACGACGATAGGTTTAGCTGCTGCAAATAACTTGGACATACACAAACTATTCTAGTTACATTCGGCTCTAACACATTTGTTCTGCAGACAGCCCGATTTCTCCAAGCTCTTTCGCTGTCATTTACAACTTCTCTTGATGATCCTAACGAAACATCTTGAGTTGCCGCATCTGGAACCTTGCTGGGGAAATTCAGAAACTTAGAGTTGTTCCTGCCTTATCTGCCCTTGGTTGTGCTCTCAATTTATCTGGCCTGGGCCTAACTTGGTCGAGATTACCCCAGAAGCTCAAACCCTTACAATGAGAGAGTTCCATTCATTTGGGGAGGATTTTCTACCCGGCCTGGCCTCGTCACCCCAGCCAGCAATCCCATCTCCGAATCACAACTCATCAGCTCTCATCCCCTGCCGACCCTAATTTCTGGTCAATCATTTCCATGAAATATTCCACCCCAGGCCAAACATCTCGCTTTCAAAAACTTCTCAGTTATCTACGCCCCCATTGGAAAGTGACGCTTGCGGGGATTGGGGCACTCTTGGTCGTCAATGTCATCGGTACCTATCTACCCCTCCTAATTGGTCAGGCCATTGATGAACTCCAGAACCGCTTTGAGTTTGAGCGCGTCGTTTTTTACGTTTTGATCTTACTGGGCCTGGCTTCGGTCATGTGGTGCATTCGGATGGCATCCCGGATTTGGCTGTTTGGCACGGGCCGACAGGTGGAGTTTGACCTGAAGCAACAGATTTTTGAACATCTTTTAAAAATGGAGCCGGCCTATTTTGCGCGCAACTCCGCTGGGGATTTAATTAGTCGCTCCACCAGTGACGTGGATAATATTCGCCGCTTAGTTGGGTTTGCCGTACTCAGCTTTGTGAATACGATTTTTGCCTATGCCCTGACATTGCCTGTGATGTTGGCCATTCACCCCGGCTTGAGTTTGGGAGCCATCTCGGTGTACCCCTTAATTTTGCTGCTCGTCCTAGGCTTCAGTAACCGTTTACGCTCTGAGCAATTGGAAACCCAGGAAGCCCTGGCGGATCTCAGTGACATGATTCAGGAAGATATGAGCGGGATGGCGGTGATTAAAATCTATGCTCAAGAAGAAAATGAACGACGTCAATTTAGCCTCCTCAACCAAGACCTCCTGGGCACTAATCTCAACCTAGCTAAAACCCGAAATACTATTTTTCCGATGTTAGGGGGGATGGTTAGTTTAAGTTTGCTGATTTTGCTTTGGTTTGGCGGACGAATGATTGCGGCCAATACGATTCAAGTTGGGGACTTTGTTGCCCTGCTCCTCTACATTGAACGGCTGATTTTTCCCACGGCTTTGCTCGGATTTACAATTACGGCCTATCAGCGGGGGGAAGTCAGTGTTGACCGAATTCAAGCCATCCTCAGCGAGTCGCCCCAAATTCAAGATTTGCCAACGGCGATTCCTTTGCCTCCTGAAAAAGTCCGTGGAGAGATTGCCGTTAAGCATCTGCGCTACACCTATCCCCAGGCCCGCTATCCGGCCCTCAAGGATGTGAATTTCACCATTGAGCCTGGAGAAACTGTGGCGGTTGTGGGCCCCATTGGTTCGGGAAAATCCACCTTAGCCAATGCCTTACCGCGGTTGTTGGATATCGCCCCAGGGCAAATTTTCCTGGATGGCCTGGATGTGACGGAAATTCGCCTAGCAGATTTAAGGGGTTGTCTAGCCTATGTCCCCCAGGAAAGCTTTTTATTTAGCACTAGTCTGAAAAATAATATTCGCTACGGGCATCCCCAGGCCGACTTAGCTGAAATTGAAACGGCTGCCGTCCAGGCCCAAATCCACAGCGAAATCCTCAACTTTCCCAAAACCTACGAAACCCTTGTGGGAGAACGGGGGATTACACTTTCGGGGGGCCAACGCCAACGCACCGCCCTTGCCCGCGCCCTACTTTTGGATGCACCAATTTTGGTTCTCGATGATGCCCTCGCCAGTGTTGATAATCAAACCGCAACCCAAATTCTCCAAAGCCTCCAGGCCAAGCCCAAACGCCAAACCATCCTCTTTATTACCCACCAATTGTCTGCCGCCGCCTTAGCCCATCGGGTTTTAGTCATGGATCGGGGCACAATTGTCCAAATGGGGCAACATTCAGACCTTATTCAAACTCCTGGCCTCTATCAACGGCTTTGGCAGCAATATCAAATGCAATCCAAGCTCTAACCCAATTCCCTCGCCTTTACCGTTGCCTAGACCTTGTGATCCAGGCCCCATCTGCGGGAACAACTTGCTAAACTCACACAAAAGTAGCGGGTGTGATCATGGGTGTCGGACACAGCTTATTTTCTCAAACAAGTTTACCTGGCCTGGTGGTAACCACAACAATGGTGGCAGTTTCCCCGGCCTGGGCTTTAGAGGTGCAGGTTACTCCCCAGCAAGTGGTTTTGGGCGATACTCTCTCAGTACTCATAAGCAGTCCTAATTCCGAACCCCAGGCCCCAACCGTCACCTTTGGTAAACAGACGTATCCAGCTTTTCCACTGGGGCAAAATCGTTGGCGGGCCCTAATTCCAACTACTCCCCTGAATGCTCCAGGCCGGACTCCCTTAACCGTCACGGGGCAAGAAACGACACGGAATTTGCTGGTTTGGTTGGGTAATCGGAATTTTCCGGTGCAACGCATTTGGCTCCCCCCAGGGAAAGATGATTTAGGTACAGATTTTGAATTTGAACAGGTGGACGTCTTTAAAGCCCTCGTCACCCCTGAAAAACTCTGGCAGGGCCGGTTTGTGCGTCCTAACGCTGGGCCAGTCACCACAGGATATGGGGTGCGACGGTATTACAATGGCGTCTTTGCCCAGGATTATTTTCACCGTGGGATTGACTATGCTGGGCCGACGGGGTCATCCGTTTTGGCCGCGGCGCGGGGACGGGTGGCATTGGTGGGCTGGGAGCGACAGGGGTTTGAAATCCACGGAAACACCATTGGTCTGGATCATGGGCAAGGAGTTGTGAGTATTTACATTCACCTTAGGGATATTCGCGTTAAGCCTGGGGATCGGGTGGAAGCGGGGCAGTTGATTGGGACTGTGGGAAATACGGGGGCCTCCACCGGGCCACATCTCCATTGGGGGCTGTACGTTCTGGGGCAAAGTGTTGATCCCCGTTCCTGGTTGGCTCAAGGGTGGGATTAGTAGAACTGCTGTTGAACGTTCACCGCTGCCCGATGGAGTAAGGAATGTCGATAAACCAGGCCCGAAAAGTCATCACTGTAGCCACCCCCAATCACCGCCGCCACAGGAATCCCGGCCTGGGCACAGGTGGTCAAGACCTGCATATCCCGACAATAGATACCACTGTCGGTAATGGCTAATTTTCCCAAACGGTCTCCCACATGGATATCGACCCCAGCATCGTAGAGGACTAAATCTGGCTGGACTTGGCTGATGACATCCGGGAGGTGTTGCCCCAAAAGTTTCAGATAATCTTGATCTTCCAGGCCGATGGGGAGGGGCAGATCTAAATCACTGGTTTGCTTGGTGCCGGGAAAGTTGGCCTGGCAATGGAGCGACACGGTAAAGACACTATCATCATCCTGAAAAATAAATGCGGTACCGTCCCCTTGGTGCACATCCAAATCCACAATCAGGATTTTCTTGGCCAGGGTCTGGGATTGAATCACCCGGGCCGCCACCGCCAGATCGTTAAAAATACAGAACCCAGAACCGTAATCTGGAAAGGCATGGTGAGTGCCGCCAGCCGTGTTACAAGCCAAGCCAAACTTTAGGGCTAACTGGGCAGTTAAGATGGTTCCGCCCACAGCGCGCCAAGTCCGATTTACCAGGGCTGGACTCCAGGGTAGGCCAATCCGGCGTTGGCATTGGGCCGAGAGTGTCCCTTGACTGTAGGCGGAAATATAGGCGGGATTGTGGACAAGGGACAGCCAATGTTCTTCGGGAACTTCGGGGGTGTAAACATCCGCCAACGTCACCACATTGTCCTTGAGCAACAGGTCTTTCAGAGCCCGGAATTTAGCCATAGGAAACCGATGTCCAGGGGGCAGCGGCACCACATAGTCAGGGTGATAAACAACTGCCAGGCCCATAGGGCTTAGATCAGAGCTTCCAAACGCTCAAGGGTCTTCAGGGCAGATTTGGGGCGCTCGTCAGGGTTGGGGTGGGTCAGGGCATTCACAATTTCGGCAATGGGTAAACTCATGCGGGGAATATCTTCGGCGTACATCCGGTATTCCTTAACACCCCACCGAACATAGGCACTGGGGTCATAGCCGGTCAGTAGATAAACTAGGGTCGCGCCCAAGGCAAACAAATCCGACTCCGGTTGGGGCTGACCCGCTTGTAATTCCGGGGCGAGATAGCCTGTGTTGGCCAAAAGAGTACCGGCATCCCCAGAGATAATGGGGACGTGGCCCCAGCCAATCAATTGCCAGTGGTCATGGTTTTGAGACCCCAAGGGTCGGACTAACTGCCGGGGGTGGATTTGCTGATGAACAATTGGTGGGTGCTCTTGATGCAGCTGATCTAACAGTTGACAGAGGGGGCGGAGGGCATGACAAACTTCCGCTAAGGATAGGGGACCATAATCACTGACCCAGGCCTCCAGAGTTGGCCCATAGATGCGTTCAGTGGACAAATAGGGTTGGCCGTTAACCGAAAATGCTTCGTAGAATTTGGGTAAATGGGGATGATCCAAGCGACACAACTGGCGGGCCTGGTGACGAAAGTTGGCAAAATTTGCGACTGCTGCGGTTTCCGGTAAAGATTTAAGAACGACCATCCGCCCGGCCCGCCAAGCCAAACAGGTGTGATCAGATCCCATAGCCTGGAAAACTTGATAGGGGCCAATCTGCTCCAATGGCCGTAGGGGCTGTCCACAGTCTGGGCAAAAAACAAGGAGAGGGCCGGCCTGGGGGTGGGTGCAGGTGTTTTGATATTCCCCTAAAAACTCAAGGGGCAGTTGTCCAACCACATGGAAGCCGGGATCACTTTCACCCTCAACGTCCTTCTGTTCATGAATTTGGGTGGCTGATTGGGTGCGAGTTTCCACCTCAGTACTGACCCCACCGACGGTCATTTTAGAGGGATCCACGTATTGCTCTGGGATCGTATCCATGCGGGCGTTTGGTGGGGGTGGTTGACTGCTGGGGCCAATCCGGATTTGAATATTTGGCCCAGAGCGAGCTAACCGTAAAATCCCACCATCATTGAGGGAGGCTTGCTGAACTCGCTTTCCATCTAGGTAGGTGCCGTTAGTACCAAGGTTGACCACTTCCCAATGGAGACCATTACGACGTAATTCCACATGGTGGCGAGAAACAACTGCACTGTAGAGCACCACATGGTTGTCAACCGCTCGCCCAATCCGAACGATAGACTCATGCTCAAACGTCCAACTCTGAACGGGGGTCGCTTGTACGGGATGGAGCAGGGTGAGAGTAATCACGATGGTGTTTGGGGAAATGAGAGGGCGATATCAAACCTAGGACTAAATCTAGTACCTATAAAAAACCATACCCACAATCAGTCTAGTTCATGCATCCGATTTAAGTAATCATCTGAAACACAAAGGAAACTAAGTCGCCCTTCCCAAAGGCAATGCGATCTCCATTTTTGAGTTGATAGCGATTACCCGGTGGTAGGGGTTGGTTATTGATGTAGGTTCCATTGGCGCTGCCGACATCTTCAATTAATAGGGTATCCCCCTCAAGACAAAGGTCTGCATGAATTCGGGAAACAATCTCGGAGTTGGGAAAACCAGAGAGGTCAATGTTGGGGGGGATACGGTCATTGGGCTTACCGATGTGGATCACCGCCAGGCCAGGGGGGACTGGTACCGTGGTTTTGGTTTGAACATGGTAAAACTGGGCATTGATGTCAATGAGGGGCGTGGAGGGGACGGCAAAGGCAGCGGGTGGGGGTGGGATTGGGGGGCGGGGGAGGGTTGAAACAGCGGGCAGAGAATGATCCGGCTCCAGTTCGGGAATATCCGTAAAGGGTGGGGTCAGGGGCGCAGATAAATCCGGTAGGGGCGGCATTTCTGGGGGAGAGGCTATTTGGCGCAGATTAAACCCACATTGGCCGCAAAAGCTGGCATCAGCTTGGACTGGGGCACCACAGTTAGGACAACTACTCATTTGCGGTAATGGGGAGAAACAGTTTTCACACTGAACGGCATGGTCAGGATTGGTGTGCTGGCAAGTCGGACAGATAATCATAGGCACATAATAGCCCTAACGCATCACAACCTCTGAAGGACATTGTGGCAGTTCAGTCCGGTTTCCATCAGACGTTTGCCAATTATGCAGATATTTTAGTGAAGGAATAGCCCATTTGTGGGGATAGTCAACATTTATTTGTGATAGCAGTTGCTTCACCGGGCCTGGTTTTTAAAGAAATCACCACGCAGGCATTGCCAAGGGTTTCGGGCAAAATCCTCAAGGGACGCTCACTCCAGTGCCAGAATCATCGGTTTCACTCCAACCCAGGCCCGCCTCATGATCCAGTAACCAAATTAGGGAGTCCTGTGGGTAAATCAACCGCGCAGGATAGGTGTCTGGATCGCCGCTGCCAGTTAAAACCTGGGTCAAGGCATTCTGTTTGTTTGCCCCAGCCACGAGAAATAAAACACACCGGGACTGATTAATGGCGGGAACGGTGAGTGTCAAACGGGGTTGCCCGTCTTTATTGCCAACGGTGACCCACCGATCCCCCACGGCTAAAGCTGGAGTGTGGGGAAACAGAGAAGCTGTATGACCATCGGGCCCCATGCCCAGCAACGTCAGGTCAAATTGGGGGCTAGGTTGTCTGTGAAAAACGTCAACTAGAGTTTGATGATAAACAGTGGCAGCTTCATTGGGGTCGGGAAATTCAGTGGGCATCGGATGAATGTGTTCCGGCGGGATGTTGACATGATCCAACCAGGCCTGGCGCGCCATTCCTTCATTGCTGTCGGGGTGATCCCGGGGAACATAGCGCTCATCCCCCCAAAAAATTTCAAACTGCTCCCAAGGAAGAGATTCTTGGGCTAACTTCTCGTACAAACTTTTAGGGGTATTCCCACCAGCCAAAACCAAATTAAACCGTCCCCGGGCGGCAATCGCAATTTCCATTTGTTCAACGGTAATTTCCAGGGCCCGCTGACTCAGGCTCTCGAGATCAGGTAAAACTTCAATGCGTTGTTCTGGGGGAAAAGTGGCAGAATCTGACATAGGGTGAAATATTCTCAGCGGAAATTGATGTTAACGACCAACCCACAACAGGTACTGACTTAGGGAAAAGCCAACTCCTAAATCGGGCAAGAACCATCGGCCCAGTCAGTAATTTTCAGCTTTCAGGTCACAAGTATAAATGGATTCACTGAGCAGTCGGTAAAACTTTTGCTTTTTTCCGGATTCGAGCCATTCGAGCGGTTGATCCCGAATTGATCGGAGGCTGGTTCAAAACTTCAGGGACTAGGTTAGACTCAAACGTATCAGCAATATATTTTGTTCTGATAGTTTTCTCTATCTTCCTTTATATTTCCCGTACCCATCGCCCATGTTTGGACTTATTGGCCATCTCACCAGCCTTGAACATGCTCAATCCGTTGCCCGTGACCTAGGATACCCCGAATACGCCGATCAGGGCCTGGAGTTTTGGTGTATGGCCCCACCCCAAATCGTGGACGACATTTCCGTAACCAGCATCACTGGACAAACTATTCAAGGGAAGTATGTGGAGTCTTGCTTTTTGCCGGAAATGCTGGCTCAACAGCGGATCAAGGCCGCGACCCGAAAAATCATCAACGCCATGGCCCACGCGCAAAAACATGGCATTGACATTACGGCTCTAGGGGGGTTTTCCTCGATTATTTTTGAGAATTTTAACCTGGAAAAAATGCCTCAGGTGCGGAATGTGGAGCTAGATTTCGCTAAATTCACCACCGGCAATACCCACACTGCCTACGTAATTTGCCGTCAAGTCGAACAGGCCTCGGCCCAACTGGGGATTGATTTATCTACAGCAACGGTGGCTGTGTGTGGTGCCACAGGAGATATTGGCAGTGCCGTTTGTCGTTGGCTGGATAATCAGTTGGATGTGGCGGATATTCTGTTAGTGGCCCGCAACTCAGATCGGCTCCAGGCCCTGCAAGATGAACTCGGTCGTGGCAAAGTTCTTCCCCTTGAAGCGGCCCTCCCTTTGGCGGATATTGTGGTTTGGGTGGCCAGTATGCCGAAAGGTGTCGAAATCGAAGTCAGCACTCTGAAAAATACCTGCTTAATGATTGACGGTGGTTATCCGAAGAACCTGGGCACGAAGCTACAACGGGAAGGTGTCCATGTCCTCAATGGTGGGATTGTCGAACACAGTTTAGACATTGACTGGAGAATTATGTCCATTGTGAACATGGATGTGCCCTCCCGCCAAATGTTTGCCTGTTTTGCCGAGGCCATGCTCCTGGAATTTGAAGGTTGGCATACAAACTTTTCCTGGGGGCGAAATCAAATTACTGTTGAGGCAATGAAAAAAATTGGTGAAGTCTCCCGCAAGCATGGCTTTTCTCCCCTTTTACTATCCGTTTAAATCTAGCGAGATTGGCTTTGGTTGGATGTTGATCCGGCCTGGGGCACCACCAAAAATTTCCCAGTCATGTTTCCCTTCATTACTCCTTTGATAAATTGGTAACCTGCTTATGGCCACTGCTGAACGGCGCTTACTTCTGGAATTTGAAAAACCCCTGGTTGAATTGGAAGCCCAAATCCAACAGGTGCGTGATAAATCATCTGAACTGGGCGTTGATGTCTCCGACCAAGTCCGCCAACTCGAGCAACGGGCCGCCCAAGTCCGCCGGGAAATTTTTAGCCAACTCACCCCAGGCCAGAAACTCCAAGTTGCCCGTCATCCCCGCCGCCCCAGCACCCTCGACTATATCCAGGCCATTAGTGATGAGTGGATCGAACTCCATGGAGATCGACGCGGTACCGATGATCCAGCCATAGTCGGGGGGGTTGCTCGCGTGGATGGTCAGCCTGTAGTCTTGTTAGGCCAGCAGAAAGGCCGGGATACCAAAGATAATGTTCGCCGGAACTTTGGCATGGCATCTCCTGGGGGGTATCGGAAAGCGATGCGGTTAATGGATCATGCAGACCGATTTGGAATGCCGATTCTAACCTTCATTGATACCCCAGCGGCCTGGGCTGGTGTCGATGCGGAAAAATATGGGCAAGGGGAAGCTATTGCCTATAACCTCCGGGAAATGTTTCGCTTGAGCGTCCCAATTATTTGCACGGTCATCGGTGAGGGCGGTTCTGGGGGTGCCCTGGGGATTGGTGTCGGAGATCGGGTGTTGATGTTTGAGCATTCCGTCTACAGTGTTGCTCCCCCTGAGGCCTGTGCAGCGATTCTTTGGCGCGATGCCCAAAAGGCTCCCCAAGCTGCTGAAAGCCTGAAAATTACAGCTACGGACCTACAACGCCTGGGAATCATTGATGAAATTCTGCCCGAACCGATTGGGGCCGCCCATACAGATCCAGTCAAAGCTGCGGATGATCTCAAAGCGGCAATTTTGCGCCATTTAGGAGAACTCCGGGCCATGAGTGGAGCCGAACGCCGGGAATTACGCTATCAAAAATTCCGCCGGATGGGAGTCTTTACCCAGGCCCCGTAACCTATGAAACTTTCTTTGTCCATCTCGTGAATTTTTTCTATGTCCTCCTCACCTCAACGCGCCCTAATTACTGGAGCCAGTAGTGGTATTGGGGCCGCCGCTGCCCTGAAACTGGCCCAGGCCGGGTTTAACTTAGTGCTTCTGGGTCGGAATCTCGAAAAACTTAAGGAAGTCTCAGAACAAGCGATGGCCTACGGTGTAGAAGCCCCGATCTTTGGCCTGGATTTAGCCCGTGTCGAGACCGTGAAAGCGGAAATCCTTTCTATCCTTGAAAAAGTCGGGCCGGTGCAAATTTTGATCAACAGTGCAGGCCTGGCTCAAACAGCGTCCTTGGCAGAGATGGCCCTAGAAGATTGGCAATACTTGTTTAATGTCAACCTCACCAGCGTTTGGCAAGTTACCCAGGCCCTGATCCCCTCCCTCCGATCCCAGGGTTGCGGTACGATAGTTAATGTGGTTTCCATTGCTGGGCAACAGGTATTTCCGAACTGGGGAGCCTACTGTGCGAGTAAGTTTGCCTTAATGGGACTCACAAAAACCTTAGCCGCTGAAGAACGCCAAAACGGGATTCGGGTCATTGCCCTCTGTCCGGGTGCTGTAGCTACTCCCCTTTGGGATCATGGAACGATTGCAGGAGATTTTGACCGCGCTGCCATGCTCACATCGGAAAGTGTTGCTCAGACCATTCTCTGTGCTATCCAACTCCCTGCCAATGCCCTCGTGGAAGAATTAGTCCTGATGCCCTTAGGGGGAGCCCTATAACCCATTTCTAAAACCTACTCCATTGCTGTCAACCCCTTGATTTTTGGCCGCGCTCATTTGTTTTGACTGTTTGTTGATTGCTCTTGTTTATTTTTCACCTATTCTTCTTTCAAACTCCACGCTATGACCATTTCACCTAACGCCCTGAATCTGCCCGATCAACCCGCCAATGGCAAACGCCTGTCCACCGCTCCAATCCTGCCCGATCGCAATACCCACCTCGGCAAAGAACCCCTGATTCAAGCCCCGCCAGCTGATGTGGCTAAAGATGAAATGATGGCTGCTGTTAAAACAATGCTTCTCAGTGTTGGGGAAGATCCGGAGCGGGAAGGACTACTCAAAACCCCGAAACGGGTGGCGGAAGCAATGCAGTTTCTCACCAGTGGTTACTCCCAATCCTTGGAAGCCTTGGTCAATGGAGCTGTGTTTGACGAAGGCCATGATGAGATGGTGTTGGTGCGTGACATTAGTGCCTTCAGCCTCTGTGAACACCATATGTTGCCCTTCATTGGTAAAGTCCATGTGGCCTATATTCCCAACCAGCGGGTGATTGGCCTGAGTAAATTGGCTCGGATTGTCGAGATGTATGCCCGTCGCCTCCAGGTGCAAGAGCGTCTAACCCGCCAAATTGCCGAAGCGGTGAATGAAGTTCTCGAACCCCAGGGTGTGGCCGTCGTGATGGAAGCTTCCCATATGTGCATGGTCATGCGAGGGGTACAAAAACCAGGCTCTTGGACAGTTACCAGTTCGATGTTGGGGGTGTTCCGGGATGATCAAAAAACTCGGGAAGAATTTCTCAACTTGGTGCGCCACCAACAAAACTTTTAATTCTACTTGCAATCGATTTCGCTGTTCCCTGCCTATTCAATAGCTTGCTGAGGTTAAACAACCTAATCTTTAACGCGCCTCTAAATTTTCATGCCGTTAATCTTGGGAAATCAGTCCGGCGAGCCGCAAAGAGCACACAAGCTTGGATATCTGCTAGCTCCAAATCGGGAAAGTCTTCTAAAAATTCATCAATTCTAACGTTCTCAGCCAACCTTTCTAAAATATCAGTTACTCGAATTCGCATCCCCCGGATACCAGGACGACCACCCCACTGACCAGGTGTTTGAGTAATGCGATTAAGCAAGCTAACTGTCGAGTTCATGGAGCGAATCTGGAAGGTATTGAATCTACGCGGACTTTATCAGGTCATCCCATCCCATGTCCTGGGGAACGGTTCAAGTTGTGTTTCCGGTTCAAGACTGATATGGCCAAGCTAATCCACTATACTGACAGCAAAAGCCTTCCCCAATCAGTTAAATCATGACGGCTTCTCTCACCCGAATTCTGATGCTTGCAGAATTTCTCCAACTTCCCGACATCGAGGAATCTCCGGCCTGGGAATACATCGACGGGGTTGCTCTTCAAAAGCCCATGCCCAAAACTCGCCACCCGCTTCTCCAAATGCGACTGCTGACGGAGATTAATCATCATAGTGAAACCCATACCGCCTTGCCAGAGTTACGCTGTACGTTTGGTGGACGTTCTGTTGTTCCAGATATTGCCGTCATCCCTTGGAGTCCGATTCAAGTCAACGAGGTTGGGGAGCCAGAGGATAATTTTATGTCTGCCCCTGATTGGTCAATTGAAATCCTGTCACCGGCTCAGAAAGCCAATCGTGTTATTGATAACCTGTTACATTGCCTAGAGCATGGCTGCCTGTTGGGGTGGATGCTTGATCCAGATGACTATTCGGTTCTGATCTTTGCTCCTCACCAAGAGCCCAGGGTTTGTCGAGGTGCTTGTCAGCTTCAAAGACTAGAGGGAGTAGATTTAGAACTCACAGCCGAGCATGTTTTTGGATGGCTAAAAATTTAAGTATGTCAAAACAACAACCGATTCATGTCATTGGTGGTGGGTTAGCCGGAACCGAGGCGGCATGGCAAATTGCCCGTGGGGGTTGGCCAGTTATTCTTTGGGAAATGCGCCCGACCCAGCAAACTCCAGCCCACCACAGCGAACATCTAGCTGAACTCGTCTGTAGTAACTCCTTTGGGGCTATGGCCAGTGATCGGGCAGCGGGTTTGTTACATCAGGAATTGCGCCAGTTGGGTTCGGTGGTGATTGCCAAAGCGGATCAACACCAAGTTCCGGCCGGGGGTGCATTAGCGGTAGATCGGGGACAATTTAGTCAGGATTTAACGACTACTCTGGCTGAGCACCCCTTAATTGAGTTGCGCCGTGAGGAACTCCCCAAAATTCCTCGCGATGGGTTTGTGGTCTTGTGTACCGGCCCCCTTACTAGCCCAGCATTGGCAGAAGATTTACAACGATTCACGGGCCTGGATTATTTGAGCTTTTTTGATGCGGCCAGTCCGATTGTCGTGGGGGAAACCATTAACCGGGAGATTGCGTTTTTGGCCTCTCGCTATGACAAAGGTGAAGCAGCCTATCTGAATTGCCCCTTTACCCAGGCCGAGTATGAAGCCTTTTGGCATGAGCTCAATACAGCCGAGCAAGCCACCCTCAAGGATTTTGACCGAGACACCGCTAAATTTTTTGAAGCCTGCTTACCCGTGGAAGAACAGGCCCGGCGCGGCATTGAAACCCTACGCTATGGCCCCTTAAAACCCGTGGGTTTGACTGATCCGCGCTATCCCGATAAACCCAGGCCCTATGCGGTGGTGCAATTACGCCAAGAAGATAAGGCGGGGCAACTCTGGAATTTAGTCGGCTTTCAAACCAATTTGCGCTGGGGCGAACAACAACGGGTGTTTCGGATGATTCCCGGCCTGGAAAATGCGGAATTTGTCCGTCTGGGGGTGATGCACCGCAATACATTTTTGAATGCCCCGAAACTTTTAGCTTCAACCCTGCAATTTCAAGATCGACCCCAGTGGTTAGCGGCGGGACAATTAGTCGGGACAGAGGGCTATACGGCGGCGGTGGCCGGGGGCTGGTTAGCGGGAACCAATGCAGTGCGTCTGGCACAAAATCTGGAACCTGTGACCTTACCGGAAACGACCATGAGCGGGGCTTTGATCCATTACATCAGCACGGCCGATGTCAAGCACTTTCAACCCATGCCGCCCAACTTTGGGATTATGCCACCCCTAGAGAAACGAATTCGCGCTAAACAAGAACGCTATGGAGCCTATCGAGACCGGGCCTTGGCAGATTTGGGGGCCTGGCAGCAGGAAACTCTCAAGTCTTGTGTCGCAATTTAGGAGTTCACTGAATAAATCGCAGGCTTAATCCGAGGCCATGGCAGCAGCAACCGTGGGAAAGTGTTCCTGAAAAATCTCCCGAATCGCACAGGCAATATCCCGGTGTTCTTTTTGGCAATCGGGGGCACAGCGGACTTGGAAATAGTGGATCCATGACCGGATCGAGCCTTTCATGTACAGGCGTGTCACCGTATTCAATGGCAACAGGGCCCGGGCACATTCCTTAGCAATGCCGCGCTCTAGGGCTGCTTGATAGAGGCTAAAACTCTGCTCCCAAACCCGTTGTTGTTCCTGAGCAAACCAGGCCTGGTCAGATTCGGGGAGATCATCAATGGAGTTTTGCCGGTTTTTGATATCTTGGCGGCGGGCTGGATAGATTTCACACCCCTGGGCCTGGGCATAGCGGAGACTAAACTCTTGAAAGGAAAAGCTCCGATGCCGCAGAATTTGTTGGGCAATCATTCGGGTGGTGGTAATTTCTATGGTCATATCCGCCATTTCAAACACAGACCAATGGCCTTGGCGAATACAAAATTTCAACAGGCGGGCATAGTCAGGATTTTCTTGGTGGGGGCTAGAAACCCGAGCACAGTAGGCCATTAACCCTTCCGCCGAGAGAGTTTCTCCGGCAATTTCCAGCACCGGCTGCGTTACCGAAACCAGCTTAACCTGCATAACCGCTCACCTTGTCCCAGAACAAAATTTATCTTGCGTGATAGAAGTCATCGCCGATCAACAGATTAACCTAATCAACCTCTGTTCCCCAGTGTAATTTTGCCTCCAGGCCGGATTGAGACAGGTTGGAAGGTTTTAATCCCTTGAAACATCAAAACTCCCTTACAATGGCTAAGCTTCTGAATTGATCAATTGCCCCTCTCCACCTCTGACCTGAATGGACTCTAACTTTTTAACCGCCGTATTTTTGCCCTTAGCCCTATTTGCAGTGATGTTGGGGATGGGCCTGGGGCTGAAGGTCGAGGACTTTTCACGGGTCTTGGTTGATCCGAAAGGGGTGATCATTGGCCTACTGGCTCAGTTAGTGATGCTTCCGCTCCTTGGGTTCATTCTGGCGGGCATTTTTCCACTTAATCCTAACCAGGCCGTGGGAGTAATGATTTTAGCGGCTTGTCCCGGAGGCCCAACTTCAAATCTACTGACCTATCTGGCCCGGGGTAATGTTGCTCTCTCAATTACGTTGACAGCTTTTAGTAGCTTGATCACAATTTTTTCGATCCCAATCATTACTAATCTGGCTACCCAACAATTTTTAGGAACCGCCACCACTCTCCAGTTACCCTTTGGCCCGACGGTGCTACAAATTGCTGTAATTACCTTGATTCCGGTGGCGCTTGGGATGGCCTTGCATTATTCCCGACCTCAGTTTGCGGCCCTGATTGAGCGGGGGGTGAAGTGGTTATCCTTGGCGTTGTTGGGGTTAATTATTGCCGGACTATTGGTGCAGCAACGGGATAATGTGATCGGCTTTTTTCTGCAAGTTGGCCTGGTGACGTTGACTCTGAATATTTTGGCCATGGGCCTGGGGTATTTGATTGCGGTTGTCGGACGTTTAGATTCTGCCAGTGCGAAAGCGATTACCGTGGAAGTGGGGATTCAAAATGGAACCTTAGCCATTGCCATTGCCAGTGGGCCCACCTTACTAAACCAACCGGAGTTTGCAATTCCAGCGGCGATTTATAGCTTGATCATGTTTGCCACAGGTGCGGGGTTTGCGGTCTGGTCGGTGAGGAAATAGATATTTTTGTTGGGAAAATATTTTTGCTGCCTGGCCTGATGGTAAATCGCTGCTTCTTGGGAGTTCAGGTATTGAGAGCAGGGGAGAATTTTTGGATACACTGTGGGGTATTCAATGTCACCCAGGCAATTGCCAAGCTTCTCTTCTTCCCCAGATCACTCCCCAAGTCGAAGCTCGTCTGAAAATGCTTACAATTCGTCCTGGTCTGTTTGGTTATCGCATTTCTATCGGCACCAAGCAAATTGCTAGAGCCACATTTAACCCCTGTGGTTTTGGGGGCAAGCTGATTTTTCAAAAAAAAGCATTAAGGATTATTGGGAAAGGATTCTTCATCCTCAATCGTTATGAGCTTCGGCAGGGTAAAACCTGTGTCGCATCAATGACTTTGAAAATCCTGCCCCTGCCACCATCCCAAACCCTGGAATACGATCATCAAGTGTTTGTATGGCGGAACTCTCGTATTCTGCATGAGGATCAGGAGCTTGGTTCGGTTAAGATTCGCTGGCGAGGACCGTGGATTTGGTCAACTGCTGAAGTTGAATTGCCAGAAACCCTACCACTGATTGTCCAATTATTTATTGTGTGGCGTCTGCTTTATAGTCAACCGGAGAATAGGACCTACCAAGATGCAAAAGCTTCATGACATCAAGTTGCATCTGAGGTTTATGACCGCACTGAAAGCTATAGTCATATCTGCCAAAAGTGAGACCTCAGGGGTAATGCTCACATGGGTTTCAGGCCTGTTTATGTTCCATTCCTACTTGAAATGACCGTATCCGCGCCTTGGCTCATTGGCTGGCTTGATCTAGCACCTGAATTGCCTGATCGTAAATGGACTTAGCTTCTTCAGGGGAGTTGCCAATGCTGGTAATCCCGAGCTTGCCAAATTCAGAGAGTGCGCCCATCAGGTGAAAGACGCTCCCTGTTTCAGTGCTCGAGTCAAAGTGGAGATGGTAGCGGGCAATAATATCCAGTAAGTCGTTCGGTAAGAGGCCATGGTAATTCGTGTGGCGTAAGTTGTCCGAGGCGATGTAGTACTTTGGGCGGTGATGGTAGCTGTAAAACAACCCAGTATCAGGGTCATAGCGGCCATTGGTGAGGAATTTCAGGGTCATAAAGGGATGGGTTGTACCGCCTTTGCGCAAATTAATTTCAATGGCCTGTAAATCCCAGGTGTCTGAATTTTCAATGGGCTGGGCTACAAAATCCACCGCATAATGCCCAATTACCCCTTTACGGGCCAGTGCTTCCCCGACTTTCAGCCCATACTCCTGCAAATGGAGGCGATAGGGTTCAGCGGCGGGAAAGGAACAGCCGAGAAAAATTTGGCCATCGGGGGCATCGAGGATTTGGTCATGGGTCGAGATGATTTCCACTTGCCCGACTGGCGTGACTTGCCCTTGAACACTGGGGGAGCGTTTATGTTGGCCTTCAATGAAACACTCAACAATGCCACCAAGTTCCGCAAACCTTGCTCGATAGGAGCTCCAGTTTTCTTGTGGGGCCTGGAATTGCATTTGACTCAGGGCCTGGGTGATGGCGGTGAGTTTGTCCTGGGCCTGGGCAATGGGGCGTAAATCAAGTAGAGCATTCCCTTCACCGGAAAAAGCCTCATTCAGCTTGACCACGACCCTTTGTAATCCTGGATTCCGCTGCCACAAATTCAGAATTTCTGCAGCCAGGCCTGGTTCAGTATCGATGAAGCCACTGCCATCGGGATGGGGGATTTTGGCTTCTGCAAACAGTTCTCGACTCCCGGCCTTTGTGCCCCAATAGAGCAAATCTGGATTGACTGCATAGAGGGGAATCCCCAACTTCAGGGCTAATTCTCGTTCCAGGCCCGTGGCGTTAAAACAGACCATATAGGCTTGATCAGAACGAAGGGCTTGACTAATGCGGGCCATGAGGCGGGGACGTTCAAGGATTTTTGCTGTCAGGGGCTTATCGGAATAGTCGTAGGTGGCCAGGAGCAACAGGCGTTCTCGGGCGTGGGAGGAGGGAATTCCGGGTAGCAGATCGAGGTAGTAATCAATAATGCTGGGGTGAATCGGTTGCGAGGTGACATAAATCATCCGAGTGTGGGGATTCCGCAACTGAATTAGGGTATAGAGTTGGCGTTCTTCGTAGTGGGTGTAGCCCGTAATTTTCGCCAGTTCCCGTTGGGCAAAACTGAGGGAAGGAATCACAACAATGTCCCGCTCTTGGGGATTTTCTTGGGTTGAATCTGGGACAAAGGTCTCACTGCCTTGCCAACAGCGCACCAACTGGCTTTGGAGGTCTTGGAATTCTTGGCTGGCCATACTCACCCCCTGGGTTGTGTGCTAGAGACGGTTGCTGTCAAAGGTTCCGGCTCGATGAATTTGCCAACTCAGCCACAGTACCGGAATTAACCCAACTAGGACAATGGCTAGGGCCCCACCCGCGGCTTCTGCCAACCGTTCATCGGAGGCCAACCGATAGACCTGAATCGCCAACGTATCAAAATTAAACGGTCGAATCACCAAGGTCGCAGGTAATTCCTTCATCACATCGACAAAAACCAGCATTGCTGCTGTTAATAAGCCTGTGGTTAAGAGGGGCAAATGAACAGAAATGAGGGTTCCCAGAGGTGTCTTTCCTAAACTCCGGGCAGCTTCATCCAGGCTGGGGCGGATTTTCAACAGGTTGGCTTCAATGGAGTTAAAGGAGACTGCTAAAAACCGAACTAAATAGGCGTAGAGAAGCGCAATAATCGTTCCGCTAAAAATTAGGCCAGTGGAAATGTCAAATGTCGCCATGGCAAAGCTATCAATCTGATTATCCAGCCAACCCAAGGGCACCAAAATTCCCACGGCAATCACCGCCCCCGGAATCGCATAGCCCATTACGGCCAACTGAGTCCCGAGGCGCAAACTCCAGGCCGGGAATAGGCGCAATCCATAGGCTAAAAACACCCCGATGACCACCGCTAAGCCCGCGGCAAGACTGGACAAAATCAAACTGTGGCCTGCATGCACCCAAAACTCCTCATTCCAGGCCCCGCTGCCTTCCCGAATTGCCATGTGGAGCAACACCGCCGCCGGAATTAAAAAACCCAATCCCACGGGAATGAAGCAGGCTAAGGTCGCCAAGATTGCCCGCCAGGATTTAAGGACATAGGGTCGGGGCTTGTCGGAATTATTTTGCTTAGTAAACCGGGCCTGGCCCCGTGACCATCGCTCTGCCAACACCAGGCCAAAGATAAACAGCAGCAACACCGAAGCCAGTTGAGAGGCCCCCGTCCGATCCCCCAGACCAAACCAAGTCCGATAGATCCCGGTGGTAAAGGTATCTACACCAAAATATTGCACCGTACCAAAGTCGTTCAGGGTTTCCATCAACGCTAAAGCCACCCCCGCCGCAATCCCAGGCCGGGCCAAGGGTAACGCCACTGTCCAAAAACTGCGCCATGGCCCACAACCCAAGGAACGACTGGCTTCAAGGGTACAGGTGGCCTGCTCTAGAAATGCAACCCGCGCCAACAAATACACATAGGGATAGAGGACTAAGGTCAGCATCAAAATTGCCCCACCCAATGAGCGAATTTCGGGAAACCAATAGTCGCCCCATTCCCACCCGGTCCAGGCCCTGAGGGTTCCCTGCACGGGCCCTTCGAAGGAAAGAAAAACCGTATAGGTATAGGCAAGAATGTAGGCCGGCGCGGCAAAGGGCAGCAATAACAACCAATTCCAGGCCCCGGAGCCCCAAAATCGACACATCGTCACCAACCAGGCCGTCCCCACCCCGATCAGCGTTACTCCAAACCCCACCCCAAGCATGAGCCAGAAGGAATTGAGAACATAATCCTTCAAAACTGTTTCGGCCAAATGTTGCCAGGTTTCCCCAGAACTTACAAAAATCTGCCCCAGGACTACCAACACCGGTAAGGCGATCAACACGGCGATCAACCAAACGAGAACCTTCCAGGCCTGGGCCGTTCCCCAACTCTTGCGTTGAACCTGGTGTAGGGGGGATGGGTGGGATTCTCGAGATGAGGTGAGCATGGGGCCTGGGATGGGAATAGAGGGTTGAGCTAGCTGCGGAAATTTTGCGGGGAGATGGGGGCGTTGAATAGCATCTCGGCCTATTTTATTCCCTGTGATTGGCTTTATTAACAATGTGGATAAAAAAGCAGCTATCAGAAAATTCACTGAGCAAGTTTCATATACTAAGTCTGAAGGGAAAACCAAGGGTCTCAAGCGGTCTTTGCCCCATTCCCAACGATCCACTCAATTCAGCCCCATTCCACCACTGCGGAGTTTCTCCCATGCCCGATCCCCAATACCCCCCCGTGCCTGGCCCACCCCCGAGAATGCCCGCTCCCCCGCCCCCCGGCCGCCCCCCCACAATGCCCAATCAGACCCTTCCTTTGCCGGGCCCGCCCCCAAGAATGCCTGGTAGT
>CAZZCG010000006.1:112639-140924 GCA_964653145.1 uncultured Synechococcus sp. | reverse complement strand
ATTGCAGTTCAATTTCACCCAGAGTTTCGGTCGCGCCCGAGTGCTCCCCATCCGCTGTTTGCCGGACTTCTCCAGGCCGCGTTGAAATTCTCGACCCAGCCTGAGCCCATTCTGGTTTAGGTATTTGCTTCAACGTTCCCAGGGGGAGGCTAGGATACCAATAATTCTTTGCGGACGGTTTTAAGTTCCAAGTAGAGGAGTAGAGCGTTAATATCCGCGGGATTCACACCCCCAATGCGACTGGCCTGGCCAATGGTTAGGGGGCGCACTTGCATCAGTTTCTCGCGGGATTCCTTGGCGAGGGTTGCAATCTGGTTATAGTCGAGATCTGGTGGCAGTTTCCGATGTTCTTGGCGAGCCATGTGCTCAATTTGCCGCTGTTGCCGTTCAATGTAGCCTGCATACTTAATCGCAATTTCCACCCCTTCTTTCACCGCCCGCTCTAGGGTTTCATCCCCAAGGCCCTGCTGTTCTAAATCTTGGTAGTGAAAGCCCGACCGCCGGAGTAGTTCAGCTAACGTCATGGAACCTTTAATCGCCGAACCCGTGGCCTGGGCAATGGCTTGACCTTCTGGGCTATGTTCTTTAATCCGGGTCTGTTCGAGGCGATCCGTTTCAGCAGCCAATTGGGCTTGTTTGGTTTGGTAAAGGGCCCAGCGGCGATCATCAATTAAGCCAATTTCCCGTCCCAAGGGGGTTAACCGGTGATCCGCATTGTCAGAGCGCAAAATTAACCGATATTCGGAGCGGCTGGTCAGCATTCGATAGGGTTCGCGCAAATCTTTCGTACACAGGTCATCAATTAACGTGCCAAGATAGCTCTGTTCCCGGGGGAAAATCACTGGTTCCTGCTCTTTGACTAACCGAGCCGCGTTAATTCCGGCCACTAATCCCTGGGCTGCTGCCTCTTCGTAGCCTGTGGTGCCATTAATTTGCCCCGCGCAAAACAAGCCGTTGATTTTTTTCGTCATCAAGGTTGGATAGCACTGGGTTGCTGGCAGATAGTCGTATTCCACCGCATAGGCCGGGCGTAACATGATGCAGGATTCCAGGCCGGGTAATGTCCGTAAAAGCTGCAACTGTAAGTTTTCGGGGAGTCCTGTCGAAAAGCCTTGAATATACAGTTCTGGCGTGTCTCGTCCTTCTGGCTCAATGAAAATTTGATGACTGGCCTTATCGGCAAAGCGGACAATTTTATCTTCAATGCTGGGACAGTAGCGCGGGCCCTTGGCATCCACCCAACCCCCATAGACCGGCGTTAGGTGCAAATTATCCCGAATCAGTTGATGGGTTTTTTCTGTGGTGTGGGTGAGATAGCAATTTAGTTGTTCCCGCTCTGTCCAGGCCTGGGGGTCAAAACTAAACCAGCGCAGATCCTCATCCGGGGGTTGGGGCTCCATCAGGTCGTAGTTCACCGAGCGTTTATCTACCCGTGCCGGCGTTCCCGTTTTCAAGCGCCCAATTTCAAACCCAAGATTTTTCAGGGTATTCGTTAACCCTTCTGCCGCAAATTCCCCAGCCCGACCCGCGGCCATGGATTTATTCCCAACCCAGATGCGCCCACCCAAGAACGTTCCGGTTGTCAAGACCACGGCCTGGCAGGCAAAAGCAACACCAAAATAGGTTTGCACGCCTTGAATCTCATCATTGGGGCCCAAAATTAAATCCGTAACCATGCCCTCACGGACGAGGAGATTCGGCTCATTTTCGACAATCTGCTTCATCAGGGCCGCATATTCCCGTTTATCCGTTTGCGCCCGTAATGCCCAGACCGCCGGCCCGCGAGAATTATTCAATAAACGCTTTTGGAGATAGGTGCGATCCGTCATTCGCCCAATTTCACCGCCCAAGGCATCCACTTCATGCACCAATTGGGACTTGGCCGGGCCGCCGACCGCTGGATTACAGGGTTGCCAAGCAATTTTATCCAGATTGAGGGTTAATAATAGGGTTTTACAGCCTAAGCGCGCTGAAGCCAGAGCGGCCTCACAACCGGAATGGCCGGCCCCCACAACCACAACATCAAACTGATCTTGAAATTCCCTGGACAGTTGCGACATCGTTAAACTCAATTACCCTCAAATAACAGCACAAAAATTCTAGATTCTGTTTCCTGATCATATCGGGTCTGGAGAGATGGGTTCTTGGGGCTTAAATTAGCGTTAGGACGTTGGTTTAAGCTGACTAATCAGTGCAACTTCCACGGTTTCCGGAAGCGGGGCAGCTAGGGTAACAGTGATGTTGGGGCCAAAGAATTTGGAAAGTTTTTCTTGTTTCTGTTGCCAATCTTCAAAGCTGATCAAGGGTGAATTGAACTCTAGAACTAAGGTGTAGGCTCCATCTTGGCTTTCCTCCCGCAACCCCATCAAAACGGGCCGCTCCTCATCCGAGGGACTGAGCCCCAATGCTTCTAGGGAACTATCCAAATGGGCATCTTGACCGTACCGATAACGGGTAACATCTTTACGGATTTTGGTTTGAATGTCCGTGGCCTGGGTGTCCCGAAGTGCCAAAATATCTGGGGGAGTGGGGCGACTGTAGGGGATTGGTTCCAATTCGGCCGCCTTTAGGGCCAGGCCCCCAAGCAATAAGGGCACACCATAGAAAAATCCAGCCAAATTGAGGGTGGCATTTCCAGCGCCATAGGCAATAAAACCAATTACCGTCAAAATTGAACCGACGACCAGGCCAATGGTACTTAAGGAAATCCGACCAAACATAAAAAACTCCGAAAAAGGTCAACCCTGCCAAGAGGGCCTAATTAACGATAATTGGTAAATTGCAGGGCCGCTGGATAATCCTCCTGTTTGAGTCGTTGGATCACCCCTTGCAGATCATCTTTGGACTTGGCCACTACGCGGACAGCATCTCCCTGGATACTGGGTTGGACTTTTTTAAACTCCGTCCGAATCAGCTTACTGATTTCCTTGGCCAATTCTGAGGTCAGGCCCCGCCGCAATTTAATTACCTGTTGAACCCGACTACCAGCGGCGGCATCTACTGAGCCATAGTCAAAAATCTTTAGGGATAAATTTCGTTTCGCCGCTTTTGTTTGGAGAATCGTCGTTACCGCATCGAGGGTAAATTCACTGTCGGTGTTGATCGTAATTGCCTCCTCCCCCAAGTCCACCGTGGTTTTGGTGTCTTTGAGATCGTAGCGGCTTTTAATTTCCCGCACGGTTTGATCCACCGCATTGACAAGTTCTTGGCGATCAAAGTCACTGACCACATCAAAGGAAAAACTACTGGCCATATTTTTGTCTGAAAGGATTTCAATTAGGCTGCCAAACCCCAGGCCCGAAGGCAATTCCAAGCTAGTTGGGTTCTGGAGTGACTTTGCCAATGATATTTAGCTTACCGTCATCTCCGACCTGCCAGATATCGTAAACCCCAACCACATCGCCATTTTCGTCAATATCGACGTTACCACTGGCCCCTTGGTAGTTAATTTTTTCACCGTTCCGCAGCAGTTCCAGGCCTTGGCAAACATCATCTACGGGCGTCCCGTCACCCCCAGCCACTTCCCGCAAATGTTGTTGAATTCCCTCACCCGTATTCTCGCCAGCCGCTTGAGCCGCCAACAAAAGGAGGGCCGTTGCATCCCAGGCCTGGGGGACAAACGCGGGTGGGGCGGAATTGTATTTCGCTTGCCAAATTTCTGTCACTTGCTTTAAGGCCGTCCCATCTGCCCCAGGCACCGTACCCACCGCCCCAGCAATAATAAAACTGCCATCACTGGCTTGCCCAACTTGAGCAGGAAAAGTATCGGATTTCACACCATCGGTCAGGAGAATTTGCACCCCTGGGGTTAGACCCTGCTCAAAGGCTGATTTCAGTAAGAGGCTCCCGGTTTCTGGATAAAGAATTGCCGCAACACCATCGGGTTTACTACCAAAGGCCTGGGCGGCTTCAGTGTTAAAGGTGGTAGCGCGCTCATCGTAACGGGTGGGGTTGGCTTCGTTGACCACGGTCCCGCCTAATTTTTTAAACGCGGTGACAAATTCCTGCTCAAAGCTGCGGCCGTAGTCGTTATTGATCACCACAGTGGCCACATTCCGTAAACCCCGATCATAGGCCAGTTGGGCAAGGGCCACGGCCTGGTAGTTATCAGGGGGGGCTGTCCGGGCCCAGTAGCCATTGAAGTCCCCCTTAGCCGCCCGCTCCGTCAACAATGTGCTGGTACTGCCGGGAGAAATAAGCACCACTTTGCCCCGGGCGGCAATATCCACCGCTGCATTGGAAACCCCACTAGCAAAGGAACCAACCACACCCGCAACCCGATCCACCTCTACTAACTTGGTCATGGCTTCGGCCCCAGCAGCGGGACTCGACTGATCATCTTCAGCAATCAGGGTTACGGGCTGACCATTCACCCCACCACAGGCATTCACGGTTTCAACAACCAAGGGGACAGTATTGACGATGGGCAGGCCCACGGAGGATAAATCCCCAGTTGAGGGCAGGAGGGAGCCAATTTTTAAGCCGGGGGCCGCTCCACTCTCACTGGTTCCGGTTTGGCTGACAGGTTCACAGGCCACAAGACTGACTGCTGCCAAGAGGCCACCCAGGCCATAGGCCAGTTTTTCACGCCAAAATCCTGATTGAGCCATCCTGATACCCCACACCAATTAACAACCTTTGGAATTCGCAATCTTCTGGAAATCGAAAACCTTTTGCCCAGACAATATTTTAACAACCTTAACCCATTAGTCTGAAGCCCGACCGGAATTCCGTCAAGGGTTAATTAGGAAAGATTCTGAACGGCTTCGGTTTGCAGGAGTGCGATTAGTTTTGGCAACAGGGCCCTCAAGGCAACACCGCGGTGACTGATGTTCCGTTTGGTTTCCCGATCCATTTCCGCAAAGGTTTGGGTCTGGGACGGGACATAAAAAATTGGATCATAGCCAAAGCCATTCTCACCTTGGGGTGTCCATAATATTTCCCCAGAACACTCCCCCACCTCAGTTAGGGCAATTTTGCCATCTGGACTGGCCACGGCTAAGGCACAGACAAACTTGGCCTGGCGATTTTGTTCTGCTCCCAATTCTCCAAGAAGGCGCTCAATGCGTTCTCCATCGGTGGCCCCGTATCTGGCTGAGTAAATCCCAGGCCGACCCCCAAGGGCATCCACTTCCAGACCCGAGTCGTCGGCAATAGCCCAATGTCCCGTGGCCTGGGCTACGGTTGTCGCTTTTAAGCAGGCATTGCCCAAAAAGGTGGATTCTGTCTCGGGTACATCTAAATTTTCGGGCATTAGGCAAACTGACCAGGCCAGATCCGCTAAGTAGGTTTGAAACTCTCGCAACTTTCCCGAATTTTGGCTGGCCACCACTAACTGCGGCAGTTCCAATGACAAGGTGGGGCTCAACAAGGGTAATATTTTCAATCCGATCTACTTCAGCCTAGGGGATGACTGGCTGGATCGTCAAAAAATCCCGACATCTGGGAATACTGTAATTAGAGAGGGGATAAACTGCGGCTGGTCGGAGTAGGGAACACATAAGGTAATGGCAAATTTCCCGATGGTATTAGTCACTGGCCCAGCCAATAGCGGCAAGAGTGAATGGGCCGAAACCCTGGCCACCCAAACCCGCAAACCAGTAATCTACATCGCCACAGCCCAATGGGACGAAACCGATCTGGAGTGGCAAACCAAAATTAAGGTTCATCAACACCGCCGCCCCCCGAATTGGCAACTCTGGGAGATTTGTGACGACTTGGGAGCTGGGATTTTATCCGCCGCACCGGAAACAGTCGTTATCGTGGACTCCTTGGGTACCTGGTTAGCAAATTTCTTAGATCGGGAAGCTGAGGCCTGGGAACAACAGGTGGCGGAACTCCTAGTCGCCTTAAAAACCAGTACGGCTCAAATCATTTTGGTTGCTGAAGAAACGGCTTGGGGGGTAATCCCGGCTTATCCCATGGGACGACTCTTTCGTCAACGCCTAGGGAGTTTAGTTCGCAAAATTGGGGGCATTGCCGATGAGGTTTACCTGGTTACTGGGGGCTATGTGCTGCCACTGCATCAGTTGGGGATGCCTCTGGATTCAACCCAATTACTGATTTGATCATGCCCCAATGGCTTATGGGCCAGTAGCAAAATACAGCATGACCCAAAATATATTCCTGGGGTAGATAGCCCCAAACATGGGAATCGTTGCTGTTGTTACGGTTGTCCCCCATAACGAATAGATGATTTTCAGGGACTTGGACTGGGGGCAATTCATAATTTGGGGATTCAGCAATGTAGGTCTCCTCCAGGCCCTGACCGTCCACATAGACAGTACCTTGACGGACTTGAATCACTTGACCAGGTAAACCAATGACCCGTTTGATAAAGGCTTGTTCTGGCTGGTATCCAAGGGCTTGTAGATAGGGCGGCGGCTGAAAGACAACCACATCTCCGGCCTGGGGGGAATGCTGATAGTAGGAGAGTTTTTCCACGACAATCCGATCCCCGGGAAATAGAGTTGGTTCCATGGATTCTGAGGGAATGTAGCGGGATTCAGCCACCCAAACCCGCAGCAATAAGGCTAGAGCTAGGGCGATGATGATCAGCAACAAATTACCTTTTTGAGCCTGCCAGAGTTTTTGCCAAAGAGGAATTGAGGGTTCGTCAGGGGTAGTGGACATCAGTTACTGAATATCCCCTTGATATTTTCTTTAAAGATATCCAAGAGACTACTGCCGCCCCAAATTATCGCAACGATAATCGAGGTGGAGAGAATCAAGCCGCACAAGCACAACACCAGGCCCGCCAGACTAATTGCCCCATCATCATCCAGCAAGCCAAAGCCGACAACAAAGATGCCCATGGCGGGTAGGGTATTGGTTCCAGGAATGGGAATCATCATGGAAATGGCCATCAAGGCAATCGCAATCCCTAATACGACTCGACCGGGGCTACTGGTGCAGATGGGCAATAACCGGGGACGCGAGATCGCTTCAATGCGTTTTAACCAAGGAATTCCAGCTTTGATAATCCCCTGGGCCTGGCTGAGTTTAAATTGATGCTGCATGATTTTACTCGGTAGCCAGGGTGTTGTTTTGCCAGCAATTAGTTGAATTGCCAGTAAGAACAGGGCCACCCCAAAGGGGGTTGAGTAACCAGGGGCTGGAATCGGCAACGCAGACGGCAAAGAGAGAATCACCAACAAAAAGCCAAAAATTCGTTCCCCGGCCTGGTCAAGCATCGCTTCTAAGGTGACTGTTTCCATGTCCGGCGGGGGAGACTCGATAAAATAACGATGCAGGTCTTGGGATAGCTTGGCCATGGGGGAGAGGGTGCAACAAAAATGAAAGGGAAATTTGTGTAGCGATGTTAAGCTTACCAGGCCAGTTAGGGTCTTAACCGGAGTTTGTGATGTTGTATCGCCGTTTTGGTCGCACCAATTTAGCCATGCCGGTTTTCTCCTGTGGAGGAATGCGTTACCAGTACAAATGGCAAGATGTTCCCCTGACCGATATTCCCGCGGAGAACCAGGCCAACTTGGAAGCTACGATTCGCCAGGCCTTGGACTTAGGCATCAACCACATCGAAACAGCCCGAGGCTACGGCACTTCAGAAATTCAACTGGGGCAAATTCTCCCAAAACTCCCACGGGAAAAGTTGATTGTCCAAACCAAGGTGTCCCCAAGTCCTAACCCGCGAGCCTTTGAGCAAACCCTTGAGCAATCCTTAAACAACCTCAATTTGGCCCACGTGGACTTGTTGGGAATTCATGGAATTAACAATGCCGACATCCTTGAGCAAACCCTACGACCGGGGGGATGTTTAGAAATCGCCCAAAGGTTCCAGGCTCAGGGTCGCGTCCGATTTATTGGGTTTTCCACCCACGGGCCCTTGGAGACGATTTTGGCAGCCATCAATTCTGGACAATTCGACTACATCAACCTCCACTGGTATTTCATCAATCAACTCAACTGGCCAGCAATCCTCGCGGCAACAGCCCAGGACATGGGGGTATTTATTATTAGCCCAACGAACAAAGGGGGAATGCTGAATGATCCACCGGCCCGTCTCGTTGAGCTTTGCCAACCCCTAAGTCCAATGGTGTTTAACGATTTATTTTGTCTCAGTCACCCAGAAGTTCATACCCTCAGTATTGGTGCGGCGCGTCCCCAAGATTTTCCTGAACATTTGAAAACCCTGAACCTACTCGAACAAGCTGACACGCTCCTACCGCCGATCATTAACCGCTTACACCAAGCTATGGCCGAGACCTTGGGAACGGATTGGAGCCAAACTTGGGAAACGGGCTTACCAGATTATCAAAACACTCCTGGCCAAATTAATATTCGGATGATCCTCTGGTTACGGAATTTAGCTTTGGGTTGGGGCCTGGTCGACTATGCTCGGATGCGCTATAACCTGCTGGGGAATGGTAGCCATTGGTTTCCGGGGGAACAGGCGAAAGATTTTGCCGAAATTGATCATCGCCAGTTAGCCGCCGCCCTCAGCCATAGCCCGCATCGGGATAAGATTATCCAACTTTTACCAGAGACCCACGAACTCCTGGGGGGAAGCCCACAAAAACGCCTCTCCCAATCCTGAAACCCCTCAGACTTGCACCCAGTTTTACACCAGCTGGTGTCGCATGGTATCCACAGAACCGGAAAAAACCAGGCCCCGCTGGACATCTAAGGTGAGAATAGTTCCTTCCCGAATGATCGTGGTGGCATTTTTAACGCCAACAATGACGGGGATGCCCAAACGTAAGCCCAAGACTGCGGCATGGCTAGTCAAGCTTTCTTCTTCTGTAATTATTCCCGCCGCCTTACGAATTACATCCACGTAATCGGCATTGGTGCGGGACGTGACCAGGATTTCCCCAGGGTTAAAGGAACTAATCCGAGCTCCCTCGGGAATAACTCGGGCTGGCCCGCTGACGGAACCATGGCCAATGCCAGCCCCCCGACCCATAATCGAGGTGACAATTTCCACTTTGATCATGTCCGTGGAGCCAGATACCCCTTGGAGAGTCCCCGCCGTCATCACCACCAAATCCCGCTCGGTTAATAGGCCCCGCTCTTGGGCAGTATTGATGGCAACTTGAAAGGATTGACGAATGGAGGGTTGTTCCAGGGTTAAGAGGGGTTCCACGCCCCAGACTAATTGCAAACGTCGGGCAATATCCAACTGTGGGGTGGCGGCCAGAATCGGGATTTGCGGGCGGAATTTGGAGACATTGCGGGCAGTCGCGCCGGTTTTGGTTTGGGTAATGATGGCTTTGGCTTTGAGTTGGGCTGCCACTTGTCCCACCGCTTGGCTGATGG
The DNA here is from genome assembly GCA_964653145.1 of uncultured Synechococcus sp. Lineage (GTDB taxonomy): Bacteria > Cyanobacteriota > Cyanobacteriia > Thermosynechococcales > Thermosynechococcaceae > Pseudocalidococcus. Next base: position 131,648 of record CAZZCG010000006.1, on the reverse strand, counting down.
CATTGGGGATCGACTGGCCAGTAGAGGATGGGGGAGAGCGATGTAACTGGGCCTGGGCATCCATGCGGGTGGCAATTCGGGCCATGGTTGCAACGGCCTCCACAGGATATTGACCCATGGCGGTTTCATTGGAGAGCATCACCGCATCGGTGCCATCCAAAATCGCGTTGGCCACATCGGAAATTTCTGCCCGTGTTGGTCGCGGGGAGTTGACCATACTATCCAGCATCTGTGTGGCCGTAATCACCGGAATTCCCAACCGATTGGCCGCCGCGATTAAGCGTTTTTGTAAAATCGGCACATCTTCCGCCGGCAATTCCACCCCTAAATCTCCTCGGGCCACCATCACCCCATCACAAACCGAAAGCACCGCCTCCATTTGCTCGATGGCTTCGTGTTTTTCAATCTTGGCAATCACCGGCACCGATTTACCAGCGGCGGCAATTAATTCCTTGATTTCCAACATATCCTGGGGATTGCGGACAAAACTCAAGGCAATCCAATCGACCCCCTGGTTCAACCCAAATACCAGATCATTGCGGTCTTTTTCCGTCAGGGCTTTGATGGAGAGGTAAACCCCTGGAAAATTTACCCCCTTGGCATTGGAGAGCGGCCCGCCAACGACAACCCGACAGTAAAGTTCCTCTTTAACCTTGTCAACGGCGTCCACAACCATTTCCACCCGGCCGTCATCCAGCAAAATGGTGGCTCCCGGCGGCACTTCCTTGGCTAGTGGGGGATAGGTGATTGTACTAATGGTTTCATTGCCCAGAAGCACTCGACTGGTGAGGGTAAATTTGTCCCCAGGCCGGACTTGAATTTTGCCCTGCTCAAACTTGCCGAGGCGAATCTTGGGGCCCTGCAGATCCTGAAGAATCCCCACGGGTTGATTGAGTTCGTAGGAAATTTGGCGAATTAGGCGAATACTGCGCTGATGATCGTCGTGGGTACCATGGGAAAAGTTCAGGCGGAGGGTTGTCGCGCCCGCTTCAATGATTGCCCGTAACATCTCAGGACTACTGACGGCGGGGCCTACGGTAGCGACGATTTTGGTACGGCGTTCTAATGTGCAGGAGGGCATGGAGGCAGGGAGTCTTGGGGTGGCAGCAAGGAAAGAAGATGACTATAGCAATTTATGTAAAATCTTGGACGTATATTAATAGTGGCAGGGCCAGGAAAGACGAACCATGCCAGATATGAGCATACAAGACTCGAGGGACATTCATCAGACCAATGCTCCGACCAATCAGCCGGGAGAAATTTCCAGGGACGCGCTCCAGGCCTGGTATGTCTGGGCCCAAGGACAAATTCCTGCCCATCGTCAACTGGAAGGACAGCAGGAACTCGCCTACTTACTCCAGGAAGTGACTAGCCTAACCGCTTTAAACCTCAAGTTAGGGGCCTGGGAGGATGCCCATATTTCTAGCAGGTTGGGGCTGGAAGATTTAACCCAACTCTGGGAAATCCGCTGGCGGGATCAGATTCCCCTACAACAGCTCTTGGGCTATACCTATTGGCGAGAATTTAAGTTAACCGTATCTCGAGATGTGTTGATTCCCAGGCCAGAGACAGAATATTTAATTGACTTGGCCGACAACCATTCAACTGAAATCCACAAAACTGGAATTTGGCTTGATTTAGGAACTGGCTCCGGTGCTTTAGCCATAGGTTTAGCAACAATGTTTCCCCAGGCCACGGTGCTTGCAGTTGATCTTTCACCAAAAGCGTTAAAAATAGCTCAAGAAAATATCAAGGCCTATCAGCTTCAAGACCGGATTCAGTTGCGACATGGGGCCTGGTGGGAGCCATTACAAAATTTTCAGGGAAAAATTGCCGGTGTGGTGGCCAATCCGCCCTATATTCCCCAGGATTTATTGAACGAGTTACAGCCGGAAGTCCAACACCATGAACCGAAATTAGCCTTAATCAGTGGTGATCACGGCCTGGCAGATTTACGAGACATCATTAATTCCGCGCCAGATTTTCTGCTGCCCAACGGTTTGTTGATTCTGGAAATGATGACGGGGCAAGGGGAGGCCGTTCGAGAGTTAATCCTGGCAACTGGGGCCTTTGATCAGATCGAGATATTGAAGGATTTAGCTGGTCATGATCGCTATGGCCTGGCCTGGAGAAAACCATAACCCACTCCCATCTCTAACCCACCCCTAACTGTTGGAGTTGGTGCAAACTGGCGTAGATTCCTCCCTGGGCTAACAACTCATCATGACTGCCCATTTCCACGAGTTCCCCCCGTTTGAGGACTAAAATTCGATCCACATTCCGAATCGTTGATAATCGGTGGGCAATGATAATGGCGGTGCGGTTGACCAGCAATTGTTCCAGGGCTGCTTGAATCATCGCTTCTGTGCCCACATCTAAACTGGCGGTGGCTTCATCAAGGACTAAAATCCGTGGATCCCGAATGGCGACCCGGGCAAAGGCCAAGAGCTGTTTCTGACCGGCTGAGAGATTTGTCCCCCGCGCTCGCAGTTCTGTGTCATAGCCCCTGGGCAGTTGCTCAATAAATTCAGCCACATTCATCTGCTCTGCCGCCGCTTGGATGTCCGCTAAGGAGTATTCTTCACCCAGGGAGATATTGCCTTTGACATCACCGGAAAATAAAAACCCATCCTGTAAAATGACCCCAACGTGCCGTCTTAACTCGGTTTGAGGCAAACATCGCACATCCACGCCATCCACTAAGACTCGGCCACGGCTGGCTTCGTAAAGACGGCATAGTAATCGAATCAAGGAGCTTTTGCCCGCGCCCGTTGGCCCGACAATAGCCACTTTTTCCCCAGGCCGAATCGTAAAATCCAGGCCCTGCAAGACATAATCCTGATCTTTGTAGGCTAACCAGACATCCTCAAACCGAACTTCTCCAAAGGCCTGGGTGGGGTGGGCGGGTGGAAGTTGCGCTGGTGATTCTGGATCCCGAATTGCAATGGGTTGATTGAGCAGATCCGTAATCCGTTCAACGGCAGTAAACCCGGCCTGGATCGTCGTGAATTTTTCCGCCAGTTGCCGCAGGGGATCAAACACACGCTGAGAAAAGAGAATAAACGTGGCCAACATCCCAAAGTCAATTTGCTCTGACTCCACTAACCACCCACCTAACAACAACACTCCCGCTACGGCAATAAACGTGATCCACTCCAGGGTTGCGGATACGGCAGAATCGTAAAAAATGGTTTTATCAACGGCTTTGACGTACCGCCTATTGATGGTTTCAAAGAGGTTGCTATTAAAAACTTCTCGACGAAATAGCTGGACAACCCCGATGCCAACAATATTTTCTTGCAAATTGGAATTAAGGGCCGACAACTCCTCTCGAGCCTTGTAGTTGGCCTGGCGATACCGAATTTGAAAGTAAATGATTAGGCCCGTTACCGGAATCACCATCCCCAGGAGGAGCAAACCAAGCAAGGGATCAATCCAGAGCATGGCAATGGTGACAACGAGAATTGAAAAAAGATCACTGACAACTCCCACCGCCCCTGTGGCAAAGACATCCCCCAACGCCTCCACATCACTGGTTAAGCGGGTAATTAATTTACCAACTGGGGTGCGGTCGAAAAATGCCGCGGATAGGGACGTGACGTGGATAAATAAATCTTGGCGAATATCGGCGGTAATCTGCTGCCCAACTTTTGTCACCCAATAGCCTTGAACGCCCTGCAAAATAAAACGGATAATCACCGTTAAAAAAAGGAGTAAGGTCAGTAAATCAATCCCTTGGGGGACATCTAAGCCTTCGAGAAAATCGTAGGTGCTGGGTTCTTTTTTAAGAAACGAAATGGCCTGGCCGATGATGATTGGTTGTAGGGCCGCTGCTACCGCCAAAGGAATCAACATTGCCCCCGCGGCGATTAAAGCTCGGGTGTAGGGTCGGGCATAGGGAATAATCCGCAAAAATAGGCGCCAATCGTTTTCAGCGCGGGCGATGGGTTCTGGGATTGCAGCTGGGGTCATAGGTATCAGTGTAAGTTTTGCCGGAGATTCTGGACAGTTGGCCTGGGTCGATAAAAACACAATGTGCCAATAAACACGCAATCAAGAGCCTCTGAAGCTAGCCTTCGCTCAAATAGTTACCCGGTCAAGCCAACCGTTATAATTACCGATAAAGATTTAGTCAGAAAATTCTGTTGCTCTTGTCATGCCATCCCCCCTTGCTGCAGCGGTTTTAACCCCGATTTCCCTGGCAGAGTTTCAGGAACTTTGTGCGGCCCAGCCAGATTTACGATTGGAGCGGACTTCTCAAGGTGAGTTAATTCAAATGGCCCCTGCAGGGAGTGAAACTGGGCATCGTAATTTTGAACTCGCGGGACAACTTTGGGCCTGGAATCGCAAATGGGGCCTGGGTGTGGCGTTTGATTCTTCCGCTGGATTTTTGTTACCCAATGGGGCAGTGCGCTCTCCTGATTTGGCCTGGATTTCCTTGGAACGCTGGCAGCAACTGACTGAATCTGAAAAACAGGGCTTTGCTCCGATTTGTCCGGATTTTGTCTTGGAACTGGCTTCTCCGTCTGATAATCTTGCGACCCTCCAGGCCAAAATGGAAGAATACATTCACAGTGGCGGGCGTCTGGGTTGGTTACTGGTACCGACATCGGGCCTGGCCTGGATTTATCGCCCGGAACAAGCACCTGTGTCATTGGATCGACCCAGTAAGCTGCTTGGGGATGAAGTCCTACCAAATTTTGTTTTAGACTTAACGGATCTCTGGCATTCCTAAATCCCGCAGCTTTATGGCTTCTGCATTCCTTGAGCGTCTTCACAATCCCAACCGGCCCGTCATTGTTTTTGATGGCGCGATGGGAACCAACTTACAAGTCCAAAACTTAACCGCAGAAGACTTTGGCGGCAAGGAATATGAAGGCTGCAATGAGTACCTCGTCCTCACGAAACCGGACGCTGTTGCGAAAGTACATCGGGATTTCCTCGCTGCTGGGGCGGATGTGATTGAAACAGATACATTCGGTGGTACCTCCGTTGTTCTAGCGGAATATGACCTAGCGGATCGAGCCTACGAACTGAATAAAACCGCTGCTGAATTGGCTAAAGCTTTGACTACCGAATTTTCGACTCCAGAAAAACCCAGATTTGCTGCGGGTTCCATGGGGCCTGGGACAAAACTGCCCACCCTAGGCCATATTGACTACGACACGCTCCAAACTGCTTTTGCTGAACAAGCACGGGGCCTGTGGGATGGCGGTGTTGATTTATTCTTAGTGGAAACCTGTCAAGATGTCCTGCAAATTAAGGCGGCTCTAAATGGGATTTTGCAGGTTTTTCAAGAAAAAGGGGCGCGGCGGCCAATCATGGTGTCCGTGACGATGGAACAGCAGGGGACAATGCTAGTCGGTTCCGAAATCGGTGCAGCCTTGACAATCCTGGAACCCTACCCGATTGATATTTTGGGCTTGAACTGTGCCACCGGCCCCGACTTGATGGCTGACCATATTCGCTACTTAACGAAGCATTCTCCCTTTGTGGTTTCTTGTATTCCCAATGCGGGCTTACCGGAAAATATCGGCGGCCATGCCCATTACAAACTGACCCCGATGGAATTACGCCTGGCCCTGAGTCGGTTTGTGGAAGATTTAGGCGTGCAGGTCATTGGCGGCTGTTGTGGGACGCGTCCGGATCACATCCAGGCCCTGGCCGAGATCGCTCTAACCCTGACCCCAAAAGTACGCACTCCTGAAATTATTCCCGCGGCTGCCTCGATCTATAGTCCTCAACCCTACGACCAAGACAATTCGTTTTTAATTATTGGCGAACGGCTCAATGCCAGTGGCTCCAAAAAATGTCGAGAAATGCTCAACGCGGAAGACTGGGATGGCCTGGTGGCGATGGGCCGGGAACAGGTGCGGGAAGGAGCCCATATTCTTGATGTCAACGTGGACTATGTGGGCCGGGATGGGGTGCGGGATATGCACAATTTAGTGTCCCGCCTTGTTACTAATGTCACCTTGCCCTTAATGCTCGACTCCACTGAGTGGGAAAAGATGGAAGCGGGCTTAAAAGTTGCCGGGGGAAAATGCTTGCTCAACTCGACGAACTTTGAAGATGGCGAACCCCGCTTTTACAAAGTCCTAGAGCTGGCCAAAACCTACGGGGCGGGGATTGTTGTGGGCACGATTGATGAAGAGGGAATGGCCCGGACAGCGGAGAAAAAGTTTGCCATTGCCCAACGGGCCTATCGAGCCGCCTTAGAGTTTGGGATTCCCGCCCATGAAATTTTCTTTGACCCCCTGGCATTGCCTATTTCCACCGGGATTGAAGAAGACAGAGCCAATGGCCTGGCCACCATTGAATCCATTCGCCAGATGCGTCAAGAGTTGCCGGGCTGTCATATTTTGTTGGGGGTTTCAAATATCTCCTTTGGCTTAAATCCTGCAGCGCGACAAGTCCTAAACTCGATGTTTCTTCATGAAGCGATGCAGGCCGGGATGGATGCTGCGATTGTCAGTGCTGCCAAGATTTTACCGTTAGCGCGAATTGAACCCGACCATCAGCAACTCTGTCAGGATTTAATTTATGATCGCCGGGAATTTGATGCCAATGGGATTTGTGTCTATGATCCGCTGGGAAAATTAACCGAAGTTTTTGCTGGGAAAACCACCAAACGAGATCGCACCCAGGATGCCGCCTTACCTGTCGAACAGCGATTGAAGCAACACATTATTGATGGCGAACGGATTGGCCTGGAAGAACAACTGGCTAAAGCCTTAGAAACATACCCACCTTTAGAAATTATCAACACATTCCTCTTAGATGGGATGAAAGTGGTCGGGGAATTGTTTGGTTCGGGGCAAATGCAACTTCCCTTTGTTTTGCAATCTGCGGAAACCATGAAAGCGGCCGTCGCTTATCTCGAACCCTACATGGAAAAACAGGATGTGGGTGGCAAAGGCAAAGGGGTGTTTATCATTGCCACGGTCAAGGGGGATGTCCATGATATCGGCAAAAACTTGGTGGATATTATCCTCAGTAATAACGGCTATCAAGTGATTAATCTGGGGATTAAACAACCCGTTGAGAATATCATTGCTGCCTACGAATCACACCAGGCCGACTGTATTGCCATGAGTGGGTTATTGGTCAAATCCACGGCCTTTATGAAAGAGAATTTAGAAGTTTTTAATGAGCGGGGGATTACGGTTCCCGTGATTTTAGGCGGGGCCGCTTTAACTCCGAAATTCGTCCATGAAGATTGCCAAAATGTCTATCACGGCCAAGTCATTTACGGGAAAGATGCTTTTGCTGATCTTCACTTTATGGATCAACTCATGCCCGCTAAGGCTAAGAATAATTGGGATGACCGCCAGGGATTTTTAGATCAAGTTAATGGTAATGGTCATAAACCAGAAAAAACCGCTGTAGATCGAGAGGAATCAGAAAAACCAATTATTGAAACCCCGGAAGATACTACCCGCTCGGAATTTGTCACCCTTGATGTTGTGCGTCCGCAACCGCCTTTCTGGGGAACCCAAATCTTGACACCGAATGACATTGATCTAGAAGAAGTTTTTTGGTATTTGGATTTACAGGCCCTGATTGCGGGTCAATGGCAATTCCGTAAACCGAAAGAGCAGTCTCGGGAAGAATACGATCAGTTCTTGAGCGAAAAAGTCTACCCGATTCTGGATACCTGGAAACAGCGGGTGATTGCTGAAAACTTGCTCCATCCCCAGGCCATCTATGGGTATTTCCCCTGTCAATCCGAGGGTAATTCACTCCAGATTTATGACCCAGAATTGATCAAACTTGGTCAAACCCCAGACTCTCCCATAGCCACATTCACCTTCCCTCGGCAACGCTCTGGCCGCCGCTTCTGTATTGCTGACTTTTTCTGTCCTATGGAATCGGGGCAGTTTGATGTCTTTCCAATGCAGGCGGTAACGGTGGGGCATATTGCGACGGAATTTGCTCAATCCCTGTTTGCCAGCAATCAATACACGGATTATTTATACTTTCATGGCCTGGCGGTACAAGTTGCTGAAGCTTTGGCTGAGTGGGTTCATGCGCGGATCCGCAAAGAGTTGGGTTTTAGCGAGTTTGACCCCGATAATATTCGTGATGTGTTGGCCCAACGCTATCAAGGCTCTCGCTATAGTTTTGGCTACCCGGCCTGTCCCAATATTCAGGATCAATTTAAGCAACTGGAGCTTTTGGACACCGCTCGGATTGACTTGTACATGGATGAAAGTGAACAAATTTATCCAGAGCAATCGACAACTGCAATTATTGCCTATCACCCAATGGCCAAGTATTTTAGTGTCTCAAAAAGTAGTTCATGATTCCAGGCTCTACTCCAGCCCTCCCTTGAAAAGCTTTTCGTAAACTCCATGACCTGATGGAGGTTCTATCAGGAAAAATCGAAGTTTCATTGGTTGTCATATAATATGCATAATACATACATACTTAAGTTGAACACTAACCCCTGAGGTCTCTCTGTGGATAACGCAAGAACCTTGAATCTTTTAGGAGCCCTGGCCCTGGGTATTACCGATGCCCTGAAGGGAATAACTGAAATCCATGCTGGATTGGGCGGGGAAGCTCCTGCTGCGATTGTGACCTTGGGTGCGGATCCTGGACTCTCCATTAATACCCTCAGAGAAATTCTCAATCTCTCCCACCCAGGTACTGTTCGCCTGATCGACCGCTTGGAGGCTCAAGGGCTTGTGGAACGGAAATCAGGTTCAGACGGTCGCACCCTTGCTCTATTTCTCACAGAAGTCGGTCACAGGTGCCGCCAAGCTATTCTGATGGAGCGACGACAGCAGTTACACCTTTCCATGGGTGACTTGACCCAAGACGAACGCAAGCAGCTCACGAAATTACTAGAAAAGATGCTAGCAACCATGACAACCGGCAAACTCCGCAACTTCATGATTTGCCGACTGTGCGAGGAAGAGGTGTGCCCGACCGATCACTGCCCTGTTGAGCAAAAATATCGCCAATTGCTGGAGCTATGAACAAAATCCTGATCGCGCTAAGTTATGCGTTTTGCTGGGGAGTTGGGGTGACCCTAACCAAGGTTGCCCTCACTGAGATTGCCGCAACAACCTTGCTGATCCTTCAACTCCTCTCTAGTGTTTTATTTTTAGTCATAGTTTGTTGTCTGAGGGAGGGGAAAATTCCCTTTTCTTGGCCCCGCCTCAAACAGGGGGTGGCTGGGATTTTTGAGCCAGCTTTATCCTATATGTTCGGCATCTACGGGATTAAGATGACCACCGTCAGCAACGCCACCATGATTGCTTCCACTGAAGTTATTCTGACCATACTTTTTGCCGCTGCTTTCCTAGGAGAGAAACTGACACGGACAACGTTCCTCTTGGCTGGGATTAGTTTTGGGGGCGTGTTTCTGATGGTGTTCAAAGATACCCAAGGTGATAATCATGCCTCGCTAATGGGGGATGCCCTAATTCTTCTGGGAACCCTGTTCGCAGTGTTCTATGTTGTTCTAAGTAAAAAACAGATTGAAACAGCTAACCCACTACAATTGACGACATCCCAGCAAACCGTGGGTCTAATTACAACCGTACTGTGCTTTAGCGTCCTGTCAATTTTCAACCCAACCCAGGAGGTGAGCGCCACAAATATTTCACTACCTTTTTGGTTGTTGGCAATTGGCTCAGGAATCATGCAGTATGGGTTAGCGTTCCTACTCTATCTCGTTGCTTTGCAGAACCTCCCCGTGAGTCATGCGGCCTTCTATCTGGCTCTGATTCCAGTTTTTGGTGTGGCCAGTGCAGTCGTCATCATCGGCGAATATCCGACCCTAGCTCAATGGATTGGGGGAGGGCTAGTTGTTGTCGCGTCCTATTGGGCCAACAGGCTTCACACGGCCCAGGGATGACGGATAAATGGATGCGTTGCGGTGATGGCGGTAGGGATGTTTTGCGCTTACCCTTTTCCAGGCCCCGATTGGTTATGAATGTTTCTCAACTTTGGTCAAAACTCTCCCGCAAGCCAAAATTCTGGATTTTACTGTTGGCTGGCCTGGTTTTAGGGATTCTGTTGGCGGGGCCATTGCGGTGGATTTTTGATTATGAGGCCCTTGTGGGTGTGATTCGCAGTTGGGGCCCCTGGGCCGTTGTCTTTTTCATTAGTTGCTTTGCCCTCGCAACCATCGTTGGTTTACCAGCAACATTTTTTCCCATTGCGGGTGGTGCGATTTTTGGCCTGGCCTGGGGCAGTCTTTGGGCATTAACTGGGGCAACCCTGGGGGCTATGGGAGCATTTTGGTTAGCCCGCTATCTGCTCCATGATTGGGCCGAGCGAAAATTTGGCAATCACAAGTATGTCGCAAAATTTAACCAGGCCGTGGTCGCTAACCCGTTGAATTTCGTTTTAGCTGTCCGCTTAGCCCCTTTTTCCCCATTTAGTTTTGTAAACTTCTTGTTTGGACTGACGGCGATTGATATTTGGAGCTATGGCCTGGGGACAGTTGTGGGGTTAGTTCCCAGTATTGTCCTGTATACCTGGTTCGGGGTGGCGGGGGATCAACTCGCAGTTAGCGGCAATCCGATCCCGATTATTTTGGTAAGTTTGGCCTTAGTTGCGCTTTCTTTGTTGCCCCTGGCCTGGAAAAAGTTGCGTTCAGCCCAGGCCCAATCTAAGTCATAAATTTACAGTCACGGTTATTCGATATTCTGAGAATGTGATGATGGTGTTTCTTTTCTAGCTACATTCAACCTGTTCGAGAGGCAACGCGTGTGAATTTCCAGGCCGTGATTGGCACCTTACATCAGTTTTGGGGTGACCGAGGCTGCTTAATTGTCCAGGCCTACGATCTTGAAAAAGGTGCCGGAACCAAAAGTCCCCATACATTCCTCAGAGCCTTGGGGCCAGAACCTTGGTCTGTAGCCTATGTTGAACCCTGTCGTCGGCCGGGGGATGGTCGCTACGGTGAGAACCCCAATCGTTATCAGTACTACTACCAGTATCAAGTTCTCATTAAGCCCTCCCCCAACGATATTCAAGAGGTTTACTTAGACTCGCTGCGGGCCCTGGGCATTAAACCAGAAGACCATGACATTCGCTTTGTGGAGGATAACTGGGAAGATGCCGCGGTCGGGGCCTGGGGGACAGGTTGGGAGGTCTGGCTGGATGGGATGGAGGTGACCCAGTTTACCTATTTTCAACAATGCGGTGGCTTAGACTGTCGTCCAGTTTCCATTGAAATCACCTACGGTCTGGAGCGGCTAACGATGTATTTGCAGGAGGTGGATGCGATTGCCAAAATTCAGTGGAATCCAACCTTGACCTATGGAGATGTGCATTTGCAGGGGGAAATTGAGCAGTCCACCTACAACTTTGAGGCCTCTAACCCAGAAATGCTGTTTACGCTGTTTAACCTTTACCAACAGGAGGCCGAACAACTGATTGAGCGAAAACTGGTTTTACCCGGCCTGGATTATGTCCTGAAATGTTCCCATAGTTTCAACCTGCTGGATGCTCGGGGCGTGATTTCCGTGGCAGAGCGCACCCGTTATATTGGCAAAATTCGGCATTTGGCCCGGCAAGTCGCCCAACTTTATTTAGCTCAACGGGAAGACTTGGGTTTTCCGCTCCTGGCTAAGGTTCCAACCCTGGCTTAATCCAAGCAGCAGCAAACCTTTCATCTTTTCGGACTGAATAAAGATTCGCGATCCTCACAGTTTGCAGCATTTTGTCTTTCATTCCCAAGAAGAATGACTTTAGTTAGGGATACCCAGTGTTAATGCACAACCCGTTCAAAGCGCCGACTCCACCAAGACAGACCAAAGCAGAACAGCCAGTAAATCACGCCAATAAATAGGTAGACTTCCCCATACCGTCCAAGAAATTCTGGTTGGGCTAATATCGAGCGCGCCACTCCCGTTAACTCTAGTAACGCAAATAGGGAGAGCAGGGCCGTGTCCTTTAATAAGGAAATGAATTGGCCGGTAATAGCAGGCACACTAATGCGCAGGGCCTGGGGTAAAACGACTAAACTCGTGACCCAAAAAGGATTTAAGCCAAGGGCCTTAGCTGCTTCAAATTGCCCCTTGGGAATTGCCTGCCACCCGCCGCGGATATTCTCTGCCAAATAAGCCGAATTAAATAGCACCAGGCCCAGGACTGCTCGCAGTAACCGATCTAAACGCCAGGCCTCGGGCAAAATCAAGGGCAACATAACCTGGGCCATAAACAGGATGCCAATCAAGGGTAACCCCCGCACCAACTCAATATACGCCGCTGAACCATAGCGCCAAACCGGTAGCTGACTTTGCCGTCCCACCGCCAAGAGGATCCCTAGGGGAAATGCCAAGACAATACTGGCTAGAGAAACTAAAAGAGTTAACAGGAGTCCATTCCAAAAACTTGTTGCCACAGGAACCAGGCCCCAGCCACCGGCAATCAGCCAAACACTCAGGAGGGCGAGAACAAGAAACACCCAGACCCCAAACCCCAACAGGCGTTTCTCCAACCATGGACGGAAGCTAAACCAAAGGGCCAATAGACCAACCACCAGCCCAACTCGCCACAGTTGTGCCACTGGATAACGGCCAACAAAAAAACGCAACCAGTTGACCTGAATCACCTGCCATTGGGCCTGGAAAAATACCCAATTTAAAATGTGCCAAAGTACCCAAACCAGGCCAAGTCCAACACAAACTGTTAAGCCCGTATCCCAAAGACTGGCAAATAGATTTTTCCGGCACCAGGCCTGGAGTGAATGTTGTTGAAGTTGAAGTCGATTCATTAGCGCTCAACCAGTTGCCAGCGGCGGTTAAATTGATTAACAGCCAAGGAAATCAGTAAACTTAAGCTTAGATAACTGGCCATAATCAGAACCATTACCTCCAAGGCGCGCCCGGTTTGGTTATAGGTTGTCGAGGCCACAGCATACAAATCTGGATACCCGACCGCAATTGCCAAGCTGGAGTTTTTCGTCAAGTTTAAATATTGATTACCCAGGGGGGGGATGATTGAGCGCAGGGCCTGGGGAAAAACAACTAACCACAGCGTTACTGGAACTGGCAACCCCAATGAACGTGCTGCCTCCCATTGCCCTCTAGGAACACTTTGAATTCCCCCGCGAACAATTTCAGCAATAAAACTACTGGTATAAATTGACAGGCCTAACCAGATTGCCGAAAATTCTGGAGACAATCGCAACCCCCAAATAGATAAGCCCTGTTGACTAATCTGTAAGCCCAAGGCACCCCATCCGACGTCTGACTGGCTCAAAAACAGCACAAAGTAACAGAAAAACAGTTGCAGCAACAGGGGAGTATTTCGGAGTAATTCCACATAAACCAGGGATAACTTTTGAACCAGCCAATTCCGACTAAGCCGCCCCATACCCACGACCAAACCCAAGAGAGTCGCCAACCCCAGGCCCGCGCCTATGACCCGCAAGGAATTAATCAAACCCACCAGCAATGCTCGCCAGTAACTTTGAGTAGGTCGATAGTCGATTAGGGTATCCCCAATCGAAAACCCGGCCTGGAAATTTAAAAACTGAAATCCTGGGACGAGATTAAGTCGAGCCAAACTAGCACTTAAGTTGAGCCAGAAAAAAAAGATTAGAGATCCAATTCCGGCCACAACCAGGGCCTGGGGAATTAAACGTTGCCAACGCAGATAACGCATGAGACCTAAATAGCTAAAAGAGTGCCCCACAAAATGAGACACTCTCTTAAGTTAGCAAGTTAAGGATTTAACCCAAACTTAGAAGCTGAAGGTTGTCCGCACAACACCCTGAATGATGGTCGGGTTGGTTGTAAAACCACCGAAGCTACCAACACGATTCGGGTTGAAGATCGCAGTCACCATTGGGGTAATGCTAATGTTGTCGCTCACTGGGAAACGGTAGAACAATTCAGCATTGACTTGATTGGTGTTTGGGCCGACCATGGGCACACCAGCGGCAGCAGCCAAAACGGAACCAGGAACCAACAGGTCTTTGTAGCCAATACCAGCCATAAAGGTACCGGTGGTGAAACTACCGATGTTAGAACCTAATGGATTGAGGACACCAGTAGGTAATGGGCTGACAACAGAGTTTCCGATTCCAGCAATACCACCCCGACCAAAGATACCGAAGCGACCCAAGTTAACTTCAAAGTTGATACCACCAGCGTTGGCTGGTACGCCAAAGGTACGAGAGTTGGTGTATTGAAGTTTAACTACATAGTTGTTGGAACCATCACTGTTGATGTTACCAGCGTATTCAAGTTCCAGAGAAGCTTGGTAAGGATCTCCACCAAAGCCGCCACCAGCGTTGGGGAATGCGTTAGCAGGGTTGGCAATACCGGCACCAGCTGCTGCGTATAAGGCCCGAACAGTGAATGGTCCTTCATTGGGATTCCACTGAACGGCCATACCAGCCCCACCTAAGAAGTTCATCGCATAGGGAACGATGAAGGGGTTGTTGATGAAGAAATATGTACCAAAGTCATTAGCGGGGGAATTTGCCCAACTGTTGGTATCAATAATGTCGCTGGGGTAGTACTGAGCAGCTGCAGTGATACTAACGTCTTCAATGGGCTTGAAGGTGTAGGCTAAGCGGTAAAGACCAACACCGGGGCCAAAGCCATCCCAGTAGTATTGGCTGGGGTTAAAGTAGGCTGTGTTTGGACCGCTGGCATTACCACCACCAATGGTACCGAGACCGGACAAGAAGGCGTTGCTACCAATGTTGTAGGAGCCAATGGAGTCAACACCACCATTACCAGTAGACAAAGAAGTTTGAAGTAAGTCAGAACCAGTAAAGCTCGTATTCAAGCTGAGGATAACACCAGCAATCACAGTGGGATTAAGATCACCGACTGTATTGTTAACGCCACCATCAAGAACATTAGTTACAGGTCCAGAGGTAGCCCCACCAAATTGACCGGAAATTACAGCCAAACCTTGCAATTTGGTAGTGGTGGAAAACTGGGTTGCTTCTAAAGCAGCGGTACGGGCTTCAAGGTTATCGACCCGACCCCGGAGAGTCGCCAATTCAGCCGCAAACTCATCCATTAATTTCCGGAGAGCCGCTAAATCTTCCTTAGTGGCAAACCGATCACTGATGACGTCCAAGCAAGCATTCAAGGCTGCAGCCATTTCGTAACGAGTAGCTGCCCGATTCCCCCGGAAAGTTCCATCGGGATAACCAGCGATACAGCCGTATTTTTCGACCAGAGAAGCCAAAGCCTGGTAAGCCCAATCGGTCGGACGAACGTCAGAAAGTTGAGAAACAGAAGTAACCTGTCCCATGGAGTCTTCCACAGCCATCAGTTGGTCAATGGAAGTAACGGTGGTGGTGTCAGCTAAAACAGGGGCTTGGGAAGGAAGGGCCACTGGAGCAGCAGTCACATCAGCCGGCTGAGCAGCTAATAAAGCGTCAAAGCTAGTGCTAGAAACTGAAGTACTATCTAGATTTTCGGATTTCAGTAATTCAGAAGCAGCATGGGCAGGATTTAATCCAGCAACAACCCCTAAGAGGCTCAAGCTACCTGCCAACAGGTAAGATTTTTTCACGATTAAAATACTCCTCACTCACTCGGTTTTTGGGAGTTACAGAAAGTTATACACCTTCTGTTATAGCCCAATTCAAAATCTGTTCAGCCAGGTTGCAGCTATAGCTTGAGAGACTATGCTTACATGACTAACTTTGTTTTATAGACTATTTTTTTAGATTCGTCAAGACCCCCGTTGCACTTAGAAATTTAACTATGGAAATGTCGTCTACAGCCAGTAATACCGATGTAGCAGGACACTAAGCTCGCTGAGCCTAGTCCCTCCAAGCATGGCAATCAAGCAAATTTTTCGTTAATTGCTATTCCGTTTATCTTTGAAATGGAGATATCCTCCAGGTCCAAGGATGCCACCAGATTTTAGTTAGTCCTTTGGATTTTTGACTGTTCCGCTGTAACGCTCATTAGGCTTTGTATCCCAGATGACAGATCTTCCTGGCTCTCCCTTATCCAACAGTTCAGAGGAGCTTGATCAGGCCCTACGGGAGTTGGAGCAATACCAGTCTGATCTGAATTACCACCAGGCCCAGGCAGCCCTCCATAATTTGCTAAATCGGCTGGATTTGAGCCCCCCGGAAGCGAGGGAGTTTGCGGCAACGTTGAGTGGGTTAGAGGAAATGCTAGTCAAGCTCCAGGCCGGGGTAGTGCACATTGCCGTGTTTGGCCTGGTGGGGCGGGGCAAATCCTCGCTGCTGAATGCTTTGCTTGGCCAAGATTGGTTTGCAACTGGCCCCGTCCATGGGGTCACACAGACAAGTCAGCGGGCCATTTGGGGCAGTGGGACAGATACCGATGAAAGTACTGTGGTTTTACCTGGCCTGGGGCAATCGCGGGTAGAACTGATTGATACACCCGGTCTGGATGAGGTGGGAGGGGAAGCCCGGCAACGCTTGGCCCAAACCGTAGCCCAACAAGCCGACTTGATTCTCTTCGTTATTTCGGGAGATATGACGAAACTGGAACACCAGGCCCTGTGTGAGCTCCGACAAGCTAGCAAACCAATCCTGTTAGTCTTCAACAAAGTTGACCAATATCCGGAAGCCGACCGCCAGGCCATTTACGCCAAAATTCGGGACGAGCGAGTTAAGGAGATCCTGACCCCGGATGAAATTGTCATGGTGGCTGCAGCCCCCCTAGTGCCGAAACTAACGCAACATCCAGATGGCCGCATCAGTGCCGAATTAACCCCTGGCCCACCGCAAGTCGAAGACCTGAAGTTGAAAATTCTTGATGTACTTCAGCGGGAAGGAAAGGCCCTGGTTGCCCTCAATACCCTCCTATATGCAGATGAAGTTAACGGGGAAATTACCCAACGGAAAATGCTGATCCGAGATGGACAAGCCAATCAACTCATTTGGAAAAGTGCCTCAGCCAAGGCCCTCGCCATTGCCTTGAATCCGATCACGATGGTGGATATCGTCAGCAGTCTAGTCATTGACTTAACTATGATTCAGGCCCTTGCCAAGTTGTATGGCCTGGAAATGACTCGGGAAGGGGCGACCCAACTATTGCGGAATATTGCTCTAGCAATGGGGAGTATCAGCGCCAGTGAAATGTTGGCGAATGTTGGCTTAAGTTCCATCAAAGGTCTCCTAGGCTTAGCTGCACCCGCAACTGGTGGGGCCACCATAGTTCCCTATGTCTCCGTTGCCCTAACCCAGGCCGGAATTGCTGGATTTTCCTCCTACACCATTGGACAAGTCAGCAAGCAATATTTGGCCAATGGCGCATCCTGGGGGGAAACTGGGCCCAAGACAGTTGTCAAAGAAATTTTAGCCTCCCTGGATCAAGGGGCCATTCTCAGTCGCCTCAAAGCTGAGTTACAACAGCGTCTGTATCCAACCCGAACTGCAACCGACCTGGCCTCCTAGTTTTTTCCTGAGTAGCCATCTTGCTAAATCTGAAACACCCCCAAGCCGCCGAGTCAGGTTTGCCAGCATTTTTGTGATTCGTCCGTCAGCAAATAACTAGAGATTCTGCTTTCTGAAGGAAAAGGTCAGTGGGGGCTCACGTTTAGCATTGTCCAAGGGGAAAAGCTAGCTCAATATTTATTGACCCAACCCTTTGCATAAACCAGAACATAGGTCACAATGTCCTTCCATGAGGTGTTGACGAGTTCGGTCTGGTGGATGGGCATGGAAAGCTGGGAATTTTTACTCCAAAAGGAAGGCGATCGGGAATGGTTATCCCTAGAATCGGCCCAGGTGGAAGTGCTGGAGGGCTGTTATCGCCTCATGGCCCGCTGTCCCTATCCTGACTCCTCAATTGATATCGAGATCAATCATTATGTTGACCAGGCCGGGTTAACCAAACATCGGCAACAACGCCGCACCCACCGAGCTAGTTCCTCCGGGCTTTTGGGGATTATTCCCTTTACCTACTTGGAACCGGGCCTGTGGGAATTGAATTGTGTGCTTCAACAAACAATCCTTAAGTCTTCTGCGCCAGTGCAGTTAACCCTGGAGGTATTGTCTCAATCCGTTGATCCAAATTGGGACTTTGACCCAGAGTTACCCCAAGCAGCCGAGGCAAAACTGGCAGATCGCATAATCCCTGGGGCTTCAGATCAGATCCCACAGAAATCCCTGGTTGCCCCCACTGGAGCGGAGGTTAATCAATTTCCAGCCCCCAGTTTGACCCCGCTATTGGTCTTGGATCAAGCGGCCCATACCGTATTTGCCGATGAGTCAGTGGTTTTGAGTGGGCAAGTGTGGGCATCAGGAGAACTCACCATTCGCTTGCGGAACCCTCTGACCCAAGAAATTACCTTTGAACAGCAGGTTTCCATCCCCCAGGCCCCGCCCCAACGGTTCAGTGTTGCCTTAACTGTACCCCAGGCCAACTGTGTGTTAGTGGGTGAAGCGCGCCTACTACCAACGGACTCCGAGCCCAGTTCTGGATTACGCTCCAGCCAGGCCTTTATGATTACGGTACTCTTACCCCCCGAGGCCGAGTTATTGGCGCAGATTGGAGCTGGTGCCGTTGCTCTAACGCCGCCCCTTGAACAGCCTGAGAAAGAACCGGAGTTCTTGATGGAGCCCAAACCTCAGCCCATTTTGACGACCCTTCCTGAGCCGACAGTTGCCCCAGCCCGCCGCCGCAACCCGCCGCCGCAACTCCCCGAATTAGCCCCCGTTGCCCTAGCCACAGTTCCCTCCCCTGGCCTGGTGATTCCACCCCGGCTGAAAACTTCCCCGTCTCAGTCCAAGGGACTACAGCGAATTCACCTGCCTGAATTTGGCCTGGTAACGAACCCAACACCACCGCGCCCGGAAATTCAAGAACTGCCCCCACCCACCCGCCCCCGAAGCTTTTCCTCCTTGAAACGTCAAACTCGTTTTTTCTCTACCTTGACCCGTCTGGCCGAGGAAGGTGGGCCCGTCCTGGCTCCAGAGAAACCGGCCACGACCCCCAACCCTCCCACCCAACAAACGCGACCAACCCCCAATTTGAACATTGCCCCAAACAGACAACCAGCCCGGACCCATTTTTACCAACCACAGTAC
>CAZZCG010000006.1:0-112629 GCA_964653145.1 uncultured Synechococcus sp. | reverse complement strand
CCGGCCACGATCCCCAGCCCTCCCACCCTCAAACCGCGCCCAGCCCCAATTCTGACCTTGCCCCAAACCTCACTCCAGGCCGGAACGCTTTTTTCACTCCACCTGAACCTACCCGACTATCACCCTGGCATCGGCGTTAAACTTTGGGTCACCAATGCAGAAACTGGCGACTTGATTGCCGGCCCGCGCTGGTTAACTGACTTTCGGCCCTTGCCGGATCAATCCGGAGCCACAACTCAACTTGATTTAGCAATTCCCGCCATGGTACAGGTGATGGCATTAATGGCAATTGCGGTCGATGAGCAGACGGGTCAGGAGAGTCCAACAGTGGTGATGCGCCAGGCCCTGAACCCAGCCCCAGGGCCCCCTAACAACGATTAATCCGAAAATTCCCATGCGAGTGGCACTGATTAGTTTTTTTCTGCTTCTGGGCCTGGTGGAAGCGATCCTCTGGTTGCGCCCCATTACCTTACCAATTCCAGCCATGCTCACGGGCGGGGCAGTCTTGGCTATTCTCTCCAATTGGGGTTATTTACGGCGTTCTTGAGGGTAAGCTGGGAGGAACCACGGTAAAGTAGGGAGCAGACCCATTGCTGCAATTACGGTTCCATGCTGGAAAACTGCCCCCGCTGTTCCGCCCGCCTCGGTTCACCCTTAAAATCCGGCCGTCAAATTTGTGCCCATTGTGGTTGGTCTACAATTGCTGTCCTTGAAACTCCGCCGCAAACCAGCACCAAACCCCCAGTCCAAAAGCCAGAAAAAGTAGGGCCACTGTCCTTAATTAGGCAATTTCTCCGGGTGTGTGGGCGAATTCTTGGCTATTTCTTTAACAGCTTAAAGCAGCGGTTTCTGGGGATATTTCAATCCAGCCGCCCTAAAACAGGTGAAATTTTTAAGGGACTGGCCGAAAAGTTGCATGAACTAGAAGAATCGATCCCCACTGGTAATGAGCCTCCAGAGGCACCTTGGCTCTACCCTCGGGAAGCCTTTGAGGAGCTGGGGGGAATTCCGGAAGATTTAACCTCACAAGTAAGCACTCTGAACGGGAAATTCCGGATTAACTATTCCCAATTTCGCGTCTTACACGATAAAGATGCCTATAAAATGCTAGGCCTGGAATACAGTCCCGAACGTCAACAGAAAGGCTTAACTTACCTGCGGCGATTACCTCGGTGAGCCAAGCGCGGTTTCATCAGGTCTAAAACTGCTCTAAAAATTGACAATGAAAAAGGGTTAAGTGAAGGCGTAGGCAGTTTGTAGTCCCCACCAGATCAACGCAGCGATAAACCCTAACACTAGAACCGCAGACAGGGCTACCATCGGCCGACTATCTGCCCCTTTAAACTTCATGATGCCTCGGTCGAAGTCAGTTGCCATGGGAGATGTACCTTTTGCCAATCACTTCGCTTAAATTCTAAGGCCTGGTTTTAACTCTGTGGGGTCGGTAGGAGACGGTTACAGATAATTTAATATTTTTCAATATTTTTCTCATTTCTCCACAGTAGTCAGGAACGGCGAAGGCAAGGTTGATTTGGGGGTGAATGAGGCCCGAGGAACCAAAGCTGGGGGCCTTAGGAATCGAGGTTGGGGTAAAAATTCCACTAAAAAGGCTGTGGTGTTATTGGTCATGACGTTGATTACAGGGGACAGTCCCGATACCATCCCAGCGCCAACAACCATGACATTGGGTAAGCAAATTAATGCTGTGTTTTGATAGGCCCGGTCCAAGGCCTGGTGGGCAATACTCAATCCCCAGTGGAGCTTCTCTGGACTCGGCTCCAAGATCACAATCTCCGGGCGTTGGGGATGAATTTCCCGACTTCCCCAGAATATTTGCAACCAAGTATTGGGATAGTGATATGGCGTTCCAGGCCGGGTCAGAATTGCCGCGTCCGGGTCAGCCATGGCCTGGATGATTCCCTCAAGTTCTCCTGCCTGAGCAAAAATCAGTTTTAGTTGCCAGTAATGGCCTAGGGCTTCCAAAGCTTGCAACTCCTCCAAATTCAGATTTAATTCGCCTTGATCGATGACTAGCACCCGCAATGAGGCCAATTTTTCGAGGCTGGCGGCACTGGGGATATAAACTCCGGCCTGGGTTGCTGCAATTAACGCCGCTAAAAATACTGTTCTTAGGGACAGTTGAATCCCACTACCAAAATCTAGCTGTAAGGGAGCCAGGGCAGCACTGGGATTGCCAGTCGCAGCTAAAACACATCCAGACAGGGCTAGGGTGGGTAAAACGGACTGGTGGGCAAGTTGGGCCTGAGTCTTGGCAAGGGTGCTGTCGTACACGGGTTCTGCTTGCCGGATTTCCGTCACCAGGCCAATACGGGTTTGCCAGCCAAGTCGTTGAGCTTCTACTAAAATTCGTCCGGATAAAACCTGACTGCCCGCGTAGACAAAATCGGTGGGAGTGATGGAAACCGTTGTCAACGTCCTCCCCCCATGGACTAATCCTAAATTGGCCTGCCCTGTAACCACCTGGCCATCCACCGGCACAATTTCACCAGCTTCCACCCAGAGGCAATCACCCACCGCCAATTCAGTTTCAGTTAAACGCTGCTCAATGCCCTGCCGTAAAGCCAGAAAACTTCGGTCTGGATTGAGCAATAGGCTTGGATAGGGACTAAATTCATGGAGTCGATCCCGTAAATCTGCCCGTCCTGACGCCAAGGAGGTTTTGAGTGCTGGTGCCAGAAATTCCCCATTGAGGGTATGCAGCCCGAGCCACAGGGTATCGAGCAAGTCCACCGAAACGGCCTGCTCCCGTTGCCAGCGGGTTTGGGTGCGTTGAAACCAGGGCCAGGCCCCAGCCAAAACCGTCAATCCCACCACCAGGGGCGGCAATTCCCAGGGGGTAGCCAGCAGAGCCAACGTTAAACTGATCAATGGCCAGCCTAGACGCTCCCAATCCGATTCCGGGGGCCGCTCAGCCTCAACCTCTGCTTCCCAATCGCGAATCGCTGGCGGGGCTGGGGTGGGGAAGGGTTCCGGCGGGGGCAAGGGGTGGGTGGTCTCGGCCTGGGTAATGCAAGTATGGATGAGGGTTTCGACCTCGGACTTTGCCAGGCCTGGGCTGTGGTAGGAGACAACAAGGGACGTGGCCCCAGGATTAATTCGGGCCCCCAAAATCACAGGGATCGCCAAAATTAAATTTTCTAGGGTTTGGCCGTAGTTCGAGTCATGGCGCAATCGGGGAATTTGCCAGCGGATTCGGCCAGGGGTGTGATGGACAACAACAGCAGGCATGGGCAAGGAACAAACCACCTAGAACAAATAAAGCAGGCAGAAAATTTTGTAGAAACCAGCGTCAAAAACTGATTTACCGGCATCACAGCTTATTTCCAATCCAGTGGGGATAGTCAATTTTTGAAGATATTAATTTATAAAGGCATTGATAGAGCCACGATCCACAACTCTGAGGGTCTTCATCAACCCCAAAGTAGGCTGTATCAGCAATTGTTACAAGTTCCTACCTGAGCTGCATGAAGACGGGGCATCGTACTTACAATCAATCAGATTGCGGGTATTTTGGCGGAAAAATGCATTTTCATCAAAATAAATTGGGTAATCATTTTTGAAAAAGTAGTGTAAACCTGAGAGCGAGGAGATTGACGGCGGGAAAAGGTCCCATAAGTCGGCCGAAAGTCTGATTTGTCGTTAGGTTCCGTATTAGTTCGTGATAAAAGTTCATGAGGATTCAGTAACTTTAGTTGCATCTTTCAACAGGTCGACCTATTTTCGATTTTCACCATCTAAGGTAACAATATAAAGAAATTCTTAAGCGAGGGTGTCTATGCCTCCAACCCTACTGCGTCAATTTTGGAATTTTGTTGAGCAAACCCAAACCGGAATTCTCCTAGGACTGGATGACTCGGCCCTGTGCCAATGGATTGTGGGTCAATTTAGTCAACAACAGGGTCTGGATGCGTCCCAACTGGCCTGTTTAGAGCGGTATGCCGCCAGCCGGATCAACCTAATTCGAGATATGGCCCAAACCCGAACCGCCCCCTATTCCCTCGGCCTCGCCTAGAGGTTCAATGCCCCCATGACGACCGTAACTATTCAGGAGTCCCGAGAACTCAGCACTAATACAGGGATACTTGCACCGTAAAATGAAGGCAGGTTTATTTTTATTCCTGACTGTAAATTCTCTGTCCTTGTGTCGTTGCCCCAATGCTCAGCCCAGGCCCACAACCCACGTCCGGGGGATTTCTTGCTCTCCTCCACAACCGCAACTTCCTCAAGCTCTGGACTGGACAGATTATTTCCCAACTGGGCGATAAGATTTTCCTGGTTTTACTCATCACCTTAGTCGTCAACTACGACGCCCCAGCTTTTTTAGCAACCTCCATGGCATCAGCAGTGATGGTGGCCAATACGCTGCCAGCGGTTTTCTTTGGTTCGGCAGCCGGAATTTTTGTGGATCGCTATCCCAAACGCACCATCCTCAGCGTTACCAATATCATGCGGGGTTTACTGGTCTTTTCAATTCCGTTTTTACCCAACGAATTTATCCTCTTGCTCCTGGTGGCGTTTCTGGAATCGATATTGACCCAATTTTTTGCTCCAGCAGAACAATCCGCGATCCCCCTCTTGGTCGATGAAGCCAATTTGCTATCCGCCAATGCCCTGTTCATTACCACGATGATGGGGTCTTTAGTGGTTGGATTTGCCATTGGGGAGCCAGTCTTAAGTTGGGCCAACAGCTGGGGCCGTTTGGGGCGGGAGTTTTTTGTTGGGGGGTTGTACATTGCCGCCGGCCTGGTGTTGAGTTGGATTCGTGTGCAGGAACATATCATCAAGCGGGAGAAAAAATGGCAGTTTCTCGCTGATCTTCAAGATGGATTTCAATATCTACAAAAAAATAAAATCTTGGGTCAAGCGATGCTCCAGTTGACCGTTCTCTACTGCGTCTTTGCGGCTTTGACCGTTTTGGCGGTGGGGTTAGCCCAGGAGATTGGCTTGCGGGCGAATCAGTTTGGGTTTCTCCTAGCTGCCTCAGGCGCTGGTTTAATCATTGGGGCAGGGATTTTAGGTCAGTGGGGACAACGCTGGTCGCAGCAACCCTTACCCCTCTATGGTTTCTTGAGTATGGCCACGGTGTTGCTGTCGTTTGCCTTTGTGCATCAACTCTGGTTGGGTTTGTGCTTGAGTGTGCTGCTGGGAATTGGGGCCTCCTTTATCGGTGTACCGATGCAAACCCTAATCCAGTTAAAAACCCCAGCGGAAATGCGGGGGAAGGTCTTTGGCTTTCAAAACAACATTGTGAACATTGCCCTGAGTATCCCCCTGGCCCTGGCGGGAATTTTGGCAGATTTGGTGGGGCTTCAGGCGGTAGTCATTGGCCTGGGCGTGGTGGTCGCGGCCGCGGGGATTTGGGCCTGGCAAAAAAGTCAACCGATTCTAGGAGACATGGCTTAGCGTTTGCACGTGATTATCTTAGGGGATGGAGGGGATTCGACTGGCTAGATAGTCCTCGGCAATGGATTCCACTGCTTGGGCAATTTGCTCTGTAGTCCAATGATGGTTCAAGCTCGCAGCAATGGCTGTGCCCCCCGCCCCCACGCCCTCTTTAACAAACCCCCGCTCGTAGGCCTGGAGCGCTGTGAACTGGGACTGACCTAGGTTTAATTGGGTCGCCAATAGGGAAACCCCGACCTCGGACGCCAGGCCTCGAACATCTGCACTGAAATCTTCGACAATCCAACGGGTCGTTCCAATCACCACACGGCTCGGCTCCCAGGCCAGGTTTTGATCTGCGGCTAGGGCTTGGGCTAGGGCATAGACCGCGACCATCTGACTTCCCCCGGCCAACATCACACCACACCGCTGACTGGCACTGACTAAGAGTCCGGCGGCCACCACCTGCATCCCATCCCCAACGGCCACCAATAAATCCCAAGGGCTGTAGTTGGAGGGGAGATGTTCGAACCCGGCCTGGACAATTTGCCATTTCTGACTTTGATTGGATTGCACATGGCTACTCCCAATTCGATGGCGGGCTGGGAACCCGAGTCCTTCTAACACCGCCAAAGCCGTCGTTGTCCCCCCCACCACACATTCGGAAATAATCAGATACCCGTGGGATTCCCCCAGAGATTTTCCCCAGGCCAGACCTTGCGCCCAGAGAGATTGCACCTGATTTAAGGACATGGCTTGGCCCGTGGTTAAGCAGCGACTCGGTTTACCGCCCAAATCAACCATCGGCACACTGGGAACCGCGGGTAATCCTGCATTGAATAAATAAATTGGCCAGCCACAGGCCTGGGTCAGGGCACGGGTAATCAACACTGGGGAGGCACCAGCCGTTAGTGGGGGCAGGGCATAGACAGGGTGGGGGTTGGGGCCGTTGATTAAAAACTCGGCGTCGGCCAGGGCTGTGTAACGTCGGGACTCTGGGGTGGCTCCCGCCGCAGAAATTCCAGGGATCAAGGCTGTTTCCGTAAACCCCAAAACACAGACAAATGCTGGAGTTAGGGCTTGCTGTTGCCTTAACCAGGCCTGGGCATATTCACCGTAGCTGGCAATGGCCGCTGCCCCTAGGGGAGAGTTAGGCAATCCCAAGGTTCCCCAATACCAGAAAAGCCAGGGAGTTCACAAGGCTCAGGGCAATGGTGCCTAAAATAGCGCTGAGAAACCCTTTTTTCAGATTGAAGCCGTCCACTAAATTGGCAGCCAAGGCAAAAATCAACCCATTTAGGATCAAGGCAAACAACCCCAGGGTCAAAAACGTAATCGGAAAGGCCAAAAATCGGAGTACTGCCCCAAGGGTTGCATTGAGGATCCCAAACACCGCCGCTGACCACAGGGCCGTAGAAAAGCTCTGAATTTCCACCCCCAGAAACTCGATCTTCGAGACAATAAATAAACTCAAACTTGTGACTAGCCAGGTAATCAGCAGTGACAGCATGGTTTCCTCCCAAAGTAAACAGCGGTTGATCAGCCAAACTTGGGTCAGATGGGCCAACCCAATTCAGGTCAGTTAATTTTTGTTTTTCACGTATCTAAATCCATCTCCATTGTAGAGAACTGCACCGACCGCCAACGGGAATCTGATAAGATAATAAATCCTGGCCCTTTATCTGCACCCCAGCGCTATGGTTTTACTTCAAGAACGAAAACAAGAAATCATCAACAGCTATCAAGTCCACGGCACTGACACCGGTTCTTCTGATGTACAGGTTGCCATCCTAACCGAGCGGATCAAACGGTTATCCGATCACTTAAAAGCCAACAAGAAGGATCATGCCTCCCGCCGCGGTCTTTTAAAAATGATTGGCCAGCGCAAACGTCTCCTCAGCTACATTGCTAAACAGGACAGTCAGCACTACCGGGACTTAATTACCAAACTTGGAATTCGCGGGTAAAGACCGATGGCTGAGGACAATAAACGCCAGGCCCCGCTTCCCTTTGAACCCAAGTCAAAAAAGTCCACCAAAAAAGGGAATAAAGCGGTCACTCCTCCAGTAACACCCAAAACCTCCTCAACTCCTGCCAGTTCCACCAAAACCCCACGGGCTGGTCTGGGGATTCCGGAGGTAGTTAGCAACCGGATGGCGACGCGGATGGCAGTTTGTTGTGGAATCCCTAGCCTTTTAGGCCTACTCACGTTTCCGGTGTGTTATCTGATCGTCCGTCAAGAATGGTTTGAACTCCCCAATGTGGCGGTGGTGCTGGTCAGTTTGGGCTTTTTTGGCCTGGGAGTGCTCGGGTTGAGCTATGGGGTGATCTCCGCCTCGTGGGAAGAGAGTGATCCGGGTAGTTTATTGGGCTGGGCAGAATTTCGCCTAAATTTTGGTCGGATCGTCGAAAGTTGGCAAACCCGAAAGCAAAATACGTAAGCCCTGGCCTGGGTTACCATCAGTCATAGCCACAGCAGAGGCCTGGGAATGGGGCCATAATCCGGTGACAAGTTGGGGATAATGCTGAGATTTTTACCCCTGTCCCAAGTGGAGACCTTTCCCGTTACCCTGACCCAGCGTCATTCTCTCCGAAATTCTTTGTTAATCCTGCTGGGATTGTTCGGGGCAACCCTTGGCCTGGTTTGGATTGGCTGGCGCGGCGGCATTATCACCCAAGATATTAATTTTCCCTCTGTGGTGGCTTACTATTTGGCGGTGGTGTTGGTGGGCTACGGGGGAATTGTGGCACTGGAACTTTGGGGCCGCCTGGGATGCCAAAATTGGTTGCTAAAAATTGGCCCCCAGGGATTGCTGGTTAAAATCCGCTCTTACCTCAATGCCCACCTACCGGAGTTAGATCCTGTAGTCATCTGGATTCCCTTTCGGGATTTGGCAGGGTATCAGGTAGTCTCCAGTCCCGCATCCGCACCGGCAGCGGAACACCTAGCCCTTCATCATTTACAGTCCCAACATTACCCCACCCTCAATCTATACCTGAGTCTGGATGAAACCGAAGCCCAGGCCCTGGTGGATGGGGTAGCAGCGGAAGTTTATCGACAGCCCCCACGGCAAAAAACTTGGTACGGCCACAGCCAGATTTACCATCGCCACTATCCAGTGAAATTAATGGCCCCTAACCATTTGCAGATCGATTGGGATCAAAGCGCCACCGCCCACCAAATTGTCAAACTTTTGGGTGAATATTGTCCGAGACTACCCACCGTGCCCCCGTTGCCCAAGATAGAGTAAGAGCAGAGGAATTCATCCCTAGAGGTGGTTGATGGACAGTCGGGGCCTGGGTAGAACACCAACAGAAGTGGGCGCTTTCTTTACGACAACCTGGCATATGTATCAGAAGATTCTTCAGCATAATCACATGCATCACCGGGAACTCTATGGCTTGGTGCGTGCTGAAATTGCCCAGTTACCCCCATCCCTAGAGATTTTAGATTTGGGCTGTGGAGATGCCAGCTATACCGCCCAGGCCCTGAGGGGATTTCAATTTCAGCACTATGTTGGTGTGGATCTGTCCCCCATCGCCCTGAGCATCGCAGCCGTGAATTTTGCCGATGTTTTGGGGCCCCATCAATTTATCACCGCCAACTTTGTGGACTATGTGCGGGACTGTTCTCAAACCTTTGATTTTATTTTGATGTCTTTTTCCCTGCACCATTTAAGTTATGGGGCCAAGGATGAGTTTTTAGGAGACTTGATGCGTTGCCTACGGCCAGGGGGAGTATTTTTGCTGATCGATGTGTTTCGGTTGGAGTCAGAAGGCCTAGAAGCCTATTACGACCGCTACATTGGCCAGGCCCACCGGAATAATTGGCAACTGGACGCAACGGACTTCCAGGCCCTAACTGATCACATTACCACCAGTGACTTGCCGGATTCCGTGGCCACTTTGGGGCAGCTGGGTCAAAAGCATGGGTTCAAACCCATGGAGCAACTCTTTCTCCACCCCGAAACCACCATTGGTCTGCTGAAGTTTCAAGCCTAGGGGCCAAGGGGCAATCAAGGACGGGAGTTCATCAAGGGGGCAAAGCGATGTTTCCGGGCAAACCCATTTACTTTGACTACCAAGCCACGACCCCCGTTGCCCCTCAGGTCTTAACAGCCATGCTGCCCTACTTCACGGAAATCCCTGGTAACCCCAGCAGTAAGGAGCATTGGTTTGGTTGGGAAAGTGCCGCCGCGGTTAAACAGGCCAGAGAATTCCTGGCCGCCGCCCTCAATGCCCAGCCGGAGGAAATTATTTTTACCAGTGGCGCCACCGAAGCGAATAACTTGGCCCTTAAGGGAATTGCTGAGGCCTACATCACCAAGGGCAAACACATTGTCACCGTCAAAACTGAACATGCTGCGGTTTTAGGCCCCTGTCACTACCTGGAAAAGTATGGGTTTCAAGTCACCTATTTAGATGTTACCCCCGAGGGATTTGTTCATTGGGAGTCCCTCAAGCAAGCCTTAACTCCAGGGACAATTTTAGTCTCGGTGATGCTGGCGAATAATGAGATTGGGGTGATTCAACCCTTGGAAAAAATTACCCAACTTTGCCATAAGCGGGGCATTTTAGTCCACACCGATGCCGCCCAAGCCCTGGGAAAAATTCCCCTGGATGTCCAGGCCCTAGGGGTTGATTTAATGTCCATAACCGCCCATAAACTCTATGGTCCCAAGGGAATCGGTGCCCTCTATCTGCGTCGAAATCATCCCCGAATTCAGTTAGCAGCTCAAGTTCAAGGGGGTGGTCAAGAACAGGGATTCCGTTCGGGAACGTTGCCGACTCCCTTAATTGTTGGGTTTGCCCAGGCCGTGACCTTGGCGGCTGAATTGCTGGCCTCTGAATCTGCACGGCTGACCCAACTTCGGGAAATGCTTTGGCAAGGTCTGGAACCCCTGGGGGGGATCATTCGCAATGGTCACTGGACGCAAACACTCCCCGGTTGTTTAAATGTCAGTGTTCGGGGCCTGGATGGGACAGCCTTAATTCGGGAAATTCGATCCCATCTAGCTATTTCCTCAGGCTCAGCCTGTAGTTCCGCCAAACCAGAACCCTCCCATGTGTTGCAGGCCCTTGGCCGGACTGTGGCTGAATCCCGAGCGAGTATCCGCTTTGGCCTGGGAAGAGACACGACCGTGAGCGATGTGAATCAGGCGATCTCAGTCATGACGGAAACGGTGAGCCAACTCCGCCGATAATTGCCCTAAAAATTCTAACGATTTCGTTGCCATCAACCCTTAATCCTAGGAAAACGGTCTCAAGCTCAGACGGGGGTGGCCTCAATGATACTTACCAGACCAGGGGTAGGGATAATCCGTCGGAGTTGAAAGCCAGATTGCTCCAGCAGAGTTTGAAATTCTGCAGCCGTGCGCTCCTTACCCCCTGGACACATCACCAACATATTCACGTCCAAGAATTTACCCATGAAAGGTTCATTGCCTGGGGGAATCACCGTTTCGATAATCAAGAGGGTTCCCGTTGGGCCCATGGCCTGGTGACAGTTTTGCAGAATTTGGCTCGATGCGGCGTCATTCCAATCGTGGAGAATGTGCTTGAACACATAGGCCTCAGCGCCGGGAGGCAGGCTTTCAAAAAAGCTCCCACTGACAACCTGACAGCGGCTGTGGACTGGAGAATCAGCAATTTGGGACTGGGCGCGGGCAATCACCTCTGGCACGTCAAATAGGATCCCCTGCACCTCGGGGTTGGCCTGGAGAATTGTCGTCAGTAAACGCCCCTGCCCCCCTGCCACATCGACGATGCTTGAAAATCTGGAAAAGTCATACTCTGCCATCACCCCCGCAATTTCCAGACTGGAGAAACTGGTCATGGCCTGGTCAAAAACAGTGGCCGCCTCTGGATTTTGGGCGTAGTAGGCAAACACATCCATCCCGTAGAGGTTTTGAAAACTACTTTCCCCAGTCTTGACTGCATGGAGGATGTTGCCCCAACTGGCATAGTGTTCAGCATCTCCCATCATGACCGCCGCAGCCCTGACGGAATTGGGATTGTCGGTCTCAAGGAAGCTAGCAAGGGAAGTTAAGGCAAAAACTCCAGGCCCCGTTTCGGCAAAAATTCCCACACTGGCTAAAGCCCGTAATACCCGCGCTAAGGCTTCCGGTTGGCTGTGGGTTGCGGTGGCCAGTTCGACAACAGCTTTGGGGCCAGACTTGAGTAAATCAGCAATTCCCAGCCTGGCAGCCACAAAAATACATTGCGAAACCCAATACCCAGTAATCATTTGCATCAGGAGCATTTGTGGGGGTGGGGAAACTGGTGCCTGGGTCATTGGGGGGATACTCGTCGGTGGAAACAATCCTGGCCCAAATTTTAGGTTTCGCAGTTCTCAATTTTTATAAATGTCCACTTTGTTTTAAGGGTTTAATCCCAGGCCAGAGACGGTTAAAGTCAACGCCAGCCTTGATTGCAGCAGCCACTCCAATCGCTTCAGCATAGGATTTGACCTCCAGGGCCTGGATCCCTAATTTGTTCGCCGTAACATCTAGGGTCGTGCAATTATCAGTCACCGTAATAATTCTTGTCCTGGTTTGACTCAAGGCCAATACCCCCGCTCCCCCGCAGGCCCCCGCCGGACAAATGACCAGATCAACCTGTTGACGCTGAATTAAATCACTCTGGACACAGTTGGGGCTCAGCTCGACAAACTGGGGGGCACGACTTAAACCCACCAACACGGACGGTAAAAATGTATAGCCAATTTCTTCGGCCGCGGCCTGGGGACTGACGGTGGGTTCTAGGGGTAGCGGCATCAGGGCAGGGGCATGGGCCGCGGGAACTTGAAACTGCTGCACCAACAAATGACTTATCACCGCTTCAGCCCCAGCCAGGGGATCTACCCCTTGTCCTTGACGGTATTGGTTTAGGGTTATCCAATCAGTGGCATCTGGAAAGCGGGCAATTATGGCAATGGCCGTGGCCTGGGCTTGGGTGATCAGGGTTTCAGCGGCGCGCAATAAACTGCCAGGGTTTTTGAGTGTTCCCCAAGTTGCGCCGGATTCAGCGGTTCGTAATTCCACACCAAGGGGTTGATCCGTGATCAGATAATCCGTTAATTGCAGACCTAAGGTGGCTCGACAGGCTTCCGCCGCTTGCAAGTGTCTCAGTTGAAGTTCTGGCTCCATGGCCTGGTCGAGTAATAAGCCAATGCGGTTGGATAGCACCGGTTTTAAACCCCAAGCCCCACTGGCAAACTGATCTAGACCATACCCTTCCACATACAAAACATTCGGCATTGACCAATAGAGTTGGGCTCCGTTCAGAACATTGGGGTGGGTAATGATCCGATCACAAACTTGGGCCAAGGCTCGAACCACTGGGATAGCATCCCCGGCATAGCCCCCGATGGTGGCCCCAATTCCCGTCGGAATGATTAAAACCGCAGTCAAACTAGGAGTCATGGATAACCGTCAGCACCGCTTCGATGCGCAAACAACCAGGCCCCGAAACTTCGGTAATGGCCCAACGCAAAGGCGTACCAAACCTTGTCAGGGCCTCGGTAATTGTCGGAATTAGCTGTTCCGGAGTTGGGGGCTGGGGCAGTTCCAGGACAATAAATTCAGTAGTCATGGGCAATTCTTTTTGAGTCAAATAGGCCGCTATCGTTATGGCTAGGAGTAATCAGGATGCCCAGGGTATTTGGGTTATCTGCCGATGCGGAGTATTAACCATAGCCCTTGGGCTAATCTCCACAATCAACACTAGGGGCTGTTACTGGGGTGTTTTGAACCAATCAAAGACTGAGATCAGCATTAGGGAAATTTAAACTGGGTCGCCTGGGATTCGAACCCAAGACCAATCGGTTAAAAGCCGAGTGCTCTACCGCTGAGCTAGCGACCCATATGCATTGAGTTATTTTCAAGGCATTTACTAAGCTAACACATGATCTAAGGGAATGAACAGCAAACTTAAGGATTACAAAATGAACACTGACTCGGATCCGCCGCTTCCAGGCCCTGGGGGTCAAACCGAGACTGACTAAATTGGCAATGGTCACATCGATAAATCCCCAAACGGGGCAAGAGAGTGGGCAAACCACAGCAGCGACAGGACAGGCCAGGTTGGAGTTCTTTGAGGGTAAATCCGGGAAATTGACAGTTTGGGCAGGGGCTAAGCATGGCCCTTAGGAGGTCTTCCGTGGCCTGGGCAATGATTTTTTGACGAGTTGGGTTGAACATCGCCCGCATATCGGTTTCAAGATGAACAGTTTGGTTGGGGGAGTCTTGTTTAGCTTGGTCTATGGCAATTTCTAACTCCGAGACAGTCTGAATCCCTTTCCAAATTGTCTGAGTAGGCTCCGGTTGGGCCTGGGGCATCACAATTAAGGCGTGCTCGGGAAAACCAACTTTTTGCGCAAATTGTTGAGCTTCCTCCAGGCCAGTTACAGTTTGATGGGCAAAATTGGTTTCTAAGGATAGTGTTTCCCCCACCAGTTCCAGGCCATGCTCAGTATCGATCAGCAGCACTAATTCCCGGTCACAGGGCAGCATTGGCATCTGTGGATGGGGGCCAAAACTGCCTTCACTGGCAATCCCCAGGGTTTCGTTGGTGTGTTCGAGGGCGAGTCGGGCTTTTTGACGGGCAGTATCAAGAGGCCCCTGGCAGCGAGGGATTTCGCGACTAAACGTCCCTAAAACATCGGTATCAAAGTCCTTGGGAACCTGAACTTCTACGCGGGCCTGGGCCAAAATTGGGGCTATGACCCGTTCCTTTTGGTGTTTAGTACCCAGGACTGCAACTCGTCCAGCAAAAAAAGACATGAGCTAACTCAGCATTTCTTTGAGCTGAAAAAGAGTTAAGCACTACTCAACAGTGCGCGGCGTTTTTGGCGGCATTGTCCCAATGGGGCGTTCATCCGAGACTGGGGTTTGGGTTCGGGCTTTGGCTTTGGCAGCACTTTGTTTCAGGGCCTGGAGACGGGCTTCAAAACGTTTCCGTTGGCGACGGGCGGGGGTTTGCTCCACCAAAACCTTTAAGGCACTCCCTAAACTTTTGTAGGCATTGGGCAAGGTATAACCAAACCGCACCGCCAGGCCAATGGCTTTTTCATCGGCCTCAATCGCTTCCCGGAGAACCTTATCGCCGTTATTCCGTTGATAGAGCCGGTAGCCAGAAAAGCCGCAAAGACCCAGAGCCAGGATTAGTAACAAACCATCCTGTACCCAAAGCTCACCCACCGCGCCGCCTAAGCCAATGGCCAGAGCAGCCATCTCCCAGCCGTCTTTCGGAATCGTATCCGCCTGAATTCGAGCCACCTCATGCCAAAACAGCAGATTCCGTTGATCCTTCGCGAGTTGATCCCAGCGGGCTAGATCCACTTGAATTTCAACTTCATCTTTGCCAATTTCCTCGGAAATCAGTAGGGGTGGATTTGCCCCAGTGGCCGGCTCGATCATCACCCAACTTTGGAGTTCCGGGGGCAGCAACGATTTTAACCGCCGCAATTCAGCGAGATCAGCACGGCCAGGAGGGGGCATAGCAGCCATAGTTACACCTTTGTCAAATCAATCCGCAACGAAGAAAGAGTCCCAATCGCATTCGGGGGCGTCTAGTAAATCTAGTGTTACCCATTAAAGCGAATTCCGGTCGAGTTTAGGAAGCTAGAGTTGCGGTCCGCCGCCGCCGGAGAGTGCTATTGGGTGTCCCAGAACCATTGGCGTGGGGTTTGCCGGTGGTTGGCAGTCCATTTTTCGCTGCAGTCTCGCCTTTAACCGTAATTGGTTGAATCAACAACAATAGGCCCGCATTCCCCTGAAGTTCCCGCCGCAACAGCCGCACCAATTCCCGTTCCAAATGGGCTTTCAAGCCAGCCCAATCAATATCTTGGCCACCGTTACGGGCATACTCACCCCAGCGATCGCGCAAACAGGACTCTAGGGTAGAACGCACCCAGGCCTGCCAAGCATGATGCTCAATTGGCGTGACCACACCCCGCAAATGGACGTCCGGATCGGCCTGGAGTTGCCCATTGGTTCCGACTGCGGCCGCCACGGTGATAATGCCATCTTCCGCCAGTTGTTGCCGCTCTTGGAGGACATGGGCCTTAACGATACCGCCGCGATCCATCAGTTCAATGCCGGCCGGGACTTTATCAATGACGCGCAGGGATTTTTGGGTTAGTTCAACCACATCGCCATTGTCAATAATCACCATATTGTCGGCGGGAATTCCCATACTCTGGGCGGTTTGACTGTGGCGCACCAGCATCCGATGTTCCCCATGCACCGGCAGGAAGAATTTGGGACGAGTCAGGGCAATCATCATTTTTTGGTCTTCTTGACAGCCGTGGCCGGAAACGTGAATTCCCTGCTCGCGCCCATAAATGACCTTGGCCCCCTGCATCATTAACCGATCCACCATGTTGACCACGGCAATCGTATTTCCAGGAATCGGATGGGCGGACAAAACCACCGTATCAGTGGGACGAATTTTAACTTTGTGATGCTCGCCCTTAGAAATCCGGGTCAGACCAGACATCGGTTCACCTTGGGAGCCCGTGGTCAGAATCATCACCTTGTTGTCGGGATATTTGTGAATCACGTGGAGGGGTTCAAACAACTTGTCGGAGCATTTGATATAGCCTAAATTCCGGGCATGGGCAATCACATTCAGCATCGAACGCCCAACGACAGAGACAACCCGCCCGTATTTTTCTGCTAGTTCCAAAGCCATATTCAGACGATGGACTGAGGAGGCAAAGGTGGTGAAAATAATCCGTCCCTGGGCCTGCATAAAGGTGCGTTCTAGGTTGGGAAAGACCGAGCGTTCGGAGGGAGTATAACCAGGCACTTCCGAGTTGGTGGAGTCACTGATCAGGCACAAAACGCCTTTTTCGCCATGTTCGGCCAAGCGTTGGAAGTCAAAATATTCTCCATCGACGGGGGTGTGGTCAATTTTGAAATCGCCGGTATGAATTACAACCCCAAGGGGTGTATGAATCGCGACAGAGCAACTATCGGCAATGGAGTGAGTATTGCGAATGTATTCGACTAAAAAGTTTTTCCCCAAGCGCACCATATCCCGGGGGCGGACACTGCGGAGTTCAGTTTTATCCAACACTCCAGCTTCTTCCAATTTGCCCTGGAGTAGTGCCATCGCCAGCCGGGGCCCGTAAATTACAGGAATATCAAACTGCTTGAGATGAAAGGCAATCCCGCCAATGTGATCCTCGTGGCCGTGGGTGACAATCATCCCCTTAATTTTGTGGCGATTCTGGCGCAGATAGGTCATATCCGGCAGGACAATATTTACCCCGTGCATCCCGTCCGTGGGGAAGGCCAGGCCAGCATCCAGCAAAACTATTTCGTCTTCGTATTCAAATACACAGGTATTTTTGCCAATTTCATGCAGGCCACCCAGGGGAATAATTTTCAGAGCAGCGGTGTTTCCAGATGGGGTCATAGGTCTCCTTAAGTAGAGGGTAAAAAGAATTTTCAGTTGTTAGGCAAGTCTGTAGTGGGCAGAACCCAGGCCTGGTCAGGCTCAGTTGATTCCTTTGACTGGGATACAGAGAACTAGGCTGAGAGGAGGTTTAAACTACCCAGGACGGTTTTAAGATGTTCTAGAACTGAATGGGGAGCCGGAGTTAGGGGTAACCGGGGGTTGCCAACGGGCCAGCCTTGGAGTTGCAGTGCGGCTTTAATCGGGATGGGATTGGTTGTCACAAATAGAGCTTTATAGAGGTCGAGAAATTTTAAGTGGAGGGCGGTGGCGGTTTCAACGTGGCCATTCACATACGCCTGAACCATCTGTTGCAATGATTCTCCTACCAAATGACTAGCAACACTGACTACACCATAGCCGCCAATGGCCAAAAGGGGCAAGGTGAGGGAATCATCACCCGAATAAATCCTAAAGGGCGGGGGGAGGTGCTGACGAATTTGGCTGGCCTGGTCTAAGCTGCCACTGGCTTCTTTGATCGCCACAATATTGCCATGACTCTCAGCCAGTTTGACCACGGTTTCCGGTAACAAGTTCTGTCCGGTGCGGCCTGGGATGTTATAGAGCATCAAGGGAAAACTCGGCACGGCCTGGGCAATGGCACTGAAATGAGCAAATAAACTGTCTTGGGGTGGTTTGTTGTAGTAGGGAACGACGAGTAAGGCTCCATCCAAGCCCAGTTCAGCGGCTTTCGAGGTGGCATGGATCGCTTCGTTCGTGCAATTTGATCCGGTTCCAGCTAAGATTTTGGCTTTTGTCCCCACCGCGGCCTGAACCACTTGAAAGAGCTTAAATTCCTCATCCCAAGTCAGGGTTGGCGATTCTCCAGTGGTGCCACAAATCACCAGGCCATCGGAACCATGCTCAACCAAGTGAACTGCTAGTTTGGCCGCCAAATCGTAATCTACGGCACCGTCTGGGGTAAACGGCGTAATCATGGCGGTTAAAACTCGGCCGAAATCAGTCATTGGCCTGCCCCCACAACAGCGTTAAGCACCCAATTCTTCCATCCGGCTGGGAAAAATTCTTCAACAGGCAAAACCGACCAACTCCGGGCAAAACGAGCCAACTCCATCAAGGGGCATAATTCGATTTTAGGGGGTTCAGGTGGGTTCCGAACGGCCCAGGCCTGGGGGAATTAGGATTCCTGGGCGACATTTAGCTCAGAAACGGCAGCATTGGGGGCAGATTTAACAGGTTTATTCCCCTGAATCCCATTGATGAACATCGGGACAAATTTATCCATAAAGGCTTGGGGATCCCGTTTCCAGGCCCGTTGGGCGGCTTGCACCCGTGTGAACTGTAAATCTGGGGCAAAGAGGGTTTTCGGCAAGCGTTCGGCCAAATAGGAAACTCGGTTGAGCATCGGCATAGTTTCAGCAATGTCGAGTAATTTTCCGACTCGCCGAAGTTCAGCCCCCAAGGTAATATCCAGGCCGGATTCAAAGGCTGCCTGTTCAATGGCCGCATACCGCTTTTTCGCCAGTTCAACATTTTGCCGATGTTTGGGACTTTTCCGGGCCAGTTCCGCAAGCCAACGATTACCCCACCGGACGTGAGCAGCTTCCTCTGGGAGAATTTTGCCAATCACTTCCGCAATGGCCTGGTTTTCCGGAGTTTGGGGGGCCTGCTTCAGGGCGTGGAGATGGGCAGAAAAGTACTCACAGCCGCGTTTTTCCGTGACATTGATCGCCGCTAGGGTGTTAATTAAAAATTCATCACTGCCAGGATGCCCCTCGTCTAATAGTCGCTCAAATTCTTCAATGTAGGAAACGCCAGGCGGGGTATTCACCTCTGTCCCCATATCCACCAGCAGATCCGTTAACCACATGGCATGGCGGGCTTCATCGGCCACATGACGGGATAGATCTTTAATCAACTGGGGGGGCTGACCGTTGAGTTGCTCAATCAGGTTGGTCAAGTCTTTGCAACTGCGCTGTTCACTGTAACGGTAGCGATTCAGAGTGATTAGATGAATTTCCCGATCCAAAACCACTTGTTGGAGAATGTCGCGGGCGGTGTAGGTATTCAGGAGTTTTTTGGGGTAAGCAACCGTCATAGGGTCGTTCTTAACGCTGATGTAAAAGTGCCCACTTATGGTAACGCAAGATTTAGGAAAGATTCAGCGG
Source organism: uncultured Synechococcus sp. (assembly GCA_964653145.1). GTDB lineage: Bacteria > Cyanobacteriota > Cyanobacteriia > Thermosynechococcales > Thermosynechococcaceae > Pseudocalidococcus. The sequence goes on along the minus strand of CAZZCG010000006.1, from coordinate 93,634 downwards.
AACCGGGGTTAGGCCAGGTCAGAGGTTTAAAAGTCTCTGGGGGAAGTTGAACTAGGTCAAGATTTTGCACAAAAATATCGTCAATTCGTTGCATTTGCCCGTTGGTGGTTAGGAATTGATGATCAGCGGTGGCTTTGATGATTTGCCCCGTTTCTAGTTGATATTCAAAGACTTCCTGCCAGGCCCGGCGGTGCCATTGAGCAATCGGTTGACTGTAAATATGGCCATGGGCATTAACACTTAAGACTTGACATTCAATTTGCTCTTCCACAATCCGCCCGATGGGGAGCCAGCCATATTCCACGGTGTAAAGCTCGGTATCGGCACTAAGGCAATATTCCGCAAACATCACCATCTGTTGAAACAGGTCTTGGGCAATTTTTCCCGGTACACCATTTTTCGCCGACCCATCGACAAACATCTGCTCGTGTTTCTGCATTTCCGAAACTTTCTTTTTCCCCATAGCCCGCCGCAGCAGATCCGCCTGGCCCAAGGAATACCCAGCCAAGTCTTGGGCCATTTTCATAATCTGTTCTTGGAAAATTAAGACTCCATAGGTTTCGTCGAGAATTGGCTTGAGCAGGTCGTGTTCGTACTGAATCCGTTCCCGCCCGTGTTTGCGGTTAATGAATTTCGGGACTAGGCCAGCATCCAAGGGGCCGGGTCGGTAGAGGGCCAAAACTGAGGAAATATCTTCCAGGTTGGAGGGTTTAAGTTCTCGGACAATTTGCCGCATTCCCGAAGATTCCAGTTGAAAAATCCCCTCCAGTTCCCCGCGGGACAGTAGCGCATAGGTTTTGGGGTCATCCAGGGGTAAGGCATCCACGTCCACATCCAGATTTTGAAATTGCCGCACCAAGTCCTTGGTTTTCTGGATCATCGTCAAGTTCCGCAGACCCAAAAAGTCCATTTTCAACAGGCCCAAGGATTCCAAATCTTCCATGAAGTACTGGGTAATTACGGCCCCGTCGTTGTTGCGTTGGAGGGGGACAATTTCGGCTAAGGGTTCCGAGGCAATCACCACCCCCGCGGCATGGACTCCATAGGTTTTGTTGGTGCCTTCAATCCGCATTGCCAGATCAATCCAGTGACGCACGTTTTGATCAGAGTCATAAATCTTCTTAAATTCCGGTTCCGGCGTCTCATCGGAAATCATCACTTTGAGCTTAGTGGGCTTGCCCCGGACAATCGGAATCATTTTCGCCATTTTGTCCGCTTCCCCGTAGGGAATATTCAGCACTCGGGCCACATCTTTCAGCACCGCTTTTGAGGTCATCCGGTTAAACGTAATGATTTGGGCCACCCGTTCTGTGCCGTATTTTTGGGTGACGTATTGAATCACTTCATCCCGGCGTTCAATGCAGAAATCCGTGTCAATATCCGGCATAGACTTCCGTTCTGGGTTTAGGAAGCGTTCAAACAAGAGGCCATGGTGAACTGGATCAATGTTGGTAATTCCAAGGGCATAGGCAACTAATGAACCGGCCGCCGAACCCCGCCCAGGCCCCACAGGAATCCCATTATCTCGGGCGTATTTAATGTAATCCCACACCACCAGAAAATAAGTCGAGAAGCCCATTTGTTGGAGCATTTCTAACTCGTATTCCAGCCGTTCCCGATAGCGGGGTTCAATTTCAGCGCGAGTTGCTAAATCAAAGCGGTTGAGTAATCCGTCCCAGGTGACCTGTTCCAGGTAGGTTTCAGCGGTATGGCCTGGGGGCAAGGGATAGGCAGGGCTTTGGGGTTCGCGAAAAATGTCATAGCCTTCAATTTTTTCGGCCACGGCCAGGGTGTTTTTAATCGCGGTTTCAATAATCTCCGGCTCTAAATGATCCCGAAATAGCAGGGCCATTTCCTCAGCGGATTTGAGATACTCGGTGCCACTGTAGCGAAGGCGCTTGTCTTCTGTAATCAGCTTGCCGGTTTGAATGCAAAGCAGCGCATCATGGCTTTCCACGTCATAGCAGGAGATGTAATGGGAATCGTTGGTGGCAATAATCTCAATCCCTAATTCCTGACTGATTTTGACTAACTCAACATTGACCACCCGATCTTCTGGAGAGCCATGATCTTGAATTTCTAGGTAAAAATCTTCACCAAAGCGTTCCTGATACCAACTGGCCACTCGCCGCGCCACATCCGGTTTACCGTGCATGATGGCCTGGGGAATTTCTCCGCCTAAACAGGCACTGGTGACAATCAAGCCTTCCCGGTATTGCTCCAGTAAATCCTTGTTGATACAGGGGCGGGAGAAAATACCTTTGCCTTGGACACCTTCAAGATGGGAAATCGTGGTCAGCTTGGCGAGGTTCCGGTAACCCTGGGTATTTTTGGCTAAGACGACTTGATGAAACCGGGGCCGCCGTTCCTGTTTGGTAATATCCCCGTTGATCACATACATTTCGTTGCCAATGATCGGCTTGAGGTTTTTACCCCGACAGAGTTTGAGGAGCTCCACAGCCCCATACATCACCCCATGATCCGTTAAAGCAACCGCAGGCATCCCCAATTCCATGGCCTGGGTAACAAGATCCGGTAACTGACTGGCTCCATCGAGCAAGCTGTAGTCACTGTGGATATGCAGGCCAACAAAGGACATAGAGCAACGATTTCCGATAGGTTTGAGGATGAGACTTGTCTATGGTAGCCCACTCGACCCGAGTCCAAGTCTCGGAAACAGGGCGATCAGTTCTTACCAATCTGTTACTGCCGGATCGCCAAATAGTTTTGCACCGGCCTGGGTATCGTCGGGGTCAAACCAGTACTGCCGCACCAACTCTAAAAATTCTGCCTTAGCCATTCCCTGGGCTGCTGTGGTTGAAGAGGCTATGAGTTGCTGAAAATTTGTCGCCACCCAGGCCCCGCTTTTACCATAGGCTGCTGCATAGTCTTCAACATCGGTCACGGAAAGAAAGCCATCTCCATCCGTATCCAAAATATCAAAAAATCCGCCCGCGGCTTTGGCAATAAATGCAAGGCCTGCCTCTGGATTCGTCACCATCATCTGCACCACTCCGGCATGACTTTCTACAAATTCTTCAGGGGTCACATGGCCATCATGGTTGAGGTCGCGGCGACTATTTTCCCAGGCATAGGTTTGTGCTAAGAGCTGGAATAGTGCTTCATACTCAGGTGTTCCCTCTGCATATTTCCGGCCCGCAAACATTTTCGCCACAACCAACAAATCCGCCTGATAATCGAGTCGGCCATCTTGATTTCGATCCATAAACCTGAACAAACGCTGAAAACGTTGGCGGAGAGATTCAGGGAGAGTCATTTTTTACTGAAAACATAAAGAACTGATGACTGACTTGGGTGTAATTATTAGCAACTATCCCCAGGCCAGGGGCTTAAACGGTCAGCGATTGTAATTCAGACCCAGTGCTTAAGGGTTCCAGGCCTGGGATATAGCTAGCTTGGGCATAGGGTTGAGCAATTAGTTGACGTAATTCGCGGCGGGTTGTCAAGCTGAGATAGTGTTGTTGAACAGTGCGCCAGGCCTGCCAGTGGGTGTGTTGTTGGGCTTGAATCAGTTGAGTCAGGTTAGGGGAGGATTTACCCAGTTCCAGGCCCAGTTGCCGTTGAAAGAATTGCCCTAAAACCACCTCGTCATGCATTTCCCCGAGTAAATCTTGAAGTTCACCCCAGGCCTGGATCTGCTGCCCAAAGGCCTCTGGATAGATGCCAGTGAACAGTTCCATCTGGTACCGGAGCCGCTTGATTTGTTTGCGAAGATCGTGGAGTAACTCCCCTGCATGGTGCAAAACAGGGCCGGGTTCACTGACGGATTCGAGATGGGGGGTGTCGGGATTGAGCCAAGTCACCGCAATTTGCCAGGCCGGGTGCAAGAGAACCTGACTTAACAGCGGCAATAACAAATCTGGCGCCACACTGACAACGGCCATCTCTGCCACGGGCCGGTAATGGGGCTGGGCCAACCACTCCTGTAGGCCAATTTGGAGTTTCTGGTAGCGGTCACCGCGAAGAATTTGAATGGCCCGATCTAGAAGAATTTCCCGCTGTTTGGTCAGTCTTTTAATCAGCTTACTGATCTGCTGTTGTTCCACCTGGGGCAAGGCTGGATAGTACCGAGTTTTTAGGGTTTCTGCCATCACATCCAGATCCCGGACTGGGCTGAGAACTCCGGCCAAATGCTTGACCCGCTGCACCGTGATTGTTTTCGGCAACACCAGATAGGGCGTAAACACCTCTAAAGCCGTCCGCAGTCGCCGTAGACCCACCCGCATTTGATGAATTGCTTCCACATCCCGATCCCGCAATACCCCCGGTTCAAACTTACTCACCTTGCGGAGATGTCGGTGTAGGGCCTGGTAAGCCGTCACACTTAAAGTCGCCATGTTCACACCAGTTCTTTAAAAACTATTCATCCTGCAACAACAGCCAATCGGAACAGATCCCAGACAAGATACCTTAACGAGCAATTTGGAATTGAGCACCCCGAATGCAACGTTTGTCCACCAGAATCTCTGGAACGATGGGGCAAACTCTCACCCAGGCTTGAGCCCCTTAATATTACCTTAAAGCCCCCCTAATCTTTTCTACTAAGATAATATTTTCCGCTCACCATTCCTGCTGGTTCCAGGAAGTCAATTGGCTGAGGGTGGCCTGGAAAACTAGAGTACAGGGCCTGGGGCATCATAAACTGGACGTGGGCCGGACAACAGAAGACCTAAACCGGCTCAATGCAAATCACGGGAGACTGCAATGAAGAGAGTCTTGGCCATTATTCTCGGTGGTGGCGCTGGCACACGTTTATATCCGTTGACGAAGCGGCGGGCGAAACCAGCAGTTCCCCTGGCTGGAAAATATCGGCTGATTGATATTCCAGTGAGTAACTGTATCAATTCGGAGCTGATCAATATCTATATCCTGACTCAATTTAACTCCGCCTCGCTGAACCGTCACATTGCCCGAACCTATACATTCCCGAGCCTCACCGGTGGTTTTGTCGAAGTTCTTGCGGCCCAGCAAACCCCAGAAAATCCCAATTGGTTCCAGGGAACAGCCGATGCGGTTCGTCAATACCTTTGGTTACTATCCGATTGGAATGTGGATCAGTACCTGATTCTCTCCGGAGATCATCTCTACCGCATGGATTATCGGCAGTTTGTCCAACGCCACCGGGAAACCAATGCCGACATTACCCTCTCGGTCTTACCCGTGGATGAACAACAGGCCCAGGGCTTTGGCTTAATCAAAGTGAACGAATCCGGGCAAGTCGTGGACTTTACGGAAAAGCCCAAAGGGGCTGAACTCAAGGCCATGGCTGTAGATACAACCCGCTTTGGTCTCAGTCCAGAGGTGGCCCAACGCAAACCCTACATGGCCTCCATGGGGATTTATGTGTTTAACCGACAAGTCCTGATTGATGCGCTTCAGGAAATGGCCGATGCCACTGACTTTGGCAAAGAAATCATCCCCGCCTCAGCCAAACATCGCTGTGTCCAGACCTATCTGTTTGATGGCTATTGGGAAGACATTGGAACCATCGAGTCATTCTATGATGCCAACTTGGCCTTAACCCGCCAGCCCCAACCACCCTTTAGCTTTTACGATGAAAACGCCCCAATTTACACTCGCCCCCGGTACTTACCCCCCTCAAAATTGCTCTCCTGCAACATTACCGAGTCCATTGTCAGTGAAGGCTGCATTTTAAAAGAATGCCAAGTGCATCATTCCGTCCTGGGGGTGCGCTCACGGGTGGAATCCGGTTGTGTGATTGATCATTCCCTGTTGATGGGGGCCGACATTTACCAACCCCTGACGGAACGAACAGCCTGTTACGACACTAACAAAGTCCCGATGGGTATTGGGGCCAATAGTATTGTGCGTCGGGCCATCGTGGATAAAAACGCCTGCATTGGTCGGAACGTGAAAATTATCAACAAGGATCGGGTTGAGGAATCCAATCGGGAGGAGGCGGGTTTTTACATCCGGAGTGGGATTGTCGTTGTTCTCAAAAATGCAGTTATTCCTGACAATACGGTTATCTAGGTGAATTTTGGCTCTCGGTGATGGTCAACGGTCTCTCCCGCAAACAACTGGGCCTGGGGCTGGTTTTTGGCCTGGGGTTATTACTCCGCTTGGGTTTTCTGAATTTAGAAGCCACACCTTAGGCAATACCTCTGATCACCACGCCCATGCCCTCCATGACCCATCCCAACCCCGTGATCTGGGATGCCCGCTGTGTGACTGGGGATGATTAGCCGAGAGGTTCACTTCGACTGGGGTTACCCATTGGATTTCCGAATCTGGAAAATTCGGCGATCGCGGAACTCACCCTCAATCCCCAGGCCAAGTTGAAGCCAGCGCAACAGGATTATTGGGCAATGCAGGTGGGCATCTCGGGTTTCCGATTGAGCAATCAAGCAATTATTAGTTGCTGACCCAGGCCCTAGAACGTATGGCTGACTTAGATCCAGCTCTATCCAGCGGAGTTTTAGGTCAGGATCAACCGCTGACATTCATGGCCCAAAAGCCAGCCATAACCAAATCAAATACCGCGGTCTTGTGTTCCTATGTCAATATGTTAAGAAAGGTTGCTCAGATTCTCAGATGGGTAGTTTTGGGATTTAGGAGATTTTGGTCATGGTTGTTGCATCCCCCCCCCGTCCAGCCCGCTTAACCCTCGAAGTCCAGGCCATTGCCCCGGAAACCACCGCTTTAAGATGTTTGGACTGGGATCGGGAGCGGTTTGATATTGAATTTGGCCTGGAAAATGGCACCACCTACAATTCATTTATTATCCAAGGGGAAAAGCTGGCCCTTATTGATACCTCCCACGCCAAATTTCGAGATTTGTACCTGGACAAACTCTGGGAACAGATTGACCCTGCCACCCTGGATTACTTAATCATCAGTCACACCGAACCGGATCACAGTGGCCTGGTGAAAGACGTGCTGGCCAAAGCACCCCAAGTCACCGTTGTTGGCTCAAAAGTAGCACTTCAATTTTTAAGTGGGTTCATTCATCAACCGTTTCAGCAGCAAATTGTTAAAAACGGCGACAAAATTGATCTAGGCAACGGCCACATCCTCGAATTTGTTATGGCCCCTAATCTTCACTGGCCGGATACGATTTTGTCCTACGACCACGGCACTCAGACCCTATTTACCTGTGATGTCTTTGGCATGCACTACTGCAATGACGACACCTATGACAGCGACCCCGACCTGATTGCCCCAGATTTTCGCTTTTACTACGACTGCCTGATGGGCCCCAATGCGCGCTCTGTGTTGTCGGCCCTCAAACGCATGGGAGAGTTACCAGAAGTCAAGTTAATTGCCACGGGGCATGGGCCACTCCTTAAGAACCATCTTCAGGACTGGGTGGAAAATTACCGGAGTTGGAGCCAGGCCCAGGCCAAAGCAGCCCCAACCATTGCCCTGTTCTACCAACCTGGATATGGCTACAGCGATGATCTAGCTGAGGCAATTACCCGTGGTGCCACTAAAACCGGAATTGTGGTTGAACCCATTGACCTCACCACCGCCGACCTCCAGGAAGTCCGAGAACTAGTGGACTTAGCAGCTGGGATTATCATTGGCATGCCCGACAACTCTGTCCAAACCAGTTTAAGTACCATTTTGGCGACGGCCCACAACAAGCAAGCCATTGGTTTATTTGAAACCGGCGTGGTTGGCAACGAAGCCGCCTATCCATTACTGAGTCAATTTCGAGATTTGGGCTTAACCCCAGCGTTTCCAGTGATTCGGACGGCGGATTGTTTAACCGATAACTTGCTGCAACAGGCCGAGGAAGCCGGCACCGATATGGGGCAATGGCTCTTGCGGGATCGCACCGTTAAACAAATGAAATCCTTGGATACGGACTTAGACAAAGCTCTGGGGCGATTGAGGGGCGGGCTCTACATCATTACAGCCCAAAAAGGGGATATTAATAGTGCCATGCTGGCCTCCTGGGTATCGCAGGCCAGTCTTGAGCCCCTAGGGGTAACGATTGCGGTGGCCAAGGATCGGGCCATTGAATCATTTATGCACGTCGGCGATCAGTTTGTCCTCAATGTTCTTGAAGAAGGCAACTATCAACCCCTGATGCGCCACTTCCTCAAGCGCTTCCCCCCCGGGGCCGACCGCTTTGCCACCATCAAAACCTACGCGGCTAACAATGGTAGCCCAATCCTCGCTGATGCCCTGGCCTATGTGGAATGTACAGTGGTTAATCGCTTGGATTGCCATGACCATTGGTTGGTTTACAGCACCATCGAATCCGGCCGGGTCTCCAAACCAGATGCCCTCACCGCTGTCCACCATCGTAAAGTTGGGAACCACTACTAAGCCCTCATCCATCACGCACAATGCCAGAAATTGTTGCAGATGGTCTGGCCCTGTAGCCTGACAAAGCAATCGTCAATGCTTGTTGAAGTGCCAATCCCTTGATGAAAGCCAGAGGATTGTTACTATAAGTTAAGCATTGCAACGGGGATGTAAAAATGATGAGTGCAGTTGGGGCCTGGCATGGGGCGGCATTGGGCATTGCAGGCTCGGGATTGTGGGCAATTGCCTTGTATCTGGGGTTTTATCCCCTGGGGCAGCGGTTGATTGAGCGGATGGAAACCTGGTTTGCTCTTTCCATGCCCAGCCAAGGGGATCTTTGGGCAGCCCTAGCTGGAATTGTACCCTTCATCCTCTTGGGTGTGGGCTTGTTTTATGGCATTACCCTCTCCTTGGGTCTGAGTTGGTCTGTGAGTTTGGGCATGATGGCCACCATTGGCAGCGGGGTTTATGAATTGGGCCGTCGGGATGGCGAAATTAACCGAGAATAGACATTAGGCCTTTTCCAGGCCACGCGGCCATCAAGGGAGATATCACCATGAAGTGGGCAACGGCACTTTCTACCCATTTTTCCCTAGAACAAGCGGTTAAGGATGTAACGGATCAGGCCCTTGAGCGACTGGGAACCCTCAAACCCGACATCGGTATTGTCTTTATCTCCCAGGCCTTTGCTAGCGAGTTTTCCCGGCTCTTACCACTCTTAGATAGCAAGTTAAAGGTACCCGTTCTTGTCGGTTGCAGTGGCGGCGGGGTCATTGGCCGCAACTATCAGAATTGTCCCCAAGAGGTGGAAGAAACTGCAGGTCTCTCCTTGACCTTAGCCCACTTGCCGGATGTGGCAATCAAACCCTTTTACCTACTGGCAGAAGATTTACCGGATCCCGACGATTCCCCCCAGGCCTGGTGGCATGTCATTGGGGTTGCGCCTGATTCCCAACCGGAATTTTTAATTTTTGCCGACACCAGCACCTCGCGAATTAATGAGTTTCTCCGGGGCCTGGACTACGCCTATCCCCAAGCGGTGAAAATCGGAGGAATTACGGGCAATAACCAGGCCTGGGGACGCACTGGCTTGTTTTACCAAGACAAACTCAAGCGGGAAGGGATTGTTGGTATAGCCTTCATGGGTAATCTCCGGATTGATCCCATTGTTGCCCAAGGATGTCGCCCTATTGGCCCACTGTATCGAGTCATGTCAGGGGAGAAAAATATTATCCTTTCCCTTGAAGATGACCAGGCCCAGGTGGATTCCCCCCTCAGTATGCTGCAGTCCTTGGTGGAAACTCTCCCAGAAGCGGATCGGGAATTGGCTCGGAGTTCCCTGTTCATTGGCTTGGTGCATAACGAATTTAAGTCGCGCCTGGCCCCCGGAGATTTTTTGATTCGGAATTTAATTGGCCTGGATCCCCAAACCGGGGCCCTAGCCATGGGGGATCGGGTGCGGGTGGGGCAGCGGGTACAGTTCCATCTCCGGGATGCGGCGGCTTCGGCAGCAGATCTCCAGGCCTGGTTAGAAACCTACTCCCACTCCTATCCTGGGCCACCCCCTGAGGGAACATTAATGTTTTCCTGTTTAGGACGGGGATTTAACCTCTACGGGGAGCCGGATTTTGATGCCAGTGTTATCGAAAAATATCTCCCCAATATTCCCCTGGGTGGATTCTTCTGCTTTGGGGAAATCGGGCCCATTGGTCAGGAAACCTTCCTCCACGGCTATACCTCAGCCCTAGCAATTTTCCATCCCCGCACCGACAACAGTTCCACCCCAGCATTTCTGGCATAGATGGTTCAGAGAGGCCTACAGCCTTGTAATATCAGTAAGGGATATTCCCTTGGGCCCTGTCCCCCTATTGCTGTAGTCAGGATTAATTAAGGAAACCGTTCGCTATGAGCACTCAGCCAGATCGTGTGGTTCTAATCGGCGTCGCTGGAGATTCCGGCTGTGGTAAGTCAACATTTTTGCGCCGACTGACTGATCTGTTTGGCGAAGATTTCCTCACTGTGATCTGCTTAGACGACTACCACAGCTTAGACCGCAAACAACGCAAAGAAACTGGGATCACCGCCCTCGACCCCCGGGCCAACAACTTTGATTTGATGTACGAGCAGATCAAAGACCTGAAAAACGGCAAGTCCATCATGAAGCCGATCTACAACCATGAAACCGGGCTGATTGATCCCCCCGAACTGATCGAACCCAACCATGTGATCGTGTTGGAAGGCTTACATCCCCTCTATGACGAGCGGGTTCGGGGCCTGTTGGATTTCAGCGTCTATCTCGACATTAGCGATGAAGTAAAAATTGCTTGGAAAATTAAACGGGATATGGCGGAACGGGGCCACACCTACGAAGATGTCCTAGCCTCGATTAATGCCCGCCGTCCTGACTTCATGGCCTACATTGACCCGCAAAAGCAATATGCCGATGTGGTGATCCAAATTCTCCCGACTCAATTGGTCAAAGAAGAAAAAATTGGCAATATTCTCCGAGTGCGGATGTTGCAACGGGATGGGGTTAAGGGCTTTGATCCTGTCTATCTGTTTGACGAAGGTTCCACTATCTCTTGGATTCCCTGTGGGCGCAAACTCACCTGTTCTTACCCCGGAATTCGCCTCGCCTATGGCCCCGATGAGTACTACGGACATAGCGTTTCCGTCTTGGAGGTGGATGGGCGTTTCGATAAGCTTGATGAAGTGATCTACATTGAAAGCCACCTGAGCAATACCGACACCAAGCACTACGGGGAAATGACCCATTTGTTGCTCCAGCATCGGGATTATCCAGGTTCCGACAATGGCACTGGCCTCTTCCAGGTTCTCACTGGTCTGAAAATGCGGGCAACCTACGAACGCCTCACCGCCACAGAAGTCCAAGCGGCTAAACTATAGGTTCCTAAGTCATTCGCTTGCGTAAAATCAGGCAATTCCGCTCGCCAATCCGGTTGTAGTGGAGTTCGTCGGCGATATTTTGCAGCAATTTTAGGCCCCGCCCCCCATCTTGCTCAGGGGAAATTTCCTTGGGTAAGGCTTGGAGACGGGCATTCAGATCAAACTCGGGGCCATGATCCCAGATCCTCAACTCAACAATATCCGCCTCTGCAGTTAATTCCAGGTGAATCGCGGGCTTATGGGGGCTGAGTTTGTGGGCATGGCGCACCGCATTAGTGAAGGCTTCTGCCAGGGCCAATTCCAGTTGCAACCAAGTTGAATGACTGACCTGTTCAGGCCGGGCCTGGGCAAACCATCCTAAAACCTGCTCCAATTCGCCTAGGTTACTGGCCACGTCCAGAGAATCCCCCACGATATCCTATCCTCAAAGACCAAGGCATTGCGATTCCATTTCCCCATTATCGGCCCTTGTTGCCCATCTTTGGGAGGAAAACCAGGCCCTGGAATTGTCAGTCAATGCCTATTTAACTGAGGCGAATAAAATTAAATCTGCTAAAGTGCGGGTATTCTCATGCAGGGGCCCCTGGGAGTTCCAATCCTGAACATCAACCCCAAGATTCATGACTGATTCGTACTATTTCCCTTGGCAGTGAAGTACCACATTCTTGTTATTGACGATGACCCCACAACCCGATTAATTCTGGCCAAAAACTTACGGGATCAGGGCTATGACGTGACGGTGGCCAATACTGGTGAGGTGGGAATTGCCAAGGCTCAAGAGATTAAACCCGCTTTAATTATTTGTGATTGGATGATGCCTGGCCTGGATGGTTTAGATGTCTGTCGGCATTTGAAAGCAGATCCATACTTAGCCTCAATTTTCTTTATTTTGTTGACCGCCAAAGATGATATAGCGGATCGAATTCGGGGCCTGGATGCGGGGGCCGATGAATTTTTATCCAAACCAATTGAACGGGACGAGTTGCGGGCACGGGTTCAGGCCGGTTTGCGACTTTACCAGGCCAACCAAGAATTAAAGGAACAGAAGCATTTACTGGAAACGGAATTGAATGAGGCGGCGATCTATGTCCGTTCCCTCTTACCCAAACCACTGATTGATCCAATTGCCATTGATTTACGGTTTATTCCCTCAAGTCAGTTGGGAGGCGATTGTTGCGATTTTTTCTGGCTAGACCCAGATCATCTTGTCGTGTTTTTGTTGGATGTCTCGGGCCATGGCCTGGGGTCTGCCCTGCCTTCCGTTTCCTTGCTGAATCTACTCCGCTCCCAAAAAGAAGCGAGTCCTAAGGATTTTTACTACCCGGAAAAGATCCTTTCGCTGTTAAATGATGGCTTTCAAATGAGTAGCCAAAATGATAAGTATTTTACGATTTGGTATGGGGTTTATCATCAACAGACTCAACAGTTAACCTATGCCAGTGCCGGTCATCCCCCTGCATTCTTGATTTCTGCTGATGCGCTGAATTCAGCCACAGTTACGCCGCTGAAAACACCAAGCTTACCCATTGGAATGTTTGACGGGGTTACCTATGTATCGGCAAAATGTCACGTTCCTCCCAAGAGCTTGCTCTACGTCTTTAGTGATGGGATTTATGAGTTTAATACCACCAGTGGCCAGGCCTGGAGTTTAGAAGGCTTTGGTCAACTCTTAGCCGCCCATTATGGACAGAATCTAAATTTAGATCAGATTTTGGCTGAAATCCAGGCCATTAGTGCCCCTGGGGCCATGGGTGTTGATGACGTCTCCCTAGTCCAAGTCCAGTTTTAACCCAAAGGCAGACTGACTTTTCACAGGCTAGGTTGAGGAGGTCTTGCGCGTCCGAGATGTTGCTGTTTTTTTCGCAGTCGTTGTTTTCTTAGTTGTTTTTTTCTGAGTTGTGTTTTTTGCCGTCGTCGTTTTACTGGTTTTAGCTCGGCCTTTGGTTTTTGGGGCTTTTTCTGCCAAAAGCGGCAAGGCTAACTCTAGGGTCATGGCTTCAACGGTTACCCCCTCTGGGAGCGACGCATTCACTTTGCCGTGATTCACATAGGGGCCGTAGGGGCCATTAAAGATTTGCACCGGCGCGTCATCACTGGGGTGATTTCCTAGGGTTTTCAAGGCTTCTTTTTTGCCGCGACCGCGTGTAGCTTTCGGTTCCGCCAGAATTTCCAGGGCTCGCTCCAGGCCAATGGTAAACAGATCATCCCCGGCTTTTAGAGAGCGATATTCCTTTTCCCCATCTGGATCCACGACAATATAGGGGCCAAAACGACCTTGATTGGCCTGGATTAACTTGTTAGTTTCCGGATGAACTCCCAAGGTGCGAGGCAACGATAGTAAAGTCACAGCTAAGTCGAGGGTCACCTCTTCCGCCGTAATTCCTTTCGGTAAGGAAGCCCGCTTCGGTTTTGGGTTCTCAGTCGTAGCTTCTCCCAATTGCACATAGGGCCCAAATCGCCCAGAAAGCAGAAAAATCGGTTCCCCCGTTTCCGGATGCAGTCCTAACTTATCCGGGCCTTCCAGCTTTTGCCGAATTAGGTGTTCGATTTGCTCATGGTTCAAACTACCAGGGGTGGCATCTTGGGGTAAGGAAGCTTTAACCGGATCACCGCCATTTTCCATCACGACAAACGGGCCATAACGACCCACCACCACCTCGGCCTGGACGTTGGGTAAATGGATTGCCCGGGCACTACTGGGGTCAATGCCTTGTTCACGATCCTTGACTTGGGTTTCCAGGCCCCGATCGCCTAAGTAAAACTCCTCCAAGTAGGGCAACCAGTTGACTTCGCCGGTGGAAATATCGTCTAAGGTTTGCTCCATTCGGGCCGTAAAACGTAAATCCACTAAATCTGGGAAGTTTTGCTCCAAGAGTCCCGTAACTGCAAAGGCCGTAAACGTGGGTTCCAAGGCATTGCCGCGACGAATTGCATACTCCCGATCCAAGATGGTGCTGATGATCGTGGCGTAGGTGCTGGGGCGGCCGATGCCTTCACTTTCGAGAGCTTTGACCAGGGTGGCTTCAGTAAACCGGGCTGGGGGTTGGGTTTCATGGCCGAGGGCATCCAGTTTTTGGCATTGGAGACCATCCCCTTGGGTTAAGGCCGGCAGAATCACCTCTTGGCTTTCGAGGGCGGCCTCGGGATCATCAGACCCTTCCACATAGGCGCGGAAAAATCCGGGAAAGTCAATTTGCTTGCCACTGGCTCGAAATGTGGCTTCCGCGGCCTCGATGTGGGCAGTGATTAAGGTTAAGCGAGCTTCGGCCATTTGGCTGGCAATGGTGCGCTTCCAGATCAGGTCATAGAGGTCTAATTCCCGACCACTTAACCCCGTAGCCGCTGGCAAGACAAAACAACTCCCCGCCGGCCGAATTGCTTCATGGGCTTCCTGCGCGCCTTTGGATTTAGTCGTAAATTGCCGGGGTTTGGGCGCAAGAAACTCTTTGCCATACTTTTGCGTAACGCAATCCCGGGCTGCGGTGATCGCCTGTTCCGACAAATGCACCGAATCGGTCCGCATGTAGGTAATAAAACCCTCTTCGTAGAGTTTCTGGGCAATTCGCATCGTGTCTTTGGCCGGGAGATGGAGTTTGCGGTTGGCTTCCTGTTGCAGGGTGGAGGTGGTGAAGGGGGGGGATGGTTTACGGGTTTGCGGGCGCGATTCCAGTTGGCTGACTGTCCAATTGGTTTGTAAGAGTCGCTCGCGCAGGGCCTGGGCGGTGGCTTCATTTAATAGAACGACATTGCGGCTAGCTTGGATTTGCCCAGTGGCGGGATCAAAATCAGCCCCAGTTGCGACCCGTTGTCCTGCCAATTCAATCAGCGTGGCGGTAAAAGGAGATTTATTTTTTTCTAAGGTGGCTTTTAAGTCCCAGTAACTACCCGAATGAAAGGCCAGCCGTTCCCGTTCCCGATTCACCAATAAGCGCACCGCCACCGACTGTACTCGACCCGCCGAGAGATGGGGCGCAATTTTCCGCCATAACAGGGGAGATAGGGTATAGCCCACCAAGCGATCTAAAATCCGGCGCGTTTCCTGGGCGCGGACAAGCTTTTGATCCACCTCGCGACAATTTTTCAAGGCGGATTGGATGGCTTCGGCGGTGATTTCATGGAACACCATCCGTTTGGTTGGTACTTTTGGTTTGAGGAGTTGGAGTAAATGCCAGCTAATACTTTCCCCTTCCCGGTCTTCGTCAGTGGCTAATAAGAGTTCGTCGGCCTGGGCGAGAGCAGACTTAAGTTCTTTAACAATTTTTTGCTTATCTTTGGGGACGATATAGAGCGGCTCAAATCCTTCTTCGACATTTACGCCCAAGGTGGCCCAATCCAGGCCCTTGAGATCCGTGGGAATGTCTGCCGCGCTGCGAGGTAAATCCCGGACATGGCCCATTGAGGCTTCGACCCGATAATCTTGGGGCAAATACTTACGAATTGTGCGGGCTTTTGTCGGGGACTCAACAATAACAAGCGTGGACATACGCAGGAAATAGTTCCAAACCAATGGGCAGCTAGGAGCAGATAAGCAGTAAAGGCTAAAAACTGCCTAGATCTCACAGGGTAGCAGTAGTGGCTAATGAATGGGTATCCCCAGGCCTGGGTAAGTGTGAATGTTACAGCTCCTTCATGGTTTCCAGGCCCCACCCGTTAGTCTTTTGTCCCGTATTTGAGGATTCCAGTTGAAGCAAGCCCATCAGAGTCGCACCCGCCCCGAAAAAGTATCACCACATCCGTGGAAATTCTAATTTGGTGTCCGGGAAGGCAGTTCAAAGGGGCCAAAGTACGCTAAGAAGAATGAAATCATATCTTTAAAGAACCTTAACTTTTCTAAACTAATCCTTAAGCACTTCTCAGATAACACCGTTGGCTCCTCGGCCCAATGCATCAGGATCATCCCCTCCCCTCAGCGACTTTGTCAAAGTCCCGCTTTTTCTTACCCATGTCAGCCCAAGCCCCGCTGGCAGAGGCCCTGTTGCAATCGCTGTTAAACTTTACAACTGATCCAATTTTTTTGATTGGGGTTCAGCCCCCGGGTCCTAGGTTCTACTTTCTGGCTTTTAACGCCCCAGCTCAACAACTCCTAGGGATTAATCAACCCGCTGGCATAACCTGTCCTGTGGAGGAAGCCCTAGTCGAGACCATTGCCCACTGGTTAATTCCCCACCTACAGACCTGCTGGAAACAACGACAGCCCCTGAGTACGGGTGGTGGCCCCTTGACATTACAGTTACAACCCTTAGACAGCAGCCATGGCCTGGGGCACTTAATGTTGGGAATGTGCCATAACGCCACCTCACCCGCCGCCCTCCAGGAATCCCCCAACCGCCTTGGACATCTCTTAGACCTGTTACCAGGAATTGTCTTCTCGTTTACCAACAGCCCCCACTGGCCCATGCAGTACCTGAGTGAAGGTTGTCGGGATTTAACGGGCTACACCAACACAGAATTGCTCTACCGCAGCGGCGAGGCCTTCAACGCCATTACCCACCCCCAGGATCTGGGCCGAGTCCTCCACACCATTGAAAATGCCATTGCCTGCCAAACACCCTACGAAATTGAATATCGCATCTTGACCAAAGATGGCCTGGAGCGTTGGGTTAGGGAATCCGGTACCCCCGTTTTTGATCGGCCGATTTCCCAGGCCGGGATCCCCAATGTCGTTGCCGTTGATGGCTTTATTAGTGACATTACCGATTGGAAGCACATCAACCAGGCCATTGCTAACCCTCTCCCCCAAGTTAGTCCCAGCCTCGGTCACGATTTCTATCGGGATTTGGCCCTGCACCTCACCAGCAGCCTACAGGTTGATTTTGCCATGATTGCCGAATTAACCCCCAGCCACCAGGCCGAAACTCGGGTTCTCTGCTTTCAACAACAGGTGGAAGAAAACTTCTGCTACGACTTAGCTGGAACCCCCTGCGAATCAGTCAGCTTGACAAGCGAGCCCTGCTTTTATCCCGGTGATGTCCAAAGCACCTTTCCCCACGATCATTTGTTGCAGGAGATGGAGATTGAGGCCTATGTGGGGGTTCCCCTGGTCAATGCCCAACAGGAATGCTTGGGAATCATGGCCATCATGCACCAGGCCCCCTTGGAAAATCTGTCTGTCATTGCGGCAGTCCTGCAGATCCATGCCCCGCGGGTCACAGCGGAATTAGAACGGGAGCGGGGGCAACGGGCCTTAGAAGCAGCTGAGGCTAAATGGCGGGCCCTACTGCGCTATAGTTCCGATTTAATTTCGATTCTGTCGCCCACCGGTGAAATTCGCTACCACAGCCCCGCCATCAATCACCTCTTAGGGTTTACCCCCGCCGAACGTCAAGGTCGCAGCTTTTGGGAATTTATCGATCCGGCGGATCAACCTGCCCTCAGACAGGCCTGGGAAAGCTTGGCCCAACATCCCAACAGCTCAACCACCGTGGAGTTCCGGGCCAAACATCGGGATGGAACCTGGCGATATTTAGAATCCACAGCCCAAAGCTACGTTGATGATCCCCTGATCCGTGGGATTGTCGTCAATACCCGGGATGTTAGTGAGCATCGGCAGACGGCGACTAACCTCCAAAAAATGGTGCATTTTGAGCAACTGGTCACCACGCTCTCGACCCAGTTTATTAACTTACCCGTTGACCAAATTGATCAAGGAATTCAAAACGCCCTCCAGGCCACGGGGGAGTTTACCAAAGCCGACCGTACTTATCTGTTTTTACTTGATGATGCCAGCGGAAGCACAATTAGTAATACCCATGAGTGGTGCGCGCCCGGAATTCGCCCAGAAATTGAAACGCTTCAGAACTTAGTAGTGGCAGACTTAAACCACTTTTTTGAGCCTCTGTTTGACTTAGAGCCAATCTGTCTATCCAGCATGGAGCAGTTACCCCCAAACAGTCCCACGCGGGAAATTTTGGAGCGGCAAGATATTCAATCCCTCCTGTCTGTACCCTTAAGTTTTGAGGGCAAATTTATTGGGTTTCTCGGCTTTGATTATGTCCGGGCCAAGCATGACAACCTCGAGGTGCTTTTACCCGTCTTGGAAGTTCTGGCGGAAATTTTCATGAATGTTCTGGAACGACAAAAACAAGAACAGGAACTCCGCCAGGCCATTGCCCAGAGTGCCCAATCGGAAGCCAACTATCGCAGTATTTTTGAAAACACCATTGAAGGGATTTTCCAGTCCAGCCCCTCGGGAACCTACATCAGTGCCAATCCAGCCCTCGCCAGAATCTATGGATACGACAGCCCCGAAGAACTCCGCCAAAACTTGACCGATATTGCCCATCAACTCTATGTCATTCCCGAACGGCGGCAACAGTTTGTCGAGCTTCTAAATCGAAAAGGCATTGTCACGGATTTTGAATCCCAGGTCTATCGGCGAGATGGGCAAATTATTTGGATTTCTGAAAATGCCCGGGTGGTCAAAGATGCGACCGGAAACCCCCTGTATTTCGAAGGCACTGTCATTGACATCACTGAGAAAAAACTTGCCGAAAGCACCATCCACTACCAGGCTTTCCATGATCTACTGACGGGGTTGCCCAATCGGGTCCTCTTTGATGATCGGTTGCCCCTGGCCCTGGCCGACGCCCGCCGCCATAACGATTTTGTCGCTGTCATGTTTTTGGATTTGGATCGGTTCAAAGCCATTAACGATACCCTGGGGCATGCCATTGGCGATCAACTGCTTCAACAGGTGGCAACTCGACTGACCAATTGTTTACGGGAAGTGGATACGGTGGCGCGATGGGGAGGCGATGAATTCACAATCCTTTTACCCGGCCTGCAGCACCTGGAAGATGCATCCTTGGTGGCGCGGCGGTTGATTGAAAGCCTGAAACCCAGTTTTGACCTCGAAAACCATCAACTCCAAGTCACCACCAGCCTGGGAATTGCGATTTTTCCCCAAGATGGCGAGGATGCAGATACTCTACTACGCAATGCCGATGCGGCCCTCTACCGAGCTAAGGAAATTGGGCGCAATAACTTCCAGCTTTACCATGCCACCTTTAATGCCCAGGCCAGCTTTCTCCTGCAATTGGAACAGGATCTCCGCCAGGCCCTGCAACATCGGGAACTACGAATTTTCTATCAACCCCAGGTGGATTTAGCGTCCGGCAAAATTCTCCATTTGGAAGCCCTGGTTCGTTGGCAGCATCCCCATCACGGTTTATTAACCCCCGGGGACTTCATTGGTCTAGCGGAAGAAAATGGGTTAATTGTCAACATTGGTCAGTTCATGCTCCACCAGGCCTGTCAGGAATGTCAACGCTGGCAAACCACTGCCGGACTCCAAGGGGTGGGGGTTTCGGTCAATCTTTCACCGCGGCAATTTCTGGAACCCAGTTTGGTGAATACGATCAAGCAGGCTCTGGCCCTGGCCCACCTGCCCAACCATCTCCTCTGCTTGGAAATCACTGAAACTACGGCGATGCAAAACCTCAATCGCACCCTCGAGATTCTTGCGGAATTACGCCATCTGGGCCTGGGGATTGCCTTGGATGACTTTGGCACTGGCTATGCCTCGTTGAACTACCTCAAACGTTTTCCCTTAACCAAACTGAAAATTGACCGAAGTTTTATTACGGATATTGCCGAGGATATCCAAGACCAAGCCATTACCCGCGCCATTCTCTCCCTCGCCCAAGGGTTAAACCTCGACATTGTTGCGGAGGGAGTCGAAACCCAATCCCAACTCGCAGTCTTAGAAGCCATGGGCTGCCATGCTCTTCAGGGGTACTTTTGTTCGCGACCCATGCCCTATGACCAACTCCTGGCCTGGGTTCAGGGGGGTGGCTGTACATTTACTAAAGCCTGAAACCTTTAACCCCAATTCCGTGGCCGGACGGATTGGCAGCAATCAACAGAGTCAACGGACTAAGTCACGGCTGACATAAACCTCTGAACCTATTGCGGGTAGTTAGGTTGAGCGTCCCACCTTTGCCGCAACTGACCAGTGCCCACCCATCAAGATAAAATTCCCAACCCCGGAAAATGGGTGACATACTGGATCTGGGCGTTTCATCAGCACCGGACTTTCTGCAGCTTCATGACTTTACCAATCGTGGCCATTATCGGCCGGCCCAATGTGGGCAAATCAACCTTTGTCAATCGGCTCACGGGAGAAATGGCCGCCATTGTTCATGATCAACCCGGTGTGACCCGCGATCGTACCTATCGCCCTGCATTCTGGCAAGATCGGGAGTTTTTGGTGGTGGACACCGGGGGCCTGGTGTTTGGCGATGATCGAGAATTTTTACCCCTGATTCGGCAGCAGGCCCAAGTAGCCCTCCAAGAGGCCAAGGTGGCTGTGTTCATGGTGGATGGGCAAGCGGGGCCGACCGCCTTGGATTTGGAAATTGCCGCCTGGCTTCGGCAACAAACACTCCCCATTGTCTTGGCGGTGAATAAATGTGAATCACCCCAACAGGGCCTGGCCCAAGCCGCAGAATTTTGGCAACTGGGCCTGGGGGAACCCTATCCGATTTCTAGCATCCATGGCAGTGGCACAGGGGAACTCCTGGATCAGCTCCTGGAATATATTCCACCAACGGAACCGGAAGAGCCCACCGAGGAAATTCGCGTCGCCATTGCGGGTCGCCCCAATGTGGGTAAATCCAGCCTATTGAATACCTTTCTCGGGGCTGAGCGGGCAATCGTTAGTCCCATTTCGGGAACTACCCGGGATGCCATTGATACCGTTGTTGAGCGGGATGGCAAAACCTATCGCCTAATTGATACTGCGGGGATTCGGCGGCGCAAAAGCGTGGACTATGGCCCTGAAATGTTTGGCGTCCATCGAGCATTCCAGGCCATCCATCGAGCCGATGTGGTTTTATTTGTCCTCGATGCTTTAGAGGATATTACCGAACAGGATCAACGCTTGGCGGGGCATATTGCCGAACAGGGACGGGCCTGTGTCCTAGTGGTCAATAAATGGGATGCGGTTGAAAAAGATACCTACACCATCAATGAGTACCGCGACCGCCTCTACCAGCGTTTAAATTTTCTCGATTGGGCGGAATCTATCTTTGTCAGTGCCCAGACCGGCCAGCGGGTGGAAAAGATATTTGAACTGGTGAACCAGGCCGTGGAGCAACATCGGCGGCGGGTCAGTACTGCCGTTGTCAATGAGGTGGTTCAGGACGCAACCAATTGGCACAGCCCCCCAGCTACCCGTCAAGGTCGTCAGGGTAAGGTCTATTACGCCACCCAGGTCAGTACCCAGCCGCCTACCATGGCCATTTTTGTCAATGACACCAAGCTGTTTAAAGATAATTATCGCCGCTACTTGGAAAAGCAATTTCGGGAACAACTGGGGTTTAGCGGAACACCCATTCGACTCCTCTGGCGCGGAAAAAAGCCACGACACATTGAAGGATAACCCTATCCCCCCGCCACCTCATCCAATCCTCCTGAACTTAGCAGGGTCTTAACCGTCCATGCCTACAGTAGGTAAGGTTTGTCTTGTTAGTACTGAGTCGGTGAATACTGCCCATGGATAGTCTGGAACTTAAGTCCCTCCAAGATCACATTGACGAATCCCCACCACGGCCCTTAAGTCCAATGCAGTGGCGAATTTGGCTGTTGGCGGCGGCAGGAAAACTGTTTGAGGGGATGGTGGTCTTCATTACCGGTGTTGCCTTACCCTTGCTGGAGCGCGATTTGGGCTTAACAACCGCGTCTGCTGGGGCCCTATCCGCTGCAACCCTATTCGGGATTCTGATAGGTGCATCGTTGTTTGGCAACATAGCCGATCGGTTTGGGCGCAAACTGGTTTTTGTCTGGGAAATGGCCATCTTTGCAGTATTTTTGGGGCTCTGTGGCCTGGCCTGGAATGTCAGTGTGTTGATCATCTTCCTGTTCTGCGTGGGTCTAGCCCTTGGGGCCGACTATCCCACGGCTCATTTAGTCGTCTCAGAGGCAATTCCAACGCAATTCCGGGGGCGAATGGTTCTTGGCGCCTTTTCCTGCCAGGCCGTGGGAGCATTGGCTGGAGTCCTGTTGGGGTTAATTGTTCTGAAGGTCTATCCCCAGGTGGATGCTTGGCGGTGGATGTATCTATCCCTGGTGATCCCGGCGGTGATTGTGTTTGGACTGCGGACAACCCTCCCAAAGTCAGCCCACTGGCTCCTAACCCGTAATCGTCTAGAGGAAGCCCATCGCGCTGCCCAGAAGCTGCTGAAGCGCCCTGTTGCCATCGCCCCCGTCCTTGAAAAACACCAGGCCAGCCAATCTCGCTCTGGATTTCCAGCTCTGTTTACCCCCCGCCACCTCCGGGCAACGATTTTGGCTTCGGTTCCCTGGTTCCTGCAAGACTTGAGCACCTATGGCATTGGCATCTTTACCCCAACCATTTTGGCAACGCTATTCACCCAAACCGACAGTAACTTTATTTTCCAAGACATGATCGCTGCAGAGGGTTCCGGCGTCATTGATCTGTTCTTGATCGTTGGCTTTTTGGCGGCCATTCCCCTGGTGGACAAAGTTGGACGAATTCCGTTGCAAATTATTGGTTTTGGCGGTTGTGCCTTTGGGTTGTTAATCTCCTCTCTGTCCGCAGATATTCCCGATGATCATGAGCTAGCAATTGTCCTGATTTTTGCCGGATTTATGATTTTTAACTTCAGCACCAATTTTGGCCCCAATGCCATGACCTATGTGTTAGCAGGGGAAGTTTTTCCGACGGAAATTCGCGGGGTTGGGGCTGGGTTTGCAGCATCCTTTGCTAAAGTTGGGGCGGTTTTAACGGCTTATTTTTTTCCAATTCTTCGGCAATCCATTGGCACAGCACCCCTACTGTATCTATTGGCGGGAACCTCAGTTCTAGGAGCAGTGGTTACCTATTTGTTTCGGATTGAACCGCGGGGGCAAACCTTGGAGGACATTAGTGCAGCCAAACCAAGCTGGCAACGGGGCTAAGGGTTTAGTTTTTCTTCAGGCCAGGCCTGGGAAAGTTGTGTTAAAACCTGTATATCTTCCGTCCGCTTTTGTATCTAGTTTGGAGAGTTGATTATGCGCTTGCACCAAAGTTTGGCCTTCGCTGGCTTACTGGGTCTCGGGACACTCTTGGTGATGCCGGAATTACCTGCCCAGGCCTGTGGTCATGAAAAAATTCAATCCTTAGCTGGGGGGTTTGGTGATCAGTCTGGTACATCCTTACCCAATACCCTTGGCCTGGGGGTTGGCCTGTTAGCCTCGAGTTTGGCAGCCACAATTGTCTATCAAAAATGGGCCAACAATCATGGTGCCGGAGTGGAGGGTGCCAGCAGCGAATTGGAACTATCTATCCATCCAGAAATGCTCGAAACAGTTGCCGACGAGAAGGTCCTAGTGGGCTCTAACAAGTAAACCAAACTTCAAACATACGAGAAACGGGGATAACGTCCTGGCAGCCCTGATCTGGGGATTGTATTGGGCTCTATTCCCTTTTTTGTTCTTAACTTGGCTTGGGTGATGGGTCTGGATTCGGGAAGGAGAATTTTGCCAAGCTGGATGATTTTGGATTCGTATCATCAGCTCAATCCAGGCCCTTTGCTGCGATAACCCCCGGTCGGGTTGAGTCTCCCCTCTCTTTAGACTACTAAGCTATGATCAAAGCTATAGTCATTTCTGCAAAAGTGAGACACTCAAAAGTACCGCTCGCAATGGTTTCAAGCATTTTTGTGTTTCATCCCTTAGCGAAATGACAATACTGCTGGTCTGAGTTTAACCCCCGGGGATCATGCTGCGAATCCTGAACTGCCTCGATGATATCCGCTCCGAATTGCGCCGTATCTGTGATCGCATCCATGATGATCAAGTTACCCACAAAGAAGCGACGGTTCAGCAAATTCTCCAAGCGGTGCAACGTCAGGGAGATTTAGCCCTACTCCACTTCACGGCGGAATTCGATCAGGTGGAATTAACCTCTGA
Organism: uncultured Synechococcus sp.; assembly: GCA_964653145.1. Taxonomy (GTDB): domain Bacteria; phylum Cyanobacteriota; class Cyanobacteriia; order Thermosynechococcales; family Thermosynechococcaceae; genus Pseudocalidococcus. The sequence goes on along the minus strand of CAZZCG010000006.1, from coordinate 69,517 downwards.
GTCCCTGCGAGTCACCGGGGCAGAACTGGATGCGGCCTACCAACAGGTGTCCAAAGAGCTCCTAGATGCGATTCGGATCGCCCATGGGCAAATTAAAGCCTTCCATGAACAGCGCGTCCCGAAAAATTGGGTCCAGTTTCCGGCGGATGGGGTTGTTCTTGGCAAGCGCTACACCCCTGTCGATGCAGCTGGGTTATATATTCCAGGGGGGCGAGCGGCCTATCCCAGCACCGTTTTGATGAATGCGATTCCGGCTAAGGTTGCGGGCGTTCAGCGAATTATCATGGTTACGCCACCGGGAAAACAAAAGTCGATTAATCCGGCCATTCTCGTAGCGGCCCAAGAAGCTGGAGTGGATGAAATTTATCGAGTGGGTGGGGCCCAGGCCATTGCCGCCCTGGCCTATGGCACCGAAACCATTGCCCCGGTTAATTTAATCACTGGGCCGGGAAACATCTATGTCACCCTTGCGAAAAAGTTAGTCTACGGCACCGTGGGCATTGATAGCTTGGCGGGCCCATCGGAAGTATTAATCATTGCTGACGACACCGCCAATCCGATTCATTTAGCCGCTGACCTATTGGCCCAGGCCGAACATGACCCCTTGGCCGCCGCCATCTTACTGACCCCCAACCCCCTCTTGGCCCAAAAAGTAGCCCGGGAAGTTTCCCTCCAATTGGATGAGCACCCGCGTAAAGAACCAACAGAAAAATCCATCGCCCACTTTGGCCTGGTGGGAGTTGTGGAGTCCTTGGACATGGCAGCGGAGTTATCCAATGCCTTTGCCCCAGAACATTTGGAGTTGCAAATTGCTGAGCCGTGGGAGCTGGTGGAAAAAATTCGTCATGCAGGGGCCATCTTCCTGGGCACTTCCACTCCAGAAGCCGTTGGAGATTATCTAGCGGGGCCAAACCACACCTTACCGACATCCGGTGCCGCCCGCTATGCCTCTCCATTGAGCGTTGAAACCTTCCTAAAACATTCCAGTTTGATTGAGTATTCCCCATCAGCGCTCATGAGAATGGCCCCAGCAATTATGACGCTTGCCGAGGCCGAAGGGTTAACTGCCCATGGAGATTCAATTCGTTTACGCTTGGAGCAGCCTGACTAGGGAATCCCGCAGATAGCACAGTTGGCTTTCCAGAGGACTTTCAGCAATTTTAATTACCGGCCCCCTAAGGCACCACCCAAGAGTGCTCCCAGGCCCTCAGAGTCGCTGAAGAGTGTGGTTAAGGCTCTCAAATCAATTGTGATGGTTTGGGCAGGATAAGCTTCCAAAAAGCTAAGTAACCCCAGGCCCCCTTGGGTACCTGCAGCGGTCAACAAAGCACCACTGATGGCAAAGGTTCCAGCTTTATCACGCCGTAAAATCACTGGACTGACTTTATCTAAAGCGGTTTTGCCAATGGGGGAGTTGAGGAGATTGTTCACTTGCACCACACCCAGGGGAACGCGCAGGCGTAAAGCTTTCAGTAATTCTTCCTGTTCATTTTTGGGCACTAACCGCAAAAGAGCCTGCATCCGTCCCGTGGCCTGGCCAGTCTCAGCAAAAGAGGCCACTTCAGACATTGGCACAGAGGTTTGAAACGGCCCATAAACGAGGGATAGGGTTTCTGCAGAACGGGCGGGTAGAGTTGCAGTTAAGACGCCAACGGGCAAGGATAAATAAATAAACCAACGTGCTAAACGCTTTAACATCCTCTTAAGACTCCTGTTAAGAAACATGAATGAGACTATCCATAGTCGATTTGCAGTATAGCAGTCAGAAAATAACCAGCCCTTGAATCATTCAACTAAAACCTATGAAAATTAACTCTTTTTTAAGCATTTGCAGGTTTTTGTAATTAATCATTGCAATTCAGACGTTTTCACCTTGTTTAGAGTTGATGAGCACAGGAAACACCCGGCAATCTCGGCCCATTAATATCTCCAATCATTGCCCCCGCCGAGCTGTCATGGGGTGGTCATGGGTCAAAGGTCAATGAGTTGAGTTCAGAGGTGGCTTGGGCTTGTTAGGTCAGTCTCACTTTTGCTGTGCCCCATAATCGTGATCACAGGGCCCGCATTGCCCTACTCTATAGCGTGGAGAGTCTGTCCATTTTTGTTCGGTTGATGTTCCAAGGAGCCGGAGTCCCCCGATGAAAATTTTGTTTATAGCTGCCGAAGCTGCCCCCTTAGCCAAAGTCGGCGGAATGGGTGATGTGGTCGGGGCCTTGCCAGCGGTCTTACGGAAACTGGGCCATGATGTGCGGATTTTTATGCCCTACTACGGTTTTTTGCCCGATAAATTAACCACAGCACCGCGACACATTTGGAACGGCTATGCCATGTTTCAGTTTTTCCAGGTGTTTGAAACGGTACTGCCAGGCACAGATGTTCCGCTTTACTTGTTCGAGCATCCCAGTTTTGAACCCCGGCGGGTCTATTACGGTGAGGATGAGGATTGGCGGTTCACCCTGTTTGCCAATGGGGCGGCAGAGTTCATGTGGAATTATTGGAAACCCGACATTGCCCACTGTCATGACTGGCATACGGGCATGATTCCGGTCTGGCTAAACCAGTCTCCAGATATTACTTCAGTGTTTACAATTCACAATTTGGCCTATCAGGGGCCGTGGCGCTGGCGGTTAGAACAAATGACCTGGTGTCCCTGGTATATGCAAGGTCACAACACTATGGCAGCGGCGGTGCAGTTTGCGGATCGGGTCAATACCGTTTCCCCCACCTATGCCCAACAAATTAAGACTGCTGAATATGGGGAGAAGCTGGAGGGGCTGCTCTCGTTTATCAGTGGCAAACTGTCGGGAATTCTAAATGGCATTGATCGGGAGATGTTTAACCCGGCAACAGATCGGGCCATTCCTCATCAATTTACAGCGGCAACCCTGGATAAACGCAAACTCAATAAGGTCGCGCTCCAGGAAGAAATTGGCTTGGAAGTGAATGCCGGCGCGATGTTGATTGGGATGGTGACACGGCTGGTGGAGCAAAAGGGCCTGGATTTAATTTTGCAGGTGCTGGATCGGTTTTTGTCCTACAGTGATGCTCAGTTTGTCCTCTTGGGAACTGGGGAACGCTATTACGAAACCCAAATGTGGCAGTTGGCCTCTCGCTTTCCAGGCCGGTGCAGTGTCCAATTACTTTATAGTGATGTCCTGTCACGGCGGATCTATGCGGGTTCGGATACGTTTCTAATGCCCAGTCGATTTGAACCCTGTGGCTTAGCCCAGATGATTGCCCTGCGCTATGGCTGTGTACCAATTGTGCGACGGACTGGGGGTCTGGTGGATACCGTGTTCCATCATGATCCGATGGCCAATGCGGGGACGGGTTACTGTTTTGATCGCTACGAACCCCTAGATTTATATACCTGTCTAGTTCGGGCCTGGGAGGGGTATCGCTATAAGGATCGTTGGTTAGAGTTACAAAAACGCGGCATGGCCCAGGACTTTGGTTGGGAGAAATCCGCCCTGGAATACAACGCCCTTTACAATTCCATTTACGGGTTGCCGCCGGAACATTTACCTCCCCCGCCCTTGCAAGCCACCCTCAAGGTTTAAAGCCACAATAGGAGGTACCGGGCTCGGGTTTCTTAGCTGGGGCCTGGGCAGCGTTGGAAATTACCATTGGTATCCATGGAGCCAAATTCAATCCAACCGTTGACCGGCTTAGAAATGTGGGCCCAAATGGAGGAATTGGGTTGATCATCAATAAAAACTAAGGTTGCTGGATACCAACCCGGATCAACGGTAGCCCCAGGCCTAAGATGATGAATTGGCCTCGTCCATTGACCAAACTCAGCATAGACGGGCAAGGGTTCGGCCTGGGTAATTTCCCAGCAACTGACATAGTTCTGATTTCGGTCAATGGCTGAGATCCTGCTGGCTAGACGGATCTGCTCCCCAACCACGCAACCAAACTCTACCCATCCCGTACCCAAGTATTTAACTAAGTGATGCAAACGAAACCAAAAAACAACCTCGTCCATCGGGCGGTTTTGCAGTTGACCACAGGAATTTTGCATATCCATGTAGCCGCCTAATTCAGAGTTGGAAAATCCCGCATCAAACTCAGCCGCTTGTGTCTGCTCCGGGGGTTGCCAAGGGCCCCAACCAGGGGATTGTTCTGTAATTAACCGTACAGGTTCGGCCCAGGCCTGGGGAGGAGGAATCACTGGCGGCAACATTAGAACCAGAAACCAGCACCACCACTTGAACTGACTCACCGTGTCACCGCCCATTGACCCTCGAATTGGAAATTTACCCGCTTAGCTAACTAGCCCATCTCCTTTGGCAAGAAATTCCTTCAGAAACCAGCGATGTTTTTGATGAACTTGAACCAACCGAGTGTAAAGGTCAGCCGTACCAATATCTCCCGCTGCCGTTGCCACATCTGCATCCTGGTGCATTTCGGCAATAATCGTTTCATGGGTAGCAATAGCCTCAGTCAGCATTTCTTTGACATTCAGCTTGCCTTGGGAGGGGGAAACTGTGGCCGTAGGGATATAGTCAGCTGGGTCAGCAATCGGGGCACCATCCAGCATTAAACTCCGCTCAGCCAACTCATCCAAACTGGCAAATACCTCCCCTCCCTGTTCTTCAAAGAGTAGATGTAAGTCACGGAACAGAGGGCCAAAGGTGAGCCAGTGGTATTTTTTATAGTTGAGGTAGGCCACCAAGGCATTGGCCTGTTGACGATTGAGGGTCGCCACCACCGTGTTTCCTGGTTTGGTTAAAGTCGCAACCATAACTATTCTCCGTAGTTAATAAAGACAACGATTTTCTTCTAGCCTAAACTCTAGCCTAGGCAGGAATCGAATTCGGTCAAGGCCTGGGGGAGATATTTAACATTTACCCTGGATGCTCCGAAGCGATGAACGGTAATCCAAACAAGCCCTAAACATTCTTAGTTCTTTCTAAATCATAGTCGCTATGAGTTTGACTTGCAAGTACTTTATCCCAGTCCCCGCGTCATGCGACGTTCTAGGTAACGGGCCAAGAGGGAGAGGGGATAGCAGAGGCTGAGGTAGAACAGGGCCCCCAGGACATAGACAAATAACTTGGTATTACTGTCGGTAATTGGGTTGGCAAAGGTGTTTGTCATCCCTTGAAGCTCTGGAACGCCAATCACGGACAAGAGGGCACAATCTTGAATCAGGGTGATGAAGTTATTTGTGAACGGGGGAATAATTAAGGCAATCCCTTGGGGAATAATCACTTTACGCATGGTCTGCCAGCCCGTCAGCCCCAAACTTAAGCCTGCTTCCATTTGCCCCCGCTCAATGGTTTCAATACCGGAACGAAAGACCTCCGTCAGGTAAGCCCCATAGTTAAAGCCCAGGCCAATCATGCCGTAGAAAATGAAATTAAATTGAGGCGAGACTAAACTATTGTTTTGCAGGACGGTCATGATGTTAAAGGCAATGACGCGGGGATCAAAACCCACCTGGGACAATACCCCACCAACGCCAAACCCCCAAACCAGCAATTGGACTAGGGTCGGTGTCCCACGGATAAATTCCACATAAACCGTGGTTAAGCCCAGCGCCCAGGATCGCCCCGAGAGTTTTCCCCAGGCCCCCAAGGCCCCCAAAAGCACCGCCAAAACCATACTGACGAGGGAAATCAAAATGGTTGTCAGGGCCGCTCGCAGCAAAAAAGGGCCATAGAGGCCAATCACCTGGCGGAACGAGAACAGATAGCTCAAAAAAACTAGAACACAGACACCAATGGCAATGAAAAAGACAATATTGGCAACTTTTACCCAAGTCGGAGTGGTCTGAGTCGCACTAGCAGGAAAGGGAATCTCAACGGTCATAGCAGTGGGGCAGGCCAAAGAGAGAAAAAATTTGTCTTGACTCTATCACAAACCTTCCTGAGAGTCTGTCACTGGTGAGGGCTAGTCTGTTTCAGTCGTTCCCCATTGACCTGAAACATAGCCATTCCCATAACCCTGATCATCCTTGGGATGGGGTGTCTCCAGTTGGGCAGAAACGACGGTCTTAAAACTAGAGTCTTTAGGAGTGCCATCAGGCCTGGATTAAGAGAGCCACAGCATAAACCGCAATCCCCTCTTCCCGCCCCTCAGGGCCTAGCTTTTCATTGGTGGTGGCTTTAATGGCAACTTGTTCCAGGTCTAGGGCCAGGGCCTGGGCCAAAACAGTCTGCATTCTGCTGAGGTGGGGTTTGAGTTTAGGCTTTTCCGCCACAATCACCGAATCAATATTGTTGACTTGCCAGCCCCGTTCCGCCACCAGGCCCGCCACCTGTTTCAGCAATTCGATGCTATTGGCTCCAGCCCAGCGCGGATCATCGGGGGGAAAGTAATGCCCAATATCCCCTAAACTCAGGGCTCCCAGGAGTGCATCCATGATGGCATGGGTTAAGACATCAGCATCGCTATGGCCCAACAGGCCCAGATGATGGTCCAACTGCACCCCACCTAGAATCAACGGCCGCTCCGGAACCAGTCGGTGAATGTCGTAGCCATTGCCAATCCGTAATTTCATCAACGCCACTCAATTTCAGGAAAAACTAAGAGTCACTGTCGGGAATAAAATTCAACGAAGCAGAATTCATGCAGTAGCGTTTGCCAGTTGGGGGCGGGCCATCGGGAAATTCATGACCTAAGTGGGCATCACAGACAGCACACAACACCTCTGTCCGGGTCATGAAATGACTGCGATCCACCTCGGTGCGAACATTCTTCGGATCAATGGGTTCCCAAAAGCTCGGCCAGCCGGTGCCGGAATCGTACTTGGTCGTGGATTTGAACAGGGGCGTGCCACAACAGACACAGGAGTAGGTTCCAGCTTGTTTATTGTTCCAGTAGCAACCAGTGAAGGCCCGTTCTGTTCCTTTTTTGCGGGTGACGTGGAATTGCTCCGGGGTGAGCAGGGATTGCCACTCGCTATCGGTTTTAACCACTTTATTGGAGATTGTGTCCGTCATCAGCAGCCCTTTTGGGAGAAATTCTACTTCTCTATGGTGGCGCACAAGGTCGAGGCAACGCAACCCAGGCCTGGCGGATTCCCTAGGGACTTGCTTCAGTGACCTGTAGGAGGGCAAATTGACCGGTGGTGCCATCGGGGTTCATCTTAATCTGGCCAACATAAAATTGCCTTTGGATGACATCGCCGTTGGGGGTAAAGCGAATTTCTCCCAGGGGGGTTTGATAGGTTCCCGACAAAATGGCTTGGTTGAGTTGTTGGCGCAGTTCCGGCAAGGGCAGAGTTTTCACGTCGGTGGTTTTGGCTAGGGTCTGGAGAGCTTCAACCATGACTTGGGCAGCGGTGTAGGCTTGGGCACTAAATTGGGAGGGAGCTTGTTGCAGTTGGGCTTCAAAGGCTTGGCGAAAGGCCTGGTTTTCCGGGCTAGGATTTTCGGGACTGTAGGCCTGGGCCACTAACACACCATCACAGAGAGCCCGGCAGACGGGAAACACATTCACCGTATTGATGCCATTGCCCCCCAAAATCAGGCCCCCGTATCCCAATTCCCGCAGTTGTCGAATCAAATTACCCCCATCGGCCGCCAATCCGGAAATCACTACCAAATCCGGGGTTAAGCGCAGGGCATTGCTCACCTGGGCCTGGAAATCCGTATCTGTGGTTTGCCCGCGCTGGACGGTGACAATTTCGAGGCCCTTATCTTTGAGGGTTTGCTGAAAAATTTCTGTTTCTGAGCGGCTAAAGGCATCATCCTGGGCATAGAAAACCGCTACCTTTTTGATGTCGGGATTAAGGTTTAGGGCGGCGGTCACTGCGGCTGGGGCAACTACGGATACCGGGGCCGAGACCCGACTAATAAATTCCCCAATCTCAGGAATACCCACCGCCGTATTCGAGGGGGCAATCACTGGCACGCCGGCCCGATTGGCAATGGGATCCGCGCTAAAGGCCTGTTGCGAGAGAGTGGGGCCAATGATCCCGACCACTTGGCTTTGATTGACTAGGGTTTGAAAGGCGTTAATAGCACCCGTTTCATCACTGCCTGTGTCTTGCACCGTCATTGCCAGGGAAAGGCCCGCCACCCCACCGGCCTGGTTGAACTGGGTTTCCGCCACCTTGATGCCATTCAGAGATTCCTGGCCATAGAGTGATGCATTCCCGGACAACGCCAAAGCCACTCCAATGGGGATCTGCTCAGTGAGCCTGTTACCCCCAGGCCCCGCTGCATTTTGACCACAACTACTCAGGCTCAGCACCAGGCCCGAGAGGATCAAGCCCCTCCCGAACCCGAACGAACGTAAAGACGGGCCAGGCCAAGGGCGAAAACGCGACACAGGACTCATGGGACAAACCATTCCAAAGGGGGGGATTGCGTTAATTTATATTCCTTTATCCTACGCGATAGTGACTTTGCACCAGGCCGTTGGAGTAAGTGAAGGTATGGAGGTGCTGCCAATGAATATCCTGAGTCAATGGCCCAAAGAGCGGAATCCCCTGCCCTAGAAGAATGGGAATTCGCGTCAAAATTAGCTCCTGCACCAAACCTGCGGCGAGAAACTGGTGAATGGTTTGTCCACCGTCAATGTAGAGGTTGCGGCATCCCTGGTTAGCCATGAAATCAATCACCTCATCCGGGGTTGCGGCCATGACGGTCAAAGGCAAAGAATCCCCTAGCGGCGGCAATTGATGATGACTGAGGACAACCACCGGGCGGGTGCCATAGGGCCAAGGGGTAAAGGTTTTTACGAGATCATAGCTGTTTCGCCCCAGAACCACTCCATCCACCGCCGCCATAAAGGCCTGGTAGCCGTAGTCTTCGGGATTGTGGACATCGGACGGGGCCTGGGGTAGCCAATCTAAATCGCCATTGGGGCGGGCAATGAACCCATCCAGACTTGTGGCAATAAACACCCGGCAAATCACTGGCGAACTACCCTCTAACCCGAGTGTCATTTAACGAACCGCTGCCCCCACCAAGCGATGGCTCTCTACCTGATAGGGTGACAAATTGCCCCCTAGAGCCGAGCTTCCAGAGATTTCAGATATTCCGTATTCACCCCAGACTCCCGCACCAAGGCAATTTTTCCCGTCCGGGCAATTTCCCGAATCCCAAATTTATTTACCATTTGGACAATTGCCACCATTTTGCCCGGATCCCCAGCCACCTCAATCGTCAGCGAATCATCGGAAACATCCACGACTTTGGCCCGGAAAATTTGCACCAGTTCCAAGACCTCGGAGCGATTGGCCGGCGTGGCATTTACCTTGAGAAGCATTAATTCCCGCTCAACGCAGGGGGTCGTGGTAATGTCCTGCACCTTTAGAACGTTGATGAGCTTGTAGAGTTGCTTAGTGATCTGCTCAATCACGTTGTCATCCCCAGGCACCACCATCGTAATCCGGGAAATCCCCAATTGCTCCGCCGGGCCCACCGCCAAGCTTTCAATATTAAATCCACGTCTGGCAAATAATCCGGCAATTCGGGTTAAAACTCCGGCTTCGTCTTCAACGAGAACAGAAAGGGTATGTTTCATGGCTGTGGCTCAGGGCCTGGTGGCATCAATCTGGAGGTTGGACTAGCGATAGCGATCTTTAATTTTAAGCCAATTCCGCCGAGGGTTTCTCAGACCGGGGATAAAGTCGTCCCACCGGAGTCACCGCCAGGGCCCCAGATCCTTCCGCCGCTCCAGAACAGCCCGCCCAGGCCCCCAATAAAATTAACGTCAACTCCCTAAGCTCTGCCGGCATGACAGCAACCCACAGCGGTGGTAAATGGCCCCAGCCCCAGTTGGCCCCGTATAAGCTCCCCCAGGCCAACCCTTGTGCCCGAAGCGATGCCTTCTTCATGGCCTGGGCAAGGGGGTGATCACGGTGCTGCCAGATTTGATACCAATGGCCAATTTCTCGAGGTAGGGGGGCTAATTGACCGGGATGCTGTAGGGATTGATGAAGATTTTGCCGATAGAGTCCGACCCAGGCCTGGGGGGTGTTGTCCCACACAGGAGAATTTATCCATTGACTCCAGTCCCCGTCCCGAGCTTGTAAAGCTGTGATCAGGAGCCATCCAGGATCCATTTCAAAATCCAGATTGCCTGATTCCCCTAAATCTTGGGGTTCGAGAATAGTTTCCCAAGGCTGCGGGGTATCGCCGGATTGAACTTTTGCTAACCAGGCCTGGAGTGTGACCCTGACCCCTGTTAAGACGCGATCCGGTAAGGGCAATTCCCACCCCTGAGTCGGCCAAGTTGGAGTTGGACACTGCGGATCACCAGTCCCGCCCCATTCTCCCCAGGCTACTCCGACCAAAGCCCCAGCCAAGGCCCCTTGCAGTTGTTCTTGACGCGTAATTGGTGGCTGTACCCGACCAAATCTAATCATGGAGTTGATTCCCAAGCATTGAGAGAAATCAGAAGTTAGGGCATCTTAAATTAGTGAAAAGCATCGCAACCACAATCAGAAATTTTGTCCCTATAACACCCTGTGGATTTCATTCTCGAGTGTAGTCTCTGATTAGCAAGCTGGGCCTGGGTTTGGGCAATATTGAACTGATTCAGGAAGGCGGTGAAATTTGCGAAGTCGAGTAGAATTGGGCAGAATTAACCCTTATGCCTTTATCTGATCCCTAGATTTGGTCGTTGCGATGCCTGCGCGAATCACAATTTCAACACTCCTGGCCGGACTTATGCTCGCCATTAGCCCAACCCTCACCTCGGCCCAAGCCAATCCTCAACTTGCCAACCTGATTACCCAGGGCCGGGAATTAGTCGCCGCGGGAAATTATGCCCAGGCCCTGGCTGTCTATCAACAGGCGGCCCAACTGGATAACCGCAACCCCCGAATTTTCTCAGCTCTGGGTTTTATTTATGCCCAACAGCAGCAGTACGCCGCCGCCGCCCAAGCGTATCAACAGGCGATTAGTTTGGATAATCAAAATCCAGATTTTTTCTACGCCTTAGCCTTTAACTTGGGCATGACGGGAGAAAATCATGGAGCCGCCGCCGCCTATCGCCAGGCCATTCGTCTCAGCCCCCGTTATGTTCCCGCCTACCAGGGATTAGCTGTCATCTTGGCCCGCCTCGGGGATCTGCAGACCGCGATTCAAACCTATCGCCAAATTATTGGCATTGAACCCCGTAACTGGGAGGCCCATAAAGCCCTGGGACTTTTGCTCCTCAGCCAGGGGGATACGAACCAAGCCCTCACCTCCCTCCGCCAAGCTATCCAAAACAGTCCTGAAAGTGCCAATGTCCAACTCAATCTGGGGACAGCCCTTTTACAAGCTGGGGATCGGGAGCAAGGCCTGATCGCCCTAGAGCGCGCGGCAAATCTGGCCCAACGGGATGGGGAGTTACAGTTACAGATTGGCAAAGTTCTCCTAGCGCAAAAAGAATACCAACCCGCCCTGACCGCATTTCAACGGGCCAGCCGCCTATTGCCGGGGTCTAGTCTGGCCTACATGGGCCTGGGGGAAACCTGGATGTTATTGCGGGCCCCCCTCCAAGCGGTGGTGGCCTATCGGGAAGTGACCCGTCTGACGCCAAATAACCCAGAAGCGTTTTATAACCTGGGGGTCGCCCTCAAAGCCCAAGGTCGGCCCAAGGAGGCCCGGGAAGCCCTGCGAAAGTCAGAATCGTTGTATAAAGCTCAGGGGAATCGGATTGGAGCCCAGAAAGCTCGAGAGGCCATGCGGAACTAACTACAAAATATTGCCCCTAAAAAACGTCTCGCCGGGGTAGCTCAATCCCATCAATTTCAGGAACCTCCAGGCCCCGGGTCAGGTGAAACTCAATCCAGTCCTCCAGCAGTTCGATTAAGGCGTGCCGACATTCCAGGATGGTCGCTCCTTGGGCAGTGACATTTGCAAAACCCGGAATTTCCCCATGTACCAGGCCGTCTAAGGGATCCAAGTAAAACTGAGCTCGGCCAATGGCAGCACGAATATAGTTAGCAAGTGTCATGCTCCCCAATCTAGCGCATTGGCCTGGGTAAATTCCTCCTAGGAACGCCGAAACAACGTATCAAGATAGACCCGAGCGGCGCGGCGATCACAATCTCCGTTCTGGAGCAGAAACAATGAGAGAGCGGCGACAAAAACTCGGTCTTGATCCCAGTCAGGATGACCCTCAAGATAGTATTTCAAGGTTTCATGGAGTTCTTCCGGAATTTCCGCCAAGATACTAACCGTTGCCTGAGCGTTCATGAATCATGTACCCCTGAAATGGACAAGAAGACTGAAAATTGACCACACGAACCGAGACCGAGTCAAAAACTCCGCCTAAAGATTAAACTCACTGCCCCTAGAAAAAAGCCTGAACCGTGACGGCGATCCGGGTGTGTTGCTGGTGCGTTCAAGGTGTGGAGTTACATTGTTGTCGATCAGGGGGGTGGGTTGTCAACCACTCCTTTAGGTCATCCCTTGGCGGCCCTTGACACGAATTTACTGGGTTTAGGAGCTTTTTTTATTACATTCCTTAACATCAGCCTGCGGAAAACAAACTATTCCCCAGAAAGCCAGCAACCCCTAGGAATCCCATTAGTTCCTGTGGAAAATGTTGGAAAACCTGTGGAAAAGTCTTGAACAATTGGGGAAATCCTGGGGAAATCCTGGGGAAAGTTTGAGGTCATCAGGAACTTGTGAGAAATTATAAAAGTCAAAAATTGATAACTTTTTTCTGTTTTCGGGTTGTGGGGGCAATAAATTTCATGGATCTACAGCGGCTCATCGGGGCACAATTGCCAAAACTGTTTTCCCAGGCCTGGGTCAATGGCTTAGCGGGTCTGGTGGTGAGTGGGGCAATGCTCGGGGTAGGGGGGGCAGCAATTGCAGGGCCTGGGGCCAATCTTCTCAGTCCCGGGGAATCTCTCCGCCCAGGCCAATACATTGCCTCTCAGAACAAGGTGTATTTCTTTCGGGTACAGGCCGATGGCAACGTGGTCATTTACGAGCGCCGTGGTAATACGGAATACCCCATCTGGTCAACCAGAACCAATGGCCAGGCCGTTGATCGCCTAGAAATGCAGTTTGATGGCAATCTGGTTCTCTACACCCCTGGAGGGCGGCCAATCTGGTCTTCGGGGACAGTTGGGCGGGCCAATTCGTTTTTAGTCATGCAGAACGACGGCAATGCGGTCATTTATTTTCCCCAGGATCCGGTTTGGTCTTCTGGTAGCAAACGCTAGGCCTCAACTCATGCCAATGCCCTTGCCCTGGAAACAGGAGGTTCTCAGGCCCCATCACTGGGGATAGGGGGTGTTGGCTTTAGCTTTTCCGAGAAAGGGATTTAAGGTCGTGGAGAATATCCGCTGCAGATTGATACCGTTCCGTGAAGTTAAACCGCACCATCCGCTCCAAAATCTGCACCAGGCCTGGGTCTGTACTGACATGTTGCTGCCAATCAAGTTCGCCAGTTTCGGGATTGCGTTCAATTTCTCGGGGTTTAATGCCTGTCAGGGCCTGGATTGCAATCATGCCAGCGGCATAGAGATCACTATTGAGGCCGGGTTGTCCAGCCAACTGTTCCGGGGGAGCATAGCCCATGGTGCCAATAATGACCGTACTATCTTGGGCTGAGGCCGGTTGACTGTTCTTTTGGGGACGCATTTGTTTGACCGCACCGAAGTCAATCAACACCAGCTTTTGATCAGATTTACGGCGAATTAAGTTGTCGGGTTTAATATCCCGGTGAATCACATGGTAGCTATGGACAAATGCCAGGGTTCCCAGGAGATCCTGCAAAAAACCAATGACCCAATCTGTCGGCAGGGGCTGTGCCAGTTCCTTACTGAGGGAGATGCCATCAATAAACTCTTGAACTAAGTAAAACTCCTGATTTTCCTCCACATAGGCCAGCAGCAAGGGAATTTGGTCATGGCGGCCAAGGGTTTCAAGAATTTCGGCTTCGGTAGCAAACAACCGCCGCGCCACCTGCATAAACCGCTCATCTTTACGCCCAGGCCGGAGATGCTTAACCACACAAATGGGTTTGCCGGGGCGCTGGGTATCTTCCGCCAAATAGGTGCGCCCGAACCCCCCGGAGCCCAAAACCTTTTGAATTTGATAGCGGCCACTCAGCAGAGAACTGGGTTTATTTTTGAGTTCCGTTTGCGGTTGGGCGGCAGGAATTGAGGCAGCGGTGGATTCCGCCAAGAGTGCTCGTAATTCCGCTAAGGCATTTTCCTGTTCTTTGACCCGCTCCCGGAAGCGTTGTTGATCCTGTTGCCCTTGGTAGCTGATGTAGGAAACCGTCGCCCCAGCCCCCAGAACTAGACCGATAAAAGGGGAAATCAGAGGAATCCAGCCCGCCGCCAAGATCAAACCATAGGCACTCAAGCCTAGAATTAGGATGCCACCAGCCAAGGACAGGGCTAGCCAAATTGGGCGACGAAATTTCCAGGCCAGGCCTGTGCCAATACCCGACCAAACCAGAATCCAAAGACCCTGTCCCCAAAGGGGCCAATACCAGAGCAATGGTTGACCATCTAGGGTGACGCTTAAGAATTGGCTGACCATCTGGGCGTGAACTGTAACCCCTGGCATCATCTGGGTGGCACTGTCGGAGAGGCTAAAGGGGGTTAAAAATGTGTCTTTCAAACTGGCCGCCGCAACTCCAATCAAAACCACTCGGTCACGAATTAAGCTGGGATTGACTTCTCCATTGAGCAATTCCGTTAAGGTCACCGACTCGGAAACCTGGTTGGGCGAGCGATAGTTGAGGAGGATTTGGGCCCCACCCGTATCGAGGTTTGTGTAGCCGCCAGTATCTGGGGTTAAGGTGGAAAAAACAGCATCCCCCAGTTGTAATTGATTGTTAGCTGTCAGTTGGGGAAAAATATTTTCGTAGGCCAGGTAGTGCAGGGACAGTTGCAAGGCCAAGGAATAGGGGGTTTGGCACGCCCCAGGCCCAGGACTCACCAGAAATAAGTTGCGCCGGACAATCCCATCAAGATCAACCACAATATTGGCTAGGCCCACCTGTGCTTCAACATTTTCCTTGGAAATACTTGGGGGCGGGCCCACTTCTGGGGTTTCCGAGGTCTGCGCCTTACAAATGGGGACAAGCCGCTCATCGGTAGCAAAAAGGGTGGCAATTTCAGCGTGGCCTGGGTCAACGGGTAAATCTCGGTATAAATCCAGGCCAATGGCACGGGGTTGGGCAGCTAACAAAATTTCAAAGGCCTGGACGAGGGCTTCATCCTTCAGGGGCCAAGTTTTCTGGTTTTGAATATCTTCTTCTGTGATTAAGACAGTCAAAATTCGAGGATCGGGGCCGGGATCAGGACGCAGTTGCAGCAAAACATCGTAGGCCCGCAGTTCAGTGCGCTGCAAAAACCCCAGTTGCCGTAATCCCAGCACCAGGCCAGAGACCACCAGGGAAATAGCGACAAATGGAGCCGAACGTTGCCAAATTTTTGCAGTCATATTCCACGGTCAAATCACTTGTCTAAGAGTATAGTCATTTCCCCTAGCCAGGAAACAAAAAAATCCTGGAAACCATTACGGGTGCTGGGGTTGAGTGTCTAATTTTTAGCAGAAATGACTACAACATTAATCTTTAAGTCCAGTGGTTGACGGCTAGGTAAATTCGTTAGGAAACTACACAATTTAAATCTGAAGTCTAAGCCTCCCGGATCAAGGGTTTTGGATTGGGTAATTTCACCGTAATTAAGGCCGCCGCCAAGACAAACAGCAATGAAACCCAGAGACACCCCCCCAGGCCCGCCAGTTGATACACCAAACCGGAAAGCACTGTCCCAATCAACCGCCCGCCGGAATTGGCCATATAGTAAAAGCCAACATTCAACGCCACTTTGTCATCTTCGGTGAAGGCCAACACGAGGTAGGAGTGGACGGCAGAGTTAAAGGCAAAGACAACCCCAAAAATTAACAGACCGATAATAATGACCCAGTTGGGATCCAGGGCAGTCCCCAGGCCAAGGGCAATTAACCCCGGAATCAGGGTCAGAGAAAAGGTCCAAAAGCGAATGGTGGCTGAACGCGGGGCCTGGCCGTGGTTAAACCGATTCAATAGCGCTGGGGCAAAGGACTGGACGAGACCATAACCAATCACCCAAAGGGCTAAGAAACCACCCACCTCATAGAACGACCAATCAAGGACATCCCGAAGAAATACCGGCAAGCCCACCACAAACCAAACATCCCGGGCCCCAAACAGGAAAAACCGCGCCGCTGAGAGGATATTAATTTCTTTGCTCTTGGAAAACAACTGCTTGAACTTCACCTTGGTCTTAATTTTTCCCATCCCAGCCGGTAAGAAAAAGCCCGTCATCAAGACCGCCAACAACCCCACCGCCATAATCCACAGGGCCAGATCAAACCCCACCAGGGTTAGGAGCGCTGCGCCAATGAAGAAGCCAACCCCTTTGAGGGCATTTTTAGACCCCGTGAGAATTGCCACCCATTTAAATAATTGACTTTGGGCTGTCTGCGGCACGACTAAGCGGATTGCACTTTTGGAACTCATTTTGGTCAAATCCTTGGCAACTCCGGAAAAGGCCTGGGCCACCATCACGTAGGGAACCGCAATAGCAATGGGCCAGGTGGGTTGCAGGGGAGAAAGCATCACGAGGGCCAAAATCTGCAGGGCAATGCCACTGTAAAGGGTTACTTTGAGACCGAGTTGTGAGCCAATCCAGCCCCCCAGAAAATTCGTCACCACGCCAAAGATTTCGTAAAACAGAAACAGGAGGGCAATATCAAGGGGAGAGTAGCCAATTTGGTTAAAGTAGAGCAGCACCAACATTCGCAACGCCCCATCCGTGAGGGTAAAACCCCAGTAGGCAGAGGTGACAAGGATGTAGTTCCGGACATTGGCAAATCCCACCGAGTCGGATTTCATAAAAAAGGTCCCAAATTCCCTGAGTGCCTTTTTAATATATCAACTTTTCTTGATGGGTCAATTCAGTCCGAGCTATTGCAACTAAAAATTCATGAACTCTGACTTGACAACCTAGATTTTCGCAAACCAGGCCGGGTCAACCTCGATAGACTCAATCATGGTAATGTTTACACCCAGTCCTAATTCCTTTAAGCGTTGAACTAATTGATCACCATCAATCAAATCAATCGGGGGCGCACCGTCACGGGTAGCTTCCTTGATTGCCTCACGGGTAAAGGTTCCAGTCGTGATCATTAGTCCTTTGTCAGTTCTCCCTTGCATTGCTCCCCGAAAATCTCGGATTTGGGCCGCTGAAACTGAACCTTGATAGCGCTTGCATTGAAACAAAACATGAAAACTCAAGAACCCGTTAATTCGCGCAATGCCAACCCCATCAATTCCTCCATCACCCGACTTCCCAAGGACATGAACTGGAGAAAACCCTGATTCCCGTAATAGTCGCTGCACAAGTCTCTCAAACGCATCTGGGGCAAGGGAGAGAAGCATACTGTGAAGCTGTTCAGTCCAGGCCTGTTCGGCTAAAGGTTCAAGATCAATGGGCTGTAATTCGTCGATTTTGAGATTGTCGGGGATAGCTTTGGACTTGCAAGACCCTCGAACTGCTTTAACAATCTCCTTGACATCTAAATTCCTGATATCTATTTCAGTTGAAACCAATGACCAAACGCCCCGAGACGAGTTTTCAATCAGACCATGCTTTTTCAGATAGGTGCGGCTCCAGGCCAAGCGATACTCTACTTCTGTTTGCGACCGATCACCGTGGCTAATCTCAAGAACTGAATCTGGAAGCTTGAGAATTTGGATCACTTGTTCATAAATTTCATCAGTGGTACCAGACCCACCCAAATCTTTTAAAGCCTGAAGTGTTGGCGGAATCATGGCATCAAATGTGGGAATCATGACATTAGGCTGTTTCATCAAAAATCCAAGGGTCGGCGATTTGAACTATTCAAGTGGAAAATTGTTTGGCAAGCTAAAAATAGGAATGGGTTCTGGCTGTCCCTTGACTGGTCGTGGTGTAAGAACAATAGGCTGAAGTTTTGAAGGTAATTGAGCTGCTGTAGCCGCCGTAAACAAGAGGGGAATGCCTACTTCCTTGGTTAAAGATTCCACTCTAGAGGCCAAGTTAACCGTATCGCCAATGGCCGTATATTCCAGACGCTGGGGCGACCCCATACTGCCAACCACCGCCGGCCCTGTGTGAATACCAATCCCCATTTTGAGCGGGAGTTGTTCTGCGGCGATCATGGCCTGGTTAATTTCCTCAAGAGCCATCAACATTTCTTGCCCGGCCTGGACTGCCGCATACCCGTGGGAATTTGTGGTTTGACCAACACCAAAAATCGCCATGAATCCATCCCCCAAAAACTTATTCACCATGCCCTGATAGCGATCCTCAACGATGGTAACCATGGCCGTTAAGAATTGATTCAGAAGTTTAATCGCCGCTGTCGGGGACAAATTTACACAACGCTGGGTAAAATTTCGCAAATCCGCAAACATGACGGTAATTTCCTGTTCTGCTCCACCCAGGCCGGGATCCCGTTGCAAAATTTCCATCGCTGCTTGCCGGCCTACATGACGCCCAAAGGTTTCCTCAATCAGTTGTTTTTGCCGCAATTCAGAGAGCATGTGATTAAACTCATCAATCAGGGGGCCAAATTCATCGGCGCGCAACAGATTAATTTGTTGATTCAGATTTCCTTGGGCTGTGCTGATGGCGGCGACCTTGAGGGCATTGACGGGTTCACGGACTAAAATACTCACCATCCAAGCACTACTTAACCCAAATAAAATACTGGTTCCCGCGACCCCTAGGGCAAACCCTGTATCTTGACTGGAACGATAGGGGGAAATACTTAATAGGAGTAGGGCTAAAATCGGGCAAATTGCATTTGAAATCACCAGAAGAATTCCCCGCCAAAGTAATGACAACTGAATAATTCCAGATTGCCGGGAAGGGAGAGCATCTTGAAATAGAATTGGGTAAATGAGCCGAACCGATAAAATCTCCACCAATAGAAAAACTTGGCTAATGCTCATCAATCCGCCAATGGTTAAAGAAACTGGCAAATCGATCAAAACTTGCTGATTGAGAGAGCCCGGTGCAGTCAGTAATACCAAAAGAAAAACCGGCAAACCAAGAAAATTTCCACCCCCAACAATCAAAATCGACCACCAGGGCAGATTAATGGCACGGCGACGGGCCGGATCGATCGCGTTAAGAAGGTGATTCTGGTTAGTAACCTTTGCTGACGTGCCTTGGCTGACGGTATAGCAAGCCGACCAAATACTTGAAAGAATGTAGATCCAGGCCCCAAATCCCAGGGGATAGACCAGCACATTAAACCACTTGACTGCATTTAAAAAGGCGGCCAATTGGGTCTCTGTTAGCAGGGGATAGATGTGGGTAAGGTTGTACCAAATGTTGAATATCGAGACCAGGGCCTGGGGGAAAAGCGGTAACAAACCAATCAGCAACAACTTTCCCGTCACTGGATGTTTGATTTTTTTAACAGTTTTGCGACAGAACTTTATCAATGACACCATGAATACTCATCAATCGTGATTCTTCTAAATCTAACTACATCATTTTTGCGGGTTAATCGTGACGTTGATAACAGTCTTTTGGGTGGATTTGGCATAATTTATCAATAGTAGTTTCTCGATAACTCGGTTGATTACGCCGCAAGGAGTGTTCTGTGTCTAGTCCCGCAATTACCAACATTCTAGAGTTCATGCATAAAACTGCTGAGGATGAAGTGCTCCGGGCCCAACTGGAAAAGCTGCTGGGGGTGGGTGACGGCAATATTAGTAGTCAAGCGGAATTAGATCCGGAGGAAGCGGCTGTTTTAAAGGGAACCCAGGCCCCGGTTGTGGCGGAATTTGCAGCCTCTCAGGGATTTACGTTTACTGCCGCCGAGTTAATCTACGTCATTGAAACCTTTGAGAAATACCAGGCCGGGACGATCTCTGATGCAGAATTTTCCAGCTTCTTAGGAGAATCCCTGCCCGACAGCGACCATGATGATCATGCAGTTAAAGTCACGAATCCTCTGAAACGCCTGAGCCGCTACCTGGGTAAAACCTATCTGGGCCTGGGGGCGACGCCTGAGGACTAATTCACAACTTTCCCAGCACCACTCCCTAGGCCTGGGCCATCAAAACCTCTGGTGGAAAAATCCGCACCCGTAAATCCTGATAAAACTCGGCCTGGTCTAACTCCACCTTGGATTGAGAAGAAAGAAACAACAGGGCCCAAAACACCCCAACTCGGTCATTTTTATGGTGCAATACTGTTTCTAAATCCAACCAATCGAGCCCCAGGCCAGCAATCACCGCTTCCACATCCGCAGCTAATTCCGTGAGATTTTCCTGGTGGGCCAATTGGGTAATGGCTTTAAGGGTGCTGGGACGTCGGCGGGCAGTGGTGGGGCGAACTGGGCGATTAACCTGACGCTTTTCAACTTCCACAGCCATGACCTTGAGATGATCAATGAGCTCGGCTAAGGTAACGCGGCGGCGTTGGGGAGGGGGGGCGACGGGTCGGCGTTGGAGATGTCGTTCTAAATTGGGCGGTAATCCTGATAGCACTGGCGGGGCATCCTCAATCCAGTCCTCTAAAAGGGGTTCATCTTGCTCCTGCTCCAGGCCCAACAAACTGTCCGACTTCAGCAAAATTAACATTGCTGCGTAGAGAAATGCCTGGCCCGAGTGGTGTAAATCCTGGTAATGCCCCGTGGCCAATTCCGCTAAACAGCGATCAAAAACGTCCACCACCTGCACATCCCAAGGATCAATTTCTCCCCGTTCTGCTAGGTCAATTAGGACCGCAATTGCAGTATCAGCAAAGGACATGGCCATGACGAATTCGACCCAAGTCGGCAGTTATCCGTTAAGCATAGCGTAGAAAAACTCTTCCTTATGCAACCTGGGTATTTAAGGTCAATGCCCCCACCATCATTGTGATGATATTCGTAACTTTCGCCGCCCAAAGCCTATAAACCTGTTGCGGAGCGGCCTTGCTTGGGTAGCCGCACAAAAACAAAGTAACCCAAATAAATCACATAGATCACCAGGGCCAAAACCGCAAAAAATCCTAAGGTACCCGGCCGAGCTTGATTGTGGAAAATGTCCTTGAACATCAATGGCGGCTCTAACCAGGCCTGGCAGGCAGCCCGACCCACAGCTTCCGGGACAAAGGCACAATCCAGAAACAGAGCTTGCCCCAATGCCGCCAAGAGACAATAAATCGTGATGCCCCAACGCCAGCTATTAAACACTAGTCCCAAGGTATCCCGGCGATCCGCGACTTCTTCGTTCAAATCCACCCAGAACCAGAGACTCAGGGGAATGAGGATCAAGGCCCCAAACCCACTAACATAGCTCACCGGCCACTGGGCAATCATCAAGTAAACCGTAATTGCCAGCAAACTTGCCACACGCCAGTAGATGATCAGCAATTGGGTTATGGCCTGGGCATTTTGAATCACGGCCCACAACAGCAAACCCAAGGGGAATAGAACCGTAAACAAAACCGCCAGACGGAAATCCATCCAGACTAGTGACCGCAGCAATTCAAGGGACATAGGACAAAAATTAAACCATAAGATATTATAAGGTGAGTTCTCGCGATAAGAGAAAACATTAAAAAGATTCCCTTATAGAGATAAATTGTATGAAAAGTTTAAAAGATAAAAACATATCTATACGCAAAAAATAAGTCGAATTCTTATAAATGAGGTGAAGTTGCCCTAGTGCCTTCAGTTTTTGTACTACACTGTACTTTTCAAAAATTCCATGATGCTGTTTATTAAAAGATTGGTAGTTATTTAATGTGTAACTCACACTAATTTGGCTTGTTCTATAACTAGTACTGGCATCTATTTACTAAAACTGCCTAGGAAAGTAGTTCATTGATCAGGATAAGGAAGATTACAATAACATTATGAAGTATAAAGTTTAAGAATGGGCTTTTATTTTTAACCCAACTCATTGGTTTACTTACAGGGCATTAACTAATTTCTTGAGGTAGTTCAAAGTAGTGAATTTTATACTCTATCTAGCTATCTAAAGTGTACTATTTTCTACGAAAACAATTACTTTTCTAATATGCATAAATATTGATTGAGTTTTCACAATGAAAGATATTTATATTCAAGGGTGTAAAATTGGTGTCGATGTTGAACCGTTCATTGTGGCTGAAATGTCGGGCAATCACAATCAATCCTTAGAAAGAGCCTTAGAGATTGTGGAAGCTGCAGCAGATTCTGGAGTAAATGCAATTAAGCTACAGACTTACACTGCAGATACGATGACATTAGATATTGTCGAGAAAGATTTTATTATTGAAGACCCTAGCAGTTTGTGGAAAGACTATTCACTTTACCAACTTTATCAACAAGCTCACACTCCATGGGAATGGCATGATCCTATTTTTAAACGATGTCACGAATTAGGCATGATCTGCTTTAGCACCCCATTTGACTCTACATCTGTCGATTTTCTTGAATCGTTAAACATCCCATGCTACAAAATAGCTTCCTTTGAGAATACAGATTTACGTTTAATTCAGAAAGTCGCAAGCACTGGAAAACCAATGATTATCTCGACAGGAATGGCAAGCTTGGCTGAATTAGAAGAAATGATTAACACGGCAAGGAAAGGAGGTTGCCAGGATTTAATTCTTTTAAAATGTACCAGTACTTATCCAGCAAGTCCAGAAAACACTAATATTCTAACCATTCCTCACTTGAAAGAACTATTTGATGTTCATGTTGGACTATCAGACCATACATTAGGGATTGGAGTATCAATTGCTAGCGTAGCCCTTGGTTCAGTACTGATAGAAAAACACTTTACACTTTCCCGTAATGACGGTGGCGTTGATGCCGCTTTTTCAATAGAGCCAGAGGAAATGGCTCAACTAGTCATTGAAACAAAAAGGGCATGGCAGAGCATGGGTTGCATTAGATATGGGGCAACTGAAGCAGAAAAAAAATCGCTAAAATATCGAAGGAGTTTATATATAACAAAAGACATGGCATCTGGAGAAGTTTTATCACCTGAAAACATACGCTCAATTCGTCCAGGAACGGGATTAGAACCAAAATACTACAATTTATTATTGGGAAAACGCATTAATCAAGATATAAAAAAAGGAACACCTCTAAGTTGGGATATGATTGGGTAAAATTTTGTATTCACTATTATTACCAAAAGAGTTAAATAATTAAGAGATAAAATAACCATCTATAAAACAATTTTAGCAACATGAAATAAGTAAAATTTGATTTAAAAATACGAATAATCGTCATAAATATAGGTAAAGGAATCCTCTAAATTGCTATTGCATATTCTCCTAAAACCAACTCTTTCAAATAGTTTCAGTGAGGCTATATTTTCCGGTTTAATAATAGCTAAAAAACAAGCAGGTTTTGTATTCTGCAAAAACTGTGACAAACCTAATCTCAGAATCTGCTTACCATAACCTTTATTACGCATATGAGCTTCTAGACTAATGCTTACGATGGCTTGGAATTTATCATTTAAATCAAACCTTAATTGACCAACAAGCTCACAACTATTAATAAAGGCAATATATTGATAACAATAAGGGGAGTTAAGTTTTTCGCTAAACCATTTAACATGTTCATCCCAGGTAATTGATTTAGAAGAAAGCGAAAATTCTCGAGCTACAGGGTCATTAGCCCATCGCCACAAAGTCTCAATATCCTCTCGTTTAACTTCTCTGAGTTTTAAAATAGAATCAGACATAATCATCAATTAATTTTATATACGTTGAGCCGCTAGAAACAATGCCTGAAATTGGTAAGTTAGGAATTAAAAAACTTAGTCAAGGAAAGCATCATTAGCTATAAATTTCAATAAGCAGAAGAAACAAATTGATTCAAAAGAAATATGAGAAACAATTTGTATTTAAATATAATTAACACAAACAAAAAAATCGTTATATTATTCATTGATTCACTTAATAGAATAAGAATTTTCAGTATTCACAATACAAGGTCTATGATGAAATTTTATTCATCATATGTATAACACGGTTTACTCCGTTTCCATCAATTAAGTTCTGTCCATTTTTACTAATATTTAAACGTAGAAAATAACTTGAAATTAATTTCGAAATACCCAACTGGATCATATCAACTGAAATACTTTGATGCCATCCAATATTAAAAACCACACCTTTCTTAGATAATTCTTCTACAATTAGCGCATGATTAAACGCAGTTGCAATAGTAATAGTTGGTACACCCATAAAAATTAACTCAAATAATGTGTTTCCTCCGGTTGCAATTGCAAGATCAGCCCACGCCATTAAGCTTGGCATATCATGGACATTATGAAGTAACTCCACAGAAATACTTAAACTTTGAACAAAAACCTCTAATTGAGATACCTGTGAGTTGCATGCGCCAACTACGACCTTAATCTCAAGCAATACATCATTTGAAGTGAGACTAGAAATATCAGACAATGCCTGAAGAGCTCTGAATGTAAGATTAGCAGGATCAGCTCCCCCAAACGTCACTAGGATATTTTTTACTAACTTTGTGATTTTTTTACACTTCTTTTTCCAAGCACAAAATTCTTTTCTTAGCAAGAAATAATCACTTCCTAGTAGCAATTGAGTATAACTCTCTCGATTTAAATATTGACTCTCACTTGCATTAAAGTTTTGATTAAGAATTATGTCGACATAGTAATAATCGCAATGAACATAATCATCACAAAAAAGAACTTTTAAATCCTCATTACTAATAGCTTCTTGATATTTAGAATTAAATTGATATCCATCTATAACGAGCCACTTCGCTTGTAACTCGTTTGCTACAGCTATGGTATAACTAACATCTTCTAATGTTCCAACTTCAAATGGAAAATAAATTAAGTCTACTCCAGACGCAACAATATGCTTCCTTAATGAAGGAATACAACTACTCATTAGCAAATAGCAACTTCCATAGTTTGTTTTCCAAACATGGCTGAGAGCAAGGCAACGCATCACATGTCCAGTACCGATTTCACTAGAAGCCTCGGCACGAAGAAGAAGATTTTTCATAAGATATTATTGTCCATAATATTTTTGTTCAATATGACAATTTAATTTAATCCACTCTGGATATTTTTTAAGTAGTTCCAGACAATCTTCTAAAGTAAATTGCGGATTACTAGGATACAAATGTTCAATAATTTTTCTAATTAATGCAAAATCATCAGGGGTATCCACAGTCCACCTGTGGTGACTGAGATTTTGTTTATACTCGAAGTTAGAGAGACGATAACGTTCTGCTTGCATATAAATAAAAGAGGTTACATGTTCTCTATCAGGCTGCTTAGTTGCCTCAAGAAATGCCTCTTTTAATGAATTAAAAGAGAAAACTTCTATGTCCATTCCCCGGGGATAAGTTCTCTTTAGGCAATTCGAAACATAATCATATCTTGAATTATTATCGAGATAATATTCGACTGTATTATCAATAACTTGAGGATCAATTAAAGGACAATCAGAAGTAGCGCGAACGATAGCATCAGCGCCAAACAAAAGACCAACATTATAAAATCTATCTAATACATCATTTTCTGAACCTCGAAAAAAATCAACATCAAGTTTTTGGCAAAGTAAAGCAATTGGATCATCATCTTTATTTGCAGTAGTAGCAACAATAAGCTTTCTTACACGTTTAACTTTTTTCAATCTTTCAATATGATATTCCAGTAAAGGCTTTTCCAATACATATTTTAGAACTTTGCCAGGAAAGCGAGTTGAGTTCATTCTGGCTTGGGTAATGAGGATTAAATTCATAAAAGAAAGAGAATGAAGACCATATCAAAAGGAATAGGCTGATTTAAGTAAAAAATTTTTTAAGTTATTGTTGATTGTCAAAATATTAGATTCATATCCAATAAATCTATGAAAGCCCTCATCGGCATCTCGTTTAACTAAATTGACAAGGTACTTAGTAGCATGATAGTTAGGTTTTATTAAAAACTTCTCTTGTTTAGATTTTCTTCCAAGTAAGCTATTTCTGATAAATGACTTGGCTAGATTTTCAATTTTAGCAATTGGATCATTGCATATCTTCCAAGCTTTGACAGTTGTCCCTGTTCTTAGGGTTCTACAATAATCAACACCACGCCCGTCTATAGCAAAAAGATAACTTGGAATTCTTCGCTTTAAGGCAGAAACATGAGCATGAATTCTATATCCTATATGTATATCCATTTCTGAATATATATCAAGTGAGTCAAGGTCTTTCATGTATATATCATGAATCTCACAATTAAATTTTTCTAAATTTTTAGAGAAAAGCCAATCTGAAGTGCCGTGAACAATAACATGAATTTCAGACTTTGGAAACTCTTGCCTAAGGGAAAACAATAGATCAAAAAAATGTTCTTTATAAATTTTGGGGTAATGAGGGGTAGAAACAGCTATTTTTCTAATAGAATTAATTTTCTTAAATCTTTGTTCGTCAAATCTTGGCTCATAAAAAGCAACATCACCAATCATTGCTATATCATTTATCTGCATTTGATTGAGTACATTAAATGTAACTTCTCCTCGGCACGAAAAACCTATTGATTTACTTCTTATTGCACGTATTCCAGAAATAGTAGCCTTATCAAAAGATGCATCACTTCCTAGTTCACAACTTACAATTTCAGAATGCGATAATGATGTTCCAGCTGATATGACTAATAATGGAATAGTTATATCTGATATTGACTCTGGCATGCTATATATGCGAGGAAACATATCATTTCTTATTGCCAAGCAAGCAAATACCATTATTGAAGACTGATTTATCAGGCTTACATTATTTTTTATATCTTCTCTCCAAATAGTATGAAAATCTGAAACACCTAGAACATCGTATAAAATTTTTTTTGTACTTTCCTCAATAAGTCTGTCCCCAATGTTTTTTGAACCATGACTTGGGTAGGTTGAAATAATTGAAGCTTTCATAAAAATATTTTCTGGAGTATATAAGTGTTGAGTTCACTATTTAACAAAGAACTTATTTATTTAATCAAGAAGCAATTATAGCCTGCAAGCTAGCAGCGACATAATTTTGCTCGGTAATTGTAAGATCTGGGTAAATTGGTAAGCTAATTGCAGTGCTGTAATATTGTTCTGCATTAATACATTTATTCCCAACATAATTTAACCCTTTAAAGTATGGGTGACAATATACTGGAATATAATGAAGATTCACATAAATACCAGCATTTCTCATTTCTTCAAATACTTGTCGATGGGTTTTATGAATTTTATCCAACCGTAGCCGAATGATGTAAAGATGCCAGCTAGATTTCACATTTAAATATTCGATTGGAGTAATTATTGGGAGTTCAGCAAGAAGTTCATTATATCTCTCTGCTAGATTTCGTCTTTGCTCAATGAATTTATCTAATCGTTTCAGTTGGCTGACGCCTAAAGCTGCTTGAATATCCGTTATGCGATAGTTAAAACCTAATTCAAGTTGTTCGTAGTACCATGGACCATGAGATTTTTCTTTCATCAGCTCAGGCTTACGCGTAATACCGTGTGATCGTAAACGTATTAATTTTTCGTATATATTTCTCTGATTTGTGACAACAATACCCCCTTCTCCAGTAGTAATTATCTTAACTGGGTGAAAGCTAAACACTGCCATATCTGAGAATTTGCAGCAACCGACAGGACTACCCAAATATTCTCCACCAATAGCATGGGAGGCATCTTCTAATATATAGAAACCATACTCCTGTGATAGTTGCTGAATCTGTGTCATATCGCAGGACTGACCTGCCAGGTGAACAGGGACTAATATTTTTGGGAGTTTACCTTCTTTCTTTGATTGGATTAGTTTTTCTTCCAAGGATTCGATACTCATATTGTATGTATTTAAATCAATATCCACAAAATCAACTTCTGCACCACAATATAATCCACAATTGGCAGAAGCAACAAAGGTAATAGGTGAAGTCCAAAGAGAATTTCCAGGTTCCAGGCCCAGTGCTATACATGCTAAATGTAAACCAGCCGTGGCACTAGAAACTGCTACAGCAAATTTTACCCCGCAATAATTAGCAACTGTTTGTTCAAAAAGTTCTATCATTGGTCCCTGTGTGAGCCAATCTGAACGCAATACTGCTACTACCTCATCAATATCTTGTTGATTAATGCTTTGCTTACCGTAAGGGATGTAAGTTTCCATTTTTTTAGGTTGCGAAATTTGGATCAATATGATTCCGAATCAATTTTCTTAGCTGCTCGATTGTCAGGAAAACATCATTACTTCCTGAAGTATAACTAAAGCCTTGCACTACCGAACTTCCACCCATAATTTCACAGTACTGGTTTAACGAGTAACGGGGTTGAATTGGCAAAATTGCATAATAAAAACCTAAATCTACTGTTGTAAATGAGTCAGAAGATGTAATCATTTCTTCATGTACTTTTTCACCAGGTCGGATGCCCACAACTCTTTTTTCGCAATCTGGAGCAATAGCCTCAGCAAGATCAGTAATACGATAGGACGGGATTTTTGGGACAAAAATCTCTCCACCCAAGGAGTTGTTTATTGCCCACAAAACCATTTCTACCCCTTCATCTAACAAAATATTGAAACGAGTCATTTGAGGATCAGTAATTGGCAAAAAACCGTCTAAACGTTTCTTCAGAAAAAACGGAATGACTGAACCTCGAGAGCCCATTACGTTACCATAACGAACTATGCTAAAGCTTAATTCACGATTTCCTTTAATATTGTTTGCAGCTATGAATAGTTTATCTGAGCATAGCTTGGTTGCACCGTACAAGTTGATTGGTGCAGCAGCTTTATCTGTTGAAAGTGCAATAACTTTTTTTACTCCTGTGCCTAAAGCAGCTTCAACAATATTTTCTGCACCTAGAACATTGGTCTTAACAAATTCCATTGGATTGTATTCAGCTATTGGAACTTGTTTCAAGGCAGCGGCATGCACGACAATATCTATCCCCTCCATTGCTCGAAAGAGTCTAGAGCGATCTCTAACATCACCAATAAAGTAGCGGATTCCAGGATATTTTGTTGTAGGAAATTCTTCAGACATTTCATACTGCTTTAACTCATCTCTTGAGTAAATTACTAATCGACGAATATCAGGAAATTGAAACAGAACACGATTAACAAATTTTTTACCAAAGGAACCAGTGGCTCCAGTCACAAGAATTGCGCTAAGTGCATTTAGGACCATAATTTTTTCTAAATATTCAAAAAATAAATGTGAACACAAAGTAAAATTGTACACAATTCCATACTCGTCTGGAATGGAGAAAGTTGTCATTTTCATATTTTCTACGATAATAGTGCTTTGAACTCAGCGTTTTTCTCAGCATTTGACAGAATCCTCAGTTGATGGCGAGAATATCATGGTCATCACCATTCAAAGATAAGTACATATACTCAGTGCTAGTACATAAAATTGCTGGTTAGTTAGCTTGCATGGTTATGAAGAAATATTTATTTTTGATAACGAAATAAATTATCGGCAATAAAAAATGCATTGCCTCAAATAAGCTGCCGCTAGTAGAATAAAAATGGAGTTAGTATAAATATTGTCTTTGTAGAAGACCGATAATAAATAGGAAACCTATCTCATTTTTTTACATGCATCAAGTATCACAAGTTAGTATTGGCAGATTCCATCATTTCCATTTAGCAAGGCAACTTGAGAAATATCAAATATTAAGCAAAATTTATACTGGCTATCCTAAATTCAAATTAAAAGATGAAGATGGTATTGACCCTGATAAAATCATTTCTTTCCCTTGGTTACATACACCATACATGCTTGCGTTAAAGATGGGCCTCTCACATTGGCCTTGGTTAAATCGGGAGTGGATTTGGCAGGCTCGTGAAAGCCTTGATCGATATGTTGCATCACAAATCGACTCTCCAACAACTTTAATTGCTCTTTATAGTTTAGGTTTGCATTGTGGTGCAAAAGCACAATCTCTCGGTGGATTATATATATGTACAAGAGGTTCTACTCACATACAGTTTCAATCCCAACTTCTAAAGTCTGAATATAATCGCTTGGGTATTAAATGGATGGGTTTTGACCCCAGACTAGTTAAGAAAGAAAAGTTGGAATATTTACAGGCGGATTACATAGTTGTTCCTAGTCAGTTTGCATACGACAGCTTCTTAGATCAGAAAGTTGACAAACAAAAATTAGTTAAAATCCCTTTTGGTTCTCGAATCGAAAGATTTCGACCACAAAACGTCCAAAAAAACTCTAAAGAATTTCTATTGTTGTTTGTAGGTTCTTTTCAGATAAGGAAAGGGATTTTTGATTTACTACAGGCATTCCAGAAGTTTAAGCACCCACATAAAAGGCTTATAGTTGTTGGTGATGTGTTGCCTGAGGCAAGAAAAATTTTAGCAACTCAAAATTTAGAAAAGATTGAATTTATAGGTACAATTTCCAATGAGAAGCTTGCCTACTATTATAGTCTTGCAGATGTATTTATTTTTCCAAGTATTGAAGATGGTTTTGGAGTTGTAATTGGAGAAGCAATGGCATGTGGCTGTCCAGTGATCGCAACTACTAATACTGGTGCATCAGAACTTATAACTGATGGTATCGAGGGCTTCATTGTACCAATACGTTCTCCTGACATAATCTGTGATCGCCTCACTCAACTTTCTGCTGATCCAGTATTGCAAAAGTCCATGTCTGAAGCAGCAATTAAAAGAGTGAAAGAGATTGGTGGTTGGAATACTTTTGGCGAGAGTTGGTACAACTTTCTATGCTCACTTTCCAAAAAGTAAATAATTACTGCTACCATTTAAATCCAAAGAAAATCTTTAGAGTTGAAGAAAGCGTCAGAAGCAGGGTTTGTTGCAATGAATAAGAAAATCTCAGTTAAAGATATCTGCGAATTCATATGGAGACTTGAAGAAGAGTTATGTCTTTTTGATCAAGAAATAGAAGGTGTCTACTTTTGGCCCCTTGTTCGCTTTCAAGTATACTCAGAAATCGTTCAAAAGACAAAATTATTTAGCGCTCCACACCCTAGTAAAGTTGACACTTTTATGGATGTAGCAAGTCGGTTTTCTAAAATATTTGAGGCGTTTTTTATTCGAAATTCATTATTAGTTAATTTAACTGGAGATTTCTTATTTTTCCCACATAATCGTCAAATACATGATAATGATATATATTTAGAATTTCTTCTATCTAAAATTCCAGACAAGGAAAGAGTTTTTATATACGAAAATTGGAGAGGTAAGCATTACAACAAATCTATTAATGTTTATTCAATGCTTTTCTTAATTGAATTTTTTGAAAAGGTTAGGAGCTATATTAATTTTATTTCTCCCAGCGATCAATCATCCATAATAATGATGGTTGAAAATTGTATTAAATTAGAATATGATATCGAGTTGAAATCTTTGATAAATATTAATAATAAAATTAGAGTCTTCAAAAATAAGGTGAAGTTCTTCAAAAGATTGTATAAAGATTTAAAAGCTAAAAAAGTCTTTGTAACTGTAGGTTACTCTCATCATGCGGCAATTTTTGCTGCTCAAGAAATGGGAATTCATGTAACTGAATTACAACATGGTATTTTCACTAAATTTCATTTGGGTTATAGCTTTCCGGTTTATAATAATAATATTCCTTATTTTCCTAATGAAGTTGCTTGTTTTGGTCATTTTTGGCTTGAAAATACTCCCTTACCTGCAAACATAAAGAAGTCAGTAATTGGTGCACCAGAGATATTAAAGTCTGCTGTTAATTTAAATAAGCCAGGTAAAATAAAAAATTCTATTTTGTTTACATCTCAAGGAGTTATTGGAAAGTATTTATTTCCCTTTGCACTCGAATGCGCTAAGTTACTAACAGGATACTTCGTCACGTATAGATTGCATCCCAGTGAAAACTTAAATACCTATATGCAAATTCAAAGACATCTTAATTCTTCTTCTAATTTTTATATTTCAGTGGATAATCCTGATATCTATAGTCTTCTTAATGTTACTGAAATCCAATGTGGAGTGTGTTCAACTACCCTATTGGAAGGGATGGTTCTTGGCTGCAAAACAATATTGATAAATTTTCCTGGAATTGAATATATGGAAGCTGTGATTGCTCGAAAAGACGCTATTTTAGTTAATAGTCCGCAGGAGTTTGTTGATAGCTTAAGTCTAGCTCCAGTTTGCAATGAACCCAACTATTACTACGATACTTCTAGCCTAGATATAGATCAGTTTATAAAATTAGATTAATTTTTAAAGTAAAAAGTTCCTTTTCATGGCAAAAACATCTAATATGTCTCTGCTTAATATCATTTATCTAACTTGGCCTATTAGTAGGATTTTCCATGACAATTATCGTTTTGCTTGCTATCGTTTAACATTTCCGTTCCTTTACTGAGTATTACCCAAAATTAGCTCTAATAATTTCTGCAACTCTGGTTATTTATATTTAAATCAAGTATTGCATTTTCACAATCTTTTCTGGACTCATTCTTTGTAAGGGCAAGTCACTTAGGGCTTTGAGAGATCCAAGAGGAATCATTGTTAATGCTCATTATTTATTTTTTTTCTAAAAAACTTCTTTTTGATTTGACAACTCAAGTTTGGCATGGTGAATTTCTGGGCCAGGGGTGGAACTGAAGCTAAATCCACAGGACTCACAGAGTTTTTTCATGGCCTGGTTGCTCCCTAAAACTTCCCCAGTTAATCTCTCCAGGCCCTCCGCCTTGGCCACTTGAATTAAACGAGTTAACAGTTCCCGGCCAATACCTTGATGTTGATAGGGATCCGCCACCACCAGGCCAAATTCAGCCTCTGGGAATCCATGTTTTTTGACAATCCGACCCACGGCAATGATTTTATTGGGGCTAATCCCATCTGTTGGCGTCTCTGAATTCAGCAATTCCACAACGAGGGCAATTTCTCGGTCATAGTCGTTAAAACAAATCCGGGTAAGGCGATCATGGGCAACGCGGCTGGAGTATTTCATTGAGTGGAAAAAGCGGGTATAAACGGTTTGATCCGTAAGCAAAAGATGAAAGTCCCGCAACTGGGGTTCATCTTCCGGGCGAATTGGGCGAATCAACAAGTTATCTCGATCGTGCCAACTGTACTGCTGCGGATAGGGGCGAATGGCTAACCGGGCCTGGGGTGAAGAGGGCATATCGCACTTCGTCTCTTGCGGGGTCTGGAGAATGATGCGGGCATCCAGGGCCAGGAAACCATGGGGAGAAGCCAGTAGTGGATTAATGTCAATTTCTTGAATTGCCGGTTGTTCGGCCACCAGTTGACTAAACCGAACCAACAGTTGCTCCAGGCCAGCTAAATCCACGGCATCTCGACCGCGAACTCCTTGCAAGGCTTTAAAAATTAGGGTTTGCTCCATCAACCGTTGGGCCAGGGTGCTATTCAGGGGCGGTAAACCAATGGCCCGATCTTGAAACACTTCCACCAGTTGTCCGCCACAGCCAAACACCAACACCGGGCCAAATTGTGGATCTAAGCTACTGCCCAAAATTAATTCATAGCCATCTAAGTTCACCATGGGTTGCACGGTCACGCCCTGAAAATGTTCGGCTCCGGCTTTTTCGGTGACATTGGCCTGGATTTGATTAAATGCACGAATCACCGCGGCGGCATCGGGCAAGTTTAACTGAACTCCACCGACATCAGTTTTATGGGTCAAGCTGAGGGAATAGAGTTTCAGCACAACGGGATAGCCCAAACTTTCGGCGGCACTAATGGCATCTCCGGCGGTGGTGGCAATTTCGGTGGGCACAACGGGAATTCCATAGGCCTGAAGTAATTGCTTGGATTGAGCTTCAGTGAGCAGGGTTTGCTCCTTGACCTGAGCGGTTGCCAGAATTTGATCCACGGCCCGATAGTCAACTTCCCCATGATGACCAAGGGTCGGCGTTTCATACAGGCCCCGCAAATTGTAGTTATACCGCCAGAGCAAACTAAACACCCGCGTTGCTTCATCGGGGTAGCGGTAGGTGGGAATCCCGGCCTGGTTGAGAATTTGCTCCCCGGCATCCACTTCTTCCCCGCCCATCCAACTGGCCAGAATCGGTTGTTTGGAGCCACTAGCCTGCCAAGTTTCTATGACCAATTGCGCCGTCCGAGTTGGATCTGTCATGGCCTGGGGCGTGAGAATGACTAGGCAACCTTGACTTTTGGTATCTTTTAAAACAACCTCTAGGGCCTGGGCAAATCGTTCTGGGGGCGCATCTCCCAAAATATCAATGGGGTTGTGGCAACTGGCCTGGGGCGGTAACAGGTTTGTCAGGGTGGCAATTGTCTCGTCTGAAAATTCCGCCAGTTTTCCCCCGGCCTGCATCAAAGCATCAGTGGCTAAAACCCCAGGGCCCCCAGCGTTCGTAATAATACTCAAGTGGTAGTCTTTGGGACGGGGCTGTTTAGCTAGAACTTCCGCCATATCAAACAATTCTTCAATCCGATCCACCCGTAACACGCCACACCGCCGAAACGCGGCATCCATCACCGCATCGCTCCCCGCCAAAGTCCCTGTATGAGATGCTGCTGCTTGGGCCGCGGCCTGGGTACGTCCGGCTTTAATCACCATGATCGGTTTAGTCAGGGCCACTTCACGGGCGGCGGATAAAAAGGAACGGGCATCACCAATGGACTCCATATAGATGACAATGCTGCTGGTGTTGGGATCATCACCCAGGTAATCAATCAAATCGCCCCAGCCGACATCCAACATCGACCCCAAGGAAATAAAGGCACTGAACCCGACATTTTCCCGTAAACTCCAATCCAAAATTGAGGTACACAGGGCCCCACTTTGACTGATAAAGCCAACATTTCCCGGCCTGGCCATGTGGCTGGCAAACGTGGCATTAAGGCCAGTAATGGGATTTTGTAACCCGAGGCAGTTGGGGCCAATCAGTCGCATTTTTCCCTGGGCTATGGCACTCATCTCTTGTTCCAGGGCAATCCCAGTTGGGCCAATTTCTCGAAACCCGGCAGAAAGAATAATAGCTCCCTTGACTCCAGCGGCGACACAATCCCGAATTTGTTGGGGGACACCGGCGGCAGGGATGGCAATAATGGCGAGGTCAACGGGTTCTGGAACTTCGGCAATGGATTTATGGGCGGCAATGCCGAGAACATTATGGCGTTTGGGATTGACCGGATAGACCGTACCGCCAAAGGGGTGACTGATCAGATTCCATAACACTGTGCGGCCAACACTGCCTTCCCGTTCTGTGGCCCCAATCACAGCGACGGATCGAGGGGTAAAAATCGGATCGAGGGGATGGGCTTCGGTGCGCCATAGACAGGGGGTCGGGTTGGTCATCGGTAAGGTTTCCATATATCGCTCCTGGGCTGAACTGAACCAGAGAAGGGCCTGGGCTAACATCTCTTGCTGCCAGAGGTAATAAACCAAGTCCTCCTCCCGTTGCTTGCACCTAAACGCCAACTAAGGTGGGATCATCCGGGGCCTGGTGATAGAGACTAGCATCCACGCGACATCCCTGATAGGCCAGGGTATAAAGTTCCTTCATGTCTTGGATTAAGGGATAGCGAGGGTTTGCGCCGGTACATTGATCATCAAAAGCCTGCTCGGACATCAATTCCAAGTGATCGTAAAATTCCTGCTCGGACTCGCTGAGGGTTTCCCGGATTGTCAGGGGAATTTCGACCTGTTTTTTTAAGTCCTCAATGGCAGCAATCAACCGCTCCACCTTGTCGTCATCAGTATCGCCCCCGAGATGGAGAAAGTCCGCAATTTGGGCATAGCGATGCTTGGCGTTGGGATAGCGGTACTGTGGAAAAATCGCCTGCTTAAATGGAGCATCGGTGGCGTTGTAACGAATGACGTGGGAGATCATCAGGGCATTAGCCAGGCCATGGGGGACATGAAACGTGGATCCCAGTTTGTGGGCCAGCGAGTGACAAACCCCGAGAAAGGCATTGGCAAAGGCCATCCCGGCAATTGTGGCCGCATAGTGAACTTTTTCCCGAGCTTCTGGGTTGGTGGCTCCCTCTTTATAGGCGGCAGGTAAATAGGTGAGGAGGAGTTTAATTGCTTGCAGGGCTAACCCATCGGTAAAATCACTGGCCATCACCGAAACATAGGATTCTAGGGCATGGGTCAAGGCATCAATTCCCCCCCAGGCCGTGAGGCGTTTCGGCATATGTAGGGTCAAGTTGGGATCCACAATCGCCATGTTCGGGGTCAGGGCATAATCCGCCAAGGGGTATTTAATCCCAACTCGGTCGTCTGTCACCACGGCAAAGGGAGTCACTTCTGAACCAGTTCCGGAGGTGGTGGGAATACAGATCAACTGAGCTTTTTGGCCGAGGGCAGGTAACTCATAGACCCGTTTGCGAATGTCCATAAACCGCTGGGCCAGGCCATCAAACTCCACTTCCGGTTGCTCATACATCAACCACATCACCTTGGCCGCATCCATGGGCGAACCACCACCGACCGCAATGATCACATCCGGTTGAAATTGCCGCAGTTGTGCCAGGCCTTGATTGACATTACTCAGGGTAGGGTCGGGTTCCACATCGTGATAAACATCCCATTTCAGACCCAGTTGATCTAAAACTTCCGTAATCGGTTGCAGCATCCCCAAGTCCATCAGGGGTTTATCGGTAATCAAAAAGGCTTTCGCTTTACCGGAGAGTTCTTGTAGGGCCACGGGTAAACAACCGGGTTTGAAATAGACCTTGGGCGGGACACGGAACCAAAGCATA
Source organism: uncultured Synechococcus sp. (assembly GCA_964653145.1). Classification (GTDB taxonomy): domain Bacteria; phylum Cyanobacteriota; class Cyanobacteriia; order Thermosynechococcales; family Thermosynechococcaceae; genus Pseudocalidococcus. The sequence goes on along the minus strand of CAZZCG010000006.1, from coordinate 32,876 downwards.
TTTTCCCGGCGTTGGCTGACGGTTTTGATATTCAACAGGTGATGGGGGCCAACATTCTCTGAAATGGAGTTACCGCCCCAAGTGCCGCAGCCTAAGGTGAGTGAAGGATCCAGCTTAAAGTTATACAAGTCTCCAATAGCTCCCTGGGAAGATGGCGTATTAATCAGGACGCGCGCGGTTTGGAGCGTGTTCTCAAAATAGGCAATGTCATCCCGGTTGGCCGGATCCGTATAAAGCACTGAGGTGTGGCCTTTTCCGGCAAAATTCACCAACTGAGCCGCCAGCTTCACCGCCTCAAAAAAATCCTTACCCCGATACATGGCTAGCACGGGCGAGAGTTTTTCGTAGGAGAAGGGTTCATCCAGGCCAATGTCACTCACTTCCCCAATCAAAACCTTAGCTCCCTCAGGGACGGTGATCCCGGCAACTTTGGCAATATTTTGAACAGACTGGCCGACAATGGCAGCGTTGATGTGACCCTGATCGAGCAAAATTTCCCGGACTTTTGGGAGTTCTTCAGGAGCGAGGATATACGCGCCCCGGGCCTGGAATTCGGCTTTGACCAGCTCGTAAATGTCATCCACGACGATTACGGATTGTTCTGACGCGCAAATTGTCCCGTTATCAAAGGTTTTACTGAGCAGAATCGAACTCACCGCCATGGGAATATCAGCCGTAGCATCAATCACTGCTGGAGTATTGCCCGATCCCACCCCTAGCGAAGGATGCCCCGAGGAATAGGCCGCTTTCACCATCCCCGGCCCACCCGTAGCCAAGATCATTTTGATGTCAGGATGTTGCATCAGGGTTTGGGAGAGGGGAACAGTGGGAGCATCAATCCAACCAATTAACCCTTCTGGGGCTCCGGCAGCTTCGGCGGCTTCTTTGACAATTTCGGCGGCTTTGATCGTGCAGTCTTTGGCGTGGGGATGGGGCGAAAAGATAATGGCGTTGCGGGTTTTCAGGGCAATTAGGGCTTTAAAAATGGTTGTGGACGTTGGATTGGTGACTGGAACAATGCCCGCTAAAATACCCACGGGTTCAGCAATTTTTTCGATGCCAAAGCTTTCGTCATGCTCGATTACGCCACAGGTTTTTTCGTGCTTGTATTTGTTGTAGATATATTCCGAAGCAAAGTGGTTTTTGATCACCTTATCTTCAACAACCCCCATCCCGGTTTCTTGGACGGCTAGTTTAGCGAGGGGAATCCGTTGACCACTGGCAGCAAGGGCGGCTTGGCGGAAGATTTGATCCACTTGTTCTTGGGTAAAAGTAGCGTACTTGGCCTGGGCTGTTTTGACGCTGGCAATCAGGGCTTCAAGTTCGGTTTGGTTCGTGATGGGCATACAAGCCTCCTGGAAGTAGTTGAATCAGTCAGTGAAGGAATTTGAAATCATTGCAGTTGATGCTTTGGGTTGAGAATTAGGCATTGAACTAAAAGCTAGGTTGGGGAAAGATTGATTATCTCAGTAGTCATAATTGGGGGATTAGTGAGGGTGTTGTGTAAAATACAGGCATCAGCAGCTTTCACCAGGCCCTGTAAGTGTCGAGCTTCGAGTTCCAGTCCTGGGTTAATTTGAATCAAAATATGATCTAAACGGGCGGGCTCAGTCACTTTATCCGCTGTAACGCGAATACTAAGCTGGCTGGGATCAAATTTGCGGGCTTCCAGATATTTCAAGGCATAAAACCCAACACAACTGCCCAACGCAGCTAAAAACCATTCCGGCGGAGTCATGCCCCCATCTTGGCCACCGTTATCTAAGGGTTGATCCCCAAGAATTTCATGGCCTCGGCAAATAGCTGAAAATTGGACACCGTTTTTATAGTTAATTTGAACGTCCATGAATATTGCCTAATACGTTTGGGTTGCTTCAGTGGTTGGGCCAATTACGAACAAAATTGGATGAGCTTAGGAAACCTTGAGTCCTTCGGCTTGAAAGATTTTTTTAACGTGTTCAATCAGATCGGGAGTGGGCGGTGGTGTGTCAAACAGTTTGTAGTCCAGGCCCAGTTCTCGCCATTTGTACTCCCCCATTTTATGAAAGGGTAAGACTTCGACTTGTTCAACATTGGAAAGAGTGCTGACAAATTTGGCTAATCCGGTCACATTGGCCTCGGGATCAGAGAGGCCGGGAACCAAAACAAAGCGAATCCAAGTGGGTTTATGAATCGAATCTAAATAGCGGGCAAAATTGAGGGTTGGCTCCACATCCACATGGGTAATCTGATAATAAATTTCGGGATCGTAGGACTTAATATCAAGCAAGACTAAATCCGTTGACCCTAAGACCGGCTCCACTGCTTCAATGTGATGCACATAACCCGAGGTATCTAAAGCCGTATGTAACCCGATTTGATGGGCCTGGCGAAAAATCTCAGCGACAAATTCCGGTTGAATCAGGGGTTCACCGCCGCTCACCGTGACGCCGCCGGATTGGATATAGGGTTTGACCCGTTGAATTTCGGCAATTAACTCATTAACAGAAATTTCTTTTCCTTCGTGTTCATTGCGGCAATCAGGGTTATGACAATACAAACACCGCAACGGACAACCTTGGGTAAAAATCACAAAGCGAATCCCAGGCCCATCAACGGTGCCACAGCTTTCCACAGAATGAATACGTCCTTTTACGGTCTTTTGCATATTCATTTGTCTGACCTCACTCACCATGGAAACCTGTGGAAAACTCTGGGGAAAACCGGGGCCTGGGATGTTGGCTTAATTACATCTCCTTAATAGCTCTTTAACAGCGTTCGTGGAAGGTTCGATTTATCACATCTAACTGTTGCTCCCTCGTCAGTTTGATGAAATTCACGGCATAGCCCGAAACCCGAATGGTTAATTGCGGGTAAAGCTCCGGATGATCCATCGCATCCAGCAAAGTCTCCCGATTCAGGACATTCACATTCAGATGAAAGCCCCCATCTTGGCAATAGCCATCGAGCAAACCGACCAAGTTGTTTATCCGATCCACCTCAGTCCGACCTAACGCCGCCGGAATAATTGAGAACGTATTGGATATCCCATCTTGGGCATCCTCGTAGGGAAGTTTGGCCACCGAAGCTAGAGAAGCTACTGCTCCGTGGGTATCCCGGCCATGCATTGGATTCGCCCCTGGCGCAAAGGGTTCACCGGCCCGCCGTCCATCAGGAGTGTTGCCCGTTTTCTTGCCATAGACCACATTGGAGGTGATCGTCAGAATCGACTGGGTATGAACCGCATCTCGATAGGTTTTGTGTTTCCGCAACTCGGCCATGAATGTCCGCACCAACTCCACCGCAATGGCATCGGCCTGGTCATTGTTATTGCCATATTTGGGAAAGTCCCCATCAATGAGGTAGTCCACCGCCAGGCCCCGGTCATCACGGACTAAGCGAACTCGGGCGTGTTTAATTGCAGACAGGGCATCCGTCACCACCGACAAGCCAGCAATGCCAAAGGCCATCGTCCGCAAAATATCCCGGTCGTGGAGGGCCATCTCAATCCGCTCATAGCAGTATTTATCGTGCATGTAGTGGATGATGTTCATCGTGTTGACGTAGGTTTTGGCCAACCAAGCCATCATTTGCTGCATCCGGGGCCAAACTTCCGAGTAGTCTAAGACCTCTCCTGTAATTGGCGCATAGGCCGGAGCAATTTGATCCCCAGATTTTTCATCCCGACCGCCGTTGATGGCGTAGAGCAAGCACTTGGCCAAGTTGACCCGAGCGCCGAAGAACTGCATCTGTTTGCCAATTCGCATCGCTGAGACACAACAAGCAATCCCGTAGTCATCGCCCCAATAGGGCCGCATCAGGTCATCGTTTTCGTACTGGATCGAACTGGTTTGGATTGATACATCGGCACAATAGCGCTTGAAGTTGTCCGGCAGATGTTGCGACCAGAGCACTGTCAAGTTAGGTTCGGGAGCTGGCCCCAGGTTTGTCAGGGTGTGGAGCATTCGGAAACTGGTTTTGGTCACTAACGACCGCCCATCCAGGCCCATGCCGCCAATACATTCCGTCACCCAGGTGGGATCGCCGCTAAACAGGTCGTTATAGTCGGGAGTCCGCAAAAACCGCACCATCCGCAATTTCATCACCAGATGATCGATCAACTCTTGGGCTTCGGATTCGGTGATCCGACACGCTTGTAAATCCCGCTCGATGTAAATATCCAAAAAGGTAGAGACCCGCCCCAAGGACATGGCCGCCCCGTTTTGTTCTTTCACCGCCGCTAGATAACCGAAATAGAGGGCTTGAATTGCTTCTTTTGCTGTCGTTGCGGGCCGGGAAATGTCACAGCCATAGCTTTGGGCCATCTCCTGGAGTTCACCCAGGGCCTGGATTTGTTCCGTCAGTTCTTCCCGGAGTCGAATCGTGGCTTCATCCATCAAATCAAGCTCAAGACTGGCCAGTTCTGATTTTTTCTCGACAATCAACTGGGCCACACCGTAGAGGGCCACCCGCCGATAATCCCCAATGATCCGCCCCCGACCATAGGCATCCGGCAACCCCGTAATAATCCCTGACCGCCGACAACGCCGCATTTCCGAGGTATAGGCTGAAAAAACACCGTCGTTGTGGGTTTTGCGGTACTTAGTGAAAATTTCTCGGGTTTGGGGATCAAGCTCGTAGCCATAGGCATTGAGTCCAGCTTCGACGACGCGAATCCCGCCAAATGGCATGATCGCCCGTTTCAGGGGTTTATTGGTTTGCAGACCCACAATTTGCTCTAAATCCCGTTCGATGTAGCCTGGGGCATGGCTGATAATCGTAGAAGGAACAGAAGTATCGGCATCTAAGACTCCCCGTTCCCGCTCGAGGGCCATCAAATCTTTGACTTTATCCCACAGTTTCAAGGTTCGCTCTGTGGCTGGGGCAAGAAATTGAGCATCGCCGAGATAGGGGGTGTAATTTAGCTGAATAAAATCCCGAACGTTGATTGAATGCTGCCAGGCCCCGGGGTTAAAAGGAGAAACCGTAGCTGGTGTTGGCCCGATCGGAATATCAATTGTGGCAACCATAATAAAACTCCCGTCAATTAGGTGGGTAAACCTGAAACTGTAATGAGCAAATCAACGCTTTTTAAAAGGAAGCTCCTCGGAATAATGCGTAGGAAATTACCTGAGGTTAAGTACGAAAATTAAGATGCTCCAGGCCTGGCTAGTAATTAATCAAGGAAAAAGTAGTAGACATTATTTATCAAGCCAATTCACGGGTTTCAAGTGCCAAATAAAGCACCATTTTTGTTGTTTATTTACGAACGGCTCAACAACTCGCGATTCACTCAACAACTCGCGATTCAATTTAAACATCCTAAAATCGCTAAACAAAAAGTCTCTATAGCTCTAGAGTAATACAGTTTAAATAGGGACTCAAGTTTTTCCACATGTCTTAAGATTGCCGACACAAGTCTTAAACATTAGTCGTGAACCAGACTCTGATAACTATCTTGTCACCCTAACTGAACATCAATCAAACAAGAAATTAATCTAGTCTAACGGTCACAACCTCCAATGATAAAAACTTCGAGGATTTAGAACAGAGCCAGTTTTGGGTACGACTGACGCAGTTAATTAAGTAATTTTATCAACGGATAAACATACTAGTCGGTTCATCGCAGACAGAAATATGGTTCAAATTTAATAGCTAAACCGTTTTAACTTTGATCTGTTTTAATCCGAAAGAAAGTATTCAAGATAACAAAATTTTCATGCACGAAGCCAGAACAGATTTTCAAAAATTAAAGAGTTGAGACTTAGAGCCATGAACCACTCATCTGATAAATGGAAATAATAGAAAGTCTTTATTTAATAATTCGTGAAACACTGTTAACGTGAAGGAATATTAACTATATCAAGACGTTTCATTGCTGACCTATGAAGTCCACAATCCTCACCTGTGCATTGTTACTCACTGGAATTATTGTTTATGGCTCTGCCCAGGCCCAAAATCAAGGTGGCTCTTTTTCTGGTCGAGTTGATCGAGTTTGGGAGGATGGCTTTCAACTCAATACAGGGAATCGGACATTAATCGTTGATACCTACGACATCTGTGGGGATAATACCGCCCGTCACGTCAAGGTTGGACAGCAATTAAAGATAACAGGGGAATTTGAAGGGGGAGAGTTTGATGTATTCTCCATGACTAAAGCGAGCGGTGAAAAAGTTTGTAGCTAAACGATCTACTTCATAAACGAATCGCAGGTCTAAAAATCTGAATCTTCTTCAGTTGGGTTTCATGAAAGTTCTCTGTTGCTTTTGTCATGTTTGAAATTGAGAAAATAACCAGGCCTCTCCCTTGAGACTGATCCATTCCCCGGCTAGAGCACATATCATCTAAGGTGCATAACTACCAAACTCACCAGATGGAGATAACCTAACGCTGTTAGTGGTTGGGTTTGTTAGGCATCTAATGGCTTCTTTAGTGGTTCCGCTAGTTGAAAAGTATACATGTGAACTTGATCGTCTCTCTCCTCTTTCATATGAACCAGGTAAAACACATCATTTTTAAGAAGCTTGATTTGGTGGCAGTTGAGCAGTACCTTGATTTTTTGCATCCATTCCGGGATATGTCCTTCATACCAGTCATAATTAACGCATTTGCCATAGGGATTTCTTGCGTGAAGTAGATTACCACAGTGACCGTGTACAGATATCAGTTCAGCACGAGTGAGAAAACCAGTCTTTACCTCAATTAGATTTCTCTTTATCCCTTTTTTCTTGGATGGAACCTCTTTAATTGAAATAGGATAAAAATTTGGATTTAACGCCTCAATGTCCTTAAGTATCTTAGCGGGATGCCAGTGCTTCTCAAATTTCAACTTGTTAACTTGAAACAGTTTTTTATTAGCGGTGAGACTAGCAAGAGCAATCAATTCTGTAATGATTCTGACTTGTAGTACCATTGATTCGATCTGTGTAGCACGATAGACCACATTTGCATCCTGATACAAAAGCGCATAGATTACTTTGGTTCGCCTCTTTATTTCTTCCATTACAGAGATATACGCTGCAATGTCTGGCTGCATTACTATAGATACCAAACAATAAAATTTTCTAAATATATTCAATCAGATATAATAACTTATTAAGTCAAAATTGTGCCGCCTAGGAGTTGTCGATGTCGAGTTTCCATTTCGTCTAAAAGCAGAGGCCAGGCCTGGAGGGTTTTATCTTTAGCCATAATTCTTTCTGCTGCTGTTCGAGCCAGTTCTAAACAATCTTGATCTTCAACCAGGCTAGCTAAAGCAAAATCCGGCAATCCCGACTGACGCGTTCCCAAGACTTCCCCAGGCCCCCTTAACCTAAAATCCATTTCTGCAATAAAGAAACCATCTTGAGATTGAGACAAAACATTTAAGCGTTGCCGGGCTGTATCAGATTTAGAGCTATTCAGCAGTAAACAATAGGATTGATGGGAACCCCGCCCCACCCGCCCCCGGAGTTGATGCAGTTGCGACAGGCCAAACCGTTCAGCGTGTTCAATCAGCATCACCGTTGCATTGGGAACATCCACCCCGACTTCGACCACTGTTGTTGAAACCAAAAGCTGTGTATTGCCATCCCGAAATTCATTAATTGCCGCTTCCTTTTCCGCCGATGACATTTTCCCGTGTAACAGGCCAACCATGAAGTTCGGAAACACCGTTTGCAGATGTTGCTGTTCTTCAATCGCCGATTTTAAGTCTAGTTTTTCTGATTCTTCCACTAGGGGCAAAACCACATAAACCTGCCGCCCCTGAGCCACCTCTCGCCGGATTAAATCATAGGCCTGTTGCCGTTCACTTCTGCTGATAACGGTTGTTTGAATCGGTTGCCGACCGGGGGGAAGTTCATCAATTTGGCTAACATCGAGATCCCCATGCAAAGTTAAGGCCAATGTGCGTGGGATCGGGGTGGCGGTCATCGTCAAGACATGGGGAAACACGCCTTTTTGTTGCAGTTTTGCCCGTTGTTCTACCCCAAACCGATGTTGTTCATCAATCACCACCAGGCCCAGGCGATTAAACTCCACCGCATCTTGAATCAGGGCATGGGTTCCAACTAAGACCGATAACTCTCCCGTTTGCAGATGACTGTGAATTTGCCGACGTTTGGCCGCTTTCGTAGAGCCAGTGAGTAATTCTACAGGTAAATGAAGTTGCGTCAACCAGGCCAGGAGTTTGCGATAATGCTGTTCCGCCAAAACTTCCGTAGGGGCCATGAGGGCCGTTTGATAGCCTGATTGAATTGCCGCCAACATCGCAATCACCGCCACCACCGTTTTCCCGGAACCCACATCCCCTTGGACTAAGCGATTCATTGGAATGGGCTGCTCTAAATCCTGCAAAATTTCCTGAACCACCCGTTGCTGGGCCTGGGTTAACTGGAACGGTAAAACTTGATAAAACTCAGTTAATAATGCGCCAGATGCGTTTAAGGGAGTGCTTGTTTGTTCCGCCTGTTGCTGTTGTCGCCGCCGTAAAAGTCCCAGTTGTAAATAGAAAAATTCATCAAAGACCAATCGCCGCCGGGCCAAACCCAATGTTTCGTGATCATCGGGGAAGTGAATTTGCTTTAACGCTGTCGGTAAATCAATTAAGTCATGGGCCTGGCGCAATTCCAAGGGCAGCGGATCCACGATTTCCGAAGTCAACGGTAACGCCAACTGCACGGACTTGCGGATTAAATCCGGCGAAACTCCCTCAGTCAGCGGATAAACCGGAACAATGCGCCCAATGGTCAGGGATTCAATATTTCCCCCGGCCTGGTCGAGAACTTCTATATCTGGATCCTCGAGGGTGAATCCATACTTCCCGGCTTTGACCAGTCCCGAGGCCGCAATGATCGTTTGGGGGGCATAAAGACGTTTTTGCTGCTCCTGCCAACCCCGATTTGTAAACCGCGTTCCCGCAAAAAAGCGACTGATCTTGAGTTGCCCAGAGCGATCTTGGAGAATAATTTCGAGAATCGTCAGTTTTTGGTTTTTAGGACTGGTAAACACCTGACAGCGGCGGACAGTACCGACAATGGTGACGGTTTCTCCAGGAACTAATTCCCGGATCGGAACTTGCCGAGCATAGTCAATGTGGTCGCGGGGATAGTAAAACAGCAAATCTCGGATGGTGAGTAATCCCAAGCGTTGCAACCGTTCAAGGCTCCACTTATTTAGTCCCGTTAACGTATTCAGCCCCTGAGTTAAGACTTTCGTTTGCTGCCGTTTCGGTTGGTCTGGGGCCGGTGGAGGCTTTAGGAGTTGCTGGGCCTGGTAAATTAAGCGGCGAGTTTCTGCAACTAGATGTTGTCGTTGCGGAATGGATAACTCAGGGTAAGTAGCAAAATTTTCCGCCGCCCGTTGCCAACGATGTTCTAAATGTTCCGGTAGTGCAGGCTTTGCCGAATCGGAAAGTTGGAGATATAAGTATTCACTAAAGCGATACTCCCGCCCGACCAAATCCCCAAAGCCCCGATCTGCCTCAATGGCCAAAGCTTTCTGGAGTCGTTGCCAATCCAACGTTGGGGACATGAAGATCTAGGTAGAAAATAATTTACTCTATGGCTATCCTACAAACTTCCTGCGCTTGCCCCCAGGCCACACATCTTTAATTTTTCGCCTATGTTTTAGCATTCAGGCGTAATCACTAACGGGGGCACAGGTACACACCAAATTCCGATCCCCATAGGCATTATCAATTCGACTCACAGCCGGCCAGAATTTCGCGGCATTGGTCCACGGGGCTGGGTAGGCTGCTTTTTCCCGACTGTAGGGCCGATCCCAGGTATCCAAGGTCACCACACTGGCGGGATGGGGAGCATTTTTCAAAGGATTATTATGCCGATCCGCCACACCGGTCTCAATCTCCGCAATTTCCGCCCGAATCGCAATCATCGCCTCACAGAACCGATCTAATTCCGCTTTCGATTCACTTTCCGTCGGTTCCACCATCATCGTCCCCGCCACGGGCCAAGACACTGTGGGCGCATGAAAGCCGTAGTCCATTAAGCGTTTGGCAATATCTTCCACTTCAATCCCAGCGGACTTTTTCAGGGGGCGTAGATCCAAAATACATTCGTGGGCAACCCGGCCTGTGGCTCCGGTATAGAGAATTGGGTAGTAGGGGGCAAGTCGGGCAGCAATGTAGTTGGCATTGAGGATGGCAATTTTTGTGGCTTGAGTTAGGCCATCAGCCCCCATCATTTTGATGTACATCCAGGAAATCGGCAGAATACTGGCACTTCCCCAGGCCCCAGCGGTCACGGGCCCCAAATGTTGTGCTTGAGCTTCAGTCAAAAAGGGATGACCGGGTAAATAGGGAACGAGATGAGCGGCAACCCCAATCGGCCCGACCCCAGGCCCACCGCCACCGTGGGGAATACAGAAGGTTTTGTGCAAGTTGAGATGACACACATCCGCGCCAAAATCCCCTGGCCGACAAACCCCCACTTGGGCATTCATATTGGCCCCATCAAGATAAACCTGGCCGCCGAATTGATGAATGATATCGCAAATGTGACGGATTTCTGTTTCAAATACGCCATGGGTTGAAGGGTAAGTGATCATCAAGGCTGCCAGATTGGCCTGGTATTTCTTGGCCTTTGCGGTGAGATCAGCCACATCAATATTGCCCTGGTCATCACAATTGACAGTGACAACAGTCATCCCGGCCATCACCGCACTGGCAGGATTGGTTCCATGGGCAGAAGTGGGGATTAAACAAATATTCCGATGGGGTTCGTTGCGGTGGTGATGGTAGGCTCGAATCACTAAAAGTCCGGCATATTCCCCTTGGGAGCCAGCATTGGGTTGGAGAGACACGCCTGCAAAGCCAGTTATTTCCGCCAGCATTGTTTCCAGTTCAGAGAAAAGCTGTTGATAGCCCTGGGCCTGGTTGAGGGGTGCAAAGGGATGAATTTGACCAAACTCCGGCCAAGTAACGGGAATCATCTCCGCAGTGGCATTGAGTTTCATCGTGCAAGACCCCAAAGGAATCATCGAAGTTGTTAACGACAAATCCTTGGCCTGGAGCCGTTGCATGTACCGTAAAAGTTCATGTTCCGAGTGGTAGCTGTTAAAGACGGGTTGAGTTAAGAAGGGGGTTTGGCGCGTTAAACTCTCCTCCCAGGCCCCGCTGCTCACTGTCCCGATTAACTCACTAAGATCAATCCTCTGATCTGGAGCAAAAATCTCGATTAAGGTTTGAATTTCTTCTAAAGTCGTCGTTTCGTCTAAGCTGATGCCGACAGAATCCCCCGGACTGGCCTGGGTGTAGTGGAAGTTAATTTCAACTGCTTCGGCCCGGTGTTTAATTACATCTAAGTTTTCAGGGGTAACGCTAACTTGAATTGTGTCAAAAAATTGCTGGTGGACAAGCTCATACCCGACCTTTTCCAGGCCCCGTGCCAATACCTGAGTGAGTCCATGAATCCGACTGGCGATATTTTTTAAGCCCCCAGGCCCGTGATAAACCGCATACATACTGGCCATGACTGCTAACAACACCTGGGCTGTGCAGATATTACTGGTGGCTTTTTCCCGACGGATATGCTGCTCACGGGTTTGTAGGGCTAAACGATAGGCCGGTTGTCCAGTTACATCATGGGAAAGTCCGACAATTCGGCCAGGGATTTGACGTTTGTGAGCATCTTTTGTAGCAAAAAAAGCAGCATGGGGCCCGCCATACCCTAACGGCACACCAAACCGCTGAGAACTCCCCACGGCAATATCCGCCCCCAATTCTCCAGGCGGTGTTAAGAGGGTTAAGGCAAGTAAATCTGTGGCAACGGTAACAATCACCCCTTGGGCTTTAGCTTTAGTAATGACATCTCGATAATCACAAACTTGGCCATCACTTCCCGGATACTGCAACACCAGGCCAAAAGTCGGAGTTGTAAAATCTTCAGTTTCCGGATCACCCACTACAACTTCGATACCCAACGGATTAGCCCGCGTTTGAATCACGGCAATGGTTTGGGGGTGGCAATTTTGATCGACAAAAAAGCGATGGCAATGTTTATGTTTAGAAATCCCGGCACTCAAACTCATGGCTTCGGCGGCGGCGGTGGCTTCATCCAACAGAGAAGCATTGGCAATTTCCAGGCCCGTTAAGTCCGAAACCAGGGTTTGAAAATTAAACAGTGCCTCTAAGCGTCCTTGGGCAATCTCGGCCTGGTAGGGGGTGTATTGGGTGTACCATCCGGGATTTTCGAGAATGTTGCGTTGAATGACTGGAGGCGTCAGGCAGTTGTAATATCCCAGGCCAATCAACGACCGCCAGACTTGATTTTGTGCCGCAATGGTTTTGAGTTGGGCCAAGGCCTGGGCTTCGCTTTGGGCTGGGGGTAAGTTTAGGGGCTTGGTGCGATAAATATCAGCTGGAATGGCCTGGGCCATTAATTCATCCAGACTCAACCTTTGGTTAGAACTCACCCCAGCCAGCATTTCGGTAATCTCAGCATCTGTTGGGCCAATGTGGCGGCTAATAAAGGATTCCCTTTGGTTTTGGAGGAGTTCCGCCAGGGGAGACACGGCCTGGGACTGACGACTAGAAGCCACTGATGTCATGGGATACTCGATGGATGCAGAGAAATGTTACCTAATGTTACAGTGTAGCTCCCCTAACATGGGTCGTAGGTCAGAGAACAACCATCATGTCGAAGTCTGTTGTAATTCACTTTTACCCTGAGGATGTCACCGTGACCGCAACGCCCGGCCAGGCCTGGTTAGAGGTTGCCGCAAAAGCTGGCGTTGAAATTCCCACGGGGTGCTTACAAGGATCCTGTGGGGCTTGTACGGTCGAAGTTGAATCCTTGGGAGAGGTCAGAACCTGCATTAGTACCATCCCCAGCGGCCAAGAGCATTACGAGGTGTATTTATTTCACGATCCCACTTGGTAAATGCCAATCCCCTTAAACCAGGCCAGACCGTAACGCCACCACCGCCGCCTGCACCCGATCATCCACGGAAAGTTTATTCATAATTCCCCGGACATGGGTTTTGATCGTATTGGGACTCAGGTAAAGCTTGTCGGCAATTTCGGGATTACTCAGCCCCTCCACCATCAGTTGCAGCACATCCATTTCCCGCTGTGACAGTTGCATCGGATTCGGCTTGGCCTGGGGAGGACGCAGATGTTGAACCACCTGCCGGGCAATTTGCGGATCGAGATAGGTGGCCCCAGATTGAGCAGCTTCAATGGCCATGACCAAACGATCCACTGTTGCCCCCTTAATACAGTAAGCATCAGCCCCACCCGCTAAGGCTGCCACCACTTCTGTATCCGATTGATGGGAGGTGAGCATCACGATATGGACGCTGGGAAACTCGGATTTAATCTGTTGGGTCGCAGCAATCCCATCCAGGCCAGGTAAACCAATATCCATGACAATGACATCGGGTTGTAGGGTTCGGGCCGCTTCCACACCGCTAAAGCCATCCTCGGCCTGGCCAACTATTTCAAACTGCTCATAGGCCGTTAAGGATTGCTCTAACCCCAACTGCATCATGGGATCATCTTCCACAATCAAAATGCGTAACGGCCCAGACATATCCGAGTCCTGTAAATGTTGTGAGTGCGCTACTAACCTCAGCCCCCCAGGCCTGGAATGGATAAGCCTCCGGTGAGTTCTTCCATTTGTTCTTTCATGGTAGTGGTGGATTTCAGGTAGGCATCCTTCATAGCTGCGGTCACTAAATCCGACAAAACTTCTGCCCCTTCCGAAAGTAAATCCTGGGCAATTTCCACCCGTCTTGGTTCTTGGGTGCCGCTCATAAAGACTTTGACTAATCCCCCAGCCGCTTGCCCCTCAATTTCCATTTGCTCCAGGTCTTCTTGGAGTTTTTTGGCCCCTTCTTGGACTTTTTGGGCTTTTTGGATGGCATCAGCCAGTTCCCGCATTTTACCTAAGCCAAAGCCAAACCCTTGTCCCTGCGCCATAACATTCCTTCCCAAACGACAATAGATGTAAGGTCACGCCTGCTATCATATCCCATCGGCTAGAACCTAAGATTAAGACAGATATCACTCTGAATTGAATCAGAGACCCAACACCCTACACTAGAAATGAATTTTTAAAACTTCCATTGTCTTAACTGCTAACCACTCGTGAGACCGCTCCATGCCTCCATCTGCTGACGATGCCTCAGTTTTCCAAAATCCATCCGAAGCCCAACAGGCCCTGGAAAAAGAACGACATCTCCCCCTGACCGGCTGGCAGCAAGAAGTTACCCGGGGTCTAGAACTGGGCCTGGAAGCCGCAGCAAGCATTAAAGACCGGAGCATTTCCACCTTTTCTCGGGGCGAACTGCCTCATTTTGCGGGGATTAATACCTTTCTCAAAGCTCCCTATCTTGAAGATGTCCGGGAAGTGGGGAATTATGATGTGGCGATTGTGGGAGTACCGCACGATTCTGGAACCACCTATCGGCCGGGTACACGCTTTGGTCCCCAAGGGATTCGTCGGATTTCGGCCCTCTATACCCCCTACAACTTTGAATTTGGTGTGGATCTCCGGGAGCAAATTACTCTCTGTGATGTGGGAGATATTTTCACGATTCCGGCTAATAACGAAAAATCCTTTGACCAAATTTCCAAGGGGATTGCCCATATTTTTGCCTCTGGGGCTTTTCCGATTGTTCTCGGCGGTGATCACTCCATTGGCTTTCCCACAGTTCGGGGTGTCTGTCGGCATTTAGGGGATAAAAAAATCGGAATTATTCACTTTGACCGCCATGTGGATACCCAAGAAACCGACCTGGATGAACGGATGCACACCTGTCCCTGGTTCCATGCCACGAATATGGCCAATGCACCGGCAAAAAATTTGGTGCAGTTGGGCATTGGCGGTTGGCAAGTGCCGCGTCAGGGGGTCAAAGTGTGTCGAGAGCGGGCCACCAATATTCTCACAGTGACGGATATTACCGAAATGGGCCTGGATGCCGCCGCCGACTTTGCCTTGGAGCGAGCTTTGGATGGCACCGATTGCGTCTGGATTAGCTTTGATATTGATTGCATTGATGCTGGCTTTGTCCCCGGCACAGGTTGGCCAGAACCCGGTGGATTATTGCCCAGAGAAGCCCTGTATTTGCTCGGGAAAATTATCCGCAATGCCCCGGTCTGTGGGATGGAAGTTGTTGAAGTTTCTCCGCCCTACGACATCAGCGACATGACTTCTTTGATGGCAACGCGGGTAATTTGTGATGCCATGGCCCATTTAGTCATTTCCGGACAATTACCCCGCTCCAGCAAACCGGATTATATTCACGCTGAAGCCAATATGAATGTCGATGTGCCTTGGACGTAATGGGCGATTCCGATGCATGAAACTGACATGACCAAAGCCCTAATCATCACGGTTAAGGACTGGTGGGACGCGCAACCGGATCAACCCAGAATTACCAAAGTCCATTTAACAGTGGGCAAATTTACCTGTGTTGAACCTGTGAGTTTACAATTTGCGTTTCAGGTGCAAACGGAAAATACATTTTTAGCCGGTGCTGAATTGGTGATTAGGGAGACTCCCTTGATTGCCTTTTGTCATCGTTGCCAGGCCGAGTATTTTCCAGAAATTGGTCAACACTACGCCTGTCCTGATTGTGGCCATCCGATGGAAGATATTCGCTCGGGTCGAGAGTTAAAAATTGAACGCCTAGAGTGCCTTGATCCCTCCGAAGCGGTATGAGTTCAACTAACCCTTAGACTTCACCCTGGATATGAGTGAACCAAAATCAGCCAGCAGCCCCCCGCCACCAGGCCCAGGCCAAGTTGATGGGGCCACAACAGTTTAAACGACTGTCTGGCAATGCGTTGACTTAGCCAAAGGCTCACCCCCAGGCCAAAGAGGATTACAACTCCCTGGAGAAACACAATCACCGCCGGATGGGCCACGATTATGGGTAAACTTCCTCCCGGAAAACCAATGGTTGCAGCCGCAACGGGTAATAGTTTGCCCCCTTCTCCTAAACCCCAGGGTAAATAATGGGCTAAATTCCCGGCCCAAACTAACGGCAAGTATCCATAGGCCAATTCCAACCAGGGACGCGGTTTAATTTTTCCTGAGAACACCCAAGTTAGGCCAAAGGCGCAGAGGGGAATCACCGCCGCCACCCCCAAGACTGCAATCGAAGCCAGGCCATGGAACCAAAAATTTTCCAGGTGCCAGTTAAAGCCGCTCAACCGTTCTAAATCCGGCAAATGATGAAGGAAAATCCCGCCCAAGAGCAAAAAAAGCAGGGCAATTTCTGCATGACGGGGGGTGTGGGTCGTCCACAGTTCAATGCCGGGGGGACGCAAATTTAAGGCCACAGAACGATGGGGACAGGCCTGGAGACAGGTCATACAGAGGACGCAGTCGCGGTTATCCACTAATTGAGCTGGATGGGAATAAAGGGGACAGCCATTGGTTTCTAAACCTTCCCCAAGCGCAGGCCCGCCTTTATAGCATTGATAGGTTGAACATTCTGCCCCGCAGGTTCCTTGTTCGGCCCGTAGTTCCGTCAATGAGAGTTTGGCAAATAGACCATTCATCCCCCCAATGGGACAGAGATAGCGACACCAAAACCGCCGTTCAAACAGCAACGACCCGATCACCGCCCCGCCCGTAATCAGCAGCAACAACCAACTGGAAAGATAAGCCGTATTCGGTAAATCCCAGAGTTCTTCCCAAAGAAAGATCAGCGTAAACAGGCCAAACAAAAACCAGGCCCCGTATTTTTCCGCCGTTTGTCTGGGCCATTTTTGCAGCGTCCGGGGAAATAGCCAGAGAGAAAGTTTTTGGGAGAGTTCGCCATAAATCATAAACGGACAAACCGCACACCAGAGCCGCCCGACAAAGGGAAACCCCAGCAAAATCAGCGGCCACCACCAACACCAAAACAAGTTCAGGGCAAAGTTGGTATCTCGGGTTTGCGGGCCAATAAAGAGAATAGTCACCACGGCGGCAAAGACCCAAGTGGTAATTCCGTAATTAATCCGAGTCGGCCACCAAGGACTTCTCAAGAAACGGCGTAACCAGGGATAGGTATTGAGCAAATTTACCCGAAAGCGGCTTTTCTTCCCTTCCGCAGCCCAAAAGACTTCTTCCGTTAACTCATCCTCAAGGCCCCGTTGATTGATCGCCCGCTCCACCAGACCCGCCAGTTCCCGTAAATTGCCCGGAAAATCATAACTTTGCAAACGGCGCAGGGCTTCTGGGGAAATGGTGACGCGCTGACACCGCCGGGCCCGACATACCAAACTGATGTAGTAGTCGATTTGGGCTTCTAAATCTGATTTTCGCACCCGTAACGGCGGCACTTTAATCCGGTTTTTCACCACTTTTTCCAGACGCGGATCACTTTTTTCAGCAATTAAAATAATCCGGGCAGTGTTACGAATTAGGGGAATTTCATCGCTGGTTTCGGGTTGCCCCACGGATTGATAAGTATTGGATTCCAGCAGGTTCAGAATGGCGGGCCATAGGGGTTCTGGCAACTCTTGAATGTTATTGAGAATAATCGTCCCAGTTCCCACCCAGGCCAAGAGTCCGGGTTTTCCGCCCGCCCGTCCAAATAGTTCTGCCCCACTCAGTTGGAGTTTGTTACAGGGAAGGTTGATTAAGGGTTGTCGCCGCTGCTCCGAACCAAAATGGATCAATGCCGCGATGTTATCTTTTTCCAGGCCGGGTTCCCCAAAAATCAAGACATTCTCAGAATTTTGGGCCGCGGTTTTAATCGATTGCCGGAGTTGAACCGCATAGCGACTTTTGCCAATGATTCCGCGCTTGGCCTGGGGGACGAGGTAGGGACGGAGAATTTGTTGGCGTTCTTGCTCCTGGCTGAGTTGATTACTTAAATTCGTGACGGCGGCGGCGAGTTGTTGCGACAGGGCCTGGGCTAGTTCGGGATGACTTTGGGTCAGTTTGTTGAGAGCATCCTGGGGCAAAAGCCATAATTCCGCATCGGTTAGGGCCAGTATGGGGGTGTTAATCGGTTGCTTCAGGAGAATTTCGGCCCAAAATAAGACCGCTCCGGGAAAGAGAATTTCAGTTTGTCCCAGGCCAGTGCTGCTTTGACTCTCCAATTCCCCGTTGATCAATAAAACCAGGCCAGGCGGAGGAGCATGGACAGGGGTCACTAGTTGATTCCGTTGGAGGTTAATTCCCCGTAAAAGCTGGGCAATGGTGGTTCGTAATTCGGGACTTAACTGTGCAAACAGAGGATGATCTCGCAGCCACTCTAAAGCCGTTTCAGGGGTCATAGCATTTCCAGGCCAGCAGTAGCTCTATTATCTCAGGCAGCTATCCCCACAAGTTTCTCAACAAGCCGGACTTGGCCTGGGGCGGCCATGGAGTTTTGTTACGATTCATCCGAATGAGCCACCACGGTACAACTGAGACCTGTAACCTCAAAAAACATTCATAACTCGTGCTTCAGCGTCCATGGAACAACCTACCGTCCAATTGATTGATCGGCTCTTAAGCATCATTGAAAGGGAAATCATGCCGAAAACTGAGCTGGGGGTTGCCGCGGGGAATAAAGTCTTTGGAGCCGCAATTCTCAAAAAAGCAGATTTGTCCCTAGTCGTTGCCAGTACCAACACAGAAATTGAAAACCCCCTCTGGCACGGTGAAGTTCACACGATCAAGCAATTTTATGAATTATCCCCTGACCAACGCCCCCAACCCCGAGATTGCTTGTTTCTGGCCACCCATGAACCCTGTCCCCTATGTTTAGCCGCCATTACCTGGAGTGGGTTTGATAATTTTTACTATTTCTTTAGCTACGAAGACTCTCGAGATGCCTTTAATATTCCCCATGATCTGAGGATTTTAGAAGAAGTCTTTCGAGTGAAGAATGGTGATTACGCCCATGCTAATGCCTACTGGCGCTGTGTTGATTTGATCAAACTTATTGATCGTGTTCCAACTGAATTGAAAGCACCACTTCTAGAGCGAGTTGCGAATATTCGAGTGGGATACGATCAACTCTCCAATATTTACCAGTCACAGAAAAAACAGTCGAATATTCCCCTGGGTTAAGGGTGTTAACAATGGCGAAACACCCCGATCCTGAACCAACCGTTAATACAGTTCTATTCTCAGAAATTGTCGAATCAGCCGCGGACGTTCAATATCTCCATGCTCAACAGCAGCTCTTGGAGGTTGCTCAACATCATCCCGGATTTATTAATGCCGACTTACTAGCGCCCATGCCCAGATTAAGAAAGGAATGGTTGACGATTATCCAGTTTGATCATGAGTACAATTTGGAGAAATTTCTTAACTCCCAGGACTTTCACCAGATTAGCCTCGAAAAAACCTATGTCCAGGCCAGCAAACGACAGTTGATGTCGAACTTTAGTCAAAAGGCCTCAATGCTGATTACAACGACAATTCGCCCAGAAAATGAACAAAAATGGCTGAAATGGAACGAAAAAATTCATCAAACGATGCAAACATTCCCTGGTTTTTTACATTCTGACATTCGTCCATCAAAAATTGAGCATAAAGCTCACAATAAAACCTGGGTGGTCAACTTCCAATTTAATAGCCTAGACACCTTAAACCAATGGCTGAACTCTCCAGAGCGCCAGGCCTTAATTGCCGAAGGAAAACCTCTGTACGAACATACCTTTGTCAGTCAATTTCCCAGTGGATTTTCCAGTTGGTTTGATCGCTCTGGGCAATCGGTGAAACTTGCCTCTTGGAAAATGCCCATCATTGTGGAAATGTCCCTGTATCCAATGGTGCTGGTGCAGTCTCAATTCACTGGGCTATTTCCAGGGGTTCCGTTGCCAGTTGTCTTACTCATTAATACCCTCTATGGTTGTTTTCTGATGCAGTATGTATTGATTCCAATCATCCAGAAGTTTATGGGGTTTTGGCTTGATCCTAATCAAAACAACAACTTCAAAATAAATGGGCTGGGGTTGGGGTTGGCAGGAATTTATCTTCTTTTAATTTGTCAAGTTGCGATGGCGATATTGACCAAACGCTACTGAGCCTGAATCTGTAGGGAAAATGCCATGGTTCGATCAGCGCCCTGGCCTCGAATGGAACCTGTGACTGGAGATGCATTTAGGGGATGGGCCGATGCCACTAACGGAATATGCCGATCGGCCACCGCCAGGCCATGGGTCGGATCATACCCCCGCCAACCAGCCCCCGGTAAAAACACTTCAGCCCAGGCGTGCAAATGTCGCTCATGGGTATCCGGGTCTCCCTCTTGATAACCACTGACGAATCGGGCCGCCAACCCCAAACAGCGACAGCATTCCATAAACAGTACGGTTAAGTCCCGACAGGCCCCCGATTGCTTTTGCCAGGTTAAACAAGGTGCCCAAGGTGAGCCAGTTTCACGAATTTGGTAGGTGCTGTTTTTGTAGAGAGTTTGATTGAGTTTGCTCAAAAAATCAATAACATGACCATCACAGGCCTGGACCAGTTCTTGGGCGAGTTGATAGGCAACGGGATCATAACCCGCAGGGGGCAAGGGCGGGGTTAAATAGGGCTGCAAACTGTGGAGTGTTAGGGCGGGATAATTAATGGGAAAGTGGGTTGCCCAGGGTTCTAAGACAAAGTTAAAGGGATTATCACAAAGTGTTTCAACCCCAGAGGTGATTTGAATTTGCAAATGACTCGTGGCCTGTCGCCCCCACCACAGTTGCAACACCGTATTTCCCTCGGGATCAAGGGTGAAATGATGGCCTTGGGGAATGGGGATAACTTGCCATTGAAATTGATGTAACAGTTGATCTCCAGACACGCGGGGGCGCAACCGAATGGTATGGGGCATTAACTCCACGGCCTGGGAGTAGGTATAGGTGGTTTGATGTTGAATCAGGTAGCGCACAATCTTAATAAAATCCGTAGGAAAACTTCCAACTGAGGGATAAACTATGCGGCGCTATCCAAGGAGAAAAAGGTGTTGAAAATTTGCTGATCCACCTGATTGATTTGAGTTTGTAGTTGATCGAGAAATTCATGCATGCCCCGTTCAATCACCTCATCAATGGTCAAGTAATCCAACTCAGAACGCAACCGCCCAATGGCCCGCTCCACCGGCAACTTCCAAGTTCCCATTTGAGTTCCAGTTATTTTGTACATATACTGCTCCACATGGGTGAGGCAAGAACGGATGGCCCGGGGAAACTCTGGATCCAGAATCAGAAAATCAGCCACTCCCGCCGGGGTAATGCGATGTTGTCCCCGTTTACGATACATTTCATAGGCACTGGCAGACTTGAGAAGGGCAATCCAACCTAACTCATCAATGGGCGAACCCACATCCGTGACGGAGGGCAAAAGTAGGTAGTACTTGACATCTAAAATTCGACTGGTTTTATCTGCCCGCTCCAGCAAACGTCCCATCTGACCAAAATGCCAACCCTCATTGTGGCTCATGGTCGCATCCATCACTCCGGTAAAGGAATGGCTGGCTTGTTTAACCCGTGCCAAGAAATCAACAATATCCACCTGAGGTTGAGTTTTGGCAGCATCCCGAACAAAGGTATAAAAACTATTCACTTCTAACCACATTTCTGAGGAAATCACTTCTCGAATTGAGGAGGCATTTTCCCGGGCAGCCCGAATGCAGGAATAGATGGAATTGGGATAGTGGCTATCAAAGGTTAAACACTGAATGACATGTTCAGCAGTGGCGGCCCCATAGTTTTTCTGGAAAAAGTCTAAATCTCCAGTTGTTAAGACCAACGGGTGCCATTGCTCCCCCACCATTGGTAAATCCAGCAGTAAATTTAGGTTGACATCCACAAAGCGTGCAATATTTTCCGCCCGTTCAATGTAGCGATTAAGCCAGTAAATTGCATCGGCGACACGACTGAGCATAGACATAAATTCCACAGATTCAAGAGCAGACTGGGATATCGTCAACCAGAAAGAACTATAACAAATCCTGCTGAACTCCAGGCCAAACCTCAGGGGGCAGTGTCATCCTCAAGAAAACTGAGCCAAAATTCCAACAGCCGTTCAACACAAAATAAACATAGGGCCAAATCCGACTCACTGATCACAGCCGGACGACGACTGGCCTGGTCTTGGTGGTGGGCTGACTCATTGCCGAAGACCCGCAGCACATGCATGTAACTCGTGATCCACTCAGCAATACCCTGCTCTTTTAATAAACCGATTTTGCGATGGAGAGTTGGGCCTGGGGATTTTCCGTTGGTCTGGCCCAGGAGTTGATCCGCAATCAGTTCCGTTAATCGCCGGGCCGCCACCCCCAATTCAAAGGAGCGACTGGTTTCAGTACTGACTAATCGCTTGAGATGTTCCAGGGTTTCTTGGGCCGTCTCATCCGTCAATTGGAGGGCCAAGTGGGTTTTATTCAGGATATCTTGGCGGATTCCAGTCATTAATTGCCCCCTGGGAATCACAACATCCACACGCTGCAGCCGTTGATTAATCACCTGATCCAAATACTGAGCTGTTAGGGGATCATAGGCAACAAAGAGGATGCGCTCTAGATATTGATAGGTTTGGAAGGAACGATGGGCTGTTTTTAGGAGTTCTGAAATCACGTCATCGTAGGGGATTCGTTGATTACCAGTTCCCAACATGGGTAAGGCAAGGGTAGAGATTTTTAGCCCTTGAAGTTCGAGGACGCCTAAGACAATAAACAGATTGTCAAAAACTTGCCCCAGGCCAAATCCAGTGCCAATAAATTCCAAACATAACAACCGTTTAAAAATCGGATGCGCCAAGGCTGACGAAACCCAACATCCAAAGGCTTGTTTCAGGTCTAGCTCTGGTTTTTTTGCAAGAGTTTCCACACTGATGTGAGCCTCTCTAGCTAAGGCACCAATGACGCTACTGGGGGTGGGATAGTAATTATTGGCAAAGGCGGAGACAACGAGTAGATCAACTGATCCGGTGAGGGCGGTAATATCTCCTTGATACAACTCAAAACTGCGATATCCCCATTTGGTTTCCACATCAACAATATTGAGCCGTTCTAAGGTCATGATTTTGGCTGTGGTGGGGCAACTGCGGGGGAAAGTCCAGGCCTGGGTGGTTTATGCTCCGGTTATCTTACCCAACAATAGTCGAGGCGGTGTTAACCAAAATAGGGTACTGCTGCCTAAGGGGTCTCCAGGGGGAAGGGCCAGGCCAATCACCCCCCCTTTTTTAAGTTGGAGACAGCCGCGAGATTGCCCCCAAATCAATAATTCTGCCCAGCGACTTAAATCCGGTTCGTGGCCGACTAAACCCAAGGCCAATCGCTCCTGCTGCCGCCATTGATCCAACCATTGTAACCAATCCCCAATGCGACCACCGGGAATTAACGCGGGGTGGAGATGCATCTCATCAGCCAGGCCAGCATTGACTAAAATCTCACTGGTTTGTTGAGCCCGAAGCAAAGGACTGGAGAGAACTAAGTCACAATTAATCCCCAAATTCACCAACCGTTCAGCAATGCGTTGAGTTTTTTGTTCCCCCTGGCTAGTGAGGTGGCGGTTGGCATCAGGCCCGGCAAAAAGGGTGGCATCAATGGCGATGCCGTGGCGAATTAAATATAGCGACAATGCACTCATAGGGGGTTGAACTGTCCAGTGGATTCCAGGCCAAACTGAGAAAAAGCACTCTCGCCAAGTCTGACGGTTGCAAGGGGCAGAGTGCTGGGCAAAACTTATGTGGTGTGGAGGACGTTATTTTTCGGATTGACCAAGTGAAGGAGCTTTTGCTTGATTTGAGTATCGTAAACATTCCACTTCAATTTGGCGTATTCCGGATCTGCATTTAACCCTGCCAAAAAGCCGACGGGAATTTCAAAGCCCCCGGCCTGGGAACGCCCCCCACCAAAGAAGCGCCCCTGATTGTCTTGGCCAAAGGCTTCCTTAATAAATTCATCCGGATCAAGGGTAATTTTTGTTGTCCGCAGTGAACCGACAATTAATTCCACTTCCTCATCTTCATCGTGCACCAGGCCATAGACCACCGCTGTGTGAACGTTCTCCTCAGTCACTAGGAAGTCCGCGGCCTGGGGAATCGCATCCCGGTCTTCGTAGCGCAGGTAACCAACCCCAGCAATCAAAAAGTTATTGTGGATCGAGCGATTTTTTAAGGATCGTTCAATCACATCCATCACCTGTTTGGAGCGATGGGACAGCAAAACCGTATTCAACAATTGGCAGTCATAGAACTTACTTAGGTAGGCCGCCGCGAGAAAGTCATCTTCCCGAGCCTGTTTAAGACAATCGGTATCGGAGCGAATTCCATGCATCAGGGCGGTGGCGCATTTAACATGATCCGTCTTACTACTGTCCAGTTGCAACAACCCAGCCTGGAGGTATTGGGTCAGAATCGTGGCGGTGGCGCGAATATTTGGGCGAATATCGGTAAATTCTGCTGTGATGTTTTCCTGGAGGGAGTGGTGATCGATGATGGCGATGGCCGGTAATCCCGCCTGTTGAACAATGGGCAACAGTTGGCTAGTGGTGCCTTGGTTATCCACCAGAATATAGCCCTGGTAAACAGAAATATCTCGCTGATCTTTGCCCTTGGCCTGGAGGTTCCAGCGAATTAAGGGAAGGTTGGTCAGCCGCACGAGGGTAATGTTTTCTTGATGGCTCAGGGCCCCAGCGTAGGCAATGTCACACTGAATATCGTACTTTTCAGCAATCAACTTCAGGGTCCAGGCCGAGGAAAGGGCATCTGGATCCGGAAAGTCTTGCAGGATAATGAGTTGTCGGGTTTGTCGATGCCGCTCTAGGACTCCTTTGAGGGCTTCCAGGCGTGGGTCAGTGGGGGGTTCAATGGGGCGGACGGGGGTGGGGGTGGCGGGCTTACCATTGCCGTTACCATTATTGGAGATTATTGAGGTGGCTTCGCTCTCCGGGGCCTGGGTGGGGGCCAAAAGGGGGGCTTCTGTCAGGTCTGGAACGTCCAAGGTACTGTGTTGCATAGATTGATGGTCGTGGACAGAAAAAGGAGTCGGAACATTTGGGGAATTGAGCACATCAAAAGTCAAGGCAGACCGAGATTAGCATTGACCCTCTAAGATAAACAAGGTTAACCCCCACCGATCGATCTTCGCAGATATTGAAAAATTTGACATCTTTGCCAAGGCTGATGCCCCAAAAACTCTCTTCCCAGGCCTGGGGGTCTTTGATTGTAATCTTCGTCCTCTGGTTTTCCAGTTATGCAGTCTGGGGCGCACCTAAGAGCCTAGATCCCCCACCCGTCACAATCCCAGTCGTCCAACGCAGCCAAGAACCTGGATTTAGTCAGTGGATTCAACACATCAGCCAGGCCAATGTTATTTACTTAGGGGAAACCCACGACCGTCTAGCGGATCATCAAGCCCAAGCGGAGATTATCCAGGCCCTATTTAAACAAAATCCAAACATTGCCTTGGGCCTGGAAATGTTTCAGCGTCCCTTTCAAGGGGTTTTGAATCGCTACATTGCCGGAGAATTAACGGAAGTCGGGCTCCAAACAGAGAGTGAGTACGGACAACGCTGGGGATTTCCGTGGTCGTTTTATGGACCAGTTTTACGATTTGCCAAGGAACATCAGTTACCTGTGTTGGCCCTGAATACCCCCAGTGAAATCACCCGCCAAGTTGCCCGCCAAGGCTTGGAGAGTTTATCAGAAGCAGATTTTTCCCATATTCCCCCCCTGGATGAGATTGATCTGTCTAACCAGGCCTATCGTCAACGCCTAGGGGAAATTTTCCAGGCCCACCATCAGGGACAAAGCCATAGCCCCAATCTCGATAATTTTTTCCAGGCCCAGGTGTTGTGGGATGAAACCATGGCGGCGGTGATTGCGGAGTATGTTCAAAAAAATCCCCAGAAAGTCCTGATTGTTTTGGTTGGGCAGGGGCACTTGCACTACGGCGATGGGATTCCCAGTCGTGTGGAGCGGCGGTTAAACCAATTCCCAAATTTTCGGCAATACTCGATTCTCCTCAGTCCCGATCCAGATTTAGCCCAACTTTCCCCCACGGGCCAACCGCTTGCTGACTTTTTATGGGGTCTACCTTAAATCCGTCTGTCTCAGGTTGCTCCAGAAATTTGCGGACATGATCCTTAGCTATCCAAGGCTTGATAAACAGCCCTGACGAATGCCGGCCCCCGATTGCCCCCTTGCGGATCACTATCCATGAGGTTCATGACATAACTGAGGGTTAAGCGCCGATCCAAATCCACCAAAATCAAAGAACCACCCCAACCGCCCCAAAAGCCAACCCGCCCATCCGGAAAATCTGGAAATGTCTCATTTTTTAGGGCATACCCCATGCCAAATCGGAGGGGATAGCCGAGAACTAAATCAACGCCGTTACTTTGGGCTTGCATCATCAGGTCACAGATTGCGGGAGACAGCAACTTAACGCCCATAACTTCCCCCCCACAGGCCACCACAGACTGAATTCGGGCCAAAGAGCGAGCATTTCCATGGCCATTGGCAGCCCCAATATCTGCGTTTTTCCAGGCCCGCGTCCATGAATCTTCAGGTTTCCAGGCCGGGCCATTGAGGGCACGATAACTAATGCTGGTGATATCCGGTTCAGGAGCATAGAGATCACTGGCAATTGGCAGCGGTGGAATCACGTCCGCAACTTGCCCTAGGGCAGCATCGGGGAGACCAATATGAAAATCTACAGCCAAGGGGGTTGTAATTTCACGAGCGACAAATGCTCCCAACCGCAATCCCGTAATCCGCCGAATCACTTCCCCAATCAAATGCCCGTAGTTTTTTGAGTGATAGCCAGAAGCCGTCCCAGCTTGCCACCAAGGAGCTTGAGCCGCCAACTTTGCGGTCGATCCGTCCCAGTCGTAAAGGTCTGCCAATTGTATGGGTACCTCCCAGCCCGCAACCCCCGAAGTGTGGGAAAGTAAATGCCGTATTTCAATCCTGGCTTTACCATTCGCAGCAAACTCTGGCCAGTAGTGGGCAACGGGCTGAAACACATCTAACTCACCCCTCGCCACCAAAACAAAGGCGGCCAAGGCTGTCACCGTTTTGGTACACGACCAGACATTGATGAGGGTATTTTCTCGCCAGGCCTGGGTTTGTTCCCGATCTGTCCAGCCGCCCCACAAATCAACGACCATCTCCCCATCCAGAGTGACAGCCACCGATGCACCCACATCTAGCCCCAACTCTAAATTGGCCTGGAGAAGCTCTGCCACCGCTTGAAATTTTGGGTCACAATAACCTTGAAGATGCGTTGTCACTTAACTAATCCTCCCATTGGCAATTGATGCTAAATTTATTTTCAACGGTGGGATGAATTAATGTTCTGGTTACAAGTCCCAAAGTATCGTTAATCTTGAGGGTGAGGAGTTGATTAACCTAAAACGTTGCCAGTGTGGGCCGTATCCGAGGTTTATGTGTCTTTTTCTCTCTTGATTTTCCCTAATATCCTCAAGTTTTTTCTAATTTGAATTTCCACTATGCTCTCCCCAGTCTCCCAATCTCTGTTTAACCTTTACCTTCTGGTTGGGAGTGGAATTACGGGCATTGCCTTTGTTCGCTATTTTCTTGGGAGTTTACCCAACACAATTAACCTACAAAAGCTCCAGGCCGAGATCGACCAACTCCAGGCCCAGATTCAAATCGCTAGACAAGCCCATCAAACCCTTAACACCAATTACCAGACCCTACAGCAAACCCACACTGCACTGGAACAGGCCCATGGACAGTTACAACAACAGCTCCAGGCCCTGCAAGCCGAAAACTATGCCCAGACTTTGACAATCAGAACCCTAGAAACAGCCCAAACTCAGCATCTGGCCACAATCCAAGCCTTAGAGTCAGAATTGAACACTGTTAAAGCTGAATTATTGCAACCATCTCAACCATCACCGGATGATCCCTTAGCTTGGCTCGAGGCCTGGGTGCAGTCGGTTTCCGAGTCCATGGCCACAACCTTGAATGCTTGGCAAGCCCCGTGGCGCACGGCCTGGGATGTCCTAGAAACCACCTGGCAACAATCCTTTAGCTCACCCTCCCCATAGGCATAATCGCAAGAGCCATGCTTCCAACCCCGAGTAGGAACTAAGCCCGACACCGGTTCACGTTAAACTGGCCCCTATCACCTGCTCCAGACTAGTCTTTTCCTTTACACCAGAGCGTCCATGCGGATTTGTATTACCTTGGGAACCCGACCAGAAGCCATTAAGCTGGCCCCCGTGATCCAAGCCTTCAAACAACACCCCGAGTTTCAGACTCAAGTCGTACTCACAGGCCAACATCGGGAAATGGTGGAGCAGGTCATGTCCCTTTTTCATCTCCAGGCCGATGAAGATTTAAATATCATGCAACCGAAGCAAAGCCTGACTGAGATTACCTGTCGGAGTTTACAGGGCCTGGAATCACTGTATAAAGCCTCACAGCCCCAACTCGTTCTGGTTCAAGGAGACACAACCACTGCCTTTGCAGCCACCCTAGCGGCCTTTTATCAGCAAATTCCCGTCGGCCATGTGGAAGCCGGATTACGCACTGATCATCTTTACAATCCCTACCCAGAAGAAGCCAATCGCCGTCTAATTTCACAGTTAGCCCAACTGCACTTTGCACCAACCAGCCTGGCCGTCCAGAATCTCGAAAAATCCGGGGTCACAGGGACAATTCACCATACTGGCAATACGGTGATCGATGCCCTACTTCAAGTGGCAGCCCAAAATCCTCGCTGTCCGATCCCAGGCCTGGATTGGCAGAAATATCGAGTTATTCTAGCTACGGTTCATCGGCGCGAAAACTGGGGTGAACCCCTAACTGATATTGCAGCAGGCTTTTTGGCAATACTGGATCAATTTCCTGACACTGCCCTCCTTCTCCCCCTGCACCGCAACCCAACCGTTCGCGAGCCCCTACAAGCAGCCTTGGGCAATCATCCCCGGGTTTTTCTCACAGAACCCCTTGACTACACAGAGCTCGTTGCCGCCATTCAACGCTGCTATTTACTACTGACAGATTCAGGTGGGTTACAAGAAGAAGCCCCGAGCCTAGGAAAACCTGTGCTGGTCTTGCGGGAAACCACCGAACGTCCAGAGGCAGTTACAGCGGGAACAGCAAAATTGATTGGCACAAATCCCCAGGCCCTACTAGCGGCAACAGCAAAGCTTTTGACTGATACCCAGGCCTACGACGAAATGGCCACAGCCATAAATCCCTTTGGAGACGGAAAGTCCGCTGAAAGGATTGTCAATATTTCTGGAGAATTTCTCAAAAATAAATAGTTAGAAATCCTGGTGATGGATTTTAATGGCGGGGCACGGATTTGAACCGTGGACCTTCGGGTTATGAGCCCGACGAGCTACCAGGCTGCTCTACCCCGCGTCGCTCAAAGTATTATCACTATAACCTAAATTTAGCCAAATCATCAAATTCCCTGTCTTGCATTCAACTGTTCAGGACTGCTCTCCTCACCAACATCATCATCCCGAGCCTCCTTAGGGGCGATCATCCCTCAAAAGTTAAATAGGAGCAAATTTATTGATAGAATATGGTCTATGAAATTAGAACCAGCCCTGTTAAGGAGTATGCGGTGTGAAGCAAGCAACCCTACACCAACTCAAAGTATTTGAAGTAACAGCTCGGCATGGGAGCTTTACCCGTGCAGCCGAAGAGCTTTTTTTAACTCAGCCCACCGTCTCAATTCAGATGAAGCAATTGACCCGAGCAGTGGGGTTGACTCTATTCGAGCAAGTGGGTAAGCGGCTGTACTTAACAGAGGCTGGTAAGGAATTATTAGCCACCTGCCAGGATATATTTGAGCGGCTCGATCGCTTCGATATGGCCGTTGCCAACTTGAAAGGCCTAAAACAAGGGCGTTTGCGGTTATCGGTCATCACCACAGCTAAGTATGTGATTCCCCGCTTACTTGGGCCATTTTGTCATCGCTATCCTGGCATTGATGTCTCTTTAACCGTTACCAACCATGAACAGGTGGTCGAGCGACTGCGGGACAACATGGACGATCTCTACATTCCCAGCCATACCCCAGAAAATATCGAAGTTGAGCAACACAATTTTCTCGATAATCCTCTAGTCGTCTTGGCTCCCAGTTCCCATCGTCTGGCCGGACGGAAAAATATTCCTATCCAAGAACTCAATGGTGAAGCCTTTATCATGCGGGAAGTGGGTTCTGGAACGCGCCAGGCCATTGAACGGTTGTTTGCTCAGCATGGGATTGAAATTCAAGTCCGTTTAGAATTGGGCAGTAGTGAGGCAATTAAACAGGCAATCGCTGGGGGCCTGGGAATTTCAGTCATGTCTCGACATTGCTTAGCCCTAGATGGGGACTCCGGTCAATTTACGATTTTGGATGTGGAACATTTTCCCATTCAACGGCATTGGCAGGTGGTCTATCCAGCCGGAAAACAGCTATCGGTCGTTGCCCAGGCCTTTTTCGACTACATACTCAAGGAAGGCCGAACAGTCATTGAAGAAAACTTAGATCGTCACGCCCCAGCCCAGCACCCGGATATTTTTGAAGAGATGTCCACACAGATTCACAGGCCTGCCTTGTCCGCCTAATCAGACACATATTGGGCATTGGTGGTCTGCATAAAGTGACTGTTCCTACAGTTGAAGAGTTGGTAAAGTTCAGGAATCCAAATAGGATGATTCCCAGCTAATCCTCCAGAAAGTTTGAAGTTCTGTTAAACTTTACGTGCATCTGGAAAACTCATTTACCAACAGGGATGGGAAATCAAAGGCATGGATGAACTCAGGTCAGCCCTCGAGTTAGCCACGGAAGAAGAACTCCAAGAGTTAACCGAGATTTTGTTTCAGCGGAAGCTTAACCCCTGGGATTATTTCCACACCCCTGATCCCATTACCGTACAGGCTCAGGATCGTCAGACCTGGTTGGACACCATTGAACAGAGATTCCGGTTTTTGGCCGCTGATGGGGTCACGGTCTTAAAGGGTCAGAGTCAAACCATTAGCTATCGGCAAACCCTCATGCGTGTCTGTCGCTATTTAAAAATTGAGTTTCGTCCCAGTTGGTCAACCACCGAATTAGAGTCAGAAATCTTTTTAGGAGTTCTGCAGCGGATGTGGGCCCGCTTACCCCAACGGGATCGTCAGGCTATGAGTCGAGAAGTCCAAAAGTCGTTACCCCAATTAGCCCAAGACCCTGACTTCACCCTCCAGAATATTCGTCTGTTACTAGAAGGAAGTGCGGCAATCGCAATGAGTAGTCTAATGCGACGACTCATCGTTCAACAGATGACTCGGCAATTTGCCCTTCAACTTGCTAGCAAAGAGTTGGGTCGGGGACTCTTTTCTACCCAGGCAGCAGCATTGGGGGTGACTAAGTTTGCCGTGGCTCGGAGTGCCTTAGTCTGCTTTAGTACTGCGCTGTGGATCTGGTTTATTGCTGACTTAGGTTGGCGGGCAATTGCCACAAATTATGGTCGGATTATTCCAACAATTTTTGCCATTGCACAAATTCGCTTAACTCGCGGTGAAGAATGGGCTATGGCTTAGGCTAAATTAATTACACTATTCTATTTTAGAAATGGATAAGCTCACTTTTAGCTTTTCACACCCGTAGCAGCAATACCCCGGATAAATTGCTTCTGCCCCATTACAAACAGAATTGTCACAGGAACTGAAGCGATAATAATCGCTGCCATCATTAACGGCCAATCGTTAGTAAATTGCTCCTGAAAATTGGCTAAGGTCAACTGTACGGTAATTAGTTCGGGCTTTGTCGTAAACACTAACGGCTTAAATAAATCGTTCCATTCCCCGATAAACGTAAAAAGAAATAGTGTTATCAAGGCAGGTCGGGATAGGGGAAGTAAAATTTGCCATAAAATCTGCCACCGACTCGCTCCATCCAGAACAGCAGCTTCCTCCAATGAGACTGGAATCGTCAAGAAAAACTGACGCATCAAAAAAATACCAAAACCATTGGCTGCTGTTGGCAGGATTAGCGCGCCATAGGTATTAATGAAATGCCCCCAGCGCAAAATCATGAAAATTGGAATTACGAGCAACTGAAACGGAATCACCAAACTTGCCAGGACTAGAAGTAAGACAATATTTTGGCCTGGAAACTTGATCCGTGCTAACGCATATCCCGCCAACGCTGATGTGATGATTTGCAATCCGGTGACCGCGATGGCCACAAGCGCTGAATTAATAAAGGCTCGAATAAAATGACCATCCCGCCAGGCCTGAGCGTAACTCGCCCAACTCCAACCACCCGGTGGTAAAAGCTGAAATGATGTCACGGGGCCTGGGGGCCAACCAGAAGTCATGACAACCACGAGTAATGGCAGCAGCACAACTCCCAAGCCCAACCATAGCAACACCTGCCGCCTCATCAGTTCCACTCCTAATCTCAGTCAAAATATACCCAAATACCAAGACCTCTCCACTTCAAAGAAGAAGCAGAGAGGCTGGAAAATTATCTTGGCACTGAACTATTTTTGCAGGCAGCTACCCACCAACTATCTTCGTCGCAGCAACGTTTCACAACTGAGTTCGAGATGGATCAGCGTGGTTCCATTACGCCATGAGCACCAAGAAGGTAAAAGAACATTAGAAAAATTTAACTAGAAACCAGATTAAAAACTTGAAACTACAGAGTTAATTTAGTCAATCAGACACCAAATATGAGGTCAAGCCCTCGGTCTATTAGTACTCCTTGACTACATCCATTACTGGACTTCGATCTAGAGCCTATTAACGGGTGTTCTACCCGTGACCTTACTGGCTTATGCCATGGGAGCACTCATCTTGAGGTGGGCTTCCCACTTAGATGCTTTCAGCGGTTATCCACTCCGCACATGGCTACCCTGCGTTTACCGTTGGCACGATAACAGGTACACCAGAGGTGCGTCCTTCCCGGTCCTCTCGTACTAAGGAAGGCTCCTCGCAATGCTCTTGCGCCTACACCGGATATGGACCGAACTGTCTCACGACGTTCTGAACCCAGCTCACGTACCG